>NZ_QPLK01000015.1 GCF_003340565.1 Rhodovulum sp. 12E13 | reverse complement strand
CGAAGAACCTCGCCGCCTACGGTCGATGGCACGCCGCCCGAGAAAACGGAGCCACGAGTTACCTCAACGTCCTCACGACGCTGCTCGCCTCAGCTCCACGCGCCAACACGGTTTGCTGACACCGCCCCGCGCGAGGTATTCCGTACGCGGCTGAAGTCGGACGCCGGCCTTGCCGAACGTTGGGCACAAAACCTGGCGCGCACGGTTCAGGCGGCGCGTCTCAGGGCCGAAATCCGTTCGCTGCCACGCGTGGCCGACCGCCTCGACGCGTGGCTTGCCGACGGTCAAAGCCTGCCGGAAAGGGGCCGCTGGCAGGAGGTGGCCGCGGAACTCGGCATCACCCGTGAGGCGCTCTACCGCGATTTGGCGCGGCGCCGAGCCGGGAAGACGAAAACCTGATCATTGTCGGGATCTGATGGCCAAGAGCAATCGGTCTCATGGCAACACCGCCATCGCTACGCGCTATTCGGCCAGCGCACCTATTGGATACGCCTCCTGCATGTTCGGTCTCTGTTTCGCTCGATAGCGATGGAAACAAGGCGCGCAGTTTTGGCGGCGTTGAGAGTCAGACCATTGTAAAGGCGAGGAAATTTCCGACCGAACCGAAATCGGAGCGGTTCGCCCGACCAGAGACGAGAGGCCATTCAGAGACGGAAATCGCCGCGGCCCCGCGTCTCAGCAGTTCGCACTCATCGGGCAAACCCCTTTGAAAACAGAAGAAAATTCGCCGCGGACGGGCGGCCTGAACAGGTTCGAAAGGGTGATAGTGGCGGAGGGAGAGGGATTCGAACCCTCGGTAGGGTTGCCCCTACAACGGTTTTCGAGACCGCCCCGTTCGACCACTCCGGCACCCCTCCGCGCTCCCCGTGGCCGGGGTGGCGGTTGCATAATGGGGCAGGCCGGCGGGTGCAACCCCTGCCGCGCAGCGGCCGCGCTGCACCGGACAGGCGGAGACGGAGGGTCGCGCCAGCACCCTTGGAAAACACTCGCCGCACGCTTAATCGGAGAGAAACCGCAGGAGATGTCATGACCAGCGCCCGCACGCTCGCAGCCCTCGTCGTCGCCGTTGCCGCCGGCGTCGCGCACTTCGCCGCCGGGCCGCTTGCGGCCCAGACCGGTCAGCCGACGCCGGACGGGAGCGGCGCCGTGACGGTCGAGCAGGTCGCCCCCCTCGCCGAGGCGCTGGGGATCGACGAGCTCATGCCCATCATGCGCGACGAGGGGCTGGATTACGGCGCCGACCTTGCGCGCGACATGTTCCCGGGCCGGGGCGGCGCCCGCTGGACCGCGCAGGTGGCGCGCATCTACGACACCGACCGGATGCGCCGCGAGATGCAGCGGGGGATGGCCGCGCGGCTGGAGCCGGGCACGATCGACGCGCTGCTGCAGTTCTTCGAGAGCGATCTGGGCCGGCGCATCGTGGGGCTGGAGCTGTCGGCCCGGCGTGCGCTGCTCGATCCGGGCGTCGAGGAGGCGTCGGAAGAGGCCGCCGCCGAGCTCGAGGCTTCGGGCGATCCGCGATTCGACCTGTTGCGGTCGTTCGTCGAGGCCAACGATCTCGTCGAGATGAACGTGGTCGGCGCGCTCAACTCCAACTGGGCCTTCTACCAGGGTCTCGATGCGGGCGGCGCCTTCGACGGGCAGCTCACCGAGGAGCAGATGCTGGCCGATGTCTGGGCCCAGGAGGAGCAGATCCGCGCCGAGACGCGCGACTGGGTCTACGCCTATCTCGGCATGGCCTATCAGCCGCTCTCCGACGACGAACTGGCCGCTTATACAGCGCTGTCGGAGACGCCGGAGGGCGAAGCGTTGAACGCGGCGCTCTTCGCCGCCTTCGACGAGATGTTCACCCGCATCAGCCGCGAGCTCGGGCTGGCGGCGGCCACCTTCATGGCGGGCGAGGATATCTGACACCCTGTCTGCCGAACCGGGACGGCGCGGCGCACAGGTCGTCTGGCAGCCGCGACGGTCACCGAGTGCACGGGCACGGTCGCGGGCCTCGCCCACAAGCCACGCCACGTTCCACGGCTCGCCGGGCTCGCTCGCGCCGGTGTCGCTGCCGGGCGCGCTCGGCCTGCCGGTCGCGGGCATGGGGATGGTGGCCGCCCCGCGGCGCCCGTCGCGCCGGGCGCCGGACGCCCCGGCCGCCTGACCCCGCTGGCGACGCTTTGCGTGACACGGCCCACGCGGCATGTTCAGCCCTCAGGCTTCCGATCGCAGACGCCACTCGCGGCCTGCGCCGCGGGGGCCTCCGTCAGGTCACGGCGGCGCGGGCGCGGAATTCGGGCCGGTCCCACGCGCCGCTCGCCATCACCTCGGCCAGCACCGCCACGGCGCGGTCGATGTCCGCCTCCGACAGGTAGAGCGGCGTGATGCCGAAGCGCATGATGTCGGGCGCGCGGAAATCGCCCACCACCCCGCCCGCGATGGCCGCCTGCATCGCGGCATAGCCCTCTTCGAAGCGGAACGAGACCTGGCTGCCCCGGCACGCGGGGTCTCGGGGGGAGACGAGCGCCAGCTGCGGGCAGGCGGCCTCGACCCCGGCGAGGAACCGCTCGGACAGGGCGATGGAGCGCGCGCGCAGTTCGGCCATGTCGACCCGTTCCCACACGTCGAGCGCGGCCTCGAGCGCGGCCATCTGCAGGGCGGGCGGCGTGCCCACGCGCATCCGCGCGACGCCGGGCGCGGCGCGATAGCCCGGCTCGAAGGCGAAGGGCGCGGCATGGCCGAGCCAGCCCTGCAGGGTCGCCTCCGCCCTTTCGGCGTGGCGCGGCGCGACGTATACGAAGGCGGGCGCGCCCGGTCCGCCGTTGAGGAACTTGTAGGTGCAGCCGGCGGCGAAATCGGCCCCCGCCCCGGCAAGATCCACCTCGATCGCGCCGGCGGAATGGGCGAGATCCCAGACCGTCAGCGCGCCGGCGGCATGGGCGCGGGCGGTCAGCCCGGCCATGTCGTGCAGGCGGCCGGTGCGATAGTCGACCTCGGTGAGCATCAGCACGGCGATATCATCGCCGATGCGCGCCTCCACCTCCTCGGGGGCGACCGTGACCAGCTCGTGCCCGCGCCCCAGCGCGCGCAGGAGGCCCTCGGCCATGTAGAGATCGGTGGGGAAGTTGCCGGTATCCGACAGCACCACCCTGCGACCTTCCGGGGCCAGGGCGAGCGCCGCGGCGAGCGCCTGGTAGACCTTGACCGAGAGCGTGTCGCCCACCGTGACGTGGCCGGGCTCGGCGCCGATCAGCCGGCCGATCCGGTCGCCCAGCCGGTCGGGCTGCGCCATCCAGCCCGCCCGGTTCCAGCCGCCGATCAGCATCTCGCCCCACTCGGCCTCCACCGCCTGCGCGACCCGCCCCGCCGCGGCCCGGGGCAGCGGGCCCAGCGAATTGCCGTCGAGATAGGTGACGCCCTCGGGCAGGTGGAACTGCGCGCGCGTCCAGTCGAAGTCGGTCTGCATCCCTGTCTCCTCTCGCGCGATCACGCCTTGCCGCCGAAGAGCCGCGCCCGCGCCTCGGCGGCGAGCGCCCGGCCCGCCTCGGTGCCATGGTGGGGCGCGTGGTCGAGGCCGGCCACCGCCTGCGCCTGCGCTTCTGGCAGGCGGGGCAGGGTGGCGGCGTTGACCTCGAGACTCTCCACCGCCACCCCCTCGGCGAAGAGCATCTCGTGGCGGTCGAGCGCAAGGCTCACGTAGTCGACGAAGCCGCCGCGCCGCAGCGTCACCGTCTCGCCGTCGACGAGATCGCCCGCCCGCACCAGCAGTTCGGGGGTCTCGGTCAGCCGGTCGGGCCCGCGCTGATAGACGAGCAGCCGCTGGTGCTGGCTCAGGATGAGGTCGCCGGCGTTGCCCAGCGTGCCGGCCGGGATCACGACGGGCGCGTGAGCGCCGAGCGCGCGCTCGGTGCGCGGGAGCACCGCGCGCACGGGCCGCTTGCCGCCGTCGCGGGTGAGCACGAGGTCGCCGGGGGCGAGCCGCTCCACCTCGACCATGCGCCCGTCGGCGGCGGTGATGCGCGTGCCGGCGGCGAAGGCGAAGGGCACGACCTCGGCCAGCCGCACTTCCTCTGCCGTGCCCATCCTCGCGCCGGCGAGAACGTAGTCGAGGCCGGCCTCCACCGGGCCGAGCGGGAACAGCAGGGCCTCGGCCTCCCCGTCGGGTGGCTGCGCCTCGATCAGGATCACGTCCAGCGAATGTCCGTCGGGCGCGAGGAAGGTGAGCCGCGCGGCCAGGCGCAGGGCGGCGCCGGGTGGGCCGGCCGCGCTCCCCTCGGCCACGGCATGCGCCGCGCCCGGGCAGAGCACCGGCACGCCGCCCGAGGCCCCCGCCGCCACCCCCGCATCGGCGATGGCGAGGTCGAGCGGCTCCGCCCCGGCATCGAGACGATAGACGTCACCCGGGCAGAGCGGCTCGGCCGTGGCCACGGCGTCGCCCTGGTTGACGCCGGCCACCGCCCGCATCGCCGTGCCCGGCAGCACCCGGCAGGTATAGCTCGGCTGTCGCGTCGTCGGCTCGCCCGTCATCGGCCCTTCCCGTGCCTCCCCGTTTCCCGGGGTGTCCCCGTGCCTTCGCGTCGCCCTCCGATAGCCGCCGCGGGGGCGCGGGGCAACGGGAAGGCGGCTCCCGCGGGCGCGGAGCGGCCACGCGCCTTCCCGCCCGGGCGCCCCGGTGCTAAGGCGCACGGCGAACGCAACAGGGAGAGCACGCACATGGATCTCGGAATCGCCGGCAGGAAGGCGCTCGTCTGCGCCTCGTCCAAGGGGCTGGGGCGCGGCTGCGCCGAGGCGCTCGCCGCCGCAGGCGTCGATCTGGTGATGAACGCCCGCGGGGCCGAGGCGCTGACGGAGACCGCCGAGGCGATCCGCGCCGCCCACGGCGTGACCGTCACGACCGTCGCCGCAGACATCACCGCCGAGGACGGCCGCGCCGAGGTGCTGGCGGCCGCCGGCGACGTCGACATCCTCGTGACCAATGCCGGCGGGCCGCCGCCGGGCGTCTGGTCCGACTGGGGGCGCGAGGATTTCATCAAGGCGCTCGACGCCAACATGCTGACGCCCATCGCCCTGATGACCGAGCTGCTGCCGAAGATGATCGACAGGCGCTGGGGCCGGGTCGTCAACATCACCTCGCAGTCGGTCAAGGCGCCGATCCCTGCACTCGGCCTGTCCAACGCCGCGCGCACGGGGCTCACGGGCTACGTGGCCGGCACGGCAAGGCAGGTCGCGCAGCACGGGGTGACGATCAACAACCTGCTGCCGGGCATCCACGCCACCGACCGTGCCGTGTCGCTCGACGGCGGCGTTGCCGAGCGCGAGGGCATCACGATCGACGAGGCACGGGCGAAGCGCGAGGCCACGATCCCCGTGCGCCGCTACGGCACGGCGGAAGAGTTCGGCGCCGCCTGCGCCTTCCTCTGCTCGGTCCATGCGGGCTTCATCGTGGCGCAGAACATCCTCGCCGACGGCGGCGCGACCAACGCCACGATCTGAGCGGACCGCGCCCGCAATCGGCCCGGCGCCGTGACCGCTCCCGGCAGGGCCGTGCGGGGCGTCACCTGGCGACCTCGCCCACACGGCCCTTCCGGCCGCTGCCCCATCATCTTGGCGCAAATACTCCGGGGGTGCGGGGGCTGGCCCCCGCTCCCGCCCTTGCCGCCCGCGCGCGGGCAGGGCATGAGCGCAGGCATGGCCAAGGCTCCCCCCGCCTATCGGTGCACGGAATGCGGCGCCCGCCAGACCAAGTGGTCCGGCCGCTGCGACGCGTGCGGCGCGTGGAACAGCATCACCGAGGAGGCGCCGCTCTCGCAGGGGCCGGGCAAGGCGCGGCTGGGGCCGGCCCGCGGGCGCACCGTGCCGCTCGCCTCTCTGGCCGAGGCCGAGGCGCCGCCCGCGCGCGCGACCTCTGGCCTGTCGGAGCTCGACCGCGTGCTCGGCGGCGGGCTGGTGCAGGCCTCCGCCACGCTCGTGGGCGGCGACCCCGGCATCGGCAAGTCGACGCTTCTGCTGCAGGGCGCGGCCCGCTTCGCCGCCTCGGGCCTGTCGACGATCTACGTCTCGGGCGAGGAGGCGGCCGCGCAGGTGCGGCTGCGCGCCGCCCGCCTCGGGCTGGCCGAGGCGCCCGTCGCGCTCGCGGCCGAGACCAATCTCCGCGACATCCTGACGACGCTCGACGCCGAACGGCCCGACCTCGTGGTGATCGACTCGATCCAGACGATGTGGCTCGATTCGGTCGAGGCCGCGCCCGGCTCGGTCAGCCAGGTGCGCGCCGTCGCCCACGAGCTTACCCAGTTCGCCAAGCGGCGGGGGACGGCGGTGATCCTGGTGGGCCACGTCACCAAGGAGGGGCAGATCGCCGGCCCGCGCACCGTCGAGCACATGGTCGACACGGTGCTCTACTTCGAGGGCGAGCGCGGCCACCCCTTCCGCCTGCTGCGCGCGGTGAAGAACCGGTTCGGGCCGGCCGACGAGATCGGCGTGTTCGAGATGACGGGGCAGGGACTGGCCGAGGTGCTCAACCCCTCGGCGCTGTTCCTGTCGGACCGCGAGGCACGCGCGCCGGGCGCGGCCGTCTTCGCCGGCATCGAGGGCACGCGCCCGGTGCTGGTGGAGATCCAGGCGCTGGTGGCGCCCACGCCCCAGGCGCAGCCCCGCCGCACGGTCGTGGGCTGGGACGGGGGGCGGCTCGCCATGATCCTCGCCGTTCTCGAGGCGCGCGCCGCGATCCCCTTCGCCGGGCTCGATGTCTATCTCAACGTGGCGGGGGGCCTGCGCATCACCGAGCCTGCGGCCGATCTGGCGGTGGCGGCAGCGCTTCTTTCCGCAAGGGAAGATGCAGCCCTGCCACAGGACATGGTGATTTTCGGCGAGATCAGCCTGTCGGGGGCGCTTCGCCCCGTGTCGCAGGCCGAAAACAGGTTGAAAGAGGCCGCCAAACTTGGTTTCTCGCAAGCGGCGCTGCCGGCGCGCGCCGCCGGAGCTCTCTCGGGCGGCGGGGCGGGGCCGGCGCCGGGGGGAATGAGCGTCCGCGGGATGGCCGATCTCACGGCCTTCGTGGGCGAGATGTTCGGCGCCGGTTGAGGCGCCGCGACGGGTCCCTGCCGTTTCGTGGAGACCCTTGGGCAGTTCGGGGCGCGGCCACGCCAGCGGGCGGGCGGTGCGGGGGCAGGAAGGCGAGAGGCATGGAAGGCTTCACTCTGGTCGACGCGGGCGTCGCCGTCGTCATCGTGGTCTCGGCGATCCTGGCCTATGCGCGCGGCTTCGTACGCGAGGCGCTGGCCATCGCGGGCTGGGTCGCGGCGGCGGTGCTCGCCTACATGTTCGCGCCCCGGGCCGAGCCTCTGGTGGCCGAGATCCCGGTCGTGTCGGACTTTCTCGAGAATTGCGCGGCCTCGACCATCGCGGCGTTCGCCGGCGTGTTCGCGGTGGTTCTGATCGTGTTCGCCCTGTTCACGCCGCTCTTCTCTTCGATCGTGCAGCGCTCGGCGCTCAACGCGATCGACCAGGGGCTGGGCTTCCTCTTCGGGGCGCTCAGGGGGATGCTGCTCGTGGTGATCGCGCTGATCATCTACGATTTCGTGGCCGGCACCGAGGGCCTTGCGATCGTGGAGCAGAGCCGCTCGGCCCAGGTCTTCGCCTCGCTGCAGGACCAGATCTCGGGCGAGATCGCCGACCAGGAGCAGGCGCTCAACTGGCTGACCGAGCGCTTCGAGAGCCTGATCGCCCGCGCCTGCGGCACGGGCAGGCTCGAGACCGGCACGACGCCGCCCACCGAGGGCTGAGCAGGATCGCCCGGGGGCGCTCCCGCCTCCGCGCGGCGCGTGCGCGCCTTGCTCCGTTGGGCCCGGCGCCCGCGCGCGCGGGCGCAGCGACCGTGGCGCGGCCCCGCACCCCGCGACCGCAGCCCTGGTGGACAGCCCGACAGCCCCTCGCGCGCCGTGCGGAGCGGGGCAGACCCCCAGAAAGCCGCCCTCGCGGGCGGCGGCAAGCGTGATCCGCCCGGCCCCTCGGGGCAAGCGGGCGGTGCAATCGGTGGGGCGCCCGTCCTGCGGGCCGGTCGATGACCGGTCGAGGCCGGCGCGGCGCCGCGCTCAGCCGGGCAGCAAGGCGCGGAGGGCAGCGGCTGGATCGTCCGCGCGCCAGACCTCCTCGCCGAACGCGAGGAAATCGGTGATCGGCCAGAGGGTGCGCACCGCGTCTTCCGTCAGGCCGCCCTCGGCCACGACGGGCACCTCGATCATCTCGGACCACCAGCCGAAAAGGTCGGCCCCGGCGATCTGGCCGTCGCCGAGCCCGGCGCCGGAGCAGGGCCCGAAGGCGACATAGTCGGCCCCGGCCTCGCCCGCGTTCATCCCGTCGTGACGGGAGGCGCCGCAGAAGGCCCCCACGATCGCGTCGGCCCCCAGCGCCTTGCGTGCGGCCCGCACCCCGCGCGCGCCCGCCAGATGCACGCCGTCGAGGCCCAGCCGCCCGGCCAGCGCGACATGCTCGGCGACCACCAGGGCCACGTCGCGCGCCTCGGTCACGCCGCGCACCGCGTCGGCGGCACGGGTCAGCGTATCCTCGTCGCGCGTGGCGAGCGCGAGGCGCAGGCAGGCGACGGGGCGGGCGTCGAGCAGCGCGGCGAGGCGGTCGGGAAAGCCCGCGTCGATCTCGGGCGGGCTGACGAGGTAGATCTGCGGCGCGTCCGGCTCGGCCATGGCGTCCTCTCCCTGGCGGTGCGGGCCGCTCCTTAGCGCGGGGCGACAGCGAGCACCATGGGGGCGCGCTCCCGCCCCGGCTTGCGGCGCCCCTCCGCCCTGCGTATCAGGCGCGCGACATGTGCAGGAGCCCCATGGCCGAGCCCGCCTTCATCCTTGTGCGCCCGCAGATGGGCGAGAACATCGGCGCCGCCGCGCGCGCGATGTGGAACTTCGAGCTGTCGCGGATGCGGCTCGTCGCCCCGCGCGACGGCTGGCCGAACCCGAAGGCCGTCGCCATGGCCTCGGGCGCGGGGCAGGTGCTCGACCGCGCCGGCCTGTTCGACGACGTGGGCAGCGCCGTGGCGGATTGCACCCACGTCTACGCCACGACCGCGCGCTCGCGCGAGATCACCCTGCCGGTGCTGACCCCGGAGGAGGCGATGGCCGAGGCCCGTGCTCTCGCGGCCGAGGGCGCAAGGCCGGCAGTGCTGTTCGGCCCCGAGCGCGCGGGGCTGGAGAACGCCGACATCGCGCGGGCGACCGCGATCGTGACGGTGCCGGTCAATCCCGCGTTCTTCTCGCTCAACCTCGCGCAATGCGTGCTGCTGATGGCCTACGGGTGGCGCCGGCAGAAGGGGGGCGATGCGGCGCGGGTCGAGCCCGACCGGGCCGAGGCGGTGGAAATCGAAAGGCTCGCAGACCATTACGAGGACAAGCTTGCGCAGGCAGGCTTCTTCTTCCCGCCCGAGAAGGCGCCGGGGATGAAGCAGACCCTGCGGGCGATGTTCTCGCGCCTCGCGCTGACCCCCGGCGACGTGCGCATCCTGCACGGGGTGCTGCGGCAACTCACGCGCCGCGATCCGGCGGGAGCGGCGGGGCGCGACATCGACGACGTCGACCGCGGGCCGGGCGCCGCCTAGCTCGCGGGAAAAGAAGGACAGGCCATGGCGCAGAAACCCCGCAGCATCTTCGAGGAGGTCGGCACCGAGGGGCCCGACCGCACCGCCCCCCGCCAGACCGGCGTGATCGACCGGGCCGCCCGCACCGGCGCGCGCGGCGCGATCCGCGTCTGGCTGATGGTGCTGTTCGCGCTCGTGGTGGTGATGATCGCCGTGGGCGGGCTGACCCGGCTGACCGACTCGGGCCTCTCGATCACCGAGTGGGCACCTGTCTCGGGCGCGATTCCCCCAATGAACGCAGAGGATTGGCAGCGCGAGTTCGACGCCTACCGGCAGATCCCCGAATACCAGCTGCAGAACCGCGGCATGAGCCTCGCCGAGTTCAAGGTGATCTACTGGTGGGAATGGGGGCACCGCCAGCTCGGCCGCTTCATCGGGCTGGTCTGGGCCGTCGGCTTTCTCTTCTTCCTTGTCGCCCGGAAGATCCCGCCAGGGTGGACGGGGCGGCTCTTGGGCCTCGGCGTGCTCGGCGGTCTGCAGGGGGCGATCGGGTGGTGGATGGTCGCCTCCGGTCTCGCGCCGGGCATGCTCGACGTCGCCTCCTACCGCCTCGCGATCCACCTCGGCCTCGCCTTCGTCATCCTCGGGCTGCTGGCGTGGTACATCTTCCGCCTCGGGCGCGCGCAGACCGAACTGCTCCAGGCGCAGCGCGCGCGCGAACGGGGGCGCTGGGGGATCGCGACGGGCGTCATGCACCTCGCCTTCCTGCAGATCCTGCTGGGCGCTCTGGTCGCGGGCATAGACGCGGGGCGAAACTATACCGACTGGCCTCTGATGGCCGGGGGCATCCTGCCGCCGGGGCCGCTGGCGCTCGAGCCCGTGTGGCGCAATTTCTTCGAAAACGACGGCCTCGTGCAATTCATGCACCGGATCGCGGGCTACCTGCTGCTGATCCTCGGGCTCGCCGCATGGGCCGTGGGGCGCCGGTCGGTGCATCGGGCCACGCGCCGGGCCTTCGGCGACGTGGCGGCTCTGATGCTGGTGCAGGTGGTGCTCGGCATCGTCACGGTGATGAACTCGGCGCCCTGGCAGCTGGCGATCCTGCACCAGGTCACGGCGGTGGCGCTCTGGGTCGCGATCCTGCGGGCGCGCTTCCTTGCAGGCTACCCCTGGGCCGAGTCGGTCAGGAGCGGCGCACGATGACAGGCACGGGTCAGGCGGCGTTCGACGCGCTGATGTCCTTCACCCGGCAGACGATGGCCCTGTCGGCCGTCGCCGGCCGCACCGCGTGGGACCAGGAGACGATGATGCCCCGCGGCGCCGCGCCCCAGCGGGCCGAGGAAATGGGCGCGCTCGAGTCGATGCTGCATGCCCGCCGCACCGACCCGCGCATCGGCGAATGGCTGGCGGCGGCCCAGGCGCCCGACGCGGCAGGGCAGGCGCAGCTGCGGCTGATCCGGCGCGACTATGCCCGCAACGTCAAGGTACCGGCCGATCTCGCCGCCGAGATCGCGCGCGTCACCTCTCTGTCGCAGGGGCAATGGGCCGAGGCGCGCGCCGACCGCGATTTCAGCGCTTTCGCGCCCGTTCTTGACCAGGTGCTTCAACTGCGTCGGCAGGAGGCCGACGCGCTGCGCGCGGGCGAGGCGGGCCAGAGCCGCTACGACGCGCTCCTGCAGGATTACGAGCCGGGCATGACGGCGGCCGAGCTCGAAACGATGTTCGGCGCGCTGCGGCCGCGTCTCGTGGACCTGCGTGCCTGCGTTCTCGACGCAGAGGGCGAGGCGCCGCGCCTCTCGGGCCCTTTCGACGAGGCCGCGCAGATGCGGCTGACGGAGGAGATCGCCCGGGCCTTCGGCTACGATTTCGCCCATGGCCGGATCGACACCGCGGTGCACCCGTTCTCCAGCGGGTCCGGCCTCGACGTGCGCATCACCACGCGCACCAGCGCCGCCGATCCGCTGGGGGCGATCTATTCGACCATCCACGAGGTGGGCCACGCCGCCTACGAACAGGGGATCGACCGCGCCTACCTGCTCACGCCGCTGGGGCAGGGCGTCTCGATGGGCGTCCACGAGAGCCAGAGCCGTCTCTACGAAAACCAGCTCGGCCGATCCCCTGCCTTCTGCGGCTGGCTCTACGGGCGGATGCGCGAGACCTTCGGCGAGATCGGGATCGGCAGCGCGGAAGAGTTCGCCCGCGCCGTCAACCGCGTCGAGACTGGCCATATCCGCACCGAGGCCGACGAGGTGCACTACAACCTGCATGTCCTTCTGCGCTTCGACCTCGAGCGCGCGCTCATCGCGGGCGAGCTGCAGGCGGCCGATCTCGAGGCGGCGTGGAACGACCGCTTCGCCGCCGATTTCGGGATCGAGGTGGACCACGCCGCCCACGGCGTCCTGCAGGACGTGCACTGGTCGGTCGGCCTGTTCGGCTACTTCCCCACCTACGCGCTCGGCAACGTCTACGCCGGCTGTCTCTTCGCCGCCCTGCGCAGCGCCGTGCCAGACTGGGAAGAGGCGCTCTCCCGCGGCGAGGCGACCCGCGCCACCGCCTGGCTGCGCGAGAGCCTTCAGCGCCACGGCGGCCTGCGCCCGCCGCGCGAGACGGTCGAGGCCGCCACCGGCGCGCCGGTCTCCGAGGGGCCGCTGCTCGACTACCTCGAGGACAAGTTCCATCGCCTCTACGGGCTCTGACCCGCGAAGCCGCGCCCGGCCGTGCCGGCCGGCAGATGCGTATTTCCGACAGAAAGAAGCCGTGGGTGGCGCACCGTGCCCGGCTTCTTTCTGTTAAGAATACGCAAACGGCGCGCGGGTGCCGCCCGCTCAGCGCTCCGGCAGAAGCCCGCGCGGGCTGAAGCGCAGCACCAGCAGCAGCACGAGGCCCATGGTGAACAGGCGCATGTACTGCACCGAGTCGAGCAGGTGCGCCTTGAGCCACGAGCCGTCGGGCATCGGCGCCGTGACGATGCCCATCAGGCCCTGGCCCAGCGGCTCGACCATCACCCAGAGCCACCAGATCAGGAAGCCGCCGAGCACCGCGCCGAGGTTGTTGCCCGAGCCGCCGACGATCACCATGACCCAGACGAGGAAGGTGAAGCGCAGCGGTTGGTACGAGCCGGGGGTGAGCTGGCCGTCGAGCGTCGTCATCATGGCGCCGGCCAGCCCGCAGATCGCCGAGCCGAGGATGAAGATCTGCAGGTGGCGGCGCGTGACGTCCTTGCCCATCGCCTCGGCCGCCGTCTCGTTGTCGCGGATGGCGCGCATCATCCGCCCCCAGGGCGAGTTGAGCGCCGCCTGCGCCGCCGCGACCAGCACCACGAGCACCAGGATGAACAGCCCCGCGTAGCCGAGCTTGACCGCGATCGACGAGGCGATCACCGGGTCGAAGCCCCAGCCCGAGACGCGCTCGACGAAGGCCGGGCTCTGCTGCAGGTCGACCTCGTAGGGCACGGGCCGGGGCAGGCCCGACACGTTCTTGACCCCGCGCGCCAGCCAGTCCTCGTTCTTGAGCACGGCGATGATGATCTCGGCGATCCCCAGCGTCGCGATGGCGAGGTAGTCGGAGCGCAGGCCCAGCGCCGTCTTGCCGACGATCCAGGCCGCGCCTGCCGCGATCAGCCCGCCCACGGGCCAGGCGAGCACGATGGGCAGGCCGAGGCCGCCGAGATAGCCCGCCTGCGCCGGGTTGACCGCCTCGATCGCGTCGCGCGCCGGGTCGAAGAGCGCGCGGTAGAGCACGAAGCCGCCCACCAGCACCGCTGCCACCGCGACGGCGCGCAGCTTGCCCGGCGGCATCCGCTTCTGCACGGCGATGGCCGCCGCCACCGTGGCCGCGCCCGACAGAAGCGCGAGGATCATCCGCGGTCCGCCCGCCTCCCACGCGCCGGGGACGGGCGGCATCGAGACGAGCACTGCCGCCAGCCCTCCCAGCGCGACGAAGCCCATCACGCCGATGTTGAACAGGCCCGCGTACCCCCATTGCATGTTGACGCCGAGCGCCATGATCGCGCTGACCAGCCCCATGTTGAAGATCGCGAGCGTGGTGTTCCACGACTGCGTGAGGCCGGTGCCGACGAACAGCACGGCCACGAGCCCGAACAGCAGCGCCGTGCGCGCCGGCCCCTCGGCCAGCAGCCCCGGTGCCTGCCGCTGCGACGCGGCCCCGCCCATGCGTGCCTCGCTCATACCGCTTTCCCCCGGAAGAGGCCCGTGGGCCTGTAGATCAGCACGATCACGAGGATCGCGAAGGACACCGCGAACTTGTAGTCGGTGGACAGAAGCTGCAGCAGGCCGTCGGGGCTCCACTCCTCGGGGCCGAGATAGCTGACCACCTTGCGGAAGGCGTAGGTGACCGTCACCTCGGAGAAGGCGATCACGAAGCCGCCCGCGATGGCGCCGAGGGGGCTGCCAAGGCCCCCCACCACGGCCGCCGCGAAGATCGGCAGCAAAAGCTGGAAATAGGTGAACGGCATGAACGACTTGTCGAGGCCGTAGAGCACGCCGGCCGTCGTCGCCAGCGCCGCCGTGATCAGCCAGGCGACCATGACCACTCGCTCGGGGTTGATGCCCGACAGCAGCGCCAGGTCCTCGTTGTCGGAAAAGGCCCGCATCGACTTGCCCGTGCGCGTGCGGTTGAGAAACCAGAACAGCAGCGCCACCGCCACCGCCGCGACCACGATGGTGAGGCCCTGGCTGGTGCGGAAGGCCAGCCCCTCCTCCAGCCCGGTCATCTCGCGGAAGGTGCGGGCCGAGATGATGAAGCGCTCGCCGTCGGAAAAGCGCTGGTCGTCTGTGCCGATGACGAAGCGCACTACCCCGTTGGTGACGAACATCACCCCCATCGACACGATCACCAGGATCACGGGCGCCGCCTTCTGCGCCCGGTAGAAGCGATAGACGACCCGGTCGGTGGCCAGCAGCCACAGCGCGCAGGCGGCGATGCCCACGGGCAGGGCGAGCAGCGCCGTGGGCAGGGGCCCGATCCCGTCCATGCCCATGCCCTGCAGGCCCCAGGTCACGAGGATCGTCACCATCGTGCCGAAGGCCATCGTGTCGCCATGGGCGATGTTGGAGAACCGCAGGATGCCGTAGATCAGCGTCACGCCCAGCGCGCCCAGCGCCAGTTGCGCGCCATAGGCGGTTGCCGGGATCAGCACGAAGTTGGCGAAGGCGACGAAGGCGTTCAACAGGTCCATGCGCTCACTCCGACGCGGTGCAGGTGCCGTGATAGGTGATGGAAAGGCCCGGGGCGGGCAGGTGCACCGTGTAGCGGGCGGTGCCGGCCGCGTCCATCACGGTCAGCAGGTGCACGCCGCCCTCGGCGATGCCCAGCACGAAGGTCGCGCCGCCGGGCGTCAGGCCGAGCGAGCCGCGCACCGTCTCGGCGGGCGTCACGAGGCGGGCGGCGAATTCCTCGGTCTCGACGGCGAAGGCGTAGTCGGTCGCGGCGCAGGGCGTGGCGTCGACGCATTCGCGCGTGAAGGCGCAGGAATAGGTGCCGGCCGTGGCGGCCCCGGCCGCCCCGATCGACAGCGCGATCAGCGCGACGACAGTGCCGCCATGAGCGACGAGACCCCGCCGCAACGCCCCGTTCGCTCGATCGGCGCGTCGCTGCCCTCGGGCAGGATCACGAGCACCGCGCTGCCGTTGGCCGAGAGCCGGATCGTCAGCTCGCCCGCGATCTCCTCCGACAGGATGACGAGGCTCGCCGCGCCGTCGATCTCCCCCGCCCTGAGCGGCATCGAGCGACCCCGGATGCGGTGCGCCCCCACCTCCAGCCAGACCAGCCGGCTGCGTGGTCGGGCGCGGTCGGCCTCCAGGCTGACCTGCAGCATCTCCCCGGCCGCGGCGTCCCCACCCGCAGACCCGTTCGGAAAGGCGCAGAAGCTGCGGCTGGGCTCCATCTCGGCAGTCGTCGCCAGCGCGAGCGACATCACGATCGGCAGTATCATGGCGGTCCCCTCGATCCCCGCCGGCGGGGCAGGGGGCGGGGCTGCCCGCCGCCGCGCCGGCCCGAGCAGCCTGTGGCCGAATCCGGGCATCGCGAAGGAACAATTGCAGGGGAGGCATGGATACCGCGTGCCGAACGTGGAGAAATTGCATCATTCCCGGCGCCGGGCGCAGCAAGCGCCCGCAAATCGGGCGCCCGGCGCGCCGCCGCCCCGGGCGGCGGCAGATCGTGTCGATCACGCGGGACGACATCGCCTCACCCGCCCAGGAAAGACCGGCGCACCTCCGGGTCGGCCAGCAGTTCGGCGCCCGTCCCGGTATAGGCGTTGCGCCCCTGCACGAGCACGTAGCCCGTATCCGCGATCTCGAGCGCCTGCCGTGCGTTCTGCTCGACCATCAGGATGGATATGCCGGTGCGCGCCACCTCGATGATCCGGTCGAACAGCTCGTCCATCACGATGGGGCTCACCCCCGCGGTCGGCTCGTCGAGCATCAGCACGGTGGGCCTGGTCATCAGCGCCCGCCCCACGGCGACCTGCTGGCGCTGCCCGCCCGACAGCTCGCCCGCCGCCTGCCGCCGCTTCTCGCGCAGGATCGGAAACAGGTCGTAGACCTGCTCCATCGTTTCGCCGATGTCGTCGCGCCGCAGGAACGCGCCCATCTCGAGGTTCTCCTCGACCGTCATCGAGGTGAAGATGTTCGAGGTCTGCGGCACGAACGCCATGCCGGCGGCCACCCGCGCCTGCGGCGTCAGCCGGGTGATGTCGCGCCCGCCCAGCCGCACCTGGCCCGCGCGCACGTCGAGCATGCCGAAGACCGCCTTCATCGCCGTCGACTTGCCGGCGCCGTTCGGCCCCACGATCACGCTGATCTTCCCCCGGTCGACGGCGATGGTGCACTCGGTCAGGATGTCGGCGCCCCGCCCGTAGCCGCCCGTCATCGCGTCGCCGATCAGCATCGGCTCTCCGGCGTGCCCGGGCACGGCGCGCGCCTCGGTCTCGGTGCCCGCCGACGCCAGCGTCCCGCCGCCCGGACGGGCGATCGACCGGTCCTTGTTGCCACGGTCGTCTCTCAGCGCCTCGTACCGATCCTCGCCCACGCCCGCCTCTTCTTCTTGCTGCAAATATCCCGGGGGAGTCGGCCGGAACGGCCGACGGGGGCAGCGCCCCCTACTGCGCCGCTTCGGCCTGCGCGGCCGTCTTGTTCTTGAGCCCGGTGCCGAGATAGGCCTCGATCACCTGCTCGTTCGCCTTGATCTGGTCGATCGTGCCCTCGGCCAGCACCCGGCCCTCGGCCATCACGATCACCGGGTCGCAGAGCCGGCCGATGAAATCCATGTCGTGCTCGATCATGCAGAAGGTGTAGCCACGCTCGCGGTTGAGCCGCAGGATCGCGTCGCCGATGGTGTTCAGAAGCGTCCGGTTCACGCCCGCGCCCACCTCGTCGAGAAACACGATCTTCGCGTCGACCATCATCGTGCGGCCGAGCTCCAGCAGCTTCTTCTGACCGCCCGAGAGGTTGCCCGCGCGCTCGTCCGCGAGGTGGTCGATGGTCAGGAACTCGAGCACCTCGTCGGCCCGCGCGGCCAGCGCCCGCTCTTCCTCGGCGATCCGGCGGCGGCCGACCCAGGCGTTCCAGAGCCGCTCGCCCGACTGGCCGGGCGGCACCATCATCAGGTTCTCGCGCACCGTCATCGACGAGAATTCGTGCGCGATCTGAAAGGTGCGCAACAGGCCCTTGTGGAACAGCTCGTGCGGGGGCAGGCCGGTGATGTCCTCGCCCGCCATCGTCACGCGGCCCGACGTGGGGGACAGGTTGCCGGCGATCACGTTGAACAGCGTCGTCTTGCCGGCACCGTTCGGCCCGATCAGCCCGGTGATCGAGCCCGTCTCGATGCGCAGGCTCGCGCCGTCGACCGCGTGAAAGCCGCCGAAATGCTTGTGCAGGTCGTGCACCTCGATCATCGCCCGCCCCTTACACCCATTGGACAAGGGCGCATAAAGCAAAGAACCGGCCCGGGGAAGCCCCCCGGGCCGGTCCGGTGTCGTCGCGCCGTCGGGCGGCGGGGATCAGCGGTAGCCGACGATGCTCAGCGCGCCGTCCTCGACGACGAACTCGGCGTAGGAGCCGGCAGCCTCGCCCGGCTCGACAAGCTCGACGCCGGTCGCGCCCTCGTAGTTGACGTCCTCGCCCGCGGCGATCATCTCGAGCGCCATGCCGAGCTGGCCCGGCAGGATGGGCTCGCCGGGCGCGTTGGCGATGTCCATGATCTCGCCGGCATAGTCGGTGGGCACCGTCGAGCCGGCCGCCTGCATCGCCAGCAGCATCAGCGCCGCCGCGTCGTAGCTTTCGCCGGCATAGACCGAGGTGCCGTCGATGCCCGCCGCGCTGGCCATCTCAGCGAACATCGCCCCGCCCTCGTTGTCGGAGCCGGGCGCGGTGCCGACCGATCCCTCGATGTCGGAGCCGAAATTGTCGGTCAGCGCGTCGCCGATCATGCCGTCGCCGAAGGCGAACATGTCGAACGCACCGGTGTCGAGCGCGGCCTGGATGACGCCGGCACCGCCCTGGTCGACATAGCCCAGCACCACCAGCGCGTCGCCGCCGGCCGAGGCCAGCGCGCCGACCTCGGCGGTATAGTCGGCCTTGCCGTCCTCGTGGCTGGCCGACAGCGTGATCGTGCCGCCCATCCCCTCGAAGGCGGCCTGGAACGCGTCGGCGAAGCCCTTGCCGTAATCGTTGTTGGTGTAGGTGACGGCGACCTCGGAAATATCCTTGTCCATCAGAACGTTGGCCAGAACCTCGCCCTGCCGGGCATCGGAGGGCGCGGTGCGGAAGAACAGGCCGTTGTCCTCGGCGTCGGTCAGGGCGGGCGACGTGGCCGAGGGCGAGATCATGACCATGCCGTTCGGCACCGCGACGTTGGCCAGAACGGCGCCGGTCACGCCCGAGCAGTCGGCGCCCATGATGCCCCTGATGCCCTCTGCCGTGATCAGGCGCTCGGCGGCGGCGGTGGCGGCGGCGCTGTCGACGCAGGTCGAATCGGCGCGCACCGGCACGACGGTGGCGCCGTCGAGCAGGCCGCCCGATTCCGTCACCTCTTCCATCGCCATCTCGGCGCCGGTGGCCATGGCGGGCGTGAGCGATTCGATCGGGCCGGTGAAGCCCAAGATCACGCCCATCTTGATCCCTTCCTGGGCCAGCGCCGGGCCGGCGGCGAGCGCGGCCACGCTTGCGAGCAGCAGCTTTTTCATTGGTAATCTCCCTGTTGGGTTGTTCGTCCCGGCGCGACCCTAATGTTGGCGCGCGCCTTTGAAAAGCGGGCTTGGGGGGCGCCTTGCGGCTCCTTACCGGCGGTCAGTCGGTCACCAGCAGGCGCTCCAGCCCGTGGAAATGGTAGATGTCGGCATAGGCGGGCGGCTCTGCCAGCTGCAGGCCGGGCCGCGCGGCGAAGAGGGCGGGCAGGGCGCGGGCGAGTTCCAGCCGCGCGAGCGGTGCCCCGAGGCAGAAGTGGATGCCGGCGCCGAAGCTGGCGTTGGGCTTCGGTGCGCGGGTCGGGTCGAAGCGGTCTGGGTCGGCATGGGCCGCCGGGTCGCGGTTGGCCGAGGCGAGCAGGCACGCCACCTCGTCGCCCGGCGCGAAGCGGTGGCCGAACACCTCCACCTCCTGCCGCGCGATCCGGGTGAAGACGTGCAGCGGCGGGTCGAAGCGCAGGATCTCCTCGACCGCCTGGGCAGGGTCGTCGGCGAGCGCGTCCTGCGTGCCCGTCTCGATCAGCGCCTTCACGCCGTTGCCCAGCGTGTGGACCGTCGCCTCGTGGCCCGCGTTCAGCAGCAGGATAACGGTCGAGACGAGTTCCTCGGCGCTCAGCCGGTCGCCCGCGGCCTCGGCCGCGATCAGCTGGCTGAGCAGGTCGTCGCCGGGCGCGCGCCGCCGCGCCGCGATCACCTCGTCGAGGAAGGCGGTGAAGGCCCGCGTGGCGGCTACCGCGGCATCCTCGTCGGTGCGGGTCCGGCCGGGCTGATACATCCTGACCATCGCGTTCGACCAGGCCAGCAGGTCGGTCGCGCGGGCGTCGGGCACGCCGATGAGGCGGGCGATCACGGTAACCGGCAAGGGACGGGCCAGCGCGTCGAGCAGGTCGAACGGGCCATCGGGGAAGGCCGCGATCAGCTCGGCCACCAGCCGGTCGATCCCCGGCGCCAATGCCTGCACCCGACCGGTGGTAAACGCACGCAGGACGAGGCCGCGCAGGCGGGTGTGGCGCGGCGGCTCGGCCTCGAGCATCGAATCCGCCTCGACTGCGTAGAAGGGGGCGAGGCGGGCCGGGGCCTCGGGCCGGGGCGCGCCCTCGGGCGGCTCGCGGCCGAAGCGCCGATCGCGCAGGATCGCGTTCACCGCGCGGTCGGTCGTGGCCGCCGGCATCCCGTAGTCCTGCCACCACACCAGGTCGCCGGCTGCGCGGGCGCGGGCGTAGAAGTGATAGGGATCCTGCACGAAGGCGGGTTCGGCGGGCGATTGCGACAGGCGCTCCATGACCCGCCTCATCGCGCGCCGGCGCGCGCGCGGCAAGACCCGGCGCAGACGCGCCGCCGGCAGGCCCCGCGACGGCGAGCGACATCTTGGCCGAGTATTTCTGTCGGAAATGGGTTGACCCACAGGCGTGATCGGGTAGTTGAGCGAACAGGTCAGGAATGACCGAACCGTCGCATGACGAAAGCCGATAGGGAGTGATCCATGCCGAAGCCCACATCCAAGCTGCTCGCCGCAGGCCTCGCCGCCGCGGTCGCGCTGCCCGCAGTTCCCGCGTTCGCGGACGAGCTCAACCTGTATTCCTCGCGCCACTACGACACCGACGAGCGGCTCTACTCCGACTTCGAGGAGATGACGGGGATCACCATCAACCGCATCGAGGGCAACGCCGACGAGCTGATCGCCCGGATGGAGGCCGAAGGCGCCAACAGTCCCGCCGACGTGTTCCTCACCGTCGATACCGTGCGACTCGCCCGCGCCAAGGAACTCGGCCTGCTGCAGTCGGTCGACAGCGACGTGCTCGAGCGCCGCATCCCGGCCTACCTGCAGGACGACGACAACCAGTGGTTCGGCTTCTCGCAGCGCTCGCGCATCCTGTTCTACGACAAGAGCGACGTCGAGAACCCGCCGCAGACCTACCAGGATCTCGCCAGTGACGAATACGAGGGGATGGTGTGCATCCGCTCGTCGACCAACGTCTACACCCAGAACATCGTCGCGGCGCTCGTCGCCCATCTCGGCGAGGAGCTGGTGGCGGAGTGGGCCGAGGAGGTCGTCGGCAACTTCGCGCGCAGCCCGCAGGGCGGCGACACCGACCAGCTGCGCGGCATCGCATCGGGCGAGTGCGACGTCGCGATGTCGAACACCTATTACTACGCCCGCATCGTGCGGAAGGGCGACGAGCAGATCACGCCCGAGCAGCTCGAGAACATCGGCTGGGTCTTTCCCAACCAGAACGACATCGGCGCCCACATGAACATCTCGGGCGGCGGCATCGCGGCCAACGCGCCCAACCGCGACAATGCGGTGCGCTTCCTCGAATACCTCGCCTCCGACCAGGCGCAGGAGTATTTCTCGGCCGGCAACGACGAGTATCCGGCGGTGCCGGGCGTGGGTCTGGCCCCCTCGGTGGCCGAGCTCGGCATCTTCCGGCCCGACACGATCGACCTGTCCGACATCGCGGCCAACGTCGACACCGCCACGCGGATCCTCAACGAGGCCGGGTGGGAGTGATCCCTTGCCGGGGATCGGGCACCGCGGTGTTCGGCGCCCGACCGTCGGTCAGCGGACGTACTTGATGAAGGGCGTCAGCTGACCGACATCGTCGTAGAGCCGGCGCGCCGTGTGGTTGAAATGCTGGGTCATCCAGTAAACCGACGGCGCGCCGCGCGCATCTGCGGCACCGTAGACGGCCTCGATCAGCGCCCGGCCGACGCCCTGGCCGCGCGCCTGAGGCGCGGTGAACAGGTCCTGCAGGTAGCAGACCGGCTCGATCCGCCAGCAATGCGCATGAAAGATGTAGTGGACGAGGCCGATGGGCCCCGTCGCGTCGGCCGCCACAAGCGCGTTCTGGTCGGCATGGTCGGGCGAGAGGAGCCGGCGGAACGTCTCGTCCTTCACCGACTTCGCCACCTCCGTCTCGTAGAAGGCGAGATAGCCTTCCCACAGGATGCGCCATGCGGCCTCGTCGTCCTGCGTCAGGGCGCGTATGGAAAAGGTATCGGGCATCTCGAGGGTCCTCGTCGCGTGCCGACCATGGGTAAGCGCGGCCCGCCGGCAGGGGAAGCCCCTGCAATGGTCATTCAGGGTCGAGCATCGCCGCGCGCAGCCGCTCCAGTTCGGCAGGCGAAAACCCTGTCGGCGTGATGTCGAACACCGCCATCCGGCCCACGACCGAGACGGGCGCGCAGTAGCGCTCGACAACATGATAGTCGGGGCGCCTCGTATAGTCGTCCCACAGCAGTCGCGTCGGGCGGCGCACATGCATCAGCGCGGTCAGGAAGCAGGCGACGCGGAACCGCCCGTCGACGAGGATCAGGTCGGGCGCGCGGAAGTCGCGCCGCGCCCAGACGGCGGCGGGGTAGCGGCGAAAGAGCGGATAAAGCAGCGGCAGGCGCGGCCAGCGCGGTCGGCCCCATGTCTTCGTCGGTCCGATCCAGGCCCGGTGCAGGCGCACGTCGGCCGCGGGGTGGTGCGCGGCGAGCCACGCCGCCATCGCGCGGGCCCATGCAAGGTCGTTCTCGACGGAAAAGCAGGTCAGCCCCGGCGTCTCGGCCGCGAGCGCGGTCGAGCCGCCCGAGCCGTATTCGAGCACGACCGAGGCGCGGGCATATTCGGCGCGCACGCGCTCTGCCACCTCGTCGGGAAAGGTCAGGACGGGGCGCTCCATGCCCGCGCCGCCGCCCTCAGCCGCGGGCGTCGAGGTGGCCGGCGAGCGCGCGCAGGGCCAGCCGGTAGCCCGCCGGCCCGAAGCCCGCGATCACCCCCAGCGCGACGGGGGCGAGATGGCTGACTTGTCGGAAGGGCTCGCGCGCATGCACGTTCGACAGGTGCACCTCGACCACCGGCAGACCCGTGCCCGAGACCGCGTCGCGCAGGGCGACGGAGGTGTGCGTATAGGCCCCGGCGTTGAGCACCACACCGTCCTGCACCCCCATGGCCGCGTGCAGCGCATCGACCAGCGCCCCCTCGTGGTTCGACTGCCGGCAGGTCACCTCGAGCCCCAGCGCGCGGCCGGTCTCGACGCAGTCGGCCTCGATCTCGGCCAGCGTCGTGCGGCCGTAGATTCCGGGCTCGCGCGTGCCGAGCAGGTTGAGGTTCGGGCCGTTCAGGACGAGGATCGAGGGCATGGGCGGGCTCCGTGCGGCGCGGCCCGGGGATAGAGCGGGGCAGGGCGCCTGTCGAGGGGAAGCGGATGACGGCGGCAGACGTGGCGATCGTGGGCGGGGGCGCCATGGGCTGGTCGACGGCCTTCTGGCTGATGCGCCGCGACCCGGCCCTGCGCGTCGCGGTGGTGGAGCGCGATCCGAGCCATGCGCAGGCCGCCACGGCGCTGTCGGTCGCCTCGATCCGGCAGCAATTCACCTGCCGGATCAACGTGAAGATCTCACGCTTCGGAATTGATTTTCTGAGGAATTTCGAGGCGTATGCGGCGGGCGCCTCCGGTGTGGCATCGCTCGGTCTGCGCGAACAGGGCTACCTGTTTCTGGCCGGCTCGCAGGCCGGTGCGGAGGTGTTGCGCATGGCGGCGGCGATGCAGCGCGCCGAGGGCGCGGCGACAGAGGTGCTCGCGCCCGACGATCTTGCGGTGCGCTTTCCGTGGCTTGCGGTCGGCGACGTGGCGCTCGCCTCGTTCGGCCCGCGCGACGAGGGCTGGTTCGACAACATGGGCCTGCTTGCGGGGCTGCGCGGCGCGGCCATGGCGGCCGGCGCCGAGTCGCGGCGCGGCGAGGTCGTCGCGGTCATGGTCGGGCATGGTGCGGCGCACGGGGTACGGCTGGCCGACGGCTCCGAGATCGCGGCCGGCGCGGTGGTGCTCGCTGCCGGAACCGGGGTCACGCCGCTGCTTGCCGGATTGGGTGAGGAAAGCCCGGTAGAGCCCCGCAAGCGAACGGTTTTCGTGATCGACGCGCCAGAGGCGCGACACCCGCGCGCACCGCTAATGGTCGACCATGGCGGTTTTTACCTCAGGCCCGAGGGCGATCACTGGATCACCGCCACGGTGCCCGACGCCGACGGGCCGTGCGCGCCCGGCGACTTCGAGCCCGATCTCGCCCAGTTCGAGGAGCTGATCTGGCCGCGCCTCCACGCGCGCGCGCCGGTCTTTGCCGCCGTGAAGGTGCTGCGCGCCTGGGCCGGGCACTACGACTTCAACAGGCTCGACGCGAACGCACTCGTCGGACGCTGGCCCGGCTGGCCCAACCTCTACGCGCTGACGGGTTTTTCGGGCCACGGGCTGCAGCAGGCGCCGGCGATGGGCCGCGGCATGGCCGAGTTGCTGACCGCCGGCCGGTTCGAGACGCTCGACCTGTCGGAGCTAGCGCCCGACCGGTTGCACACGGGCGCGCGCGTTCGGGAAAAGGCGGTGGTCTGAGGCCCTTCGCCTGGCCCGCGGCGCATCCGTTCATTTTACATAATACTGATTATCGGACTTCTGGCTGCTGGCGCGGCAGCGCTCTCGCCCTTAGCCCGCGCCGTCCCGCCGACGCAGGATCGCGAGATTCGCGGCCGGATCGTTAACAACCAGCTCGAACGCCCTGTCGAACCCCCGGGCGCGCAAGCATGTTCAGCCGAGGGCGTAGCCCGCGCCGCGCACGGTGCGCACCGGGTCCGGGCCGCCGTTCTGGCACAGCGCCTTGCGCAGCCGCCCGATATGGACGTCGACGGTGCGGGTGTCGACGTAGATGTCGCGCCCCCACACCCGGTCGAGCAGCTGCTCGCGCGACCAGACGCGGCCGGGCTTTTCCATGAAGGTCGAGAGCAGACGGAACTCGGTCGGCCCCAGCTTCAGAGGCTTGTCGGACCGGAAGACGCGGTGCGTCTCGGCGTCGAGCACGATGTCCTCGAAGGTCAGCCGCTGCCCCACCGCGGCGGGCCGCGTGCGCCGCAGCTGGGCGCGGATGCGCGCCATCAGCTCGACCAGCGAATACGGCTTGACCACGTAGTCGTCGGCGCCGGTCTCGAGACCGCGCACGCGGTCGACCTCTTCGGAGCGGGCCGAGAGCATGATGATCGGCACGCCCTGCGTGTCGGGCCGCGTCTTGAGCCGGCGGCAGACCTCGATGCCCGAGACGTTGGGCAGCATCCAGTCGAGCACGATCACGTCGGGGGCGTCCTCCTCGACCAGGAGCAGCGCCTCCTCGCCGTTCTCGGCCCGGGCCACGCGAAAGCCCTCGGCCTCGAGGTTGTAGGCCAGAACCTCGCGCTGTGCCGGCTCGTCCTCGACGACGAGCACGGTCGGCCGTTCGTGCCGTGTCATGCCTCGGGCCCCACCGTCTCGAAGGCGGTGCGGTCGCGCTTGGGCCGGTCGTCGGCCGGCATCTCGCCCTCGACGAGATAGATGACCTGCTCGGCGATGTTGGTCACGTGGTCGCCCATGCGCTCGATGTTCTTGGCGATGAAGTGCAGGTGCATGCAGGCGGTGATGTTGCGCGGGTCTTCCATCATGAAGGTCAGGAAGTTGCGGAACAGCGCGTTGTACATCTGGTCGACGTCCATGTCGCGCTGGCGCACGTCTTCGGCGAGTTCGGGATCGCGCTGGATGTAGGCGTCGAGCGCGTCCTTGAGCATCAGCTCGACCTGCTTGGCCATCCGCCGGATCGAGCCGGCCGACCCTTCTACGGGCTGCATCTGCACCAGCACCGAGGTGCGCTTGCCCATGTTCTTGGCATAGTCGCCGATCCGCTCGAGGTTGGAGGCGATCTTCATCACGGTGAGGATGGTGCGCAGGTCGCCTGCCGCGGGCTGGCGCAGCGCGATGAGGCGGGCGCTATCCTCGTTGACCTGCTGTTCCAGTGCGTCGATGGCGGCATCGGCGCGGCGGACGGCCTCGGCCTCTTCCTCGTCGCGCTTCTCGAGGCTCTCGGCCGCGCGCAGGATCGCGGCCTCCACGAGCCCGCCCATCTTCATGATCATGGCCTGGACCGCTTCCAGATCGCGATCGTAGGCCGAGGCGATGTGTTCCTGACTCATGTGTGCTCCCTCCCCGCTCAGCCGATCCGGCCGGTGATGTAGCTTTCGGTCCGCGGATCCTGCGGGTTGGTGAAGATCGTGCCGGTGTCGTCGTATTCGACGAGATTGCCGAGGTGGAAGAAGGCCGTCTTCTGGCTGACGCGGGCCGCCTGCTGCATCGAGTGCGTGACGATGACGACCGAGTAGTTCTGCTTGAGCTCGTCGATCAGCTCCTCGATCTGGGCGGTGGCGATCGGGTCGAGCGCCGAGGCCGGCTCGTCCATCAGCAGAACCTCTGGCTCGGTGGCCACGGCACGGGCTATGCACAGGCGCTGCTGCTGGCCGCCCGACAGGCCGGTGCCGGGCGTCTGAAGCCGGTCCTTCACCTCGTCCCACAGGGCGGCACGGCGGAGCGAGCGCTCGACGATCTCGTCGAGCTCTGCCTTGTTGCGGGCGAGGCCGTGGATCTTGGGCCCGTAGGACACGTTGTCGTAGATCGACTTCGGAAACGGGTTCGGCTTCTGGAACACCATGCCGACCTTGGCGCGGAGTTGCACCGGGTCGACCTTCTTGTCGTAGATGTTCTCGCCATCCATCAGGATCTCGCCCTCGACGCGGGCGACGTCGATGGTGTCGTTCATGCGGTTGAGGCAGCGCAGGAAGGTCGACTTGCCGCAGCCCGACGGGCCGATGAAGGCGGTCACCGTCTTGTCGAGGATGTCGACGTCGACGTCCTTGATGGCATGGGTGTCGCCGTAGAACACCTGGCAGTTGCGGGCCGAGATCTTGACCTCCTCGTCGCCGGCGACCTGGAGGTGTTGACGGAGATCGTCCATTTCGCGTCCTTTCACGTTACCACTTCCGCTCGAAGCGGTTGCGGAGGAAGATCGCAAGCGCGTTCATCATGATGAGGAATGTCAGTAGCACAAGGATCGCGGCAGACGTCCGGCTGACGAAGCCGCGCTCCGGGCTGTCGGCCCAGATGAAGATCTGCGTCGGCAGCGCCGTGGCGCTGTCGAACGGTGATCCGGGGGCCGACGTGATGAAGGCGTTCATGCCGATCAGCAGAAGCGGCGCGGTCTCGCCCAGAGCCTGCGCGAGGCCGATGATCGTCCCGGTCAGGATGCCCGGCATCGCCAATGGCAAAACATGCTGAAACACGACTTGGTGCTTGGAGGCCCCGACGCCAAGGGCCGCTTCCCGTATCGAGGGCGGCACCGATTTGAGCGCAGCGCGGGTGGCGATGATGATCGTCGGCATCGTCATCAGCGCCAGGGTCAGCCCGCCCACGAAGGGGGCCGAACGCGGAAGGCCGAACCAGCCGATGAACACCGCTAGCGCCAGCAGACCGAATACCACCGACGGCACGGCGGCGAGATTGTTGATGTTGATCTCGATGAAGTCGCTGAAGCGGTTCTTCGGCGCAAATTCCTCCAGATAGATCGCCGCCCCGATGCCGAGCGGGAAGGAGATCAGGAAGCAGGTGAGCAGCGCCCAGAACGAGCCGATCAGCGCGCCCTTCAGACCAGCCAGTTCGGGAAAGCGCGAATCCGCGTTGGTGATCAGCGCAGTGTTCAGCGGCGTGGAGATGAGTCCCAACTCATCCAGCCTGTCGAAGCGCGCGATCGCCGCGTCGTCCACGCGGCGGAACTGCTCGGCCGTGTCCCGTTGCACGAGGCCCTTGTTGAGCTGGTCGTAGGCGTCCGAGACGGGCACCTTAAGCGTGACGGTCTGGCCGATCAGCGACGGATCTGCCACGACCTTGTCGCGCAGTATGAACTGGGCACCGTTCGACAGGATCGACGTCAGCTCGCGCGTGGCGGCACGGTCCGTCAGGTCGACCGCGGGGAAGTGCGCCCCCATCGCGGCCGCGAGCACGTCGTCGAAGCCGCCCCGCGGCAGCCCCTCCGCCGGGATTTCCTCCGGATCGACATAGACCTCGAGCTGGATGTGGGTCTGCGTGAAAGCGTGATATCCAGTGCTGATGATCGAGGTCAGCAGGATCAGGAGCATCGATATTGCCAGAATGATCGCGGCGATGCCGAACCCCTGCAGGACAAGCTGCTTGCGATTACGCCGGGCAAGGCTGCGGCGCACGGCCTCGGTCGCGGTACCACGGGACGTCGGGCGGGCATCGGAGGGGGTTATGTCGGTCATGTTTGCCGGGCCTCAATCGTAGATTTCGCGGTACTTGCGCACGATGCGCAGGGCAAAGACGTTGATCACCAGCGTCGCGAGGAACAGCATCATGCCCAGCGCGAAGGCTGCCAGCGTCTTGGGATTGTCGAAGGCGGTGTCACCGATCAGCAGGGTGACGATCTGCACCGTCACGGCTGTTACGCTGTCGAGCGGGTTGATCGTCATCCTGGCGATCAGACCGGCGGCCATCACAACGATCATCGTCTCGCCGATGGCGCGGCTGACGGCCAGCAGGACGCCGCCGACGATGCCGGGGATGGCGGCAGGAAAGACCACGTTCATCATCATTTCACCGCGCGTCGCGCCAAGCGCCAGCGCGCCGTCGCGCAGGCTTTGCGGCACCGCCGAAAGAGCATCGTCGGCGAAGGACGAGATGAACGGAATCAGCATGATCCCCATGACGCCGCCCGCGGCCAGCGCGGTATTCGATGCCACGTCCAGCCCGATCGACTGCCCGAATTGCCGGATTGCCGGCGCGACCACGAGAATGGCGAAGAATCCGTACACGACGGTCGGGACGCCGGCGAGCACTTCGAGGATGGGCTTGACCACCTTGCGGAAGGCGTGCGGCGCGAACTCGTTCAGGTAGATGGCCGACAGCAGCCCCACCGGCACGGCGACAACCAGAGCGACAGTCGCGATCACGATGGTGCCAAGAAAGACCGGAACCGCGCCGAATGCACCCTCGGCCGCGATCTGGTCCTCGCGGATGGGGATTTGCGGTTCCCAGTTGGTGCCGAACAGGAACTCCGTGACCGGAACGAGCTGGAAGAACTTGATCGTCTCAAACGTCAGCGCGGCGACGATCCCAATCGTGGTGAAGATCGCAACCACTGCGCAGAAGACCATCAGCCCGAGGGTGATACGCTCCACCCCCTGGCGGGCGCGGAACTCGGCCGCGACCTTGCCGCGCGCGAAGAACACGAGCGCCGCGGAAACAAGCACGACGACGATCACCAGAAGCCAGGCCGAGGTCTGCCGATAAGCAATCAGCCGGTCGGCGGCCTCGAGCTTCCAGTCCTCGGGCGTGCCGAAGATGCGCCCCCCGGCGATGGAACGGATTTCCGCCCCGATCAGCTGCACCGCGCCGGAGTCGAGGCCGTCGAGCACCCCGTCGGGCAATGACGCCATAAGCAGACGATTGATCACACCGCCTTCCAGCGCCAGCCAGAGCAGCACCAGCGTCAGCACCGGCACGATCACGAGCAACAGCGAGAAAAGCCCGTGAAAGCCCTCGAGCGAGTGCAGCCGGACGCCGTTCGACCGGATTGCCCGGGCGGCCTGAATGTTGATCGCGTAGCCGACGGCGGCTGCCAGCAACAGGATCACGAAAGGCGCTAGTGTCATTGGGAACCACCTAGGAAAAGGAACGACCGCCCGAGCAGGCCGGGCGGTCGCATTGGTTGAAGGCGCGCTTAGTTGAGCGCTTCCATGGCGACCCCGTTCTCGACGCGCTCACGGAGCTCGGCACGGCGCTCTTCGGACAGCGGAACGAGGCCGCGCTCTTCCAGGTAGCCGCCGGGCGCCAGCGCGTCCTCGGACATGTACTCGGCCAGGAATTCCTCGAAGCCGGGGATCACGCCGCGATGCGCGTTCTTGATGTAGAAGTACAGCGGACGCGAGATCGGATAGGTGTCGCCGATGGTGTCCGGCGTCGGCTCGACGCCGGCGATGGTGACGGCCTTCAGAGTGTCCTGGTTCTCGAACAGGAAGGAATAGCCGAAGATGCCCATCGCGTCGCTGTTGGCCTGCAGGCGCTGCACGATGAGGTTGTCGTTCTCGCCGGCCTCGATGAACGGGCCGTCGGTGCGCATGCGCGCGCAGTTCTCTTCGGCCCAGTCCTCGTCATGGTTCTGCGCGACATAGTCGAGATCCATGCAGCCCGCGACCATCGCCAGTTCGACGAAGGCGTCACGCGTGCCCGAAGTCGGCGGAGGGCCCAGAACCTCGATCTCGGTTTCCGGGAAGTCCGGGTTGATCTCGTTCCAGGTGGTGTAGGGGTTTTCGGCCCACTCGCCGTCGACCGGCACCATCGCGGCGAGCGCGAGGTAGACCTCGGACAGCGACATGTCCCACGCGAACTCATTGTCGCGCGAGACCGCGATGGTAAGACCGTCTGAGCCGATGCGCGCCTCGGTGATGTCGGTCACGCCGCCATCCATGCACAGCTGGTATTCGGACGGCTTCATGCGACGCGACGCACCGGTGATGTCGGCGAATTGCTCGCCGATGCCGCCGCAGAAGATTTGCATGCCGCCGCCGGTGCCGGTCGATTCGACGATTGGCGAGGGAAAGCCCGTGTTGTTGGCGAACTGCTCTGCCACGGCCTGCGTGTAGGGGAACACCGTCGACGATCCGACGCGGCGGATTTCGTCGCGCGCGGTGGCGGCGGTCGCGCAGAGAGCGGTGATCGCCAAGGCTGAGGCGGACAGCTTCACGAGAGACATGTGATTCTCCATGGTGTTGGGTTCAGGGCCGCCCCCCCGGGCAGCCTCGACGCGCTGCCTAGACGCGCCGCATGCGCCTTTTGTAAAGCTTTCGTAACGGTTTCATGACAATGCGCGGCACGCCGTCGAGTTCCGCTGCGGAACCTCGCGTCAGCGCATCATCTCGCCATGCAGCGCCGGGAGCGTCACGGTGAAGGTCGCGCCCTGCCCCGGCGCGCTCTCGATGCGGAAGCGGCCGCGGTGACGGTTCACGATGTGCTTGGCGATGGCGAGGCCGAGGCCCGTGCCGCCCTTCTCGCGCGAGCGGTGGGCATCGACCCGGTAGAACCGCTCGGTCAGCCGGGGGATGTGGATGGGGTCGAAGCCCTCGCCCCTGTCGATCACGTCGACGGTCACGGCCGGGCCGCGCACCGCCAGCTCGCGCGGCGAATAGGTCAGCCGCGCGGTCACCCGGCCGCCTGCGCCGCCATACTTGATGCCGTTCTCGATGAGGTTGGCAAAGACCTGCGTGAGCTGGTCCGCGTCGCCCGGCACCACCATGCGTTCGCCCGCCTCGCCCTCGACCGCGAGCTCCACGCCCGCCGCCTCGGCCGTCGGCCGCAGGGCCGAGACGGTCGAGGCCACCAGTTCGTCGAGCGCGACGGGGTCGGTCGGGCGCTGGCGCTCGGCGCTCTCGACACGGTTGAGCGACAGCAGGTCCGACACCAGCCGGTCCATCCGCTCCGCCTCGCGCTGCATGATGGCGAGGAAGCGCTCTCGCGCAGCCGCATCGTCGCGCGCCGGGCCACGCAGCGTCTCGATGAAGCCGAGCAGCGCGGTGAGCGGTGTCTTCAGCTCGTGGCTGACATTGGCCACGAAATCGCGGCGCATCTGCGTGGCGCGCTCGAGGTCGGTGACGTCCTGGAACGAGACGAGCACGCCCCCCGCCGCCTCGACCGGCGCCACCGTGACGCGGTAGGCGCCCTCGCTGCCGGGAGAGGGATCGAGATAGCGCGCCTCGCCCGTCCGCCCTGCCCCGAGGGCCGCCTCGATCGCATCGAGCAACGCCGGCTGGCGCAGCACCGTCACATGGTGCCGTCCCGTCCCGTCGGCGCCGAACAGCGCGCGAGCGCGGGCGTTCATGGCGGCGATGCGCGCGTCGGGCCCGATCAGCACAAGCGGCATCGGGACAGCCATCAGGAGGGAAGCGGCGGCGTTGTCGGGCATCGTCCGGACTGCCTTGTTTGGAAAGGGCGGCGCAACCGCGCCCGGGCGCGACGGCCATGCCCAACTTTCGGTCGCCAAGGCAACCCTGCCGCGCGTTTCTACGTCAGGAAGATCAAATCCCTTTCTTTACGCGCTTTGGTTGTTCTAACGTAACCCTGCATGACGCAGGGACCGTTCAGACAGCGCGACGGGCCGTTGTCCGCGCGCCGTTTCGCGGCACGTCTCTTCTGGCTCGGCCCGTCGGAGACGGTGTCCCGGTTGCCGATCGCGGCGCTTACCCGCACGTTGCCGGGCCTGCCGCCACAGGGCGGCATAGAGCCCGTCAGCCTGCGCGCCCTCGAGACGCGGCTCGCCGTCGAGGCCCCCCCTGACGGGGTGCTCTCGCCGCTTTTCTGGCAGGACGGCGACGTGATGGAGGCCGCGCGGCTTCTGTGGTGCCTGGAGTTCTCGGGCCCCTACCGCATCGTCTCGCCGCCTTTGCCGCGTCCGGGCATGGTGATCGACGAGGTTCTGGCGCACTTTCCCGGGCTCGACATCGCCCTCGTCCAGTTGCCACCGCCCTACGGCGGGCCGGCCGGCACGCCTCGCCGCCGTGCCGAGGGCCGTGAGGGAGACGGCGACGCGGAGCCGGAGGGGAACGAGGACGGCCCCGACGACCAGGACGGAAACGATACCTGGGACGGTAACGACGGCGGAGGCCCCCACGAAGGATAGGGTTGCCCAGCTCAGCGCAGCGCCGCCCGCGCGGCGGCCACGCCGGCCTCGAACTCCGCGATCAGGGCGTCGGGCTCCTCGAGCCCTACCGACACGCGAAAGACCCCCTCGGAGATGCCGAGCGCGGCGCGCCCCTCTGCGGACAGCCCCCGGTGCGACGAGGTGGCGGGGTGAGAGAGCGTCGTGCCCACGTCGCCGAGGGTCGGCGCGAAGGGCAGCGCCGGCATGGCCCGCACAAGCGCATTGGCCGCTTCGCGCCCGGCCCCGGCCGCAGCCGCGCCGGCGAGTTCGAACGACACCATGTTGCCGAAGCGCCCCTGCAGGAGCCGGCCGGCGCGGGCATGGTCGGGGTGCTCGGCGCGGCCCGGGTAGAGGACGCGCGCCACCCCCTCCATCCGCGCCAGCGCGTCGGCCAGCCGGGCCGCGGTCGCCTCGGCCCGGTCGTAGCGCAGCGGAAAGGTATGCAGCCCGCGCTCGGCGAGCCAGCAGTCGAAGGGCGCGGGCGTCATCCCCCAGGTCTGCACCGCGGTCGCGATGCGCGCGGCGGTGTCAGCGTCGCGCGCCGCCACCCAGCCCAGCGTCGCGTCGGAGTGCCCGGCAAGCAGCTTGGTCACGGAATGCACGACCACGTCGGCCACCTCGCCCGCGCGAAAGCCCCGCGGCGTGGTGAAGGTGTTGTCGATCACCAGCGCCACGCCCCGCTCGCGGGCGAGCGCGGCGAGACCCTCGATATCGGCCACGCGGATCGTCGGGTTAGAGACGACCTCGACGAGGATCGCCCGCGTCTCGGGGCGCAGCGCGGCCTCGATGGCGCCCGCGTCGGTCGCGTCGGCGAGCGTGGTCGCGATGCCGAGGCGCGGCAGATCCTCGGCGAGCAGCCGCAGCGAGCGGCCATAGAGCTGGTCGGCCCCCACGACGTGGTCGCCGGCCTGCACGAGCCCCAGCATGGCCGCCCCGACCGCAGCCATGCCAGAGCCGGTCATCACGCCCCCCGCGACGCCCTCGAGCGCGTCGATCATGCCGGCCAGCTGCGCGGCATTGGGGTGCCCCTCGCGCGCATAGGTCCAGCCCGCAAGCCGCCCCTCGTATTGCGCGTCGAGCGCGTCGGGGCTCTCTGCGGCATAGACCACGCTCGGCTGGAGCGGCGTGGCCACGGGGCGGCTCGCGCTCTCGGGCCAGTCGGCCCGCCGGCCGGGCTGCGGCTGCCAGTTGCGGCGTTCGCTCATCGTCCCCTCCTTCGATGCGTGGCCCCTGCCGGGCCTGCCTCCGGCGGGGATATTTCGGGCAAGAAGAAGCAGGCAAGGCCACGCCCCCTGCCACGTCCGTCCCGGTCAGAGGGCGGTCAGCCCCGCGCGGAATCGCGCCGCGTTGCGCTGGTAGCCGAGCGCGCTGGCGCGCAGGCCCTCGATCTCCGGCGCGGTCAACGCGCGCACGACCTTGCCGGGGGCGCCGATCACCAGGGAGCCGTCGGGGATCTCCTTGCCCTCGGTGACCAGCGCGCAGGCGCCGATCAGGCAGTTGCGCCCGATCACCGCGCCGTTCAGCACGGTCGCCCCCATGCCGACGAGGCTCTCGTCGCCGATCGTGCAGCCGTGCAGCATGGCGCGGTGGCCGATCGTGCAGTCGCGGCCGACGGTGAGCGGAAAGCCCATGTCGGTGTGGCAGACGGTGTTTTCCTGCACGTTGGTGCCCTCGCCGAGCTCGATCCACTCGTTGTCGCCGCGCAGGACCGCGCCGAACCAGACGGAGGCACGCGCCCCGAGACGCACCCGACCCATGAGCTGCGCCGTGGGCGCGGCCCAAGCCCCTTCCCCGATCTCGGGCGCCTGCCCCTCGAACGCGTAGATGGTCATAGCGTTTCCTCGAATTCCGATTGCAGCTTTCTCACGTGGCCGGCCAGGCCCGGCTGCTGGGGCCGGCGCAACCGCTCTGCGGTGACGATGGTGCGCAGGCGCGCTTCGGTCGCGTCGAGCTCGTCGTTGACGAGCACGTAGTCGTAGCCGTCCCAGTGGCTGATCTCGTCCCAGCTCTTCTGCATCCGCCGCGCGATCACCTCGTCGGAATCCTGCCCCCGCTCCACCAGCCGGCGGCGCAGCTCGGGGATGGAGGGGGGCAGGATGAAGATCGACAGCGTGTGCCGGCCGAGCTCGGAATTGCGGATCTGCTGGGCGCCCTGCCAGTCGACGTCGAACAGCACGTCGCGCCCCGCCTCGATCGCCTCGCGCACGGGCGCGGCGGGCGAGCCGTAGAAGTTGCCGAAGACGAAGGCATGCTCGAGCATCGCGCCGTCGGCCACCATCTGCTTGAAGCGCGCCTCGGCAAGAAAGTGGTAGTCGCACCCGTCCACCTCGCCCGCCCGCGGCGGCCGCGTGGTGGCCGAGACCGAGAAGGTCAGCGTCGGGTCCCAGCCCATCAGCCGCCGCGCGAGCGTCGACTTGCCCGCCCCCGAGGGCGAGGACAGGATGATCAGCAATCCCCGCCGCTCGGCCATGTGCACGCCCCTCCCCGGTCGCCCTCCCGACCCTGCCGGGCCGCTCTTTCCGTGGGCCAGCGGGCGGGCGGGGTCAAGCCCGGGCAGGCCTCGGCAAAGGCTCGCCGACGGCGCCGGCGCCCGCAGGGCGCGTTAACCCTCTGGCAGGATTTTTCGCACAAGCCATGAAGAATCTGGCACGTTAAAGACCGGGTAACCAATCGCTTCACGGGGCGCACGACCCCGACGTGCGGTTGGCAGGGGGCGCAGGCGCCGGGCCGTGCAGGCCGCGGGCGCGAACAGCAGGCAAGGAGGCCGCGATGGCCGATCAGGGCGCGGAAGGCGAGCGCGACGGTGCAGAGGTCGTCTCGCTCGCGGAGGTGGCGAAGGACATGCGGTTCCCCGTTCTGGGCGATCTGGAAAGCTACTGGCAGGGGCTGCGCGGCGACAGGCTGCTTCCTGCCCGCTCCGAGGTCGACCCGCGGCGCATCGAGGACGCGCTTGAATACGCCTTCATCCTGGAGCGCATCGCGCCGGGCATGGCGCGGTTCCGGCTCGCGGGGATGCACCTGAACGACCTGATGGGGATGGAGGTGCGGGGCATGCCGCTGACCTCGTTCTTCGTGCCCGAGGCGCGCAAGCGGGTCTCGGCCGCGCTCGAACAGGTCTTCGACGCGCCCGCCATCGCGCGCATGTCGCTTGCGGGCGAGTCCGGCATCGGCCGGCCCGGCCTCGACGCGCGGCTGCTGCTCCTGCCCCTGAAGAGCGATTTCGGCGACGTGAGCCGCGCGCTCGGCTGCCTGTCGACGGTGGGGCCCGTGGGCCGGGCGCCCCGCCGCTTCACGATCACGACAGAGCAGGTCGAGTGCATCGCGGGGCCCGAGCATCGGGGCGACCGGCGCATCGGCGGCTGGTCGCGCGGCCGGCGCCCCTCCGCGACGCCGGACGATCCCTCGCGCGGCGGCACCGGGGCGGGGCCGGCGCCCCGGCAGCGGGCGCCGGGCGACGCCCCGCGGCCCGGCTTCTTCGATCCGGCCGCGCCCTACGTTCCCGACCCTGTCCAGGGCAGCACGGGCCAGCCCGCCCGGCCGCCCCGCGCCGAGGGGCGGCCGCATCTCTACATCGTCAAGTCCGACACGGACGAGTGACGCGCCTCACCTTGCCGCCGCGACGCTCCGCGGCGGCACTTCGCCCGAGATCTCGAGGATCAGCTTGCGCTTGATCGCCTCGGCGAAGGAGGCGCGGCTCTCGGCCGTCACGACGAAGGAATTGGGGCCGCCCGCGATGCGCTGTGCGAAGAGCGCCTCGAGCCCGCCCATCGCGCGCCCCGGGTCGCCCGGCCGCAGGATGGGCAGCCCGTTGATCGTCACCCCCGCCGCCAGAACCCGCTCGCGCGCCGCCGCGATGGGAGGCCCCGAATACGAGTTCACGCTGTCGCCGGAAAAGTCGATCACCCGCCGCCAGCCGTCGATGTCGTTCTCCTCCATCAGCGCCAGCCCTTCGAGGAGGGCCGAGCCGATGGCGTTGCGCCCGATGGCGCGGCGGGGCGGCGCGAGCACGCGCGCGGCGAACAGCTCGGCATCCTCGCGGTCGGCGATGCGCGTCCACTCAGCCACCACGACCTGGTTCGCGGCCCACTCGACATAGGTCACCGCGATCGAGCCGTAGGCTGTGTTGGCGATGGCCTCCAGCACCTCGGGATCGACGATCGCGGCGGCATACCCTTCGCGCTGCAAATCGTATTCCCGGCTGTCGATCGAGCCCGACGCATCTGCGAGCAGCACGAGTTCGAGATCGGTATCCTGGGCCGATGCCGCCCCCGGCAGCGCCAGACCCAAGGCGAACAGAAGCGCGCGCATGATCCCTCCCCACGATGTCCCGCAGGAGGAGCTAGCCCCCGCCTGCCGCAGGGCAAAGTGGAGCGCCCCACCGCGGGACGACGCGAAAGCGACCGTGGTCCCGACAAGAGGCGAGCGCGGCCCGTGCAGGATCATCGCCCTGAGGGTGACAGGAACCCGACGCATGACGGCGTCGCGCGTCGTCCAGGGCAGGGCCATCCTGCGCTCGCGCATCGCCCTGCGCACCGGATCGCGGCGCGCGGCGCCCATGGATGCGACGAGCCGATCGTCGCCGACCTGTCGTTGGGCGCCCCGTCTCCTCGGCGTGCCGCGACCGGGGCCGCTCACGAGCATGCTTCTTCTTGCCCGAAATATCCCCGCCGGAGGCCGGCCCCGCCAATGGCGGGGCCCAGTGGGAAGGAATGCGCCGCAGGCGCTCCGGTCCCCTTCCGCCGGTCCCCTTCCGCCGGTCAGCTTCCGCCGGTCAGCCTGCCCCTGTGGTTGCGCGCCGGTCAGACCACGGCACGGGCGGCGTCGCGGCGCTGAGACAGTTCCTCGGCCACGAGAAAGGCGAGCTCCAGCGATTGCGTGGCGTTGAGCCGCGGGTCGCAGGCGGTGTGGTAGCGGTCGCTGAGGTTCTCGTCAGAGACCGCCTGCAGGCCGCCGGTGCACTCGGTCACGTCCTGGCCCGTCATCTCGAAATGCACGCCGCCGGGAATGGTGCCGGCCTCGCGGTGGCAGGCGAAGAACTCGCGCACCTCCGAGAGCACCCGCTCGAAGGGGCGCGTCTTGTAGCCGGTGGCCGACTTGATGGTGTTGCCGTGCATCGGGTCGCATACCCAGACCACGTCGGCGCCCTCGCTCCGCACCGTCTCGATCAGGCGCGGCAGGTGCTCGGCCACCTTGCCCGCGCCGAAGCGCGAGATCAGCGTCAGCCGCCCGGCCTCGTTGTCGGGATTGAGCGTGGCCATCAGCCGCTTGAGGTCCTCCGTCTCCATCGAGGGGCCGCATTTCAGCCCCACCGGGTTCTGCACGCCGCGGGCGAACTCGACATGCGCGCCGTCGGGCTGGCGGGTGCGGTCGCCGATCCAGATCATGTGGCCCGAGCCCGCCACCGGCAGGCCGGAGGTCGAATCCACCCGGCAGAGCGCCTCCTCGTATTCGAGCAGCAGCGCCTCGTGACTGGTGTAGAAGTCGACCGAGGCCAGCGCCTCGATATTGTCGGCGTCGAGGCCGGCGGCCTGCATGAAGTCGAGCGCGTCGGCGATCCGGTTCGACACGTCGCGGTAGGCCTGCGCCTTGTCCTCGGCGGCAAAGCCGGTCGTCCAGGCATGCACCCGGTGGATGTCGGCGAAGCCGCCGGTCGAGAAGGCGCGCAGCAGGTTCAGCGAGGCCGCGGCCTGCGTGTAGGCCTGCAGCATCTTCTCGGGCTTGGGCGCGCGCGCCTCCGGCGTGAAATCGATCTCGTTCACGATGTCGCCGCGGTAGGAGGGCAGCTCGACGCCCTCCACGGTCTCGGTCGGGGCCGAGCGCGGCTTGGCGAACTGCCCGGCCATGCGGCCCACTTTCACCACCGGCACCTTGGCGCCGTAGGTCAGCACGACCGCCATCTGCAGCATCACCTTGAAGGTGTCGCGGATCGTGTCGGCCGAGAACTCGGCGAAGCTCTCGGCACAGTCGCCGCCCTGCAGCAGGAACGCCTCGCCGCGGGCAGCCTTGGCGAGCTCGCCCTTCAGCCGGCGCACCTCGCCCGCGAAGACGAGCGGCGGGTACTGGGCGAGTTGCGCCTCGACGCGCGCCAGCGCCGCCTGGTCGGGATAGTCCGGCATCTGCACCCGCGGCCTGGCACGCCAGCCGGACTTGCTCCAGCGGGCGGTCTCTGTCGGGGCGTTCTGCGGTGCGGCGGACATGTCGGTCTCTCTCCCTCGCGGTGGCGGTCGCGCCGCGCTCTATAGCGGCTGGCGCCACGCGCCGCCACGGCAAATCGCCGCGCCGCGGAGCACCCGGCCGCACCGCGTGTTCCATCGTCATGAACGTGATACATTAGGTATTGCGGCGCTGTCCCGAATTTGCATTGGGTTGGGCGCCAGACATGATCGCGGACCCATGGACCAGCTGCACCGCACCGCCCCCGAGCCCGTCCCCGCGAAAGGCGCCGGGGCAAAGCCGCGCCGGTTCGTTTTCGTGCTGCTGCCGGAGTTCACGCTGCTTTCCTTCGCCTGCGCGATCGAGCCGCTGCGCATTGCCAACCGGATGGCCGGCCGCGACCTCTATTCGTGGATCAGCCTCGGAGAAGGGGGCGGCTCGGTGCGCTGCTCGAACGGCACCGAGTTCGTGCTCGACGGCGATCTGGACGAGATCACGCGCGATGACACGCTGATGATCTGTGGCGGCCTCGACATCCAGAAGGCCACGACCAGGCGGGTCATTTCCTGGGTCAGGCGCGAGGCCCGGCGGGGGCTGCCCGTGGCGGGGCTGTGCACCGCAGGCCACACGCTGGCCAAGGCCGGCCTGCTCGACGGCAAGCGCGCCACCATCCACTGGGAAAACCAGGACAGCTTCTCCGAGGAGTTCGACGAGGTGACGCTCACCAAGTCGGTCTTCGTGATCGACGGCAACCGCATGACGACCGCCGGCGGCACCGCCTCGATCGACCTTATGCTCAAGCTGATCGCCGACGATCACGGCGAGGAACTGGCCGGCGCGGTGGCCGACCAGTTGATCTATTCGGCCATCCGCACCGACCAGGACACCCAGCGCCTGTCGATCCCCTCGCGCATCGGCGTCCGCCACCCCAAGCTCGGACAGGTCATCCAGATCATGGAACAGAACCTGGAGGAGCCGATCTCGCCCGCGCTTCTGGCGCGCGACGTCGGCCTCTCGACCCGGCAGCTCGAGCGGCTGTTCCGGCGCTACCTGAACCGGAGCCCAAAGCGCTATTACATGGAATTGCGCCTGCAGAAGGCGCGTAACCTGCTCTTGCAGACCGACATGAGCGTGATCAACGTGGCGCTCGCCTGCGGCTTCACCTCGCCCTCGCACTTCTCCAAGTGCTACCGCGCGATGTACGAAACCACCCCCTACCGCGAGCGCGGTGCGCATGGCGGCGCGAAACTGCCGGTGTAGGCGCCACCCAAAAGCCTTCGGGAAGGCTTTTGCAAATCCCTTCCTGAAGGGATTTGGCCCCCCTCAGCCGCCGGGAGCCGGCGTCATCCGGTAGAGGGTGCCGTTGCCCTCGGAGAGAAACCAGATCGCGCCGTCGGGGCCGAGGCGAATGTCGCGCACCCGCGCCGTCTCGGGCGTGGCGATCCGCTCGACCTCGCGGACGTGCTCGCCGTCGACCTCAAGCCGAGAGATCAGGTCGGAATTGAGCGAGCCCACCAGAATGTCGCCGCCCCAGACCTCGGCGAAGAAACCGCCGGTGACGAAGGCCATGCCCGAGGGCGCGATCGACGGATCCCAGTAATGGGCGGGCTGGGCCATGCCCTCCCTTTCCGTGCCCTCCCCGATTCGCGCGCCGGAATAGTGGCGGCCGTAGCTGATGATCGGCCAGCCGTAATTGGTGCCGCGCTCGATCAGGTTCACCTCGTCTCCCCCGCGCGCGCCATGCTCCACGGCCCAGAGCCGGCCCTGCCCGTCGCGGGCCATGCCCTGCGGGTTGCGGTGGCCCCATGTCCAGAGCGCCTGCCGCGCGCCCTGCCGCCCCACCAGCGGGTTGTCGGCGGGGATCGTGCCGTCGCGCGTGATGCGCACGATGCTGCCGCTCTCGATACGCACGTCCTGCGCCGAGGGCCGGTCGCCCCGGTCGCCCACGGTCACGAAGAGCGCGCCGCCCTCGCCCTCGACGAGGCGCGAGCCGAAATGCCGCCCGCCGGAGGAGCCCGGCGCCATTTCCCAGATCACCGTCATGTCCTCGAGCCGCGCGGCGTCGTCCGAGAGCCGCGCACGGGCCACCGCGGTGCCCTCGCGCCCGCCCTGAGGCTTGGCGAAGCTGAGGAAGATCTCCCGCCGCGCGGCAAAGTCGGCGGGCACCAGCACGTCGAGCAGCCCGCCCTGCCCCGAGGCCCGCACTTCGGGCACGCCGGCGACCTCGCGGCGGGCGCCCTCCGGCCCGACATGCAGCAGACGCCCGTCGCGCTCTGTGATCAGCAGCCCTCCCCCGGGCAGAAAGCCCACCGCCCACGGCGCGTCGAGCCCGGTGACGACGGCTTCGATCTCGACAGGGGTCTCGTCGGTCTGTCGCGTCTCGGCGTGGGCCGCAAGACCGGGCGCCACGAGGGCGAACATGAGCGCGAGGGCGAGGCGAGCGGGCATGTTACCTCTCTCTTCTTCGGGCCAGCCGGGCAAAAATGGGCGTCTCCGGTTGGGGATCAAGGCTGCCTGTCGACGGGAGGCCGCGGCCTCAGCCGCCGAACTCGACCACGGGCAGGTTCGGCGTGGCCTTGATCTCTTCCATCGACAGCAGCGCCGTCACCGTGTGGATCGATACCTCGCCGATCAGCGCCTGGTAGAAACGGTCGTAGGCGCGCGCATTGGGCACCCGCACCTTGACGATGTAGTCGACGTCGCCCGCCAGCCGGTGTGCCTCGAGCACTTCGGGCCGCGTGCGCAACGCCTCGAGAAAGCGCGCCTGCCACTCCGTCTCGTGCGCCGCGGTCCGGATCAGCACGAAGAAGCACGCCTCGAGCCCGAGCGCCTCGGGGTCGAGCAGCACGGTGTTCTGCCGGATAACGCCCGCCTCGCGCATCTTGCGCACGCGGTTCCACACCGGCGTCTTCGACGAGCCCACCGCCCGCGCGATCTCGTCGAGCGACTGCCCCGCATCGCGCTGCAGCTCGGCGAGAATCTTCCTGTCCATCGCGTCGAGGCGAACGGGCATATCGCTGGCTCCCCGGGGGCTAGACCTGCGCTCCGAATCATGCCGCAACGCAGAACAAGCATTTTGATTTGTAGCTTGCTCTGGCGCGACTCAAGGAACCTGTTCTATAAGGGGTGCGGATCAGGGGGTGTCCGGTGCAGGGCTGCCACAGGCGGCGCCGATCCGGGCGCGGGTGGTCAGACCTTGGCAGTCCGAAGAGGAGACGAGCCGATGCCCCATTCCTTCCGACCCAGCGTCGTGGTCGCCGAGGGCGGTCCTGCCGGCCGCTGCGTGTTTCTGACCGAGGCCGGCGGCTGGACGTCCGACCTGGCCGAGGCGGAGCTTATCGAGGACGAGGCGCATGGCGACATCCGTCTGCTCGAGGCCGCGTGCGTCGGCGCCGGGCCGCGCGGCAGCGACGTTCGGCTCGTCGAGGTGCGCATCGGCCCGCACGGCCCGGTTTCGATCCGGGAGGCGGTCGCGCCCGTCTGACCTTGGCGCCCGTCTGCCCTTGGCGCCCGTCTGGCCTTGGCGCTCGTCTGGGCTTGGCGCCGATCGGGGCCGCGCCGCGGGCTCTCCGGCCCCCGGATCGCGCAACACCGCACCTGCCGGACGGCGCACGGGGGCGATGGGTCGCGCTTGACCCTCCGCGCCCGTGCAGTCACCTCTAGTCGACGGCAAGCGCATGCCCGGGCTGCCGCGCGCCCCCGCCTGACCCAGATCAAGGCCGGCATCGCGGGCGCGCGCTAGCCACGGAGCGCGAAGACCACGAGCGAGACACGGGATGCCCGAAGACCAGATGCCAGAGGCCCTCGCGGCCGCCTCTTCCTCCCTCGCCGATTTGCCGCGCCTCGTCGCGCCGGCGCCCGATCCGGCGACGATCGACTGGCCCGACACTGTCACCGTCACCCATGTGGCGCACTGGACGGACAGGCTGTTCTCGTTCCGCACGACACGGCCGCGCTCGCTGCGCTTCCGCTCGGGCGAATTCGTGATGATCGGGCTGATGGGCGAGCCCGACCCGCAGACGGGCAAGCGCCGCCCCCTGCTGCGCGCCTACTCCATCGCCTCGCCCGACTGGGACGACGAGCTGGAGTTCTACTCGATCAAGGTGCAGGACGGCCCGCTCACCTCGCGCCTTCAGCACATCCGCCCGGGCGACGAGATCATCCTCAAGCCCAAGCCGGTGGGCACGCTCGTCCACGACGCGCTGCTGCCCGGCAAGCGGCTGTGGTTCTTCGCCACCGGCACCGGCATCGCTCCCTATGCCTCGCTCATCCGCGAGCCGCAGACCTACCATGATTACGACCAGGTGATCCTCACGCATACCTGCCGCGAGGTGGCCGAGCTGGAATACGGCCGGCGCCTCGTCGACGAGGTGCGCCGCGACGAGGTGCTGGCCGAGCTGATCGGCGAAGGCTTCGCCGACAAGCTGCTCTACTACCCCACGACCACCCGCGAGGAGAGCCCGCGCATGGGCCGGATCACCACGCTGCTCGAGGATGGCACCGTGTTCCGCGATCTCGGCATCGAGGGCGGGCTCTCGCGCGAGACCGACCGCGCGATGGTCTGCGGATCGCTGCCCTTCAACCTCGACATGAAGGCCTTTCTCGAGGGTCACGGGCTGCGCGAGGGCGCCAATTCGGAGCCCGCCGAATACGTGGTGGAAAAGGCCTTCGTCGGCTGACATCGTCTGCCCCGCCCCGAAAGGGCCGGCGCGTTGGCCGCTTGCTGTGCGGGCCGCCTCGGTGGCGGGCCCCTCCTCCAGCGGCCCCGCCGAACGCTCTCTGATGCCGCCCTTCACGATGGGGAAGCAGGCGAGAGGCCGGGCCTCGTCGGCCCGGATCGCCCTTGTGTGCAGTCGCGCCTCCTGCGGGCTGTCGTCCGGGAGTGACGTCGCCGCGCCGAGCGCCGCGACCCCCGTCGCTTCCGACACGCGGCCGCCCCCCGTCACCGCGTCGGGAGCATGCGCGGGGGCGGCTAGTCCGCCGGCGTGGCGGGCGCCTCGGCTGGTGCCACTGCGGGTGCCTCGGGCGCCGTGTCGAGGCTGTCCCAGTAGAGCCATGCGCCGGTGGCGATGGCGACGAGGGCTATGATGAGGGCGGTCACGCGGGTCATGGCGGGCCTCCGGTCGACGGAAAACACAACGCGGCCTGGCCGGAGAAACGGGCGACTCGGCCGGCCCGGGCCACCCCTCTCCCTTGCCACGGGTCCGGCGCATGGGAAACGCCCGATCGTCAGGCGCCAGCCCCGCGACGCCGGCCCCGCGACGCCGGCCCCGGGCCCCGCGTCGGACGAGGATGCTGCGTCGCCTGTCGCGCCTTGAAAGGACCCCGCGAAAACGGTATGTTGCGACCACTTTTCCCCAACCACCGAAGGATGATCGCCATAGCCCGCAGACCTCACAACGCGCCCCCCACGCGCGACACCGGCCCCCGCGTCAACGCACGCATCCGCGCCCCCGAGATTCGCCTGATCGGCCCGGACGGCCAGAACGTCGGCGTGGTCAAGCCCGAGCGGGCTCTCGAGCTTGCCGAGCAGGTGGGCCTCGACCTGGTGGAAATCTCGCCCAACGCGACCCCGCCCGTCTGCAAGATCATGGACTTCGGCAAGTTCAAGTACGAGCAGCAGAAGCGCGAGGCCGAGGCCAAGAAGAAGCAGAAGACGATCGAGGTGAAGGAGGTGAAGTTCCGCCCCAACACCGACAGCCACGATTACGACGTCAAGATGCGCAACGTCACCCGCTTCCTGGAGGCTGGCGACAAGGTGAAGGTCACGTTGCGCTTCCGCGGCCGGGAAATGGCCCACCAGAACCTCGGGCGCGACCTGCTCGAACGCGTGGCCGAAGACGTGAAGACCCTTGGCAAGGTCGAGAACATGCCCAAGATGGAAGGGCGCCAGATGGTGATGATGATCGGCCCGATCGCCAAATGACCCCCTGAGCCGGCCTCCTGCGGATCACGGCCCGCCCAGCCCCAGCCCCGCCGCAACCGCGACGGGGCTTTTGCGTGTCGCCTGCCCTTGCCATTGCCCTTGCCCGCACGCGGCGCGCGCGCCTAGCCTACCGCCGGTAGGCGAGCACGGGAGCGCATCATGTCGACAGAGGCAGGCAGGGCGGACACGCGCGAGCGAATCCTGCGCATCGCCCGCGACGTGCTCCGCGCGAACGGGCCGCGCGGCCTGACCTTCGACGCGGTGGCCAGGCGCCTCGGCAAGTCGAAACAGGCCGTGATATACTGGTTTCCGACCAAGGATGCGCTGCTGGCCGAGACCCTCCTGCCCGACGTCGCGGCCGAGGCGGGGGCGGCGCGCGCAGCGCTGCGGGGGCGGCGCGGGCCCGAGGCGGTGCGCGCCTTCGTCGAGGCGGTGGCGGGTTTTCACCTCGAGGATCTCGACCGATTCCGGCTCGTCTACCTCACGCCGCCCGCCACCTCGGGGGCGGCCGACTCGCGGCCGGGCCGGATCGCCGCGCCGGTTCTCGCCGACCTTGCCGCCAGCCTCGACGGCGAAAGCGACGCGCGCAGCGCCGATGCCGCCGCGATCCACGCCGCCGTGCTCGGCCTCGTCCTGACGCTCGTGCGCGCCGAGGATGCCGGAACGCCGCCCCCGCACGACCCCGTCGACATGATCGAGTCGCTGGCGCGTCGTCTCGCGGGCGGCGGCTGAGCTCTCAGAGCTCTTCGGCGAGGAATGCCTGCAGCGCGCTCCACGACGCGGTGTCGGCCTCCAGATCGTAGTCGTTCGACCCCCAGACGGTGAACGAATGCCGAGCGCCACCATAGATGTGCGCCTGGTGCTCGACGCCCGCCTCCAGCATTTCGGCCATGACCTGCGCGAGGTCGCCGGGGCCCGAGACCGGGTCGGCCGAGCCGTGGAAGAACATCACCGGCCCCGAGGCGCCCTCGTAGCTCTGCCCCTCGGGCGTCGGCAGCCCGCCGTGGAAGCTGACGAAGGCGTCGACGTCCATGCCGGCGCGGGCCGCCTCGAGCACGGCGGCACCGCCGAAGCAGTAGCCGATGAGGGCGATGTCGTCGTCCACGCCGTCGAGGCCCCGCGCCGCCTCGAGCGCGCCCGTCAGGCGCTGCCGGAACAGCTCGCGGTCTGCGTAGAGCTCGCCCGAGCGGGCGCGGTTCTCCTCCATCGAGGTGGGACGGTTGTCGCGCCCGTACACGTCGATCGCGACGGCGGTATAGCCGAGCGCGGCCAGCATCCCGGCGCGCGTCTCCTCGTAGTCGGTCAGCCCGTCCCAGTCGTGGACGATCAGCACCGTGCCGCGCGGCTCGACGGCGGTATTGCGCGCCACGTGGCCCTGCATCGGCACGCCGCCGACCTCGTAGTCGAAATCCTGCATGACGAGCTCGGCGGCGGCCGGCGTGACGAGGGTACCGGCGGCGACGATCGCCAGCGTGGCGGTGAGGGGCGTGCGGGTCATCTCTCTCTCTCCCTTCGGTAAGTGCGCCTCCATGACCTAGCGCCGTCACGGGCGGGGCAAGCGCGCGCGCCGATCGTCGGTAGGTGCGGGTGGCGCCACGGGCCGGCGTTGCCCCTCGGCGCCTGTTGCCATAGATCAGGGCCAAGCGTGAGGAGAGATGCCATGAACGTCGAGACGCCCGTCGCCGCCGCCGCCGAGGCCGACCGCCCCAACCTCGCCCCGTTCGTCTGGGAGGATCCGCTGGGCCTCGAGTCGCAGCTGACCGAGGACGAGCGGATGCTGCGCGATGCCGCGCACGAGTTCGCGCAGTCGCGCCTCCAGCCGCGCGTGACCGCCGCCTATGCGGCCGAGACGGTCGAGCCGTCGATCTTTTCCGAGATGGGCGAGGCGGGCCTGCTCGGCGTCACCATCCCCGAGGAATACGGCGGGCTCGGCGCGGGATATGTCAGCTACGGGCTGATCGCCCGCGAGGTCGAGCGGGTCGACTCGGGCTATCGCTCGATGATGTCGGTTCAGTCGTCGCTGGTGATGTACCCGATCCACGCCTACGGCACCGAGGCCCAGAAGCGGAAGTATCTGCCCGGCCTCGCCAGGGGCGAGCTGATCGGCTGCTTCGGCCTGACCGAGCCCGATGCCGGCTCCGACCCCGGCGGCATGAAGACCCGCGCCGAGAAGGTCGAGGGCGGCTACCGCATCACCGGCTCCAAGATGTGGATCTCGAACGCGCCGATCGCCGATGTCTTCGTGGTCTGGGCGAAGTCCGACGCGCATGACGGCAAGATCAAGGGCTTCGTGCTCGAGAAGGGGGCGCAGGGGCTGACCGCCCCCAAGATCGGCGGCAAGCTGTCCTTGCGCGCCTCGGTCACCGGCGAGATCGTGATGGACGGGGTCGAGGTGGGCGAGGACGCGCTTCTGCCCGGCGTCGAGGGGCTGAAGGGGCCGTTCGGCTGCCTCAACCGCGCCCGCTACGGCATCGCCTGGGGCGTGATGGGCGCGGCCGAGGCGTGCTGGCACGCCGCCCGCGCCTACGGGCTCGACCGCAAGCAGTTCGGCAAGCCGATCGCCGCCACCCAGCTCTTCCAGAAAAAGCTCGCCGACATGCAGACCGAGATCGCGCTGGGCCTGCAGGGGGCGCTGGCGCTCGGCCGCATGATGGAGGCGCATACCGCCGCGCCCGAGGCGATCAGCCTGATGAAGCGCAACAATTGCGGCAAGGCGCTCGCCGTGGCGCGCGAGGCGCGCGACATGCACGGCGGCAACGGGATCAGCGAGGATTTCCACGTCTTCCGCCACATGGCCAACCTCGAGACGGTGAACACCTACGAGGGCACCCACGACATCCATGCGCTGATCCTCGGGCGCGCGCAGACCGGGCTGCAGGCGTTCGGCTGAGCGCCGGCGCATGGGCGCACAGGCCACGGGCACGCGGCCGCTGCGCTGGCGCGGCCTGCACCTGCCGCGGGATACCGGCGTGATCGACGTCGGCACGGCGGCCGCGCTCGAGGCCGGCGCGTGGCAGCCCGGCCTGACGGCGGCCGCCTTCGCCCTCGCCCGAGCAGACGCCAGGGCGGCCGTGATCGGCAGCGGATGCGGGCACATCGTGGCGCTGCTGGCGGGCAAGCTCGGCCTGCCCCATCTGGCGATCGTCGAGCCGGACCCTGAGCGCCGCGCGCATCTCGCGGCGCTCGCCCGCCTCAACGGCCTGCCGCGCCTGTCCCTTCTCGAAGCGCAGGCTCTGCCGGACTTTGCCCCCGCCCTGCTCTTCCTCGACGCGACGACCAGCCCCCTGCCCCGCCTCCCGGCGCTACCGACCCTCAGCGCCCTCGCCGCCGCGGGCGGTGACGCGGGCCGGCCGCCCGACACCGTGACCGAGGCCGCATCGGCGGCGGGCCTCGCCCCCGACGCCGACCTCACGCGCGACGGCGCCTGCGTCTTTCGTCGCCCATGACCTTGCGTCGGCGGCCCGCGCGCCGCCGCGCGCTCCCAATTCCGCCCCATTCCCGGTTTACCAAGTCGCGGTAAGGTGAAAGGGACCCCGAGCGGAGGCACGATGACGACGACGACGGCAGCCTGGCTTTCCCGGCTCGATCAGCACGCGATGGAGCACGGCTTCCACGCGCGGCTCGCCGAGCGCCATGGCGCCCTCTACACCGAGGAGGATCAGGAGGTTCTGCTCGTCACCTTCGAGAACGCCGAGGACATCCGCGCGCAGGAGGGCGAGAAGCTGCCCGCCGGCCTGCGCCTGGCCGGGCGCGAGGGCTGGTCGCAGCTCTGCCTCTATTCCGAGGGCACGACGTGGTTCCGCGATGCCGAGGTCTATGCCTTCTTCGACGACCTGGTGGACGACGGCTTCTTCGATCTGTTCGACCGCGTGCTGTTCTACGGCGCCGGGGCCGAGGGCTATGCCGCCTGCGCCTTCTCGGTCGCCGCCCCGGGCGCGGCGGTGCTGGCGATCCGGCCGCAGGCGACGCTCGATCCGGCCCGCGCCGTGTGGGACCATCGCTTCATGGGCGCGCGGCGGCTGGATTTCACGGGCCGATACGGCTATGCGCCCGCGATGGTCGAGGCCGCCGAGCGCGTGTCGCTGATCTATGACCCGACCGTCAGCGAGGACGCGATGCATGCCGCGCTCTTCGGGCCGCGGGCGCAGCATTTCCGCACCGCGCATCTGGGCTGGCAGACCGACCAGGCGCTGGCCGAGATGGGGGTGACCTGGCCGCTGGTGCGTGCCGCGGCGCTGGGGCGGCTCGACCGGCGCTCGTTCGCGCGGATCTGGCGGAAGCGGCACCGGCACCGCCCCTACCTGCGGTCGGTGCTCAGGGTGCTCGCGGCACAGGACCGTCCGTTCCTCAGCGGTCTCTGGGCGCGGCGCGTGCTGCAGGAGATCGACCGCCCCGCCTTTCACCGCGCGCTGGCCGAGGCGGAAGAGACTCTCGAGCGGGATAATCGCGCCCTGCCCCCGCCGCTCTGGCACCGCCAGCCCCGCGAGAGCGGCACGGGCTGACCGATAGCGGCCCCCGATGGGCGGACGGCGGCGACCGGCGGGCGCAGGCCCCCGACCCTTCACCGGCGGTGGATTTACTCGGCAGCGGCCTCGGCGCGCGATTTTCCCGACACCTGCAACGCCAGCGTCGCCGCCATGAAGCCGTCAAGGTCGCCGTCGAGCACCCCTTGCGTGTCTGAGGTCTCGTGCCCCGTCCGCAAATCCTTCACCATCTGGTAGGGTTGCAGCACGTAAGAGCGGATCTGGTTGCCCCAGCCGGCCTCTCCCTTCTGCTCGTGCTGCTCCTGGATCGCCTCGTTGCGGCGGTCGAGCTCCATCTGGTAGAGGCGTGACTTCAGCGCCTTCATGGCGATGTCGCGGTTCTGGTGCTGCGACTTCTCCGAGCTCGTCACCACGATGCCGGTGGGGATGTGGGTGATCCGCACCGCCGAGTCGGTCGTGTTGACGTGCTGCCCGCCCGCGCCCGACGACCGGTAGGTGTCGACGCGGATGTCGGCCGGGTTCACCTCGATCTCGATGTTGTCGTCGACGACCGGGTACACCCAGACCGACGAGAACGAGGTGTGCCGCCGGGCCGAGCTGTCGTAGGGCGAGATGCGCACGAGCCGGTGGACGCCCGATTCGCTCTTGAGCCAGCCATAGGCATTGTGGCCAGAAATCTTGTAGGTGGCCGACTTGATGCCGGCCTCCTCGCCCGCGCTCTCGGCCTGCAGCTCCACCTTGTAGCCGCGCTTCTCGGCCCAGCGGACATACATGCGCGCGAGCATCGCCGCCCAGTCGCAGCTTTCGGTGCCGCCGGCGCCGGCGTTGATCTCGAGAAAGGTGTCGTTGGAATCGGCCTCGCCGTCGAGCAGGGCCTCGATCTCCTTGGCGGCGGCCCTCTCTGCCAGCGCCTTGAGCGCGGCTTCGGCCTCGGAGACGACCTCGGCGTCGTCCTCCGCCTCGCCCATCTCGATCAGGTCGACCTGATCCTCGAGTTCCTGCGCGATCTCGCGGTAGGTGCCAAGCGCGTCGACCAGCGCCTGTCGGTCGCGCATCAGCTTCTGCGCCGCGGCGGGATCGTCCCACAGTGTCGGGTCCTCGACGCGGGCGTTGAACTCTTCCAGCCGGTGCTCGGCCGTCTCCAGCCCCAGTCGCTGCCCCAGCAGGTCGAGCGACTTGCGGACCTTCTCGACGGTGGCTTGCGTCTCGGCGCGCATGGTCGGGCTCCCTCGCTCGGGTGGGTGAGAGACGGGGTATAGGCGCCGCGCCCGGCGCCTTCAAGCGTGGCGCGGGGCACGGGGGCGGCGGCGCGGATCAGTAAAGGCCGCCCGACGAGAGCGACCCGAACGACGCCTTGGGCGCGATGCGCACGCGCTCGCCCGTCGAGGTGGTCACCTCGCGGCTCGTCGTGGGATCTTCGCCCGCCGCGAAGAGCGCCACGTCGTTGCCCATCCGGAAGCCGCCGTCGAGCGCGATGCCGAAGACCGGCTGCTCGCCCTCGCGGAAATACTCGGCGACCACGTTGGGCCCCGACGCGCTGTCGGGCAGCCGCGCGCCCGAGCGGCGGTCGATCTTGACGAAATAGCCCCCCGGCGGCACCGCGAAGGCGCCGCCGCCATACTTGGCGATCGCCTCGCGCATGAACTCGGCGAAGACCGGCGCGCAGAGCGTGCCGCCATAGGCGCCGGGGCCGAGCGAGCGCGGCTGGTCGTGACCGATGTAGCAGCCCGCCGCGATGTTGGAGGAAAAGCCCACGAACCACACGTCCTTGGCGTCGTTGGTGGTGCCGGTCTTGCCCGCCAGCGGCACGCCGAGGCCCGCCGAACCCACCGCGCTGCGCCCCGTGCCGCGCTCGACCGCGCCCTGCAGCATCGACGTGAGCTGGTAGGCGGTGATCGCGTCGATGGCGCGGTCGCGGTCCGACACGATGCGCGGCGCCTCGCCCGGCGCCAGCGCGGCGAGCTCGCATTCGGGGCAGCGGCGCTGGTCGTGCTTGTAGACGGTGGCGCCCCAGCGATCCTGCACGCGGTCGACCAGCGTGGGCTCCACCCGCTCGCCCCCGTTGGCGAACATCGCGTAGGCCGCGACCATCTGGTAGAGCGTCGTCTCCTGCGCGCCGAGCGCATTGGCGAGAAAGGGCTGGAGGTCGTCGTAGACGCCGAAATCCTCGGCGTAGCGGCCGACCGTGCTCATCCCGATCTCCTGGGCGAGGCGGATCGTCATCAGGTTGCGCGACTGCTCGATCCCGGTGCGAAGGGGCGTCGGGCCGTAATAGCGGTTCGAGGCGTTCTTGGGGCGCCAGACGCCGTCGGGCGTGTCGACCTCGATCGGCGCGTCGACGACGATGGTGGCGGGCGTGTAGCCCGAATCGAGCGCTGCGGCGTAGACCAGCGGCTTGAACGCCGAGCCGGGCTGGCGGGTGGCCTGCGTCACCCGGTTGAAGACGGAGTGCTGGTAGGAAAAGCCGCCCTGCAGGGCGAGCACCCGGCCGTTATGCACGTCCATCGCCATGAACGCGCCCTCGACCTCGGGCACCTGCCGGAGCGACCAGCGCACGGTCTGGCCGCCCTCGTCGGTCACGCGGCGGACATGCACCACGTCGCCGGCCTCGAAATTGGCGAAGAAGTCGCCGCGCAGCCAGCGAATATCCTCGCGCGGCACGCTCACCGTGCCGTCGATGTCCTCCACACCGAGCGTCAGCGCCATCTCGGCCACGTCGAGCACCACGGCGGGGAGCCAGGCCTTGCCCTCGAGCACGATGTCGCGGGCGACCTCCGTTTCGGCCAACGCGGCGCGCCACGCCGCCTCGCTCGCCAGCGCCTCCTGCGGCAGGCTCCGGCCGGTGCCGCGCCAGATGCCCTGGCTCCGGTCGTAGTCTTCCAGCGCGCGGCGCAGAGCCTGCTCGGCGGCGTTCTGCAACTCGGCATCGGCGGTGGCGCGGATCGCCAGCCCCCCGCCGAAGAACTCTTCCTCGCCGAACTCCGACGACAGCTGCCGGCGGATCTCGTCGGTGAAATAGCCGCGCGGCGGCAGCGCCCGGCGGAAGCTGTCGAAATCGCCGTTCTGCACCGAGCGCAACGGCATCGCCCGCTCGGCCTCGAAGGTGGCGGCGTCGAGATAGCCGTTCTCGTACATCTCGCGCAGCACGAAGTTGCGCCGGTCGGTCGCCCGCTCCTTCGCGCGCACCGGGTGCAGGTCGGAGGGCGCCTTGGGCAGCGCGGCGAGATAGGCCGCCTCGTGCGGCTCCAGCTCGGACAGGGTCTTGTTGAAGAAGGTCTGCGCCGCTGCGGCCACGCCGTAGGAGTTCTGCCCGAGGTAGATCTCGTTGAGGTAGAGCTCGAGGATCTTTTCCTTGGTCAGCGCCTGCTCGACGCGGGCGGCGAGGATGATCTCCTTCAGCTTGCGCTCGACCGTGCGGTCGCCCGACAGCAGGAAGTTCTTCATCACCTGCTGGGTGATGGTCGAGGCGCCGCGCAGCGCACCGCCCTGCGCCATGTCGACGACGGCCGCCACCATGCCGCGCGGGTCGTAGCCGGCATGGGTGTAGAAATTCTTGTCTTCGGCCGAGATGAACGCCGCCTTGACGAGATCGGGGATGTCCTCCGACGGTACGAAGAGGCGCCGCTCGACCGCGAACTCGTCGATGATCTGCCCCTCGGTCGAGTAGACACGGCTGATCGTCCTGGGCTCGTAATTCGCCAGCTCCTCGTGGTCGGGCAGCTCGCGCCCATACATCCACAGGACGGCCAGTGCCATCAGCGCCGCAAAGAGCGCGCCGGTCGTGAGCATGGCGAAGAGGGCGCCGAGGCCCGAGAAGAGAAAGCGGATCATGAACGGAATCCTGTTGCGTCGTGGTGAATATACCCTTGACCCGGACGCCTGAAAAGGCGCGGGCGGCCGGGCGCCGCACCGCGCGGCCCCTCGAGGGCGCGGGGGTCAGGCCGGGGCGGGCAGGCCCAGCACGAAGTCGCCCACGTCCTCCCACACGGCGCGCGCCTGCCGGTCGCGGAACAGCCAGTGCCAGCCCTCGGGGTAGAACTCGAAGCGCGCGGCGCCGGGGATGCTCTCGTGCACCGCGCGCACGCCCGCGGCGCGCACGTAATCGTCGTGCGCCCCCATCACCGTCATCACGGGGATCCCGACACGCGGCGCGGCGCGGGCGGCGAGGTCGGACACCCGCACCAGCCCCCACAGCTCGCGCCCCGAGGCGTCGGCGAAGTGGAGCGGGTCGGCGGCGGCCGCCGCCAGCGCGTCGGGGTTGTCGGTGGGCACCAGCGTCACCGCGTCGCCGCCCGTGAAGCGCCGGTCGGGCGCGAAGGTGCCGAGCGCCCAGCCCCCCAGCCGGTAGACGGGCGACATCTGGGCACCGCCGGCTATGGCGGGGGCGGCAAGCACCAGCGCGTCGGCCTCGAGCCCGGCCGCGGCGGCGGCGAGCGCCACGCCGCCCCCCATCGAGTGCCCCACCACCACGAGCGGCATGTCGGGATGCCGCACGCGCACCTGCCGCGAGACGGCGACGGCGTCTGCCACCAGCGCCTCGGCCCCGGGCCAGACCTTGCGCGAGGGATTCCGGCCGAAGCCGCGATGGTCGTAGCCCTCGACCGCGATGCCCCGCGCGGCCCAGTGCCGCGCGGCGGCGCCCCAGGTGTTGGGTGCGGTCTCGCCGAAGCCGTGGAGCGCCAGGATCGCCGCGCGGGGCCGCCCTGCCGGCCTCCAGGCGGTCGCGGCAAGGGGCGTGCCGTCGGCGCCGGCCACGTTGCGCGCGCCCCGGCGGATCGCGACGGCGGGTGTCTCGGCCGCGGGCCGCTCCGGCAGCGGCGCGGGCCGCCCGCCGCAGCCGGCGAGCGCCAGCGCGCCGCCCGCCGCGAGGGCGAGCGCGCGGCGCCGTGTGGGCCGGTCGGGGAGAGCGGGATCGTCGCGCATCGCGGGCGACGCTAGCGGGCCGGCGCCCCGGCCGCCAGCGCCGCCGGGCGCGTGGCGCCGGGTTCCCGAGCGGCAGCCGCCACCTGCGCGCTCGTCCCCGCCGACGCCGCGCCCCACGCGCCTCAGCGCCCCAGCAGCGCGTCGCGCGCCGCGTCGGCCTCGGCCCAGGCGGCGAGGCCCGCGGCCAGCGCCTCGGCCGCCTGGCGCCGCCATGCCTCCGAGAGCAGCTTTTCGAGCTCCGCAGGCGTCGACATGAAGCCGATCTCGACCAGCACCGAGGGGATGTCGGGCGCCCGGAGCACCGAGAAGGCGGCGCTCTCGCGCGGGCGGGCATGCAGCCGGATGCCCGCCCCGCGCAGCGCGTCCACCAGCGTGCCGGCCAGCGCCTCGGTGCGGGGCTCGGTCTCGGTGCGGGCCATGTCCATCAGCACCCGCGCGATGCGGTCGTCCTGCTCGGTCAGGTCGACGCCGGCGAGAAGGTCGGCCCGGTCGTGCCGCTCGGCGAGCTCGGCGGCGGCACGCGACGAGGCGGCGTCGGACAGGGTGTAGACCTGCGCGCCGCGCGCCACGCCCTCGGCCACCGCGTCGGCGTGGATCGACACGAAGACGTCGGCCCCCGCCCGTCGGGCCGCCGCGATGCGCCCGTCGAGCGAGACGAAGAGATCGGCGTCGCGGGTCAGCGCCACGCGGAAGCGGCCGTCGCGGCGCAGCGCGTCGCGCAATTCGCGGGCGAAGGCGAGCGTGATGTCGGCCTCGAGATGGCCGTCGCGCACCGCGCCGGGGTCGATCCCGCCATGGCCGGGATCGAGCACCACCACGGGCCGGTCGTCGGCCGGGCCGCGGCGCGGCGGGGGCGCCAGCGTCTCGGCCTCGTCGGCGAAGGCGGGGCTCGCCCAGTCGGGCGCCGCCGCCAGCGACCCGGCCGGCGCGGGGCGCAGGCGGATGTCGATGCGGGCGGCGCCGTCGCCGGTCGCCATGCCCGCCTCGACCACCTCGTGCGGGCGGTCGAGGTCGAGGACCAGCCGCGACCAGTCGGCCCGGAGCGGCCCGGCCCGCAGGCCCGTCACGGCCCCCGGCACGGCGAGGGCGGCCGCGTCCGGCGGGTCGAGCGCGGCGGAACGCAGGTCGACAACCAGGCGCGGCGGGTCGGCCAAGGCCCGCACCCGCCACGGTACGGGCCGCGTCAGCCCGAGCGAGAGCGACAGCCCCTCCTGCGTGGCCGTGACCGCGGAGCGTGCGGGATCGAGCCGTGCCGGGGCGGCGGCATCCTGCGCCCGCACGACAGCGCCGGAAAACGCCAGCGCGAGCGCCGCGGCGAGAAAGCGTCGGATCATGGCGGGCCCTGCTCGACCTCGGCCTCGTTGGCCGCAAACTACCCGAGCGCAGCGCCCGTGGAAAGCGGCGGCGGCCGGGGCGACGTTCAAAGACCGGCGAGCAGGCGGGCGGCCTCGTCGGCGGGGGCGGCGAGCGGAGCGCGGTCCTCTCCGGGGTGGAAGCGGGCGCGCACGGCCGTGGGCATCGGCCGCGGCGCGAGCAGCCGCACCTCGGGGCCCGTGCGCACCGTCTCGGCCGCCCAGGACCGCACCAGCGCCACCTGCGCGGCCTTGGTCGCGCCGTAGCTGCCGAAATAGGCGGCCCCGGCGCGGGAATCGTCGAAGAACAGCGCCCGCGCCGTCCCGCCCGCCTGCTGCCGCGCGACCAGCAGCGGCGCGACATAGGCGATCAGCCGCCGTGTCGCCTCGACATTGGTCTGCCAGCTCCTTTCCCAGTCCTTGCCGTCGATCATCGGCGTGGGTGTCAGCGGTGCGGCGTGGATGGCGGTGTGCACCCACAGGTCGACGCCCCCCCACCGCTCGAAGATCGACCGGCAGAGGTGCTGCATCGCGCCGTCGTCGGTCACGTCGAGGGGGGCGAGCGTCGCCTGACCGCTGCGCGCCTGGATGCGGTCGTCGAGCTCTTCCAGCGCACCCACGGTGCGGGCGACGGCAACGACATGGTGCTCGGGCGCCAGCGCCTCGGCCATCGCGGCGCCGAGACCGCGCGAGGCACCGGTGACAAGGGCGAGCCGGGGGGCGGAGGAAGGCGTGTCGGTCATGGCCTGTTCCCCTGCGCCGGGCCGGGGGCGAGGTCAAGGGCCGGCCAGCGCGCGAGGCACCCAGGGGGAGGGGCGCGACTCGCCGGGCCGTGCCGCTCGCGCGGCGCGCAAGTCGGGGGGCTGCGCCCATTGGCGGGGGCGTGGGGCAAGGCGGCATCCGCCTGCACGGCGCGGGCAGTGTCCGCAGGCTCAGCCCATCGTGCCGTCCGGCCCGGTGTACCTGCGGGGGCGCGGGCGCGCGTGCGACAGGGCCTCGTCCGGCCCGGTGTGGGGGATGGCGTCGGGCGCTTCGCTCGCCGCAGCGTCGGGCCGGGCGCGCGGGCGGGGCGAGGTCGCCAGACCTTCGCCCCGCCCGGCAAGGTCGAGCCGGGCGATGCGGTCGCCCGTGTGCAGGCGCAGCGCGTCGGCCTCGACCTCGACGATGCGGCCGCCGTCGACCATGTCGCCCCGCGCAACCGTGCGCACCGTGCCCCTCTCGTCGCGGACGATCCCGCGCCGCAGCCCCGGCGCGCCCATCGTGCCGATCAGGTGCGTGCCGTCGACGGCGAGCGCCCGCGGCAGGGTGGCGAGGCGCGCGGCGCGCCCGGCCCCCGCCGTGTCGTCTTCGGTACTCATGGCTGTCTCCGTCAAGCGTCGCGCCTCAGCCGGGCGCGGCGAGGGGCAGCAGGGCGGGGCCCTGCCGTGTCTCGATCACGAGGCCGCGGGGCTCGACCCGCAGCACCCTGCCCGGCCGCAGCCGGTCGCCGGCCGTGACGGTGCGCACGCGGCCCCGTGGCTCGCGCACCAGCGCGCGCATCGCGCCGGGCGCGCCGGCGACGCCGATCACGGTGAGACGGTCGAGGTCGAGCGCGCCCGGCCGGGTGGCCAGAGGCGCGGCGGGCGTATCGGTGGCGGCCATGGACTATTCTCGTGAGATTTCGCGAGCGTTGCCGCTACCGGAGGGCCGCGCCGGGGAAAAGGGGGCTCGCTGCGGCGCGGCGACGACCCGCCGACAGGGCGGGCGGGATCGGCGGCGGGGCGCCTGCGGGGGCGCGACGCAACGTCGGTTGCCCTTGAAGGCGGCCGCCGCCCACGCACGGCGGCGCCGTCGTTACTCCGCCGCCTCTCGCGGGCGGAAGCCCTGCTCGATCATGTCCGACGGCGCGACGGGGTAGTCGCCCGAGAAGCAGGCGTCGCAGTAGCGCGGCCGCGCCGGGTCGCGCCCGCCGGCCTCGCCCACCGCGCGGTAGAGCCCGTCGAGCGTGATGAAGCGCAGCGAATCGACCCCCAGATGGTCGCGCATCTCGTCTTCCGACATCGTGGCGGCCAGCAGCTTCTCCCGCCGGGGCGTGTCGACCCCGTAGAAGCAGGGCCACGCCGTGGGCGGGCTGGCGATGCGGAAATGCACCTCGGCCGCGCCGGCGTCGAGGATCATCTCCTTGATCTTGCGGCTGGTCGTGCCCCGCACCACCGAATCGTCGACCAGCACCACCCGCTTGCCGCGGATCAGCGCGCGGTTGACGTTGAGCTTCAGGCGCACGCCCATGTTGCGGATCTGCTCGGTCGGCTCGATGAAGGTGCGCCCGACATACTGGTTGCGGATGATCCCCATGCCGTAGGGGATGCCGCTCTCCTGTGCGAAGCCGATGGCGGCGGGCGTGCCCGAATCGGGCACCGGGCAGACGAGATCGGCCTCGACCGGCGCCTCGCGCGCCAGTTCCACCCCGATCGCGGCCCGCGTCTCGTAGACCGACCGCCCCCCGAGGCTCGAATCGGGACGCGAGAAATAGACGTGCTCGAAGATGCAGAACCGCGCCTCGCGCGGCTCGAAGGGGCGGAACGAGCGCACCCCCTCCCCGGCCGTGATCACCACCATCTCGCCCGGCTCGACCTCGCGCACGAATTCGGCGCCGATGATGTCGAGCGCGCAGGTCTCGGACGAGAGCACCCAGCCGGGGCGGTCGCCCAGATCGAGCCGCCCCAGCACCAGCGGGCGCACGCCCAGCGGGTCGCGCACGCCGATCAGCTTGGTGCGCGTCATGGCGACGATCGAATAGGCGCCCTCGACCCGGCGCAGCGCGTCCTTCATGCGCTCCGGCACGTCGCGCTGAAGGCTCCGCGCCATCAGGTGCACGATGCACTCGGTGTCGGAGCTCGACTGGAAGATCGAGCCCCGGTCGATCAGCTCGCGCCGCAGCGCGGCGGCATTGGTGATGTTGCCGTTATGCGCGATCGCCGCGCCGCCCATCGAGAATTCGCCGAAGAAGGGCTGCACGTCGCGGATCGCCGTCTGCCCCTTGGACCCGGCGGTGGAATAGCGGACATGCCCGATCGACAGCTCTCCGGGCAGGGTCCGCATCAGGGCGGGGTTGGTGAAGCTGTCGCGCACGTAGCCGAAGCGGTGCGCCAGCTGGAAGCCGCTCTCGGCGGTATAGGCGGCGATGCCGGCCGCCTCCTGCCCCCGGTGCTGCAGGGCATGCAGGCCGAGCGCCACGAAGTTGGCGGCGTCGGCCGCCCCCACCACGCCGAACACGCCGCATTCCTCGCGCAGCTTGTCATCGTCGAACGGATGGGCGGGCGGCAGGCGGCGATGCAGGTCGTCGGGCGCGGGGTCGTCGGGCAGGAACTCGTCGGGCACGGGGTCGTCGAACGCGGGACCGTCGGCAGACATGGGCAGGCCTCGAAAGGGGCAGCGGCAGCGGGGCTGACATAACGCCCCGTGCCCGCGCTGTCACCCTTTCGTCACGAAAGAGTGCCGCGGCGGCGAGAGGTGGTCGCTCGCGACAATATTTCCAAGAGGGGTGCCAAGCCGCCGCCGCACGCGGCAAGATGGACAGCGGCGGCACAAGCCGCCGGGCCAAGGGAGGGATGACCAATGTTGAAGAAGATCCTGGTGCCGGTACGCGGCGACACGCTGGTGGATGCCGTGCTGGCCCATGCCGCGGCGCTCGCGCGGCGCCATTCGGCGCATGTGGTCGTGGCGCATTGCCGGGCGCAGCCCGACGAGCTGCTGCCCTATTCCACCCTCCTGCCCGCCTTCGCGCGCGACACGATCCTGTCGCAGGCCCACGAACTGGCCGAGCAGCAGGAGCGCAAGGTGCGGGACGACCTGCACGACCTCGCCGGTCGGCTGGGTCTGGCCGAATCGGGGCCGCGTGCGGGCGCGGCGACCGTGGAGGTGATCGAGCAGGAGGAGCGGATGCCCGACACGATCAAGCATCTGGGGCGGCTGGCCGACCTGATCGTCGTCGCCCGCCCCGACCGCGACCGCGAGCTCGGCGTCTCGGCGCTCAAGGCCGCGCTGTTCCAGACCGGGCGGCCGGTGCTGATGTGCCCGCGCGAGGGCAGCGCGCCCGACACTCTCGGGGGGCGCGTGGCGGTGGGCTGGAACGGCTCGCTCGAGGCGGCGCGCGCGGTGGCGCTGACGCTCGACATCACCGGGGCGGCCGACGAGGTGACCATCCTCGCCGGCGGGCGGGGCGAGCCGCACGGCGCCACCACCGAGGAACTCGTCGAGTACTACGCCCTGCGGGGCGTCACCGCGCAGCCCCTGCGCTTCGAGGCGCGCAACCCCGGCGCGGCGCTTCTGGAAAAGACCGCCGAGGTCGGCGCCGACCTGCTTGTCATGGGCGCCTACGGCCACAGCCACGAGCGCGAAACGCTGTTCGGCGGCAACACCCAGACGATCGTCGACCACGCCGAGCTGCCCGTCGTGCTGGTGCACTGAGAGCGCCGCCCGCCCGGCCAAAGGGCTGCCGCCGCCTGCCCTACGGCAACAGCATAACAGTTGCTGCAAGAAAATATTCCTTGCACTTTTCACCACGCAATTTAGTTACTCGCGGGTGGAGTGCGGAAGTGTCGCATGCGGCGCAAGGGCGCGGCGGCGCTCTGCGCCCGGCGGACCCAGGGAGGACATTCATGCCCATCACCAAACGATCGTTGCTCGGCGCGGCCTGCGCCGGTCTGCTCGCGCTGACGCCGATGGCCGCCACGGCCGAAGGGTGGGAGCCGCGGCGCCCCATCGACTTCGTCATCATGGCCGGGCCGGGCGGCGGCGCCGACCAGATCGCCCGCTTCATCCAGTCGGTGGCCGAAAAGCACGACATGACGGGCCGGCCGCTTGTGCCCAACAACAAGGGCGGCGGCTCGGGCGCCGAGGCGCTGCTGCACGTCGGCCAGGCCAGCGACCCCGATCACACGATCCTCGTGACGCTCAACTCGTTCTTCACCACGCCGCTGCGGCAGGAGAACCTCGGCATCGACATCCAGGAGTTCACGCCCGTCGCGATGATGGGCGTCGATCCCTTCGTGCTGTGGGTCCACGCCGACAGCGGCATCACCACGTTCGAGGAGTATGTCGAACAGGTGAAGTCGATGGGCGGCGAGTACGTCATGGGCGGCACGGGCCAGGGCCAGGAAGACTCGATCGTCATCGCCTTCATGTCCGACGCCTACGGCCTCGACATCACCTACATCCCCTACGACGGCGGCGGCGCCGTGGCCAAGGACCTCGCCGGCAAGCAGATCATGGCGACGGTCAACAACCCGGCCGAGGCCAAGGGCTTCTACGAGGCGGGCGATTTCGTGCCGCTGCTGGCCTTCTCGGACGAGCGCATGCCCGCCTACCCCGACGTGCCGACGATGAAGGAGAAGGGCCACGACTTCTCCTACTACAACCAGCGGGCCGTCGTGGGCGCGCCGGGCATGTCGGAGGAGGCCGCGGCCTACTATCAGGATCTGTTCACCCGGATCTACGAGACCGAGGAATGGCAGGGCTACCTCGAGTCGGAGAGCCTCTCGCCGCTCTGGATGGACGCCGACGAACAGCGCGCCTACTGGCAGCAGCAGGTCGAAAACCACCGCCGGCTGCTCGCGGCCCTGGCGGGCTGACCGCCGACACGTCCCCGCCCGTGCCGGCCCACGCGTGGCGGCACGGGCGGGCGACCGCGACCGCTGGCCGCCGCCAGCAGGCTGACCACGAAGACGTCGACGACGGAGCAGGGCCGGAATGCGCACCGGAGAAATCGTGACGGCGGGCCTGCTCGGCCTGTTCTCTCTCTACCTGATGTGGAAGTCGGCAGAACTGCCGGTGGGCTACATCGCGGGCCAGGGCCCGGGTGGCGGCTTCTGGCCGTTCTGGCTGTCGGCGGTGATGCTGCTGGCCTGCGGGATGATCGCGCTCAACTGGTGGCGGGGCACCTCGCCGCCCTCGCAATCCGACGAGCCCCTCCTCGACGCCTACGGCTGGCGGACGCTGGCGCTGGTGGGCGGCGGGATCGTCGTGTTCGTGGGGCTGATCAACGTCGTGTCGATGTACGGGGCGATCGCGGTGTTCCTGCTCTATTACATGCGCTTCCTCGGCCGCCACTCCTGGGCGCTCACGCTGCCCATGGCGCTGATCGTGCCGCTGGCCTTCTTCTTCTTCTTCGAGGGCGCGATGCGGATCACCATGCCGTCGGGCATGTCCTTCACCGATCCGGTCTTCGACGTGCTCTACGACATCATCTACTGAGCGGCGGGCCACGCCGCCGGCTCCAGGGAATATCGGGCAGACATGGAAATACTCGCGCTTCTCGGCGACGGGATGCTGCTGGCGCTGCAGCCGCTCAACCTCTCGCTCATCCTCATCGGCGTCACGGTCGGGCTGTTCATCGGCGCCATGCCGGGGCTCGGCTCGGTCAACGGCGTGGCGATCCTGCTGCCCATCACCTTCCTCGTGCCGCCCGGCTCGGCCATCATCTTTCTCGCCGCGATCTATTACGGGGCGATGTATGGCGGCGCGATCTCGTCGGTGACGCTCGGCATCCCCGGCGCCTCGACGGCAGTGGCCACCACCTTCGACGGCCGCCCGCTTGCCATGCAGGGCAAGGCGAGCCTCGCGCTCGTCACCGCCGCCCTCGCCTCGTTCATCGGCGGCACGGTGGCGAACGTCTTCTTCACGCTGTTCGCCCCTGCGCTCGCCTCGGTCGCGCTGTCGTTCGGGCCGCCCGAGATCTTCGCGCTGATGCTGCTGGCCTTCGCCACCTTCGTCGGGCTCGGCGGCGACGATATCCCCAAGACCATCGTCTCGATCTGCCTCGGCCTGGTGCTCGCCTCGGTGGGCTTCGACACGATCTCGGGCGAGCCCCGGCTGATCCTGTTCGAGATGCAGGGCTTCCTGCAGGGGATCGGCTTCCTGGTGCTGGCGATCGGAGTCTACGGCATCGGCGAGATGCTGTGGACGATCGAACAATCGCGCGGCGAGGTGACCACCACGACGCCGCGGATGACGGCCCGCGGCATGGTCGACGACACGAAAGAGGCGGTGCGCCGCGGCTGGAAGGGCACGTGGATCGGCTCTGTTCTGGGCTTCTTCGTGGGGGTCCTGCCGGCGGCGGGGGCGACCCCGGGCTCGCTGATGTCCTACGGGGTGGCCAAGATGGTGTCGCGCACGCCCGAGAAGTTCGGCAAGGGCAACCCCGACGGCGTCGCGGCGCCCGAGGCCGCCAACAACTCGGCCTCGACGGGCTCGATGCTGCCGATGCTCACGCTCGGCATCCCCGGCTCGCCCACGACCGCCATCCTGCTCGGCGGCATGGTGATCTGGGGGCTGGTGCCGGGGCCGCGCCTGTTCGTCGACGAAACCGAGTTCGTATGGGGCCTGATCGGCTCGTTCTACATCTCCAACCTCGCCGCCGTGATCATCAACCTCGCCTTCATCCCGCTCTTCGTCTGGATGCTGCGGATGCCCTTCACCATCCTCGCGCCGATGATCTTCGTGCTGTCGATCGCCGGCGGATATGCGGCGACGCGGGACATGCACGATGTCTGGCTGATGGTGATCTTCGGCCTGGGCGCCTTCTTCCTGCGCAGGTTCGACTACCCGCTGGCGCCGGCGGTCCTGGCGATCGTGCTCGGCCCCATCGCCGAGCCGACGCTGCGCCAGTCTCTGCTGCTGTCGTCGGGCGACCCGTCGATCTTCTTCACCCGCCCGATCGCGGGGCCGATCACGGTGATCGCGCTGATCCTGATCTTCCTGCCGGCGATCCAGCTTCTGCGCCGCCGCCGCGCCGCGAGACGCCGCGCCGCGTGAGCACGCGGCTCAGCCGGCCACGGCGCGCAGGGCGCGGGCGCGGGCGGGCGGGATCGCCGCGATCTCAAGCCCGGTGAAGACGTGCAGCGTGTCGAGGTCGCGGTCGACCACCGCGTGGTCCGACACCCAGCCGCCCATGGCGAGGTAGGTGCGCAACAACGGCGGCATTCCCCTGAGCGCGCGCCGTGCATCCGGGTCGGGCGGGGCGGCGCGGGTACGCGCGAAGCGGAAGACGTCGCGCGCCTTTACCCGCGGCAGCCAACGCGAGGGCGCGAGGTGGCGGTCGCGCAGCATGGCGAAGGCGTCGAGGTAGCGCGCCGTCTCCGTGCCGGCGAAGCTCGAGCAGCCGAAGAGCATCTTCGTGCCCGTCTCGTCGACATACCGGGTCATCGCGCCCCAGGCCACGCGCAGGATGTCGGCGTCGTGCAGGTCGGGGTCGATGCAGAACCGCCCCATCTCGACCATCGGCCCCGCGAAGCCCTCGAGCGCCGCGAGGTCGTAGTGCTGCGCCGAGTAGGAGCGCCCGATCTCGCCCCCGCCGCACAGCGGCAGCAGGCGGAAGGTGCAGGCCAGCCGCTTCGTTTCCGGCTCTTCCACCAGCATGTGGCGGCAGGCGTCGTCGAAGGCGTCGCGGTCGTCGCCCCCCTCGCGGAAGCAGCGGGCACGCAGCGCGAGAGAGCGCTCGCGGTCGGCCGCGGTCGCGGCGAACCGGGCAGCGTAGCGGCCGCGGCGGAGGTCGGGCATGGGCGGCGCTCTCCTCATCCTTGCAGCCGGACCGCCCTTGGCGGAGAGCCGCGCCCGGCCTACCTGTCGATAGGCGGGCACAGGGCGCCCGGCAAGATGCGACGCGCTCCGTGACGGGCGCATGACTGAGGGGAGAAGGGCGAATGGCCGACACGGGTTCCGCCGCGACGGAGAGGACGGGCCGCACGGACGGCGGCAAGGTCGTCAAGAGCGACGCCGAGTGGCGCGCGCAACTGGGAGACCTGGGCTTCAAGGTGATGCGCCGCCATGGGACGGAGCGCGCCGGCACGCATGACGACTTTCCCAAGGAGCCGGGCACATTCCTCTGCGCGGGCTGCGGCGCGCCGCTCTTCGACCAGGCGACCAAGTTCGAGAGCGGCACGGGCTGGCCCAGCTTCTATGCCCCGCGCGAAGACGCGCCGGTGGGCGAGAGCGAGGACACGTCGTGGTTCATGCGACGCACGGAGGTGCATTGCGACCGCTGCGACGGCCATCTCGGCCATGTCTTTCCCGACGGGCCGGCCCCCACGGGCCTGCGCTACTGCATCAACGGCGTGGCGCTGCGCTTCGAGCCCGAGACCGGAGGCGCGTGAGTCACCCGCCCGCGCGGCCGGCCTCAGCCGCCGCCGAGGTTGTCGAGGTTGATCCGGCCGAGATTGCCGAGAAGCTGGCGCAGGAAGCCGATGCCCTGCACGTTGCTGTCGGTCACGCGGCGCGACAGAGCGACGACGTTGCCGTCTTCCAGGCCGAAGCGCTCGACATTGGTCACGACGCCCTGCGCGTCGAACGAGATCGCCACGATCTCGCGGTCGATCACCTCGGGCTCGCGGTAGCCGCGCTGCTGCATGCGCTGCGACACGTAGTAGAAGCCGCTCTCGTCGATGACACCCGAGGCGCCCGGCGAGCCGAGCGTCTCCTCGACCGTCTCGCGCGTGTCGAGACCGACGGCGATCTCGGCCAGCTCCTCGTCGGGGGGGACGTAGCCATGGTTGCGCACGATCGGGCTGCACGCGGCAAGGGCCAGCGAGGCGGCCACCGCGACCGCAAGCGGGCCAGAGGCCCGGCGGCCCTGCCGTGCCTTCGCCCTGCTCTCCCCGGCCCCGAGGACCCGTTCACGCACCATGCCCTGCCCCGCACCTTGGCCGCCAGTCACGGAACGGACCGCGGCGGCAACGATTGCCCCCGCGGTTATATCAATGGCATGGTCCACCGCAAGCGACCGCCCCGGAGACCGGCAGAACGCATCGCATCATGACGTCACAAGGCCGCAAACGCACCCCGACCCGCCTGCGCCTCGGCGCCCTGCCCGCGCGCGAGCCGACCGGGTTCGACATCGTGCCCGACGCCGCGGCGCTCGAGGCCCTGCGCGAGCGCCTCGGCCTCGACGGCCTGCGCAAGGTGCGCCTGTCGGGGCAGCTTGCTCCCATGGGCCGCGAGGACTGGCGCCTCGATGCGCATCTCGGCGCCACCATCGTGCAGCCTTGCGGGGTGACGCTGGAGCCGGTCACGACGCGCATCGAGGAGGACGTGACGCGCCGCTACCTGGCCGACCGGGTCGAGCCCGACGAGGCCGAGGCCGAGATGCCCGCCGATGACGACGCCGAGGCGCTGCCCGACAGCGTCGACCTCATGCGCGTGCTCGAGGAGGCGCTGGCGCTGGCCCTGCCCGCCTTTCCCCGCGCGCCGGGGGTTGAGCTGGGCGAGATCGAGGCCCGCCCCCCCGGCGCCGCGCCCATCGAGGCCGACCCGGCCGAGCGCCCCTTCGCCGCGCTGGCCGAGCTGAAAAAAAGGCTCGACGGCTGAGATATTTGCGCCTTTGCGGTTGCGCTGTCGTGCGATCGGCGTATTTTGCCCGACCTGTTCCCGACAGCGCTTGAACGGCCAGAACAGGCGGCGTATGTGGCGCCGCATCGCGGAAATCGCGCCCCGGCCCGGCCGGCGGCTCACCCCATACGAGGTTGCACCATGGCTGTCCCCCAGAACAAGGTCACCAAGTCCCGCCGCAACATGCGCCGGGCGCACGATTCGCTCACCGCCGACAACCCGGCGGAATGCTCGAATTGCGGCGAGCTGAAACGCCCGCACCATGTCTGCCCCGCCTGCGGCCACTATGCCGATCGGGAAGTGGTGGCGATGGTCGACGAGATCGACCTCGACGAAGACGCGGCCTGAGGCCCCCTCCCTTCGCCACCCCCTGATGGACACGTCGCCCCCGTCCGAGACCAGACTCTCCGCGCCCGCCGCGCTCGCCGGCAAGACGGTGATCAGCGTCGATGCGATGGGGGGCGACCAGGGGCCGGCGGTGGTCGTGGCGGGCCTTGCTCTGTCGGCAAAGAAGAACCCCGACATCGGGTTCATCGTGCATGGCCGCGAGGGCGAGCTCGCGCCGCTCATCGACAAGCGCAAGCTGACCGACCGCTGCGTGATCCGCCACGCCGACGACGTGGTGACGATGGGCGAGAAGCCGTCGAGCGTGATGCGGCACGGCCAGGGCTCGTCGATGTGGTCGGCCATCGAGAGCGTGCGCGACGGCGAGGCGACCGTCGCCGTCTCCTGCGGCAACACCGGCGCGCTGATGCTGCTCGGCATGGTGCGGCTCAAGAAGCTCGAGGGCGTCAACCGCCCCGCCATCGCCTGCCTCTGGCCGAGCCGCTCCGACACCGGCTTCGCCGTCATGCTCGACGTGGGCGCCGATATCCGCGCCGATGCCGAGGACCTGCTGCAATACGCGCTGATGGGCACGTCCTACGCCCGCAACGGGCTGGGGCTGAAGCGACCGCGCGTCGGCATCCTCAACCTCGGCACCGAGGAGCACAAGGGGCGGGCAGAGCTGAAGGCCGCGCATTACCTGATGGCCGAGGCGGCGCCGGGGGCCGAGTTCGAGTTCGTGGGCTTCGTCGAGGGCGGCGACATTCCATCGGGCGAGGTCGACGTGATCGTGACCGACGGATTCACCGGCAACGTCGCGCTCAAGACGGCCGAGGGCACTGCCTCGCTCATCCGCGACTTTCTCAAGGAGGCGTTCAAGCAGACGCCGCTGTCGCGCATCGCGGGGCTGCTCGCCTACACCTCGCTGCGGCGCCTGTCCAAGCGGATCGACCCGCGGCGGGTGAACGGCGGCGTGTTCCTCGGGCTCAACGGCACCATCGTCAAGAGCCACGGCTCGGCCGACGCGACCGGCGTCTCGGCCGCGATCAAGCTCGCCTTCCAGCTCGCCCAGGCGGGCTTTTCCGACCGTCTCGCCGCGCGTCTCGCCGATGCGATGGAGATCCGGCGCGAGGCGGAGGCGGGCGCGCCGGGCGCTGCAACGGGCGCTGCAACGGGGGCGGCGCAGGGCTCTCGCGCGAGCGGGTGAGGCCCTTTCCCTCTGCCCCGGCGGATGCCAGAAGGGGCGCAACGATGACGAAGCAGGCAGAGCAGAGATGACGATCAGAGCGGTGGTGCGGGGCGTCGGCCACTACCTGCCCGAGCGGGTGGTGGAAAACGCCGAGTTCGAGGCCACCCTCGACACGACCGACGACTGGATTCGCTCGCGCTCGGGCATCGAGCGGCGGCACTTCGCCGCCGAGGGCGAGACCACGTCGGACCTCGCCGCCCATGCCGCCCGCACCGCGCTGTCAGATGCCGGGCTGACGGCCGGCGATCTCGATGCGCTGATCGTCGCCACCTCCACGCCCGACCTGACCTTTCCCTCCGTCGCCACGATGGTGCAGGACAAGATCGGCATGGGCACCGGCTTCGCCTTCGATGTGCAGGCCGTCTGCGCCGGCTTCATCTACGCGCTGGCCAACGCGCAGGCGCTGATCGCCTCGGGTCAGGCGCAGCGGGTCATGGTGATCGGCGCCGAGACGTTTTCGCGCATCCTCGACATGACAGATCGCGGCACCTGCGTGCTCTTCGGCGACGGCGCGGGCGCGCTGGTGCTCGAGGCCGCCGAAGGCGCCGGCACGCCCGCCGATCGCGGCATCCTCGCCACCGACCTGCATTCCGACGGGCGGCACCGCGACATTCTCTACGTCGACGGCGGCGTCTCGACCGGCTGTTCCGGCGTGGTGAAGATGCAGGGGCGCGAGGTCTTCCGCCACGCGGTCGAAAAGCTCGCCGAGACCGCTCATTCCGCGCTCGCCAAGGCAGGCCTGACAGAGGATGATGTCGACTGGATCGTGCCGCACCAGGCCAACCTGCGGATCATCAAGGCCACCGCGCAGCGGATGGGCCTGCCGATGGAGCGGGTCATCCTCACGGTGCAGGATCACGGCAACACGTCGGCCGCCTCGATTCCCCTTGCCCTCTCCGTGGGCCAGCACGAGGGCCGGATACGGCAAGGCGACCTTGTCGTGACCGAAGCGATCGGCGGCGGCCTGGCCTGGGGATCGGTCGTGCTGCGCTGGTGATTTAAGCGGTAAAATCACCTGACAACAAAACCTTGCGGGACGATCTTGAAGTGACGCGAGTGATGCATGATTGCGTCACCCAGACGATACCTGCCTCAATCCCACCGCTCAAGCCCTTGATATTGACGGACTTCCCGCGCTCCCCTAGCCTCGCATATCAACGAGACGAGGGAGGGCGGCATGGGCCAGCGCACCGTGACCCGCATGGATCTGAGCGAGGCCGTGTTCCGCGAGGTAGGCCTCTCGCGAAACGAATCGGCACAACTCGTCGAGAGCGTGCTGCAGCACATGTCCGACTCTCTGGTGCGGGGCGAGCAGGTCAAGATCAGCTCGTTCGGCACCTTCAGCGTCCGCCAGAAGGCCGCCCGCGTCGGTCGCAACCCCAAGACGGGCGAAGAGGTGCCGATCCATCCCCGCCGGGTGCTCACCTTCCGGCCCTCGCACCTGATGAAGGAGAGGGTGGCCGCGGGCAACAAGGCGAACGCATGACCCGCCGCCCATGACCGCCAGGAAATCTCCAGATGCGTTCCGCACCATCGGCGAGGTCGCCGCTTGGCTCGGCGTCTCGTCGCATGTGCTGCGCTTCTGGGAGACGAAGTTTCCCCAGATCAAGCCGGTCAAGCGCGCGGGCGGCCGCCGCTACTACCGCCCGCAGGACATGGCCCTGATCGGCGGGCTGAAACAGTTGCTCCACGAGGACGGGCTGACGATCAAGGGCGCGCAGAAGGTGTTGCGCGAGAAGGGGGTGAAGTCCGTTGCCGCCCTCTCGCCCCCGCTCCTGGGGATGGAGGGCGCGCCCGCGGAGGAGGCGGCGCACGTCGATGCGGCCCAGGCCGGCAGCGCCGCCCCCGACATCTCGCCCGAGACCGTCCATACGGCGCCGTCGCCCGAGCCCGTCGAGAGCGAGCCCGCCGAAAGCGAGCCCGGTGGCGAGGCCCTCGCCCCGGCTGCAGAGACGGCGGAAGAGGCAGGGCGCGACGTCGAGGCGTCCGCCGGGTCAGAGGCCGCGACGGACGGCGGCGGCGCGGAGGCGGCACCTGCAGCGGCCCCCGACCGCGCGATGCCCCCCCGCGCCCCCCTGCCGGGCGCGCCCGACGGCCAGCTTGGCCTCTTTGGCGACCTGCCGCCCCTGCCCGGCGCGCCCGACCCCGAGCCCGAGCCCGCGTCCGAGCCGACGCCGGAACCTGCGGCGGCCGGTTCGGCCCCGGATGCGCACTCGGATGCGCCCCCGGATGCGCCCCTGCCAGCGGCCATCGTCGCGCGCCGCCACGGCGGCCTCGACACCCGCGCGCTCGCCGCGCTCCTTGCCCGCGCCGAGGCCCTGCGCGCCCGCATGGCGGCCCACCCGCGGCGCTGAGCGTAGGCCTCCTGGCCGCGGGCCGATCCGCTCTTGCTCCCGCGCACGAATCCGGTAAGACGCGGGCATCGGGCTATAGCGCAGTCTGGTAGCGCGTCCGTCTGGGGGACGGGAGGTCGTAGGTTCGAATCCTGCTAGCCCGACCAAACGCTCCGCCCCCCGCGCGGCGCGCGCCGCGTGACCCAGCGGCAGAGCGCCGGAGAGAGCGCATGCTTCATCCCTCGCCAGCCGCCGCTGCCCTCGGCCTCGAGGCGCCCGGCGTATTGCCCTGCCAGGCGATCGAGCGGCTGGTCGAGGCCGGCGCCATCGCTGCCGAGCACGCGGTCGAGCCGGGCCAGATCCAGCCCGCGAGCCTCGATCTGCGCCTCGGTTCGCAGGCCTACCGCGTGCGCGCCTCGTTCCTGCCGGGCAAGGGGCGCCACGTCTCCGCACGCCTCGCGGATTTCGAGATGCACCGCGTCGATCTCTCGGGCGGCGCCGTGCTCGAGAAGGGCTGCGTCTACCTCGTCCCGCTGATGGAACGGCTCGCGCTGCCGCAGGGGCTGACCGCGCTTGCCAACGCCAAGTCCTCCACCGGCCGGCTCGACCTGCTCACGCGCGTCGTGGCCGATGGCGGCACCGAGTTCGACCGCATTCCCGCCGGCTATTCCGGCCCGCTCTACGCCGAGATCTGCCCGCGCTCCTTCTCGGTGCTGGTGCGGCCGGGCATGCGGCTCACGCAGCTCCGGCTGCGCAACGGGGCGCGCGTGCTCTCCGACGCCGAGCTCGCCGCGCTGCACGACGCGGCGCGGCTGGTCGACACCGAGCCGCTCATCGAGGGGGGCCTCGGCTTCTCGGTCGATTTGCGCGCCGGCGCGGGCAGCTTCGTCGGCTGGCGGGCCAAGCCCCATACCGGCCTGATCGACCTCGACCGGATCGGCCATTACCGACCCCGCGACTTCTGGGAGGAGGTGCACGCCGAGGACGGGCGCATCGTGCTCGACCCCGGCGCTTTCTACATTCTCGTCAGCCGCGAATCGGTCCATATCCCGCCCGACCATGCCGCCGAGATGGCGCCCTACCTCGCCATGGTGGGCGAGTTCCGCGTGCATTACGCGGGCTTCTTCGACCCCGGCTTCGGCCACGCGCCGGCGGGCGGGGCCGGCGCCCGCGGCGTGCTCGAGGTGCGCTGCCACGAAGCCCCCTTCGCGCTCGAGCACGGGCAGGTCGTGGGCCGGCTCGTCTACGAGCGAATGGCCGAGGTGCCCGCTCGCCTCTACGGGCAGGGCATCGCCTCCAACTACCAGGGCCAGGGGCTGAAGCTGTCGAAGCACTTCGGGGCCGCGTAAGGGCCACGCACCCGCCGGGAGCGGCGCCGGAAACGTCCCCTGCGCCGCGATGCCAGGCGGATGACCCATACTGCCCTGCAATGGCCGCATTTCTGCTTGCAGCGCCATGCGCTGGCTGCATATGTTACTTTAGGTAAGAATGACGGAGGACGTGTCGATGCGTCTTGTTCCCCTCGTCTGCGCCTTCGGGCTGGCCCCTGCCGCTGCGTCCGCGGCGACCTTCGACTACTCGAACGTCACCGGCTCGCTCTTCTGGGATGCGACGCTGATGACCTCGACGAGCACCGGAGAGCCCACCGGCACGGGGCCCGTGACCATCCCCCTCGCGCCGAACGCGGGCGGCATATCGGGCAGCGTCTTCGTGGGCGACCTTGCGGGCGGCGGTGGCACGCTCGGCGCTGCGCGGGAGTATTCCGGCCAGGTCGAGGGCGCACTGACGGCCCTGCTGAAGGCGACCGGCTTCTCGATCGACCTGTCCGTATTCGCCCGCGCCATTTGCGTGGTGAACGAAACCGCGGGAACCTGCCCGCCTGCGGCCCAGATGGGGGCGACGCTCGAATTCGACTTCACCGTCGACCAGGATACGACGGTCACTCTCGCCGGTCCGTGGGAGGGCGGCCTGCCGGGGATCAGCACGGTGGATTACTTCGATTTCGTGCTCGGGCGCTACACGAACAATGCCTCCAAATCCCTTTGAACTCGTCGACATCGACGGCAGCGCGGCCACGTCCGGCGCATTGAACCAGCAGGTCACGCTGCAAGCCGGCGAGAGCTATTTCGTAAACCTGTCCAACAGCGCCTCTGCGGCCGCGAGCAACGCGACGCGCGACGTGACCGACAGCGGCAGCGTCGCCTTCACGCTGGGCGACATCACGCCCGTGCCGCTGCCAGGCGCCCTGCCCGCCCTGCTGGCCGGCCTCGGCCTCCTTGCCGCAGCGTCAGGCCGCACGCGGCGCCGCGCAGCCTGAGGCGGCCCCCCGCACGACCGGCGCCACCGGCGCCGCCAATGCGCGCCCCTCACCGGCCCGCTCGCGCGCGCGCGGCTTCTTTCTGTTCCAAATACGCATGTCTCCGGCAGCGGCCACAGGCCGGCCGGTCGGCGGGCAGCGCCGCGGCCCTCACTCCCGGCCCCCCTCGCCGGGCGCGGCGGTCGGGCCGGCAGGGGCCGGATCGTCCTCGAACAGTTCCGGCTGGTCGTCGCGCTCCTCGTCCTCCGCCCCCATGCCCGGCGGGGGGCGGTTGTCGAGCAGGCCCGCGGCGCGCAGCTCGCGCAGGCCGGGCAGATCCTTCGCACTCTCGAGCCCGAAATGGTCGAGGAAGGCGCGGGTCGTGACGAAGGTGACCGGCCGCCCCGGCGTCTCGCGCCGCCGGCCGAAGCGGATCCAGTCGAGCTCGATCAGCAGATCGACGGTGCCGCGCGAGACGGCCACGCCGCGGATCTCCTCGATCTCGGCGCGGGTGACGGGCTGGTGATAGGCGACGATGGCCAGCGTCTCGATCGCCGCGCGCGACAGCTTGCGCGTCTCGACCGTCTCCTTCTGCATCAGGAAGCCGAGGTCGGGCGCGGTGCGGATCGCCCAGGCATCGCCCACCCGAACCACGCGCACGCCGCGGCCCTCGTAGCGCCTCGCGAGTTCGGGCAGAGCGCGGCCGGCGTCGGCCCCGTGCGGCATGCGCGCGTTCAGCTCGGCCACCGTCACCGGCTCGGCCGAGGCGAAGAGGATGGCCTCGACCATGCGCTCCTGCTCGCCCAGGGGGGGCGCCTCGAACAACGTGCGCTCGTCGTCCGTCGGCGGGCCCTCGGCGCCCGCGGTCTCGTCGGTCATGCCCCGTCTCCCCCCGAGCGCTCGGCCCGCCGCAGCTGGATCGGGCCGAACGTGTCGGCCTGCCGCAGGTGCAGCTTGCCCTCCTTGGCCAGCTCCAGCGAGGCGGCGAAGGTGGCGGCGGTGGCCGCGCGGCGGCGCGCGGGGTCGACCTCCCAGCCCGGCGGCAGGTAGCTCGTCAGGTCGCTCCATTCGCCGGCAAAGCCGATCAGGCCGCGCAGCCGGTCCAGAGCCATCTCCATGGTGAAGACGTTCTCGCGATCCATCACGTAGGGGCGGAAGTCGTCGCGGGTGCGGATGCGGGCATAGGCCTGCATCAGGTCCATCAGGGTGGCGGTGTAGCTGACGCGCCTCACCCGCTCGACCGCCTCGGGCAGGCCGCGGGCGAAGACATCCTGCCCCAGCCGGTCGCGCGCCATCAGCTTGGCCGCGGCCGCGCGCATCGCCTCGAGCCGCTCGAGCTGGAAGGCGAGATGGGCGGCGAGGTCGTCGCCGCTCGGGCCGTCCTCGGCCGGGTCGGGCGGCAGCAGCAGACGCGACTTGAGAAAGGCGAGCCACGCGGCCATCACGAGATAGTCGGCGGCAAGCTCCAGCCGCAGCGCCCTCGCCTCGTCCACGAAGCGCAGGTATTGCTCGGCCAGTTGCAGCACCGAGATCTGCCTCAGGTCGACCTTCTGCGTGCGGGCCAGCGTCAGCAGCAGGTCGAGCGGCCCCTCGAAGCCGTCGACATCGATGACCAGCGTCTCGGCCGCCAGCCGCGCCGCGACATCGCCGCCATGCCCCGCGAAGGGGACGACCTCTGCCCCGCCCGCGCTGTCTCCAGAGCTGTCATCCGTGGTCCCGGCCATGGGCTCCGCCTGCAAGAAGGCCGTCAAGTTCGACCTCGAGCGCGGCGATGTCAACGGGCGCGGGGCGGCGCCGTGCGGCCAGCGCGGCTGCGGCGCGGGCCTCGCCCCCGGCAGTCATCGGCGGCAGATCGGCGGCAAGTGCCCGCATCTCGTCGAACGCGCCGTTGCAATGCAGGACGAGATCGCATCCGGCGGCGAGCGCGGCATGCCCGCGCTCCGAGGGAGAGCCGGTCAGGGCCGCCATCGCGATGTCGTCGGTCATCAACAGGCCGCCGAAGCCGATCCGCTCGCGGATCAGGCGGATCATCGTGGGCGAGCAGGTGGCGGGCGCTCGCGGGTCGATGGCCGAATAGACGATATGCGCGGTCATGCCGAGCGGCAGGTCGGAAAGGCCGCGGAAGGCGGCGAAATCCTCTGCCTCGAGAACGTCTGCGGGCGTCTCGACCTGCGGCAGCTCGAGATGGGAATCGGCGGTGGCGCGGCCGTGTCCGGGGATGTGCTTGAGCACCGGCAGCACGCCGCCCGCCATCAGCCCCTCGGCGACGGCGCGGGCGGCGCCGATCACGGCGACAGGCTCGGTGCCGTAGCAGCGGTTCTTCAGGATCGGGTGGGTGTCGGGGCGGGCGAGGTCGGCGAGCGGCGCGCAATTGACGTCGATGCCGACCGCCCGCAGCTCCTCGGCGATGATGCGGTAGCGCAGCGTCATGGCGCGGGCCGCGGCGCCGGGGCTCGTGGCGGCGCGCATCTGGTCGAGCGGCGGGCGCCAGAGCCGCCAGTGGGGCGGGCCCATGCGCTGCACCCTGCCGCCCTCCTGGTCGATCAGGATCGGCGCATCGCGCCCCACCGCCTCGCGCAGGGCCGAGGTCAGGCGCATGAGTTGCAGCGGCGTCTCGACGTTGCGCGCGAAAAGGATGAAGCCCCAGGGCTGCGCCTCGGCGAAGAGCGCCCGCTCGGCGGGCGAGAGCGTCGGACCGGCGCAGCCGAAGATGGCGGCGAGGGTCACGGCCGGCGCCCCGCGGGCGGGCGTGCCGGCGAAAGGCGAGCGCCGGCAGGTGGCGTGGCACGGGCGGCGCCGGGCCGCCTCACCGGGCGACCACGGGGATGCAGTCGGCCTGGTCGGCCACCAGCGCGGCGCAGAAGCGGCGGGCGCTCGCGAGGTCGCCAAACCCCTGCGCGCGCAGGCGCCAGAAGGCGCGGCCGCCGGCCTCGGCCTCTTCCAGAACGCGCGCCTTGTCGTCGAGCATCGGGGCGAAGCGGGCGGCGATGTCCCCCCATGCGGCGCGGGCTTCCTCGACGCTGTCGTAGGCGCCGAGCTGCACCAGCCGCGTGCCCGGCTCGACCGGCCCCATGTCGCCCGCGGCAGGCTCGGGGGCGGCCTCGGCGCCGAGAGCGACCGATTCGGTCGATGAGGCGGGCACCGAGGCGGGCCGCATCCGCGGGCCCGGCCGCGGGACGGGGCGCAGCGACCGGGCGAGGCCCGGGCCGGCCATCGCGAGCTCGACCGTCTCCGCCGCCTCGTCGGAGCCGGCCCCGATCTCGGCCGCGGGCAGCGAATCTCCGCCATCGGTTCCGAGCGGTGCAATCTCCTCGGTGATCGCGGCGACGATCGCAGCGGCGCGGGCGGCGTCGGCCTCCGACATGCCGGTGGTCTCGAAACGGGCCTCGACCACCGGCAGCCCTTCGGCCGTCGCGGGTGCGGGCCGGGGTGCGGGCGGCGACGCGTCGGCTTGCGCGGCGCGCTCCGTCGCCGGGCCGGGCGCAGGCGGCGCCGGGGCGAGCTCGGGCGCGGGCAGATCCTCCTCGGCAAGCGTCACCGGCTCGGGCGCGAGGCGCAGCCGCTGGGGCGGCGCCGCGGCCGCACCGCCCGCCTTGACCTCGTTCACGGCCAGCCCCGCGTGGTCGGCGATCTGCCCTCCCGGCACCTCGGGCGCCACGCGCATCGGCCCGTCGAGCGCCTGCACCACCGGCACGCCGGAGACGTCGCGCATCACCTGCCCGTAGCCCCAGACGCCGATGCCCACGACAAGCGCGAGCGAGGCGATGGCACCGCCCACGTGCAGGGCCGCCGCAATCGGCGCCCGGGGCGATGACGCAGTGCTGTAGAGGGTGTCGTCGAAGCCGGCCTCCGACCAGTCGGAGATCGGCGCGTCGTTGCCCTGCCGATACGCCATGGGCGCCCTGCGCCCCACGGCGGCCGGGTGCCCGGTGCCTGCGGTCATGCTCATGCTCTGCCTCGTCTGCCGGCCGCGCCGCCCCTCTGACGGGGGCCTGCTCCGCGGCCAATGGTCTGCTCGGTGCGGCGGCGAGACGTCTAGCGCATCTCGTCCACCGGTGTGACGCCGAGGATAGACAGGCCCGTCGCGATCACAACCGCCACGGCCCGCGCCTGGGCGATTTTGGCCTGGGATGTGGCCGTGTCGCCCTCCTGCAGGAAGCGCAGCGCCGGCTCGTCGTTGCCCTTGTTCCACAGCGCGTGGAACTGGCCGGCGAGATCGTAGAGGTAGAAGGCCACGCGATGCGGCTCGCCGGTGCGTGCCGCGATCTCGACCAGACGCGGCCATTCCGCGATCTTGGCGGCCAGCGCCGTCTCGGCCTCGTGGGCGTTGCGCGACAGGTCGGCGGCGGCGAGGGCGGCATCGGAGACGTCGATGCCCGCCTCCTGCGCCTTGCGCTGCAGCGAACACACGCGCGCATGGGCGTACTGGACGTAGAACACCGGGTTTTCCCTGGTCTGCTCCAGCACCGCGTCGAAGTCGAAATCGAGCGGCGCGTCGGCCTTGCGCGTGAGCATGACGAAGCGGGTCACGTCGGCGCCAACCTCGTCGACCACGTCGCGCAGCGTCACGAACGTGCCCGCCCGCTTGGACATCTTGAACGGCTCGCCGCCCTTGAAGAGCTTCACCAGCTGCGTCAGCCGGATCTCGAGCGGCACCCGCCCGTCCGACAGCGCCGAGACCGCCGCCTTCATCCGCTTGACGTAGCCCGCATGATCGGCGCCGAAGACGTCGATCAGCAGGTCGTAGCCCCGTTCGAGCTTGTCATAGTGATAGGCGATGTCGGGGGCGAAGTAGGTCCAGGCGCCGTCCGACTTCATGACGGGACGGTCGACATCGTCGCCGTGCGCGGTCGAGCGGAACAGCGTCTGCTCGCGCGGCTCCCAGTCGTCGGGCACCTTGCCCTTGGGCGGCTCGAGCACGCCCTCGTAGATCAGGCCCTTCGCGCGCAGGCTATCGAGCGCGGCCTCGATGCGGCCGGTGCCGTAGAGCGACTTTTCGGAGAAGAAGCGATCCATCGTCACGCCGAGGGCGGCGAGATCCTCGCGGATCATCTCCATCATCTTCTCGATGGCGAAGGCGCGCACCTCGTCGAGCCACACGCTCTCCGGCTGGCCGACGAAGGCGTCGCCGTGCACGTCCTTCAGCGCCTGGCCCACGGGAATCAGGTAATCGCCGGGATAGGTGCCCTCGGCGAAGGCCACCTCCTGCCCATGCGCCTCGAGATAGCGCAGGTAGACCGAGCGGGCGAGCGTGTCGACCTGCGCGCCGCCGTCGTTGATGTAGTATTCCCGCGTCACCTCGTAGCCGGCGAAGGCCATCAGGGCGGCCAGCGCGTCGCCCACCACCGCGCCCCGCGTGTGGCCGACATGGAGCGGCCCCGTCGGGTTGGCCGAGACGTATTCGACGTTGACCTTCTGGCCCTGCCCCATCGACGAGCGGCCGTAGCCGGCGCCCTCGGCGAGCGCGGCACGCAGCACGTCGCCCCATACCGGCAGGGCGAGGCGCAGGTTGATGAAGCCCGGGCCGGCCACATCGGCCGCCGCCACCCTGGGGTCGGCCGCGAGGCGAGGTGCCAGCGACTCGGCGATCTCGCGCGGCTTCCTCCCCGCCGGCCTGGCCAGCACCATCGCGGCGTTCGTCGCCATGTCGCCATGGGCGGGGTCGCGCGGCGGCTCGACGGTGACGGCGGCGGTATCGAGCCCCTCCGGCAGCGCACCCTCGCGCGCCATCGCGCCGAGCGTGTCTGTGACGAGGCTGCGGATGTCTGCATAGAGGTTCATGGGGGGCCTCGTCATGGAAGGGCGAGGCGCGGTGTAGCAGGACCGGGGAGGCGGTCAACCACCCCGCCCATGCGCGCCATCGGCGCCGGCCGATGGGGGCGCTGCCCCCGTCGCCGCAGTCGCGGCGACTCCCCCGGGATACTTGGAGCAAGAAGAAGCGGGGGCGGGGCGGGGCGGGGCGGGGCCGGCCGGCGAACGGCGCGCGCAGGCGAGGGATGCCGGGGTGGGTGGGCCGTCGTTCGCAGAACGCGGTCCGCGCTCCCCGGGCGCCGCCTGTCGATCCGTCAGCGCGGGGCGCCGGCGACGTCGTCGGCCGCCGCGCCGCCTCCGAAGAGGCGGGCATGGGCCTGGAGGGCGAAGCGGTCGGTCATGCCTGCCACGTAGTCGGCGACGATCCGGGCGAGCGCGGTCTGCCCTCGGGCGGCGGCGATGTCGGCCTGCCAGGCGACAGGCAGCAGGTCGGGGCGGCGCATGTAGAGGGGGAAGAGGTCGTCGATCACCGCCGTCACGCGGGCGCGCTCCTCCATCACCCGGGGCGCGCGGTACATCCGCGTGAACAGGAAGGCGCGGATCTCCTGCACCGCCTGCGCCATGCCCTCCGAGAAGGCGACGGCCGGCCCGCCCATCGCGCGCACGGCATCGGGGGTGCCGGGCATGGCCGCCTCGAGCCGGGCGCGGGCGGTGTCGATGACGTCGCCCACCATCTCGCCGAAGACGCGCCTGAGCGCCTCGTGCCGGCGCCGTTTCGGGTCGAGGCCCGGCCATGCGGCGTCGACCGCGGCATAGGCCGGACCCACGACCGGCAGCGCGGCGAGCTCGGCGTCGGTGAACAGCCCCGCCCGCAGCCCGTCGTGCAGGTCGTGGTTGTTGTAGGCGATGTCGTCGGAGATGGCCGCCACCTGCGCCTCGGCCGAGGCCCAGGTTTCGAGATCGAGGTCGTGCTGCACCTGGTACCCGGCCAACCCGTAGGGGAGCGGCCCCTCGACCGGGCCGTTGTGCTTGGCGATGCCCTCGAGCGTCTCCCATGTCAGGTTCAGCCCGTCGAAGCCGGCATAGTGGCGCTCGAGCGATGTCACGATGCGAATCGTCTGCGCGTTGTGGTCGAACCCACCGTGCGGCGCCATCAGGGCGTCGAGCGCATCCTCGCCGGTATGCCCGAACGGCGTGTGGCCGAGATCGTGCGCCAGCGCCACCGCCTCGGTCAGCTCCTGGTTCAGACCCAGCGCGCCGGCGACGGTGCGCGCCACCTGCGCCACCTCGATCGAGTGGGTGAGCCGGGTGCGGTAATAGTCGCCCTCGTGTTCTACGAACACTTGCGTCTTGTGCTTGAGCCGCCGGAAGGCGGAGGAATGGATGATCCGGTCGCGGTCGCGCTGGAACGCCGAGCGGAACGCGGCCTCGGGCTCGGCATGCAGCCGTCCGCGCGAACGCCCCGGATGGCAGGCATAGGGGGCCAGGCCGACAGGGCCCGGAGGGGGCGAGTTGGGGGGCGACATGGGGCTCCTTGCTCGGTCGCGTCACGCCTCATATATCTTGGCAATTACCCGAACGCGACGAGGCGAGCCATGTCCCTGACGCTGACCATGCCCCCCAAGGTGTCCGACCGGGCCTATGCCCGTCTGGCCGAGATCGGCGCGGCGCCAAAGGCGCTGCGCGTCGCGGTCCGGGGCGGGGGCTGCTCGGGCTTCGAATACGAGATCACGCTCGACGACCCGGCCGACGACGACCTGATCCTCGAGAAGGACGGGCAGAGGGTGGTGGTCGACGAGGTCTCGCTGCCGTTCCTCGAGAACGCCACGATCGACTTCTCCGAAGAGATCATCGGGGCGCGCTTCACCATCGACAACCCCAACGCGACCTCGTCCTGCGGGTGCGGCACGTCCTTCTCGATCTGAGCCGGCGCCGCGTCGGACGCGCCGCACGCTTCTCCGTCTAGCTCTCGTCCTTCGCCGTTCCCCGGTGCCTGGCCCGCCTGCGCGCCACCACCTCCGGGTCCCGTTGCAGGACGCGCCATAGCGCGGCTGAGGCGAGCACCAGCAGCACCGACATCGGCAGCCCGAAGCTGATCGCGGCGTTGCGGATGGCCGTGAGCCCGCCGAGCAGCAGCAGCGTCACGGCCACCGCGCCCTCCGAGACCGCCCAGAAGACCCGCTGCGCCCGCGGCGGGTTCGGGTCGCCCCCCGACGTCACCATGTCGTCGACGAGCGAGCCCGAATCGGAGGAAGTGACGAAGAACAGCAGGATCACCAGCGTGGCGAGCGCGATGGACAGCGTGGATAGCGGCAGCGTCTCCAGCACCGCCCGCAACGAGGCGCTCTCGTTCTCGTTCACCGCCGCGATCAGGTCGGCCCCGTCTCCGGCGCGCTGCGCCTCGAGGCCGGTGCCGCCGAAGATTGCGAACCACAGGAAGGTGAGCAGCACCGGCACGAGCAGCACGCCGAGGATGAACTCCTTGATCGTCCGCCCCCTGGAGATGCGGGCGACGAAGATCGCCACGAAGGGCGCCCAGGAAATCCACCACCCCCAGTAGAACAGCGTCCATGTCGTCTGCCAGTCGCTGTCGGCACCGGGATCGAGATAGAGGCTCATCCGCGGCAGCGTCTGCAGGTACTGGCCCAGCGCCGAGACGAACAGCTCGACAACGTAGAGCGTGGGGCCGACCAGCAGGACGAAGGTGCCCAGCGCGACCATCAGGTAGAGAGTGGCCCGGCTGAGCATCTGCACGCCGTTATGGATGCCCGAGACGACCGAGATCGTGGCGAGCCCTGTGATGCCGGCGATCAGCGCCGTCTGCACCCGAACGTCGTCGGGCCAGCCGAAGAACGAGGACAGCGAGGTGTTGATCTGCATCGCGCCGAGGCCCAGCGAGGTGGCCACCCCGAGCAGTGTGCCGACGGTGCACAAGATGTCCGTCCCGTGCCCGATCGGGCCCCGGACGCGCTCGCCGATCAGCGGCTCCAGCACCGAGCGCGGGGCTAGCGGCAGGCCGCGGTTGAAATGGGCGTAGGCCACCGCGAGGGCGAGCACGATGTAGATGCCCCAGGCGTGCAGACCCCAGTGGAAATAGGCCAGCCGCGTGGCCTCGATCACCGCCGCCTCGGTCATCGGCTCCGCCTCGAGCGGATCCTGGTAGTGAAAGAGCGGCTCGGCCACGCCGAAATAGACCAGCCCGATCCCCATGCCGGCGGCGAAGAGCATGCCGAACCAGCCCACCCGGCCGAATTCGGGGTCCGCGTCCGGCCCGCCGAGGCGGATCCGCCGGGCCGGCGAGGCCAGGATCGCGAAGGTCAGGATCAGGAACCCCGTGACCACGAGCACATAGTACCACCCCGCGTAGCGCGTGATCGTCGTCTGCACGGTCTCGAACGCGGCGGCGGTCGCCTGGGTAAAGCCCGCCCCGGCCACCACGAAGGCGATCACGACCGCGGCCGAGCCGAAGAACACGGTCGGCTGCATGCGCGAAACCAGTCTGCGCGCGAGATCGGCCATGCCTGCGTCGCCTCCTTTCCGTGCCGGTGTCCGGCACGGGTGCGGCAACGGCGGCACGTCTCGCCTTGTTCCACGGCGCTCTCCACGGTGCGGCGCAGGGGCGCGGTTTACATCCCCGCCCGCGCCCTTACGCTGACGGCATCCCTTACGCGCACCCGTGCAGACACGCGGCCGCGTCAATCCACCCCTCATCCACAGACACCGGAGGCAGCCATGACCACCGTCAAGGCAGGCGACACCGTGCGCATCCACTACACCGGCACCCTCGCCGACGGCACCACCTTCGACTCCAGCCAGGGCCGCGATCCGCTGGAATTCACCGTGGGCTCGGGCCAGATCATCCCCGGCCTCGACAGCGCCCTGCCGGGCATGGAGGTCGGCGACCAGAAGAAGGTCGAGGTCGCCGCCGACGAGGCCTACGGCCAGAAGGACCCGGCGGCGATGCAGTCCGTCCCGCGCGGCGAGATCCCGGACCATATCCCGCTCGACATCGGCACCCAGCTGCAGGTGCAGGACGGCTCGGGCCGCGTCGCCCAGGTGCAGGTGGCCGAGGTCACCGACGAGACGGTCGTGCTCGACATGAACCACCCGCTCGCGGGCGAGGATCTCACTTTCGACATCGAACTGGTCGAGAAGGTCTGAACGCCGGCCCGGGCCGGGAGCGCGACCCGCGTGCCCGCGGGCACGACGGCCCGCCCACCCGGCGATCCCTCGCCTGCGCGCGCCCCGCCCCCGCTTCTTCTTGCGCAAAATATCCCCGCCGGAGGCACCGCCCCGCCCCCGGCGGGGCATCCAGAAGGCGTGCGCCGAAGGCGCTCCGCTGCACGGGCCGGCGATCGCCGGGGCTTGCCCTCGCCGTCCGGGCGGGGGATGACGGGGGCGACCCGCGGGAGGCCCCGATGAAGATCGCCACCTTCAACATCAACGGCATCAAGGCGCGGCAGGCCGCGCTGCTCGACTGGCTGGAGGCAGCGGCGCCCGACGTTGCGCTGCTGCAGGAGATCAAGTCGGTCGACGAGAGCTTTCCGACCGCGCCCCTCGAGGCCCGCGGCTACCATGTCGCCACCCACGGGCAGAAGGGCTTCAACGGCGTGGCGATCCTGTCGAGGCGGCCGCTCGAGGATGTCTCGCGCGGGCTGCCCGGCGACGCGACCGACAAACAGGCCCGCTGGATCGAGGCGACGGTGGCGGGCGAGAGCCGGCGGGTGCGCCTGTGCGGCCTCTACCTGCCCAACGGCAATCCCGCGCCGGGGCCCAAATACGACTACAAGCTCGCCTGGATGGCCCGGCTGAAGGCGCGCGCCGAGGCGCTTCTGGCCGACGAAGTGCCGGCGGTGATGGCGGGCGATTACAACGTCATCCCGCAGGACGAGGACGCCGCCCGCCCCGAGGCGTGGCGGGCAGACGCGCTGGCCCTGCCCGACAGCCGCCGCGCCTTCCGCGCGGTGCTCAACCTCGGTTTCACCGACGCCTTCCGCGCCCGCGTGCCGGGCCCGGGCCACTACACGTTCTGGGATTACCAGGCCGGCGCGTGGGACCGCGACGACGGCATCCGCATCGACCACGCCCTTCTCACCCCCCAGGCGGCCGACCTTCTGACGGGTGTGGGCATCGACCGCGATGTCCGGGGCGGCGAGAAGCCCTCCGACCACGTCCCCCTCTGGATCGAGCTCGACGCCTGAGCGGCCGGGGACGACACGGCGCATGCCCGCGACCGTCCGGCTCTGACGGTGCGCCTTCGGCGCGCGCCCCTTGTGGCCCCGCCTGCGGCGGGGGAATGCCTCCGGCGGGGATATTTGCAGCAAGAAGAAGCCGGCGGCGCACGGGGATCGAGATCGAGTCGCGCCGGCTGGGTGCCGCCGCGGTCGTGGCAGCGCCGCCCTGGCGTCTTTCCGTCGCAGGCTCGCCCCGTGTTGCGCCTGTCTGAACCGCAGGGCGTGCGCGGGGCACGCCCCGGGCGCCGCGCGGGGCCCGGGCTCAGGCCTCGAGGCCGAGCTTGCCGCGAAGGAAGCCCACGGCCTGCCCCAGCCCGTCCGGGGCGATGCCGTGGCCGGTGCCCTGCATCGTGTAGGTGTAGGTCTCGAAGCCCCCTCGCGCGAGGTGGCCTGCCGCCTCGTCCATCGAGGCGTGGGGCACCACGTCATCGGCGTCGCCGTGCAGGAGCAGCACCGGCGGTTTCGAGACGGCCTCGCCCAGCCGCTCGGGCACCAGCAGACGCCCGGAGAAGGCAGCGATGGCCGCGACCGGCCGGGCGCGGCGAGGGGCGACGTGCAGGCTCATCATCGTGCCCTGGCTGAACCCCACCAGCGCCAGCCGGTCGGCCGTCAGCCCCTCCGCCTCGAGCACATGGGTCAGGAAGGCGTCGAGATCGGCGGCCGCGCGCTCGAGCCCGGCCAGCGACTCCGCCTCCGACGAGCCGTCGATCCAGGGGATCGAGAACCATTGCCGCCCCATCGGCGCGGCCGCGCAGGGCTCGGGCGCGTCGGGCGCCCAGAAGGCGGTGCCGGGCAGGTGCGGCGCGAGCGGGTCGGCGAGGCCCAGCAGATCGGCACCGTCGGCGCCGTAGCCGTGCAGGAAGACCACCGCCTGACGCGCCTCACCCGCCGCCGCGCCCCGGCGCCCCGCCTGCAAGTCCCGCGTCATGTCACCCCCTCGCGCGCTGTCTCCACGTGGAAGTACGCCCACAGCAGCCGCGCCGCAACCGCCCGCCACGGCGACCACGCCTCGGCCATCTCGCGCAGCGCGCGCTCTGCGGGGCGTTCGGGCAGCCCGAACAGCAGCCGCGCCGCTTCCTGCAGGGCGAGGTCGCCGGGGGCGAACACGTCGGCGCGGCCGAGCGAGAACATCGCGTAGATCTCGGCCGTCCAGCGCCCGACTCCCGGAACGGCGGTGAGAGTGGCGACCACCTCCGCCTCCGGTGCCGCGCGCAGGGCGGCGTAGTCGATCTCCGCCTCGGCGAGCGCGCGGGCGTAGCGGATCTTCTGTCGCGACAGCCCGCAGGCGCGCAGCGCGTCGTCGCCCGCCCCCGCCACCGCGGCCGGCTCGGTCAGCCCCGCGGCCTCGAGCCGGCCCCATATGGCGCGGGCCGAGGCGACCGAGACCTGCTGGGACACGATCGCCGACAGGAGCGCGCCGTAGCCGTCCTCGCGCAGCCTCAGCGGCACCTCGCCCGCCCTCTCAAGCGCGTGGGCGAAGCGCGGCTCGCGGGCGGCGAGCCACGCCGCCCCCTCGGCCACGCAGGCCGGTCCCCGGATCACGCGGCCGATACCGTCACTCTCTCGCATCGTTTCCATACCTGCCCTTTTCGACCGGTCATGGCCTGTGGTATCCTGACGCGGCAACCGGAGTTGTGATCGTCATGGCGTTCGACGCGCTTCCCTCGGGCGTCCGACTGCTGCCCGAGCTCATCACCGAAGAGCAGGAGTCCGCCCTGGTGGCGGCGCTCGACGATGGCGTGTGGGAAGACGGGGCACGCGATGACGGGCACCGCTCGCAGCAATTCGGCTGGTGGCGCCCGCAGTTGCTGGCGCAGTCGGGCCAGCCCGACCGCTTCCTCGGCGCCCTGCCCGACTGGGCCGCCCCGCTCGTCAGCCGCCTGCACGTGCTCGCCCCGTTCGACTATGCCCCGGATCACCTCGTGGTGCGGGAGCTGGTGCCGGGCGCCAGCCCCCAGTTGCGCAAGGGCGAGGGACGCACGGTCGCGACGCTGGCATTGCTCAACGACCTGCCGGTGCGCTTCCGCAAGCGCGAGGGCTCGGGCGACTGGCATCTCAGCCAGCCGCGCCGCTCCCTTCTGGTGCTGACCGAGCGCTTCGACCGGTCGTGGGATCGCACGATCCTGCCCACCGGCCTTCCGGAAGGGGGGCAACCGCACGTCACGGTCGCGGGGCACCCTGCCGGACTCCCCTCCGGCCGCCTTCTCACCCTGACCTTCCGCCGCGTATCCGAGAGCTGAGGCGCGCGCGAGCCGCGGTCGCCACTGGCCCCGGCAGTCGCTTGGCCCCGTCAGTCGCTTCACCCCGGACAGTCACTCTGCCCCCGGACATGCAAGACGGGGCGCCGCACCCGGCCGCGCCCCTCCCCGAACGTCCGCGCGCGCCCCGGCGCGCACCGTGTCAGGCGCGCGCCCGTCCCACCGCCGCCCACGCGGCCGGCAGCAGCAGCGCGGCCAGTGCCAGCTTCATCGCGTCGCCGACCAGGAAGGGCGCCAGGCCCCAGGCCAGCGTCTGCTCCCACACGCTCGCGTAGGTCTCGGGACGGAACATCCCCTGCTCGATCAGCAGGCCGAGCCAGGCGAGGCCGGGGACGTAGAGAACGACGTTGCCGATCAGCATGGCAAGCGCCATCCACAGGACCGACCGGTCCCAGCCGCGGCGGGCGAGCCAGCCCATCGCGCCCACCGCCAGCACGTAACCCGCGAGGTAGCCCCCCGTCGTGCCCATCATGTAGTCGATGCCGGCAAGCCCGGCGGCCGAGCTCTGGAACACGTCGAAGCCGAGCGCGCCGATGACCATGTAGGCAAGGATCGTGGTGAGGCCGAGGCGCGGCCCGTAGGCGGCGCCGATCGTCAGCACCGCGAAGGTGCCGAGGTTGACGGCCACCGGCGAGGGCGGCACCGCCACCTTGACTTGCGCGGCAACCGTCAGCAACGCCACGCCCAGGGCCACCAGCGCCGCCTGCTTGGCACGCAGCCCCAGCCCCTGCCGCGGCCCCAGCGCCTCCGCCAGCGCCATGTTGCCGTAAAGCCCCTGATCCGTCGCGGTCGCCATCGGCCCGCCTCCCTTGCCGGTGTCACTTTCCTCGCGTGTCCTGCCGCAAACCCGCCCCCCGCGCAAGCGCGGGCCGCAGCGCCGTGTCTTGGGCCCGACCGTAGCGCGACACCATCCGGTAGTCCTTCCGCGGCCCCCGCACCTGCCACACGGCGTCCCACCGGGGCCACGCGGAGAAATCATAGGCGACGCGGTAGAGGTCGGGCGGGCAGTCGTGCACCGCCCCGGGCTGAAGCTCCCCCGCGTCGAAGTCGTGAAACGCCCGCCCGTCGGCGAAGAGCACACCGACGCGCCCCGCGCCGGCCCGCCAGAGATAGCGCCGCTCCGCGCGCATCGGTGGCTGCCCGGCCAGATGCAACTCGCCCGCCTCCGAATAGGCCAGCCCCGCCCCGTCGGGCACGAACGTCGCCACGCCCTCGAACCGCCCCGCCGTGCCCGCCCGCCGGTCGTCGATCTCGCGCGACAGACGCCACGCCCCCGCGAGCGCGGCCAGCAGCGCCTCGGCCGCGTCGGCGTCTGCCCCCTGCTTCTTCTTGCTCAAAATATCCCCGCCGGAGGCATCCGCCCTCTCCACCCGCGCGGCGCTGGACGTGCCCGCGCCCCCGGTCTAGGAGCGACGCCGCAGCAAGAAAAGAGGCGCGCCATGATCCCCCGCTATTCCCGCCCCGAGATGGTCGCGATCTGGTCGCCCGAGGCGAAGTTCCGCATCTGGTTCGAGATCGAGGCCCATGCCTGCGACGCGCAGGCCGAACTCGGCGTGATCCCGAAGGCGAACGCCGAGGCGGTGTGGCGGGCGAAGGACGCCGAGTTCGACGTGGCTCGCATCGACGCGATCGAGCGCGAGACGCGGCACGACGTGATCGCCTTTCTCACCCATCTGGGCGAGATCGTCGGCCCCGACGAGGCGCGCTTCGTCCACCAGGGGATGACCTCGTCGGACGTGCTCGACACCTGCTTCAACGTCCAGCTCACCCGCGCCGCCGACCTGCTGATCGCCGGCACCGAGCGGCTGCTCGCCGCGCTGCGCGCCCGCGCCTTCGAGCACCGCCATACCGTGCGCATCGGCCGCTCGCACGGCATCCACGCCGAGCCGACCACGATGGGCCTCACCCTCGCGCGCTTTTTCGCCGAGATGGACCGGGCGCTGTCGCGTCTGCGCGACGCCCGCGCCGAGGTTGCGACCGGCGCGATCTCGGGCGCCGTCGGCACCTTCGCCAACATCGACCCGGCGGTCGAAGAGCATGTCTGCGACCGGATGGGCCTCGTGCCCGAGCCGATCTCGACCCAGGTGATCCCGCGCGACCGGCACGCGATGTTCTTCGCAACGCTCGGCGTCGTGGCCTCCTCGCTGGAAAACATCGCCATCGAGATCCGCCACATGCAGCGCACCGAGCTTCGCGAGGCCGAGGAGTTCTTCGCCAAGGGGCAGAAGGGCTCCTCGGCCATGCCGCACAAGCGCAACCCGGTGCTGACCGAGAACGTGACCGGCCTCGCGCGCCTCGTCCGCTCGGCGGTGGTCCCGGCGCTCGAGAACGTGGCGCTCTGGCACGAGCGCGACATCTCGCATTCCTCGGTGGAGCGCGTGATCGGCCCCGACGCGACCGTGACGCTCGACTTCGCGCTCCACCGGATGGCGCAGGTGGTCGAGCAGCTCGTGATCTACCCCGAGAACATGAAGCGCAACCTCGAGGCGACGCGCGGGCTGATCCACTCGCAGCAGGTGCTGCTGGCGCTGACGCAGAAGGGGCTGTCGCGCGAGGCGGCCTATTCGGCGGTGCAGGGCGCGGCGATGCGGGTCTGGGAGGGGGGCGGCGACTTCCTGACCGAGATCTCGGCCGATCCGCAGGTGAGCGCGGCGTTCACCGGCCCCGAACTCGCCGCGCTGTGCGACATCGGCCCCCACCTGCGCCACGTCGACACGATCTTCGCCCGCGTCTTTCCGGAGTGACCGCGCGGCGAGGCGCAGGATGCGCCCGGTCATGGGGCGAAACGCCCGCAAAGCGGGCGGTCGCTGAACGCGCGTTACGGTTGACATGCACCTGCAGCAAGATTCTTTCTTGGCAGGTGCCGCGGGCGTGCTACCCTCCATCATGCCAACAGAACGGGAGCGACCCATGAAGCTGAAAGCGACTGCCGTGGCCCTTGCCCTCGCCGTGATGCCGACGATGGGCTTCGCCCAGTGCAGCTGGGACAAGACGCCGGCCTCGACGGCCTCGACCTGCCCGGAGGGTCAGACCTACGACGCGCCGTCGGGCACCTGCGTGACGCAGGCCACGTCGTAAGGCCACACGACCGAGTCTTTCCAGCGCCCCGCCGGTCGGCTCCGGCGGGGCGCGTCCGTTCCGCGCCGCGACCAGTCCGGGCCGCGACCAGTCCGGGCCGCGACCAGTCCGGGCCGCGACCAGTCCGGGCCGCGAACACACCGGCGCGGCCGGGCGGCCACCGCACTGCCGGCCACGGCCTGCCAACCCGGATGCAGCCGGAATTCCCCGAGCTTGCGGCCCGGCCCGGCCGCGACCACCACGACCCGCGACTTCGTCAAGGCGTGTTCCGCTGCGGCAGGTTGGCACCTGCCAACCCTCTGTTAAGCCCGGCCCTCTAGCAAGGGGCGACCACCGCCCGGAGCGTCGCCTTGCCGTCGGATCTGCCCTCGCTCGCCCTTCCCGACCCCGCCGCGCCCGACGGCGTGCCGGCCCCCCTCACGCGGAAGCAGAAGGCCGCCGTGATCGTACGCCTGCTGATCGCCGAGGGCGCGCAGCTGCCGCTCGACCGGATGCCCGACGAGATGCAGAGAGAGCTGACCGCGCAGCTCGCCGCCATGCGCCGGATCGACCGCGACACGCTGCGCGCCGTGGTCGAGGAGTTCGCCGACGAGCTCGACTCGATCGGCCTGCACTTTCCCGGCGGGCTGGCCGGCGCGCTCGGCCTGCTCGAGGATCACCTCTCGCCCGCCACGGCCGCGAGGCTGCGCCGCGAGGCCGGTGTCGCCGCCAAGGGCGACCCGTGGGAGCGGATCGCCGGCCTCTCGGCCGAGCGACTCGTCCCCGTGCTCGAGGAGGAGAGCACCGAGGTCGGCGCCGTCCTGCTCGCCAAGCTGGAGACCAAGCGCGCGGCCGAACTGCTCGCGCTGCTGCCGGGCCCACGGGCGCGCGAGCTGTCCTACGCCATCTCCAAGACGGGCGCGGTCGACCCCGACACGGTGCGCCGGATCGGCCTTGCGCTCGCCGGCCAGCTCGACGCCGAGCCGGTGCGCGCCTTCCCCGACGGCCCGGTGCAGAAGGTGGGCGACATCCTCAACGCCGCCCGCACCACGACCCGCGACGACGTGCTCGAGGGTCTGGAGGAACAGGATTCCGAGTTCGCCGCCGAGGTGCGCCGTGCCATCTTCACCTTCGCCAACATCCGCACCCGCATCGCCGGGCGCGATGTGGCACGCATCGTCAAGGCGATCGATCCCGACACGCTGCGCACCGCGCTCGCCTATGCCGGCCAGTCCGACGATCTCGTGCCGGCCCGCGATTACGTGCTCGACAACATGTCGAAGCGCATGGCCGAGGGCCTGCGCGAAGAGATGGCCGAGGCCGACCCGCCCACGACCGATGCCGGCGAAGAGGCGATGGCGGTCATCATCGCCGAGATCCGCCGCATGATCGACGCGGGCGAACTGCTGCTCGTGGCCGAGGAGGGCTGAGGCCCCGCCCCTCTCCCGGCGCGGATGCCGCTTCGGGCGTTGGGGCCGCCCCGGGCAGGCGTCGCGCCGGCACCCCTGGACGTGCCGTTTCGCCGGATAGCACCCTACGCCGGCACCGCGGGTGGCCCTCCGTCGCGTCCGCTCCCGGCCTCTCCGGTTTCGCCCCCTGCAAGCCCGCCCCCGTGTCGCCTCGGCACGCTCTCGCCCGACGTCTGCGCACCGCGCTGCCGATGCCGTCGAGATCCCGCCTGCCCTTGCCCCCGCGGCGGCCCCGGCCTACCCCTGCGCGGCCGGGAGAGGGACATGGCAAACCAGACAGGCGCCGCCAGCGGCGCGCAGACGTCCGACGAGAACGAGGGTGGGCGTGTCGATGCCGCCGACCAGGCGGCGGATCTCGCGCTGCGCGCCCTCGTGGGGGTGGCGCGGACACTGCCCTACGATGCGCGCATCCGCTTCGGCGGCGCGGTCTTTGCCCGCGCCGTGGCGCCGCTGACGCGGATGGGCGCGCGAATCGACGAGAACCTCTCCTACATTTACCCCGACCTCTCCGCCGCAGCCCGCCGGCAGCGCGCCCGTGCCGCCGCCCGCCAGGCCGGGCGGCTTCTGATGGAGAACTATTCCTCGACCGAGCTCGCGCGGCGCATGGCCCGCGTCGTGCCAACCGGCCCCGGCCTGCCGGCGCTCGCCGCGGCGCGAGACGAGGGGCGGCCCGTCCTGCTGCTGACGGGGCATTTCGGCAACTACGAGGCGGCCCGCGCCTGCCTCGTCGCGCAAGGCTACGTGATCGGCGGGCTCTACAGGCCGATGGCCAACGCGCTGGTCAACCGTCACTACGTCGCCACGATGCAGGCGATCGGCGGCCCGATCTTTCCGCAGGGCCGCGCCGGCACCAAGGGGCTGATCGCCCATCTCAAGCGCGGCGGCATGGCGATGATGCTCAACGATCTCTACACCGGCACGGGCGTGGCGCTGCCCTTTCTCGGGCGCCCCGCCATGACCTCTCCCCACCCCGCCGAGATCGCGCTGCGCACCGGGGCCGAGGTGGTCTGCGTCTTCGGCACGCGGCGCGCCGACGGCCTGTCCTTCGATGTCGAGGTCGAGGCGCCCCTGCCCCGCACCGACGCCCTCGAGATGACACGCGCCTACAACGACGCCGTCTCGGCGCGAATCCGCGCCCATCCCGAGCAATGGTTCTGGATGCACCGCCGCTGGAAACGGAAGTGGAACCGCGGCGAGGGGATGGAGCCGGGCCTGCACCCCGCCGAGCTGCCCAGCCGCCGCTCGCGCCTCTGAGCGCGCGCCTCGTGCGTATTTGGACCAGAAAGAAGCAGGGCGTCGCGGCGCGTCCGCCGCACTGGCCCGGGGCGTGGCGCTCGCGTCGGGGCGGGCCACCGGCCACGGTCACCGGGGCGGGGCACCGGGGCGGGGCACCGGGGTGCGCAAGGCCGCGATACGCGGCGGCGGCAGACCGGGGCTTCACAGGCGGGGCTTTGGCCGCTACCTCCGCTGCATGACACGAGAGCTTCACATCGTGGGCGGGGGCATGGCCGGGTCCGAGGCCGCGTGGCAGGCGGCCGAGGCAGGCGTGCCGGTCGTCCTGCACGAGATGCGCCCCCGCGTGGGCACCTTCGCGCACAAGACGGGCGACCTCGCCGAGATGGTCTGTTCCAACTCCTTCCGCTCGGACGACGACGAAACCAACGCCGTCGGCCAGCTCCACTGGGAGATGCGGGCGGCGGGCGGCCTGATCATGAACACGGCCGACGCCCATGCCCTGCCCGCCGGCGGCGCGCTCGCCGTCGACCGCGAGCCCTTCGCGGCCGAGGTGACGCGGCGGCTGCGTGCCCACCCCAACGTGCGCGTCGTCGAGGGCGAGATCACCGCCCTGCCCGACGCGCCCGCCATCGTCGCCACCGGCCCGCTCACCTCTGGCGCGCTGGCCGAGGCGATCGCCACCGAGACCGGGCAGCAGGCGCTCGCCTTCTTCGACGCGATCGCGCCGATCGTCTACGCCGACACGATCGACATGGGGGTGGCGTGGCGGCAGTCGCGCTATGACAAGGGCGACACCGAGGACGAGCGCACCGCCTACATCAACTGCCCGATGACGCGCGACCAGTACGAGGCCTTCGTCGACGCTTTGCTGTCTGCCGACGTGACGACCTTCAAGCCCGGCGAGACGGCCCAGTATTTCGACGGCTGCCTGCCGATCGAGGTGATGGCCGAACGCGGCCGCGAAACGCTGCGCCATGGCCCGATGAAGCCGGTCGGCCTGACCAATCCGCACCAACCCGACGTGAAGCCATGGGCGGTCGTCCAGCTGCGCCGCGACAACGCGCTCGGCACGCTCTACAACATCGTCGGCTTCCAGACCAAGATGCGCTACGGCGCGCAGACGCAGGTGTTCCGCATGATCCCCGGGCTGGAAGAGGCGCGCTTCGCCCGGCTGGGCGGTATCCACCGCAACACCTTCATCAACTCGCCCACTTTGCTCGACGCCCAGATGCGGCTGCGCTCGCGGCCCCACATCCGGTTCGCCGGCCAGATCACCGGCGTCGAGGGTTACGTCGAATCGGCGGCGATGGGGCTGCTGGCCGGTCGCCTCGCCGCGGCCGAGCTGCAGGGCCGCAGCCTGCCGCCCGTGCCCGACGTCACCGCGACCGGCGCCCTGCTCGCGCACATCACCGGGGGGGCCGAGGCCCGCACGTTCCAGCCGATGAACGTCAATTTCGGCCTGTTCCCGCCGGTCGACGCGAAGGGCGGGCGCAAGGGCCGGCGCGAGCGCTACCGCGCCTATACCGACCGCGCCAAGGCCGCCTGGCAGGGCTGGCTGTCGTCCGACCGGCAGGCGGCGGCCTGAGCGGGGCGCAAGGGTTTCTGTCGCGGCGCGTCCGTGATAGGGGCTTTCCCATGCACAAGAGATTTCTGGACGAGGTCTACGCGGCCGATGGGCCGCGCGCGGTCGTCGAGCTGTATGACGAATGGGCCGATACCTACGAGTCCGAGCTCGCCGAGGCCTCCTATGCCACGCCCGACCGAATAGCTGCCGCGCTGGCGGGAACCGACACATCGCTCGAGACGCGCGTACTCGACATCGGCTGCGGCACGGGGCTGTCCGGGCAGGCGCTGGTGTCCCACGGCTTTACCCTCGTCGACGGGACCGATGTGTCGGCCGCGATGCTGGCGGAGGCAGAAGCCAAGCAGATCTACGGCCGGCTCTGGCAGACCGACCCCGCCGCGCCGCTCCCTGTCAATCCCGGCGACTACGGCGCCATCGTCGCCGCCGGCGTGGTCAGCCCCGGCGCGGCGCCGGCCTCGCTCCTGGGCGACATGGCCGGACTGCTCGACACTGGCGGCCGCCTCGCCTTTTCCTTCAACGACCATGCGCTGGCGGATGACGACTACCTCGCCGCCCTGCGTGCCCTGGAAGACGGCGGCCTGCGCCCGATCTTCGAGGAGTACGGCGACCATCTGCCGGCGCGCGACCTCAACGCCACGGTCTACGTCTTCGAGAAGGCGTGAGCTCGGTCACGCGCTTCGCGCCCAGCCCCACGGGGCCGCTGCATCTCGGCCATGCCTTCTCGGCGCTCACCGCCTTCGCCCGTGCCGACGCCGCCGGTGGCGTGATGCTCCTGCGCATCGAGGATCTCGACCGCAGTCGCGCCCGCCCCGAGTGGGAGGCGCTGATCGCGGAGGATCTCGCGTGGCTCGGCCTGACCTGGCCCCGCCCGGTCATGCGCCAGTCGGAGCGTAGCGGCGCCTATGACGACGCGCTCGCGCGGCTGTGGGAGGCGGGCCTGCTCTACCCCTGCACCTGTTCGCGCCGCGACATCGAGGCCGCGGCCGGCGCCCCGCAGGAGGGCGCCCCGCTCCTCGGGCCCGACGGGCTGATCTATCCCGGCACGTGCCGCGCCGACGCGGCGGGGCCGGTGCCGCCCGGCGGCGCCCTGCGGCTGAACATGAGAAACGCCGTTGAAGATCTTGGCCAAATTAGATTTTCAGAGACAGGCCGCGCACCCCTTGGCACCGTGAGCGTCGCGCCGGAAACCCTGATCGAGGGGATTGGCGACGTGGTGCTGCGCCGGCGCGACGGGGCGGCCGCCTACCACCTCGCCGTTGTGGTCGACGACGCTGCGCAGGGGATCACCGAGGTCGTGCGCGGGGAAGACCTGTTCGAGGCGACCGCGATTCACGTCGTCCTTCAGCACCTGCTGGGCCTGGCCACCCCCGCCTATCACCACCATCGGCTGATCCGCGACGAGCACGGCAAACGCCTGGCGAAGCGCGACGACGCCCGTGCCCTCTCTACCCTGCGCGCCGAGGGCTGGACGCCGCTTGACGTGCGGCGCGCGGTCGGCCTCTAGGCTTCCGGCGCCATGAGCTCGACCTCGGCCCCGTCGCGGATCGAGGTGTAGAAGCACGTCCGCCGCATCGTGTGGCAGGCGGGGCCGGTCTGCGCGACCAGCAGCAGCAGGCAGTCGCGGTCGCAATCCACCCGCAGCTCGACCAGCCGTTGGGTGTGGCCCGAGGTGCCCCCCTTTTCCCAAAGGGCGTTCCGGGAGCGAGACCAGTAGGTTACGCGCCCCGTCTCAAGCGTCGCACGAAGGCTTTCGGCCGACATCCAGGCCATCATCAGCACCTCGCCCGTCTTGGCGTCCTGGGCGATGGCGGGGATCAGGCCGCGGTCGTCCCAGGCCAGCGTCGCAGGATCGAACACGCCTCCGTGCGGCGATTCAGGCATGGGCGCTCCTTTCCAATCGGGCCGCCCGCGCCTATTCTCTCGCGGGCAAGCGGGAGGGACGCATGGCCACCGAGACCGACCTCGTCAAGCTCTATTCCGGGCGCATCCTCGCGCTCGCCGCCGACATACCCCATGTCGGCCGCTTGGAGCGCCCCATGGCCACCGCCCGCCGCCGCTCGCCGCAATGCGGCTCGACGGTGACGGTCGACCTGACGGTGCAGGAGGGCCGCATCGCCAACTTCGCGCAGGACGTGCGCGCCTGCGCGCTCGGCCAGGCCTCCGCCTCGGTGCTCGGGCGTCACGCGATCGGCCGCACGCGGCCCGAGATCGAGGCCGCGCGCGACGCTCTTGCGGCCATGCTCAAGCACGGCGCCCCGCCACCCGCTGCCCCGTTCGAGGCGCTCGAGACGCTTGTCGCGGCCCGCGACTTCGCCAACCGCCATCCCTCGATCCTGCTGGCGTGGGATGCCGCCTGCGAGGCGCTGGCCGAGGCCGAAAAGGCCGCGTAAGCGACTTAGATCCAAAAGAAAAAGCCGCCGCGCCCGAGGGGCCGCGGCGGCAAGTGGCGAATCTGCGTCTCCGGCGACCGTTCCGCGCGGGGACATGCGCGAACGACAGGCAGGTGCGGCGCCGCGGTTGGGGGCACGGCGCGACCGGACGACAGACCGCAGGCAGAAACCCGGTCAGACGAAGACAGGCAGGTGCAGCCCGGCATAGAGGGCCACCATCAAGGCAACGGCGCCGAGCGCGTCGGCCGCCGTGCGGCCCGAAAGAGCGATCCTCTTGACATCGTTGAGCATTGCCATCTCCCTCGCCTGAGTTGCCCCTTTGTTCTCATATGGCGGGCGACCTGTAAAGAACTTTTTAAGAACATTGGCGAACAAAGCGTGTCCCGAGAGGGGCTCGGCCGCTAACCCACTGCGATCATTCGGATCGCTCGATCCTGCTCGAGCAACCACAGCAGCACCCGCGCCGCGCGGCCGCGATCGCTCTCCAGCGTGGGGTCGTCGGCGAGCAGGCGGCGGGCGTCGGATTGCGCCATCGCCATGAGCGCGGTCTGCCGCTCGAGGTCGCCGATACGGAACCGCGGCAGCCCGCTCTGGGCCGTTCCGATCAGGTCGCCCGCGCCGCGCAGGGCGAGATCCTCCTCGGCGATGCGAAAGCCGTCCTCGGTTTCTCTCAGGGTTTCCAGCCGCCTGCGGGCCGTCTCGCCGAGGGGCCCCCGATACATCAGCAGGCAGGTCGACTGCGCCGCGCCGCGCCCGACCCGGCCCCGCAACTGGTGGAGCTGTGCCAGGCCGAACGATTCGGCGCGCTCGATCACCATGATCGACGCATTGGGCACGTTGACCCCCACCTCGATCACCGTGGTCGCCACCAGCAGCGGCACGTCACCCGCCACGAAGCGGGCCATCGCCGCGTCCTTCTCTGCGGGCGGCATCTGGCCGTGCACCAGCGCCACCTGCCCCTCGCCGAGCCGCGCGCGCAGGTGGCGAAAGCGCTCCTCGGCGGCAACAAGGTCGGTCGCCTCGCTTTCCTCGACCAGCGGGCAGACCCAATAGGCCTGCTTACCCTCGGTAATCGCCTTGCGCAGATGCTCCACCACCTCGTCGAGTCGGCCGGTGGAGACGAGGCGCGTGACGACCGGCGTGCGCCCCGGGGGCTTTTCGTCGAGCACCGACAGGTCGAGGTCGCCATATTGCGACAGCGCCAGCGACCGGGGGATCGGCGTCGCCGTCATGACCAGCACGTCGACCGCCTCGCCCTTGGCGCCCAGCTCCATCCGCTGCGCCACGCCGAAGCGGTGCTGCTCGTCGACGATGGCCAGCCGCAGGTCGCGGAACGTAACGTCGGCCTGGAACACGGCATGGGTGCCGATCAGGATCTGGATATCGCCCGAGTCCAGCGCCTTGAGCTTGGCAGCCCGCTCGGCCCCCTTGTCGCGCCCGGTGAGCACCTCGGCGACGATCCCGGCGGCCTCGGCCAGCGGGCGGATCGAGTCGAGGTGCTGGCGCGCGAGGATCTCGGTCGGCGCCATCAGCACCGCCTGCCCCCCGGCCTCGACCGCCGCGCACATCGCCAGCACCGCGACGAGCGTCTTGCCCGCGCCCACGTCGCCCTGCAGAAGCCGCATCATCCGCTTGTCGCCGGCCATGTCGGCGGTGATCTCCGCCACTGCCCGCTCCTGCGCGCCGGTCGGGGAAAACTCCAGCGATCCCAGAATCTTGGCGGCAAGGCGGCCGTCACCTACCGTCGGTCGGCCGGGTCCGAGGCGCAGCCCCGCGCGGGCCAGCGCGAGCGTCAACTGGTGGGCAAAAAACTCATCGTAGGCAAGGCGTTGGCGGGCGGGCGCATGGGCAGCGACCTCTTCGAGGCCCAGCGGCGCGTGCGCAGTCTGGAGCGCCGAACGCCAGCGCGGCCAGCCCTCGCGCGCGCGCAACGGCTCGTCGATCCACTCCTCGAGGTTCGGCGCGCGGTCGAGCGCGGCCTGCGCGGCCTTGGCCATCACCTTCTGCGATACCCCTGCGGTCAAGGGATAAACCGGCTCGAAGGGGGGGATCTCGCCAGCCTCCTCCGGGGGCAGGACGTGGTCGGGATGGGCCATCTGCGCCACCCCGTCGAACAGCTCGACCTTGCCCGAGACGACACGGCGCTGACCGGTCGGCAAAAGACGCCCGAGATAGCGGGGATCGGCATTGAAATAAACGAGTTGAAAGGTGGTCTGCGCATCCTCCACCTCGACCCGGTAGGGCCCGTTGCGCCGCGAGGGCGGCCGGTGGCGGCCGACCACCACCTCGACGGTGGCGACCGCGGGCGGCTGAACGGCGCGGATCGAGGCAACGTGGCGGCGGTCGATGCCGGAATGGGGCAGCGTGAACAGCAGGTCGCGGGGCCGGGTTATGTCGAGCGCCTTGAGCCGCTCGGCGAGGCGCGGGCCGATCCCCGGCAGCGTCTCGATCTCCGCGAAGAGCGGGTAGAGGGCGGGGGGGCGCGTGCTCACTGGTCCACGGCGGGCGCGCTCAGCCGGCGCCGATCAGGCGCAGCCAGGCATCCTCGTCGATCGTCTCGATGCCCAGCTCGGCGGCCTTTTTCGCCTTGCTGCCCGCCCCCGGCCCGGCGATCACGAGGTCGGTCTTGGCCGAGACCGAGCCCGAGACCTTCGCCCCCAGCGCCTCGGCCCGAGCCTTGGCCTCGGCGCGGCTCATCTTCTCCAGCGTTCCGGTGAAGACCAGGGTCTTGCCGGCCACCGGGCTGCCCTCGGCCGTGGGCGCGGCGACGTCGGTGATGGTCAGCCGCTCGGCCAGCCGGTCGATCGAGGCGCGCTCGCGCTCTTGGGCGAAGGCGGTGACGAGCGACTCGGCCATGACCACGCCGATCCCGTCGATGTCGATGAGCTCTTCCCAGGCGGCGCCCTGGCGATCCTCGGCCTCGCGGACGGCGCTGCGGAACGCCGCCCACGAGCCGTAGTGGCGGGCGAGAAGCTGCGCGGCGCTCTCGCCGATATGGCGGATGCCGAGCGCGAAGATCACACGGTTGAGCTCGATTTCGCGCGTTTCCTCAATTGCCTGAAAGAGGTTCTTCGCGCTCTTGTCGCCCCAGCCCTCGCGGTTCTTCAACTGCCGGGGGCCGGAGCCGTACCTCGCTTCGAGATCGAAGATGTCGGCCGGCTCCCTGATCCAGCCGTCGGCGTAGAGCGCCTCGACCTGTTTCGCCCCCAGACCCTCGATGTCGAAGGCGGCGCGCGAGACGAAGTGCTTGAGCTTTTCCACCGCCTGCGCGGGGCAGATCAGGCCGCCGGTGCAGCGGCGCACCGCGTCGCCCTCCTCGCGGATCGCCTCGGAGCCGCAGGCGGGGCAATGCGTGGGAAACTCGTAGGGTTCAGCGCCTTCCGGGCGTTTCATCAGGTCGACATCGGCGATCTTGGGGATCACGTCGCCCGCGCGATACACCTGCACCCAGTCGCCCACGCGGATGTCGCGCCCCTCGCGGATGGGCTGGCCCTTGGCGTCGCGCCCGGCGATGTAATCCTCGTTGTGGAGCGTCGCGTTCGACACCACCACGCCACCCACCGTCACCGGCGTCAGCCGCGCCACGGGCGAGAGCGCGCCGGTGCGGCCCACCTGGATGTCGATGGCCTCGAGCCGGGTCCATGCCGTCTCGGCGGGAAACTTGTGGGCGATGGCCCAGCGGGGCGTGGTGGAGCGATAGCCGAGGCGCCCCTGCAGCGCGAGGTCGTCGACCTTGTAGACGACGCCGTCGATATCGTAGTCGAGCGTGGCGCGCTGCTGCTCGACCGCGGCGTAATGATCGAGCATCTCCGGCACCGTCGCGCAGCGCACCGTCAGCGGGTTTGTCTGGAATCCCAGCGCCTTGAGACGCTGAATTGACGCGAACTGGGTCTCGGCGAGAGGCGCCGACACCTCGCCCCAGGCATAGGCGAAAAACCGCAGGGGGCGCGCGGCGGTGATCGTGGCATCGAGCTGGCGGAGCGAGCCGGCGGCAGCGTTGCGCGGGTTGGCGAAGGTCTTGTCGCCGCGCGCCGCCTGCCGGGCGTTCAGCGCGGCGAAATCGGCGTGCGTCATGTAGACCTCGCCGCGCACCTCCAGCACATCGGGCGCGCTCTCCAACCGCTCGGGAATATCGTTCACCGTCAGGGCGTTGGCGGTGACGTTCTCGCCCTCCTGCCCGTCGCCGCGGGTGGCCGCCTGCACGAGCCTGCCGCCCTCGTAGCGCAGGCTGAGCGACAGGCCGTCGATCTTCGGCTCGGCGGTGAAGGCCAGAGGCGCATCCTCGCCCATCCCGAGGAACGCCCGCACGGAGCGGACGAAATCGGCCACCTCATCGTCGTCGAAGGCGTTGGCGAGCGAATACATCCGCACCCGGTGGCGGACCCTGGCAAAGCCCTCGGCCGGCGCCGCGCCGACCTGCCGCGTCGGGCTCTCAGGCGTGGCGAGGGCGGGGAACGCCTCTTCCAGCGCCAGGGCGCGGGCCTTCAGCGCGTCGTATTCGGCATCGGTGATCTCTGGCGCGTCCTGCCGGTGATACGCCGCGTTGGCCCGCTCGATCCGCGCGCGCAGCGCGGCCAGTTCCGCGGCGGCCTCCGCCTCGGTCAGCTCGCGGGTGTCTGTCTGCGCCTGCCCCATGCGGCGGGTTTAGGGCGGTTGCGGGCGCTGGTCCAGCGGCGCGAAAGGCCCTAGGGTCGCCGCGGCTTGACGGAGGGACGGGTATGCATGTGAGCCCCGCGATGGCGGCCTGCGAGGCGCCGCCGGTGATGGAGGCACGCCGCTGGGTCGAGGGGGTGACCTTTCCCGCGAGCCGCCCGCTCATCAACGTGAGCCAGGCCGCGCCGGTAGAGCCGCCGCCCGTGGCCCTGCGCGAGGCGATGGCGCAGGCGGTGCTGGAAGACGATGCCGCCCATCTCTACGGGCCGGTGCTGGGACTGCCCGCGCTGCGCGAGGAGGTGGCGGCGCAGTTCTCGGCGGCCTACGGAGGGCAGATCGCGCCCGCGCAGGTGGCGATCACCGCCGGCTGCAACCAGGCCTTCGCGGCGGCAATGGCGACGCTGGCGGGCCCGGGCGACGAGGTTCTCCTTCCAACCCCCTGGTATTTCAATCACAAGATGTGGCTCGACATGGCGAGCGTGCGGACGGTGCCCTTGCCCCCGAGCCCCGGCCTGATCCCGCGGGTCGAGGACGCCGAGGTGGCGATCACCGCCCGCACCCGGGCCATCGTGCTGGTGACGCCCAACAACCCGGCGGGCGTGGAATACCCCGCCGGGGTGGTCGCCGCTTTCGCCGAGCTTGCCCGGGCGAAGGGCCTCGCCCTGATCGTCGACGAGACCTACCGCGATTTCGACTCGCGCCCCGGCGCACCCCATGCCCTCTTCGAGCGCGACGACTGGGGCGAGACGGTGCTGCAGCTCTATTCCTTCTCCAAGGCCTACCGGCTGACCGGGCACCGGGTGGGGGCGATGGTGGCCTCGCAGGCACGGCTCGCGCAGGTGGAAAAGTTCCTCGACACGGTCGCCATCTGCCCGCCGCAGATCGGCCAGCGCGCGGCGCTCTGGGGGATGCGGAACCTGAGCCAGTGGCTCGCGGGCGAGCGGGCCGAGATCCTCGACCGGCGGGCGGCCATCGCCGAGGCGATCGCGGCTCTCGCCCCGCTGGGCTGGCGGCTCGAGGGGGTGGGCGCCTATTTCGCCTATGTCCGCCACCCGTTCGACGCGCCGTCGGATGCGCTGGCGAAGCGGCTGGTGAGCGAGGCCGGCGTTCTCTGCCTGCCGGGCACCATGTTCATGCCCGATGGCGGCGGGCGCGCGCACCTGCGCATCGCCTTCGCCAATGTCGACCGGGCCGGCATCGGGCGACTGGCCGAGCGTCTCGGCGCCGTGACCGGCCCGCGCCTTGCGAGCCGGGCGGGCAGCGTCTAGGACGCCGCCAACAGCGCCGGGAGGGAACACATGGCGGAAAGCGTCGGCAAGAAGGCGAGCAAGGTCTTCGTGTGGATCCTGCTCGCGCTGCTGATCGTGGGCCTCGCGGGCTTCGGCATCGGCTCGTTCGGCGGCTCGACCACGGCGGTCGGCCGCGTGGGCAGCCAGGAGATCACGGCGCAGCAATACTTCCGCGCGCTCGACCAGGCGATCCGCGCCGAGCGTCAGGCAACTGGCGCGCCGGTGACGCGGGCGCGCGCCGAGGCGATTGGGCTGATGGCCGAGGTGCAGGGCAGCCTTGCCGGCCAGGCGGCGCTCGACGGCGAGGCGGCCGATCTGGGGCTGTCGGTCAGCGACGAGGTGGTGGGCGAGCGTATCCTGCAGACGCAGGCGTTCCAGGGGCCGAACGGCGCGTTCGACCGGCAGACCTACGAATTCGTGCTGCGGCAGAACGGCTGGACGGTGCCCGAATACGAGGAAGAGGTGCGCGCCGACCAGACCCGCGCGCTCCTGCAGGCGGCCGCGGCGGGAGGCATCGCCCCGCCCGACGCCTTTGCCGACACGGTGACGGCCTACGTGGGCGAACGGCGCAGCTTCGCGTGGCGGCGCTTCGGCCCCGAAGACCTCGACGCCCCGCTGCCCGAGCCCACCGACGCCGACCTGAGGGCGCACTACGAGGAAAACGAAGACGCCTATCGCCTGCCACAGACCAAGCGCCTCACCTATGCCTGGCTGACGCCCGCGGCGCTGGCCGACACGATCGAGCCCGAGGAGGGCGCGGTCGAGGCGCTCTACGAGGAGCGGATCGACGAATACGTGCAGCCCGAGCGCCGGCTCGTGGAACGGCTGGTGTTCGAGAGCGCGGCGGCGGCCGAGCGCGCCGCGGCGGCGCTCGAGGCCGGCGGGACCGATTTCGGCGCGCTCGTGCGCGAGCGGGGGCTGACGCTGCAGGATGTCGATCTCGGCGACGTGGCGCGCGACGATCTGGGCGCGGCGGCCGAGGCGGTGTTCGCCCTTGAGGGCCCCGGTGTCGTGGGGCCGGTCGAGACGTCGCTCGGCCCCGCGCTGTTCCGGGTGAACGCGATCCTCGACGCGCGCGACATCCCGCTCGCGGAGGTGCGTGACGAGCTGGCCCGCGAGGCCTCGATCGAGCGGGCCCGCCGGATGCTGTCGGGCATGGTCGACGAGTTCGACGACCGCCTCGCCGCGGGCGCGACGCTCAAGGATCTGGGCGACGAGACCGAGATGGAGGTCGGCAGGCTCGACTGGTTCCCCGGGGTCGGCACCGAGGCGGGCGAGATCGTGGGCTACGAGCGCTTCCGCGAAGCGGCCCGCGCCGCGCAGGAGGGCGACTTTCCGCAGATCGAGATCCTCGGCGACGAGTCGCTCTTCGCGCTGCGCGTCGACGAGGTGGTGCCGCCCCGCGTGCCCCCGCTGGACGACATCCGCGCCACCGTGGCCGACGACTGGCGCGCCGCAGAGCGCACGCGCCGCCTCGCCGCGCAGGCCGAGGACGCGCGCGCCGATCTCGCGGGCGGCGACGCGCTGGGCGCGTCCGGCGCGGCGGTGGAGACGGCCGAGGGGGTGACGCGCGACGCCACGCTCGAGGGCGTGCCGCCCGCGCTGATCGCCCGCGCCTTCGAGATGGACGAAGGCGCGCGCGCGGTGGTGGAGGGCGACGGCGCGGCCTACCTGCTCGAGTTGCGCGAGATCGCCCCCCCCGACGACGAGAACCAGCGCGTGGCGCTGTTGCGGCAGGCGCTCGAGAGCCAGGCCGCGCAGGGCATGGCGACCGACGCGCTGCAGTTCTACGTCCGGGGGCTGATGGCGCGCGAGGGTGTCAGCTTCGACCAGCCCGCGCTCAATGCCGTCCATTCCCAGGTCTTCAACTAGGATGGTCGCGCTCGCGCCCGCCTACGACGACTTCGCCCGCGGGTGGGAGGCGGGCCAGAACCAGGTCGTCTATGCGCGCCTCGCCGCCGATCTCGACACGCCCGTGTCGCTGATGCTCAAGCTCGGCGGCGCGCGGGCGGACTCCTTCATGCTCGAATCGGTCACGGGCGGCGAGGTGCGGGGGCGCTATTCCATCGTGGGGCTCAAGCCCGACCTCGTGTGGCGCTGCCGGGGCACGACAGCCTCGCTCAACCGCGAGGCGCGGTACGACGGCGACGCCTTCGTGGACGATCCGCGCGACCCGCTCGCCTCGCTGCGGGCGGTGCTGGAGGAGAGCCGCATCGCCCTGCCCCGCGGCCTGCCCTCGGCCGCGGCCGGCCTCTTCGGCTATCTCGGCTACGACATGGTGCGGCTGGTCGAGCACCTGCCCGACGTGAACCCCGATCCGCTGGGCCTGCCCGACGCGGTGCTGCTGCGCCCCTCGGTCGTGGCGGTGCTCGACGGGGTGAAGGGAGAGGTGATCGTCGTCGCGCCGGCCTTCACCGCCTCGGGCCTCACGGCGCGGGCCGCCTACGCGCAGGCCGCCGAGCGCGTGGCCGACGCGGTGCGCGACATCGAGGGCGGCGTGCCGGGCGAGCCGCGCGCGCTTGGCGAGGCGGCCGAGGTCGGCGAGCCCGTGTCGAACTTCACCCGCCCCGCCTACCTCGCTGCCGTCGAGGCGGCGAAGGACTACATCCGCGCCGGCGACATCTTTCAGGTGGTGCCGTCGCAGCGATGGGCGCAGCACTTTCCCCTGCCGCCCTTCGCGCTCTACCGCTCGCTGCGGCGCACCAACCCCTCCCCCTTCCTGTTCTTCTTCGATTTCGGCGGCTTCCAGGTGGTGGGTGCCTCGCCGGAAATCCTCGTGCGCGTCCGCGAGGGCGAGGTCACGATCCGCCCCATCGCGGGCACGCGCCCCCGCGGCGCCTCCGAGGAGGAGGACCGCGCGCTCGAGGCCGACCTGCTGTCGGACGAAAAGGAGATGGCCGAGCACCTGATGCTGCTCGATCTGGGGCGCAACGACGTCGGCCGGGTGGCGAAGATCGGCACGGTGCGGCCGACCGAGGAGTTCGTGATCGAGCGCTACAGCCACGTCATGCACATTGTCTCGAACGTGGTGGGCGAGCTGTCCGACGGGCACGACGCCCTGTCGGCCCTGCTCGCGGGCCTGCCCGCGGGCACCGTCAGCGGGGCGCCCAAGGTGCGCGCGATGGAGATCATCGACGAGCTGGAGCCGGAAAAGCGCGGAGTCTACGGCGGGGCGGTCGGCTATTTCTCGGCCGACGGCGACATGGACATGTGCATCGCCCTGCGCACCGCCGTGGTGAAGGACGAGACGCTGTATGTGCAGGCGGGCGGCGGCGTGGTCTACGACAGCGACCCCGCGGCCGAGTGGCAGGAAACGGTCAACAAGGCCCGCGCCCTGCGCGCCGCGGCCGAGGATGCCGGCCGCTTCGTGCGGCGGGGCAATGGCTGAGCCGGCCCGCCCCCGGCCACTCGGCGCCCCCCACGGCGCCGTGGCGATCGCGTATTTGCGACAGAAAGCAGCGAGGGGCGCCGCGCCGTGACCGACCGGATCGCGCTGTGGCTCGGCGGTCTGCTCGCGCTGACGATCGCCGCGAACTTCCTCTTCGGATGGGAGTTGCACCTGTTCCTCGGGCGCCGCCTGCTGGGGCTGATCGAGTGGCTGGCCTTCTGGCGTTAGGCCGCAGGGCACGCGGTTGACGCGGGCGGCGCGAGACGATTGGAAGGCCGCGACCGGCCGCACGACGCGGCGCGAGACATGGGAGAGACGACGATGGCGGTAAAGGTGGCGATCAACGGCTTCGGCCGGATCGGGCGCAACGTGCTGCGCGCGCTGATCGAGACGGGGCGCACCGACGTGGAGGTCGTGGCGATCAACGACCTCGGACCGGTCGAGACCAACGCGCACCTCCTGCGCTACGACAGCGTGCACGGGCGCGCGCCCTTCGAGGTCAGGACCACCGGCGAAGGCATCGACGTGGGCCGCGGGCCCATTGCCGTCACGGCCGAGCGCGACCCGAAGGCGCTGCCGTGGTCGGATGTCGACATCGTGCTCGAATGCACCGGCATCTTCACCGACAAGGAGAAGGCGCAGGTGCACCTGGAGAACGGCGCCTCGCGGGTGCTCGTCTCGGCGCCCTCGAAGGGCGCCGACAAGACCATCGTCTACGGCGTGAACCACGACACGCTCACGACCGACGACCTCGTGGTGTCGAACGCCTCGTGCACGACGAACTGCCTCGCCCCCGTCGCCTACGTGCTGAACAAGGCGCTCGGGATCGAGCGCGGCTTCATGACGACGATCCACTCCTATACCGGCGACCAGCCGACGCTCGACACGATGCACAAGGATCTCTACCGCGCCCGCGCCGCGGCGATGTCGATGATCCCGACCTCGACGGGCGCGGCGCGCGCCGTGGGTCTCGTGATGCCCGAGCTCGACGGCAAGCTCGACGGCGTGGCGATCCGCGTGCCGACGCCGAACGTCTCGGTGGTGGACCTGACGCTCGAGGCCGGGCGCGAGACCTCGACCGACGAGATCAACGAGGCGATCCGCGCGGCGGCGTCGGGCGAACTGCAAGGCATCCTCGGCGTGACCGACGAGAAGCTCGTCTCGACCGACTTCAACCACGACCCGCATTCGTCGATCTTCGCCACGGACCAGACCAAGGTGCTGGAAGGCAAGCTGGTGCGCGTGCTGTCGTGGTACGACAACGAGTGGGGCTTTTCCTGCCGGATGCTCGACACCGCGGCCGAGATGGGCAAGCATCTCTGAACTCGGGCGACGATCCGAGACGGCGGCGCCGCGCTCTCCCTTGAGCGCGGCGCTTCTCGTTGGCGACGCCGCCGGCGTCGAAGCCATGCAGTCGATGCAAGCCCGGATCACGTAATCGGGGGATTGTTCCGAGGGGCGTTAGCGCCAACATATGCCGCGACGCAGCAATGCACTGACCACCGCCCGTGAGGACAGACCAATGACCGACCTGATCATCCGCATCCGTGACATCGCCGACCGCCGCGCCCGCTATGCCCGCACCCGCCGCGAGCTGCGCGCGGTGCCCCTCGACGTGGCGCTCGACCTCGACTTCGACCGTGCCGAGGCCGACCGCCTTGCCGCCCGCGCCGTCTACGGCGCCTGATCCCGCGACCGGGGATCTCCTTTCAGCCCCCGGCCAAAGCCCAAGGAAAGGACTGACGGAGCTATGCCCGATTTTGGGTGACACGGCCTGATCAGGCGGCGCGGGTTTCGGTGTCACGTGCGGCGACGCCGTCGTTGAACGTGACGCCCTCGACGACCTTTGGCAACTGGTTCGCGCCCTTCAGGCGGCGCCAGGTTTTCGCGGCGGCCTGAACGAGCTTGAAGACCATCAGCTTCGCCGTCTTCTGCGACAGGGCGCCCTTGGTCCGGACCGTTCGGTGCCGGACGGTGGCGAAGACGCTCTCGATCGGGTTGCCGGTGCGCAGGTGGTCCCAGTGCTCGGCAGGGAAGGCGTAGAAGGACAGCAACGCCTCACGGTCCTTGGTCAGGCAGGTCACGGCCTTCTCGTACTTGGCCCCGTACTTGTCCGCGAAGGTGTCCATGGCGGCCTCGGCGGCAGCGCGGGTCTCGGCCTGCCAGATCTCCCGGAGGTCGGCCTTCACCGACGGATGCATGGATTTCGGGAACTTGTTCAGGACGTTCGAGGTCTTGTGGACCCAGCACCGCTGGTGACGCGTGCCCGGAAAGACTTCGTCGAGGGCCTTCCAGAACCCCATCGCCCCATCGCCCACGGCGATCTCGGGTGGCACCTTGAGGCCGCGTTTCTTGATGTCGACCAGCAACTCCCGCC
>NZ_QPLK01000014.1 GCF_003340565.1 Rhodovulum sp. 12E13 | reverse complement strand
CGGCGCGGCTCTCGACCCGCAGGGACTTGTTGAAGCCCGTGACGACCGGCTGTAGCGTTTCACCCATGGCGTGCTCCGAGGGCTGCTGTCGGACTTGGTGTAGCAACTTGATTCTACAGAGCTTTCGTGGGCACGCCAGCCATTACCCCTGATTTGGATGAATAAGCCGGGTTCAGGGTCGGGTGGATCGAAGTGGTGTGCGCGGTTGTTGCCGCAGCCCAGGGAGCGATCTCACCCTCGCCGCGCGTCCCGGCTGGACGCATTCCGGTTTGCTGAAGATCAGCGCCGGTCGCGTTGTCTGGACCTCTGCCATTGCCGCCTCCCGGAAGGGCGTGTTCGTGCGCCACGTGGCGTGCAGGGTGACCGCCAGTTTCCGGGCCAGCACGACCTTGGCCTTGCGCGGTCCGGTTCTCGCGGCGATCGTCTTTGCCCAGTCCCGCAGCCGTGGCCCGTCCAGGTTTCGGCAGACGATTACGTTCGCGGCTTCGAACAGGCACTTCCTGGTGAAGGCGTCTCCCCGCTTGGACCCACGCCCGTTCCGGCTGATCTCTCCGCACTCCTAGCGTCCGGGCATCAGCCCGAGATAGGCGCCCGCGCCGGACGACCGGCGGAAGCGGGAGGCATCATCAAAGGCGTGACAACCGCCACCGCCGTGATCGGTCCGGAGTATTTGGGCCAGGCTGACGGAGCGGGGGCGGCGGGGCTGCCCGGCCGACGCGACGCAGGTAGGCGGGCGGCGCGCGGCGCGGGTCACGCGGAGGCGCGGGCGCGCATGCCGCTTTCCGATGCACCGGTGGGCACGAGGGCGCGCACGAGTTCCTCCATCTCGAGGATGCCGACCTGCCGTCCCTCGTCGTCGGTCACGGCATAGCGCAGGCCGGTCTCGCCGCCGGAGATGGCGATGACCTTCTCGAGCGTGTCCTCGGGGTGGACCTGCCCCGCCACGTTGGGCTGGGGCTGGGCGGTGGGGCGCATCACCGAGCGGACGCGCAGGACGCGGGCGCGGTTGATGTCGGAGATGAAGTCGACGATGTAGTCGTCCCCGGGATTCATCAGGATCGCCTGCGGCTCGTCCTGCTGCACGACGTAGCCGTCCTTCAGGATCACCAGGTGGTCGGCGAGTTTCAGTGCCTCGTCGAGGTCGTGCGAGATGAAGACGACGGTCTTGGCCAATTCCTCCTGCAGCTCAAGCAGCAGATCCTGCATGTCGGTCCGGATGAGCGGGTCGAGCGCGGAGAACGCCTCGTCCATCAGCATGATCGGCGCGTTCGAGGTGAGCGCGCGGGCAAGGCCCACCCGCTGCTGCATGCCGCCCGACAGCGCGCTGGGATACTGGTCGGCATTGCCGCCCAGGCCCACCCGATCGAGCCACTTGCGGGCTTCGCCCTCGTAGTCGGCCCGCTTCACGCCGCGCACCGCCGGGGCGAGCGCCGCGTTCTCGAGCACGGTGCGGTGGGGGAGAAGGGCGAAGTTCTGGAACACCATCGACATCTTCTCGCGTCTCAGCCGCCGCAGCGCCTCCTCGCCGTAGGAGAGGATGTCCTCCCCGTCGACCAGCACCTCTCCCGCGGTAGGCTCGATGAGGCGGTTGAGATGGCGAATGAGGGTCGACTTGCCCGAGCCCGACAGACCCATCATCACGGTGATGTCGCCCTCCTTGACCTCGACGTTGATGTCGTTGAGGCCGACGACGTGATTGTGCTCCTTGAGGATCTCGGCCTTGGACAGGCCGGCCTCGACATGGGCCAGCGCGCCCTTCGGGTCGTCACCGAAGATCTTGTAAAGATGGCGGATCTCGACGGTCGTGCGCTTGTCGTCACGCTTCTGTCTCATGCGTCCCTTCCCTCAGCTCTTCTGCTGCGCGTTGATCCGCGCGAGCGACGCCTTGGTCACGCGGTCGAGGATCACGGCGAGGATGACGATGCCGAGGCCCGCCACCAGCCCGACGCCGAGCTCGAGATTGCGGATGCCCCGCAGAACCAGCACGCCGAGGCCCGGCGCCGAGACGAGGCTGGCGATCACCACCATGGCGAGGCTCATCATGATCGTCTGGTTCACGCCGGCCATGATGTTGGGCAGCGCCAGCGGGATCTGCACGCCGTAGAGCTTCTGCCGCTTCGTCATGCCGAAGGCCTCGGCCGCCTCCATCACGTAGGGGTCGACCATGCGGATGCCGAGATTGGTCAGCCGGATCACCGGCACGATCGCGTAGAGGATGATGGCGATGCCGTAGAGCTTGGGCTCGGTGACGCTGAACAGGAAGATCAGCGGGATAAGGTAGACGAAGGGCGGAAGCGTCTGCAGCATGTCGAGCACGGGGATGGCCCCGTTCTGGAAGCCGTCCGATCGTGACATGGCGATTCCGATGGGCACGCCGATCAGAACGCAGATGAAGGCGCACACGAAGATGATCGCGAGCGTCTGCATCGCGTAGTCGTAATGGTCGATGAAGGCGAGGCCGGCGATCGACAGGGTGACGAAGGCGAGAAGGCCCCAGGAGCGCGACACGAACCATGTGATCGCCATCAGCAGCGGGATGACGATCCACCACGGCGTGTTGAGGATGCCGTAGAGCGACGATTCCAGCGCCCAGGACAGCGGCTGCGTGACGGGATCGAGCACGAAGGACATAGCGTCCTTCACATTGAGAAAGCCCCGCTCGAGCCCCTGCGTCAGTTCCCGCGATTGCGGGAAGGCCGCGCAGGCGTCGTTGAGCGCGTCCATCGAGGGAAACGGCAGCTCCCAGAGCGAAACGGCCGGCGCATCGCCTCCGCCGCTTTGCGCCAGAAGCTCGTCCATCGACATGGGCGCGTTGGTGTCGGTGCTGGCCTCGCCGCACCAGCCCCTGAGGCCGAGCGCGTCGAAGACGAAATCATAGGTAGCCACGTGTCCCCTCCGTGCAGATACGAAAAGGACGGGGCCCGGCCATCCGGGCCCCGTCCTGCCGGGCGTTGCCGTGTCAGCCCTGCTGGAGCAGCGCCGACAGGTTCTCGCGCGCGGCGTCGTTCAGCCAGCCGCTCCAGGTGTCCGGGTAGTTGCGCAGGAAGTAGACGGCCGTTTCCTCGGCGGTGGCGTTGTTCTCTTCCATCCAGGCGAGGAGCGAGGACATCGTGGCCGTCTCCCACTCCATGTTGGACAGGAACTCGACCACCTGAGGCTCGCGATCGGCCAGGTCGGCCGTGACCGAGGTCAGGATCGGCGCGGCGGGGAAGTCGGAGACGCCGGGATTCTCGGTGTCGGGGTTCTGGTTGCGGGCATGCACGTCGGGCTTGACCTCGCCCAGGTCGACCTTGGTCATGTCGTACTGGCCGAGCGGCACGGTCGGGCCCCAGTAATAGCCGAACCACGGCTCCTCGTTCTGGTAGGCCGAGGCCATCGAGGTGGCCAGCGTCTCGCCCGAGCCGTGGTTGAACACCTCGATGCCGCTCTCCTCGAGATCGAGGGCACGGATCAGGTTGTCGGAGACGACGCGGCAGCCCCATCCGTCGGGACAGTTGTTGAAGGTGCCGACGAGGTCGGGATTGTTCATCACGCCCTCGATCGTGGTCAGCTCGGGGTGCTCCTCGGCGAGGTAGGTGGGGATCCACCAGCCCTCGACGCCGCCCGGCACCAGCACCTCGTTGACGCGCACGACGCGGCCCTCTTCCTCGAGGCGCTCGTAGGCATCGCCGGTCGAGTTCAGCCACAGCTCGGTGACGATGTCGGGCTCGCCGTTTTCGGACACCGAGGTGACGGCCGGAACGGTGTCCGACGGAACGACGGCAACATCGCAGCCGTAGCCGTTTTCCATAAGGAAGGCGGCGGTGGCTGTGACCACCTGGGCCGAGGCCCAGTTCATCTCGGTGATCGAGACCTCGCCGCACTCCTGCTGCGCGGCGGCCGGCAGGGCGACGAAGAAGGGAGCGGACAGCGCCGTGGCGCCCGCCAGTAGCGTAAGCCGTGTCATGTAGAACCTCGTGTTTCGTTTCATCGGTCTGCCGCCGATTCCGCGTCTCCGCTGGCGAGGCGACAGCACAGGTCTGCCTGCGACCTCCTCGTGTCGCTTACTGACCTCGAACGTTCGTGAGGCTAAGGGCCTGACCGGCGACTTCAATGCCTTGACACGGCCGAATCAGCTCTGTTCGTCGCGTGCGGGCCCCTTTTTCGACCTGCCAAGACGAAATGACGCGCCTTGACAATGCCGTCCCTTCGCTCGGGCGAAGGGTTTCCCGTCACTTCTCGAGAGCTTCCAGATCGTCGATGAATCGCTCGATCATCCCCAGCCCCTTGTCCCAGAAGGCGGGGTCGGAGGCGTCGAGGCCGAAGGGTGCGAGCAACTGCTTGTGGTGCTTGGATCCGCCCGCCTCGAGCATCTCGAAATACTTCTGCTGGAAGCCCGGATCGCCCTCTTCGTAGACGGCGTAGAGCGCGTTCACGAGGCCGTCGCCGAAGGCGTAGGCATAGACGTAGAAGGGCGAGTGCACGAAGTGCGGGATGTAGCTCCAGAACACCTCGTAGCCGTCCATGAACTCGAAGGCCGGCCCGAGGCTCTCGCCCTGCACGCTCATCCACAGCGCGTTGATGTCGTCGACAGTCAGCTCGCCCTCGCGGCGGGCGGCGTGCAGCTTGCACTCGAAATCGTAGAAAGCGATCTGGCGGACGACCGTGTTGATCATGTCCTCGACCTTGCCGGCCAGCATCACCTTGCGCTGCGCGTCGTCTTCCGCGTTGCGCAGCATCCGGCGGAAGGTGAGCATCTCGCCGAACACGCTCGCCGTCTCGGCCAGCGTCAGGGGCGTCGACGACAGAAGCTCGCCCTGCCCCGCCGCGAGCCGCTGGTGCACGCCGTGGCCCAGCTCGTGGGCGAGCGTCATCACGTCGCGCGGCTTGCCGAGGTAGTTGAGCATCACGTAGGGATGGACGGACGCGACCGTGGGATGCGCGAAGGCGCCCGGCGCCTTGCCGGGCTTCACGCCCGCGTCGATCCAGCCCTTGTGAAAGAACGGCTCGGCCAGCTCGGCCATCTTCGGGTCGAACTCGGCATAGGCGTTCATCACCGTCTCGCGCGCCTCGTCCCAGCCGACGACGCGGTCGTCCTCCATCGGAAGGGGCGCGTTGCGGTCCCACACTTGCAGCGTGTCGAGGCCGAGCCACTTGCGCTTGAGCTCGTAGTAGCGGTGCGAGAGGCGCGGATAGGCACGCACCACGGCATCGCGCAGCGCCTCGACCACCTCGGGCTCGACGTGGTTGGCAAGATGACGCCCCGTCTGCGGCGTGGGCATCCCGCGCCAGCGGTCCTCGATCTCCTTTTCCTTGGCGAGCGTGTTGTGGACGCGGGCAAAGAGCTTGGCGTTCTCCGAAAAGACACGGGCGAGCTCGCGTGCGGCGGCCTCGCGGCTGGCGCGGTCCTGGTCGGTCAGGTGGTTGAGGGTGGCCTCGAGGCCCTGCACCTCGCCGTCCACCTCGAATTCGAGCGCCGCGATCGTCTCGTCGAACAGCCGGTTCCACGCGGCGGCCCCCACGACCGACTGGTCGTGGAGGAACTTCTCCAGCTCGTCCGACAGCTGGTAGGGCTTCATCGCGCGCATCCGCTCGAAGATCGGGCGGTAGCGGGCGAGCGCGTCGTTGGCGGCCAGAAGGCCCTCGAGGTGGTCGTCCTCGAGCCGGTTCAGCTCGAGCGAGAAGAAGACGAGCGGCGTCGTGTCGTCGGTGATCTTCTGCTGGGTGTCGCCAAGGAACTTGGCGCGGCCGCCATCGGTCGTCTGCTGGTAGTAGCGCAGGCCGGCGAACGACATGATGCGGCCGGCCACCTCGTCGATCTTCTCGTAGCGCTGCACGCAGACAAGCATGGCGGCCGCGTCGAGGCCGGCCAGCCTGCCCTCGTAATCGGCGGCGAAGGCGGCGCATTCGGCCGCGAGCCAGTCGAGATCGCGGGCGAGCTCCGGCGCGTCCTCCGAGGCGTAGAGATCGGTCAGGTCCCATTCCGGCAGATCGCCCAGGTTGCGCGCCCCTCCCTCGGCGGCGGCGTCGAAGGCGGGGCGGGGCGCACGGGCGAGACTTGGCAGCATGGAATCCTCCGTCGGGGTTCTCTCCGATCTAGGGCGCTCGGGCGGCGAGGCGCAACCCGGAGAGCCTGCATGCCGCGCAGGCGGCTTTCCGCCACCGGCCTGCCGGCGCGGTCCGGCCCGGGTTGCCAAGCCGCGCGGCCCTGCGCCAACTGAGCGCGGCCGCATCACGGAGACGTGCAAACGATGACCATCCGCCTCGCCGCCCGCCTTCTCGCCACCGCCGCCCTCGGCGCCCTCGCCGCCTGCGGCGCCCCGCGGGAGGATCTGTCGACCAAGGCGGTGATGCCGCTCCACCCCGGCGAGACGCCCGAGCTGCGCGCGCTGATCGACGAATACGCCGACCTTCACGGCGTGCCCCGCCCGCTCGTGCACAAGGTGATCCAGCGCGAATCCGACTACCGCCCGCATGCCCGCAACGGCCCCTACTGGGGGATGATGCAGATCCTGCCCGCCACGGCGCGCGGCATGGGCTTTCAGGGCCAGCCGGCCGACCTGCTCGATGCCGAAACCAACCTCAACTACGCGGTGAAATACCTGCGCGGCGCCTGGATGGTCTCGGACGGCGACATGGACGAGGCGGTCATGTGGTATGCACGCGGCTACTACTACGAGGCGCGCGACCGTTGCCTGCTGGTCGAGACGGGCCTGCGCACCCGCGAGGTCGCCCGGCACTGTCGCGACGGCTGACCCGGAAGGGCCGTGGCACCTCAGCGCCCCAGGAGCCGCGCCACCAGGTAGACGGCGAGGCCCGCCAGCCCGGCCACGACCGCGGCCCGAAGCAGGAACGAGGCAACCGGAACCAGCACCATCAGCGCGAAGACGATGGCCGCCGCCACGAGCGCGATGGCGAGCGCGTCGTTCACCCCTGCGTCTCCCTGCCGCCACCAGGTGCCGGGCGCGGCCGCGCCGCGAGGCCGCGCATCGCCGTCTCGATCTCGTGGAAGGCGGTGCGGGCGAAGGAGCGCATGACGAGAAGCTCGATACCCTCCCCCGTCGCGGTCAGCTGTGCCGTCATGTGCCCCAGCAGAGTGCGCGCCGTCCGCCCGACGGGGAAGCGCGCGGGCCGCAGGTCGAGCGGCACGAGACGGGCAAGAACGGCAGCGGTGTCAGGGCCGGCGAGCGCGAGGCGGGCATGAACGTCCGAGACGTCGGTGACCGCGGCGTGATCGGCGAGATGCGGATCGGCCGCCTCGGGGCCGATCAGGAGCGCCTGCGCCCGGCCTGCCCAGCGTATCTCGGTGTCGCCCGATCGCGCCGTTTCACCGGGGGCGGGAAAGGGCACGCCGTGGGCCGCCGCGAGCGCCTCCGACAGCCCCGCCGCGCGCCCCGGATACGGCGCGATCCACCACAGCGGCACCAGCGGCAACTCTGAAAGCTCGGCCGCGCCATGCCGGGCCGTGCGGCCGGCGAGCAGGGTCTCGGGGGGCAACGTGGGCATCGGCTCAGCTCCTTGCGCGGGCGCCGTCGGGATCGAGGAAGACGGGCGGACAGATCTCCACCTCCGTCGTCACCCCGCGCAGATGGTCGACCATCACCAGCCGTTCCCCCATCCGCTCCGGTCCAGCCGAGACGAAACCGAGCGCGATGTCGTGGCCGAGCGTGGGCGAGTGGCAGGCAGAGGTCATATAGCCCTGATCGTTGATGCGGGTCGCCCGCGCCCCCCGCTTGAACAGATGCGCCCCGGCGAGCAGCCGCCCGTCCTTCTCCACCGGCCGCAGTCCGACCAGCCGCTCGCGCCCGGGGTCGAGCAGGCCCGGCCGCGTGGCCGCCGCCTTGCCGATGAAGTCCTTCTTGGGCGAGAGCATCCTCTGCATTCCCAGATCGTAGGCGGTGGTCCGCCCGTGCAGCTCGGCATGGGTGGGAAAGCCCTTCTCGATCCGCAGGACATTCAGCGCCTCCATGCCGTAGGGCCCGCCGCCCAGACCCTCGGCATAGGCCAGCAGCAGCCGCCAGAGCGCAGCGCCGTGGCGGGCGGGCACGGCAAGCTCGTAGGCGTGCTCGCCGGAGAACGAGATGCGGAAGAGCCGCCCCGCGATGCCGGCCACCCGCACCGCGCCGCAGGCCATGAAGGCAAAGCCCCCCGGGTCGTGCCCGCCGTCGAGGAGCTGCGCGAGCAGGTCCGGCGCGCGCGGCCCGGCCACGGCGAACTGCGCCCAGCCGTCGGTGGTGGAGGTGAAGCGCGTGGCCATGTCGGGCGCGTGGCATTGCTGGACCATCTCGAGATGCGCCATCACCCCGCCCGCCGCGGCGGTCGTGGTGGTCATCACCCAATGGTCGTCGGACAGCCGCGCGGTGGTGCCGTCGTCCATCACGTGGCCGTCCTCGCGCAGCATGATCCCGTAGCGCGCGCGGCCGGGCTTCAGCGTAGAGAAGCGCGAGGTGTAGACGAGATCGAGGAAGGCGCCGGTATCGGGGCCGCGGAACTCGATCTTGCCCAACGTCGAGACGTCGGCCACGCCCACCGCCCCGCGCACCATCGCCACCTCGCGGTCGCAGCTCTCGCGCCACGTGGTCTCGCCCGGCGCGGGAAAATAGCTCGGCCGGTACCACAGCCCCGCCTCCACCATCGGCGCGCCGCGGCCGACGCTCGCGTCGTGCGAGGTGGTGAACCGCTCGGGCGCGAAGCCCTTGCCCTGCGCCCCCGCCGCCATGGCGCCGAGCGGCACGGGCACGTAAGGCGGGCGAAACGTGGTCGTGCCCGTCCCGGGTATGCTGCGCCCCGTCGCCTCGGCGAGCACGGCGAGCGCGGCGACGTTCGAGTTCTTGCCCTGGTCGGGCGCCATGCCCTGGGTGGTGTAGCGCTTCATGTGCTCGACCGAGACGAAGCCCTCGCGCGCCGACAGCTCCACGTCCTTGACCGTCACGTCGTTCTGGAAGTCGAGCCAGGCGCGGCCCTTTCCCTTCACCCGGAAGACCGCGGTGGATCGCCCCGGATCGTCCTCCGCCTCGGGCGGTGCGATCTGCGGCGCGCGCATCCCTAGGCGTTGCAGCGCCTCCCCCGCCGCCGCGAGCCCCGAGGCGAGGCAACCCGCGGTGTCGAAGACGCCCGCCGCCGCGCCCGCCGGAACCAGCCCCGGCACGGCGCCCTTCGCGCCCTCCTTCGGCGGCAGGAAGGTGCCGAGGCCCTCGTCCCATTCGGGCCGCCCGCCCATGTGGCAGGCGAGATGGACCGTCGGGTTCCACCCCCCCGACATCGCCAGCACGTCCGCCGCGATGCGCCGCTCCCGGCCGCCTGAGGCCACCCGGATCGCCGTCAGCCCCTGTCGGCCGGAGGTGCCCACCACCTGCCCGCCGGCGAAATAGGGCGCCTCGATCCCCTCGGGCGGGGGGGCGTCTGCGCGCGGGTCGATCACGGCGGCAATCTGCACACCGGCGGCGGCGAGGTCGCGCGCGGTGCGGCGTGCATTGTCGTTAGCGGCGAAAAGGGCGACGCGCTTGCCCGGCACAACGCCCCAGCGGTGCAGGTAGGCGCGCAGGGCGCTCGCCATCATCACCCCGGGCCGGTCGTTGCCCGGAAACGCGACGGGGCGCTCCAGCGCGCCGGCGGCGAGCACCGCGGCGCGCGCGTCGATCCGCCAGAAGCAGTCGCGCGGGGCGCCCGGCGCCGGGTGGGCGAGGTGCTCCGTCACCCGCTCGAGCGCGCCGAACGTGCCGCCATCGTAGGCGCCGGTGACGGCGGTGCGCGTCATGATCCGGACGTTCGGCATCGCGGCGAGGCGCGCGACTGTCGCCGCGACCCAGTCATGCGCGGACCGGCCGCCCACCTCCTCGGCCTCGGCAAGCAACCGGCCGCCGGCCTCCGCCGCCTCCTCGGCGAGGATCACGTCGGCCCCCGCCTCTCCGGCCGCGAGGGCGGCCATCAGGCCCGCCGGCCCCGCCCCGATCACCAGCAGGTCGCACGAGGCGAAGGCCTTCTCGTGCCGGTGCGGGTCGGGATCGCGGGTGAAGCTGCCGAGGCCCGCCGCGCGCCGGATCGCCGGCTCGTAGACGCGCTCCCAGAAGGCGGCGGGCCACATGAACGTCTTGTAGTAGAAGCCCGCGCCGAGGAACGGCGCGAAAAGATCGTTCGCCGCCAGGAGATCGCGCTCGAGGCTCGGCCAGCGGTTCTGGCTGTGGGCGACGAGCCCCTCGTGCAGCTCCTGCACGGTGGCGCGCACGTTCGGAATCCGCCCCGCCTCCTCTCCGACCTCCACGAGCGCGTTCGGCTCCTCCGACCCGGCGGTGAGGATCCCCCGAGGGCGGTGATACTTGAAGCTCCGTCCCACCAGCCGCACCCCGTTCGCGATCAACGCCGAGGCCAGCGTATCGCCGGGATGCCCCGTCAGCATCCGTCCGTCGAAGCGGAACGGCACCGACTGCGTCCGGTCCACGCGCCCCCAACCCGGCAGCCTCATGCCACGCCCCTCCCGCACTGGAGGCAAGCCGGGGGCGCTCCCGCCTCCGCTCGGGGCCTCGCGGCCCCTCCCTCCGTTGGGCCCGGCGCCGGCTGGCGCCGGCGCGGCAGCGCGCGCGGCACCGGCGCACCCTGGCCGGCCGGTGGGGCCGGACGTGCCGCCAGAGGGGTGTCCCCGCCGCCGGCGCCATTCGCCGGCCAGCGCATGCAGCCCGGCACGCGCGCCCCACGCCCCCTCATCATCTTGGCCCAAATACTCCGGGGGAGTCGCCCGGAACGGGCGACGGGGGCAGCGCCCCCCGCGGCGGCCGCCCTCATGCGCCACCCTCCGCGGCGAGGCGCACCGAAAAGACCTCGTGGGTGGCCGTGTCGCGCTCGACGACCAGCCAGGCGGTGCATCCCGCTCCGTGATACCACAGCTCATCCGACCGTCCGGCGGGATTGTCGCGCAGGTGCAAGTGGTCATGCCACGCCTCCGACCACGTCTCGTCCTCGGGGCGACGGGCGAGGACGGCCGCACCCCTTGGGGTGAATTCGCGCAGGTCGCGGGGGCCACAGAGGGGGCAATCGAGGCGCATGTCGGGTCTCGGTATCGGGCGGTTGGGTGTCGGTATCGCGTCGGTGCTGGCGCGTTCGGTGCGGGAGCGTTCGGGCGGCACGCGCGCCGAAAGCCTAGTGAAGATTGTGCTGGGCGCCGGTGCCCTCCTCGTCCATCAGGCCGTGGCCGGTCTCGAACCGGTCGAGGCGGAAGCGGGCGGCGGCCGGGTGGGGCTCGCCCGTCGCCAGCAGCCGGGCGAAGCAGTCGCCCGAGCCGGGCACCGCCTTGAAGCCACCGTAGCACCAGCCGGTGTTGAGGTAGAGCCCGTCCACGGGCGCGCGGTCGATGATCGGCGAGCCGTCGGGCGACATGTCCATGATCCCGCCCCAGCTGCGCAGCATGCGCGCCTTGCCGATCATCGGCATCAGAGTGACGCCCGCCTCGATCACGTGCTCGGCCATCGGCAGGTTCCCGCGGGCGGCGTAGGACGGGTAGAAATCGAGATCGCCGCCGAACACGAGCCCCCCCTTGTCGGACTGGCTGATGTAGAAATGGCCCATGCCGTAGGTCACGACGTGGTCGATCACCGGCTTCAGCCCCTCGGTGACGAACGCCTGCAGGACGTGGCTCTCGATCGGCAGCCTCAGGCCGGCGAGCGCGGCGACCTGGCTCGAGCGCCCCGCCACGGCGAGGCCGACCGTCCCGGCCGCAATCCGTCCGCGCGACGTCTGCACGCCGGTCACGCGGCCGCCCTCCGTCTCGATCCCCGTCACCTCGCAGTTCTCGATCAGATCGACGCCCAGCCGGTCGGCGCCGCGGGCGTATCCCCACGCCACCGCGTCGTGCCGGGCGGTGCCGCCGCGCGGCTGGTAGAGACCGCCGTAGATCGGAAAGCGCGTCTGCTCGAAGTCGAGATAGGGCAGGATCTTCCGCACCCCCTCTGCGTCGAGCAGGATCGCGTCGTCGCCCTGGTTGCGGATGGCGTTGCCGCGCCGGGCGTAGGCGTCGCGCTGGCCGTCGGAGTGGAACAGGTTGATGAGGCCCCGCTGCGAGTGCATCACGTTGTAGTTGAGGTCCCGCTCCAGCCCCTCCCAGAGCTTGAGCGAATGGGAATAGAACTCGGAATTGCCGGGCAGGCCGTAATTGGCGCGCACGATGGTGGTGTTTCGCCCGACGTTGCCCGAGCCGATCCAGCCCTTCTCGAGCACCGCGACGCGCCGCACGCCGTGGCGCTTCGCCAGGTAGTAGGCGGTCGACAGCCCGTGGCCGCCGCCGCCGACGATCACCACGTCGTAGGCCGCCTGCGGCTCGGCCTTGCGCCAGGCCGGCCGCCAGCCGCGGTTGCCGGCCAGCCCCTTTCGGAGGATCTGTAGGGCGTTGTAGCGCATCCCGCTCCCCTGTTCGCGACGGCCGCTGGGCGGGTCGCTACCGGCCGCACAGGAGCAAGACGGCGCGGGATTGTCCATGCCCCGCGGCGACACGGCGCGTCACGCGGGCGACATCGGCGGCGCGCGGAGCCCCGGTCTCCCATGCGCCGCGATGGCCAGGCCCGCCCGGGCCCGCTGGCGTTGGCCCCGAACGGCAGGAGTTACACGCGGGCGAAGGATGCTTCGCTGGAGGGGCGCCTGCGCTGATCGCGGCGTGCCTGTCGGCAGGCCCGGCTCTGTGGGCCCGGCTCTGTGGGCCCGAATCTGAAGGCCAGCATCTGAAGGCCAGCGTCTGAAGGCCGGCGCATGAAGGCCGGCCCGGGGCGGCGATCCGTCAGGTCGATAGCGGCGGCCGGTCGATCGGCGCTCTGGGCGTCGTCGCGAGCGACGGGCTCGACGATGTCGAGCTCGTCCACGGGGGCGTGCCCGCGGCTGTTCGGCGGCCGTGACACCGCGTCGGGTTTCGCCCTCGGCAGCCGGAGCGGAGCATCGGCGCCAGCGCAGGCCGCGCCGGCCCAGGCGCTCCCGGCCGCGAGCCTCGGCGATCTCGACACGGCTCCGACGCGCCCCGTCGGATGTTCCGACGACGGCAGCCGCAACACGGAGGTGCCCTGCAACGGTGGACCCAGGTCTGGGGATATCAGGCGGTCGACTTGCTGGCCGGTGGCTGCCGAGCGCGTGCTCCTCCGGCGCAAGGCCGACGATACCGACACTCCCGCGCTCCGTCTGCACCCGCGTCAGCCCGGCGCCGGAGCCGATGGCCCCGGTCCCGTTGCCCGGCGGCGGGGCGCTGCCGATCGGTGGGCTCGCCGCGGCCGGGCGGCCGTGGGCGTGGCGGCAATGATCGACCCCTTGTCGCGCGGCGCTCCTGCAACGGCCCGAGGCCCGCCATGCGTCGGCCGAGCACGGCCCGTGGCGCGGGCGGCGCCGCGCCGCTAGCCTGCCCGCGAGGCCAGAAATGGGGGACAGGCAGGATGCGGAAGCGGAGGGCGCGGAGGGCCGCGCTGGTGGCGGTGCTGGCGATCGGGGCGACAGGTTGCGCGGGGCCGATCGCGGCGCCCATCGCGGGCCGGTCGGTGGTGACGGGCGTGGGCGCCGACGACATGCTCAAGCTGCGCGCGGGGCCTGGCACGGGCTTTCGCATCGTGGCGGGGCTGCCCGAGGGATCGGTCGTGGTGAACCGGGGCTGCTCCCGCGTCGGCGGCACGCCGTGGTGCGAGGTGGAACTGGCGGAATCGCGTGGTCTGCGCGGCTACGTCTCGGGGCACTACCTGCGTGACGAATAACGGGCCGCAGCGGCCCCGCGTCGCCCCACGAAGTCGCCCCACGGCATCGCCTCAGGGCGCCCCCGCGGGGACGACCGGACGTGACGGGCAGACACGGAGCCCTGGCGCCCTGCAGCCGGCCGGGTCGGGGGCGCTGCCCCCGTCGCCGCCTGCGCGGCGACTCCCCCGGGATACTTTGAGCAAGAAGAAGACGGGGCGCGCGGCTCTTCCCCCGAGCTGGCGAGACCGGGGAGGATCCGGCAGATTCGGGAATCGGGCCAGGGGACGATGCGGGAGGCGGACCACGCGGCCTAGCCGTCCGGCGGCCCCGGACCCGCCCGGCCGTGTCACGGGCCGGGAAGAGCCTGGCGCACGGGCACGAGGCGGGCGACCCGGGGAAGCCAGCATGCCCCTTCGCCGCCCGGCGGGGCCTGACGGGGAGAGCTGGGCCTGACGGGGCGTGCGGGGCCTGACGGGGCGCGCGGGAGCGCTATGCTCGCCAGCATGGCGCGCGAGTCGGTCCTGACCTTCACCGAGCGGGGCATCTATTGCCCGGCGGGCGACTTCTTCATCGATCCTTGGCGCCCGGTCGACCGGGCGCTCGTCACCCACGGACATGCCGACCACGCCCGCCGGGGCCATGCGCGCTACCTTGCCACCGAGGGCTCGGCACCGGTCATGCGGCACCGGCTCGGCGACATCCGGCTGGAGACGGCCCGCTACGGCGAGGCGCGGCGGATCGGGGGCGCGACGGTCAGCTTCCATCCCGCCGGCCACGTGCCGGGCTCGGCGCAGATCCGCGTCGAGGTGGGCGGCGAGGTCTGGGTCGTGTCGGGCGACTACAAGGTCGAGGACGACGGGCTGTCGGAGCCGTTCGAGCCGGTGCGCTGTCACGCCTTCGTCAGCGAATGCACCTTCGGGCTGCCGATCTTCGCCTGGGCGCCGCAGGCCGACGTCGTGGCGCAGATCGAGGGCTGGTGGCGCGCCAACGCCGCCGCGGGCCGGGCGAGCGTGATCGGGGCCTACGCGCTGGGCAAGGCGCAGCGGATCATCGCCGCGGTCGACGCCTCGATCGGGCCGGTCCTGACCCACGGCGCGGTGGAGGCGACGAACGCGGTGCTGCGGGCGCAGGGCGTGGCGCTGCCCGAAACGGTGCCGGTGACCGCGGAGGTCAAGGGCAAGGACCACCCCGGCGCGCTGGTGGTCGCGCCCCCTTCGGCGCTGGGCACGCCGTGGATGCGCCGCTTCGGCGCGGCCTCGACCGGCTTCGCCAGCGGATGGATGCGGCTCAGGGGCGTGCGGCGCCGGCGGGCCGCCGACCGGGGCTTCGTGATGTCGGACCATGCCGACTGGGCGGGCCTCAACGCCGCCATCGCCGAGACGGGGGCCGAGCGGGTCTTCGTCACCCACGGCTACACGTCGGCGTTCCGCGCCTGGCTCGAGACGCAGGGCTATGACGCGGCGGTGGTCGAGACAGAGTTCGAGGGGGAGGGCCTCGACAGCCCGGAGGCGGTGGCAGACAGCCCGACCTGAGCCTTCGGCGCGCGATGTGACGTGCCGCCCGCCCGCGCTAGACTGCCGGGCATGGAAGGGCAGGACGGACAGAGACGGACGGGTGCGCCGGAGGATCCCGCCGCGCGGGAGCACGGCGGTCGGATAGAAGGCGGGCCGGCAGGGGCCGGCTTCGCCCGCTTCGTCGCGTTGTTCACCGCGCTCGACCAGACGACGCGGACCAATGCCAAGGTCGCCGCGCTCGCCGCCTATTTCCGAGAGGCGCCCGAAGCCGACCGGGTGTGGTGCATCGCGCTGCTCACCGGCCGCCGGCCGAAGCGGATGCTCACCTCGACGCTGCTGCGCGACTGGGCCGCCGAGCGGGCGGGCCTGCCGCTGTGGCTGTTCGAGGAGAGCTACGCGGTGGCGGGCGATCTGGCCGAGACGATCGCGCTGATCCTGCCCGAGGGCGCGGGGCGGTCGGACGCCTCGCTCGCCGACTGGATCGGCCGGCTGCGCGCCCTGCCCAAGCTCGACGAGCCCGAGCGCAAGGCGCTCGTGCTCGCCGCGTGGGAGCGGCTGGCGCCGACCGAGCGCTTCGTGTTCAACAAGCTGCTGACGGGCGGCTTCCGCATGGGGGTGAACGCGAAGCTCATGACGCGGGCGCTGGCGCAGGCGACCGGGATCGACGAGCCCGAGCTGGCCCACCGCCTGATGGGCGACTGGCAGCCCGACCGCGCGACGTGGGCATCGCTCGTGCTGGCGCCGGACCCGGGCGAGGCGGCGAGCCGGCCCTACCCGTTCTACCTCGCCTACCAGCTCGACGATCCGCCCGACAGCCTGGGCGACCCCGCAGACTGGGCGGCGGAGTGGAAATGGGACGGCATCCGTGGCCAGCTCATCCTGCGCGACGGACAGCACTTCGTCTGGTCGCGGGGCGAAGAGCTGATGACCGACCGCTTCCCGGAATTCGCCGCGTCGCGGGATTTCCTGCCCGAGGGCATCGTGCTCGACGGGGAGATCCTTGCCTGGGATCACGCCGCCGACGCGCCGCAGAGCTTCAACGCCCTGCAGGCGCGGATCGGGCGCAAGACGGTGCCGAAGACGCTGCTCGTCGAGGCGCCGGTGGTGCTGCGGGCCTACGACCTGCTCGAATGGCAGGGCGAGGACTGGCGCGCGCGCCCCTTCGCCGAACGGCGGGCGCAGCTCGAAGCGGCGCTGGCGCACCTGCCCGACGCGGCACCGGTGCGCCTGTCGCCGCTGGTGGACTTCGACGACTGGGCGGAGCTGGCGGGGGCGCGGGCCACGGCACGGGGCAGGCAGGCCGAGGGGCTGATGCTCAAGAGATGGGCCTCGCCCTACCTCGCCGGCCGAAAGAAGGGCGACTGGTGGAAGTGGAAGGTCGACCCGCTGACCGTCGACGCGGTGATGGTCTACGCCCAGGCGGGCCACGGGCGGCGGGCGAACCTCTACACCGACTTCACCTTCGCGGTGTGGGACGGCCCGCCGGGCGAGGGGGCGCTCGTGCCCGTCACCAAGGCCTATTCCGGGCTCACCGACGCCGAGTTCCGCCGGATCACCGCCTGGGTGCGCAGGAACACGCTGGAGCGCTACGGGCCGGTGCGCGCGGTGCGGCCCGTCCACGTCTTCGAGATCCATTTCGAGGGGATCCAGAAGAGCAGCCGCCACAAGTCGGGGATCGCCCTGCGCTTTCCGCGGATGGCGCGGTGGCGCGAGGACAAGCCGGCCGAGGAGGCGAACACGCTCGCCGACCTGAAGGCGCTGCTCGCCGCCCACGGCTGAGCCGGCAGCGGGGCGAGGTGCCGCTGCGAGCCGCCCGTTTGCGCCCGCGGGCGCCGCGCTCCGCGGGGGTGTGCGCTTCCCCGATCTGCCGGGCGCGCCGGACGGAGAGCGCGGAAGGGGGGCCAGCCCCCCGTCGCCCGTGCCGGGCGCCTCCCCCCGGGATATTTTCCGGCAAGAAGAAGCAGCGGGCAGGAGCAGACCGACCGGCCCCCCGAGCCTCGGCGGCCCGGATGCGTGCGGGGTGCGGCCGCCGCGCCCCGGATCTCTGGGCGATGCGGAACCTGGGCGGGTATCGCGGGACAGCGGCGCGGGCGGGGCGGAGTCGGCTGGACAGGGGGGAGACGGGCGCCGATATTGGCGGCGATGTCGCTGCCCCCCGCCTTCCTCGACGATCTCCGCTCGCGCGTGTCGCTTGCCGACCTCGTGGGGCGCAAGGTGACGTGGGACCGCAGGAAATCGAACCAGGGCCGGGGCGACTGGTGGGCGCCCTGCCCGTTCCACCAGGAAAAGACGGCGAGCTTTCACGTGCTCGACCGCGAAGGGCGCTACTACTGCTTCGGCTGCCACGCCAAGGGCGACGCCATCACCTTCCTGCGCGAGGCCGAGAACCTGTCGTTCATGGAGGCGGTGGAGGAACTGGCGCGGATGGCCGGCGTGGACATGCCGGCGCGCGACCCGAAGGCCGCGGAGAAGGCGGAGAAGCGCGCGACGCTGGCCGACGTGATGGAACAGGCGGTGCGCCATTACCGCATGCAGCTCGCTTCGGCGAAGGCGGCGGAGGCGCGGGACTATCTCGCGAAGCGCGGGCTCGACGCGGCCACGCTCGCGCGGTTCGAGATCGGCTACGCGCCGCCCGGCTGGGAGGGGCTGCGCGAGGCGCTCGCCGCACAGGGCGTCGAGGTCGAGCGGATGCTGGCGGCCGGGCTCGTGCGCCCCTCCGACAAGGGGCGCGCGCCCTACGACACGTTCCGCGACCGCATCCTGTTTCCGATCCGCGACGCGCGGGGGCGGGCCATCGCCTTCGGCGGGCGGGCGATGGACCCGGGCGACAGCGCCAAGTATCTCAACTCGCCCGACACCGAACTCTTCGACAAGTCGCGCACGCTCTACAATCACGGGCCGGCGCGGGGCGCCTGCGGGAAGGGCGCGGCGCTGATCGTGGCCGAGGGCTACATGGACGTGATCGCGCTGGTCAGGGCGGGCTTCGAGGGGGCGGTGGCGCCTCTCGGCACGGCCGTCACCGAGCAGCAGCTGCGGATGCTGTGGAAGATGCACGACGAGCCGATCGTGGCGCTCGACGGCGACCGGGCGGGCCTGCGGGCGGGCGAACGGGTGATGGATCTCGCCCTGCCGCTGATGGAGGCCGGGCAGTCCCTGCGATTCGCGCTTCTGCCGGAGGGGCGCGACCCCGACGACGTGATCCGCGAGGGCGGCGCCGAGGCGATGCAGGCGGTGCTCGACGGTGCCCTGCCGATGGTCGAACTGATGTGGCGACGCGAGACGGAGGGGCGCGCGCTCGACAGCCCAGAGCGGCGCGCGGCGCTCGACAGGGCTCTGCGCAGCCGGGTGTCGCGGATCGCCGACCCCTCGATCCGGGCGCATTACGCGCACGCCCTGCGCGACCGGCGCGCGGAGCTTTTCGGCTTCGACCGGGCCGGCACCGCGCGGGGCGAGCCGGGCCGGGGCTGGCAGCCCGGCGGCGGCGCGCGCAGGGAGCGCGGCTTCGGGGCGCGGCGGTTCGCGCCGCCCGTCCTGCCCATGCAAGCGACGCGGGCCGCGGCACGGGCCGCCGAGGGCACGGCGCCCGAGCACCTGCGCGAGGCGGTGATCCTCGCCACGCTGATCGCCTGCCCCGCGCTGATCGAGGACTTCGCGCACGTGCTGGAGGAGACGGAGTTCACCGGGGCGGGCCACGCCGAGATCGCCGCGGCGCTGCTGTCCTGCGACGTGGCGGGCACGGCCGCCGAGGTGCGCGCCGGCCTCGAGGCGCGGCTCGGCCGCGCGCCCCTTGAAAGGCTGATGGCGCCGCGCCATGTCACCCTCTCGCCGGGCGTGCGGCGGGCCCATGACCGGGACGTTGCGCGCGCCTGCCTCGCGGGAGAGTTCGCACGCCTCGCCGCCGCGCGGGGGGCCGCGCGTGAGGTGGCGGAGGCGATGGAACGGCTGGGTCGTGCCGAGCGGGCGCCCGAGCCAATGCCCGGCCTCTCGGATGCGGCCGCCGCGTGGCAGCCGGCCGCGGACGGGGCCGAAGATCGCGTGCCGGCGGGAGCGGCTCGGCTCGATCCCCGGGCCGAAGGCGACGAGGACGAGGAGGGTGCGCCGCCCGATGCGCTGACCTGGCGGCTGGCCGAGGCGGCGCGTGCCCGCGCGGCGGCCGAGCGGACCGCTGACGGCGATCGCGCGGAATTCGACCTGGCGCCCAACGGGGTGCGGCTCGACCGGCGCGAGAAGAGCGCCTTTGCCGATCTCCTGCGCGAGATCGGCCATGGCGCCGCCGGCGACGAAGCCGGCGGCAAGGAGTGACGGCCGGGACGGACCCGGGAACCGGGACGGGCCCGGGAACCGGGACGGGCCCGGGGACGGCGATGGCGCCGCGAAGGTCGTCGACAGACCGAGGGGAGACGCGCGTGACCCTTCAGCCGCTGAACGGTTGGCAAGCCGCATCTTGCTGCGTAACCGAGGTGGACCCGCGCGATTCCCGCACTAATGATTCGTGCGAGACCCGCCTCCGCGAATCACGCGCCCGGACAGGAGTGCTGCATGGCCGCTAAGGACGCCGACGACCGCAAGCAGGAAGAGGCCGAGCCGGAGATCTCGCTCGACATGAGCCAGGCCGCGGTCAAGAAGATGATCGCCGAGGCCAAGGAACGCGGCTACATCACCTACGATCAGCTCAATGCCGTCCTGCCGCCCGACCAGACGTCGTCGGAGCAGATCGAGGACGTCATGTCGATGCTCTCGGACATGGGCATCAACGTGATCGAGGACGAAGAGGCCGAAGACGAGGAATCGAAGAAGTCGACCGAAGTGGTCGAGACCTCGACCTCGCGCGAAGTCGCCATGTCCACCACCGAGAGCGAGAAGCTCGACCGCACCGACGATCCGGTGCGCATGTATCTGCGCGAGATGGGCTCGGTCGAACTCTTGTCGCGCGAGGGCGAGATCGCCATCGCCAAGCGCATCGAGGCCGGGCGCAACACCATGATCGCCGGGCTGTGCGAGAGCCCGCTGACCTTCCAGGCGATCACGATCTGGCGCGACGAGCTTCTGTCGGAAGAGATCCTGCTGCGCGACGTGATCGACCTCGAGGCCACCTTCGGCCGCGGCCTCGGCGAGGAGGAAGAGGAGGAGCCTGTCGTCGCCGCCCCGGCGGAGGACAGCTCCGACCAGAAGAAGGACGAGGGCCCGGAACTCGACGCAGACGGCAACCCCATCGCCAAGGACGCCGACGAGGACGACGACGACGAGCAGGCCAACATGTCGCTCGCCGCGATGGAGGCCGCGCTCAAGCCACGGGTGCTCGAGACGCTCGATCGCATCGCCGTCGACTTCACCCAGCTCGAGGAGATGCAGGACCGGCGCATGTCGGCCACGCTCAACGAGGATGGCTCGTTCGGCACCGGCGACGAGGAGCGCTATCAGAAGCTCCGCTCCGAGATCGTGCAACTGGTGAAGGAGCTGCACCTCCACAACAACCGCATCGAGGCGCTGATCGACCAGCTCTACGGCATCAATCGCCGGATCATGTCGATCGACAGCGCGATGGTGAAGCTCGCCGACCAGGCCCGGATCAACCGGCGCGAGTTCATCGAGGCCTATCGCGGCTCCGAGCTCGACCCGACATGGATCGAGCGGATGCGCGAGAGGCCCGGCCGCGGCTGGGCGTCGCTGATGGACCGCTCGGCCCAGAAGGTGGTCGACCTGCGCTCCGAGATGGCGCAGGTGGGCCAGTATGTCGGCGTCGACATCTCCGAGTTCCGCCGCATCGTCCAGCAGGTGCAGAAAGGCGAGAAAGAGGCGCGGCAGGCCAAGAAGGAGATGGTCGAGGCCAATCTGCGCCTCGTGATCTCGATCGCCAAGAAATACACCAACCGCGGCTTGCAGTTTCTCGACCTGATCCAGGAAGGCAACATCGGCCTGATGAAGGCGGTCGACAAGTTCGAATACCGCCGCGGCTACAAGTTCTCGACCTATGCCACGTGGTGGATCCGGCAGGCGATCACGCGGAGCATCGCCGACCAGGCGCGCACGATCCGCATCCCCGTGCACATGATAGAGACGATCAACAAGCTGGTCCGCACGGGTCGGCAGATGCTGCACGAGATCGGCCGCGAGCCGACGCCCGAGGAGCTGGCCGAAAAGCTGCAGATGCCGCTCGAGAAGGTTCGCAAGGTGATGAAGATCGCCAAGGAGCCGATCAGCCTCGAGACGCCCATCGGCGACGAGGAGGACAGCCAGCTCGGCGACTTCATCGAGGACAAGAACGCCGTGCTGCCGCTCGACAGCGCGATCCAGGAGAACCTCAAGGAGACGACGACGCGGGTGCTTTCGTCGCTGACGCCCCGCGAGGAGCGGGTGCTGCGCATGCGCTTCGGCATCGGGATGAACACCGACCACACGCTCGAGGAGGTCGGCCAGCAGTTCAGCGTCACCCGCGAGCGAATCCGCCAGATCGAGGCGAAAGCGTTGCGCAAGCTCAAGCACCCGAGCCGCTCGCGCAAGCTGCGCTCGTTCCTCGACCAGTAAGGCAGGCACGATGTCGATCCTTTCGCGCCTCTTCGGTTCGCGCGGCGGCGAGGGCAGCGAGGGTGGCGGCCCGGCCGCCCCCGCCGAGGAGCACGACGGCTACCGCATCACGCCCGAGCCGCAGCGCGACGGGTCGAGCTGGCGCATCGCCGCCCGCATCGAGAGGGAGGTGGGCGGCGAGACGAAGACCCACCGGATGATCCGCGCCGACACGCTGCAGAGCGAGGAGGCCGCCGCCGAAGCTTCGCTCGCCAAGGCGAAGGCGCTGATCGACGAGCAGGGCGAGGCGATCTTCCGCAGCTAGGCGGGGGCCGGCACCCGCGCGGTGCGCCGCGACGCGCCGCGCCGCTTGTCCGTGTCCGGCGCGGCGGCAAGGGATCAGCCTGGCGGCCGTGACGGTGCGCGCGCCGGAGGTTCCGAAGGGTCGGAACGGTGCCACGCCGTGTCCGGCGTGCGGCACCGCGCGCTGGCATTGAGCCGCGGCGCCGCTGCCGGACGACGAGCCGACGTACCCGTTCCGGCAATGTCGAGCGGCGTCATGAAGAAGACCGACACGTTGCCCTGGCCGATGCGGTCAGCGCCCCGCGAGACAAGCGGGCCCGCCCAAGCCGCTGCAAAGAGAGCGTCGTTTGAGCCGGCCAAGGGATGGTCGGGGCGGCAGGATTCGAACCTACGACCTACGGTACCCAAAACCGTCGCGCTACCAGGCTGCGCCACGCCCCGACAGCGCTTCGATAGACGCTGCGCGCAGCGATGAAAAGAGCGCGCGTCAGTCGGTGCAGGGCCAGGCAGCGCCTTCGCCGAAGGCGGGGTGGCGCATCTCGGTGCCAGGGTCGATGCCCAGCGCCTCGGCCAGACCGCCGTTGATCTCGAGCACCGCCAGCACGCCGTCGCCGCCCGAGATCGACGTCTCGTCGCCCGGGATGGCGCGGTCATGGACATGCTGCACGACGCCATCGGGCCGCACGAAGATCATGTCGAGCGGGATCAGCGTGTTGCGCATCCAGAACCTGGGCTCGCCGGCCCGCTCGTAGACGAAGAGCATGCCCGCGCCCGAGGGCATGCTCTCGACATGCATCAGCCCGCGGGAGCGTTCGGCATCATCGTCGGCGATCTCGACGGTGAAACTGGCCTGCCCCCAGTCTCCGCGGAGGTCGACCCGGTCGGTGGCGCACTCCGCCGAGGCTGCCGTCGCGCCTGCGCCGAGGCCAACGAGCGCGAAAAGCGCGACGACGGCCCCGCGCCTGAATGCCTCAATCATGGATCGCCCGCTCCCATGCCGCGACCTCGACGGCGAGCCGCCCGCGCGAGCCCTGCACGACGCGCAGCGCCACCGCCTCGCCCGGCTGCAGGTCGGCGAGGCCGGACCGGCGCAGCACCTCGACATGCACGAAGATGTCCTCGGGGCGGCCGAACACGTTTGCAAAGCCGAAGCCCTTCGACTTGTCGAACCATTTCACGCGGGCCGGTTCCAGCGGCAGGGCCGCGCGCTCCTCCGGCGTGACGTGCTCGAGATCGCCGAGCGGCGCCTCGTCGCCGGTCTCGGGCGGGGTGATCGCGAAGACCTGCACGGCCTGCTTGCCGCGGGCCGTCTGCTGCACGCCCACCTCGACGCGAGCATCGTCGGCGACCGAACTCTGCCCGAAATTCCGCAGGACGTTGGCATGAAGCAGGATATCGGGGCCGCCCTCGTCGGCGACAACGAAGCCGAAGCCCTTGCCCGGATCGAACCACTTCACCCGACCCGCCACGCGGCGGACTTCGGCCGCCCTGTCGCTCTCGTCGCGCTCGCTCACGCCGTCACCACCGTCGACACCCCGTCTCGATCAGGACCTTATCGCAACACGCACCCCGGATGACCCGGATACCTGCAATTCCAAGTATTTCGCGAACGACAGGCCCACCCCATTACTGGGCCGGCGCGCCGACTGAAATACAACCTTGGGTTAATCTTACCGTGCTGCCGGTTATCGCCGGCTCCGACCGGAACTCTCAAGCCAGACCCCGCCTACGCGCCTGAGACTAATTCACTTTCTCCACGGGCGAAAGGGGCGGAAGCCTGATGGCCGCCCCTAGCGCCGTTTTTCAGCGCTCCGCGCAGGCCAAGGCACGGCACCTGGGCGCAGAATCGTCGCGCACGGCGGCCCGGATCACGGGCTCAGGCGCAAGACGTCCCAGCCGCCCGCGCCGCCGGGCGCGCGCGTCGTCCAACGGAAGCGGTCATGCAGGCGATAGGCGCCGTCGGCCCAGAACTCGATCTCGACGGGCCGGATGCGGATGCCGCCCCAGAAGGGCGGGCGCGGCGGATTGGTCCCCTTGGTGGCGGTGATCCGCGCCACCTCGGCCATCAGCGCGGTGCGCGAGGCGAGCGGTCGCGACTGCGCCGACGCCCATGCGCCGAGCCGCGACTTCAGCGAGCGGGTGGCGAAATAGGCGTCGGCCTGTTCGCCCTCCTCCTTCTCGGTCATGCCGCGCACCCGGATCTGCCGACGCAGGCTCTTCCAGTGCAGCACGAAGGCGGCCTTGCCCGTCGCCTCGATCTCGCGCGCCTTGGCCGACTCGTAGTTGGTGTAGAAGACGAAGGCGCCCGAGGCGTCGCCGTATGCCTCGATCTCCTTGAGGAGCACCATGCGCGCATTGGGCAGGCCGTCCGCGTCGACCGTCGCGAGCGCGATGGCCGTCGGGTCGTTCGGCTCGGTCGCCTCGGCCTCGCGCAGCCATGCGCGCGCCAACTTGAAAGGGTCGTCTCCGGCGAAGGGGCCCGTCCGATCGCTCACGTCTCGCTCTCCTGCTTCTCACTCGGCCGTTCCGGGCCGTCGATGCGCGCCTGCACGCCGCGCCCCGCGCTCCGCCGGTTCGCCTTGAACCCTGCGTCGCCCTCGGCCTAAAGGGAGACAGGTGACGACGGGACGAGGCGGGGCGATGGCGGCGCAGCTGATGGCGGGCAAGCGGGGACTTATCATGGGCCTCGCCAATGACAAATCCATCGCCTGGGGCATTGCGCAGGCGCTTGCCGGGGCTGGCGCGGAACTCGCTCTGACCTACCAGGGCGAGCAGTTCAAGAAGCGCGTCGTGCCGCTGGCCGAGCAGCTGGGCGCGACGCAGGTCGCCCCCTGCGACGTCTCCGACGAGGCGTCGGTCGACGCCTGCTTCGAGCAGTTGCGCACGGCCTGGGGCAGCCTGGATTTCTACGTCCATGCGATCGGGTTTTCCGACAAGTCGGAGTTGCGCGGCCGCTACGTCGACACCAGCCGCGACAACTTCCTGATGTCGATGGACATCTCCGTCTATTCCTTCACGTCATGCGTGCGCCGGGCCGCGGCGATGATGCCGCAGGGCGGCGCCTGCCTGACACTGACCTATTACGGCGCCGAGAAGGTCATGCCGCATTACAACGTCATGGGCGTGGCGAAGGCCGCGCTCGAGGCGTCCGTTCGCTACATGGCCGAGGATCTCGGCAAGGACGGGGTGCGCGTCAACGCGATCAGCGCCGGCCCTATCAAGACGCTCGCCGCCTCGGGCATCGGCGACTTCCGCTATATCCTCAGATGGAACGAGCTGAACGCCCCGCTGCGGCGCACGGTGACACTGCAGGACGTGGGCAACTCGGCGCTCTATCTGCTGTCCGATCTCGGGGCGGCGGTCACGGGCGAGGTGCACCATGTCGACGCGGGCTACCACGCGGTCGGCATGAAGGCGGTCGACGCGCCCGACATCGGCTCGCCCGAGGGGGCGCCCTGAGCGGCGGACCGGGAAGTGCGCAGCGACGACCGCTAGCCGGGAGAGAGACATGACCGACCGTTTGCCCCACGAGAAGGGCTTTCACGTCAGCTGGGACCAGCTCCACCGCGACGCCCGCGCCCTCGCCTGGCGGCTGGAAAGCGCGGGGCCGGAGGGCGGCTGGCGCGGCGTGGTGGCGATCACGCGGGGTGGCATGGCGCCGGCGATGATCGTCAGCCGCGAGCTCGACATCCGCACGGTCGACACGATCAGTGTGAAATCCTACGATCACCAGACCCAGACCGCCGCGAAGGTGCTGAAATCGCCGGACGCCGACCTGATGGGCGACGGCACGGGCATCCTGATCGTCGACGACCTCGTGGATACGGGCAAGACGCTGGAACTGGTGCGCGAGCTCTATCCGAGGGCGCATTTCGCCACGATCTACGCCAAGCCCAAGGGGCGCGGCATGGTCGACACCTTCATCACCGAGGTCAGCCAGGACACCTGGATCTTCTTTCCCTGGGACATGGCGCTGCAATACGTCGAGCCCTATCGCGGACGCGACTGAGGGGCCCGGAAGCCGGGCCGACGAAGCCCGGCCGCCAGCCGGCGCAGGTAGACACGGGCTCCCCTCACGGCCAGGAACCGGGTGCGCAGGCGGGCCGCATCGGTGGCGCGCGCTCCGGGTTCGCGGATGGTCGGACGCGGGCCGCCCTGCCGCGGCGCGGGCCGCCCTGCCGCGGCGCGGGTGCGGAGGCTGCTCGCTGTGCCGCGGGAGGAGCGCGCGGCGGAGGTCGACCGGCTCTTGCTCACCCTCCGCTCCTGAAGCGGCAGGGCGGCGCCAGCGCTTCAGCAGGCAGGCGGCAGAACGGCGGTCGCCTCGATCTCGACCTTCGCCGCGTCCTCGACCAGCGCCGAGACGACGACCATCGTCATTGCGGGGAAGTGGTAGCCCATAATCTCGCGGTAGGCGCGGCCGACCTCCTTCTGGTGGGCGAGATACTCGGCCTTGTCGGTGACGTACCAGGTCAGCCGTACGATGTGCTCGGCCCGCCCCCCCGCGGCCTCGACCACGGCGAGGATATTGCGCAGCGCCTGGCTCATCTGGCCGATGAAGTCGTGCGCCTCGAAGACCTGCTCCGCGGTCCAGCCGATCTGGCCGCCGACGAACAGCATCCTTCCCTCGGCGATCATGCCGTTGGCATAGCCCCGGGCCGGCTTCCAACCCTCGGGATGGACGGTGATGGTGCTCACGACGCGGACTCCTCAAGGTATTCGGTCAGGCGCGGGCGGATGCGGTCGGGCCAGGGGCGCGACTTCATCGCCGCGATGTCGACGCAGACGAGGGTGCCGGTGGCCCGCAGCCGCCGCACGCCCGCCCCCTCGGCCACCATGACGAGGTCGGCCGTCGCACCGCCGAGCCGCGAGAGGGTGAGCCGCCAGTCGAGCACGTCGCCCAGCCGCGAGGGCGCGGTGAAGCGCGCCTCGATCTGTCCCATCGGCACGCCGACGCCATCCTCGACATGCATCGCGCCGAACGACCAGCCGATCGCATCGTCGAAGAAGCTCTCCACGAGGTCGTTCATCATCTCGAAATAGCGCGGGTAGAAGACGATCCCCGCCGGGTCGCAATCGCGGAACCGCACCTTGCGCTGCCAGTGGAACGTCATCGGCGCGTGCTCCCATCGGCGGTGATGCCGGTCGTCATGGTCAGACCTCTCGCGGCAGGGCTTCGAGGGCCAGCGCCACGCCCTGCCCGACGCCGACGCATAGCGTGGCAAGCGCCCGGCGCACCTCGCCCCGGCCGACGGCGCCGGCGGCCAGATGGGCGATGCGGGCGCCCGACATGCCGAGCGGGTGGCCGAGCGCGATGGCGCCACCCTCGGGGTTGAGGTGGGCCGCGTCGTCGGGCAGGCCCCAGGCGCGGGTGCAGGCAAGCACCTGCGCGGCGAACGCCTCGTTGAGCTCGATCCGGTCGAAATCGGCGATGGTCAGGCCGGTGCGCTCGGTCAGCCGCTCCATCGCGGCGACCGGGCCGATCCCCATGATGCGCGGCGCCACCCCGGCCGAGGCGGCGGCGGTGACGCGGGCGAGCGGCGTCAGGCCGTGGCGCGCGACCGCCTCTTCCGAGGCGACGATCAGCGCTGCCGCCCCGTCGTTGACCCCCGAGGCGTTGCCGGGGGTGACGGTGCCGGGGTCGGCGAAGGGGGTGGGCAGGCGGCCCAGCTTTTCCAGCGTCGTCTCGCGCGGGTGCTCGTCGTCGGCCACGACCACCGGCTCTCCCCGGCGCTGCGGGATCGTCACCGGCGCGATGTCCTCGGCCCGGCGGGCGGCATGGGCGGCGGTGCGCTGCTGGGAGCGCAGGGCGCAGGCGTCCTGGTCGGCGCGGGCGATCCCGCGCTCGGCGGCGAGGTTTTCCGCCGTCTCGGGCATCGAGTGGATGCCGAACTCCGCCGCGATCCGCTTGTGCACGAAGCGCCAGCCGATCGTCGTGTCGTGGATCTCGGCCGCGCGGGAAAAGGCGCTGTCGGCCTTGGGCATCACGAAGGGGGCGCGCGACATCGACTCGACGCCGCCCGCCAACACCACTTCCGCCTCACCCGTCGCCACCGCCCGCGCGCCGTGGATCACCGCGTCCATGCCGGAGGCGCAGAGGCGGTTGAGCGTCAGCGCCGGCACCGTCTCCGGCAGGCGCGAGAGCAGCACCGCCATGCGGGCGACGTTGCGGTTGTCCTCGCCAGCCTGGTTGGCGCAGCCCATCGCCACCTCGCACGGCACCAGCCCCGGAGCGGTGTCGAGCAGCGCGTCGATGACGTGGGCCGCCATGTCGTCGGGCCTCACGGGGGCGAGCGCGCCGCCGTAGCGGCCGATGGGCGTGCGGCGGCCCTGGGCGATGATGGCCGGGCGCATCAGGCGGACTCCATCGCGCGCAGGGCGGCAGCGGGGGCATAGCGGCCCTTCAGATGCGCGGGCGCGGCGGCCTCGAGCGCCTCCAGCCGGGCCACGATGGCAGCCGGCCCGGCCGCGCGGGCGATCTCGAAGGGGCCGCGAGGAAAGTTGAGACCGAGCCGCATGGCGGTGTCGATGTCGTCTTCCGCGACACCCTCGGCCAGCAGGCTCGCCGCCTCGTTGACCAGCGCCGCCTCGATCCGCTCGGCCGCGCCGGGCGCCGGCCCCGCCGCGCCGGGGTCGGGCGTCACGAAACCCTCGCCCGACTTGCGGCCCAGCCGGCCCGCCACGACCTGCCGCCTCAGCGCGTCGAAGACGTGGTAGCGGGGGTGCCCGCCCATGGCCCGTGCCACACTCTCCGAAGCGGCGAGGTTCACGTCGGCGCCCACGAGGTCGATGAGCGCGAACGGGCCCATCCGGTAGCCGGCGGCAACCATCGCCGCGTCGATGGCGGCGGGCTTGGCCCCCTCTTCGAGCATCGCCAGCGCCTCGCCGTAGAAGGGCCGTGCGCAGCGATTGACGATGAAGCCGGGGCTGTCGGGCGCGCGCACGGGCGTCTTGCCCCAGGCGCGCAACGTCTGCTCGAGCATGGGCGCCAGCCCCTCCGCCCCATCGGGCAGGATCACCTCGACCAGCTTCATCGCGTGCGCCGGGTTGAAAAAGTGCAGGCCGATCAGCGGTGTGCCGGCCGCGCCGGCGATCTCGCGGATCGCCAGCGACGAGGTGTTCGAGGCGCGCACCGCCCCCGGCGCGGCCCGGGCGAGTTCGCGGAAGATCGCGGCCTTGACATCGAGCCGCTCCACCGCCGCTTCGATCACCAGCTCGGCCCCGGCATGGCAGGCGAGCTCGGTGCCGGTCACGATCCGGCCCAGCGCCGCGGCGGCATCTTCCCCGGGCAGCTTGCCCTTTCGGACGGCGCGCGACAGGCTGGCGCCGATGGCGTCGCGCGCCGCCTCCAGCGCGGGCTCCGACACGTCGGTCAGCGTCACGGCGCAGCCCGCCTGCGCGGCGACCTGGGCGATGCCGCGCCCCATCGCGCCTGCGCCGACGACCCCGATGCGCTCCATCGCCACCTCAATGCCCCTCGAAGACGGGCGCGCGCTTTTCGCGGAACGCGGCGATCCCCTCCGCCTTGTCGGCGCTGTCGAGCAGCGCCTCGAAGGCCAGCCGCTCGGCCACGAGCCCCTCGGCCAGCGGCCCCTCGGCGGCGTCGATCACCGCGCGCTTGGCGGCCGCCAGCGCCAGCGGCGCGCGCCCCGCCAGCCGCTCGGCCAGCGCCGCCGCCTCGTCGGCCCCGCTCTCGGCGAGCCACGCCACGAGACCCCAGTCGAGCGCGGTCGGCGCGTCGATCCGTTCTCCGGTCAGGATCATCCGCATCGCGCGGGCGCGACCCACCAGCGCGGTCAACCGCTGGGTGCCGCCCGCGCCGGGGATCAGACCCAGCGACGTCTCGGGCAGGCCGAAGGTGGCGCCCTGCCCCGCGACCACGAGATCGGCCATCAGCATCAGTTCGCAGCCGCCGCCGAGGCAGGAGCCCTCGACCCCCGCCACGACCGGCTTGGGGAACGACCGGATCGACGCCCACGCCGCCTTGCGCGGATCGGCGGCGCCCTCGGCCGAGCCCTTGGCCGCGATCTCGTCGATATCGGCGCCGGCGGCGAAGTGCCCGCCCTCGCCCACGAGGCACGCGACGCGCACGCCGCCGTCCTCGGCCGCCGTGCCCAGCGCCGCCGCGAGGTCGGCCAGCAGCGCGGTGTTGAGCGCGTTGCGCCGGTCGGGCCGGTTGAGCCGCAGGTGCAGGACGGCGCCGCGACGCTCGGAAATCAGGTGCTCGCTCATCACCCTTGATTGTCCCGCTCGGGGCATAAATTTCAAGCATAAAGTTTTAAGCTTGAAATGAATCGCGCCCGCTGCCAGTCTGACCGACGATCCGGGCGCTCACACGGGGAGAGAACCGCGATGAAAGTCGTCTGTCTCGGCGGCGGGCCTGCCGGCCTCTACTTCGCCATCTCGATGAAGCTCCGCGACCCCGGCCACGAGGTGACGGTGCTCGAGCGCAACCGCCCCGACGACACGTTCGGCTGGGGGGTCGTGCTGTCGGACGAGACGCTGCAGAACCTCGGCAGGAACGATCCGCGCTCGGCCGAGATGATCCACGCCCATTTCGCCTACTGGGACGATGTCGCGGTGCACCACAAGGGCGTGCGCACTGTCTCGACCGGGCACGGCTTCTGCGGAATCGGGCGCCGGAAGCTCCTGGAGCTGTTGCAGGAGCGGGCGCGAGAGCTGGGCGTCGACCTGCGCTTCGAGACCGAAGTCGACGATATCGAGCACCTGATGGCCGAGAACGATCTCGTCGTGGCGGCCGACGGCATCAACTCGAGGACGCGCCACCGCTTCGAGGAGAGCTTCCGCCCCGAGATCGACCGCCGCGCGTGCAAGTTCGTCTGGCTGGGCACCCACGCCAAGTTCGACGACGCCTTCACCTTCGTCTTCGAAGAGACCGAGCACGGCTGGGTCTGGGCGCATGCCTACCAGTTCGACGACGACACCGCGACGTTCATCGTGGAATGCTCGGAAGACACCTGGCGCCGCTGGGGCTTCGGCGAGATGACGCAGGACGAGAGCATTGCCGCCTGCGAGCGCATCTTCGCGCGCCATCTCGGCGGGCACCCGATGATGTCGAACGCCAAGCACCTGCGCGGCTCGGCCTGGCTCAACTTCAACCGGGTGCTCTGCGAGAAGTGGCACCACGAGAACGTCGTGCTGCTGGGCGACGCCTCGGCCACCGCGCATTTCTCGATAGGGTCGGGCACGAAACTCGCGCTCGAAAGCGCGATCGCGCTCGCGGATTTCGTCAACGCCGAGCCGAACCTGGAAGGTGCCTTCAGGAAATACCAGGAGGATCGGCGCCTCGACGTGCTGCGTCTGCAATCGGCCGCCCGCAACTCCACCGAGTGGTTCGAGGACGTGGAGCGGTATCTCCACCTCGACCCGGTGCAGTTCACCTATTCGCTGCTCACCCGCTCGCAGCGGATCAGCCACGAGAACCTGCGCCTGCGCGACGCGGCGTGGCTGCGCGAGGCCGAGGAATGGTTCCAGGCGCAGGCGGGCGCGAACGGGGTGCACCGCGCGCCGATGTTCGCCCCCTTCACCTTGCGCGACATGCGGCTGAAGAACCGCGTCGTCGTCTCGCCCATGGCGCAGTACAAGGCGGTGGACGGCTGCCCGACCGACTGGCACTTCGCCCACTACGCCGAGCGCGCCAAGGGTGGCGCGGGGCTGGTCTATGTCGAGATGACGTGCGTCAGCCCCGAGGGCCGGATCACGCCGGGCTGCCCCGGCCTCTATGACCCTTCGCACGAGGCGGCGTGGGCGCGGCTCGTCGATTTCGTCCATGCCGAGACCGACGCGAAACTCTGCATGCAGATCGGCCATGCGGGCCGCAAGGGCTCCACCCAGCTCGGCTGGCACGAGATGGACGCGCCGCTGGAGTCGGGGAACTGGCCGCTTCTGTCGGCCTCGGCCATCCCCTGGTCGGGCCGCAACCAGGTGCCGAAGGCGATGGACCGGGCAGACATGGACATGGTGAAGGGCCAGTTCGTTGCCGCCACCGAGATGGCAGAGCGCGCCGGCTTCGACATGATCGAGCTGCACGCCGCCCACGGCTACCTCATCTCGTCGTTCATCTCGCCGTTGTCGAACATCCGCGAGGACGACTACGGCGGCTCGCTCGAGAACCGGATGCGCTACCCGCTCGAGGTGTTCGCCGCGATGCGGGCGGCCTGGCCCGGGGACAAGCCGATGAGCGTGCGCATCTCGGCGACCGACTGGGCCGGCGACCGCGGCATCGACGGCGAGGAGGCCGTCGAGATCGCCCAGATGTTCCGCGACGCAGGCGTCGATATCGTCGACGTCTCGGCGGGCCAGACCTCCGTCGAGGCGCGACCCGTCTACGGGCGGATGTTCCAGACGCCCTTCTCCGACCGCATCCGCAACGAGCGGGGCATCCCGACGATGGCGGTGGGCAACATCTACGAGCCCGACCACGTCAACTCGATCCTGATGGCGGGGCGGGCCGACCTCGTCTGCCTCGCTCGCCCGCACCTGGCCGACCCTTACTGGACGCTGCACGCCGCCGCCGCCCTCGGCGACGAAGACACCGCATGGCCCGACCCCTACCTGCCCGGCCGAGACCAGATCCGCCGCCTCGCGCAGCGGGGCGAGGGCATCGGGATCCGCGTATGAGCGCGCTTGCGGGCAGGAGCGCGCTCGTCACCGGCGGCGGCACGGGGCTCGGGGCCGATCTCGCCCGCGGCCTTGCCGCGGCGGGCGCCGAGGTGTGGATCGCCGGGCGCACCGAGGCGCGGCTTTCGGAGGTGGCCGAAAGCGCCCCGCGCATTCACCCGGTGGTGGCCGACGTCACCGACGAGGCGAGCGTGGCCGCCATGTTCGACCGGGTCGGCGCAGCGGAGATCGTGATCGCCAATGCCGGCGCCTCGGAGAGCGCGCCGCTTGCCCGCACCGGCCTCGAAGCGTGGGAGCGGATGCTGTCGGTCAACCTCACCGGCGTGTTCCTGACCTTCCGCGAGGCCGTGCGCCGGCTGGGCAAGACGCCCGGCTGGGGGCGACTGATCGCGGTGGCCTCCACCGCCGGGCTCAAGGGCTACCCCTACGTTTCGGCCTATTCGGCCGCCAAGCACGGCGTGGTCGGCCTCGTCCGCTCCACCGCGCTGGAACTCGCCCGCACCGGCGCCACGGCGAACGCGCTCTGCCCCGGCTTCCTCGATACCGAGATGACGGAACGGAGCGTCGCCAACATCGCCGAAAAGACCGGCATGAGCGCCGAGGACGCGCGCGCCGGCCTCGAGGCGATGAGCCCCCAGCGGCGCCTGATCCGCCCCGCCGAAGTCACCGCCGCCGCGCTCTGGCTCTGCGGGCCGGGTTCCGAGGGGATCACGGGGCAGGCCATCGCCATCGCGGGGGGCGAGGCATGAGCGAGGTGAAGCCCGCCGCGCCGTCCCCCTCGCCGCTGTCGAAGCAGCGGCTGCGGCTTTGGCTGCGCCTCCTGCGGGCCACGCGCACCACCGAGGCCGAGCTGCGCGAGCGCCTGCGCAAAGGGCACGACAGCACCCTGCCCCGCTTCGACGTGCTCGCCACGCTCAACCGCTATCCCGGCGGGCTGCGCATGTCGGAACTGTCGACGCACCTGAAGGTGTCGAACGGCAACGTCACCGGCATCGTCGAGCGGCTGGTGGCAGAGGGTCTGGCCGAGCGCGCGAGCGTCGAGGGCGACCGCCGCGCGCATCGGGTGCGGCTGACCGAGACAGGGCGCGCGCGCTTCGCACGCATGGCCGCCGAGCACGAGGCGTGGATCGACTCGATCTTTGCCGATCTCGACGAGGCCGAGCTCGACACGATGATCGGGCTGCTGGGGCGCATCGGACAGGAGGGTCAGCAATGAGCGACATGACCGGCCACGCGCCGCGGCACTTCGACTGGCAGGTGGAGGGGCGGGTCGCCACGATCCGCCTGCATGGGGCCGAGCGGAAGAACCCGCTCACCTTCGACAGCTACGCCGAGCTGCGCGACACCTTCCGCGCCCTGCCCTATGCGGGCGATGTCGACGCGGTGATCCTCGCCTCGAACGGCGGCAATTTCTGCTCGGGCGGCGACGTTCACGACATCATCGGCCCGCTCGTGGCGATGGACATGAAGGACCTGCTCACCTTCACCCGGATGACGGGCGATCTGGTCAAGGCGATCCTGCATTGCCAGAAGCCGGTGATCGCCGCGGTCGACGGCATCTGCGTGGGCGCGGGCGCGATCCTGGCCATGGCCTCCGACCTTCGGCTGGCCAGCCCCGAGGCGAAGTGCGCATTCCTGTTCACCCGCGTCGGGCTGGCGGGGGCCGACATGGGCGCCTGCGCCATGCTGCCCCGCATCATCGGGCAGGGCCGCGCGGCGGAGCTGCTCTACACGGGGCGCTCCTTCGGCGCCGACGAGGGCCACGCCTGGGGCTTCTGGAACGCGGTGCATCCGGCCGACCGGCTCGACGCCGAGGCGGCGAAGCTCGCGGGGCGGATCGTGGCAGGTCCGACCTTCGCCCACGGCATCACCAAGACGCAGATCAACCAGGAATGGAACATGGGGCTCGACCAGGCGATCGAGGCCGAGGCGCAGGCGCAGGCGATCTGCATGCAGACCAAGGACTTCGAGACCGCCTATCGCGCCTTCGTGGCGAAGGAAAAGCCCGTTTTCGAGGGCCGCTGACATGTCCGACCGCTCGTTCCTCGACTGGCCGTTCTTCGACGACAGCCACCGCGCGCTGGCCGAGGAGCTGGAGGCGTGGTGCGCCGCAAACCTGCCCGCCGACCATGGGGATGTCGACGCGGCCTGCCGCGGGTTGGTGGCGAAGCTGGGCGAGGCCCGTTTCCTGCGCCACACCGCGACCGGCGACGGCACCGCGCCGGACGTCCGCACCCTGTGCCTGATCCGCGAGACGCTGGCCCGCCACGACGGGCTGGCCGATTTCGCCTTCGCCATGCAGGGCCTCGGGATGGGGCCGGTCACGCTGTTCGGCACGGCCGAGCAGCGTGCCTGGCTGGAGAAGACGCGCAGCGGCGCAGCCATCTCGGCCTTCGCGCTGACCGAGCCGGCCTCCGGCTCCGACGTGGCGAACATCGCCATGCAGGCGCGGGCTGACGGCGACGGCTGGGTGCTGAACGGCGAGAAGACGTGGATCTCGAACGGCGGCATCGCCGACGTCTACACCGTCTTCGCCCGCAGCGGAGAGGGGCCGGGCGCGAAGGGCCTGTCGTGCTTTCTCGTCCCCGCCGACACGCCGGGGCTGGAGGTGATCGAGCGGCTGGAGGTGACCGCGCCGCACCCGCTCGCGCGCCTCCGCTTCGACGGCCTTCGCCTGCCTGCCGACGCGCTGATCGGCGAGGCGGGCAAGGGCTTCCGCATCGCGATGTCGGTGCTCGACGTGTTCCGCTCCACCGTGGGCGCCGCCGCCCTCGGCTTCGCCCGCCGGGCGCTCGACGAGACGCTGGGACGGGTGCGCGCGCGGCACCTGTTCGGCGCCCCGATGGGCGACTTGCAGATGGTGCAGGGGCACGTGGCCGACATGGCGCTCGGCGTCGATGCGTCGGCCCTGCTCGTCTACCGCGCCGCCTGGGCGAAGGACACGGGCGCCGGGCGCGTCAGCCGCGAGGCCGCGATGGCCAAGCTGCACGCCACAGAGACCGCGCAGACGGTGATCGACGCGGCGGTGCAGCTGCATGGCGGCGACGGGGTGCGGGCCGGGCACATCACCGAGCAGCTCTACCGCGAGATCCGGGCGCTCAGGATCTACGAGGGCGCGAGCGACGTGCAGAAGGTTGTCATCGCCCGCGCCGCGATGGGCGGGTGAAGGGAGGCGACAAGATGCTGGGGCCGACGGGACATTCCGACACGTTCGCGCGGGACAACCTCCCGCATTTCGCCGACTGGCCCGAGATCGCCCTCGACGGCTTCGACTACCCGGACTGGCTCAACGCGGGCGTCGAACTGACCGACCGGATGGTCGAGCGCGGCTTCGGCGACTACACGGCGCTGATCGGCAACGGACGGCGGCGCACCTACAAGGAGCTTGCCGACTGGACGAACCGGCTGGCCGCCGCGCTCGTCGACGAGTACGGCGTGCGCCCCGGCCACCGCGTGCTGATCCGCTCGGCCAACAACCCCGCCATGGTCGCCTGCTGGCTCGCGGCCACCAAGGCCGGGGCGGTCGTGGTCAACACCATGCCGATGTTGCGGGCGGGGGAGCTGGCCAAGATCGTCGACAAGGCCCAGGTCTCTCTCGCGCTCTGCGACACGCGGCTGATGGACGAGCTGGTGACCTGCGCCAAGGACAGCCGCACCCTCAAGACGGTCGTGGGCTTCGACGGCACCGCCAACCACGACGCCGAGCTCGACCGCGCCGCGCTGAACAAGCCGGTGGTATTCGATGCCGTCCGCACCGGGCGCGACGACGTGGCGCTTCTGGGCTTCACGAGCGGCACCACGGGCACGCCCAAGGCCACGATGCACTTTCACCGCGACATCCTCATCATCGCCGACGGCTACGCGCGCGAGGTGCTGGGCGTCCGGCCCGAGGATATCTTCGTGGGCTCGCCGCCCCTGGCCTTCACCTTCGGCCTCGGCGGCCTCGCCGTGTTCCCGCTGCGCTTCGGCGCCTCGGCGGTGCTGCTCGAGAACGCCTCGCCGCCGAACCTCATCGAGATCATAGAGCGTTACGGCGCGACCGTCTGTTTCACCGCGCCCACCGCCTACCGCGCGATGCTGCGCGCGATGGACGAGGGGGCGGACCTGACGAGCCTGCGCGCCGCCGTCTCGGCGGGCGAGACGCTGCCCGCGCCGGTCTATGACGAGTGGATCGCCAAGACCGGCAAGCCGATGCTCGACGGGATCGGCGCGACCGAGATGCTGCACATCTTCATCTCCAACCGCTTCGACGACCATCGTCCCGCCAGCACCGGCCGGCCCGTGACCGGCTACGAGGCCCGCATCGTGGGCGAAGACATGGCCGAGGTGCCGCGCGGCGAGGTCGGCCGGCTCGCCGTGCGCGGGCCGACAGGGTGCCGCTACATGGCCGACCCGCGCCAGAAGGACTACGTGCGCGGCGGCTGGAACCTGACCGGCGACAGCTTCTGGCAGGACGAGGACGGGCGCTTCCATTTCGCCGCGCGATCGGACGACATGATCGTCTCCTCGGGCTACAACATCGCGGGGCCCGAGGTGGAGGCGGCCCTGCTCGCGCACGAGGCGGTTGCCGAATGCGCCGTAATCGGCGTGCCCGACGGCGAGCGCGGCGCCATCGTCGAGGCGCATGTCGTGCTCGCCGACGGGCACCGGCCCGGCGAGGCGATGGCGCTGACGCTCCAGACCTTCGTCAAGGAGACGATCGCGCCCTACAAGTATCCGCGTTCGGTAAAATTCGCCGCAGCCCTGCCCAAGACGCAGACCGGCAAGATCCAGCGCTTCCGCCTGCGCGACGGGTAAGGACGCGGGCGTCAGACGAACGGGCGACACAGGTGCTTCAAGGTTGAAACTTCACGCTTGAAGCATGTCGGGGAGGCTTCTAGCCTTCCGTGCACGACGGGCCGGGCCGCCCCCGCAAGAGGCTGCCGGAACCGCCCCACGGCCGCCGGAAGGAACCGGCGGGTGCCGTGGCCAGGGAGAGGGAGAGCCGACATGGCACGACGCAGGAAGGTGGCCATCACCGGGGGTGGCCTCAGCCGCCTCGCGGCAGCCACGGCGTTCCGGCTCACGGCGACAGGCACGACCCGCACGGGTCTTCCGCGGCGCCGCAGATGTCTCCCCGATGGGTGACGGGGCGGAGCGCAGCGGCCGGACGCCGGCTTTGACCCGGGGAAGGGGGCAGATCCTGCCGGGCCGGGACTGCACAGCGAGAGCAAGCGGGGAGGAGCGCGCGCAATGAAGGTGCTGATCGCAGGCGGCGGTATCGGCGGGCTGACGCTCGCGCTGATGCTGCACGAGCGCGGAATCGCGGCGCAGGTGTTCGAGCAGGCACGCTCGGTGGGCGAGCTGGGCGTGGGCATCAACACCCTGCCCCACGCCATCGCCGAGCTCGAGGGCCTCGGCCTGCTGCCCGCGCTCGACCTTGTGGCGCTCCGCACCCGGCGGCTGATCTACAAGACCGGCCGGGGCGACGACATCGTGGCCCAGCCCCGCGGAACGTGGGCGGGCTTCGCCACGCCGCAATTCTCGATCCATCGGGGCCGGCTGCAGCGGGTCATCCACGACGCAGTGCTGGAGAGGCTCGGCCCGGACGCGGTGCAGACCGACCGCCGGCTCGTCGCCTTCGAGGACGCGGGCGACGGCGTGACGGCTACATTCGAGAGCCGCGAGGGCGCACGGCACGAGGCGCGCGGCGACGTGCTGGTCGGGGCCGACGGCATCCACTCGACCATCCGCAGCCACTTCTACCCCGACCAGGGACCGCCCTCGTGGCAGGGCGTGCTGATGTGGCGGGGCGCGGCGTGGTGGCCGCGTTTCCTCGACGGTCAGAGCATGATCGTGGCGGGCGGCATGGCCCGCAAGCTGGTGCTCTACCCCATCGCGCACGACCCCGCCCGGCCCGGAGAGGCGCTGACCAACTGGGTGGTCTGTGCGAAGGTTGGAGACGCCTCAACGCCCATACCCGCGCGGGAGGACTGGTCGCGCCGGGCCCCGGCGGACGAGGCGCTGGCAATGGCAGAGGGGCACCTCGGCGTCCCCGAGACCGACATCTTCGCGCTGATCCGGGCGACGGACGAGATCTTCGTCTACCCGATGTGCGACCGCGACGGGCTGCCGCGCTGGTCGCACGGTCGGGTGACGCTGATGGGCGACGCGGCGCATCCGATGTACCCGGTGGGGTCGAACGGGGCGAGCCAGGCGATCCTCGACGCGCGCGACGTCGCCGACCGGCTGGCCGAGGGGGGCGACCCGGTCGTGGCGCTCGCGGCCTACGACGCCGCGCGCCGCCCGGCGACCGCCGCCATCGTCGAGGCCAACCGCTCGGGCGGGCCGGAGCGGGTGATCGACTTCGTGGAAGAGCGCGCGCCCGAGGGCGGCTTTGCCGACGTGCACGACGTGGCGACGGCGGACGAGTTGCGCGCCATCGTGGGCGACTACGAGGCGCTGGCGGGCTTTGGCCGCGCGCGCGCCTGAGGGCGGCGCGCGGCCACGGCGCTCAGGCGATCCGGCTCACTCGGGCGGGGGCAGGAAGTTGACGTCGTGCTCGGCCGAGATGCGCACCAGTTCGGCCGGGTCGGTCAGCCCGTCGAGCCGGCCGAACAGGTCGAACAGCTTGCCCGAGGGCGCCACGCCGAAGGTGCAGGTGGCCGTCGCGCCCGAACGGTTGAAGATGCCGTGCGCCAGCCCCTTGGGCATGCGGATCAGGTCACCGGGGCCCGCGCCGTGCTTTTCCTCTCCGAATTCCACCTCGAGGGTGCCCTCGAGCATGTAGATCCACTCGTCCTGGAACGGGTGGATGTGCGGCGGCACGAAGGTGTCGGCCGGGATGACCGCGTGCCAGAGGAAGGCGTCGTCGGAATGGAGCTTGGGCGTGTAGGTGTGCCCCACCACGTTCCACGCCTTGCCGCCGAAGGCGTCGGCCGCCTTGGTCACCCCTTTTTCGAGTTGCATGTCCCCGGTTCTCCCTTGCTGTGACTAGAGGTGCAGGTATCGCTCGAGCTCGGCCGCCGGCACCGGCGACCCCGCCTCGCCCGCCACGGTGTCCACGATCTCGCCCTTCTCGATGACGTAGTGGCGGTCGGCCAGGGCCGCGAGCGCCCCCACGTTCTTGTCGATCAGCAGGATCGCCTCGCCCTCGGACTTGAGCACCTCGAGCCGCGCCCAGATCTCGTCGCGGATCAGCGGCGCGAGGCCCTCGGTCGCCTCGTCGAGGATCATCAGGCGCGGGTTGGTCATCAGCGCCCGCCCGATGGCCACCATCTGCTGCTCTCCCCCCGACAACTGCGCGCCGAGGTTCCTCCGCCGCTCCTCGAGCCGGGGAAAGAAGGCGAAGACCTCGGGCAGCGTCCAGCGGTTGCGCCCTTCGGGCGTCTTGGCGGCGGCGAGCAGGTTTTCCTCGACCGTCAGCGTGGGGAACACCTGCCGCCCCTCGGGCACCAGCCCCACGCCCGCGCGCCCCACCTCGTAGGAGGGGCGGCCGGTCATGTCGCGGCCGTCGATACGCACCGCGCCGCCCCAGGGCCGGATCATTCCCATGATCGCGCGGACCGTCGTCGTCTTGCCCATGCCGTTGCGGCCGAGCAGCGTCACCACCTCGCCCTCGCCGATGTCGAGGTCTATGCCGTGCAGCACCTGGGCCGAGCCGTAGCCCGCCGTCACACCGCGGAGCGAGAGCAGGCTCATGGCGCCCCCACGTGGTCTTCGCCCAGATAGGCAGCGCGGGCGTTGGCATCGACGCGCACCTCGTCGGGCGTGCCCGAGGCGACGATGGCGCCCGACACGAGCACCGACACCCGGTCGGCGAGGCTGAATACCGCCTCCATGTCGTGCTCGATCAGCAGGATCGGATAGGTCGCCTTCAGCGCGCGCAGCGTCTCGGTCAGCGTCGCGCTCTCGGCCCGGCCCATGCCCGCCATGGGCTCGTCGAGCAGCAGCACATGGGGCTCGCCGGCGATGGCGATGGCGAGTTCGAGCAGCCGCTTCTCGCCATGCGACAGGTGGCTGGCGACGAGGCCGGCGCGCGGGCCGAGGCCGACCACGCCGAGCGCCTCCATCGCGCGGGCGTTCAGCCGCTCCTCCCGTGCCGCCGGCCGGAAGAAGCGAAAGCTCGAGCCGTCGCGCATCTGCGCGGCGAGGGCGACGTTCTCAAGCACGGTGAACTCGGGCAGGATCGAGGTGATCTGGAACGACCGGCCCAGCCCCGCCACCGCGCGCTCGGCCTGGCTCAGATGCGTCACGTCGCGCCCCTCGAAGGCGATGCGGCCCGCGTCCGGGCGCAGCACGCCCGAGATCTGGTGGATCAGCGTCGACTTGCCCGCGCCGTTCGGCCCGATCAGGGCGTGGCACTCTCCCCGGCGCAGGTCGAGGTCGACCCCGTCGGTGACGACGAGCGCGCCGAACGCCTTGCGCAGCCCCTCGAGCCGGAGGACGACCGCGCTCATCGCGGCCCCTGCACCCGGTCGAGCAGACCGGCGAGGCCGCCGCGTGCGAACAGCGCGATCAGCACCAGCATCGGGCCGAAGATCAGCCGCCAGTCGTGGGTGAGCGACGACAGCGCCTCCTCGATCAGCACGAAGAACAGCGCGCCGATCAGGGCGCCGTTGCGCGTGGCCATGCCGCCCAGCACCACCATCACGATCAGGTCGCCCGACCGCTGCCACGCACCGAGCGAGGGGCTGACGAACTCGGCATGCACCGCCCACAGCACGCCCGCGAGCGCGGCGATGACGCCCGCGATCACGTAGGCGACGAGACGGTAGCGGAACACCGAATAGCCCATCGAGGCGACGCGGGTCGGGTTCTGCCGGGCCGCCCGCAGCACCCGGCCGAAGCGCGAGCCGACGATGGCATGCACCAGCGCCCAGCTTGCCACGAGCACGCCGAGCACGGTGATGTAGACGCCCGTGTCCGAGGCGAGCCAGCCGGTGCCGAGGAAGTCGGGCGCCGACCACAGCGTCAGCCCGTCGTCGGCGCCATACTGCGCCAGCGAGCCGAGCGCGAAATAGACCATCTGCCCGAAGGCGAGCGTGATCATGATGAACGACACGCCCGAGGTGCGCATCGCGATGGCCCCGCTCGCCACGGCGAAGAGGGCGGCCGCGCCGATCGCGACGGGCAGGATCAGCGCCATCTCGTAGACGCCCTCGGTGATCATGATGCCCGTTGCGTAGGCGCCGATGGCCACGAACGCGCTGTGGCCGAAGCTGACGAGCCCCCCGTGCCCCAGCAGGAGGTCGAGCGAGATCGCCACGATGGCGAAGATCATCGCCCGGATGGCGAGCGAGGTCAGCCATCCCCCGCCCCAGACGCCCGAGACGAGCGGGACGAGCGCGAGCGCGGCGAAGATCGCCACCGCCACGATCAGTCCGAAGGGAAGGCGCGGGCGCGCCGGGGCGACGGTCAGGGCCTCGTCGCTCATCGTGTCACCTTCGCGGCGAACAGGCCCTCGGGTCGCCAGAACAGCACCAGCGCCATCAACACGTAGATCAGCATCGAGGCGATGGCCGGGCCGATCTGGTTGGCCGCCGAGGCATCCATCGCCAGCCGCAGCCCGTCGGTCACCAGCGTCCGCCCCAGCGTGTCGACGAGGCCGACGAGCAGCGCCGCGACGAAGGCGCCCCGGATCGAGCCGGCGCCGCCGATGATGATGACGACGAAGGCCACGATCAGCAGGTCGTCGCCCATGCCCGGCTCGACCGAAAAGACCGGGGCGGCGAGCACGCCCGCAAGGCCCGCGAGCATCGCGCCGAAGCCGAACACGACGAGGAACAGCTGCCGCACGTTCACGCCCAGCGCCGAGACCATCTCGGGGTTGGTCGCGCCGGCGCGGATCAGCATGCCCACGCGGGTGCGGGTGATGACGTACCACAGCGCCGCCGCCACGAGCAGGCCCGCCACGATCAGCGCGACGCGGTAGGCGGGGTAGAGCAGCCCCGGCACCAGCTCGAACGACCAGTCGAGGAACTGCGGCACCTCGACCGTCAGCGCGGCGGGGCCGAAGATGACCTTCACCGCCTGGTTGAGGAACAGGATCACCCCGAAGGTCGCCAGCACCTGGCTGAGATGGTCGCGCGCGTAGAGATGTCGGAAGACGAGGAATTCGAGCACCAGCCCCAGCAGCAGCGCCAGAGGCAGCGCCAGCAGGAAGGCGGCGATGAAGCTGCCGGTCGCGCCGTAGAGCCAGACCGCCAGATAGGCGCCCAGCATGTACTGCACCCCGTGGGCGAGGTTGATGAAGCCCATCACCCCGAAGACGAGCGTCAGGCCGGCGGCGATCAGGAACAGGATCACCCCGAGCTGCAGCCCGTTGAGAACCTGGATCAGGATGAGGGTCGTCGACATCGGCCGTGGGCCCCGCTCTGTCGCGCCAGGGGGGCGGGGCCCGGGCGCCGCGGCGCCGGCCCCGCCGCCGGGATCACATGCTGCACTCTTCGGCGAAGCTGTCGGCGTAGTCGTCGAACACAAGCTCGCCCATCGACGTCACCCATGCCCCGTCGTCGCGCTGCGCGACCGAGAGCTGGTAGAAGTCCTGCACCGGGTAGTGGTTGGCGTTGAACGAGAAATCGCCCCGAAGCGACTGGAAATCGGCCGCCTCGAGCGCCGCGCGCAGCGCGTCCTTGTCCGACAGGTCGCCACCGACCGCGGCCACCGCGCTGTCGATCAGCATGGCCGCGTCGTAGGCCTGCATCGCGTAGCCGCCGGGCACGTAGCCGAATTGCTCCTCGAAAGCTGCCACGAAGGCCTGGCTCGCCTCGTTTTCCATGTCGGGCGCCCAGTTGCCGGCGGCGATAAAGCCCTCGGCCGCGTCCTGCTGGGCGGGCAGAGTCGTCTCGTCGGTGGTGAAGACCGACATGAACTGGATGCGGTCCGACAGGCCGGCGTCGTCGAACTGACGCACGAAGCGCACGCCGAGACCGCCCGGCGTGAAGGCGAAGACCGCATCGGCGTCGGACGTGGCAATGCGCGCGATCTCGGCCGAAAAGTCCTGGTGGTCGAGCGGCACGTAGACCTCGCCGGCGATCTCGCCCTCGTAGTGCATGCGGAAGCCTTCGAGATTGTCGCGGCCCGCCTGGTAGTTGGGCGCGATCAGGAAGACGTTCGACAGACCCGCCTGCTGGGCGTAGGCGCCCATCACCTCGGCGTTCTGGTTGTTCTGGTAGGAGGTGACGAAGAAATAGGGGTTGCAGTTGCGCCCGGCGAAGGTCGACGGCCCGGCATTGGGACTGATCAGGAAGGTCTCCGACTCCGTGACCGGCCGGAAGATCGCCTGCAGCATGTTGGAGAAGATCGTGCCGACGACGAAGTCGACGTTCTCGCCCTCGATCAGTCCGTTGGCCTTGGTGAGCGCCACGTCGGGCTTGAGCTCGTCGTCCTCGACGATCAGCTCGGCCGGCTCGCCGCCGAGCGTGCCGCCCAGCTCGTCGAGCGCCAGCTGGAAGCCGTCGACCGCCTGCTGGCCCAGCGCCGCCGGCGGACCCGACAGGGTCACCAGCATCCCGACCTTCACCTCGGCCGCCGCCGCCTGGCCGAGCGCGAGCAGGCTCGCCGCCGTCAAGAGTGCCTTCTTCGTCATTTTCTCTCTCCCCGTTGGCGCCCTCTCGCGCCGTGCTTCGCCCCATTCGGAGCCCCGACCCGGCCGCCCCGCTTCTTGTCCGGCGGGCCTGGCACGAGCCTGTTCCGGGGAGCGTGCCGCCGTCAATCCGGCTCTGCGGCGGAGGGTCGCGCGCCCCGATGGTCTGACGCTAGAACAGGCGCGGGGGTCCTTCAAGTATGAAATTTTAAGCCTAAAGCAGTTGCGTCATGCCGGTTTCGAGGACGGCGCCGCCTCAGCGCTGCGCCGCACGGGCCGACGGGGCACCCCCGCCCGCCGCGTTGTCAGGCGGCAGGGCGGGGCCGTCCTGCATGCCCTGCCCCGCGCCCGACCCGGCCGGCGCGATCGCGGCGAGCAGAGCGTCGAGCCCGCGGGCGAGCGCCGCGCGATCCTCGGGCGCCATCGCGCCGAGCATCTCGTTGGCGCGCGTCTCGACCTCGGGCAACGCGCGGGAGAAGACCGCGCGCCCCGCCTCGGTGCAGGCATAGATCCGCAGGCGCCGGTCGGCCGGCGAGATGGCGCGGCTGATCAGCCCCTTGTCCTCCAGCCTCTGGGCGGCGCGGCTCACCTGGACCTTGTCGAGCGTGGTGCGCCGGGCGATCTCGACCGAGGTCATGCTCGGCGTGCCCGCGAGCAGGAACAGGAGCCGCCATTCCTCTCGCGAGAGGCCGTAGGCGCGGCCGTAGACTTCCGCGAGGTTGCGCGAAAACGCTTCGGCCGCGACGGCGAGCCGGTAGGGAAAGAACGAGTCGAGGCCGGTGCGGTCGGCGGCGGACATGGGGCATGCACCTCCTGTCGTTTCGCATGCAACGATCTGATCATGGCGAAGTCGCGCCGCGCCGCAAGGGGGAAGGCGCGCGGCGCTGGCGCCTGTGTCGCCACAGGCACCGTCGATCCTGGCGGCAAGACGGTCTAGCAGGGGGAGGAGTGTCACCGAGGAGCCATCCATGACGGAATTCGTGATCGACCCGCACCCCGCCCCGGCCGTGCCCGTATCCGGGGGCGGCGCCTTTCCGGTGCGGCGCGTCTACTGCATCGGGCGCAACTATGCCGCGCATGCCGTCGAGATGGGCCACGACCCGACCCGCGAGCCGCCCTTCTTCTTCCAGAAGAACCCCTCGAACCTCGACGCCTCGGGCCGCTTCCCCTATCCGCCGCGCAGCGCGGACGTTCACCACGAGGCCGAACTGGCGGTGTTTCTCCGCTCCGGCGGCACCGACATCCCGGTGGAGCGGGCGCTCGACCATGTCTTCGGCTACGCCGCCGCACTCGACATGACGCGGCGCGACCTGCAGGGCGAGATGAAGCGTGCGGGCCGGCCGTGGGAGATCGGCAAGGCGTTCGAGCACTCGGCCCCGGTCGGCCCGGTCCACCCGGTATCTGCCATCGGCCACCCCTCCGAGGGCGAGATCGCGCTCAGGGTGAACGGCGAGATGCGGCAGCAGGGCGATCTGGCCCAGATGATCTGGAAGGTGCCCGAGATGATCGCGTATCTGTCGGAGTATTTCGAGCTTGCCGCAGGCGACGTCATCCTGTCGGGCACGCCGGCGGGCGTCGGGCCGGTGGCACGCGGCGACGTGATGGACCTGACAATCGCCGGCCTCGCGCCCCTGACGGTGACGGTGACCTGACCCGCACCTGCGCGGGCTGCGCCGCTCCGGGGCCGCCCCGGCCCGGCCCCGGAGCGCACGATCAGGCCCCGGCCGGGTCTGGCTTGAGCACGCCACGGCGAATCTGATCCTCCTCGATCGACTCGAACAGGGCGCGGAAATTGCCCTCGCCGAAGCCGTCGTCGCCCTTGCGCTGGATGAACTCGAAGAAGATCGGCCCGATCACCGTCTTCGAGAAGACCTGCAGCAGGATGCGGGTCTCGCCGCCGCCGACCACGCCTTCGCCGTCGATCAGGATGCCGTGCCTCTTCATCCGCTCCACCGGCTCCTCGTGGCCCTGCACCCGCTCGTGGCTTTTCTCGTAATAGGTATCGGGCGGCGGCGGCATGAAGGCGATGCCGGCCTCGGCGATGCGGTCGGTCGCGGCGTAGATGTCCTCGGTGCCCACGGCGATGTGCTGGATGCCCTCGCCGCCATATTCCTTGAGGTATTCCTCGATCTGGCTGTTCTCGTCGGCGCTCTCGTTGATCGGGATGCGGATCTTGCCGCAGGGCGAGGTGAGCGCGCGGCTGGTCAGCCCGGTCATCTTGCCGTGGATGTCGAAGAAGCGGATCTCGCGGAACCCGAACGCCTCGGAATAGAAACGATACCAGGTGTCCATGTTGCCGCGCATCACGTTGTGGGTGAGGTGATCGATGTAGTAGAAGCCCGCGCCCTCTGGCTCGGGGTCGCGCTCCCCCAGCCACTCGAACGCGCCGTCGTAGGGCGTGCGGCCGGCGTCGTAGTCCTCGACGAAGTAGAGCAGCGAGCCGCCGATCCCGATCACGGCGGGCGCGTCGATCGACTTTCCGGGGCCGGTGTATTCCTCGGCGCCGTAGTCGAGCGCGCATTTCAGAGCGTGGGCGGCATCGACCGTCCGCCACGCCATAGCGGGCGCGCAGGGGCCGTGCTCGGCCACGAACCCGGCGGCGTGGCTGCCCGGCTCGCGGTTGACGAGGTAGTTGATCCGCCCCTGCCGGTAGAGCGAGATGTCCTTGCTCCTGTGCCGGGCGACCTCGGCGAAGCCCATCTTGCGGAACAGGTCGTCGAGCACGCCCGGCTCGGGATGCGCGAACTCGACGAACTCGAAGCCGTCGGTACCGGCCACGTTACGCGCGTCGATCCGCGCCTTGGGTGCGTCGTGCGGGAAGGGTCCCATCGGAAACCTCCTGATCTGCGCGTGGCTTGCGTGCCCTCCACGCGCGTTCCAGTGCCCCGGCCCGCGGGGTTGTGCGGGCGCCACTCGCGCGGCGCCCGTGACCATCCCCTGCCCCCCTTACATGGCCCCGACCAGCCAGAGGGACAGGCCCGGCACAAGGATCAGGAGCGTCAGCCGCACGATGTCGGCCATCCAGAACGGCAGGACGCCGCGAAAGATCGTGCCGAGCGAGACGTCGCGCAGCACGCCCTTGAGGACGAACACGTTCATGCCCACGGGCGGCGTGATGAGGCTGATCTCGGTCGCCACGACGACGACGATGGCGAACCAGATCAGCGCGTTCTCGGGATCGAGCAGCAGCTCGTTGGCGAAGGGCAGCTCGAACATCAGCGGGTAGAAGACGGGCACGGTCAGCAGGATCATCGACAGGCTCTCCAGCACGCAGCCGAGGATCAGGTAGACCACCACGATGAAGGCCATCACCGCCCAGACGGGCAGCTGATACTCCGCCACAGTCACCGCCAGCGCATCGGGAAGCCCGGCGAAGTTGACGAAGTTGGTGAACAGCTCCGCCCCGATGATGACGGCGAAGATCATCGCCGTTGCCCGGATCGAGTCGTAGGTGGCGACGAAGAAGTCGCGCAAGGTCATGGTGCGCAGCGCGACGGCGATCAGAACCGCCGCGCCCGCGCCCATGCCGGCGGCCTCGGTGGGGGTGAAGAATCCGCCGTAAATGCCCGCCATGATGAAGACGAACAGCCCCAGCACGCAGAGCACGCCGATCAGGTCGGCCCGCGTCATGGGCTCCTGCGCCTCGGTGTCGGGGGCGAGGCCGGGGTTCAGCGCCACCGCCACCTTCACCGCCACGAGGTAGAGGATCACGCCGATGATGCCGGGGATGATCCCGGCGATGAACAGCTTGGCGATGTTCGTCTCGGTCAGCAGGCCGTAGATGATCAGGATCACCGAGGGCGGGATCAGGATGCCGAGCGTGCCGCCGGCGGCGATCGAGCCGGTGGCGATCCGGTCGTCGTAGCCGAAGCGCCGCATCGAGGGCATGGCGACCTTCGACATCGTCGCCGCCGTGGCCAGCGACGAGCCGCAGACGGCCGAGAACCCCCCGCAGGAAAAGACCGACGCCATCGCCAGCCCGCCCCTGGTGCGCCCGAACAGCCGGTTGGCGCCCGCGAACAGGCCGTGCGCCACGCCCGAGGCGGCCAGCACGTTCCCCATGAAGATGAACAGCGGGATGACCGACAGCGAGTAGGAGAGCGCGGTGTCGAAGGCCACCTGCCCCGTCATCGCCCAGGCCGGCTCCCACCCGCGCAGGAGCGCGAAGCCGATCCCGCCCACCGCGGCCATGGCGAAGGCGATGGGCACGCGGGCGAGGATCAGCGCGAGCAGCACGCCGAAGCCGATCAGCGACTCTGTCAAAGCGCGCCCTCCTCGCCATGATGGTCCGAGGGCGCGGGCGGCTGGATGCCCCGCAGGAAGGCGATGAAGGCGCTGACGAGGCAGGAGAAGGCGGCGAGAAAGCCGAAGGGCGCCAGCGGGATCTCGAGCGCGTTGGTCACCGCCCCGTCCTGCATCGAGCGCATTGCGTGGGTGGCAAGCCGCCACGCGAAGGTGGCCAGCAGCGCCGCCGAGAACAACCCGGCGAAGGCCGCCAGCAGCTGCCGCGCGCGCGGCCCGAGAAAGCCGGTCACGAGGTCGACCTCGACATGCTCGCGCCGCTCTGTCGTCAGCGGCAGCGCGGCGAAGACGAGCGCGGCCAGAAGCACCTCGGTCAGCTCGAACGCGCCCGAGAGCGGCGCGTCGAGGAAGTAGCGCCCCACCACGTCGACGCAGGTGATCAGCACCAGCGCGAACAGGATCAGCGCCGCGCCAAGGCCCAGCGACCGCTCGAGGAGCGGGCGGATGTCGAGAAAGGCCTCCCCCTTGGCAGGGGAGGCCCCGGTGTCACGCCTGTCGGCCATGGATCAGAACGCCACGCCCGTCTGCCCGCGCATCGCCTCGAGCGCGGCGGTGCCGTCGAAGCCGTCTTCGGCGATCATGTCGGCCCATTGCTGCTCGTAGGTGGCCGCGCGGCTCCTGATCTGGTCGAGGAGTGGGGCCGGGGCGTCGTGGATCTCGATGCCGGCCTCGCGGATCTCTTCCAGCGCGGCCTCGTCGGCGGCGTTCCACGCCTCGCCGACGCGCGTCGCGAAGGCCTCGCCGGAGATCGACATGATCGCTTCCTGGTCCACTTCGGAGATCTCGGCCCACTTGTCGCCGTTCATCACGAGAAACCAGGTGGTATTGTAGAGGCCGCCCGGCACCCGCATCGTGTATTGCAGGTCGTCGGTCAGGTTGAAGGCGGTCAGCGCCTCGTAGGTGAAGGTGACGCCGTCGATCACCCCGCGCGAGAGCTTTTCATACACCTCGCCCGACGACATGAAGAGGGTCGTGGCGCCCAGGTCTTCCATCAGGTCGGCGATGTAGCCGCCCGGCGTGCGGATCTTGAGGCCCTCGATATCCTCGACGCTCTCGATCTTGCGGACGTTGTTGTGCAACACGCCGGGGCCGTGGACGAACAGGCCCAGAAGCTGCGTGCCCTCGTGCTCGGCCTCGGCGTCGAGCATGCCTGTGTAGACGTTCCAGAATGCCGTCGAGCCCGACACCGCGTCGTCGCCGATGAACGAGAACTGGCCGATGCGCGAGCGCTCGAACCGGTCGTCGGTGGTGAACGAATGCAGGCCGTAGGTGATGTCGGCCACCCCGTCGCGCGCCATGTCGTAATGGGCGGGCGGGGCGCCCAGCGGCTTGGCCAGCACGCGCACGGCGACGCGGCCCTCGGTCACGTCGGCGATCTCGCGCGCCCAGGGCTTCATGGCGTTGACGACGATGGGGTGGCGCGGCGGCAGCCACGACGACATGACCAGGGTCACGTCGGCCTGGGCCGCGGTGCCGGCAAGCGTGCCGGCGGCAATGGCGGCGGTCGCCATCAGCCTTGTCAGCGTGGTCACGGGTCGGGTCATTTCGGGTCCTCCTCCCTGGGATGGGTCTCGGCCGCGGCGGCGAGCGCCTGCCGCAGCACCTCTCTGTCGCCGACATGGTTGGCGAGGATCAGCACGAGCCGCGCATTCAGCGCGTCCGACTGCGCCTTGCCCAGCCCCTCGTGGGCAGCCAGCAGATCGGCGTAGAAATCGTCGGGCCGGTCGATGTTCGGCTCCAGCGTGAGCGGGCTCATGCGGCCTCCCTGCCGGTGGCGCGGCGCAGGGCACGCCGCAGCGCGGCCTCGTCGAATGTCTCGAACCGCGCGGCCACGTGCTGGTCGGGCCGGATCAGGTAGACGGCGCTCGCCGCCTCCCCCAGATACCGTTCGCGCAGATAGCCCTCGGGATCGTCGGCCGCCGCCAGCGCCAGCCGCGTCGCCACGATCCCGTCTTCCTCCAGCGTCTCGGGGGCCTCGGCGTTGACGGTCAGCAGGGTGAACCCGTCTCCGAGCCGCCGCAGCAGATAGCCGCCAGCAAGGGGCGCGTCTGGGCAGGGCGACCCGGGCCGCGTGCGAGCCGGCCCGCCGGGCAGCCCGTCGGGGCCGTTCAGGGGCGAGCCGTCGTAGGTGCAGGGCACCGACAGCCGGCCCGAGTTCACCAGCGGCCGGGCGAAGGGGTGGCGCTCGGCCAGATCGAGCACCGCGTCGCGGAAGAGGCGGCTCGTCTCGGATTTCGGCGTGATGAAGTCGGTCGAGCGCGTGGAGTTGAGAATGTTCTCGTCGGCGCCAAAGATGCGCTCGTCGTCGTAGCTGTCGAGCAGGGTGTCGGGCGCCTGCCCCTTCATCACCAGCGCGAGCTTCCAGGCGAGGTTGTCGGCATCCTGCAACCCGCCGTTGGCCCCGCGCGCCCCGAACGGGCTGACCTGGTGAGCCGCATCGCCCGCGAAGATCACGCGCCCGTGGCGGAACCGCTCCATCCGCCGGCACTGGAAGGTGTAGATCGACACCCATTCCAGCTCGAACGCCACGTCCTCGCCCAGCATCGCGTTGAGCCGCGGGATCACGTTCTCGGGCTTCTTCTCCTCGTCCTTGTCGATGTCCCGGCCCAGCTGCAGGTCGATCCGCCACACGCCGTCGGGCTGCTTGTGCAGCAGCGCCGACTGGCCGCGGTTGAACGGCGGGTCGAACCAGAACCACCGCTCGGTCGGGAAATCGGCCTCCATCACCACGTCGGCGATCAGGAAGTTGTCCTCGAACACGCGGCCGACGAAATCGAGCCCCATCATCGAGCGGATCGGCGAGCCCGCCCCGTCGCAGGCGATCAGCCAGTCGGCCTCGACGGCATACGGCCCCCCTGGCGTGTCGACGGTCAGGGCCACGCGGTCGCCCCTCTCCTCGACCGCCGTCACCCGGTTGCCGCCGCGGATCTCGATCTCGGCGCCTTCGGCCTGCAACTGGCGGACGCGGCGCACGAGGTAGTCCTCGAGGTGGTATTGCTGGAGGTTCACGAAGGCGGGGAACTCGTGGCCGCCCTCGGGCAGCAGGTCGAACTCGAACACCTTGCGGGCGTCGAAGAACACCTTGCCGAGGTTCCACTGCACGCCCTTCTCGACCGTCTCGCGGCCGCAGCCCAGCCGGTCGAGGATCTCGAGCGGGCGCTTGGCGAAGCAGATCGCCCGCGAGCCGGAGGACACCTTGTCGTTGTCGTCGAGCACGACGACCTCGACGCCCTGTTGCGCAAGGTCAATCGCGGCGGCCAGCCCCACCGGCCCCGCGCCCACCACGATCGCCGCATGCCGCACCGGCACCGCCGCCTCCTGGTCGGGCGAGCGGGTGTAGGCGTAGAGCGGAACCTCGAAGACCTTGTTCATGTCTCTCTCCCGGCCGCGTCTCAGCCCTGCAGCGCCTCCCACATCCGGCGGTCGCGCTCGGCGGTCCAGATGCGGGGGGTGTCGATGCCGCGCGCCTCGTCGTAGGCGCGGGCCACGTTGAAGGGCAGGCAGTGCTCGTAGATCGCGTAGTCGGAGAACTTCGGGTCGCACTCGGCGCGCACCGCGTCCCACGCCTCCTTCAGCGTGCCGCCCTTGGCGGCGACGCGCTCGGCCGGCTTGTAGGTGGAGCGGACGAAATCGGCGGTGTTGGCGATGGCCTCGCCCACCCTCTTCTCGCCCACCAGCGCGTCGCCGCGCCCCGGCGCGATGGCGCGCGGCTCGAACGCCGCGATATTGGCCAGCGTCTCGGGCCAGTCCTCGAAATGGCCGTCGCCGCAATAGCAGGCCGAGTGGTATTCCACGATGTCGCCGGTGAACATCACCTCGTCGTCGGGCACCCACACCACCGCGTCGCCCGCGGTGTGGGCGCGCCCGAGCGTCATGATGTCGACGCGCCGGTTGCCGAGGTAGATGGTCATGCGGTCGCTGAACGTGGTGGTGGGCCAGGTCAGGCCGGGGATCTCCTCGTGCCCCTCGAACAGGCGCGGGAAGCGGGCGAACTCGCTCTCCCAGTCCTCCTGCCCGCGCTCGGCCACCATCGCCCGGGCCGTGTCCGACATGATGACCTCGCGCGCCCCGTAGGCCGAGGCGCCGAGCACGCGCACGGCGTGGTAATGCGTCATCACGAGGTGGCTGATCGGCTTGTCGGTGACCGAGCGGACACACTCGATCACCTTGCGCGCAAGGCGCGGCGTGGCCTGCGCCTCGACGATCATCACGCTCTCGTCACCGACGATGACACCGGTGTTCGGGTCGCCCTCGGCGGTGAAGGCGTAGAGCCCCTCGCCGACGGGGCCGAAGCTGATCTGCTTTTCGGTGAGATCGCCCTGAGAGGCGAACGCCTTGGCCATGTCCGTTACTCCTTCGCCCAGTCGGGCAGGGGCGCGGCGGGCAGCACGGTGCCGGTGCAGGGCCCGAAGCCGACCCAGTAGCCGTCGCCCTGCGCCTGCCCCCGCAGGATGAGCGTGTCGTTGTCCTCGATGAAGCTGCGGCTCTGCCCGCCGCCGATCTCCACCGGCTCCTTTCCGCCCCAGCTCAGCTCCAGCAGCGAGCCGCGGCTGTCCCTCGTCGGCCCCGAGATGGTGCCCGAGCCGAGCAGGTCGCCCACCCGCATGGGGCAGCCCGAGCTTGCGTGGTGGGCCAGCTGCTGCGCGGCCGACCAGTAGAGCTCGCGCATGTTGGTGCGGGCGATCACCGTCTCGTCGCGGCCCGCGGAGGCGATCGCCACCTCCAGCGCGATGTCGTAGAGGCCCGGCCCCTCCTGCCGCAGATAGGGCAGCACGGGGCGCTCGCGCGGCGGCGCCTCGGCGCGGAAGGGCTCCAGCGCGGCCGCCGTCACGATCCAGGGGCTGATCGTCGTCGCCGTCGCCTTGGCCTGGAAGGGGCCGAGCGGCTGGTACTCCCACGACTGGATGTCGCGCGCCGACCAGTCGTTGAGCAGGACATAGCCGAAGATCATCTCCTCGGCCTGCGCGACCGACACCAGTCCGCTCGACGGCTGCCCGACCACCGCCCCCATTTCCAGCTCGATGTCGAAGCGCTGCGACGGCCCGAAGCGGGGCAGATCGTCGTCAGGCCCCTTGAGCTGGCCCAGCGGCCGGTGCACCGGCGTACCTGACACCACGACCGACGAGGCCCGCCCGTTGTAGCCGATGGGGATCGACAGCCAGTTGGGCGGAAGGGCGTTCTCCGCCCCGCGAAACATGGTGCCGACATTGGTCGCGTGGTGCTTGCCGGCGTAGAAATCCGTGTATTCGGCGACGCGGAAGGGCAGGTGCATCTTCACACCCTGCTGGGGCACGAGGCAGGGTGCGACCCTCTCGCGGTAGCTTTCGTCCGAGAGCACCTCGGTCAGCTTGGCGCGCAGGTCGGCCCAGAGCGCCGGCCCCGCCTCCATCACCCGGTTCCACGCCGGCTCGGAGAACAGTTCCGGCTCGAAGCCGAGCTCCACCTCGGTCATGTCAAGGATCTGGTCGCCGATCGCCACGCCGCAGCGTGGCCCCAGCCCGGCGTCGAAGACGCCATACGGCAGGTTCTGCACCGGGAAATCGGTGTCGCCGTTCGCCGACTCCACCCAGCTCGCCAGGGTCATTTCACCCCCGGCGTGCCGTCGAACTTCTTCTCGATGTCGGCCCAGCAGTCGATGTAGTCGTCCTGCAGCGGCGCTTCGTTGGCGGCGAAGGCGGTCAGGTGCTGCGGGAAGCGCGTCTCGAACATGAAGCTCATCGTGTCGTCGAGCTTCTCGGGCTTCAGATCGGCGTTCGACGCCTTCTCGAACGCCTCGCGGTCGGGCCCGTGGGGAAGCATCATGTTGTGGAGCGACATGCCCCCCGGCACGAAGCCTTGCGGCTTGGCGTCGTACTGCCCGTAGATGTTGCCCATCAGCTCGGACATGACGTTCTTGTGGTACCAGGGCGGGCGGAACGTGTCCTCCATCACCATCCAGCGCTCGCGGAACAGCACGAAGTCGATATTGGCCGTGCCCGGCACGCCCGAGGGCGCGGTGAGCACGGTGAAGATCGACGGGTCGGGATGATCGAACAGGATCGCGCCGACGGGGCAGTAGGTGGAGAGGTCGTACTTGCATGGCGCGTAGTTGCCGTGCCACGCCACCACGTCGAGCGGCGAGTGGCCGATCTCGGTGACGTGGAACTGCCCGCACCACTTGACCGTCACGGTGGAGGGCGCGTCGCGGTCCTCGAACGCCGCGACCGGCGTCTTGAAGTCGCGCCGGTTGGCCATGCAGTTGGCGCCGATCGGCCCGCGGCCCGGCAGCTCGAACTTCTGGCCGTAATTCTCGCACACGAAGCCGCGGCACGGCCCCTCCAGCACCTCGACGCGGTAGACCAGCCCGCGGGGGATCAGCGCGATCTCCTGCGGGGCGACGTCGATCACGCCCAACTCCGTGGCGAAGCGCAGGCGCCCCTGCTGCGGCACGACCAGCAGCTCCGAGTCGGCCGAGTAGAAATAGGCGTCCTCCATCGACTCGGTGACGAGGTAGATGTGCGCGGCCATTCCCGCCTGGGTGTTCACGTCGCCGGCGGTGGTCATCGTGCGCATGCCGGTGATCCAGGTCAGCCCGGCGTCGGTGGTCGGCACCGGATCCCAGCGATACTGGCCGAGCGAGATGACATCGGGGTCGATGTTCGGGGCCGATTTCCAGTAGGGCACGTCGATCCGCCGGAAGCGACTCGTGTGCTTCACCGACGGGCGGATGCGATAGCACCATGTCCGCTCGTTCTGGTGGCTGGGCGCGGTGAAGGCGGTGCCCGACAGCTGCTCGCCGTAGAGGCCGTAATTCACCTTCTGCGGCGAGTTCATGCCCTGCGGCAGGGCACCCGGCAGCGCCTCGGTTTCGAAGTCGTTGCCGAAGCCGGGCATGTAGCCCTCGTGCGTGCCGGTCGTGTCGGTCGCGCGGACCATGCCGCTGGGCAATTCGTGGCGCGTCATCTCGCTCCTCCCCCGGATTCGCGTGCTGTGCGCACAATTCGTTGCAAAGGCAACGATGTCAAGCTAGTTGTTGCAGATGATACGAACCGCCCAGGACGCGCCGATGGACGACACGCCGCCCTCTCTGCCCGATATGCCTGTCGAAACGCCCCTGCCCGCCTTCGATCTCGATCGCTTCCTGCCCTACCGGATGAGCGTGGCGGCCGAGCGGTTGAGCGCCGGGCTCGCCCGGGCCTACCGCGCGCAGTTCGGCATCGGGGTGCCGGAATGGCGCGTGCTGGTGCACCTGGCCCATGCCGGCGCGCAGTCGGTGCGCGACCTCGAGCGGCGCGCGAACCTCGAGAAATCCAAGGCCAGCCGCGCGGCGGCGCGGCTCGAGGCGGCAGGCTACGTTGCCAAGACGCCGAACGCGGGCGACCGGCGGCTGGTCTCGCTGTCGCTGACGGTAGAGGGGCACGCCCTGATGGCCGAGCTGCTGCCGCTGGCGCTGGCCTACCAGAAGCGGCTCGAAGCGCTGCTGGCCGATCATCTGGGCGCGCTGGAGGCGGCGCTCGACCGCATGATGGACGAGCCCGCATGATCCGCCTCTTCGATTACTGGCGATCGTCGGCCAGCTACCGTGTCCGGATCGCCCTGGGCCTCGCGGGGCTGGACTGGGAGAGCGTGCCGGTCGACCTGACCGCGGGGGCGCAGGCGGGGCCGGAGCACCTCGCGCGCAACCCCCAGGGCCTGGTGCCGGTGCTCGAGATCGACGGGCTGCGCCTCACCCAGTCGCTCGCCATCTGCGAATACCTCGACGAGACGCGGCGCCTCGGCCTGCTGCCGGACGAGGCCGCGGGGCGGGCGCGGGTGCGGGCGCTCGCCCATGCCGTGGCGATGGAGATCCACCCCGTCTGCAACCTCGGCGTCGCGCGCCATGCCGTCGACGCCTCCGGCGGCGCGATCACGCTCGAGGGGTGGATGCGGGCGTTCATCGGGCCCCGCCTCGCCGCGCTCGAGGCGATGGTGGAGAACGGCGCGCGGTGCCACGGCGATGCCGTCACGCTGGCGGACATCTGCCTCGTGCCGCAACTCTACAATGCCCGCCGCTGGGGGGTCGACCTCGCGCCCCTGCCGAAGCTACGCCGGATCGACGCGGCGCTGGCGGATCTGCCCGCCTTCGCCGCCGCCCATCCCGACCGCACAACACGGTGAGGGCGGGGCACCGGGGCGGCGCGCTCAGCCCTGGTTGTCGAGTTGCGCGCGGACAGAGCGCCGGCCCTTCAGCGAGATGCGGTAGGGCGCGCCGCCCCGCGACTCGATCAGCCTCTTGCGGCGCAGCGACTGGAACGTACCCAGATCGCAATCGGCAAGGATCGCGCCCTCTCGGGTGACGCAGGTGACCTCGACGACCTTTCCCCCGTCTGCGCGGGCGTGAAGGATGCGGCCGCCGAGCGAGAGCACGTGCAGGACGCGCTGTTCGGTGCGTGAGATGTTCATAGGATGTCTCTTGAGCAGAAGGCATGACAGCAATCGCCCCTGGGGGCGCCCTTTCAGGTCCTGTCGGCTCTTCCCTCGGGAAGAGCCCCCTCACGCAAGCTCTGACATCCACTCTCCATGGTGGCGCCCTCGGGCGCTCCCATGCCGATAGCCCCATTCGGGCCACCGCACAACGGCTGGCAGTGCCCCCGCCCGGCGGCGCGCGTCGCGCATTTTCCGCGATCGCCCAGCTTCCGCCGTTTTCCGGCCCAGCCGCTTCCAGCGCCGTGCCCGTTTCTGAGGCGTGTCCGAGCCCGGAGGTTGACCATGTCCGCATCGCCCACCGCCCCCGACACCGACCCCGAGACGTCGGTCGAGGCCCTGATCCGGCAGATGATCGCGGGCGCCGCGGCCGAACGGGAGACAGCCTCGCTACCGCCCGACACTCCCCCGGCGCCGCTGGCGGTGTCGGAGCGGGCCGCGCCCCGCGAGAGCGCCCCGCGAGTGGACACGGCCCGCCCCTCTCGGCGCGCCCTCGCGGGCGAGCCCCCACGCCCGGCACGGCGACGCCCGCCCCGCGCCGAGCCCCGGCTGCCTCGCCCGGACGACACGGCCGCACCCTGCGCGGCGAACAGGGTGGCGGACGAGGCGCAGCCCCCCGGGCCGGACGACGCGGTGGCGACGGGCGCAGACGCGCCGGGCACGGCCGAGGCCCCGGCAACGACCGGCCCCATCTTGCGCGTGGTGGTCGGGCCGCGCCGGGGGCTGCGGCGGCGCCGCCCCGTGGCCATCGCGCTCGAATCCGGCGGCTACCGGCTGGAAAGCGCGATCGTGCGCCGGCCCGGCGACGTGGCCGAGACCGCGGCGTGGATCGTCGGCCGGGCGCGGCGCTGCGGCACGATCTGCCCCGCCGAGACAGTGGAGATCATGCTAGAGCCCGCCGGGCGCGCTTCACCGTTCGAGGCCGGCCTGCGCGAAGCTGTGGCGGCCGCGCTCCGGGCGGCGCCGCGCTGCGCCCCGCGCCGGCCGGGCCCGGCGCCGCAGGAAACCGAAGCCGACGACCTCGCGGCGCTGGTGGGCGCCGACGAGGACAGCGGCCGTGCGCTGCTGCCGCTGGTGCTCGGCGCGGCGACCCTGGGCTCCGGCATCCTCGTCGCGCTCATGCTGGTGTGAGGCGCCGCGTGGCCCGGCGCTGCCCGCCGGTTCAGGAAAAGGCGCAGTCCGGCCCCTGGTCGAACGCCTCCGGGCCCGCCTCGGGCCGCGTCGGCAGATAGTCGAACAGCGCGATGCGCCGCCCCGCCTCGAACCCGATGTAGAGGGTTCCGGTCTGCGCGTGCACGGCCACCCCCTCGGCGTCGTGGCCCCATTCCGACAGCGGCGTGACCGAGATCACCTCGGCGCCATCCGGCGTCAGTTCCACCAGCGCGTTGAGGCCCTCGTTGTCGTCGACCACCAGCAGGTTGCCCGTCAGGGGGTCGCGGGCGATGCCCTGCATCTCGTGCAGCGCAGGCTCGTAGGCCGCGCCCTCGCGCATCTGCCGGATCGCCCCCTCGGGCGAGACGCGAAAAAGGCGCGAGACGTCGTCCTGCACCAACAGGAAGTCGCCCGAGGCGTCGCGCGTGATCCCCTCGACGTCGCGCAGGTCGGGATGCAGGCGGAAGGGGGCGCCGCGCGTCTCGCCCTCGCGGGTGACGCGCTGGACGCCGCCCCACCCGTCGACGAGCAGCAGCCCGTCCTCCTCGACCGTCAGCGAACGGATGACGCGCATCCCCGGCGCGATGTCGCGGATGACCCGTCCCGCCGGCGTAAGCAGGAAGACCTGCGGGCCATCGACAGCCACCCACAGCCCGCAGAGGACCGGATCCCACTCCATCGAGGCGGGGCGGGGAAAGGCGAAACTGTCGCGCAAGGTGAGCTGCATCGCCGGGGCGGGGGCGGCGAGTGCGCAGACGAGCAGGAGAGCGGCGAGGCGTCGCATCCCTGAAAGGTGCGTCACCGAGGCGGAGGGTCAAGCGCTCTCACCCCGCCCCTTCCCCGCAGCCCCGCCGGCCCTAGCTGGCCGTGCGGAACAGGAGGGCCCATGAACAGTGCACTCGTGATCGGAGCGTCTGGCGGCATCGGCGGCGCCATCGCGCATGCCCTGCGCGAGCGAGGCGTCGAGGTGACAGGCCTCTCGCGCTCGGCCGACGGGCTCGACCTGACCGACGAGGCCAGCATCGAGGCCACGCTCGGTCGCCTCGCCAAGCCCTTCGATCTGGTCTTCGTCGCCACCGGCAAGCTCGACGGCGCCGGGCACTCGCCGGAAAAGGCGGTCTCGGCCGTTACGCCGGAAGCGCTCATGGACCAGTTCCGCGTGAACGCGATGGGCCCGATGCTGCTGCTCAAGCACGCCCTGCCGCTGATCCCTAAGGATCGCCCTGCCACCTTTGCCGTGCTGTCGGCGCGGGTGGGCTCGATCGGCGACAACCGGATCGGCGGCTGGCACAGCTACCGCGCGGCCAAGGCGGCGCTCAACCAGCTGATCCACGGCGCGGCCATCGAGCTGAGGCGCACCCGCAAGCAGGCCTGCGCCGTCTGCCTGCACCCCGGCACCGTGCACACCGCCTTCACCGCCCCGTACGCAGGCCGCCACGCGACGGTCGAACCGGCCGAGGCTGCGGCGCGCCTGATCGCGGTGATCGACGGCCTGACGCCCGAGCAGTCCGGCCGGTTCCTCGACTACGAAGGCAGGGAGATCCCGTGGTGAGCCGCCTCGTGCTGATCCTCGGCGACCAGCTGAGCCCCGGCATCCGGGCCCTGCGCGAGGCCGACAAGGCGCGCGACATCGTGGTGATGGCCGAGGTCGACGGCGAGGCGAGCTACGTTCCCCATCACCCCAGGAAGATCGCGTTCCTCTTCGCGGCGATGCGCAAGTTCGCCGCCGAACTCGAGCACGACGGCTGGGCCGTACGCTACACCCGCCTCGACGACGACGGCAACACCGGCTCGATCGCCGGCGAGCTCGTCCGCCGCGCCGAGGAAACCGGCGCGCGGGAGGTGCTGGCGACCGAGCCCGGCGAGTTCCGCCTGATCGCGGCCCTGGCGGACTGCCCCGTGCCCGTTCGGCAACTCGAGGACGACCGTTTCCTCGCCAGCCACGCCGAGTTCGACCGCTGGGCCAAGGGGCGCAAGTCGCTGCGGATGGAATACTTCTACCGCGAGATGCGGCAGAAGACCGGCTACCTGATGGACAAGGGAGAGCCCGCCGGCGGCAGGTGGAACTACGACAGCGAGAACCGCAAGCCGCCGCCCGAGGGCATCGACTACTCCGGCCCGATGCGGTTCACCCCCGACGACACGGTCGAGGAGGTGCTTGACCTGGTCGCGGCGCGCTTCCCGTCGAACTTCGGCAGCTTGCGTCCCTTCTGGTTCGCAACCGACCGGGGACAGGCCCGCCGGCACCTCGCCCACTGGATCAAGCGCGCCCTGCCGAAGTTCGGAGACTACCAGGACGCGATGCTGACCGGCGAGCGGTTCCTCTACCACTCGTTCATCGGCCTCTACATGAACGCCGGCCTGCTCGACCCACGCGAGGTCTGCGAGGCGGCCGAACAGGCCTGGCGCGACGGCCACGCACCGCTCAATGCCGTCGAGGGCTTCATCCGCCAGGTCATCGGCTGGCGCGAATACATCCGCGGAATCTACTTCCACCACGGCCCCGCCTATCTCGACCGCAACGCGCTGCAGCACGACCGCCCGCTGCCGCCGATGTTCTGGGGCGCGGCGACGGACATGCGCTGTATCGCCGAGACGGTCGGCCAGGTCCGCGACGAGGGCTACGCCCACCACATCCAGCGGCTGATGGTCACCGGCAACTTCGCCCTGCTCGCCGGCCTCGCCCCGCGCGAGGTGCACGACTGGTATCTCGCCGCGTTCGTCGACGCCTACGACTGGGTGATGGCCGGCAACACGATCGGCATGACCCAGTTCGCCGACGGCGGGGTCGTCGCCTCCAAGCCCTACGTCTCGTCGGGAAACTACATCGCGAAGATGTCGAACTACTGCGACCACTGCGCCTATTCGGTCAAGACGAAGACCGGCGCCGGCGCCTGCCCCTTCAACCTGCTCTACTGGGCCTTCCTGCACCGCCACCGCGACCGGTTCGAGAAGAACCCGCGCATGGCGCAGATGTACGCGACGTGGGACCGCATGGCGGGGCCGAAGCGCGACGCGATCCTCGCCGAGGCAAACGGCTTCCTCGAACGGATGAGTGCGGGCGAGCGGGTCTGAGCCGCCAGCGCCGGGCTAGGCGTCGCAGCGCCCCGGCTCGCCGCCCCCTGCCTTCTTCGGCGGCGCGGCGCGGATCAAGGCGCAGGGAAAACCCCACGCGGCGCGACTATTCTCCCGGATTTGCGGAGTCTGGTGCCCAGACGCCCAATTCCCGCGCCTGTCCGACCATTGATATGACGGGTCCGTAACGGCCGGAGCCGCCGACGCGCTGCGCCCGCCCCCCGCTCATGGAGGAAAGATGACCTCGCGCGCCCCGGCCGAGTGGCCGACCCTGCTCCTGCTCGCCGCCTGCTACGCGCTCTGGGGGGCGGCGGTCTGGCTGCTCCCCGCGCTCTCCCTGCCCGCCGCCATCGGCCTCGCCGCCGTCACCGTCGCGCTCCATTCCTCGCTCACGCACGAGGCGATCCATGGCCACCCGACCCGCCACCCGTGGCTCAACGCCGCCCTCGTCTGGCCGGCGCTCGGTCTCCTGGTGCCCTACGGCCGGTTCCGCGACGATCACCTCGCCCACCACCGCGACGCCAACCTGACCGATCCCTACGACGATCCGGAAAGCAACTACATGGACCCGGCGGTGTTCTGGCGGCTGCCGGCCCCGGTGCGCGCGCTCCTGCGTGCCAACAACACCCTTGTCGGCCGCGTCTTTCTCGGGCCGGCCATCGCGCAGGTCGCCTTCGTCCTAGGCGACTGGCGGCGGATCCGCGCGGGCGACGTGCGGGTGCGTCGCGCCTGGGCGGCCCATGTCGCCCCCGCCGGCCTTGTGCTCACCCTCGTGACCCTCTCGGCGATGCCGCTCTGGGCCTACCTCGTCGCGGTCTACGCCGGCCACGGCCTCGTCAAGATCCGCACCTTCCTCGAGCACCGGGCCCACGAGCACACCGCCGGCCGCACCGTCGTGATCGAGGACCGCGGGCCGCTCGCGCTGCTGTTTCTCAACAACAACTTCCACCTCGTCCACCACATGCACCCCGAGCTGCCCTGGTATCGCCTGCCGGGCCTCTATTTCGCCCGGCCCGGCCGGTACCTGCGCCGCAACCGCGGCTACCGTTACGCGAGCTATGCCGAGGTGATCCGCCGCCACCTGCTCCGCGCGAAGGATCCGGTGCCGCACCCGCTCTGGCCCACCCCCGAGGGACCGGCGGCGGCGCAGTCGGGGGGGGCGGTGACTCGTCCCGTGCCCGGGCCGGTGACTGGTTCCGTGACCGCGCCCGTCGCCGGGCCCGGCCGGGCCGCGCTGCCCTGAGAGGCGACATGGCAACGCTCCGCCCGCCGGCACTCCCACGCTCTTGCGCCGCGCGGGGCAGGCAGGCACCGTCACGACATTGAAGCCCTGCGAGAGAGACGCATGACCCCGGATCGACTCCGCCGCCTCGCGCCCGTCGCCCTCTTCCTCGCGCTCGCGGGGTGCGGCGTGCCCTTCGTGCCCTTCATCTGAGACCGGCGCCCGCCCGGGCGCGCCCTGCCCCATCATCTTGGTCGAAATACTCTCGGGGGAGGCGCCGAAGGCGACGGGGGGCAACGCCCCCCTCTGCCGGCGCCGTATGCGGGCGCTTCAGGAATGGATCGGGCCGTCGCCGCAGGCCAGTGCCGCCTCGCGCACCGCCTCGGAATAGGTCGGGTGGGCGTGGCAAGTGCGCGCGATGTCCTCGGCCGCCGCGCCGAATTCCATGCCGACGCAGATCTCGTGGATCAGGTCGCCCGCCATCGGGCCGATGATGTGGGCGCCGAGCACCCGGTCGGTGGCCTTGTCGGCGAGGATCTTGACGAAGCCGTCGGCGGCGAAGTTGGCCTTGGCCCGCCCGTTGCCCATGAAGTTGAACTTGCCGACCTTGTAGTCGCGGCCGGCCTCCTTCAGCTCTTCCTCGGTCGCGCCCACCAGCGCCACCTCCGGATGGGTGTAGATGACCGAGGGGATCACGCCGTAATTCACATGGCCGGCCTGCCCGGCAATGCTCTCGGCCACGGCCATCCCCTCGTCCTCGGCCTTGTGGGCCAGCATCGGGCCCTCGATGCAGTCGCCGATCGCCCAGACGCCCTCGACGTTCGTCTTCCAGTGCCCGTCGGTCGCGACCTGCCCGCGATCGGTCATCTTCACGCCGAGCGCCTCGAGCCCCAGCCCGTCGGTGAAGGGCTTGCGGCCGGTGGAAACGAGCACCACGTCGGTGTCGATCTCGTGTTCGGTCTCCTTCTTGCGGTCGGTATAGGTGACCTTCGCCTTGGTCTTGGTCGCCGCGACCTTCGACACCGCCGCGCCCATCACGAAGGACAGGCCCTGCCGGCCGAGGATGCGCTGGAAGGTCTTGGAGACCTCGCCGTCCATCGTCGGCGTGACCTTGTCGAGATACTCGATCACCGTCACCTCGGTGCCGAGGCGCGAATAGACCGAGCCGAGCTCGAGCCCGATCACGCCGCCGCCCACCACGACCATCCGCTTGGGGATCTTGGCCAGTTCCAGCGCGCCGGTGGATGTCACCACCACCTTCTCGTCGATCTCCACCTCGGCGCCCGGGATCGAGGCGGCTTCGGAGCCGGTGGCGATCACGATGTGCTTCGCCTCGTGCACCTCGTCGCCGACCTTGACCTTGCCCGCCTCGGGAATCGCACCCCAGCCCTTCAGCCAGTCGACCTTGTTCTTCTTGAAGAGGAACTCGATGCCCTTGGTGTTCTGGGCGATCGTGTCATCCTTGTAGGCCAGCATCGCCTTCCAGTCGACCTTGGGCGCGGCGACCTTGAGCCCCATCTTCTCGAAGTTGTGCTCGGCCTCGTGCAGCTGGTGGGAGGCGTGCAGCAGCGCCTTGGACGGGATGCAGCCCACGTTCAGACAGGTGCCGCCGAGTGTCTCGCGCCCCTCGACGCAGGCTGTCTTCAGCCCGAGCTGCGCGCAGCGGATCGCGCAGACATAGCCGCCGGGGCCCGAGCCGATGATGATCACGTCGTAGGAGGCCATGGGTCGTCCTTTCCGTCTGGCGGGGTCTGGGGGCGCTGCCCCCGTCGGCCCGTTCCGGGCCGACTCCCCCGGGATATTTCAAGCAAGAAGAAGTCAGAAGAGCGCGGCGAGCAGCATCACCAGCGTGGCGAGGAAGCCCACGCCGAACAGGACGGAGCGCCAGGGCACCGCGCCCGAGGCATAGGCGGGAACGTAAAGGATGCGGGCGATCAGGTAGGCATGCGCCGACAGCTGGGTGACGAGCGAGGACTTGCCCGACAGCTCCACCGCGACGACGGCGACGGTGAAGAGGATCAACGCCTCGAAGTGGTTGTTCAGCGCACGGCCCAGCCGGGCGGTGGTTGGGCTGCATTCCTCGGACGGGTCGATGGGGTCGTCGCGCGGCGACAAGGTGCGCTCGACGCCGAGCTCGATGTTGGCGGGGATCGCGAAGAGGGCGTATTGCACGACCTGAAGGAGCGCGGCGAGGATCAGGACGGTGAGTTCGGTGCTCATCATGTCTCTTTCATGGGCAGGGAGGCGGCCGGTCAGCCGTCCTCCTCGAAGTCGTAGGTCACCTCGCCCAGCCGGTCGGCGGGGAAGGTGAACAGCAGACGCATCGCGCCCTCCGGGGCCGACCAGGCGTGGGGCGTGCCCGCGGGCACGAACACCGTGTCGCCGGGCGCGAGCGGCAGGGTGCGGCCGGGCAGTTCGGCCTCGCCGTGGCCGTCGAGCACGTGGACCGTTTCGGAATGGTCGGGGTGGCGGTGGCGATTCTCCCGGTCCCCCGGGGCGAACTCCACCGTGCCCTGGGTGAGGCCGCGGCTCGGGCCGAAATCGGCGTCGACCAGGAGGCGGTAGCGGACCCGGCCGTGGCGCCGGTCGTTCCAGCGCCGAAGGTCGGGGCTGCCTGCGGGGATGTGGACGGGGTCTGTCATGGCTGTCCTCCTTGCGGATCCGTGGAGGGGCGGAACGCGGGCGGGGCCCGCCCGGGCCCCGCCCCGCGCGCTCACAGATCCATCAGGATGCGGCGGGGATCCTCCAGCGCCTCCTTGACGCGGACGAGGAAGGTCACCGCGCCCTTTCCGTCGACGATGCGGTGGTCGTAGCTGAGCGCGAGATACATCATCGGCCGGGCCACGATCTGACCCTTCACCACCATCGGCCGCTCCTGGATCTTGTGCATGCCGAGGATGCCCGATTGCGGCGGGTTGAGGATCGGCGATGACATCAGCGACCCGTACACCCCGCCGTTGGAGATGGTGAAGGTGCCGCCCTGCATCTCGGCCATCGACAGCTTGCCGTCGCGGGCGCGGGCGCCGAGCTCGTTGATCTTCTTCTCGATGGCGGCGAACGACATCTGGTCGGCGTCGCGCACCACGGGCACGACGAGGCCGGTGGGCGTGCCGACGGCGATGCCCATGTGCACGAAGTTCTTGTAGACGATGTCGGTGCCGTCGATCTCGGCGTTGACCTCGGGCACGTCCTTGAGCGCGAGGCAGCACGCCTTCACGAAGAACGACATGAAGCCGAGCTTTACGCCGTGGCGCTTCTCGAAGGCGTCCTTGTATTCGCTGCGCAGGCCCATGACCTCGGTCATGTCCACCTCGTTGTAGGTGGTCAGCATCGCGGCGCTGTTCTGCGCGTCCTTGAGGCGACGGGCGATGGTCTGGCGCAGGCGGGTCATCTTGACCCGTTCCTCGCGGGCGGCGTCCTCGGCCGGAACGGGAGCGCGCGGGGGGGCGGGGGGCGCAGGCGTCTCGGACGGGGCGGTCAACGCCTTGAGCACATCCTCCTTCATGATGCGGCCGTCCTTGCCGGTGCCCTGCACGCGGTCGGGCGACACGCCCTTCTCCTCCATGAGCTTCCTGGCCGAGGGGGCGTGCTCGACATCGGCCGCCGGGGCAGGCGCGGCAGGGGAGTGCGCCGCCTCCTGCGCCGGCGCGGGGGCCTCCTCCGCGGGGGCAGGCGCGGCGCCCTCCCCTTCGGCGATCACCGCGAGCCTGGCCGAGGCGGCGACCGTCTCGCCCTCTGGCGCGAGGATCTCCGACAGCGTGCCGGCCGCCGGGGCGGGCACCTCGACCGACACCTTGTCGGTCTCCAGCTCGCACAGCATCTCGTCGCGCGCAACCGTGTCGCCCACCGTCTTGAACCACGTCGCCACGGTGGCCTCGCTGACGCTCTCGCCGAGCGCGGGCACCATCACGTCGACCGTCTTGCCCGAGCCGCCGGCGGGGGCCTTCGGCGTCTCGGACGCCGCGGACTTCGGCTCGGCGGCGCGCTCGGCCTGCGCGGCCTTGCCCGCCTCCTCGACGATGGTGGCGAGCAGGGCGTCGACGCCCACCGTCTCGCCCTCGCCGGCGACGATCTCGCCCAGCGTGCCGGCGGCGGGGGCGGGCACCTCGACGGTTACCTTGTCGGTCTCCAGCTCGCACAGCATCTCGTCGGCCGACACGCTCTCGCCCGGCTTCTTGAACCACGTCGCCACCGTCGCTTCGGTGACGCTCTCGCCCAGCGTGGGCACTCGGACTTCGGTGGACATCGCTCAGTTTCCTTCGATCGTCAGCGCCTCGTCGACGAGGGCGGCTTGCTGGGCCTTGTGCTGCGAGGCGAGGCCGGTGGCGGGGGAGGCGGCGGCGGCCCGGCCGACATAGCGGGGGCGCGAATGCCTCGACTTGATGCGGGTAAGCACCCATTCGATGTTCGGCTCGATGAAGGCCCAGGCGCCCTGGTTCTTGGGCTCTTCCTGGCACCAGATCACCTCGGCCTTCTTGAAGCGCTCCAGCTCCTTGACCGCCGACAGCGCCGGGAACGGGTAGAACTGCTCGATCCGGAGCAGGTAGACATCGTCGATACCGCGGGCGTCGCGCTCTTCCAGCAGGTCGTAATAGACCTTGCCCGAGCACATCACCACGCGCCGGATCTGGTCGTCGGGTGCCAGCGTCGTGCTGCTGTGCCCCTTCTCGGCGTCGTCCCACAGCACGCGGTGGAACGACGAGCCGGTGGTGAAGTCGTCGACGTCGGAGATCGCCAGCTTGTGCCGCAACAGCGACTTGGGCGTCATCAGGATGAGCGGCTTGCGGAACGTCCGGTGCAGCTGCCGTCGCAGGATATGGAAGTAGTTGGCCGGCGTCGTGCAGTTGGCCACGATCCAGTTGTCGCCGCCGCACATCGTCAGGAACCGCTCTAGCCGGGCCGACGAGTGCTCGGGCCCCTGCCCCTCGTATCCGTGCGGCAGCAGGCAGACGAGGCCCGACATGCGCAGCCATTTCGACTCGCCCGACGAGATGAACTGGTCGAACATGATCTGACCGCCGTTGGCGAAGTCGCCGAACTGCGCCTCCCAGAGCGTGAGCGCATTCGGTTCGGCCAGCGAATAGCCGTATTCGAAGCCGAGGACGGCGTATTCAGAGAGCATCGAGTCGATGACCTCGTATTTCGCCTGCCCCTCGCGGATGTTGTTCAGCGGGTAATACCGCTCTTCCGTCTCCTGGTTGATGATGCCGGAATGGCGCTGCGAGAACGTGCCGCGCGTGCTGTCCTGCCCCGCCAGACGGACGGGATAGCCCTCGATCAGCAGCGAGCCGAAGGCCATCGCCTCGGCCGTCGCCCAGTCGAAGCCGCGGCCCGTCTCGAACATGCTGCCCTTCGCCTCGAGGAGGCGCGAGACGGTCTTGTGCACGGGGAAGCCTTCGGGCAACCGCGTGAGCGCCCGGCCGACCTGCTCGAGCGTCTCGGGCGCGATGGCCGTCTCGCCGCGTTGGTAATCGTCGCGGTTGGGATCGAGATGCGACCAGCGCCCGTCGAGCCAGTCGGCCTTGTTGGGGCGGTAGTCCTTGCCGGCCTCGAACTCGTCGGCGAGGTGGCTCTGGAAGGCCGCCTTCATGTCCTCGATCTCGCCCTCGGGGATCAGCCCGTCCCTCACGAGCCGCTCGGTGTAGAGCGACAGCGTGGTCTTGTGCTTCTTGATCCGCTTGTACATCAGCGGATTGGTGAACATCGGCTCGTCACCCTCGTTGTGGCCGAACCGCCGGTAGCAGAACATGTCGATCACCACGTCCTTGCCGAACTTCTGGCGGAACTCGGTGGCGACCTTGGCGGCATGCACCACGGCCTCGGGATCGTCGCCGTTGACGTGGAAGATCGGCGCCTCGACCATCAGCGCGATGTCGGTCGGATAGGGCGAGGAGCGCGAGAAGTGCGGCGCCGTGGTGAAGCCGATCTGGTTGTTCACCACGAGGTGGATCGTGCCGCCCGTGCGGTGCCCCTTGAGCCCCGACAGGCCGAAACACTCGGCCACCACGCCCTGCCCGGCGAAGGCCGCATCGCCGTGCAGCAGGATCGGCAGCACCTTCTTGCGCTCGGGGTCGTTGCGCTGATCCTGCTTGGCGCGCGCCTTTCCCAGCACGACCGGGTTGACCGCCTCGAGGTGGCTGGGGTTGGCGGTGAGCGACAGGTGCACCGAATTGCCGTCGAACTCGCGGTCCGACGAGGCACCGAGGTGGTATTTCACGTCGCCCGAGCCGTCCACGTCCTCGGGCTTGAAGCTGCCGCCCTGGAACTCATGGAAGATCGCGCGGTAGGGCTTGCCCATCACGTTGGCCAGCACGCTGAGGCGGCCGCGATGCGGCATTCCGATCACGATCTCCTTCACGCCGAGCGCGCCGCCCCGCTTGATGATCTGCTCCATCGCGGGGATCAGCGCCTCGCCGCCGTCGAGGCCGAAGCGCTTGGTGCCCATGTACTTGACGTGCAGATACTTCTCGAAGCCCTCCGCCTCGACCAGCTTGTTGAGGATCGCGCGCCGACCCTCGCGGGTGAACTTGATCTCCTTGTCGAAGCCCTCGATCCGCTCCTTGAGCCAGGCGGACTGCTCGGGGTCGGAGATGTGCATGTACTGAAGCGCGAAGGTGCCGCAATAGGTGCGCTTCACGATCTCCACGATCTGGCGCATCGTGGCTGTCTGCAGGCCCAGCACGTTGTCGATGAAGATCGGCCGATCCATGTCGGCCTCGGTGAAGCCGTAGGATTTCGGGTCGAGCTCCGGCCGCTCCTCTGGCTCGCGCATGCCCAGCGGGTCGAGATCGGCCGCCAGGTGCCCGCGGATGCGGTAGGCGCGGATCAGCATGAGCGCGCGGACCGAGTCGAGCACCGCCCGCTTGACCTGCTCGTCGGTGACGGTGACGCCGCGGCGGTCGGCCTCGGCGCGGATCTTCGTGCCAGCCTCCTTCACCTCGGCCGCCGCAGCCGGCCACTCGCCCGTCATCGCCGCGATGATCTCGTCGGCCTGCGGCGCCGCGTCCCGCGCCCAGGAGGGGCCCTGCGCCTCGGCCCTGACCTCGCGCTCGGGGTCGCCGAGGGCGCGGAAGAACTCCGCCCACTCGGCATCGACCGCATCCGAGTCGTCGGCATACCGGGCGTAGAGCTGCTCGATATACTCGGCGTTCTGCCCCTGCAGGAAGGACGAGGCGTGGAAGATGTCGTTGCGGCTTTGCTCGGTCATCAGCGGAGCTCCTGTCTCGATATGCGCGCCACCCTTCCGGGCGAACGGGTCGCGCTCCGTCCGCCTCGACCCGGGCGACCGGCCCTCAGCCGATCGCCTCCAGAACGGCCTGGCCCAGATGGGCGGGGCTGTCGGCGACAACGATGCCGGCGCGGACGGACGCACCCGCGGCCGAAGGCAGCGGCAGTCATCGCAACACCTCTTTCTGTAACTCGGCAAAGAAGGCATCCAGGCCGTCGTCGCCGTGGCGGAAGATGGCGGGCGCGGCCACGGCACCATGCACCATGCCGAGCGCCTGCGGGAACGCGAAGCGACCCGCGAGCCCGTCCTTAAGAAACTCGGCGAAGATCTTGCGGACCAAAAAGCGATAATAGCTGCGGCGATCGCGTACGGGATCGACGGAATGGCGGCGGATGAAGAACGCCCAATTCATGGCCGTGAGCTCAGCCGTTTTGCGGCGTTTCTCCCGCCCGGCAGCCGCCTCCAAATGGAAGAGGCGAGCGCCGGGGTGCCGCATTAATGCGCCGTGGCGCTGGAAGCGGTAGGACGCCTCGATATCCTCGGTGGGCGAATAGGAGAGCAGCGAATCCTCGAAAGGTTCCTTGAGCGCCACGTCACGGCGCACCGTCATCACCGCGCCGCCGATCTGATTGGTGGGCTTAAGGGCGGCGTCCGTGGCCGCTGCGTTTTTAGGCACGTGATGACGCGGTTGCCGGTCGGTGTAGGGAACGAACATGCGGTCGATGGACATCATGAGGACCTCGCGGCGCAGCCACTGACCCAGCCGCGACCGGGCGATAGCGCTCTGCTGCCAATTCTGCTTGGCCTGCCGCTTACTGTGGAGCGCGCCGCCTTCGGTAGGAGATGATGTGCGTATCATCAGAGCGGTGGCTTGCGTCTCGGAAGTGGCTGCAATTGCTGCAATGGATGCAGTCGGGTCCGACTCGTAAGCAGCGAGAAGGCGGGCGGCGCAATCTGGAAACAGGAAACTGTCGTCATCGATCAGGAACAAGATGTCGGCCTGGGCGAGACGGATGGCGGCATTGCGCTGGGCGGCAGAGGAGCGCTTCGGCGCCTCGATGTAGTGCAGCGGGATGCCGCGCGGGCGGACTAGGGCGGCGATCCGGTCTTTCGTCTGCTGCCACGCAACGCTGGCATCAACGATTACGATCTCGCAGGGCAGGCGCGACTGCTCCAGGGCATGCTGAACGCACAACTCTAACACCTGCGGGCGATCGAGGGTCGCCACGCAAAGCCCCCAAGTTAGACCGCCGGTCACGACGGGCTGCGCCTCGGACATCACGACGCTCTTCGGATCTTGCGCCATGGTCGTGTCACCCGATCGCTTCCAACACAGCTTGACCCAGATGGGCGGGGCTGTCGGCGACAACGATGCCGGCGCGCTTCATCGCCTCGATCTTGTCGTCGGCGCCGCCCTTGCCGCCCGCGACGATGGCGCCCGCGTGGCCCATCCTGCGGCCCGGGGGCGCGGTGCGGCCGGCGATGAAGCCGGCGGTCGGCTTCCACCGCCCCTTCTTCTTCTCGGAGGCGAGAAAGTCGGCCGCGTCCTCCTCGGCCGAGCCGCCGATCTCGCCGATCATGATGATCGCCTGCGTCTCGTCGTCGGCGAGGAACATCTCGAGCACGTCGATATGCTCCATCCCCTTGATCGGATCGCCACCCACACCCACCGCCGTCGACTGGCCGAGACCGGAATCGGAGGTCTGCTTGACCGCCTCGTAGGTCAGCGTGCCCGAGCGGGAGACGACGCCCACCCGGCCGCGGCTGTGAATGTGGCCGGGCATGATGCCGATCTTGCACGCGCCGGGGGTGATGACGCCGGGGCAGTTCGGCCCGATCAGGCGGCTGGCCGAGCCTTCCAGCGCGCGCTTGACCTTCATCATGTCGAGCACCGGGATGCCCTCGGTGATGCAGCAGATCAGCGGGATCTCGGCGTCGATCGCCTCGAGGATCGAGTCGGCCGCAAAGGGCGGCGGCACGTAGATCACGCTGGCGTTGGCGCCGGTCTTCTCCACCGCCTCGTGGCAGCTGTCGAACACGGGCAGGCCCAGGTGCTCCTGCCCCCCCTTCCCGGGCGTGACGCCGCCCACCATCTGCGTGCCGTAGGCGATGGCCTGTTCGGAGTGAAAGGTGCCCTGCGAGCCGGTAAAGCCCTGGCAGATCACCTTGGTATTTTCGTCGACGAGGATGGCCATGTTGTCTTCCTTGCGATGTCGTCTCGGCCGCACCAGGCGGGCCGTGTCAGTCGTAAATCTGGCGGTATCCGATCCCGAGCGTCACGCCGTCCTCCACCTGCCATGTCAGCGTGGCCGCGAAGTGCCGCTCGGCCGGCACCCGGAACACCCATTCGTGCTTGTCCTCGTGCGGCGAGGGCGTGTCGGCCTCGACCGAGAGCGCGTCGGGGTAGACTGCCGCAACCGCGGCCTCGATCTCGGCCCGGAGCGCGGCGTAATACTCCTGCGACCCCGCGGGCGCGGGCAGGGTCAGCCGGCAGGCCAGCGAGTCGACCGTACGCGCCACCATCAGGTGCGCCCCGCCCGGATCGCCGAACATCGCCGCCTCGTCGCTGTCCATCGCCGCCGGCAAGCCCGCCTCCATGGCGCCCGCTTTTGCCGCCTCGAACAGCGCGGGAAAGTCGAGCGTATCGGGCACGCACGCCCCCGTCAGGAGAGCGCCAGAGGCGGCCGAATCTTCCAGAACGCCCTGAGCGGCGGCCGGCCCGGAAAGCGCAACAAGCGCGGCGCAGAATACGAGGCGCGCGCGCATGCCCTACCCCTTCACCGCCTTCACGATCTTCTCTGCCGCGTCCGAGAGGTCGTCGGCGGCGATCACGTTGAGGCCCGAGGTCTCGATGATTTCCTTGCCCTTCTCCACGTTGGTCCCCTCGAGGCGCACCACGAGCGGCACCTGCAGGCCCACTTCCTTCACCGCCGCGATCACGCCGTCGGCGATGATGTCACAGCGCATGATGCCGCCGAAGATGTTGACGAGGATGCCCTTCACGTTGCTGTCCGAGGTGATGATCTTGAAGGCTTCCGTCACCTTCTCCTTGGAGGCGCCGCCGCCCACGTCGAGGAAGTTGGCAGGCTCCGCGCCGTAGAGCTTGATGATGTCCATCGTCGCCATGGCCAGCCCGGCGCCGTTGACCATGCAGCCGATCTCGCCGTCGAGGGCAATGTAGTTGAGGTCGAACTTGCTCGCGGCCAACTCCTTGGGGTCTTCCTCCGTCTCGTCGCGCAGGGCGAGGATGTCGGGGTGGCGGTAGAGCGCGTTGGAATCGAAGCCCATCTTGGCGTCGAGGCACTTCAGATCCCCCTTGTCGGTCACGATCAGGGGGTTGATCTCGAGCATCTCCATGTCCTTCTCGACGAAGAGACGATAGAGCGTGCCCATCAGCGCCACGCACTGCTTCACCTGCGGGCCCGTCAGCCCCAGCGAGAAGGCGATGCGCCGCCCGTGGAACGGCTGGTAGCCCGTGGCCGGGTCGACCGAGAACGACAGGATCTTTTCCGGGGTGGAGGCGGCGACCTCCTCGATGTCCATGCCGCCCTCGGTGGAGCAGACGAACGAGATGCGGCTCGTGGTGCGGTCGACCAGCAGGGCGAGGTAGAGCTCGCGCTCGATGCCGGAGCCGTCCTCGATGTAGATGCGGTTGACCTGCTTGCCCGCCGGGCCGGTCTGGTGCGTGATCAGCGTCCGGCCGAGCATGCGCTTGGCCTCGTCGGCCGCCTCCTCCACCGACTTGGTCAGCCGCACGCCGCCCTTCTCGCCCGCGTCGGGCTCCTGGAAGTGGCCCTTGCCGCGCCCGCCGGCATGGATCTGCGCCTTGACCACCCAGAGGGGGCCGTCAAGCTCGGCGGCGGCGGTCTTCGCCTCTTCTGCCTTCGTCACCGCCCGGCCGTCCGAGACCGGGGCTCCGTAGCTGCGAAGGAGCGCCTTCGCCTGGTACTCATGGATGTTCACGTGGCTGTCCCGTCGTGGTGTCAATCGCGCGCTGCAGCGTCCTTGGCACGTCATCCTGCCCGTTCAAACGGCCAATTCGCCGCATCGCCGGCATTTCGGGCGCAAAATCCACATTCGTGATCACACTTGGAAAATGTGTGATCACGTTCTTTGCTGCCCTGACGGCATGAGGGCCGGAGGAGCGGGAATCACTGCGTTGCCCTTCGGCCGTCGACCCCGGAGCACGCGCACGCACTGAAGACTGCGCAGTGCCGGCCGGAGACCGTAGCGGGGATGGCGGCTTGGACCTGTCGCGCGGGACGGCGCACGCGCCGCGGCGCCCGGTCCGATCCCGCGGACGAATCCGTGGCCGCGATCATGGTCCCTATCGTCCCCGGTCGCGGGTCATCGCCTCGCGTCCGGGCGCGACACGCTGCGACGCGTCTGGCTCTGTCTGAATCCGCTGATCTGCTCTACGCTGCGGTGTATTGAGCCAAACTCGGTGAAAAGGCGCCAGCATGTCACGCGAGCAGTATCGAACCGTCCGCGAGGTCGCGGACCTCCTGCAGGTCAACGAGGTCACCGTACGACGCTGGATCAAGGACGGCGAGCTCAGGGCGATCGATATCGGCAAGGGGTGGCGGATCGGTCCGGAGGACCTCGACGCCTTCCTCGATGATCACGCAACGCGGCCCACCGCGACGGGCCATGGCGGCACGAACACCGCCCCGGAAATGACCGGGGCAGACAAGACGAAGGGACCGAAGAATTGATGGACGTTATCGTTCAGTCGCCGTTTGCGGAGATCGCCGCGCTGCTCGTGCTGGCGGCGGTCGTGGGGTTCCTCGGGATCATCCTGCGCCAGCCGCTCATCGTCAGCTTCATCGCGGTCGGCCTGATCGCGGGGCCCTCGGCGCTGGACCTGGTGCGATCGGACGAGCAGATCAGCCTCTTGTCCGAGCTCGGGATCGCGGTGCTTCTGTTCCTCGTCGGCATCAAGCTCGACGTGAAGCTGATCCGCTCCCTCGGGGCCGTGTCGCTCCTGACCGGGCTCGGGCAGGTCGCCTTCACCTCGATCTTCGGCTATTTCATCGGTCTCGCGCTCGGGCTCGGGCACGTGACCAGCCTCTACATCGCCGTGGCGCTGACCTTTTCCTCCACCATCATCATCGTGAAGCTGTTGTCTGACAAGCGCGAGATCGACAGCCTGCACGGCCAGATCGCGCTCGGCTTCCTGATCGTGCAGGATCTCGTCGTCGTGCTGGCGATGATCGTGCTCTCGGCCATCGGCATCGGCGCGGCGGGTGACGGCGGCCATGGCGGCGGGTCGGTCCCGCTGGTGCTGGCCTCGGGCGTGGCGATGGTGGCGCTGGTGGTTCTCTTCGTGCGCTACGTCGCCAACCCGCTGACCGAGCGGCTGGCGCGGGCGCCCGAGCTTCTGGTGATCTTCGCCATCGCCATGGCGGCGATGTTCGCGGCGGCCGGCGACATCGTGGGGCTGGGCAAAGAGGTGGGCGGCCTTCTGGCCGGCGTCGCGCTGGCCTCCACACCCTACCGCGAGACCATTGCGGCACGGCTGGCGCCGCTGCGCGACTTCCTGCTTCTGTTCTTCTTCATCGCGCTCGGCTCGGCGCTCGACCTGTCGCTTCTCGGCGCGCATGTCAGCGGGGCGATCATCTTCTCCCTCTTCGTGCTGATCGGCAATCCGCTCATCGTGCTGGTGATCATGGGGGCGTTGGGCTACCGCAAGCGCACCGGCTTCCTCGCCGGCCTGACCGTGGCGCAGATCAGCGAGTTTTCCCTGATCTTCATCGCCATGGGCGTGTCGCTCGGCCATGTGCAGGACGACGCGCTCGGCCTCGTGACCATGGTCGGCCTCGTGACGATCGCCGCCTCCACCTACATGATCACCTACTCGCACCAGCTCTATGCCGTGTTCGAGCCGCTGCTCGGCATGTTCGAACGCAAGGGCACACCGCGCGAGCCGTCCGAGGCCGGGGCGCACCGGGAGGACGGCTACAAGGTGATCGTCTTCGGGCTGGGGCGCTTCGGCACGGCCATCGGGATGCGGCTGAAGAAGCGAGGCGTCCGGGTGCTCGGGGTCGACTTCAACCCGCTCGCGGTGCGGCGGTGGCGGGAACTGGGGCTCGAGACCGAGTTCGGCGACGCCACCGACCCTGAATTCGTGGCCGAGCTTCCGCTGCCGCGGGCGGAATGGATCGCCTCGACGGTGCCGATCCATCCGACCGGCCTCAGCCACGAGGACACGCGTACCACGCTGATCCAGCTCACCCGCGCCTCCGGCTTCCGTGGGCGCGTGGCCGTGACCTCGCATCACCCCAAGGATACCGAGGAACTCTTCGCCGCCGGCGCCGACATGGTGCTGGAGCCGTTCCAGGACGCGGCCGACCGCGCGGTGGACCTGCTCTGCGGCGCGCGCGAGGAAGAGCGGACCGATATCCCGACCATCGAAACCGAAGAGAAGCAGGCGTCGTGATCCGAGAGCGCTGCCCCTGACGATCCCTGACGAGGCCGGGATCGTGGCGGGCCGCGCCATCGGATCGACGGTGCGGACCGGTTCGAGCGCGACGTCCGCTGATGTCGATGCGCCGTTCGAGGCTTGGGAAGAGAGCCTGAGCGATAACGGATAACCCGTGCTGCAGGCCACCGACGACCTGCCGGGCAGGTCGATCGAGGTTTCCGGGCCAGGCATCGGCAATACGCAGATCAGCGTCGCCCCCACGACCGAGGACCGGCGCGGCGTGATCGGGATCGACGCGCCGCCGGACGTCGGTCACGCGGTCGCGCGGTCCTGTGCCGGGCGTGGGGCGCGCGACTCTTCGAACAGGTGGTCCGGCTCGATGCCCCGCTTCTCGGCGCTTGCCCGCACGGCGTCCTGCAGGGCCTGGCTGCGGTCGAGCAGGCGGCGGAACCTCGCCTCGTCCAGCACCAGCATGGTCGAAGGCGCGATGGCGCGCACCTCGGCGCGGCGGGCCTTCTTCATCAGGATGGCCACCTGACCGAACATCTCGCCGCGGCCCAGACGCCAGGTCTGGCCGGCGCTTTCCAGCTCCACCGCGCCGGAGGCGATGAAGAACACGCTTCTCGCGACGCTGTCCTTGCGGATGATCACGTCGCCGGCATTGACGTAGCGCGTCTCGAGCGCGCGGCCGAGGCGCTTGAGACGCACATCGTCGAGCTCGGCGAACAGCGGGAACTGCCGGACAAGCTCGGCCCGCTGCAGCGCGATGTCGAGATGCGGGCGTTCCTCGGCGGCGGCCCGGCGCGCGTCGAGATCCTGCATCAGCGCGGTGTAGACCTCGGCGCCGATCAGCCCGTCCTCGCGCATGGCGGTGTATTCCCGTTCTTCCAGCCGCAGCGCGGTGCGCCGGATGAAACGGCGTTCCAGCTCCTCGGCATAGCCCGGATATTGCAGGCGCAGCCCCTCGAGCGCCGTCTCCACCATCTCGATCCGCCGGGCGAGCAACTCGTGCAGCAGCTCGGCAACGCGCCGCCCGTGAATGCGCCGGATGCGCCCGTCGATGAAGGCGCCGAGATCGCGCAGGATCAGCCGCTGCGAGAGCAGAAGCTCGAACCGGTCGGCCGTCATGCGCGCCAGCGGACCCGACAGGCCAAGCCGGCCGTTCAGAACCGCGCCGACGCGGAAAGCCCGGCCATAGGCGACGCTGCGCCGCGCCGCGCGGTTGTAGCCGCTGCGCCCCTGGCTGCGGGCGCCCTCGATCAGCCGGTCGGCGTCGGACAGCACCTGCTCGGCCATGCGCGACGAGATCGTCCGCTCGCGCACGCGGGCGAGGATCGTGTCGCGCTCGTGGCCGGCGAGCGCGATCAGGCCCAGCGTGACGCGGTCGCGGTCGAGGATGTCGGCGCTCGCCTCGGCCGACTTCACCGCCGCATCCAGCCGCTCGCCGAAGCGCTTGGCCTCGGAGCGCACCGTGTCGTGGCTCAGCTCGTAGTTCTCGGTGGTGCGCGCGACGTCCTCGCGCACCGTCTGGAGCGCCACCGCCACCACCTGCCGCGACAGCGCCTCGTCGATGGGCGAGAGCCGGTCGAGGCCGAGCCAGGCGATCACGAGCCGCAGCGTCGTGCCCTGCACGATCAGCGTGAAGAGGGTGAAGCCGGTGGCGAGAATGCCCACGACGCGCTGGATGTCGTCGGGCACCCGGAAGCTTTCGGTCACGGCGAGGGCGAGCGCCAGGGTGACCGCGCCCCGCAGGCCGCCCCAGAGGATCGCCACGCGGTAGGGGCGTTCCACCGCCGGGGAGAGCTTGAGCAGCGTCAGAAGCGGCAGGAGCCCGAACAGGATCACCGCCCGCGCCGCGATGGCGGCCAGGATCACGACGCCGACCAGAACGAAATCCTCGACGCGGACCTCCTCCAGCAGCCGCGGGATCAGCAGAGCGGCAAGGACGAAGATCAGCGCCCCGGCCCAATGGGCCAGCACGTCCCAGATCTCGCGCAGGTTCGCCCAGGCCTGCGGCGGCAGGCGGCCCGGCCCGGTCAGGTTCAGCGTCAGCCCCGCGGCGACCACGGCGATGACGCCCGAGGCGCCGATGCTCTGCTCGGCCCCGATATAGGCAAGGTAGGGCAGCGCGACCGAGATCGAGATCTGCGCCAGTTCGTGCCGGCTGAAGAGCGCCATGATCCAGACCGCCACCCGCGCCGCGAGCCAGCCCATCAACGCACCGCCGCCGATCAGGACGGGGAAGCGCGCCAGCGCCTCGCCGAGGTCGGGATCGGGCAGCCCCAGCATCACGAAGCCCATGAACAGGCCAAAGAGCGCGATGGCCGCGGCGTCGTTCAGCAGGCTCTCGCCCTCGATGATCCGCGCCAGCCGGCGCGGCGCCGAGATCGACCGGAAGATGGTGACGACCGCGGACGGGTCGGTCGTGGACACGATCGCGCCGATCAAGAGGCAGGCCGCCAGCGGCAGCGCGCTCGCCCAGGACAGGGCGTAGCCCACGCTCAGCGTCGCCACCACCACGGCGACGACCGCCAGCACGAGGATCGGCACCCAGTCGTCGAGCATCCGGCGCAGGTTCATACCCAGCGTCGCCTGGAACAGCAGCGTCGGCAGGAAGACGTAGAGGAAGACGTTGGACCGGATCGGCAACCCCAGGATCGCCTCGGCCACCGGGTTCAGCGCGTCGGTCAGCTCCGTCCTCAGAAAGAAGATCGCCCCTGCGCCGATCAGAACGCCGAGCACGGCGAGGATCACGCTGTAGGGCAACTTCAGGCGCGCGGCGAGCGGCTCCGCCGCACCGATGACGAGGAACAGCGACGCGATGACCGTGGTGACGAGAACGATATCCATAAGTCCGAATTAGCTGGTATTCCGGGCCCTGGGAAACGGTCTTGCCAGTTGGTCGACCAGGAAAGGCGAGCCCATGTCGTTCCGCCTTCGGAATGGGCCGCGCGCGCCAGTCAAGGAACGTCTGAACCCGCCTTGGCACACCAGATGTCGTCGGGCGACGGTCACACCATCAGAGCCGTGTGGCGGCAGTCGGCCCGCGCGACTCTGGCGCTCTTAGCTGTGCCTGCAGTGCAGGGGCGACCCTGGGGCAGCGGGCCAGCCATACCCGGGAAACGTCGAGGTCGAGCCTGGCCGGATGCAGGTCGCGGCATGGCGCCCGCGGCGAAATGTGCAGGGGTCACCCTGGCCTTCGCTCTTGCAAGCGCGGCCCCGCGAAGTTTCACTGTCGAGAGGGAGGGGCGCAAGGTGGGCAACCAGGACGTTCTGCTCGACGCGGAGGTCTTCCTTCGTACAGCCACGCGTTTCGCCGCCAAGCGGAGCACGTTCGACCGGTCGGCCGTCGAGGCGCTCGCGAGCGACATCGTCGCGGGGCTCGCGCGGGTCGCGGAACGGGGCGCCAGGTTCGAGAACCCGGTGATCGACGACGGCAGCCTCGCCGCTTTCTGCGACGTCCTGGTGCAGCCCGCGCCGGACGCCGCGCTCGACTTCATCCGGCAGCGCCGGGACGCGGGCCTGACACGGCAGGGCGTGTATCTCGGCTATATCGGTGCCGCCGCGCGGAAGCTGGGCGAAGGATGGGACGAGGGGCGGCTCTCCTTCGTGGAGGTGACCGTCGGAACCGGCCATCTCTACGCCCTGATGCGGGCGCTGCGGGCCGAGGGGCCACCGGGCGGGCAGCCCTATGACGAGCGTCGGCATGCGCTCTTCGCCACCGTTCCCGGCGAGACGCACGGCATCGGCATCACCATGGCGGCGGACCTGTTCCGCGAGGCGGGCTGGGATATCGACCTGCAGGTGGGCCGGGATCACGACGGGATCGTCGCCCATGTCGAGACGCTGCAGCCGCAGATCATCGGGCTGTCCCTGAGCACCGATCACCGCCTTCAGGATCTCATTCGCCTTGTCGTGGCGCTGCGCATGACGGTCCCGCGGGCCGTCATCGGTGTCGCCCCCGGAGCGGAGCTCGATGACGCGCAGATCACCGAGATCGTCGATATCGACCTGCTGTTCCACGACGCGCGGACCGCCTGCGCCGACCTCGACCGCCTCGTCCGCCTGCGGGGCTGACGCCGCGCCCGGCGGCATTGCAGGGTGCGGGTTGCCTGCCGCGCGCGCAGCCCCCTCGCCATGCCCGCCGACGCCCCATGGATGGGGGGAGGGATCTCGGCATCGTCCGATCCGGGGGCGAGCGCCGTGTCGGCCGAACGGGACGGCACCGGCAGCGGAACGGCGCGGCCCCGCCGGGCGCGCGGCGCAGGTGCGTTCCGGATCGGCGGTCCTGACGGTCGGCGACATGCCGGGGGTCGCGCGCGCCGCCGCCCCGGCCGCGCGCCGGTGCCCCCGGCCCGGCTCGCAGACGCGACTCCAGGGTGCGGGGTCCGCCCCGGCGAGCCGCACAGGACGCGCTACGGCCTGCTCACCGGGCGCAATGATCGACGCCCGCCGTAGAGGGCGCTCCGGCGCGGCCCCGCCCGGCGCTGCTGCCTCCCCCCTGCCCCGCAACGCTCGCGCACGGGTGAGGCCGGGAGCACAGCCCCTCACAGAACGCGAGGCCGGAGCCGAGCCGCCGAACCGCCGAGCCGCGCCCGACAGGAACCGAACGCACCCGAGCGCCATGGCGTCGGCTCGCCTGGATCATCCGACGCGACGAGAGGGCACCACGGTCGGGCCGGCTCCGCCGGCCCGACCGGTAGGCTCTCTCGCGGGCCGCTGCCCTCACGCAACCGCTTGCTCCCGCGGCGTGGTCCCATACCCTAGGGACATGACTGCGTCCGCCCCCCGCCCCCAAGACCCTCCGGCCGGCCCATCGGCCCAGCCCCCCCTGCCGGAGCGACTGGCCGCCTGCCGGCTCTGCGCCGGGCGCTTCGCGGCGACGGCCACGGGCCACGCGCCCCGCCCGGTGATCTGGTTTCGCCCGGGCGCGCGTCTCCTGATCGCCAGCCAGGCGCCGGGGATGCGGGTCCATGCCGCCGGCACGCCCTTCTGGGATGCCTCGGGCACGCGGCTGCGGGCATGGCTGGGGCTGGACGAGGCGGCCTTCTACGACCGGTCCCGCGTTGCGATCGTGCCGATGGCCTTCTGCTTTCCGGGCTACGACGCCAAGGGATCCGACCTGCCGCCGCCCCGGCTCTGCGCCGAGACGTGGCGGGCCGACGCGCTGGCCCATGCCGGCCCCGTGCGCCTGACGCTGCTGATCGGCGGCTACGCCCAGCGCTGGCATCTCGGCGTGGCGGCGAAGCGCGGCGTGACGGCCACGGTGGCCAGATGGCGGGAGTTCGCCCCCGACGTCTTTCCCCTGCCCCACCCGTCCTGGCGCAACACGGCCTGGCTGAAGCGCAACCCCTGGTTCGAGGCCGAGCTGCTGCCGGCGCTGCGCGCCCGCGTCGCCGAGGTGATGGGATGAGCGCGCCGACCCCTCTCGACATCGCCGCCGCCGCGATGGAGGCCGCGCCCGACGACGACGCCGCCCGCCTCGCCTTCTACGCCCGGCTCGTCGAGGGAGAGCTTTTCCTGATGCTCCAGCGCGACCCCGAGCCCGGCTCCGACACGGTGGAGCCGCGCATCTTTCCGCTCGACGAGGGGCCGTTCGTGCTGGCCTACGACCGCGAGGACCGGCTGGCGCGCTTTGCCGGTGGCCCGACGCCCTATGCCGCGATGGCCGGGCGGCGGGCGGTCGAGATGCTGGCGGGGCGCGGCATCGGGCTGGGGGTGAACCTCGGCGAGGCCCCCTCGGAGATGCTGCTGCCGGCCGAGGCGGTGGAGTGGCTCGCCGGCACCGTGGCGCAGCGGCCGGCCGAGGCGGTGGCCCAGCCGCGCGAGATCGCGCCGCCCGACGCGCTGCCCGAGCGGCTCCTGCGCGCGCTCGACGCCAAGCTCGCGCGGGCCGAGGGCATGGCCGAGGCCGCCTTCCTCGCCACGGTCGCCTACGAGGGGGGCGCGCGCTCGCACATGCTGGCCTTCATTGGCGCCGCGCCGGGGGCGGAAGGGGCTCTGTCGCGCGCCGTGGGCGAGGCGCTGACCTTCTCCGGCCTCGAAGCGGGCACGCTCGACGTGGCCTTCCTGCCTGCCGACCACATCCTGGCCGCGCGCCTCGCCCGCGTCGCCCTGCGCTTCGACCTGCCCCGCGCCGCGGCGCCCGAGCCCCCCCGCGCCCCCGGCACCGATCCCGATGCGCCACCGCGCCTGCGGTGAGGCGGCTCCCCACCCGCGGGTGCGCCTGCGCGCCCGACCGTGCCGCACGCGGACCGGCGACGGGGGCGCGGGCGCGCGCCCGACGGTAGGCGCGTTGCGCCCCGGCCTGTCCCTGGCCGAGGGTGCGGCGCCGGGGGCGCGGTGCATGGCGGGCGGGGGCGCCCCCGGCGGGGTCCCCGATGTCCCCGGCCCGTCTCCGGCTCGGTGGGCACGGCGCGGCAGGCCCGGCGCTGGCCTGCGCGCGCCATTCCCTTCCGGCGAGAACAGCGCTTGGGCCATTCCGCGACGGGCGCGACGGTCCGCCCCCGCCTTGTCATCGACGGGCCGTCCGGTCACGCTGGGCTCAGCAGCGATCGAGGGGGCCGTGAGAGACGAGAGCGGGCAGCGCGAGACCGGCAAGCGCGAGGCGGGCCAGCGCGAGGCGGGGCATGTCGGGATCAATGCCGCGATCTGGGGGGTCGCCACCGGCGGCACGCTGCTGGCGCTGTTCAACACGCCCGCGCCGTGGTGGGTGTGGGCGGGCGCCATCGCGTGGCTGCTGCTCTGGGTGACGGCGCTGCTCAACCTGTCCGACGGGGCGAGCCGCGCCTTCGTCGCCGGCACGCTGCGCAGGTCGACCTACACCCAGATCTACACCACCCTCACCCGCCGCAACGTGATGGCCGTCTGGCGGCGCGTCTGCGACCCGGCCGATGATCGCGACCCGGTGCCGACCCTGTTCCGCGCCGCGATGACCTGGCGCCTCTACGACGCTGCCCTGCTGATCGCGGTGGCCTATCCCATCGCGCTGCCCATCGCGCAGTGGATCGTGACCGGCGAGGCGGCGCGGGTCGGCAGCGCCGTGCTGGCGGAGCCGGCGCCCTTCTGGTGGGAGCGCGCGGCCCTCTCCGGCGCCTTCGTCATCCTGATCCTCGGCGTCATTGGGCGGACGCTGGCGGCAGCCAGTCCGCGTGACGCGGTTCGGAGGACCGCGGACTGGCTGTTGGTCCTCGCAGCCGCAGTCGCAGTCGCAGTCGCAGGCGCAGTCGCACTCGCAATCGCAGTCGCAGCCGCATTCGGAGTCGTCATTCTGTGGCTGGACGCCCACCGCCGGCCGCTGATCGCGCGACTGGGCCTGACGATCGGAGTGGTGGCTGCCATTACTCTGTCCGCCGCCGTGATCGACTGGACGGCGTTGTCGGACGAGAGACGCTCCATCTTCCTCTTCCTCGGCGTCCTGCCCCTGCTCAACGCGCTGTTCGACACCCTCTCCTACGCCGTCACGCTCACCTTCCTGCGGCGGGGGTTGCGCGCCCGGCTGCCGCTGCTCTGGGGGGTGGCGGACCTCGCGGTGGCCTGCGTCCTGTTCCTCGCGCTGGGCGCGACGCTCGTCGCCGTAATGCATTGGCTGAACCTGCTGGCGGGCACGCCCCTGCTCGACCTCGGGGCGCTGTTCGCGGGGGTCTACATGGCGCCGTGGGACTACGTCTGGCTCTACCTGATGCTGTTCTCCACAATCCTGCCGACGGCGCTGCACTTCGCCGTCAGCCTGCTGGGGGTGCAGGGGCTGTGGCCGCGCGGGCTGCGGCGGCCGGTGGCGGACTGGATCGGCGAGGCCGACCGGAGCGCGCTGCGCGCCGTCCGCGCCGCGCTCGCGCTGGCCTTCGTCTGGTGGGTGCCGCTCGTGGTCCTCGGCGCCGGGATCTGGGGGCTCTGGGCCGTGGGCGGCGATCTGGCTCTGGCCGCGCTCGCCCTCTATTTCGAGGGGCTGACGTGGATCGCGCAGGTGCCGGTGGGGGCGCTCTGAGGGCTCAGCCCGCGCCGTCGCCGCGCAGGCCCAGCCCGAGCGCGCCCAGCATCTCCTCGGCGGCGGCGGTGACGGAGGTCTCGCCGGCGGCGACCGCGGCGCCCAGCCGCTCCATCCGGGCGCGGGTGTCGGGGTCGGAGGTGAGCCGCGCCAGGAGCCCCTGCCGCACCTCGTAGTCGAACCAGCCGCGGGCCTGCTCGGCGCGGCGCCGCTCCCAGTGGCCGTGCGCCTTGCGCCACTCGGCGAGCGCTTGCATCTCGGCCCAGGCGGCCTCCAGCCCGTCGCCCGAGACGGCCGAGACGGTCATCGCCCTGGGGAAGCCCTCGGGGTCCTGCGGGCGCTTGCGCAACAGCTTCAGCGCGCCGGCATAGTCGGCGCAGGTGCGGGTCGCGGCGGGCTTCAGCTCGCCATCGGCCTTGTTGACGAGGATAAGGTCGGCGATCTCCATGATGCCGCGCTTGACGCCCTGCAGCTCGTCGCCCCCCGCCGGCGCAAGCAGCAGCACGAACAGGTCGGCCATCTCGGCCACCACCGTCTCGGACTGACCCACCCCCACCGTCTCGACCAGAACCACGTCGAAGCCCGCCGCCTCGCACAGCGCCACCGCCTCGCGCGTGCGCCGCGCCACCCCGCCCAGCTGCGATTGCGCGGGCGAGGGGCGGATGAAGGCGGATCGGTCGCGCGACAGCCGCTCCATCCGCGTCTTGTCGCCCAGGATCGAGCCGCCCGAGCGGGCCGAGGACGGATCGACCGCCAGCACTGCCACCCGCAGGCCCTGCCCCGTCAGCATCAGGCCGAACGCCTCGATGAAGGTCGACTTGCCGACACCCGGCGTCCCCGACAGCCCGATGCGCAGCGCCTGCCGGCCCGTGCCCGCCAGCCGCTCCGACAGGCGCACCGCTGCGGAACGGTGGTCGGCCCGCCCGCTCTCGATCAGCGTGATCGCGCGCGCCAGGGCCCGCCGGTCACCCCGGGCCACGCCCTCCGCCAGAGCGTCTGCGTCCATCTCGCCGCCTCCCCGACTGCCGACCGCCCGCGGGCGCACCACCGGGAGATGCGACGCGGCGCCGGCCGTGTCCAGCCCGCTGCGCGCGGGCGCAGCGACCGGCGGCGCCTCCGCCCGGCATTTCGCACCCGGCTGTCCAAGCCCGACGCCGGGTAAAGACGAGGGGATACCGAAATGCCCTTCGCCATCCCCGGCGTCATGGGCAGGGCCTGTCTCGCCTCCGGCGCCGGCGCAGCGGCCTCGGCGACCGTCATCAACGCGGACCACGATCTCTTCAATGGCGATGTGCAGAGCGGCGCCGTGGGCGTGCTCAGCACGACCGGCACGGTCTGGACCCGGATCGACGGAAACGGGCTGCCCCTCGTGGACGAGTTCGGCACGCCGACCGGTGTAAGCATCCCCGAGTGCAGCATGGCGGCGGGGTCGGGGCCCGCGGCCCCATCGGGCCCGGTTCTCTTCCAGGACACCCAATCTGTGAGCCTTGGCAACAATCCCGGCGGCGACAGTCACGACCTCGCCGGCCTGATCGCCGGCGCGAGACACGACCTTGCCGTCTACGGCTGGCAGGACCCGGACGCCCCGCGCACCCTGTCGTCCTCTTTCGAAGTGCTTCACGCCGCCGGCACCGCGGCGAGCGGCAAGTTCGGGGCGACATCGCCATCGTTGCCTGGCACCGCGGGCGAGGATTACGTGCCGTTCCCGGGCCTTCAGACGCTGAACCTCGGGGGCGCCTACGGCTTAACGGTCCGGACCGGCGCGACCGACACGAGCCTGAACGCCCTGTTCGGTTTCCCGCTCTCGGAAGCGGCCGATCCCCCCGTGATGCCCGTTCCCGCCTCCGTGCCGATGATGCTCGCCGGAATCGGTTGCCTCGGCCTGCTCGCGTCCCGTCGCCATCCACGCGCCGCCTCGTCCCATCATCTTGGCTGAAATACTCCGGGGGAGTCGCCGCAAGGCGACGGGGGCAGCGCCCCCTTTCCCCGGACGCCGCGGGACCCGGCGGCGGGAACGATCCCCCGGGGTCGGCGCTTCTCGCGGCCCGCTGCGGCGACGAGGACACGCCGCGCGGATCGGGGCGCCGTCGCCCGGGGGACGGGCGGGCCGCTCAGGCCCGGCCGTAGGCCTCGGCGATGGCGACCTGCATCGCGTCCGTGGCCGTGCGCTCGCCCCAGATCACCAGCTGGAAGGCGGGGTAGTAGCGCTCCGCCGCGGCGACGGCGGTGCCGATCAGACGGTCGATCTGGTCGGGGCAGGGCATCTGCCCCCCGGCCATCACCAGGCCGTAGCGATAAGTCATCAGCCGCTGCTCGGCCCAGTAGGCGAAGGCCCCGGCCCAGCAGGCGTCGTTGACCGCGTTGAGGCATTCGTAAAGGGCGGGCAGCCGCTCTTCGGGGGGCTCCATCTCGAAGGTGCAGATCAGCCGCAGCGTCTCGTCGTAGCCCGACCAGGCGAGCGTGATCGAATAGTGCTTCCACTGGCCCTCGACGGCCATGGCGATCTGGTCGTCGCCGATCCGGTCGAACTCCCAGGCGTGGCGTTCGGCGAGCGACTCCACGATGTCGATGGGGTGGACGTCCTCGGTGAGATAGCTTTCGGAAAGCGACATGCCCGGCCTCTTGGGTTGGCCCCGGCGCAATCGGTCGTATTGCCCCCATTGCACCAAGGGCTCGGTGCCTGCTCAAGGGACGGCGTGCCTTTGCGCCCCCCTCACGAGATATGGTGCGGGGTCGCGACGGCGCTGTAAAGTGAATTTTTGTGACAGCGGCGCGGCTGCCCGCAATATGTTGGGGACAGCCGCAGCATCTGTGGATTGGTCAGGCAGCGATTGGCCCGGCCGCGGCGACCTCCGCGTCGGTGCGGTCGCACGACGCTCCGACGGGCGCGGCGACGGGCTGGCCCCGCGGCTCCTCGGCGGGCGTCTCGGGCGCGGCGGCGAAGCGCAGCCCCCTGGCACGCTGCGATTCGACGAGGCCGGGCGACAGGCCGGCGGCGGCAAGCTTGGCGCGGATGCGCGCCACATAGACGTCGACGATACGGGCGCCGGGCTCGTCCTCGAAGCCGTAAAGCCGGTCCATCACCTCGTCGCGCGCCACGGTGCGGCCGCCGGCGAGCATCAGCAGCTCGAGCACGTCGTATTCGCGCGGCGACAGGGCGATGCGCTTCGGCCCGTCGGCGCCCTCGCCCGGCAGACGCAGGCGGCGGCGGCCGGCGCAGGCGGTGCGGCTGGCGGGGTCGAGCTCGAGCCCGCCGGCGCAGAGCCGCCCGCTGTGGAAGCCGGCGGCGCCCATGATCATCGCGCGCAGGCGCGCGGCGAATTCCGCGGCCGGCATCGGCAGGTCGAGCACCGCGTCGACACCTGCGGCATAGAGGGCGCGGCGCGCGGGCCAGTCGAGGCCCGGCTCGGCCAGCGCCACGACCGGCAGGCGGGGCGCAGCCGCGCGGACCCGCGCGACCACGCGATCGGCCTCGGCGTCTGGCAGGGGCGCGGCGACCAGCACGGCGTCCTGTTGTCCGTGGCGGACGAAGTCGAACAGGCTCTCTGCGTCCTCCACCCGGCTGAGGCGGAACCCGGCCGCGTCGAGATCATGGGCAGCGGCCATCATCGGCCAGCTCGTGTCAGTGATCAGAAGTCGCATCGCGATGCCTCCGTGCAGCGATCCGGCGCCCGGCCGCGGGCTGGCCTGGGATCGGGCCAAGGGTGGGAGTGCGCCGTTCTGGGCTGCGCGCGGGGCGTGCGCCCCGGGGAGCGGGGCAGGCCGCCGCTCTGGGCATCTTGGCTATGGAGGGCGCGCCCCACGGTCAAGCGCGAGGCATGGGCGCCTGCGGGGTGTTTTGGTGGCGAAAATGTGGCGACAGCGCCAGAGCGGGGTCAATCGTGGCAATAATGTGGCACCCCCGCCGAAACGGCCTGAAAAGGGGCAGGCGGGCCGAAAAGGTGGGCGGGTCGAAGAGGTGGTCGCGCCGGGGGCGAGGTCTGCGCCAGACGCGCAGGAGCAGACGGGGCGATCCGTTGCATGGCGTGTCGCGCACGCTCCCGGGGCCGGGGCGGCGATTCCGCCGTGCGCGCGTCGCTCGGGCCTGACGCGCGACGCCGCCCCACAAGGCCCGGCCCCTGACCTCGCCGAGGGCCGATTCCGGCCCCTCCGCGGGACCGGGCAGCGACCGCGGGGCGCAGGCGTGCGCCCGAAAGCGGGCCGGCGGGTCGGGTCACGCCCGCGACCCGCGCGCGGACGCCGCAACGCGCGGCGTCAGCCGGCCTTGCCGGCTGCCTCCAGCGCCTCGATGCGGGCCTTGAGGGCCTCGTTCTCCTCGCGCGCCTTCTGGGCCTGGGCGCGCACGGCGTCGAACTCTTCCCGCGTGACGAGGTCGCGGTCGGCGAGCCAGCGGTCCATCATCGATTTCAGGGCGTTCTCGGCCTCCTCGCGGGCCCCCTGCGCCACGCCCATCGCGTTCGTGGCGAGCTGCGAGAGGTCGTCGAGGATCTTGTTGCGGCTCTGCATGGGAGCACTCCGTCGTTACATGGCCGGTATATGGTCCGCCGTGCCGGGCGGCTCAAGGTTGACTTCGCCGCGGCGGCCCGGCGAGAAGCGGCCAACGCGGCGCCGCACGGGCATGACAGGGACCGAACGATTGGGCCGTCATGACCGGGCAGGCATGACCGGGCAGGCATGACAGGACAGGCAGGACGGGACAGGCATGACGGGACTCGCGGCCACCATCCCCTTCCCCGACATCGGCCCCGATCTCTTCTCGGTCGAGCTGTTCGGCATGTCGTTCGCGCTGCGGTGGTATGCGCTTGCCTACATCGCCGGCATCCTGATCGGCTGGCGCATGGTCGTGGCACTGGTCCGGCGCCCTGCGCTCTGGCCCGGCGGGCGCGCGCCGATGAGCCCGGAGCAGGTCGAGGATCTGCTGACCTGGGTGATCCTCGGGGTGATCCTCGGCGGGCGGCTCGGCTTCGTGCTGTTCTATCAGCCGCTGCACTACCTCGCGAATCCGCTCGAGATCCTCATGCTCTGGCAGGGCGGCATGGCCTTCCATGGCGGCCTGCTGGGCGTCGTCGTGGCGGTGTGGATCTTCACCGGCCGCCACGGGATCGACCGGCTGAGCGCGGCCGACGCGCTGGCCATCGCCACGCCGCCGGGGCTGCTGCTGGGGCGTCTCGCCAACTTCGTCAACGCCGAGCTGTGGGGCCGACCGTGGGACGGCCCCTGGGCGATGGTCTTTCCAACCGACCCGCTCGGTCTGCCCCGCCACCCCTCGCAACTCTACGAGGCGGCGCTCGAGGGGCTGGTGCTCGGCGCGGCGCTGCTGTGGCTCGCTCTGCGGCGCCGGGCCTTTCACCGCCCCGGGCTGGTCGCCGGCCTGTTCTTCGCGGGCTACGGGGCGGCGCGCTTCGTGGTGGAGATCTTCCGCCAGGCCGACCCGCAATTCATCACCGCCGACAATCCGATGGGCCACGTCATCGGCTCGGGCGCGATCGGCGTCACCATGGGCCAGCTGCTGTCGCTGCCGATGGTGGCGCTGGGGCTGGCGCTGGTCGGCTGGGCGCTGGCACGGCGGCCTAGTCCGGCATGAGCCGGGGCGCGGCGGATCGGGGCGCAGCGCCCGGATCGGAGGGCGGCCCGGACGGCGGCCCCGACGGCGACCGGGATGCCGGGCAAACCCGCCTCGCCGACCTTCTGCTCCGCCGCATCGCCACGACAGGGCCGATCACGGTGGCAGAGTTCATGGCCGAGGCGCTGCTGCACCCGGCGCACGGCTACTATACCACCCGCGATCCTCTCGGCGCGGCGGGCGATTTCACCACTGCGCCCGAGATCACCCAGATGTTCGGAGAGCTCGTCGGCCTCGCGCTGGCGCAGGCCTGGCTCGACCAGGGCCGCCCGGCGCCGTTCACGCTGGCCGAGCTCGGCCCCGGCCGCGGCACGCTGATGGCCGACCTGTTGCGCGCGACAGCCGCGGTGCCCGGCTTCCGTGACGCGGCCTCGATCACGCTGGTCGAGGCGTCGCCTCGCCTGCGCGCGGCCCAGGCCGAGCGGGTGGCGGGCGCGAGCTGGGTCGACCGCGCCGACGCCCTCCCCCGCTGCCGCCCGCTCTTCCTCGTCGCCAACGAGTTCCTCGACGCGCTGCCGATCCGCCAGTTCGTCCGCGACGGCACGGGGTGGCGCGAGAGGGTGGTCACGGCAGAGGGCGGTCGGCTCGTCTTCGCGCTCGCCCCCCCGGCACGGCTCGACGCGCTCGAGACCCGGCTGGAGGACACCGCCGAGGGCGAGATGGTCGAGCTCTGCCCCGCCCTGCCCGCCGTCGTCGGAGAGATCGCTCGCAGGGTCGCGGCGCATGGCGGCTGCGCGCTCCTCGTCGACTACGGCGGCTGGCGCTCGCGCGGCGACACGCTGCAGGCGGTGCGCGCCCATGCACCCGCCGAGCCCCTCGACGCACCGGGCGCCGCCGATCTCACCGCCCATGTCGATTTCGAAGCGGTGGCGCGTGCCGCCCGCGCCGAGGGAGCCGAGGCCTGGGGGCCCGAGCCGCAGGGCGAGTGGCTGATGCGCCTCGGCCTGGGGCCGCGGACCGAGGCGCTGGCCCGAGCCCTGCCGACGGGGCCGGGGCGCGAAAGCCATCTCGACGCCGCGCGCCGCTTGACCGACGCCGCCCGGATGGGGACGGTGTTCAAGGCGATGGCGCTGACCGCCCCCGGCGCTCCCCCGCCCGCCGGCTTCTCCGGCCGCGCACCGGCGACCGGCTCCGGCGATCCGACCACCCGGCCCTCCCACGGCCGGCCCCGCGCGTAGAATGACCGCCGGCCGAGGCCCGGCCGGCCCACACGTTCCCACGACCGGCCCGCCGCCCGGAAAGACCAGACAGACGACGACACGGCGCCGGATCGCCGCCCAGGAACAGACCGACCCGACCCGCACGCGACGACACCGCCACGCAACCTTTCCGCCCCGGCACATCGAATGACGCTCGAGATCCTCACAGCCGACGCCCTTGCCCCCCTCCGCCACGGCTTCTTCACCCGGCGGGGTGGCGCCTCGTCGGGCATCTTCGCGGGGCTGAACTGCGGGCGCGGTTCGTCCGACCAGGCGCACGCGGTCGAGATCAACAGGGCGCGCGTGGCCGATGCGATGGGGGTCGCGCCCGAGGCGCTGATCTCGGTCACGCAGGTGCACTCGGCCAACGTCGTGCAGGTCACGGAGGGCGGCCGCCACGGGCAGGAGCGCGCCGACGCGATGGTGACGGACGTGCCGGGCCTCGCCCTCTCGGTGCTCACCGCCGACTGCCAGCCGGTGCTCTTCGCCGATGCCGAGGCAGGCGTGATCGGCGCGGCCCATGCCGGCTGGCGCGGCGCTCTCGACGGCATCCTGGAGGCGACGCTCGAGGCGATGGAGGCACTCGGCGCCGGGCGCGGGCGGGTGGCCGCCGTCATCGGCCCCACGATCAGCCAGGGCGCCTACGAGGTCGGCCCGGAATTCGTCGAACGCTTCGTCGACGAGGATCGCGGGAACGCCCGCTTCTTCGCGGGCGGCAAGGGCGACAGGTCGCAGTTCGACCTGCCCGGCTACTCGCTCCACCGCCTGCGCTCGGCCGGGATCGGCCATGCCGAATGGACCCGGCAGTGCACCTATGCCGACGAGGCGCGCTTCTACTCCTACCGGCGCTCGGTGCACCGGGCAGAGGCCGATTACGGTCGCCTGATCACCGCGATCCGGCTCTAGCGCGCCGCGCCCCGGAGCGCGCGGTCACCCGCCCCGCCGCGTCGGAGCCATCGCGACCGGCACATGCGGGACCGTGCGATCACCCGATTCGGAATCGCCACCTGCCAAATGTGGCAGGATCGGACCGTCACCCGGAAACAGATCCTGCGCCGCGATGCGGATTGCACACGGGAGCCGATCGAAAGACGACGACTTTTTGACGAAGCCGATCGACCTGCGGCATCACCATGCTCACACAACGTCCTTCTGCAGCCGGTGGGGGCCGTGCAGTCGTGACCGACCCGAAAGGATCGGACGCATGGCGACCCCTCTCTCCCCCGCCGCGCGCAGCGCGACGGGACGTCCCAGGGCCCTCGCGAGCAGGCCCTTCTCCAGACCCGCCCGCGGGGGCGCGGATATCGGGCGCGACCAGCCTCTCACGCGCCGCTACGACATCCGCGCCCTCGCCGGCGACGGGTCCCTCGACGAATTCACCCGCGTCGCCCCTGCGACACCCGTCTTCGAAGATGCCTTCGCCGCCCTTGCCCGCGGCACCCTCGTCGCCACGGCCGAAGGGCCGGTCGCGGTGGAGGATCTCGTGCCGGGCATGATGATCGAGACCGTCAACGCCGGGCCGCAGCCCCTGCTCTGGGTCGGCGCGATGACGGTCTACCCCGACATGCGCGGTCTCGGTCCGGGCGCGGCCCCGGGCGGGCTCGAGGCGGCCAGTCTCACCCGGATGTCCGCCGATGCCTTCGGCTTCGGCCGTCCCGCTCCCGACCTTGTGCTCGGGCCGCGGGCGCGGGTGCTCTACCGGTCCGCCGCCTGCCGAGACCTCGTCGGTGCGGCCGAGGCCTTCGCGCCGGCGCGCGCCTTCGTCGACGGCGACGGGGCGATCCGCGTGACGCCCGTATCGCCGGTCAGGGTGTTCCACCTCGCCTTCCACGGCCAGCAGGTGATCCGCGCCAACGGCATGGAGGTCGAGAGCTATCACCCCGGCGCCGACCCCGCTTCGATGATGACGCGCGAGACGCTCGAGCTTTTCCTCGCGCTCTTCCCCCACATCGACCCGGCGGCGGATGACGGAACGGGCGGCTTCGGCCCGCTGTCCGTGCCGCGCCTGACCGCCTTCGAACTCGACAGTCTCCGCGCCGCCTGAGGGCCGGAGGTCCAGGGACGGGAAAGGCCGGGGGCGGCGCCGTGGCACGGAGCAGTCCCCGCCCCGCGCCGGGCTGCCCACGATCGCCGAAGCCTGCGCCGTCGCTCCGATCCCCGCTCTGCGCGGCGGGGCAGGCCGCGACCACGCCGCCGCCGCGACGCGGGCACCGCCCGTGTCCCCGTCCCAGGCCCCGCGCGAGCCTCCCCGCCTTCCCCACCGAACGCCGCGGCCGCACGGCCCCGGCACCCAGCCGATGCGCCGGCGTGCCCGCAGGCGCGCCGACGCACCGTGAGCCGGGGCGCCACCTTGACCCATCGCCCCGGTCGCCCCGGCTTCTTCTTGCTCCAAGTATCCCGGGGGAGTCGCCGCGCAGGCGGCGACGGGGGCAGCGCCCCCGCCCCGGTTGCAGTCTGCGGGCCGCGGTTCTAGCGTCGCCCGGCACGCAGGGAGGGACGCGATGACGCTCGACGAGGTGACGCGGCGCGGGATGGTGCTGCTCGGCTGCGGCCGGATGGGCGGAGCGATGCTCGAAGGGTGGCTGGCGCAAGGCGTGCCCCCCTCCGCCGTCCACGTCATCGACCCCGCCCCGTCCGACTGGCTCCGGGACGCCGGCGTGCATCTGGGCGGCTCCCTGCCCGAGCGGCCCGCCGTTCTGCTGCTCGCCGTCAAGCCGCAGATGATGGACGCCGCTCTGCCGCAGGTCGCCCATCTCGGCGGACCGGAGACGCTCGTGGTGTCGATCGCGGCCGGGACGCCGCTCGGCCGTTTCGAGGCCGCGCTGCCGCCGGGCACGCCGATCGTGCGCGCCATGCCGAACCTGCCCGCCTCGGTCGGCCGCGGCGTGACCGCGCTGATCGCCAACGCCGCCGCCGGCGAGGCCGGGCTCGCGCTCGCCGAGGCGCTCCTGTCGGCCGTGGGCACGACGGTGCGGCTCGAAAGCGAGGATCAGATGGATGCGGTGACGGCCGTGTCCGGGTCCGGCCCCGGCTACGTCTTCCACCTCGTCGAGGCGCTCGCGCAGGCCGGCGAGGCGCAGGGTCTCGCCCCCGATCTGGCCATGGCGCTCGCACGCGCCACCGTGGCGGGGGCGGGCGCGCTGCTCGACGCGTCTCAGGCGAGCGCGGCCGAGCTGCGCGAGTCCGTCACCTCGCAGAAGGGCACCACGGCGGCGGGCCTCGCCGTGCTGACCGACGAGCTGCCCGACCTGATGCGCCGCACCGTGGCCGCGGCCGCCGACCGCTCGCGGGAGCTCGGCCGATGAGCGACGGTCCGGCAGCTCCGCAGATCGCGCTCGACGACTTCCTCGCGGTCGATATCCGCGCGGGGCGGGTCGTGGCGGCCGAGCCGTTCCCCGAGGCGCGCAAGCCGGCGTTGAAGCTGCGGGTCGATTTCGGCCCCGACATCGGCGTGAGGAACAGCTCGGCGCAGATCACCGCCCGCTACGCCCCCGAGGCGCTGGTCGGGCGGCAGGTGCTGGCGGTGGTCAACTTCCCGCCCCGCAGGATCGGGCCGTTCGTGTCCGAGGTGCTGGTGCTCGGCGTGTCTGACGACGATGGCGCGGTCGTGCTCGTCGCGCCGGACGCAGAGGTGCCGCCCGGCGCGCGCCTGCACTGAGGCCCGGCGGATCGGGCAGCGGCGCGCCGCTGCCGTTGCGGCGGCAAGTCGGCCCGGCTAACCCTCGCGCAGCGGCAGGCCGCCGCGACACAGGGAGGACGCGCCATGCCCGACATGCTCATCACCCGAATGCTGCCCGACGCTGTGCTCGCGGCCGCGCGGAGCTTCGCCAGCGTCACCGTGCGCGAGGAAGAGACGCCGCTGACCCCGGCCGAGGCGCATGCGGCGATGCAGGCCTACGACGTGGTGATCCCCACCCTCGGCGACGGCTTCCGCGCCGAGGCGTTCGAGGGCGGGCCGTTCCGCTGCCGCGGGCTGGCCAATTTCGGCGTCGGCTACAACCATATCGACGCGCCGGCCGCAGCGGCGGCGGGGGTGGCGGTGACCAACACTCCTGGCGCCGTCACCGACGCGACCGCCGACATCGCGCTGACGCTGATGCTGATGGTCTGCCGTCGCGCCGGCGAGGGCGAGCGGATGGTGCGCGCGGGCCGGTGGACAGGCTGGCAGCCGACCCAGATGCTCGGCCTGCACATGACCGGCAAGACGCTCGGCATCGTCGGCATGGGACGGATCGGCAAGGCCATCGCGGCGCGCGCCCACAACGGCTTCGGCATGGACGTCGTGTTCTACAACCGCTCGCCGGTGCCCGATCCGGGCGTGCCTGCCCGCCGGCTGGACACGCTGCACGAGGTGATGGGGGCCGCCGATGTCGTGGTACTGGCCGTGCCTGCCACGGCCGAGACGCATCACCTGATCGACGCGGGCGCGCTATCGGCAATGAAATCCGGCGGTCGGCTCGTCAACATCGCGCGCGGCGACGTGGTCGACGAAGCGGCGCTGATCGAGGCGCTTTCGGCGGGCCGCATCGCCGGCGCGGGGCTCGATGTCTACGAGTTCGAGCCGAAGGTGCCCGAGGCGCTGATGGCGATGGAGAACGTGGTGCTCCTGCCGCATCTCGGCACGGCGGCGCTCGAGGTGCGCGAGGCGATGGGCCTGATGGCCGTCGAGAATGCCCGCGCCCTGCTCGAGGGCCGCACCCCGCCGAACCCGGTCTGACGCGGCTGCGCGCCGCCGCCCCCCGCAGGATCGCGGAGGCGACGTCGCATGCGTATTTGGACCAGAAAGAAGCGGGGCGCGGCGCGCGGCAGACGGCCGCCTGCGCGCCGGTCAGGCCGGGCGGGCGCGGCGGGAGCGGCGGGTGCGGGCACCGGGTGCCCCTGCAGGCCGCCGGCCATGGGCGCGGGACGAGGGTTGCTTGACGCCGGCTTCGGGGCGCGCAAGGGAGGCGCACCCGCGAGACCGGGCCGGAACGGGAGGGGGGGCATGGACGGAGCGCAGGCGGACCGGGCCGAGATCGTGCACGCGATGTTCCGTGCGCGGGTGGCGGCGGGCGACCTGCCGCCCGGCCGGGCGGCAGCGGCGCCGCTCTCGGCCGGCGAGGCCGTTTCGCTTTTCCGCGCCCAGTGCCTGTGCCGCGCGCTCGACCGGCAGGGGCGGGCGATGCAGCGTGCCGGCACCGGCTTCTACACGATCGGCTCGTCGGGGCATGAGGGGATGGCGGCGGTGGCCCACGCCCTGCGCCCGACCGACATGGCGTTCCTGCATTACCGCGACGCCGCATTCCAGATCGCCCGCGCCGCGCAGGTGGCGGGGCAGGACCCGGCGCGGGACATCCTGCTCTCCTTCGCCTGCGCGGCCGACGATCCGATCTCGGGCGGCCGTCACAAGGTGCTGGGCTCGAAGGCGCTCACGATCCCGCCGCAGACCTCGACCATCGCGAGCCACCTGCCCAAGGCGATGGGCGCGGCCTACGCGGTCGGCGCGGCGCGGCGGCACCGGCCCGAGCACGCGGCGCTGGCCGACGACGCGCTGGTGATGGCCTCGTTCGGCGATGCCTCGGCGAACCATTCCACCGCGCTGGGCGCGATCAACGCCGCCTGCTGGACTGCCTTTCAGGGCGGAGCGATGCCGCTGCTGCTCGTCTGCGAGGACAACGGTATCGGCATCTCGGTGAAGACGCCGCCGGGCTGGATCGAGGCGGCGTTCTCCTCCCGCCCCGGCCTGCGCTACGTCGCGGCCGACGGGCTCGACCTTTACGATACCTATCGCGCGGCGCGCGAGGCGGCCGAGTGGGTGCGGGCGCGCCGGCGGCCCGTCTTCCTGCATCTGCGCACAGTGCGGCTCTACGGCCACGCCGGGGCCGACGTGCCGACCGCCTACCTCTCGCGCGCCGAGGTCGAGGCGGACGAGGCGAACGACCCGCTGCTGCACTCCGTCCGCCTGCTGGCCGAGGCGGGGGCGCTCGCGCCCGACGCGGCGCTCGCGATCTACGACGCGGCCTGCGCCGAGGTGGCCGCTAAGGCGGAAGAGGCCGGCCGCCGCCCGCACCTGCGCGATGCGGGCGAGGTGATGGCCTCGCTGATCCCGCCGCCGCGCCCCTGCCGGCCCTCGAACGGCCCCGACCCCGCGGCGCGGGCCGCCACCTTCGGCGCCGAGGCCGAGCAGATGGCGGCGCCCCAGCCCATGGTGCGCCACGTCGCCTGGGCGCTTGCCGACCTGATGCTGGAGCATCCCGAGATCGTCGTGATGGGCGAGGACGTGGGCGCCAAGGGCGGCGTCTACGGCGCGACGCGCGGCCTGCAGAAGCGGTTCGGCCGCGACCGGGTGATCGACACGCTGCTCGACGAGCAGTCGATCCTCGGCCTCGCGCTCGGCATGGCGCATAACGGGTTCGTGCCGATCCCCGAGATCCAGTTTCTCGCCTACCTGCACAACGCCGAGGACCAGCTGCGCGGCGAAGCGGCCACCCTGCCCTTCTTCTCGAACGGCCAGTTCGCCAATCCGATGGTCGTGCGCATCGCCGGGCTCGGCTACCAGAAGGGCTTCGGAGGGCATTTCCACAACGACAATGCGCTCGCGGTGCTGCGCGACATTCCGGGCCTGATCCTGGCCTGCCCCTCGACGGGGCAGGACGCCGCGCGGATGCTGCGCGAATGCGTGCGGCTCGCGCGGGAGGAACAGCGGGTCAGCGTCTTTCTCGAGCCGATCGCGCTCTACCCGATGCGCGACCTCGACACCGAGGGCGACGGCAGGTGGGCCACGCCCTACCCCGCCCCGCCCGAGCGGCTGCCCCTCGGCGCGGTGGGTGTGCACGGCGAGGGCCGCGACCTGGCGCTCGTGACCTATGGCAACGGCCATCGCCTCTGCCGGCAGGCGCAGACCCGCCTGGCGGACGAGGGGGTGGCGGCGCGGGTGATCGACCTGCGCTGGCTCGCGCCACTGCCCGAGGCGTCGCTGCTCGACGCGCTCTCGGGCTGCGGCGCGGCGCTGATCGTCGACGAGACGCGGCGGTCGGGCGGGGTGGCCGAGGGGCTGGTGGCGCTCATGGCCGAGCGATCGCCGGGGCTGCCCGTCGCGCGGCTGACGGCCGAGGACAGCTTCATCGCCACGGGGCCGGCCCACGCCGCGACTCTACCTTCGACCGACGGCATCGTGCGGACGGCCCGCGCCCTGCTCGGGTAGGGCGGAGAGACCGGCGCGACGACCGGCGGGGCGAGGGGTGGCGCCGCGGCCCGCGCGCACTGCACACGATGACTGCGAGTGTAGGCTCAAGGCGCCGGAGAGCGTCTGCGCCGGTCTGTGTCGCGTTGCGCGGATGGGCGCACCCAGTCACCCGGCGATTGCCGGGCGACGCGCGCCGGACGCGCCCGGGGAGCGAGAGAGGCGGGCGGCCGGGCGCAGCCGGGGCGCCCGGGCCGGATCGCTCAGCGGTGCTTGATCGTCGCCACGCCGAAGCGCTCGGAGAAACGAGGATGGTCCTCGAGCACCGACTTCTTGCGCGGGCGGTCGTCGATCGTCTTGAACGGCAGGATCGGGCCGGGCCGCTCGGTCAGCCGCTGGCCGCCGGGGCGCCAGTTCGTGAGCGGCGGAATGCCGGTGAGCTCGGAGAAGGTCTGCGGCTCGCGCCCCGATCCGGGATCGCTGTCGATGCGAAAGAACAGCGGATGGTCCTTCAGCACCTTCGGGAACAGCGTCTCGTACGCGGGCTTCGGCGGCAGCTTGACATCGCGATCCTCGACCGCGCCGCCGGCATCGACCGCCCCGCTGTCGGCGAGAATCTCGCGCGCGATGCGACGGGCGCCGAGCGGACGGTAATCGGCCCGCACGACCAGCGCCGCGCCGCCCTCGGCGATCGGCCTGGCATAGGCCTTGGCCGCGCTCTCGTGGGCCATCGCGCGTTCCAGCGCGGCCTCGATGCGGGCGGCGTCGTCGCCCTCCTTCGCCGCGATCAGGTCGACATCGGCCTCGCGGAACTTCTGCTTCAGCAGTTTCTTGCGGACGGCGCGCGCCGCCTTTCTGTCGGCGTAGAGCCGCGTGATGATGGTGGTCATGCTACCTCCAGGCGTTCGGGGTCGGGGGCGTCGTGCGCGGCCGTCCGCTGCAGGGCAAGCAGCGCGACGACGGCGAGAACGAGGAACAACATCTCGATGCCGAAGACGGCATTGTAGGGCAAGGCCGGGTCGGCCGCGGCGCCGTCACGCCCGGGCAGGCCGACCAGCACGTCGCGGACAACGCCGCCGAGCGCCACGCCGATGCCGGCGGCCGTGGCCTGCACAGCGCCCCAGGCGCCGAGCGCGAGGCCCACCTGCTCGGCCGGGGCGGCGCGCATGGTCGCGGTGAGCGTGGCGTGGCCGAACAGGCCGGCGCCGAGGCCCGTGGCGAAGGTGCCCGCAACGAAGAGCATGGGCCCCACCGCCGCCGAGGACAGGATGATCGCGGCGAAGCCCGGCACCCCTATCGCCGCGCCCCAGAGCGCGACCGAGGTCGCGCGCGCGGGCCCGGAGAGCACCTTGGAGGCGATGGCGAAGCCCGCCAGCGTGCCGGAGGCGAGTACGGCGGTCAGCTTGGTCGTTTGCGCCACGGTCAGGCCCAGCGCCTGCCCGCCATAGGGCTCGAGCAGCACGTCGGCCATGCCGTAGCCGAAGGTGCCGAGCCCGATCGCGCCGAGCAGCATCAGAGCGCCGGGCCGGCCGGTAAAGGCGCGCCAGGCGCGGGTGAAGTCGCGGTCTGGCTTTCGGGCCTGCGCCCGCGCCCACGAGCGCGATTCCTGCTTCCACATCGCGAGGATGTTGAGCGCGACGGTCGTGACGGCGGCGCCCTGGATCACCTGCACGAGGCGGCCGGGCGTGTAGTTCTCCAGAAGCGCGCCGAAGACGAGCGCGCTCGCGACCATGCCGAGCAGCAGCATGACATACATCAGGCCGACCACCTTGGGCTGGTCCTCCTCGGCCACGAGATCGGTTGCGAGCGCAAGGCCCACGGTCTGCACCGTGTGCAGGCCCGCCCCCACGAGCAGGAAGGCGAGCGCGGCCGAAGACAGGCCGATCCAGCGCGGCGCGTCGACCGCCTCGCCGTAGCCCGACAGCACCAGAAGCGCGAAGGGCATGATGGCGAAGCCGCCGAATTGCAGCAGCGTCCCCTTCCAGATGTAGGGCACGCGGCGCCAGCCGAGCGCCGAGACATGCGTGTCGGAGCGGAAGCCGATCAGCGTGCGGAAGGGCGCGAAGACGAGCGGCAGCGCCAGCATTCCGGCGACCAGCGAGGCGGGCACGTCGAGCTCGACGATCATCACGCGGTTCAGCGTGCCGACCAGCAGCACCAGTGCCATGCCCACGGTGACCTGAAAGAGCGAGAGGCGCAGCAGGCGCGACAGCGGCACCTCGTCGGTCGCGACGTCGGCGAAGGGCAGCCAGCGGGGGCTGATGCGGGCGAGCCTGTTCAGGACGAAGCGGCGATAGTTCAGCATTCCGGGCGACCTGCGCTGCCTGGGCGGGGGCCGGGGCGGCCCGCGCGGGGGGCGAGACGGAGGATGGGCGGCCCGCCGGGGCGTCGATCGCGCCCGGCGGGCCTGACCCTCTTCACTCGAGGGCGAGCCTTGCGCGGTCGTCGGCCGAGGCGAGCACCTCGGGCGCCTGCAGGATCGCCGTCGCGGTCGTGCCGTCGGGCAGGATCACGGTGACCCTCTCGCCCTCGGGCGTCGGCGCGACGTAGGACGCCTTGGCGGTCGCCGCGTCGCCCTGCGTCGGCAGCACTGCAGCCGCCTGGGCGTCACCCGAGCCGAGCGGCTGGCCCGACAGGAAGTCGGACACCCACGACGTGTTGCTCAGCACCGCCACGTGGACGGCGAAAGAGCCCACGGCGACGGCGCCGAGAAACACCGGCACGCCCACGGCGGGCGGCACGACGAGCCACATCTTCGCATTGTTCATGTCGTGCCTCCCTTATCCGAGCCAGGGGGTGGAGACCGCGACGAGCAGGTGGGCGAGCAGGGCGATGGCCCCGAACACCCGCGTGCCGTCGATGAGATAGCTGTGGACCTCCTCGGCCTGCTCCAGCGTCAGGCCGGTTGGCCAGACCTTGTCGTCATCATCTGCCATGTGAACACTCCAGTCATGGTCGTCAGAGCAGCCTCGGAGGCTCCGACCTGGGTCTTCCTCCGCGACTGGTGAAGCTCCCTTCCGGCGAGTCCTTCCGGCAGGGAACAACGATAATATGTCACATTAGGTTGACAATCACAACTGTCAATTTTAGTTTACAGATTGCGCTGACATATGGGATCTCCGCGCCGCGATCCTGACCGGCGCCGAGCCCAGCCGTCCCTCGCAACATCCTGCCAGCCCTGCATGATTTCGTCTCCGGACACGCCACCGGGGCTCCGCGTCAGGCTGACTCCCGGGAATGCGTCGCGCGTTCGAACGGCCTCCGCGGCCTGAGCGACGCCGCCCGGACGAGACCGGGGGGCGGCGAATCCCCCCATGCCCGCGGCTCCCGCCCCCTGGCGCGGGCGGGCGGCACGCCGGCCCCACTTCGGCACGCTCACCAAATCAGGAAATTGGCCCCGGAAAATAACACCTTGGCCCATTCGGCGACGCGATGTCGCAAACAGGCATTGAAATGTCGTTCTGATTGCATTTGCATGAGGCCAGCCGGGCGCCGTACCCGACAAGTGCGTTAGTGCGTCCGAGTCTTTTCGCTCGGGTCCACCGATTGCGTGACCCGCAGCGCAACAAAGACAAGAACCAGCGACCGGTCAGGGGTTGCGCCGCGGGCGTGCCCACAAGGGCCGGTTCCGAACGACACGAAATCATCTACGGGGCGCGCACGGCCGCGCCCGCGTCCGGCTGCGCTCTGCGCACCGGCCGGGACGACGCGGACCGTACAGGGAGAACAGGATGAGCGACGCAGCACGCAGGAACTTCGAACTCGATCTCGAGGATCAGAGCTACGGGGAAGATCCTCTCGCCGACAGGGAGACCGATCTCTACAAGGGCGAGTACGTCATGTCGTTCGTCGAGAAGTGGGACGAGCTGATCGACTGGGCCGGCCGCGCCGAGGCGGAGGGACAATTCTTCATCGACGTCCTGCGCGCCCGCGGCAAGGAGACGGTGCTCGACGTCGCCGCGGGCACCGGCTTCCACTCGGTGCGGCTGACCGAGGCGGGCTTCAACGTCACCACCGGCGACGGCTCGGCCGCGATGCTGGCCAAGGCGTTCCAGAACGCCCAGTCGCGCGGGCTGATCCTCAAGACGGTGCAGGCCGACTGGCGTTGGCTCAACCGCGACATCCAGGGCAAGTACGACGCGATCATCTGCCTCGGCAATTCCTTCACCCACCTGCACGACGAGCAGGACCGGCGCCGCGCGCTGGCCGAGTTCTATGCCGCGCTCAAGCACGACGGCATCCTGATCATCGACCAGCGCAACTACGATGCGATGCTCGATCACGGCTATTCGACGAAACACAAGTACTACTATTGCGGCGACCGGGTGACGGCCGAGCCCGACCATGTCGACGACGGCCTGTGCCGGATGCGCTATTCGTTCCCCGACGGGGCGACCTACACGCTCAACATGTTCCCGATCCGCAAGAACTACATGCGGCGGCTGCTCGGCGAGGCGGGCTTTGCCCGTGTGCGCACCTACGGCGACTTTCAGGAGACCTACGCCGAGGACGAGCCCGACTTCTTCATCCATATCGCCGAGAAGAGCACGCTGCACGTGGTCCGCTGGGGCGGGGGTGTCCGCGAGCAGGGCGAAACCGATGTGCGCGACGTCGCCGAAGACTACTACGACAGCGAGGATGCCGACACGTTCTATTCAACTGTCTGGGGCGGTCAGGATCTGCACGTCGGCTGCTACGAGGAGACGAAGGACATCCGCGACGCCTCCGACGTGACGGTCGACAGGATGGCCGGGAAGCTGACGATCGGCCCCGACACCCGCATCCTCGACATCGGCGCGGGCTATGGCGGCGCGATGCGCCGGGTCGTCGGGCGCAACGGCGGCAGCGCCACCTGCCTCAACATCTCCGAAGTGCAGAACGACACCAACCGGCACCGCAACCGCCAGCAGGGCTTCGCCGACCGCATCCGCGTCGTCCACGGCGTATTCGAGCAGATCCCCGAGCCGGCCGAGAGCTTCGACGTGGTGTGGAGCCAGGACGCGATCCTGCATTCCGACCAGCGGCACACGGTGCTGCAGGAGGTCTGGCGCGTGCTCAAGCCCGGCGGGCTGTTCGTGTTCACCGACCCGATGCAGTCGGACGACGCCGACCCCGCGCAGCTCCAGCCCGTCTACGACCGCCTGCAGCTCACCTCGCTCGGCTCGTTCCGCTTCTACCGCGAGGCGGCCGAGGGAATCGGCTTCGAGACGGTCGAGCAGGAAGACCTGACGCACAACCTGCGCACTCACTACGCCCGCGTCCGCGAGGACATGCTGGCCAACTACGACCGGCTGCGCGACAGCGGCGCCTCGGCCGAATACCTCGACAAGATGGCGGTGGGCCTCGAGAACTGGGTGAAGGCGGCCGACCAGGGCAACCTCGCCTGGGGCATCCAGGTCTTCCGCAAGCCGGTCTGAACTGCCGCACGCCTGCCGCGCGAGGCAGGCGCCGTCCACATGATCTTCATGAGTCATTCTCCTTATGCGGCGAGCCGATGCGCCGCTAAGGAGTTGCGGCCCCGCATCCAGGCGGAGCCGCAGAACGAGGAGACGTCAATGTCAGAGCGATCCATCGAAGACCACGCCGCCGAGCGCATCCTCGTGCTCGACGGGGCGATGGGCACGATGATCCAGGCCGAGAAGCCCGACGAGGCCGCCTATCGCGGCGAGCGTTTCGCCGACTGGGCGAGCGACGTGGGGGGCAACAACGAGCTTCTGTGCCTGACCCAGCCCGACATGATCCGCGGCATCCACGCGGCCTTTCTCGAGGCCGGCGCCGACATCGTCTGCACCAACACCTTCTCGGCCACCCGCATCAGCCAGGCCGATTACGGCATGGAGGAGCTGGTGGGCGAGATGAACGCGGCCGCCGCGAAGATCGCCCGCGAGGCCGCCGACGCCGCCTCGACCCCCGAGCGCCCGCGCTGGGTGGCCGGCGCGCTCGGGCCGACCAACCGCACCGCCTCGATTAGCCCCGACGTGAACGATCCCGGCTTTCGCAACGTCACGTTCGACGACCTCGCCGCGGCCTACGGCGAGGGCGCGCGCGGGCTGATCGAGGGCGGCGTCGACCTGATCCTGGTCGAGACGATCTTCGACACGCTCAACGCCAAGGCCGCCCTCTACGCGCTCGACCTTCTGCGCGACGAGATGGACGTGCCGCCGATCATGATCTCCGGCACGATCACCGACCGCTCGGGCCGCACGCTGACCGGCCAGACGCCCGAGGCGTTCTGGGCGAGCGTCCAGCATGCCCGGCCGTTTTCCGTGGGCCTCAACTGCGCGCTCGGCGCGGGCGAGATGCGCCCCCATGTGCGCGCCCTGTCCGACATCGCAGACACCCGCGTCTCGGCCTACCCCAATGCCGGCTTGCCGAACGAGATGGGCGGCTACGACGAGACGCCGGAAGAGACCGCCAGCCATCTCGGCGAATGGGCCGAGGCGGGGCTGGTCAACATCGTGGGCGGCTGCTGCGGCACCACGCCCGACCACATCCGCGCCATCGCCGGGGCGGTCGCGGGCAAGGCGCCCCGCAAGATCCCCGAGCGGGCGGAGAAGCTGCGGCTTTCGGGGCTGGAGCTGTTCGAGAAGGGAGCCGCGGCATGACCACCGGCAGTTTCATCAATATCGGCGAGCGCACCAACGTCACCGGCTCGGCCCGCTTCAAGAAGCTCATCATGAAGGGCGACTACGAGGCGGCCGTCGAGGTCGCGCGCAATCAGGTTGAGAACGGCGCCCAGATCATCGACGTCAACATGGACGAGGGGCTGCTCGATTCCGAAGAGGCGATGCGCACCTTCCTCAACCTGATCGCGGCCGAGCCCGACATCAGCCGCGTTCCGGTAATGATCGACAGCTCCAAGTTCGAGGTGATCGAGGCCGGGCTGAAATGCGTGCAGGGCCGCTCGGTCGTCAACTCGATCTCGCTGAAGGAGGGCGAGGCGGCGTTCCTCGAACAGGCGAAGATCGTGCGCCGGTTCGGCGCCGCCGTCGTCGTCATGGCCTTCGACGAGGAGGGGCAGGCCGAGACAGCCGAGCACAAGTTCGCCATATCCGAGCGCGCCTACAGGCTGCTGACCGAGAAGGCCGGCTTCGACCCGTGGGAGATCATCTTCGACCCCAACATCTTCGCCGTCGCCACCGGGATCGAGGAGCACAACGACTACGCCGTGGCCTTCTACGAGGCGACGCGCATGATCAAGGAACGGCTGCCGCACGCGCTGGTCTCGGGCGGGCTGTCGAACGTCTCGTTCAGCTTCCGCGGCAACGATCCGGTGCGCGAGGCGATGCACTCGGCCTTCCTCTACCATGCGATCCGCGCCGGCCTCGACATGGCGATTCTCAACGCCGGGCAGATCACGGTGTATGACGACATCCCCGACGAGCTGCGCGAGCGCGTCGAGGACGTGCTGCTCAACCGCCGCGACGACGCCACCGATCGCCTGCTCGCCATCGCCGACGACTACCGCGACAAGGGCGAGGCGCAGGCGAAATCCGACCCCAAGTGGCGCGAGGCCCCGGTGGAGGAGCGCCTCTCTCACGCCCTGATCCACGGCATCACCGACTACGTGATCGACGACACCGAGGAGGCACGGCAGCGCGCCGAGCGCCCCCTCGACGTGATCGAGGGCCCGCTGATGGACGGGATGAACACGGTCGGCGAGCTGTTCGGCGCGGGCAAGATGTTCCTGCCGCAGGTGGTGAAGTCGGCCCGCGTGATGAAGACGGCGGTGGGCCACCTCATCCCCTTCATGGAGGAAGAGAAGAAGGCGGCCGGCGACACCTCGGCCAAGGGCAAGATCCTGATGGCCACGGTGAAGGGCGACGTGCACGACATCGGCAAGAACATCGTCGGCGTCGTGCTGGCCTGCAACAACTACGACGTGGTCGACATGGGCGTGATGGTGCCCACGGAGGACATCATCACCAAGGCGAAGGAGGAAAGGGCCGACGCCATCGGCCTGTCGGGCCTGATCACCCCCTCGCTCGACCGCATGGTGGAAGTGGCCTCCGAGATGACGCGGCAGGGCATGGACGTGCCGCTCCTGATCGGCGGCGCGACCACCTCGAAGAAGCACACGGCGATCAAGATCGCCCCCGCCTACGACCATGGCGTAGTGCATGTCGACGACGCCTCCAAGGCCGTGGGCGTCGTCTCGCGCCTGCTGTCGAAGGAGCGCAAGCCGCAGTTCCTGGCCAAGGTGGCCGAGGAATACGAGGGGCTGGCCTCGGGCCACGCCGGCAAGGGAGAGCGCCCGACGATCCCGCTGGCCGAGGCGCGCGCCAACGCCTTCCGCCCCGCCGCGCACACGATGGAAGAGCCGCGCCGGACCGGCCTGATCACGCTGGACGACCTCAAGGTCGACGACGTCCGCGACTACATCGACTGGTCGCCCTTCTTCTGGACGTGGGAGATGCGGCAGACCTTCCCGAAGATCCTCGACGACCCCGACAGGGGCGAGACGGCGCGCGAGCTCTACGGCCACGCGCAGGCGATGCTCGACCGGATCGTGGCCGAGGAGTGGTTCCGGCCGAGAGCCGCGCTCGCCATCTGGCCGGCCAACCGCGACGGCGACGATATCGTGGTCTGGGAGGGCGAGGACCGCGCGAAGGAGCGCGCCCGCTTCCACATGCTGCGCCAGCAGACGGCCAAGCGCGGCGACCGGGCCAATTACTGCCTGTCCGACTTCGTGGCCGACGAGGGCCCCGACTGGATCGGCGGCTTCGCCGTCACCGCCGGGCCGGAGGTCCACGCCATCTCCGACCGGTTCAAGGCCGAGGGGAACGACTACGATTCGATCCTCGTGCAGTCGCTGGCCGACCGTGTGGCCGAGGCGATGGCCGAGGCGATGCACGCGCGCGTCCGGCGCGAGATCTGGGGCTACGCCCCGGACGAGGCGCTGACGAACGAGCAGCTGATCCGCGAGGACTATCGCGGCATCCGCCCCGCGCCGGGCTACCCCGCCTGCCCCGAGCACACCGAGAAGCGCACCCTCTTCGACCTGCTCGACGCCCCCCGCACCACGGGCCTGACGCTGACCGAAAGCTGCGCGATGTGGCCGGCGGCGGCCGTCTCGGGCCTCTACTTCGCCCACCCCGACGCCGCCTATTTCGGCGTCGGCCGCATCGGGCGCGACCAGGTGGAGGATTACGCGGCCCGCAAGGGCATGGCGCTGGCCGAGGCCGAATCCTGGCTCGCCCCCAACCTCGCCTACACCCCGGGTGCCGAAGAGGTGCCGCTGAAGAAATCGGCCTGACGCACCGGGATCACGACCCCCGAAACCCACAGGGAGACGCACCATGGCAAGAAGCTGGCTGATGACCTCGGAGTCGGTGTCCGAAGGGCACCCCGACAAGGTCTGCGACCGGATCTCCGACACCCTTCTCGACGCCTATCTGCGCGAAGACCCGATCAACTGCCGCTGCGGGATCGAGACGCTGGCCACCACCAACCACGTCACCGTGGCCGGCGAGGTGCGTGGCCCCGACAAGATCCTGCGCGACGTCGAGGAGATGGTGCGCGCCACGATCCGCGACATCGGCTACGAGCAGCTCGGCTTCGACTGGAAGGACGTGCAGATCGTCAACCGCCTGCACGCGCAATCCTCCGACATCGCCATGGGCGTCGACGAGGGCGACAAGGGCGAGGAAGGCGCCGGCGACCAGGGCATCATGTTCGGCTATGCCTGCAACGAGACCGACGAGCTGATGCCGGCGCCGATCCAGTTCGCCCACCGCATCCTGCGCCTGATGGCGGAAGACCGGAAGGCCGGCCACAGGCCGGAGTTCGGACCCGACTCGAAGTCGCAGGTCACGCTGAAATACGCGGACGGCAAGCCCGTGGGCATCGACGCCGTCGTCGTCTCCACCCAGCACGACGAGGACGTGAGCCAGGAGCAGGTGCGCGAACTGGTGAAGCAGTATCTCACCAAGGCCTCGCTCGAGGGCTGGGAGGTGCCGGAGGATCGGCTCTACGTGAACCCGACGGGCCGCTTCGTGCTCGGCGGGCCCGAGGGAGACGCCGGCCTGACGGGCCGCAAGATCATTGTCGACACCTATGGCGGCGCGGCGCTGCACGGCGGCGGCGCCTTCTCGGGCAAGGACCCGACCAAGGTCGACCGCTCGGCTGCCTACGCCGCGCGGTACCTCGCCAAGAACGTCGTCGCGGCGGAACTGGCCGACCGCTGCCAGATCCAACTCGCCTACGCCATCGGCATGCCCGAGCCGATCGCGATCTACGTCGACACGTTCGGCACCGGCAAGGTATCGGAGGACGATCTCGGCACGCGCCTGCGCGAGATGGTGCGCCTCACGCCCCGCGGCATCCGCGAGCATCTGGGGCTGCAGCGCCCGATCTATGCCCGCACCTCGGCCTACGGGCATTTCGGCCGCACACCCGAGGACGACGGCGCTTTCTCGTGGGAGAAGACCGACCTCGCCGGCGAGCTCGCCCGCTCCTTCGGCCATTCCATCGCGGCCGAATGAGGCGCACCGCCTGACATCCGGCGGGGGCAACGCCTTTGCAAAGGCGTTCACCGCGCGCACGCGCGGTGAAGGCGCTTCGAAGCGCCTTCCCTCCGCCAGGAACCATCACTTTCCGCCCCGGCCGCCACGGCCGGGGCGGCCTCACACAGGTTGAAAGGACACGCCATGCCAGCCGAAGACAGCGCGCCCCTGAGCTCCGATTACGCCATCAAGGACATCGCCCTCGCCGGGTTCGGGCGGCGGGAGATCGAGATCGCGGAGACGGAGATGCCGGGGCTGATGGCGCTCCGGGAGGAATACGGGGCGGCGCAGCCGCTGAAGGGGGCGCGGATCGC
>NZ_QPLK01000013.1 GCF_003340565.1 Rhodovulum sp. 12E13 | reverse complement strand
TTGATCCGCGCGGCCAGCGCGTCGGAGGAAAACCCCGCGAAGACCACCGAGTGGATCGCCCCGATCCGCGCGCAGGCGAGCATGGCGTAGGCCGCCTCGGGGATCATCGGCAGGTAGAGAATGACGCGGTCGCCCTTGCCGACGCCCAGCTCCTCGAGGATGTTCGCCATCCGGCACACTTCGCGGTGCAGCTCGGCATAGCTGATGTGGCGGGCCTCCTCGGCGGGGTCGTCCGGCTCCCAGATGATCGCGGTCTGCTCGGCCCGGGTGGCCAGGTGTCGGTCGACGCAGTTGGCGCAGACGTTCAGCGTGCCGTCCTCGAACCAGCGGATATCGACCTGGCCCGGCTCGAACGACGTGCGCTTCACCCGCGTGAACGGCTTGATCCAGTCGACCCGCTTGCCCTGCTCCGCCCAGAACCCTTCCGGATCCGCAACGCTCGCCGCGTACAGCTCCTCGTACGCAGCAGAACCGACATGCGATGACGCGGCAAACGTCGTGGATGGGGGGTAGATCGCGGTTTCGGTCTTGGTGTCAGGCATGGCATCCTCCCATTCCGGGCCCCGAGGTGGCGGGCCCCTTGCAGACGAGTGTCGCGCCGTGGCCGGCGCACGGCAACCCCGCCTTTCGCCTGCTTCCGACGCCGCGCGGTCAGATGGCGAGATACTCCGCGCGCAACTCCGCATCGGCCAGAACTTCGGTCGCGGTGCCGTCGTAGACGATCTGTCCGCCCTCGAGGATCACCGCGCGGTCGGCCAGTTCCAGGGCGCGCACGGCGTTCTGCTCGACGATGACCGTGGTCATGCCCTGCTCCTTGATATGGGACAGCGTCTTCTCGATCTCGTCGACGATGACCGGCGCGAGGCCCTCGTACGGCTCGTCGAGCAGCAGCACCTTGATGTCCCGCGCCAGCGCCCGCGCGATCGAGAGCATCTGCTGCTCGCCGCCCGAGAGCGTGGTGCCCTCCTGCTTGCGCCGTTCGCCGAGCCGGGGGAAGAGTTCGTAGAGCCGCTCCAGCGACCAGCCGATCGGGGGCATGATCTGCGCGAGCTGCAGGTTTTCCTCGACGGTCAGCCCGGGGATGATCCGCCGGTCCTCGGGCACGAGGCCCAGCCCGGCCTGCGCGGCCTCGTGGCTCTGCATGAGGTGCAGGGGCTGGTGGTCGAGCCAGATCTCGCCATGAGTGACCTGCGGATCGCCGATCCGGGCGATCGAGCGCAGCGTCGAGGTCTTGCCCGCGCCGTTACGGCCGAGAAGGGCGAGGATCTCGCCCTCGTGGACATTGAAGTTGACGCCCTGCACGATGTAGCTCTCGCCGTAATAGGCGTGCATGTCGTAGACCGACAGGAAGGCCGGGGCAGTGGCGGCCTGGTTGGCGTTCTTCGAGAAGTCGGGCTTGACGTTCATCGCTCGTCTCCTTGGGGGAAGCGAATTTCCCTACGAAAAATCGGTCAGGCGGCGTGGCCGAGATAGGCTTCCTGCACCTTGGGGTGGCCCTTGATCCGTTCGGGGGCGTCCTCGACCAGAGGCGACCCCTGGGCGAGCACGGTGATCCGCTGGGCGAGGCTGAAGACCACGTGCATGTCGTGCTCGATGATCACCATGGTGATGTCGCGCTTGGCATTGATCTGCTTGAGCAGGTCGATCGTGTTGTTGGTGTCGGCGCGGCTCATTCCCGCGGTCGGCTCGTCGAGCAGGAGCAGCTTGGGCTGCTGAACGAGGCACATCGCCATCTCGAGCCGCCGCTTGTCGCCCCGCGAGAGATAGCTCGCCAGCATGTCGCGCTTGGCCAGCATGTCCACCTCGTCGAGCATCGCTTCCGCCTCTGCGACGAGGTCGCGCTCGGCCAGCATCGGCTCGTAGGCGTGCATCCGGAACGCCCCGTCGCGCTTGGCGAAACAGGGGATCAGCACGTTTTCGAACACCGTGAGGTCTCCGAAGATCTCGGGCGTCTGGAACACCCGGCTGATCCCCATCTGGTTGATCTCGTAGGGCTTGCGCCCCAGGACCGACTGACCGTCGAACATCACCGAGCCGGTGTCGGGGATCAGCTTTCCCACGAGGCAGTTGAGCAGTGTCGACTTGCCCGCTCCGTTCGGCCCGATGATGGCGTGAACCGAGTTCTCGGCGATCGAGAGGTTGACGTCGCCCAGAGCCTGCAGGCCGCCGAAGCGCTTGTTGACGTCCTTGACTTCGAGAATGCCCATCGCGCGCGCTCCTTACTCGCCCACATGGGGGCTGGGCTGGGGGTGATGCTCGGGGTCGTCCGTCTTCGTCTTCTTCCTGCGGCGGAAGAGACGCGAGACGCGCTGGCCCCCTTCGACGAGGCCGCCGGGCAGGAAGATCACCACGAGCATGAACATCAGGCCGAGCGTCAGAAGCCAGCCGTCGCCCACGAACATCTGCGACACCGACACGGCGACGCCCTGCAGGCCGTCGGGCAGGAAGTCGTACAGCGCGTTCAGGTCGCGCTCGTTCAGCCGCGAGAAGATGTTCTCGAAGTACTTGATCATGCCCGCACCGAGCACGGGCCCGATCAGCGTGCCTGCGCCGCCGAGGATGGTCATCAGCACGACCTCTCCGCTCGCGGTCCAGAACATGCGGTCGGCGCCGGCGAGCGGGTCGACCGCCACCATCAGACCGCCGGCGAGACCGGCATACATGCCCGAGATGACGAAGGCCGCGAGCGTGTAGGGCTTGGGGTTGAGGCCCGTGTAGTTCATCCGCTGCTGGTTCGACTTGACCGCCCGCAGCATCATGCCGAAGGGCGAGCGGAAGATGCGGATCGACACGTAGAACGCGACCAGCATCAGCAGCGCGCAGAAGTAGTAGCCGAAGTTGAAGGTGAAGACCCAGCCGCCCAGCGCCCATTCGAAGCCGTCGCGCATGGTCAGGCCGAAGAAGTTGGCCGCCGGGATCGAGCTGCCGCCCCCCGCCTCGAGGATGCGCGGGTCGTTCAGCGACAGTTGCAGCCCGGATTCGCCGGCCGTGATCGGCGTCAGCACCGAGTAGGCCAGCGCGAAGGCCATCTGCGCGAAGGCGAGCGTCAGGATCGAGAAGTAGATGCCCGACCGCCGGAGGCAGATGAAGCCGATCACCAGCGAGAACACGCCCGCCACCACGATCGAGGCGATGATCGCGGGCACGATGTTCACGGTCAGCAGCTTCATCATCCAGACGCCCGCGTAGGAGCCGATGCCCAGGAAGGCGGCGTGCCCGAACGACAGGTAGCCCGTCAGCCCGAACAGGATGTTGAAGCCGATGGCGAAGATCCCGAAGATCACGAAGCGCTGCATCAGGTCGGGGTAGCCCGCGTTGAAGCGCGCGAGGCCCGAATCCTCGGGGAACGGGTTGAGGATGAAGGGCGCGAAGACGACGAGCCCGACCACGATGAGGAAGAGGATCAGGTCTTTCCGGTTCAGTCCAAGCATTGTCTCAATCCTCCATCACGCCCTTGCGCCCCAGAAGGCCGCGCGGCCGGACGAGCAGCACGACGATGGCGACGAGGTAGATGATCACCTGGTTGATGCCCGGGATCAGCTCGATCACCGCCGACATCGACGCGAAGCTCTCGATGATGCCCAGAAGGAACCCCGCGAGCACCGCGCCCGGCAGGCTGCCCATGCCGCCGACCACTACGACGACGAAACTGAGCACGAGGAAGTTCATGCCCATGTCGTAGTTGGGCGCGACGATGGGTGTGTACATGACCCCCGCCAGCCCCGCCACGATGGCCGCGATGGCGAACATGATGGTGAAGCGGCGGCCGATATTGATGCCGAGCAGGCCCACCGTTTCGCGGTCGGCCATGCCGGCACGCACGACCATTCCGAAGGTGGTGAACTGCAGGAAGGCGAAGATCGCCGCGATGACGGCCAGGGCGAAGCCGAAATACACGATCCGCCAGTAGGGGTACATGATCGTGAACGGGTCGAAGCCCAGCATGACGCCAAAGTCGAACGAGCCCTGGAAGACGTCGGGCGCGGGTACCGCGATCGGGTTGGCGCCGAAGAAATACTTGATGATCTGCTGCAGCACGATGGCGAGGCCGAAGGTCACGAGGATCTGGTCGGCATGGGGGCGCTTGTAGAAGTGCTTGATGAGGCCCCGCTCCATCGCCAGGCCCACCAGGGCCATGACCGGCACGGCGAGCAGGATGGCGATGGGCACCGACCAGTCGAGCAGCACCCCGCCCATCGTCTCTCCGAACCACGCCTCGACATAGGGTGTCTGCACCTTCAGCGGATTGCCGAGGAAGTCGGTGCGCGTCTCGTCGATCGTCTCGAACGAGGTCGAGAAGAGCCCCTGGATCGCCACCGCGCAGAAGGCCCCGAGGGCGAACAGGACGCCGTGGGCGAAGTTGACCACGCCGAGCGTGCCGAAGATCAGCGTGAGCCCGAGCGCGATCAGCGCGTAGGCCGATCCCTTGTCGAGCCCGTTCAGGATCTGAAGGATTATGGCGTCCATCGCTCCCACCATCGCGATTAGGGAAACCGCCCCCCGTAACGCGCGGGGGACGGCAAATCACGCGGCGGGGCACCCGGCCCCGGCCGCGCCTGCGGCGGGCGTCAGGCGCCCGGGTTGCACTCGCCCAGCTGGCCGCCGGCGAATTGCGGGTGGTCGGGCTCGTACCAGACCTGCTCGGTCGGGGTGACCTCGACGATCTCGAGCAGGTCGAACTCCGACTCGGGCTCTTCCTTGCCCTTCACCACGAGCACGTCCTTGAAGCACTGGTGGTCGCCCGCGCGGTAGAGCGTCGGGCCGTTGCCGAGGCCGTCGAACACGAATCCGGTGTTCGAGGGCGAGTCGATGCCCGGCAGGCCGTCGCCCGTCTCGAGCGCCTCGACCACGGCGCAGGGGTTGAACGAGCCCGCGCGCTCCACCGCGTCGGCGTAGAGCAGGGTCTGGCAGTAGACCGTGTGTGCCGCCTGGCTCGGCGGGAAGCCGTACTTGGTGCCGAAGGAGCGGGTGAAGGCCTGGCTGCCCTCGTCGGGAAGCGACCAGTGCCAGTTGGTAGAGCCGAAGATGCCCTTGATGTTCTCGCCCGCGCCCCGGGCCATGAGGCGCGAGAAGAGCGGCACGATGATCTGGAAGTCCTTGCCGTTGGCCTGCGCCTCGCGGAGGCCGAACTGCACGGCGTTGGTCAGCGAGTTCACCATGTCGCCGCCGTAGTGCACCAGCACCAGCGTGTCGGCGCCCGACTGCAGGACCGGCGTGATGTAGGACGAGAAGTCGCCCTGGCCGACGGGGGTGAGCACCTTGTTGACCGTCTCCCAGCCCATCGCCTCGGTGGCCTCGGTGATCGCCTGCTCGGTCGTGTAGCCCCAGTTGTAGTCGGCGGTCAGGTAGTAGGCCTTGCGGTCGTTGCCGTAGGCGGCCTCGAGCACCGGCGCCAGCGCCGCCCCCGACATGTAGGAGTTGAAGAAGTGGCGGAAGCCGTTGGCCCGCTTGTCCTTGCCGGTCGTGTCGTTGGCGTGGGTCAGGCCCGCCATGAAGATCACGCCCGCCTCCTGGCAGAGCGCCTGCACGGCCACGGCAGGGCCCGAGGAGGAGCCGCCGGTGATGAGCGTGGCGCCGTCCTTCTCGATCATCGAGCGGGCCGAGGCGCGGGCGGCGTCGGTGTTGGTCTGGGTGTCGCCGGTGACGTACTCGACACGCTTGCCGAGGATGCCGTTGCCCGTCAGCGCGGTGGGCGAGCCGTCGGCGTACTTGAACGTCTCCAGCATGCCGTTGTCGGCGCCGGTGCCGTTGAGGTGCTCGACGGCGAGTTCGTAGGCGCGCAGCTGGTCGGCGCCCTCGTCGGCGTAGGCGCCCGACTGCGGCACGTTGAAGCCGAGCGTCACGGTGTCGCCGGTCGGCTCGTTGGTGAAGGCGCGCGCCTGGCTGGTGAAGATCGTCGGCAGCGCCAGAGCACCGCCAGCCACGGCGCCAGTCTTGATGACGCCGCGCCGGGTAAAGCGATTGGACATGGTCAACCTCCCTGGATGATGGATGCGACAGCAGGCATCCTGCGCCCGCACGGACGCCTTCGCAGGATCACCGGAGAGCGATAACGGCGCAACAACTCCCTTCACCCGCTCATTTTTTTTGTAAATGAATATACAAATCGCGGGTGCGTATTGTAAAAGGCTTTTTGCTGCGCCGCGGAAACCGCTTGAACCGACGCAAGGAATCGCATGGCACGTCCCTCGCTCACAGGCTCCCGGATCCGGGAACGGCGTCTGGTGCTCGGCCGCCGGCAGGCCGATCTGGCGCGCGCAGTCGGGATCTCGCCCTCCTATCTGAACCTGATCGAGCACAACCGGCGCAGAATCGGCGGCAAGCTGGTGCAGGCGATCGCGGCCGAGCTCAAGGTCGACGTCGCGCAGCTGACCGAGGGCGCCGAGGCCGCGCTGGTCAACATCCTGCGCGAGGCCGCCGCCGATCATCGCGCCGGCTCGGAGGATCTTCCCCGGCTCGAAGAGTTCGTCGGCCGCTTTCCCGGCCTTGCGCAGCTTCTGGCCGACACGCGCCGCCGTGCGCTCTCGCTCGAGCGCACCGTCGAGGTGCTGTCCGACCGGATGACGCACGACCCGTTCCTGTCGGCCTCGCTGCACGATATCCTGTCGACGATCACCGCCATTCGCTCCACCGCGGGTATCCTCGTCGAGACCGACGATCTCGACACCGAGTGGCGCGACCGCTTCCATCGCAACATCGCCGAGGAGAGCCGCCGCCTCGCCGAGAGCGCCGAGGGACTGGTGAGCTACCTCGACGCGGCCGCCAGCGCCGAGTTCGCCGGCCAGACCCCGCAGGAAGAGCTCGACCTGTGGCTGTCGGAGCGCGGCTACCACGCCCCCGAGATGGAGCGCGCCCTGCCGCCCGATCCCGAAGACGTGGTCGCCCGCGCGGACGGGCTGCGGAGTCGCGCGGCGCGCGAAATGGCGGTGCGCTGGCTGCGCCGCACCCGGCAGGACGCCGAGCACATGCCGCTCGCCCGCATGCGGGAGGCCGTGGCGGAGCACGGGGTCGATCCCGCCGCGATCTCGGCGCGTTTCGGTGTCGATCTCCCGGCCGTCTTCCGCCGCCTCGCCGCCCTGCCGGAAGACGCGCTCGGCGGCATCGTGGGGCTGGTGGCCTGTGATGGCTCGGGCACCCTGACCTTCCGCAAGCCGGTCACCGGGTTCGCGCTGCCGCGCTATTCCGCCGCCTGTCCGCTCTGGCCGCTCTACGAGGCTCTGTCGCGGCCCATGGCGCCCGTGCGCCACGTGGTCGAGGTGGCCGGCCGCGCGCCGGGCCTGTTCGTCGCCTACGCGCTGTGCCGGCCGGCGCAGCCGGTGGGCTTCGGAGGCCCGCAGGTGCTGGAGGCGCTGATGCTGCTCGTGCCGCTCGATCTGGCCGATGCGCACCCTGCGACGGCCGTGCCCGAGACCTTGCGCACCGCGCCGCTGGCCGTCGGCACATCGTGCCGGATCTGTCCGCGCCCGGCCTGCGCGGCCCGCCGCGAGCCCTCGATCATGGCCGAACTCGGCTGATCCGGAGAAGGCGGCCGACGCGACGCCGCTTTGACACGCTCCCGCACATGCGCGATGGTCCGTGAAGCGGGCGCGACCGGACGACAGAATCCGGCGGGCCGGCGGGAGGAGACGGCCGAATGATCAAGCGCATCCTTCTGGTGGAGGACGAGCCGAACATCATCGAGGCGATCCGCTTCATCCTGTCGCGCGACGGGTGGCATGTGACCACCCATTCCGACGGGACGACGGCGCTCGAGGCGATCGGGCGGACCGGGCCGGACGTGCTGGTGCTCGACGTGATGCTGCCGGGCCGGTCGGGCTTCGACATCCTGCGCGACCTGCGGGCCGACCCGGCCACGAGCGATCTGCCGGTGCTGATGCTGACGGCCAAGGGGCAGGCGCGCGACCGCGAGCAGGCCGAGCGCTATGGCGTCACCCGCTTCATGACCAAGCCGTTCGCCAACTCCGACGTGCTCGCCGCCGTCAACGCCATGCATGCCGCGCCCGGCCGGGACGCGGCGACGGAAGAGGGCAGCGGCGCCGCGGCGGACGAGCGCGCCGAGGGGCGGGCCGTCCTGCGCTCTCCGGTCGGGCGCGAAGGCTGAGGGCAGGGCGATGGCCGCGCCGCCGCCCCCCGAGACCGAAGGCGCGCACGCGGGGGACGGGCCGCGTGCGGGTGAGGCGGGCACCGCCCCCGACGCGCGCCCGACCGACGCGCCGCGCCCCACCCCGTCCCGCGGCCAGGCCCTCGACCCGATCGGTGCCGTCCGCGGCCGGGCACCGCTCTTTCTCCACCGCGAGACATACCGCCACCGCCGGGTGATGGATGCCGCGCGCCTGCTGCCCTTCTTCGGAACGGCGCTCCTGCTGCTGCCGCTGCTCTGGGCCGACGAGCACGCGACCGCCTCCGGCGCGGTCTATCTGTTCCTCGCCTGGTTCGGCCTCATCGTGGCGGCCGGCCTTCTCGCCCGCCGGCTCGCCGCGCCCCTGCGCGCCCGCGACCAGGCGCGCGCCATGCCGGCCGACCGGACGGGGCGGGGGACGGAGGGGGCAGGCGCCGGCCCGGCGCGCGCCCCGGCGCGAGACCGCGCGCCGTGACCTTCAACCTGCTCGTCGTCCTGTCGCTGGTCTACGTGGCGTTCCTGTTCGTCGTCGCCGCCGCGGCCGAGCGGGGAGCGCGGGGGGGAAGGGCGGGCTGGCTGTCCTCGCCGCTCGTCTACACGCTGTCGCTGTCGGTCTACTGCACGGCCTGGACCTTCTACGGCGCGGTGGGCTACGCGGCGCGCTCGGGGCTGGAATTCGTGACGATCTATCTCGGCCCCACCCTCGTCTTCACCGGCTGGTGGCTGCTGCTGCGCAAGCTCGTGCGCGTCGGACGCGCCCAGCGGATCACCTCGATCGCCGACCTGATCTCGTCGCGCTACGGCAAGTCGACGCTGCTCGGCGGCATGGTCACCGTGCTGATGCTGGTGGGAACGACGCCCTACATCGCGCTCCAGCTGCAATCGGTCACCCAGTCCTTCGGGGTGTTCTCGGAGGACGGGCTGCCGGGCGAGGGGCCGGCCGCCTCGGGCCTCTGGGTGGCGGCGGGTCTCGCCGTCTTCACCATCCTCTTCGGCACCCGCAACCTCGATGCGAACGAGCGCCATCACGGCGTGGTCATGGCCATCGCCGTCGAGGCGGTGGTCAAGCTGATCGCGCTGCTCGCCGTGGGGGTCTTCGTGGTCTGGGGCCTCGGCTCGGGCCCTGCCGACGTGCTGGCGAGGATCGACGCCTCGCCGATCGCGACCTGGGGGGGCGACCCGGCGCGCTGGGCGGGCCTCGTCTTCTGCGCGGCGGCGGCGGTGATCTGCCTGCCGCGCATGTTCCAGGTGCTGGTGGTCGAGAACGCCGACGAGGCGCATCTGGCGACCGCCGCCTGGGCCTTTCCGCTCTACCTCTTCGCCATGTCGCTCTTCGTCATCCCCATCGCCGTGGTGGGGCTCGAGCGGATGCCCGAGGGCGCCAACCCCGACATGTTCGTGCTGACGCTTCCACTGGCCGAGGGGCGCGAGGGGCTGGCGCTGCTCGCCTTTCTCGGCGGCTTCTCGTCGGCCACCTCGATGGTGATCGTCGCCTCCATCGCGCTCGCCACGATGGTGTCGAACCACATCGTGATGCCGATCTACCTCGCCCGACAGGAGGGCGCGGTGGTCTCGGGCGACGTGCGGCGCGTGGTGCTGCGCGCGCGCCGCTTCGCCATCGCGGGCGTGCTGCTTCTCGGCTACCTCTACTTCCGTCTTTCGGGCGGCTCGGCGGCGCTGGCCGCGATCGGGATAATCGCCTTTGTGGGGACGGCCCAGGTGCTGCCGGCCACGATCGGCGGGCTGTTCTGGCGGGGCGGCACGCGGGCGGGCGCGGCGGCGGGCCTCGCGGTGGGCTTCGCCATCTGGCTCTACGCGCTGTTTCTGCCGAGCTTCGGCCTTGCCGGGCCGTTGCCGCCCTCGGTGCTCGAGCACGGCCTCTTCGGCCTCTGGTGGCTCCGTCCGCAGGCGCTCTTCGGCATCGAGGGGATGGACCCGGTGGTGCATGCCGTCTTCTGGTCGATGCTGCTCAACACCGGCGCCTACTGCCTCGTCTCGATCCTCACCTTCCCCACGCCGCTCGAGCGGTTGCAGGGTGCACAGATCGTCAACGTCTTCGAGCACACGCTGGGCGAGCGCGGCTGGGCGCGGGGCAACGCCCCGGCCGAGGACCTGCTGATGATGGCGCAGCGCATCCTCGGCGCCGAACAGGCGCAGGAGCTGTTCCATTCGGCCGCCGCCGAGCAGGGCAAGGCCGGCTATCTGCCCGATACCACGCCCGCCTTCCTCGCCCGGCTCGAGCGCGAGCTCGCCGGGTCGGTCGGCTCGGCCACGGCCCACGCAATGGTGGCGCAGATCGCCGGCGGCTCGAACGTGCTGGTGGAAGACCTGATGCGCGTTGCCGACGAGGCGCAGCAGATCCTCGAATACTCCTCGCAGCTCGAGGCCAAGTCGGCCGAGCTCGCCCGCACCGCCCGCCAGCTCCAGGCGGCCAACGCCAAGCTGACCGAGCTGTCGCACCAGAAGGATGCGTTCCTCAGCCAGATCAGCCACGAGTTGCGCACGCCCATGACCTCGATCCGCGCCTTCTCGGAGATCCTGCGGGAAGGGGGCGTGGACGAGGCCGACCAGGTGCGCTTCGCCGGCGTCATCCATGACGAGGCGCTCCGTCTCACGCGCCTGCTCGACGACCTGCTCGACCTGTCGGCGCTGGAGAACGCGAGCGTGCGCCTCAACCTCTCCACCGTCGCCGTCACCGAGCTTCTCGACCGGGCAGAGGCGGCCTCGGGCGTGCTCGAGGGCAAGGGCGGGCTGGTCGTGCACCGCGACCGGCTGGCCGAGGCGGGGCTGATGCTGCGGACGGATGCCGACCGGCTGGTGCAGGTCTTCGTCAACCTGATGGGCAACGCGCGCAAGTATTGCGACGCGCCGCGCCCGGAGCTGACGGTGCGGGCCGCGCGCACGAAGGGCGGCGTGCAGGTCGACTTCGTCGACAACGGGTCGGGCATCCCCGAAAAGAGCCGCGAGATCATCTTCGAGAAGTTCTCCCGCCTCTCCGATACCTCGGCCGCCGGTGGCACCGGCCTCGGCCTCGCCATCTGCCGCGAGATCATGGCGCGGCTCGGCGGCGACATCGCCTACCTGCCGGGGCAGGGCGGCGCAGGCTTCCGCCTGCGCCTGCCGCTCGCCGCGCCCGAGGGCCAGCCGACCCCGCAGCAGGCTGCGCGCCAGGCAGAGGCCCGGCAAGCCGCGGCGGAATGAGCCGCCTCTGGCTGACGTGGCGCGAGCGAAGCTGCGTTAACCATTTCCGAAGAGGTAGCGGGGCAAGGTGCGCGCAGGGCAGGGCGCGGCCGCGCCACTGCCAGGGCCGGCCGCAGGGCCGGGCGCCGGGACGGGGCAGGGCACGCGAGCGGCATGGGCAACGAGGAAGCGAACACGGCGCTCAGGCGCAAGGTCGAGGCGGGACGCACCTCCGTCACCGCCTCCCGCCAGGTCACGCCGGCCAAGGCGCTGTCGACCGCCTTCGTGCAGGCCTGCGACCGCCGGCTTGGCCTCGTGGCCAACGTCACCTCCTGCAGCGGGCGCACCGGCACGCTGGCCGAGCTGCTCGACACGATCCCCGAGGGCGGTCTGCTCGCCGTGCTCGAGGGGCCGGGCGAGGCACAGGGGCTCATGGTGTTCGACCCCGCGCTGCTCTCGGCCGTGATCGAGAAGCTGATGACCGGTCAGCTGGCCGACCGGCCGCCGCGACCGCGCCGCCCCACCCGCACCGACGCCGCGCTCGCAGCCGATGTGATCGACGAGATCCTGCGCGGCTTCGAGGCGCCGTTCCTCGGCCTGCCGCCCGCGCGCTGGGCGGCCGGTTTCGGCTACGACAGCTTCCTCGACGACCCGCGCCCCCTCGGTCTGATGTTCGACGATATCGACTACCGCGTTCACCGGCTCGTGGCCGATCTCGAGGGCGGCCGTCGCACCGCGAACATGGTGCTTGCCGTCCCCCTCGAGGGGCGCGGCCCTCTTGGCCAGTCCGCCGCCGCCCCGTCACGGGGCGCGGCCGCCCCCGCCCCGGTGGCCGAGCCCGAGGCGCCCGACGATGCCGTGCCCTGGTCGGAGGCGCTCGAGGCGCAGGTGCTGCGGGGCACCGTGGCGCTCGAGGCCGTTCTGCACCGCCTGCGCCTTCCGCTCGCGGCGCTCGAGGGCCTGCAGCCGGGCCACGAGCTGCCGATCCCCGGCGCCGCCCTCGACGAGACGACGCTCGTCGGCGCCGACGGCTGCGCCATCGCGCACGGCCGCCTCGGACAGAGCGGCGGGCGCCGCGCCGTGCGCCTTTCGGGCGGGCTCGCCGAAGACAGCGCCGCTGGCGCGCCCGCGCAGGAGCAGCCGGCCGGTGGCACCGCCGGCCCGGCGTTGCCAGGGCCCGGCCTGCCGCCCATGCCCGATTCCGGTGCCGGCGAGGGCGCCGACCTCTCCGATCCGCCTTCTCCCGGTGACCTCGCACCTCCAGGCGATCTGCCCCTGCCCGGCGATCTGCCCGGCCTCGGCGACGGCCTGCCGGCGGGCGACGACGGCGATCCCCTCGCCGGCCTGCCGGATCTCGCCGACCTGCCCTCGTTCGGGACGTCGGAGGAGCCGGGGGAGGGCGAGCTTCCCGCGCTGCCGGACCTGCCAAAGATCTAGCCTGCTGCCGACGACGGGTGACGGCGCGGGGCGCTGACGCATCGGTCGACGCCCGGTGCGTCGCGCCGTGCCTCCCCGCCGAGCGATGCCTGGCCAGGGATGGCGGCGCGCTGCGGCCAGCTGGGCGTCGATCACGTCGCGTACCAGGGCATGCCTCAGCCGTGCCGGCGCGACCGGAAGGCGTGTGACCGTGCCGTTCCGGCCGAGCGCGGCGTCGATGGCCGAGGCGGTAGCGGCGCCGACGGCCGTGGTGCCGCCCTCTCCCGCGCCCTTCACGCCAGGGGGCCCATGGCCTCGGGCAATCCTCGGCGATCAGCGCCTCGGGGGCCGGCACCTCGGCCGAACTCGGCATCAGGTGGTCCGCCAGCCTCGTAGAGAGCGGCTGCCCCTGCGCATCGTAGGAGGGACCGTGGCGCCAGTGGCGCCGCGTAGGCCCGGAGGACACCATCCTCAACTTCTGCCACCTCCTGGAGACCCACGCGCTGACCGGGAAGCTGTTCGCCGAGGTGAACCGCCACCTGGCCGAGCAGGGGATCACGCTGCGCTCGGGCACGCTGGTGGACGCCACGATCATCGACGGTGAGCGATGGAACGCCACCGGTCCGAGTGACATCGCGAACGCGTCGACGAAGAACGAAATCAAGGCCCGCGACCCCGAGATGTCGTCGACGAAGAAGGGCAATACCTGGTATTTCGGTATGAAGGACCATTTGGGCGTCGATGCCGATAGCGGCATCGTGCATAGCCCCGAGACGACGACCGCGAAGGTGCACGACAGCCAGGTCCGGGACGCGCTCCTGCATGGCGGGGAACGGTCGGTGTGGGCCGACAAGGGCTATGTCAGCACCGCGCGGGAGGCCGCGTTCTCCGGCCCCGGCAAGGTCTGGGGCGTCATGCGCAAGGCGCCGACGGGCGGCGCGCTGCATCCCGTCGACGCGGACACCAACCGGATCATCGCCATGGTGCGGGCGCGGGTCGAGCACCCCTTCCGGGCGCGACGCGGGCCCGTTTTCCAGGCGATCCCGCCCCTATGCCTCTGCGCCGTCCGGGCGCGCGGCCCCGATCGCGCGGGCAAGCCTCGCGAGCGCCGCCTCCGGCAGGTCCGCGCCCAGATGCGCGCCATAGGCGCGCCATGCGGCGCCCCTTGCCGCCCCGGGGGCCTGCGCTGTGCCGGCCATCTCGGCGCCGAGGCGGGCGAGCGCCATCTGCTGCAGCCGCTCGGCCTCCAGCTCGGCGGACTTGATGCGCTGCCGCAGGCGGTCGTCGTCGGCGGCGATCCGGGCCAGCGCCTCGGCCTTGAGCGCCCGTCGCACCCCGCGCAGCGGGCGCACCACCGCGTCGCGCCAGGGGGCGAGCGCGGCGTCGAGCCGGGCGATCTCGCCGGCGTCGAGCGCCACACCTCCGGTGGCCCGGAAGAGCAGGTAAAGCAGCATGTTGACGTCGACGCCGTGCGCGTCCTGCAGGGCGAGGCAGATGTCGGGCACACCCTCTTGCCCGTAGACCGACAGCGAGAAGCGCCAGAACGCGGCGCCCGGCTCGGCCCCGTCTCCGGTCGTGCTGTGCGTGGTCATTCGCCGTCCTCCTTCCAGCGGGGGATGCGCGCCGCCTCGATCCCGAACAGGTCGAGCGCGCGCACGACCGAATGGGTCACGATGTCGTCGAGGCTGCGGGGGCGGGCGTAGAAGGCCGGCACCGGCGGCATGATCACCGCGCCCGCGTCGGTCGCCTGCTGCATCAGGCGCAGGTGCCCGGCATGGAGCGGCGTCTCGCGCAGCATCAGCACGACGCGCCGGCGCTCCTTCAGGCAGACGTCGGCGGCGCGCACGATGAGCTGGTCGGCGTAGGAATTGGCGATGCCGCTCAGCGTCTTGATCGAGCAGGGGGCGACCAGCATCCCCTCGGTGCGGAACGAGCCCGACGCGATGGCGGCGCCGATATCCCTGAACGAGTGCTCCACGTCGGGCAGCGCGCGGATTTCCTTCGCGGTCATGTCGAGCTCGCTCTGCGCGGTGACGAGCGCGGAGGGCGAGATCACCGCGTGGGTCTCGATGTCGGGCACGTCGCGCAGAAGCTGAAGGCTCCGCACCCCGTAGACCACCCCGGACGCCCCGGTGAGGCCGACGATCAGACGTCTCTTGCGTTGGGTCATGTCGGCGCTCCTCCAGCGGCGGGGGGCCCGTCGGCTATTCTGCAGAAGACCGCGACGGGCGGTAGAGCTCTTCGGCCGGGGCCGGTCGGGGTGGTCAAGTGCCCCATGTCAGAACGCGGGAACGAGCGGGATGAGGGCGAGGGCGATCAGCCCGGCGAGCGGCGGCAGGTACCACGCCGACAGGAGGCGCAGCGCCACGAACCGGCCCCCCATCAGCGGCAGTTCGAACGACAGGATGCGGTGCACCGCGAAGATCGACCACGAGACGAGGAAGGCGACGATCTGCGCCTTGCCCGCGCCCATGTCCCATACCAGGAGCGCGATGGGAAAGGTCACCATCGGGCCGCCCGGCATCATCGCGCCGAAGGCGGTGGCCGCGAGAATGCCGCGCACCCCGCTCTCGGGGCCGATCACCGGCCCGATCGCCTCGCGCGGGATCAGCTGTGCCAGCACGGTGGCGATGAAGATGCCCAGCGGGATGCGCAGCCCGATCTTGCGGCCCTGCCTTGCGGCATCGGCGAGCGCCGGCCCCAGCTGACGCGGCGCCCGGCGCACCACCAGCAGACCGAGCACGAGGGTCAGCCCCAGCAGGAACAGAAGCGGCCCCGTCATGCGCCGTCCTTGCCGGGCATGTCGAGTGCGGGAAACGACCGCACCAGCGCGTTTGCCGCGAGGCCGGCCAGCAGGGGCAGGGGCAGGGTGCTGCACAGGCGCAGCAGGCCGAACTGGGTGCCGAGGAAGGGAATCTCCCAGATGAACAGCCGGTTCACGCCCACGCAGGACCACGCCACGAGGAAGGCCACGACCGCGCCGGCGCCTGCCCCGGCGCGGTAGAGCGCATGGATGACCGGGAAGGCCGCGAACGGCCCGCCCGGCATGAAGGCGCCACCGAGGCTGGCGATGGCGAGGCCGGCGAGGCCCGATTCTGCCCCGACCCAGCGGATCAGCAGGTCGCGCGGTAGCAGCACGCCGACGAAGGCGCCGATCATCAGGCCGCAGGCCAGTTGCGGCAGGATCTGCAAGGACAGGAGCGCGGTGTCGGTGGCGCCTTGCGTCACCACGGAAGCGCCGCCCAGCCACAGCCCGAGCGCGGCCGCGACCGCCGCTGCCGCGAGGAAGCCCAGGGTCGTCGCGTCAGGCACGCGACGCTCGCGCGCGCGCGGCGCGGAGGTGCGCGCGGACGTGTCGGCCGAATGCCGCCGGAGCTCGCGCCCGGGCGCACCACGCCGCGCGCCCGGTCATGGTTGCAACAGCGCCCGCCCGCGGCAGGTGCGGGCGACCACGTCGCCCAGGGCCTGCGCGAACGAGTCCAGCGGATAGCAGGTGCGCTCGCCCGGGCGGATGCGCCCCTCGGCGGCGAGCGCGAACACCTCGGCGAAGCATTCCCGCATCAGGTCCGGCATCCGCTTGCGGTAGTCGCTCACCTGAACGCCGCTCACCTCGATGTTCTTGAGCATCAGGTAATTTACCCTGACCTCGGGGATGCGGCCGGCGGCGAAGCCGACGACCACGAGCCGGCCGCGCCACGCCACGCAGCGCAGGGCCGCATCGAAGACGTCGCCCCCGAGCGGGTCGACCACCACGTCGGCGCCGCGGCCCTCCGTGACATCGTACACCTGGGCGCGCAGGCTTTCGCGCAGGTCTGGCGCAGACAGGTCGACGACCGCGTCGGCGCCGGCAGACCGCACCGCGTCGGCCCTTGCCATCGACGCGACCGCCGCGATCGTGCGCGCCCCGCGGGCACGGGCGAGCTGCAGCGCCGCGCTGCCCACCGCGCCCGTCGCGCCGAGCACCAGCACCGTCTCGCCGGCCGCCAGACGCCCCCGCTCGAACAGCGTGACCCAGGCGGTGTCGTAGGCCAGCGACATCACCGCGGCATCCTCGAGCGACACCTTCTCGGGCAGGACGTAGCTGTGCACCGCGGGCACGAGCGCCTGCTCGGCATAGCCGCCATGCTCGGCCATGCCGAGCACGCGGTCGCCCGCGGCGAACCCCTCGACGCCCTCGCCCACGGCGCGCACCGTGCCGACCGGCCCCTTGCCCGGCGTGAACGGGCGCTCGGGCAGGAACTGGTAGCGCCCCGTGAAGACGAGGCTGTCGACGTAGTTGACCGGTGCGAAGGCCACGTCGATCAGCAATTCGCCGGGCCCGGGCCGCGGCTCGGGCAGTTCGCGCAGGGCGGCGCGCTCCGGCGGGCCGAACTCATCGACGACGACGGCCTTCATCGCGTGCCCTCCCGTTCGGCATCGCCCGGATTGGCGAAGGTGCCACGCCCCAGCGCGATCAGCCGCTCGCCGGCACGGATCTCGACATCGGCGCGGCTCATGCTGCGGCCGAGCCGGCGCAGCAGGGCCGTGGCGGTCAGGTCGGGGCCCGGGGCGGGGCGCAGGTAGTCGATGGCGAGCGCGATCGTCGGCGCCGGGCGGGCCTGCTCGACAGCCACCACGGCGTGCCCGGCGATGTCGATCAGCGCGGCGATCACCCCGCCGTGGACGAGCGGCGGATCGGCCTGGTGGCAATGTTCGGGGCGCGCCCTGAGCCGCAGCTCGATCCGCCCCTCCCCGGCGCAGACCGGCTCGGGCGACAGCCAGCGGTTGAAGGGCGGCCGCTCCAGCTCGGCCCGCAGGCGCACCATCCGGTCCCCATGCGCCGCCATCAGGCGTCTGTCTCGCCGAAGCGGACAGGATCAGGGCGGAGCTGGCCCGACGCGATGTCGGGCACGAGCGCCCGTTTCAGGATCTTGCCCGAGGGAGAGAGCGGGATCTCGGGCACGTTCAGCAGGTACTCGGGCATGTCGAAGCGCGACAGGCCCGCCCTGTCGAGGTGGGGCAGGATCTCGCCCGCGGTAATCTCGCCGCCGTCCTTCGACATGAGCACCAGGCACACCTTCTCGCCCAGCCGTTCGTCGGCCACGCCCAGGGCCGCGGCACGTTCCACGCGGGGGAATTTCATCGCCAGTTGCTCGATCCGGGCCGGGTGAATGTTGTGGCCGCCGCGAATGATGATCTCCTTCAGGCGACCCGTGATGGTGATGTAGCCGTCGGCGTCGATCCGGCCCAGATCGCCGGTCATGAACCAGCCGTTGCGGTTGAAGGCGCGCTCGGTGGCGCGCTGATCGTCGAAATAGCCGAGCATCAGGCTGGTGCCGCGCCCCCCGATGTGGCCCACATCGCCGGCGGGCAACGGGCGGTCGGGGTCGTCGATGTCGAAGATCATCGCCTCGTAGCCGGGGCAGGCGCGGCCGGAGGTGCTGGCGATCCGCTCCGGCGGGTCGTCGGGCAGGGTGTAATGGTGCGAGCAGCCCTCGGTCATGCCGTAGCCGCTCTGCGGGACGATACCGTAGCCCTGCATCTTGTCGGCCAGCCACGTGGGCACCGCCGCGCCCGAGATGCGGAAGCCGCGCACATGGTCGAGCTTGGCCTCGGGGCGGCGGTCGAACTCGGCCAGCAGGTCCATCGCGTGGGCGGGCACACCGAAGATGAACGTGGCCCCCGCCTCGTGCAGCCGGTCGATCAGGCTGATGCCGCGCGCACCGTCATGCAGCACGAGTTCCCCGCCGACGAGCAGCGTCAGGATCAGCGCGCCGAAACCCAGATTGTGGCTGAGCGGCCCGAAGGTGTAGATGACGGAGGTGTCGGAGAAGCCCCAGTCGCCGGCCATCGCGCGCGCGTTGGCCAGAAGCGTGTTGTTGGAGTGGAGCACGCCCTTGGGCTCGCCGGTCGTACCCGAGGTGAAGGCGATGTAGACCACGTCGTCGGCCCGCGCCGCGTCGCATGTGGGGGCAGGATCCGCCGGCAGGTCGAGCGCGCGGGCGATCCCCTCGGCGTCGCGTGGTGCGACAGGGTCGAGCCCCTGCGTGCGCACGCGCGCGCCCTGCTCGGTCAGCACCGCGTCGATGTTGCGGCGCTCGGCATCGGCGCCGTAGCCCCGCTCGAAGACGAGCAGACGCGCGTCCATCCGGTCGAGCAGGCGCGCGATCTCCTCGGCGGTATGGTTGCGGTGCAGCGAGGGGCAGAAGACGAGGCTGCAGCGCGCGCAGGCGAGCAGCAGCACGGCGATCTCGCAGCGGCTCGATATCCAGGCGGCGACGCGCTCGCCGGGCTTGTAGCCCTCGCTCGCGAAGCGGGCTGCCATCCGGTCGGCGAGGTCGACGAGGTCACGGTAGGTCAGGGCGACACCGCGATCGCGGATCGCCACCTGTTCGGGTCGGGCCTCGGCCACGGCGCGCGCCCGATCGTAGATCGTCTCGTCGCCCCAGAAGCCCTGCGCGCGGTAATGTGCGGCCATGCCAGGCGTCAGGCGCGTCAGCAGGTTCTGCCGGGAGAAGTGCGGTTGCGTGAGCGCCATCAGGACCCTGGGTTCTTCGACGTGTCGTGCGCGGAGTGTATTTTACCGTAGATTGTTCTAATAATGGAACGGTAGGCCGGCACAAGCCCTTTTTGGTACTCGTTCCGCGCATGGCCCACGCCGATGCCGCGCGCGCGGCCGCGCGGTTCGTGTGGCCTCGACAGGCGGTCGGGCGCGACAAGGAGGGGGAGTCAGGCCGTTTCGGCGATGCGCCCGCCGAGGGCGGCTTCGGCCACCCGCGCCGCGCCCAGTAGGTGCGCGTCCGCGTAGGCCGGGCCGATCAGCTGGACAGACAGCGGCAGCCCGGTCGGCCCGGTGCCGCAGGGGAGGCAGAGCGCCGGCAGGTGGAGGGTCGTCCACAGTTCCTGCAGGCGCGGATCTCCGGTCGAGTGCAGGCCCGCGGGCGCCTCGCCGGGCGTCGCCGCCGTCAGGAGCACATCGACGCGGTCGAACAGGGAGGCCGCCGCGCGCCGTGCGTCGTCCACGGCCCGGCGGGCCTCGAGATAGGCATCGCCCGAAACGGCGCGCCCGGCCTCCCACGTGGCCTGCGTCTCGGGCCGGAACCCCTGACCATGCGCCAACGCTTCCGGCGCGAGGGCGCGGTGACGCTCGAACGCATTGATGACGGCCCGGTGCGCGGTGAGGCCGCTCAGCCAGCCCGGCGCGGCGACGGTCTCGACGGGGCAGCCCGCCTCCGCCAGCCGCGCCGCTGCCCCCTCGAGCGCGACCGCCGTGGCGGGGTCGACCGTGTCGTCGAGGTGGGTCGCCAGCAGGCCGAAGCGGACCGGCCCCGCGGCCGCCTCGGGCGGCGTGTCGAGGAAGACGGAGTGCAGCAGGGCGGCATCCGCCGCCGTCCGGGTGAACAGCCCCACCGTGTCGAAGCTCTGCGCCGCCATCTTCATCCCGTCGACGGGATAGAGCCCGAAGGTGGGCTTGAATCCGACCACGCCGCAGAACGCGGCCGGGCGGATGACCGAGCCGCCGGTCTGCGTGCCGAGCGCGAAGGGCACCATGCAATCGGCGACCGCGGCCGCCGACCCGCTGGACGAGCCGCCCGGCGTGTGGGCGGGGGCCTCGGGGTGGCAGGTGTCGGCGGGGGCCGTGCCGGCATATTCGGCCGTCGCGGTCTTGCCGAGCATGATGCCGCCCGCCGCGCGCAGCACGGCCACGGCCGCCGCGTCGAAGCGGTGCGTGGCCCCGGCATGGGCGTCGGCGCCCATCTCCGTGGGGCAGCGCGCGGTGCGGAAGACATCCTTCACGCCGAAGGGAACGCCCTGAAGCGGGCCGGTATGCTGCTTGTCACGGGCCGCGGACCGCGCGCCTTCCGCGTCGACCGAGATCCATGCGCGCACCTGCGGGTCGCGCTCGGCGATCCGCGCGAGGCAGGCCTCGACCACCTCGGCCGCGGAGAAGGCCCCGGCATCGAGGCCGGCGCGAATCTGTTCGATCGTCAGGGTGTTGAGCGCGCCCGTCACCGTTGCCTCCCGGTCGCGGCGCATGCGGCGGCCTCGCCCCGCATCGTTCTCAAATTGCACTTCATGCTCAAATTTGGATAGGCGGCGGCGGAAGCATGGTCAATCCTGCAGAAACGGTCAGACGCCCGCCGGGCGTGGCCGCGGAGAGGGCGAGCGGAGGGCGTAGTGGGCATTTCATACGAGGAGATCGGGCAGCGTCTGCGCGCCTTCCGGCTGGGCACGGGGATGAGCGCCGAGGAGATCGCCCGCAAGCTCGGCATCTCGCGCACGGCGGTCTACCGGTTCGAGAAGGGCGGCGTCGTCAAGATCGAGACCCTGCTCAGCCTCGCCGATCTGCTCCAGGTGTCGCTGCCCACGCTGCTCGGCGTCGAGACGGAATACATCTCGTCGTCGGTCACCTATTTCGAGCGGCTGCGGCAACTGGAGGAGAGCGCCGAGCGGATCACCATCCTTGCCGGGCCGCTGTCGCTTCTGCTGTCGTCCGACGAGTTCGTGGCGCGGCTCGAAGCGCTGCTGAAGGAGACGGCGCCGGAAGAGACCGAGATCCGCGACCGGACGGAACGCGACGTCGACCGGATCGTCGAGATCCTGCGGGAGCGGCGGGCGAACTACCAGCGGCGCAAGCCCACGATCGTCAACCTGATCTCGGCGCTCGACATCGTGCGGCTGCTGCATTCGGGATTCGTCGGGCGGCCCTTCATGCCCCGCCCCGACCTGAAGGAGCGGCAGAAGAGCGCGCGCGAGGAGATCGAGCACATCATTCGCCTGATGGAGGAGCAGCCGATCGGCGTGCAGATCGGGCTCGTCACGGGCACCCTGCCGCATGTCGGCTTCCAGATCTTCCGCTCCGGCGAGAAGCGCACGCTGTCGGTCAGCCCGTTCCGCCTCGGCGAGCAGCCCAACATCCGCCTGGGCGTGGCGATGATCACCTCGACGCCCGAGGCGGTCGCGCTGCACGAGAAGGTGGTCGAGCAGATGTGGGCCGAGTCGCTGAAGGGAAAGACCGCCGGGCGCTACCTGCGCGACCTGATCGCCTCGGTCGACGGGGATCTGCCGCGCTGACGAGGGGGGATCGGCCGGCCCCCGAGTCTCTTATGTGCCAAAATCGGGATTTTCGTTGAAAGAGTGCGATTAATGTGACAAGTCAAGGATCGTGGAATGCATCTCCCGGTCGGCGCCTGCCGGCCGGACTTGCGCCAGAGTGTCTTGCCCGGCCCGGAGAGTTGATCTTGCGTCCTGCGTCTGGAACGAACCGCGACCTGTGGCCCGGCCTCTGCCGCGCGGCGGCTGCGGCCCCATGAACGAGGCGCCGCGTCAGGGGTCGAGCGCCCGGCCGGGTGCCGGCGAGAGGCTGTTCGGCCGCGCCGTCCCCCGCCTCGAAGACACGCCGCTTCTGACCGGCCGCGGGCGCTTCGTCGATGACGTGCAGCTCCCCGGCCTGCTGGCCGTGGCCTTCGTGCGCAGCCCCTTCGCCCATGCCCGGATCCGTGCCGTCGATTGCACCGACGCGCGTGCCATGCCGGGCGTCGCGGCGATCCTGACGGCCGACGACCTGTCGCCGCTGCTCACCTCCGACGTGGTCGCCGGCGCCATGCCCTCGGCCGCGATCCGGCACGAGGTGTACCGGCCCGTCCTCGCGCGCGACGAGGTGGCCTATGCGGGCGAGGCGGTCGCGCTGGTCGTGGCCGCCACCCGCCACGAGGCCGAAGACGCCGCCGAGGCGGTGGCGGTGGAGTACGAGCCGCTCTTCGCGGTGGCCGACGGGCCGTCGGCGCTCGAGCCCGGCGCGCCGGCCGTGCACATGCGGCTGCCCGACAACCTTCTGGCGACCTTCGATTTCCACTATGGCGAGGTCGATGCCGCGTTCGCTGCGGCGGCGCATGTCGTGCGGGCCGACTTCGACCTGCACCGCGGCGGCGGCCACTCGATGGAGGGGCGGGGCGTGGTCGCGGCGCCCGACCCGGTCGAGGATCGCCTGCGCGTCTGGAGCTCCACGCAGACGCCACATGCGCTGAAAGCCGCCTTGTGCACCATGCTGGGGCGCGGCGACGACGACATCTCCGTCTCGGTCCCCGATCTCGGGGGCGGCTTCGGGCCCAAGCTCGTCACCTATCCCGAGGAGATCGCGGTGACGGCCGTCGCGGCGCATCTGGGGCGCCCGCTGAAATGGATCGAGGACCGGCAGGAGCATTTCCTCGTCTCCACGCAGGAGCGCGACCAGCACTGGCGGATGGAGATGGCGCTGGAGGCCGACGGCCGCATCGCCGGCATTCGCGGCGCGCTGACCTACGACATCGGCGCCTATACCGCGCGCGGCCTGAACGTGCCCTACGCCTCGGGGATGATGCTGACGCTGCCCTACAACGTGCCGAGCTACCGGCTCGACATCGCGGTGGCGCTGACCAACAAGGCGCCGGCCACGCCGGTGCGCGGCGCGGGCCAGCCGCAGGCGACGTTCGTGATGGAGCGGCTGCTCGATCTGGCGGCGGCCGAGCTGGGCCTCGACCGGGCCGAGATCCGCGACCGCAACCTCGTTCGGGCCGAGCAGATGCCCTGCCGCAAGCCCCTCAAGCTGCGCGGCGGCACCGACGTGGTGCTCGACAGCGGCGATTACCCGGCGACCCAGCGCGCGGCGCTGGCGCAGGCCGGCTGGGCCGGCTTTGCCGCCCGCAAGGCCGCGGCGCGGGAAGAGGGCCGCTCGATCGGCCTGGGGCTGGCGAACTACGTCGAGGGCACCGGGCGCGGCCCCTACGAGACGGTGACGGTGCGCGTCACCCGGCAGGGGCGCGTCCGGGTCAGCACCGGCGCCACGGCGATGGGGCAGGGGCTCCAGACGGCGATGATGCAGATCGTTGCCGACCATCTGGGCGCCGATCCGGCCAATATCGACATCCATCTGGGCGACACCGCCGAGCCCTACGGCTTCGGCGGGTTCAACAGCCGCCAGACGGTCGTCGCCGGCGCCTCGGCCGACGCGGCGGCGCGCGCGGTGCGGCACAAGGTGCTGTCGGTCGCCGCGCACAAGCTGGGGGTCGAGGCTCATGCGCTCGACATCGCCGGCGATCTGGTGGTCGAGACGGGCGGCGGCAACCGCAGCCTGACCCTCGCCGAGGTGGCCGTCGCCGCCCAGGGGATCGCCGGGTTCCGGCTGCCGGGCATCGACACGCCGGGGCTGCAGGCGACCGAGCGGGTGGTGATCGACGACATGGCCTATGCAAACGGCTGCGCCGTGGCCGAGGTCGAGGTCGACCGCGCGACCGGCGGCGTTCGCGTGACGCGGCTCGCCTTCGCCCACGATTGCGGCGTCATGGTCAACCCCGCCATGGTCGAGGGGCAGTTGATGGGCGGGATCGCCCTCGGCCTCGGCAACGCGCTGTTCGAGCGGATGGCCTACGACGAGGCCGGCCAGCCGCTGACCACCACCTACGCCGATTACCTGCTCGTGACCTCGGCCGAGATGCCCGAGGTTGCCGTCAGCCACACCGAATCGCCCACCCATCTCAACGCGCTCGGGGTGAAGGGCGTGGGCGAGTCGGGCGTCATCCCGATGGCGGCCGCCATCGCCTCGGCCATCGACGACGCGCTCGACGACCTCGGCGTGCGGGTGCTGCGCGCGCCCGTCTCGCCGCAGGAGGTGCGCGCGGCGATCCGCGCGGCAGAGGGCGGGGCGCGATGAGCGGCAACCCCGCCCCGGATCTCGTGACGGCGAGCCGCATCCTCGTGGCGCAGGGGGTGCTCGACGCCTTCGGCCATGTCAGCCTGCGCGACCCGGGCGACCCGTCGCGGTTCTGGATGTCGACAGCGCGGCCGCCCTCCACCGTTACGGAAGACGACTTCCTTCGGTTCGACCTCTCGGCCGAGCCGGTCGAGGCGACCGATGCGCCGCTCTTTTCCGAGGGCGTGCTGCACGCGGCGATCTACGCCGCGCGGCCGGGGGCGATGGCCGTGGTCCACCACCATGCGCCCGCGCTGATGCCCTTCTGCCTCGGGGCGGGGCGGCTCTACCCGGTCACGCAGACCGGCGGTTTCATGGGCGGGCCGGTGCCGGTCTGGGACAGCGCCGACGATTTCGGCGCCACCAACATGCTGGTGACGACGATGGAGCAGGCCCGCTCGGTCGCCACGGCGCTCGGCGAGCGGCCGCTCGTTCTGATGCGCGGCCACGGCGCCACCCTCGCCGCGGGCGGCCTGCGCGAGCTGGTCTTCATGGCGGTCTATAGCGCGCGGGAGGCCGAGCATTTCCTGCGCGCTGCCGCCTTCGCGCAGCCCGTCGCGCTCTCGGCGGGCGAACTCGCCCTGACCCGCCGGCCGGCGCGGCCGGCCATCGACCGGGGATGGGAGCACTGGGTCGCCACGCTGCCCGCCGATGCCAGGGGAGACAGCCGATGAAAGCACCGCCCTTTACCCTGCACCGACCGGCGACCGTCGACGAGGCGGCGGGCCTGCTGGCCGCGCTGGCCGACGAGGGGGCGCTGGTGCTCGCGGGCGGCCAGAGCCTCGTGCCCATGATGGCGCTGCGGCTGGCCTACCCGCCCGACCTGATCGACATCAACGGCATCGCCGGGCTCGACCGGATCGAGCTGTCGGGCGACCATCTTGCCATCGGCGCGCTCGCCCGCCACCACGATTTCCGGCGGTCCGTCGTGCCGGGGCCGTTCGGCGCGCTGCTCGCCCGCATCTCGCACGAGATCGCGCATTACCCGATCCGCACGCGGGGCACCTTCTGCGGCAGCCTCGCCCATGCCGATCCGGCTTCGGAATGGTGCCTGACCGCGGCGACGCTCGGCGCCGAGATGGTGCTGCGGTCGCAGGCAGGTGAGCGCGCGGTGCCGGTGGCCGACTGGTTCGAGGGCGCGATGGCCACGGTGCGCGAACCCGAGGAGCTGCTCGTCGAGGTGCGCCTGTCGCGCCCGGCCGAGGGCTCGGCCTGGGGCTTCTACGAATTCAACCGGCGCGCGGGCGATTTCGCCATCGGCGCGGCGCTGGCGGGCTACCGGCTGGAGGGCGGCGCGATGCGCGACGTGCATGTGGGCATCGGCGCGATCGAGGAGGTCCCGCGCCGGCTGGGCGAGGTGGAGGCCGCGCTCGAGGGGCAGCCGCCCGGCCCCGAGGCGTTCCGCACGGCGGCCCGGATCGCGGCTGGCGCCGTCGAACCGCTGGAGGATTTCGCGACGCCGGCAGATTACCGGCGCGATCTTGCCGTGACGGCGATCGAGCGGGCGCTCGCCGAGGCGGCATTGGCGCAACCCGGCCAGAGGGGGATGGCGGCATGAGCGGGCAGACCTTCCAGCTCCACGTCAACGGCACGTCCTACGCGGTGACGGCGCCCGACCGGAAGACCCTGGGCGACGCCCTGCGCGAGGATTGCGGGCTGACCGGCACGCATCTGGGCTGCGAGCAGGGCGTGTGCGGCACCTGCACCGTCATCGTCGACGGCCGCCCCGTGCGCTCGTGCCTGATGTTCGCCCGCCAGGCCGAGGGCGCGCAGATCCGCACCGTCGAGGGGCTGGCGCAGGGCGAACGGCTGCACCCGCTGCAGCAGGCCTTCATCGACGCCCATGCCCTGCAATGCGGCTTCTGCACGCCGGGCTTCCTGATGCTGATCGTCGGCGCGCTCGAACAGGACCCCGACATGACGGAGGACGAGCTGGCCGAGGTGCTGTCGTCGAACCTCTGCCGCTGCACCGGCTACGCCGCGATCGCGAAGGCGGCTCTGGCGGCGTATCCGCGTCCGGCGACGCCGGCGGAGTGAGGGTGCGGCCATGCCCCTGATGCGCCTGCGCGACCACAACCGCTACGATTACGTTCCGCTGCCCGAGCGGGCGCAGTTCGATTGGCCCGGCGGCAAGCGGCTGGCCTTCTACGTCTGCAACAATATCGAGGTGTTCAGCTTCGGCGAGGGGATCGGCAGCGACAGCGCCATCGTCGGCGCCCCGCAGACGAGCCGCAACTACGCCTGGCGCGACTACGGCAACCGCGTGGGCCAGTGGTACGTCTTCGACCTGCTCGACGACCTTGGCCTGCCCGCCGCCGGGAACGTCAATTCGCTGGTGTTCGAGCGCTGCCCGCAACTGGCCGAGCGGATGGTGGCGCGCGGCGACGAGTTCGTGGGCCACGGGCGCACCAACGCCGAGCGGCAGGACGTGCTGGACGAGGCGGAGGAACGCGCGCTGATCGCGGAGTCGCGCGAGGCCATCCGCGCCCATACCGGCACCGCGCCGCGCGGCTGGATGGGGCCGTGGCTCGCCCATTCCGACGTGACGCTCGACCTGCTGCGCGAGGCCGGCTTCGACTACGTGATGGACTGGCCGGCCGACGATCAGCCCTTCCACATGCGCACGCGCAGCGGGCCGATCCTGTCGGTGCCCTACACGATCGAGGTGAACGACAGCCCCGTCATGGCCTTCCGCCAGCAATCGCACACCGATTTCGAGCGGATGATCGTGGATCAGTTCGACGAGATGCTCGAGCAGTCCGAGAAGTATCCACTGGTCTGTTCGGTCGTGCTCCATTCCTTCGTGATCGGGCAGCCCTATCGGCTGCGCGGCCTGCGCCGCGCGCTGCGCCACGTCCTCTCCCATGCCGGCGACGTCTGGACCACGACGCCGGGCGCGATCGCCCGCCACTACCGGGCGCTTCAAGGGTGAGCGGGTCGCTCTGGCGGCTTCGCCACCCGCGGGAGGGCGCGGCCACGACCAGATCGTGAACGGCCTCGTCACGGAGCGCCCGCGGGGTCTTGACGAACAAAAAGAAGACGTATTTCATTTTTGGAACAGTCCCGGCGGGCAGCGCCGGCGGGGAGAGCGGGAGCCGCAGCGATGACACGGACACAGCGATGCAGCCTTGCGGGTCTTGCGCCGTCACGCCCCCGGCGGCCCGCCGCATGAAGCTGCCGGCCTTCGACTATGCCTGCCCCGAGACGCTGGACGAGGCGACGGCGCTGCTCGCCGAGGCCGGTGGCGACGCCAAGGTGATCGCCGGCGGTCAGAGCCTCTTGCCCTTCATGGCCTTCCGCCTCGCCGCGCCGAGCCTGCTGGTCGACCTGCGCAAGATAGCCGGCCTCGACGGCATCGAGGTGGCCGATGGCGAGATCCGCCTCGGCGCCATGGTGCGCTGGCGCGACATCCTCGACAGCGCAGCCCTCGCCCGCGCGCTGCCCCTTCTGCCCGCCGCGATCGGCCATGTCGCCCATTACCAGATCCGCAACCGCGGCACGCTGGGCGGCAGCCTCGCCCATGCCGACCCGGCCTCGGAGTTCCCCTGCATCGCCGTTCTCTGCGGCGCCTCGGTCGACGTCGTCGGCGCCGGGGGGCATCGCACCATCCCGGCCGACGAGCTTATTGCCGGCCCGATGGAAACCACGCTGGAGGACGACGAGATCATTGTCGCCGTCCGCTTCCCGCGCTGGCCGGAGGGGCGCCGCTGGGCCTTCGACGAGTTCGCCCTGCGCCACGGCGACCTCGCCATCGCCGCGGTCGCCGCGGCCTACGACATGGACGGACCGCACATCGCGCACGCCCGCGTCGCCGTCATGGGCGCGACCGACACGCCGCAGCGTGTGCCCCCGGCCGAAGATGCGCTGAACGGGCGCGCGCCCGATGACGACACATTCGGCGCGGCCGCCGCGGCGGCCTCGGCCGCGATAGAGCCCACCGAAGACCTGCACGCCGGCGCCGCCTACCGGCGCGCGCTGGTGGGCACGCTGTTGCGGCGCGCCCTCGCGGAGTCCTGCGCGCGCGAAAGGGAGGCCGCCGAATGAAGATCGCCCTCACAGTGAATGGCCGGCCCGCCGCGCTCGATGTCGCGCCCCGCACGACGCTGGCCGATTGCCTGCGCCACGCACTCGGGCTGACCGGCACGCACCTTGCCTGCGAGCACGGCGTGTGCGGCGCCTGCACCGTCATCGTCGACGGCGCGGCGGTGCGCGGCTGCCTCACCCTCGCGGTGCAGGCCGACGGGGCCGAGGTGACGACGGTCGAGGGGCTGGCCGGCGACGGCGCCCTGACGCCGCTGCAGGAAGCGTTCCGCCGGCATCACGCGCTGCAATGCGGCTTCTGCACCGCCGGCATCCTGACCACGCTCCATGCCCTGCTGACGGAGAACCCGGATGTCGAGGCCTGCGAGATCCGCGAGGTCCTGAGCGGCAACATCTGCCGCTGCACCGGATACATCCCGATCGTGGAGGCCGCACTGGAGGCGCGCGCCGCCTATCGCCGGGGGGGCGACCCGGCCCAATGACCCGCGGCCCGACCCGGGGCCCGACCCGCGTCACATGGCGCAGGCATCGAACGACACACCGAGGACACGCGATGAAAAAGATCGAACTGACCCTTGCCTGCGGCGATTACGAGATCGTGCGCCCCCTCAAGGAAGGCATCGTGAAGCCCGACGGGATCGACCTGATCGTGCTGACGGGGATGGATTCCACCACCCGGCACTGGCGTTTCCTGCGCAATGGCGATTTCGACATGTCCGAGACCTCGGCCTCGTCCTACGTCGTGGCGCGCGACTACGGCTACCCGATCACCGCGCTGCCGGTGTTCCTGCATCGGCGGTTCCGGCACGGCTTCGTCTACGTGAACACCTCGAAGGGGATCGAGACGCCGAAAGACCTGATCGGGCGCAAGGTGGGCATCAAGTCGTTCCTCGTCACCGCCGGCCACTGGATGCGCGGCATCCTCGAGCACGAATACGGCGTGCCGCACAAGTCGATCGACTGGTATGCCGAGCTCGACGAGGACGTGGATTTTGAGCCGCCCGCCGACCTCAAGCTGACGCGCCTGCCCGACGACAAGTCGGTCGAGCGGATGCTGGCCGAGGGCGAGCTCGACGCGGTGATCCATTCGAGCCTGATCAAGCCGATCCTCGAGAAGGATCCGCGCGTCGCCCGGCTGTTTCCCGACTACAAGGCCGAGGAGCAGAAATACTTTGCCAAGACCGGGATCTTCCCGATCATGCATGTGCTCGGCCTGCGCAACGAGGTGGTCGAGAAATACCCCTGGGTGCCGGTGAACATGTTCAACGCCTTCCAGGAGGCGAAGAAGATCGCCATGAAGCGGATGGAGAACCCCCGGATCGTGCCACTCGCCTGGTACCGCGAGGCCTGGGAGGAGCAGGAGGCGATCCTCGGCCCCGACCCGTGGGAATACGGCCTGACAGAGCGCAACCGCCACACCCTGGAGACGCTGGCGGGCTATTCCCACGAGCAGGGCCTCATCCGCAGGCCAGCCAGACTCGACGAGCTGTTCGTCGACGTCTCGCAGGGCCGCAAGCGCGGCGACGAGTTCCGCATCTGAGCCACCGGCCGATCACGAGGAGCGCCCGCGCATGAACACCCCCAACACCTATATCGGCGGCCATGTCGAACGGGTGGAGGACGCGCGCTTCCTCCGCGGTGCGGGCCGCTACATCGACGACGTGACGCGCGAGGGGATGCTGCATGCCTGCGTCGTGCGCAGCGCCGTGGCGCATGGGCGCCTCGTGTCGATCGACGCCGAGGAGGCGCTCGCCATGCCCGGCGTCCACGCGGTGCTGACGGCCGCCGACGTGACCGGCGAGATCCCGACCATCCCCTTCCGCCGCCCCAACCCCAAGATCGGCCCCTACGCGCAGCCCGTCATCGCCCGCGAGCGGGTGCGCTATTTCGGCGAGCCGGTGGCGCTGGTGCTGGCCGACAGCCCCGAGCTGGCCGAGGACGCCGCCGAGCTCGTGCTGCCGGAGATCGAGCCGCTGCCGGCCGTCGTCACGCGCGACGCGGCCCTCGCCGCCGAGCCGCTGCTGTTCCCCGGCACGACCGAAGACAATCTCGCTGCGGTTTTCACCGCCGGCAAGGGCGATGCCGAGGCGGCCTTCGCCGGGGCCGCGCTGGTGGTGGGCGACAGCTTTTCCACCCAGCGGCAGACGGCGCTGCCGCTGGAGACGCGCGGCCTGCTGGCGGAGTGGGACGCGGACGCGCAGCACCTCACCGTGCACGGCGCGGCCAAGCTGCCGTTCTTCAACCGCCGCGCCATGGCGAAGATGATGGACCTGCCCGAGACGTCGGTCGACTATGTCGAGCACGACGTGGGCGGCGGCTTCGGCGCGCGGGGAGAGTTCTACCCCGAGGACTTTCTCGTGGCGCTGGCCGCGCGCATCACCGGCCGCCCGGTGAAATGGGTCGAGGACCGGCGCGAGCACTTCGCCGCCATCGCCCATTCGCGCGAGGCCGAGGCGCAGGTCGAGCTGGCGCTCGATGCCTCGGGCCGCATCCTCGGGCTGCGCGGCGAGATGTTCATGAACGTGGGCGCCTATGTCCGCCCCAACGGGATGACGCCGGTGCGCAACTGCGCGCAGTTCATGTCGGGGCCCTACCGCGTGCCGAACATCGCCCTGCAGGCGACGGCCTATGTTGCGAACAAGACGCCCGCCGGCACCTTCCGCGGCCCCGGGCGCTACGAGGGTTCGTTCTTCATCGAGCGGCTGCTCGACATGGCCGCGGCGCGGCTCGGCCTCGACCGCCGCACGATCCGCCAGGTCAACCTGCTGACGAATGCCGAGATGCCCTATCCGCTCGCCCAGATCCGGCCCAGCGACGGCTCGCGCGCCGAAACCTCGTGCGACAGCGGCGAGTATTCCGAGGCGTTCCACCGCTGCCTTCAGGCCTTCGACTGGGAGGAGAAGGAAAAGCTCGACGGCCGGCTGATCGACGGGCGCTACCACGGCATCGCGGTGTCGTGCTTCATCGAGGGCGGCGCGTCGGGCCCGGCCGAGACGGCGCGCATCCAGGTGGCGGGGGATGGCGGCGTCGAAGTCTATGTCGGCTCGTCGGCGATCGGGCAGGGGCTGGAGACGGTGATGGCGCAGATCGCTGCCGACACGCTCGGCCTGCCGATGGAGTGCATCCGCATCTACCACGGTTCGACCACCTATCTGGCCGAGGGCTGGGGCTCTTACGGGTCGCGCGCCACCGTGATGGGCGGAAACGCCGTGCGCGAGGCGGCCCTTGCCCTGCTCGCCCGGTTCCGCGCGCTGGCCGCGAGGCGGCTCGGGGTCGGCGAGGCCGAGGTCAGCGTCGTCGGCGGGCAGGCGGTCGGGCCGGACGGCGCCGTGCTCGACCTTGCCGATCTCGCGGCGGAGGGGCTTGCCGGCGAGGCGAAGTTTCTCAATTCCGACGCGACCTATACCAACGGCACGGCGGCGGTGCATGTGGCCGTCGACCCGGAAACGGGCCGGGTCGAGGTGCTCGATTACGTCGTCTGCGACGAGGTGGGCCGCATCGTGAACGCGCTGACCCTGCACGGGCAGGTCACGGGGGCGGCAGTGCAGGGCTTCGGCAGCGTCTTTGGCGAGGAACTGCCCTACGATGACGACGGCGCGCTGCTCGTGGGCACGCTCGCCGACTATCTCGTGCCTCTGGCGACCGACTATCCGCGGGTGCGCTGTCTGTCGCTCGAGTCCTATCCCTCGCCCACGAATCCGCTCGGCGCCAAGGGGGCGGGCGAGGGCGGCATCATCCCCGTCGGCGGCGCCGTGGCGAATGCCGTCGCGTCGGCCTTGCGCGCGTTCGGCGTGGCGCCGAACCACCTGCCGCTCTCGCCGGCGCGGGTCTGGGCCTTGCTCAACCCCCCGGACTGAGCCGGCGGCCGCCCCCGACGACCCTCGTTCGCACCGCGCTCCTCGCCCGGTGTCGGGCACCGGGCGCGTGCACGGGCTGACGCGCGATTAGGCAGCACGTCGCGCTGGGCAGTTTTTTGGTGCCGTCTTGTTTGTGAGACGGACTCGCCCTTGACGAATAAAAATTGGACGTGCTTAACTTTTTGAAACAGCCGCGGGGACAGCTCGTGGCACGACAAGCCGACAGGGAGAGCACGCGGTGGAACAGAGCACGCCGAGCCGTCAGGATCTGAGAACCTGGGTGGCGACAATGGAGGAGGCGGGCGAACTGCTCCGCGTCTCCGGCGCCGACCGGGAGAACGAGATCGGCGGCATCGTCGACATCTACCAGCGGCGGATCGGCGGCCCGGCGCTGCTGTTCGACCAGGTTCCCGGCTATGACCCCGACTACAGGGTGCTCGCCAACCTGTTCATGTCGGTCAAGCGGATCGCGCTGACCTTCGGCCTGCCGGAAAACACCCGCGAGGTCGACCTAGTGGGGTTCTGGCGCGATGCGTTCCGCAATCCGCCCACGATCCCGCCCGTCGAGGTCGAGACCGGCCCGATCCTCGACAACGTCGAGACGGGCGACGAGATCGACATGCTCAAGATCCCCACGCCGCGGTGGCACGAGGGCGACGGCGGCTACTACATGGGCACCGCCGTCATGGTCATCATGAAGGACCCCGACAGCGGCTGGATCAACTACGGCGCCTACCGGGTGCAGGTGCACGACAGGAAGCTTGCCACCGTGATGGCGTCGAAGGGCAAGCACGGAGACCAGCTGATGCGGAAGTATTTCGAGCGCGGCGAGCCGTGCCCGATCGCGGTGGTCGTGGGCGTGCACCCGGCGATCTTCTCGGTCGCCGGGCTGGAAGTGCCCTACGGCAAGAACGAATACGACCTCGCCGGCGGCCTGATCGGAGAGGGGGTGCGCGTGATCCGCGCGCCCAAGACCGGGCTGCCGATCCCCGCCGAGGCGGAAATCGCGTTCGAGGGGTTCATTCACCCTGACGACCGGATCGACGAGGGCCCGCTGGGAGAGTGGACGGGCTATTACTCGGGCGGTGTCGAGCAGCACCCCGCGATCCGCGTGGAAACCTTCATGCACCGCGACAACCCGGTGCTGACGGGCTGCATCCCCGCCGTTCCGCCCAACGACGACACCTTCTATCGCGGCACCTACCGCGCCGGCGCCGTCTGGCACGAGATGGAGGCGGCCGGCGTGCCCGAGGTGCGGGGCGTCTGGGCCCACCCGGCGGGCGGCAGCCGGATGTGGCTGACCGTCTCGATCAAGCAGCAATATGCCGGCCACGCCAAGCAGGCCGGCCTCGTCGCCTCGCAGTGCCACGCGGGCGCCTACGCCAACCGCGTGGTGATCGTCGTCGACGAGGACATCGACCCCGCCGACATCGACCAGGTGATCTGGGCGATCTGCACCCGGTCGGATCCGGGCGAGGATCTCGACGTGCTGCGTAATTGCTGGAGCACCAAGCTCGATCCGCGCGCCTACCCGGCCGGTGCGGGAATGGTGAATTCGCGGATGATCCTGCAGGCGGTCAAGCCCTGGAGCCGGATGGCCGACTGGCCGGCCATCGTGCGCTCGAGCAAGGAGCTCGACGACCATGTGCGCGGGAAGTTCGCCAAGTATCTCCCGGCGGATTTCTGAATGCCGATGTCGCCGGGAGAGCGCGGCTGCCGCCGGGCCCGGGGCTCATGACCTGCCGGGGATCGAGCGACGCGTCTGCACGGAACCGCGTGCCGGTGCCCACGTCGCGGCTGACGCGGCGCAACGGCTGGGCGAAGACCACGGGATCGGCGGGGGTGCTCGCCCATGCTTGAAGCGTCCCTTGCCGGCCTGACCTCGATCCTCGATCCCGGCACCCTTCTCGTCATCCTGTTCGGCGTGATGATCGGGCTGATGTTCGGGGTCGTGCCGGGGCTGGGCGGGACCGTTCTGCTCGCCGTGCTCATCCCGTTCATCTACCCGATGGACGCGCACATGGCGCTGGCCTTCCTGCTGGCGTCGAACGCGGCGGTCGTGTTCGGCGGCTCGATCACGGCGATCCTGTTCAACGTGCCGGGCACCGCGCAGAACATCGCCACATGCTTCGACGGCTACCCGATGACGCAGAAGGGGCAGTCGGCGCGGGCGCTCGGCATCTCGGCCACGGCCTCGCTGATCGGGGGGCTGTTCGGCGTGGTGGTCCTGACGGCGCTCATTCCGCTGGTCCGGCCGATCCTGATCTATTTCGGCCCCGCCGAGCTGTTCGCGCTGACGATCTTCGGCCTCGTCATCATCGCGTTCCTCGGCGAGGGCTCGATCGTGAAGGGGGTGATCGCGGGCGGCTTCGGCTTGCTTCTGTCGTTCGTCGGCGCCGATCCGATCACCGGAATCAGCCGCTTCAACCTCGATCAGACCTGGCTGCTCGACGGCCTTGATTTCGTGGCGGTCGTCATCGGCATCTTCGCGATCTCGCAGGTGATCGAGCTCTACGTCAACAAGGGCTCGATCGTGCAGGACACCGGGGCGGTCGAGCGCGGGCGATCGAGCGTCTGGGAAGGAGTGCGCGACGTGCTCGGCCGGCCGTTCATCACGCTTCGCAGCAGCGCGCTCGGCGCCTTCATCGGTATCATCCCCGGCGTCGGCGGCACCGTCGCCAACATCCTCGCCTACGGCCAGGCGATGCAGATGTCGAAGGATCGCAGCGACTTCGGCAAGGGCGCGGTCAACGGCGTGCTCGGCCCCGAAGCCTCGAACAACGCCACCGACGGTGGCTCGCTCTTGCCGACGCTGGCCTTCGGCATTCCCGGTGGCGAGGCGACGGCGATCCTGCTCGGGGCTTTCATCCTCAAGGGGATCGACACCGGCCCATCGATGCTGACCGAGAATCTCGACATCGTGTTCGTGCTGGTCTGGGCGATCGCCATCGCCAATGTCATCGCCTCGCTCGTCGGCCTGCAATTCGCGCTCCGCATGGTGCGCTTCACCTTCCTGCGGGGCGAGATCATCGGGCCGTTCATCCTGACGGTCGGCGTCGTGGGCGCCTTCGCGGCCGAAGGGCACTTCGCGGCGGTCTGGGTGGCGCTGGCCTTCGGCGTACTCGGCTACTTCATGAAGAAATACGGCTTCCCGAAGGCGCCGCTGGTGATCGGTCTCGTGCTCGGCATCATCACCGAACGGTATCTGCAGATCTCGCTGCGCACCTACGGCGACGCCTTCTTCCTGTTCGACCGTCCGCTCGCGCTGGTGCTGATGATCGTGGCGCTCGGCGTGCTGGTGTTCCCGTTCGCGACGAAGCTCTTGGGGTCACGGCAGGCGGGGGCCGCGAAATGAGGAACAAGGGCCTGCTGATCTTCGAGTGCTTCCTGCTGGGCGTGGCGATCTTCTTCATCGTCGAGGCGCTCGGTTACAACGAGCGGGCCCGGCTGGTGCCGCTCCTGGTGGGCGTGCCCACCGCGCTGCTGATCGCCTTCCAGATCGCGATCGACCATGTGCCGGGGTTCGAGCGGTTCGCCCCGGCGCAGGTGAAGCCCGGCTTCGTCGACCGCGACAAGATCGGCCGGAAAAGCGCGGCGGCGCTTCCGGCAGACGAGGTCCGCCGGCGCGAACTAACCGCGCTCGGCTGGGTCCTGGGCCTCGGCGTCGCGCTGACGCTCTTCGGCTTCTACATCGTCCTGCCGCTGTTCCTCATCGGTTTCCTGCGCGTCCTCGCCGGGCTCGACTGGACCAGGACGCTGGTCAGCACAGCGGTGGCGATCGGCATCCTCTACAGCGCATTCGTCTGGTTCCTGCGCGTCGACCTGTATCCGGGCCTGTTCCCGCTGGTCGGCTAGCAAGCGGGCAAGAAACTACCAACAGGAAGCGAAGAAAGGGGAGTAAGATGCTACAGTTCAAAGGGTTCATCCGCGCGGCCCGTTCCTCGGCCGTGGCCGCGGCAACGCTCGCCATCGCCTGGGGCTCCGGGCCGGCCGCCGCGCAGGACGACTTCTACGAGGGCGAGACGGTCGAACTGATCGTGCCGCACGGCGCGGGCGGCGGCTTCGATACCTATGCGCGCGCCTCGGCCCGCTTCCTCGAGGAGTATCTCGGCGCGACGGTCGTGGTGAAGAACGTCACGGGGGCCGGCGGCAATATCGGGCGTAACCAGCTCTACCGGGCCGAGCCCGACGGGCTGACCATCGGATTCTCCAGCTTCCCGTCGATGATCTTCAGCCAGTTGTCGGGCGCCGACGGCATCCAGTACGACGTGAACGAATGGGAAATCCTCGGTCGCGTGGTGGCCGAGTCCGAGGTGATCTCGGTGCCTGCGGCTGCGAAGTACCAGAGCCTGGACGAGTTGCGCAACGCGGATGGCCCGGTGCGCATTCCGCTGTCGGGCGTGGGCGACGATACCTTTTTCAAGGCGATGATCGTGGCGCGCGGCCTCGGCATCGACGTGGTGCCGGTCACCGGCTACGACGGCGCGAGCGAGGCCTTCGCCGCCGGCATGCGCGGCGATGGCGAGATCCTGTCGAGCTCGATCGGCTCGTCGCTGCAACTGATCGAGGCCGGCGAGATCAAGCCGATCCTGCAGATCTCGCTGGTGCCCTCGACCTCGCTCGAGGGCGTGCCGCTGGCCTCCGAGGTGATCGAGGACGAGGTGATGGCCTCCTTCGTGCGGTCCGTCGCCGGCATCTCCGCGCTCGACCGGTCGTTCTTCGCGCCGCCGGGCGTGCCCGAGGAGCGGCTGGAGACGCTGCGCGCCGCCGTGGCGGCGACGATGGAGAACCCCGACTTCCTCGCCGAGATGGAGCAGCTCGGCCGCGCGATCGACTTCATGCCGGCCGACGAAGCGAGTGCCGTGCTGGAAGAGGCGATGGCGAACGCGGACGCGCTCGTGCCGCTGCTGGCGGACGCGCTCGAAGCGGCCCGCTGAGGCAGACCTCGCGTCGGCGCCCGGCCTCTCGCCCGGGCGCCGACGCGGACCCGCCCGCGCGCGATGCCCGCCGCGGGCGCAGGAACGGCCACCCCGAAGGACGGGGGCACCAGGGGCCTCTCCGGCATGCGGGCGGGCCCGACGGAACCGACAGGAGAGAAGGAGTGGATCGGTGAACCTGAAACTCGACAACCTGAAGACATCGCTCGCCGGGGGTGCGGCCGGGCTGACGCTGACGCTGGCGCTCGGCGTCGCGGCCGTGCCGGCCGCCGCCGCCGACTTTCCCGAGGCGGGATCGACGATAACGATCGTCATCCCGAACTCGCCCGGCGGCAGCACCGACACCTCCGCGCGGCTCTTCGCCGACGCGCTGTCCAAGAACCTGCCCAACCAGCCCAACGTCGTCGTCCAGAACCGGACGGGCGGCAACGGGATGATCGCGCTGAACGACATCATGCGCGCCGATCCCGACGGCTACACGCTGGGCATCCTCGAGGCGACGTCGGTGGTGCTGCCGCCGGTTCTCGAGGGGCGCGACTACGACCCGCTCTCCCTCGAGTGGATCGCCCAGATCAACAACCCGCTCTACCTCGCCGTGGCGTCGAAGGCGTCGGGCCTCACCTCGGTCGAGCAGATGGCTGGCACCGGCGAGACCTTCGTGCAGGCCTCGACCGGCGGGCGCCTCGACGGCTCGACGCTGGGCGCGCGCATGACGGGCATGGCGATGGGGTTCGACGTCAACCCCATCCCGCATGACGGGGCCTCCGAGGCGCTGCTGGCTGTCATCCGCGGCGATGTCGACTGGATGCAGGGTACCTTCCCCACGATCTACGCCCAGATCGACGATGTCGTGCCGCTGTTCACCTATACCAGCGAGCGCATCCCCAACCTTCCCGACGTGCCCTCGGTCGCCGAACTCGGCCACGAGGAGTTGCTGAAGCTGAACGGGCTGCAACTGGTGCTGGGTGCGACGCCAGGCACGCCGGACGACGTGATGGCGACGCTGAACGCCGCGGCCGAGGCCGCCTTCATGGACGAGACCTTCCAGGAGGGCATGGTCAAGGCGAACCAGAACGCCGAATGGCTCGACGCCGGCGAGACGCGCGAGCTGATCCAGGCCAAGATCGACCTGTTCAGCGCCGCGCGCGACGAGCTCCTCGAGGAGTGACAAGCCCACGATCCGGGCGGCGGCGCTCCCGAGGCGCCGCCGCCCTTTCCGTTGCGACTAGCAGCTTCAGGGACGAGCCGCGTGTACGATGCAATCCTGCCCGCCCTCGGCGTGATCTTCAGCTGGCCGGGGATCGCCTTCCTGATCGGGGGAACCCTGATCGGAATGGTCTTCGGCATCCTTCCGGGCCTGGGCGGCGGACAGGTCCTCGCGCTCCTGCTGCCGGTGACCTTCGCGCTCGAACCCGAATACGCCATCATCATGCTGATCGGCGCGGCGGGGGCCGTGCCCACGGCGGGCTCGGTCGCCGGCATCCTGCTCAACACGCCCGGCTCGGCCCAGAACGTCGCCACCACCTTCGACGGCTATCCGCTCGCGCGGCAGGGCAAGGCGGGCTACGCCATCGGGGCCGCGGCCACCTCGTCGCTGCTGGGCGCGCTCGTGGGCGCGTCGGTGCTCATCATGATCCTGCCGCTCGGCCGGCAGATCGTGCTGTCGTTCTCCTACCCCGAATACTTCATGATCACCGTCATGGGCCTGTGCCTGATCGCCCTGCTGGGCGAGGGCACGATGTGGAAGGGCGTCATGTCGGCCGGGCTGGGCCTGATGCTGGCCTTCGTCGGCGCCGACCCGATCGAGGGGCTGGTGCGCTACGATCTCGGCACCGACTATCTCTACGACGGCATCAAGCTGGTGCCGGTGATGATCGGCCTATTCGCCATCTCCGAGGCCCTGTCGCTGCTGCTCGACAAGAAATCCGTCGCCGGAGAGCGCATCGAGTTCGGCATGTCCGGCGTGTGGCGCGGCAGCCTCGCGGTGTTCCGGAACTTCGGCACGTTCCTGCGCGGCTCGATCCTCGGCACGCTGATCGGGATCATCCCCGGCGTTGGCGGCGCGGTCGCCAACCTGATCGCCTACGGCCAGGCCAAGGCCACCGCGAAGGACAAGTCGTCCTTCGGCAAGGGCGACATCCGCGGCGTCATCGCGCCGGAATCGGCCAACAACGCCAAGGACGGCGGCGCCTTCGTGCCGACGCTGATCTTCGGCATCCCCGGCAGCCTCGACATGGCGATCCTGATCGGCGCGCTGATGGTGTTCGGGATCACGCCCGGCCCGCGGCTGATGCTCGACAGCCCCGACATCATCATGGTGCTGATCGGCACGCTCGTCTTCGGCAACGTGCTGGCCGGGATCATCATGCTGGGATGGGCGCCCTATCTCGCCCGCGTCACCGCGCTGCGCAGCACCACCGTCGCGCCAGTGATCCTGGTGCTGGGGCTGCTCGGCTCGTATGCCACCTACGGCAATTTCGGCGACATGATCGTGGCGCTCGTCTTCGGGCTGGTGGGCTACTTCTTCCAGGCCTACGGGTTCTCGCGGGTGGCGCTGATCATCGCGCTGGTGCTGGGCGGCCTGATCGAGAAGAACTTCTACCAGAGCATGCTGGTCTTCGGGATCGAGGGCTCGCTGACGCGGCCGATCACGCTGGGCCTGCTGCTGGCGACCATCGCCATGCTCGTCTATCCCGCGCTGCGCGCCAGCCCGGGCGCGCTCCTGTCGCGCGCCGCCCGGCGGTCGCGGAGCAAGGAGTCGAAAGATGAAGGCTAGGCACGTTTTCACCCTGCTTGTCGCCACGCTGTCGGCGGCGATGCTCGCCGGGGCGTTCGAGTATGCGGGAACGGCGGCGTTCGGCTTTCCCTTCGCCGTGTCGGGGCTGGTGCTCGTCATGGCGCTTGCGCTCCTCGTGGCGGATCTCCGGGCCGACCGGGCCGCCGCCGCCGCAGGGCAGGCCCCCGACGCCCCGACCCCACCGCCAGAGCAGGACAGGCCCGTCGACTGGGCGGGCCTCGCGCGGATCTACGGCTTCCTCGCGGGCTTTCTGGTGGTCGCCCATTTCGTCTCCTACCTGGTGGCGGTGCCGGCTTTCCTGTTTCTGTTTGGCGTGCTTTTCTGCAATGAGCGGAAGGTGCCGAGCGCGGTGCTCGCCGCGAGCGTCGGGCTTGCCGTCTTCGTGATCTTCGACCAGTTCCTGCCCTCGTTCTGACCTTGCCCGCCCCGCATCCACGACCAGGAGCACCCGGTTCAGCCCGGCCCGGAGGATACCAACACGGGGCGGCCGGGCGCGGAGGCGCCACCGGGGGCAGGGCGCCCCCGCATGGGCGCCGCGGGCAGGCGCAGGGTGCAGGGCAGGGGGCGATGCAGGCTCCGCGCCCTTGGCCTGCCGCCGCGGCCGCATGGGCCGGGCATCCGCGGGGCGGGGCAGATGGCGCGGGGCGAGGGCGTCGATACGGGCCTGGAGTCCGCCTCGGGCGGGCGCGATGATCGCGGCAGGGCCGGACGAACGGGACAGGGAAGCGGGAGCGCGATGAACGGGACGCTGGAATCGACATTGTGGGACGTGATCGTCGTGGGCGGAGGCAATGCCGGCCTCTGCGCGGCGATCGAGAGCGCCGAGGCGGGGGCGCGGGTGCTGGTGCTCGAAGGCGCGCCCGAGCCCTATCGCGGCGGCAATTCGCGCCATACCCGCAACTTTCGCTGCAAGCACGAGGCGCCGCTCTCGGTCCTGACCGGCGCCTACCGCGAGGACGAGTATTTCGACGACCTGATCCGCGTCACCGGCGGCAAGACCGACGAGGCGCTCGCCCGCATGACGATCCGCACCTCCGAGGAGTGCCTGCCCTGGATGGAGCGGCACGGCGTGGCGTTCCAGCCCTCGCTCTCGGGCACGCTGTCGCTGTCGCGCACCAACGCCTTCTTCCTCGGCGGCGGCAAGGCGCTGGTGAACGCCTACTACAACACCGTCGAGGATCTGGGCGTGACCGTCGCCTACGAGGCCGAGGTCACCCATGTCGCGGTCGAGGGCGGCCGGGTGCAGGGCCTCGACGCGACGATCGGCGGGCAGACCGTCCGGCTGGAGGCGCGCGCGCTGGTGCTCGCCTCGGGCGGCTTCCAGGCCAATCTCGACTGGCTGGCGAGCGCCTGGGGCGAGGCGGCGCGCAACTTCCTGATCCGCGGCACGCCCTACAACCGCGGCGCGGTGCTGCGCGACATGCTCGACCAGGGCGCCGACAGCGTGGGCGACCCCACCCAGTGCCACGCGGTCGCCATCGACGGCCGTGCGCCCAGGTTCGACGGCGGTATCGCCACGCGGCTCGACTGCGTGCCGTTCTCTGTGGTGGTCAATCGCAACGGCGAGCGGTTCTACGACGAGGGCGAGGATGTCTGGCCCAAGCGCTACGCGATCTGGGGCCGGCTGGTGGCCGCGCAGCCCGAGCAGGTGGCCTATGCCATCATCGACGCCGGGAGCCTCGAGCTGTTCATGCCTTCGCTCTACCCGCCCGAGAAGGCCGACACGATCGAGGGGCTGGGCCAGCGCCTCGGCATCTCGGGCCCGAAGCTGCGCGAGACGGTCGACGCCTTCAACGCCGCCTGCCGCGACGGCGCCTTCACGCCGACCGAGCTCGACGGGCTGGCCACCGAGGGCCTCGACCCGCCCAAGACGAACTGGGCCCGCCCCATCGTCGAGCCGCCATTCTACGGCTACACGCTCCGCCCTGGCGTCACGTTCACCTATCTCGGGCTCAAGGTCGACGAGACGGCCCGCGTCTCGGCCGGGGGGGCGCGGCTGGCCAATGTCTGGGCGGCGGGCGAGATCATGGCGGGCTCGATCCTCGGCCAAGGCTATCTGGCCGGCTTCGGCATGACCATCGGAACCGTCTTCGGACGCATCGCGGGACAGGAGGCTGCCGCCCATGTCGCTTGATTTCACCCGGGGCGAGGCCCCCGTCGCCCTCAGCCCCGAAGAGCGCGGGCAGGACGCGATCGAGGAAGCGCGCCGGCAGGTCCAGATCTGCAACGCCTGCCGCTATTGCGAAGGGTATTGCTCGGTCTTTCCCGCGATCACCCGCGAGCGTGCATTCGCCGACGGCGACATCACGCAACTTGCCAATCTCTGCCACAACTGCCGCGGCTGCTACTACGCCTGCCAGTATGCCGAGCCGCACGAATTCGCCGTCAACCTGCCGCGCGCGCTGGCCGAGGTGCGCAGCGACAGCTGGGAGCGGTTCGCCTGGCCGCACGGGCTGGCGGGCACGTTCCAGCGCAGCGGCGTGGCGCTGACGGCCGCGCTCGTCGCCGGCATCGCGGCGCTCTTCCTCGCGCTCGCGGCGCTGGCGCCCGCTTCGGGCGAGGGCTTCTACGCCTATCTCTCGCACGCGGCGATGGTGGCGATCTTCGCCCCGGCCTTCCTGTTCCCGGTCGTCGCGCTCGGGGTGGGCGTGCGCCGCTACTGGCACGAGACGGGCGGCGGCCCCGTCCGGTGGGCGCACCTGAAGGAGGCCGCGCTCGACGCCGGCCGGCTCAAGAACCTGTCGGGCGGGCCGGCGCAGGGGTGCAACTACGAAAACGGCGACCGCTTCGGCAACGCCCGTCGCCATTCGCACCAGGCGGTGCTCTGGGGCTTCCTGCTGTGCTTCGCCTCGACCTCCTCCGGCACCGTGCTGCACTACGTCTTCGACGCGCCCGCACCCTATCCGCTGTGGAGCCTGCCGAAGCTGTTCGGCGTGCCGGGCGGGCTGCTGCTGACGGTGGGCGCCTTTGCGCTCGCCTGGCTCAAGACGAAGGCCGACCCCGCGCTCGGCGCACCGTCACGCTGGGGCGGCGAGATGGCTTTCGTGCTGCTTCTCGGTCTGACGGGCCTGTCCGGGCTCGTTCTCTATGCGGCGACGGGCACAGTCCTGGTGCCCGCCCTGCTGGCGCTGCATCTGGGGGCGGTGCTGGCCCTGTTCCTGACGACGCCATATTCCAAGATGGCCCATGGCGCCTACCGCTTCGCCGCGCTCGTGCGCGACGCGCAGGGGCGCGCGGCCTAGCAGGCCGGGCGGGCGCGAGCGGCGTGTCACCGGGGCTCTCGTGAGGGCGCGTCCGGGCTAGCTCGAAGCGCCGCCATCGTTACGTCTGGCGGCGCCTTGCGAACGTCGGACGCCCCGCTCCGGGCCGGCCAGCCCCCCTGGCGTGGCGTTCCGTGGCGTGCAGCCCCCTGGGCGGTCACTCCACGGTGACGGATTTCGCCAGGTTGCGCGGCTGGTCGACATCGGTGCCCTTGGCGACGGCGGTGTGGTAGGCTAGCATCTGCGCCGGCAGGGCATAGAGGATGGGTGCCAGCAGGTCGTCGACCGAGGGCATGGCCACGCTCTCCCACACGCCCGCGCCCGCCTCGGCGATGCCGGCGGCATCGGACACCAGCAGCACCCGGCCGCCACGCGCCATCACCTCCTGCATGTTCGACACGGTCTTGTCGAACAGCCCGTCGCGAGGCGCCAGCACCACCACCGGCACCGTGTCGTCGATCAGCGCGATGGGGCCGTGCTTGAGCTCGCCCGATGCATAACCTTCAGCATGGATATAGCTGATTTCCTTGAGTTTCAGCGCGCCCTCGAGCGCCAGCGGGTACATCGGGCCGCGCCCGAGGAACAGCACGTCGTCGGCCTCGGCGATCCGCCGCGCCACGCGGGCGATCTCCGGGCCGAGCGCGAGCGCGTGGCTCATCAGGCCGGGCAGGGCCTGCAGCGCAGCGAGATGCGCGGCCACCGCGCTCGCGTCGAGCGTGCCCCGGTCGCGCCCCGCCCTGACCGCCAGCAGGAAGAGCACGGCCAGCTGACAGGTGAACGCCTTGGTCGAGGCAACGCCGATCTCGGCGCCGGCATGGGTGGGCAGCACCAGCGCCGATTCCCGCGCCATCGTGCTCTCGGGCACGTTGACGACCGAGGCGACCTGCGCCGCCTTCGGCGCGGCATAGCGCAGCGCCGCCAGCGTATCCGCCGTCTCGCCCGACTGGCTGACGAACAGCGCGAGCGTGCGCGGCGGGATCGGCGGCTCGCGATAGCGGAACTCCGACGCGACGTCGACCTCGGCGGGCAGCTGCGCGATCCGCTCGAACCAGTAGCGCGCGATGGCGCAGGCGTAGGAGGCGGTGCCGCAGGCCGACATCGCCACGCGATCGACCTCGGCAAAGTCGATCCCCGGCTCGGGAAGCACGATCTCGTCACCCAGGTAATGGGCCAGCGTGTCGGCGAGCACGGTGGGCTGTTCGGCGATCTCCTTCGCCATGAAGTGCCGGTGCCCGCCCTTCTCGATCTGTCCCGCGTCGAGATGCACTGTCCGGGCCTCACGGTGGACAGGCCGCCCCTCGCCGTCGCAAATGTCGATGGAGGCGCGGGTGAGAATGGCCCAGTCGCCTTCCTCGAGATAGGTGATCCGGTCGGTCAGGGGCGCGAGGGCGATGGCGTCGGAGCCGACATAGACCTCGCCTTGCCCGTGCCCGATGGCCAGAGGCGAGCCCTTGCGGGCAACGATCATCAGGTCGTCCTCGCCCTCGAACAGGAAGGCCAGCGCGAAGGCGCCCTCGAGGCGGGCAAGCGTCGCCTGCGCCGCTTCGCGCGGGCTATGTCCTGCGTCGAGGTGGCGGCGGGCGAGGAGCGCGATCGTCTCGGTGTCTGTCTCGGTCTCGCTGGCATAGCCCGCTGCGTGAAGTTCCTCCCGCAACGTCTTGAAATTCTCTATGATCCCGTTGTGAACCACCGCCACCGGCCCGGCGCGGTGCGGATGGGCGTTGACCTCGGAGGGCGCACCGTGGGTGGCCCAGCGGGTGTGCCCGATCCCCGACTTGCCGGCGAGCGGTTCGTGCACGAGCCGGTCCGACAGGTTGACCAGCTTGCCCACGGCGCGGCGCCGGTCGAGCCGGCCGCCCTGCACGGTGGCGATGCCGGCCGAGTCGTAGCCGCGATACTCGAGCCGCTTCAGCGCCTCCACCAGCAGCGGCGCCGCCTCGTGATCGCCCAGAACGCCGACGATTCCGCACATCGCCTAGCCCCTTTCCGCCCTGGCGGCGCGCAGCCGCTCCATCAGCCTGCGCCCAAGCCCCGGCCTGGTCTCCTGCCGCGCGCGGCCAAGCGCGAGCGCCCCCGCCTCGACGTCGCGCGTGACGACCGAGCCCGAGCCGGTCACAGCCTCGGCCCCCACCCGCACCGGCGCGACCAGCATCGTGTCCGACCCGATGAAGGCGCGCTCTCCGATCACCGTGCGGTGCTTCGAGACGCCGTCGTAATTGCAGGTCACCGTGCCCGCGCCTATATTGGCGCCCGCCCCCACCTCGGCATCGCCGATATAGGTCAGGTGGTTGACCTTCGCCCCCGCCCCGATCTCGGCCGCCTTCACCTCGACGAAGTTGCCGATGCGCGCGTCCTCGCCGATCTCGGCGCCGGGGCGCAGGCGGGCGTAGGGGCCGATCACCGCCCCGGCCGAGACATGGCAGCCCTCGAGATGGCTGAAGGCGCGGATGCGCGCCCCGGTCTCGACCGTCACGCCGGGGCCGAAGACGACCATCGGCTCGACCTCGACGTCGCGGCCCAGCACCGTGTCGTGGGCGAAATGCACCGTTTCTGGCGCGGTCAGCGTCGCCCCCGTCTCCAGCGCCCCGGCCCGCGCGCGCGCCTGAAAGGCGGCCTCGGCCCGGGCGAGATCGGCGCGCGAGTTCACCCCCAGCGTCTCGGCCTCGTCGCAGCGCACCACCCCACACGAGAGGCCGCCCGCCCGGGCGAGTCCCACGATGTCGGTCAGGTAGTACTCGCCGCTGGCATTGGCGTTGCCGATCTGCGGCAGCAGTTCCTCGAGCAGCGCCGTGGCACAGCAGATCACTCCGGAATTGCAGAGCCGCACGGCGCGTTCCGCCTCGGTGGCGTCCTTCCACTCGACGATGCGCTCGAGCGTGCCGTCGGCCGCCTGCACGAGCCGCCCGTAGCGCCCCGGATCGGCGGCCTCGAACCCAAGCACCACCACGTCGTGCTGTGCCCGCGCGGCCTGCATGGCGGACAGGGTTTCCTCGCGCAGGAACGGCGTGTCGGCGTAGAGCACCAGCGTGTCGCCGCCGGCGCCGGCGATCTCGGGCAGCGCGACCGAGACGGCATGCGCCGTGCCGAGCCGTTCCTCTTGCGTGACCACCGCCGCCTCGGGGACGATCTCGCGTGCGGCCGCGCCCACCGCCGCGCCGCCGTGGCCCACGACGAGGGCGACGCGCGCGGGCCCCAATGCCAACCCGGCGCGCAGCGCATGGTGCAGCAGCGGCGCATGGGCCACCTCGTGCAGCACCTTGGGGCGGTCAGAGAGCATGCGGGTGCCCTCTCCGGCCGCAAGAACCACCAGTTGCAGCGCCATGGCCCCGCGCCCCCTGCCTCTTTCCATCCGCCTCGCGGCGTATTACCGCCCGTATCGCGCGGCGCCGGCCCTGCCGCAAGGCCCGCGCGGGTCACGCTGCGTTTCGACAGGTTTCACGGGAAGGGGCAGAGACGATGCGCAGCGTCATCTTCGATCTCGACGGCACGCTGGCCGACACGTCGGCCGACCTCATCGCCGCCGCCAACGCCTGCTTCGACGCGATGGGCGCGGCCGTGCGCCTCGACCCGGCGGCGGACGCGGGCATCGCCTTCCGCGGCGGGCGCGCGATGCTGCGGGCCGGACTCGCCCGCACGGGGCTGGACGACGAGACCGAGGTCGACCGCTGGTATCCCCGCCTGCTCGACGCCTACGAGGCGCGCATCGACGCCGAGACCATGCTGTATCCCGGGGCGCTCGACGCGGTCGAGGCGCTGCGGCGCGCGGGCTTCGCCGTCGGAATCTGCACCAACAAGCCGGAGCGCCTCGCCCGCCTGCTGCTCGACCGGCTGGACATCGCCCCGACCTTCCCCGCCCTCGTGGGCGCCGACACGCTGCCGGTGCGCAAGCCCGATCCGGCGCCGTTTCACGAGGCGGTGGCGCGGGCCGGCGGCACGCGGGGGCGCGCGATGCTCGTCGGCGACACGGTGACCGACCGCGACACCGCCCGCGCCGCCGCCGCGCCCGTCGCCCTCGTCACCTTCGGCCCCGAGGGCCGCGCCGTGGCCGACCTCTCTCCCGACGCGCTGCTCGACGCCTACGACGCCCTCCCGGCCCTCGCCGCCCGCCTGCTCCCCTGACCGCCCGTGTCGCCGGCCGGACGCGCGGACCTCGCCTTCGGCATCGGCCCGCCCGCCCGGCAGCCCTCGCCTGCGCGCGCCGGCCGTCGCGCCCGATTGCCCGTCGATGCGGCGCGTCCTCACGGGGGCACCATGCGGACCTGCGGGCACAGGACGCGGGCAGGGGCGCAGGGGCGCGGGGCTGAAGGCGCCCCGGCTCGTCCCATTCCGCTTCGCTCCTTCTTCTTGCGTCAAGTATCCCGGGGGGAGGCGCCCGGAACGGGCGACGGGGGGCTGGCCCCCCGACCCGGGCTGCCCCCGCCCCTGGCCCCGATTGACGGGCGGGCGCGGCCCGGGCCAGATGGCGGCGCGACACGGAGGACGGGCGATGGGCGACGAGAGGTTCATCGGCAGCTTCACCCAGCAGGAGCCGATCCCCGAGGCGGGGATCGACTCGGCGACCGAGGTGCTGCGCCACGGGCGGCTGCACCGCTACAACCTCGCCGGGGACGAGGCGGGAGAGGTCGCGCTCCTCGAGGAGGAGTTCGCCGCCTACACTGGCGCGCGCTACTGCCTCGCAGTGGCCTCGGGCGGCTATGCCATGGCCTGCGCGCTGCGCGCGCTCGGCGTCGCGCCCGGCGCGCCGGTTCTGTCGAACGGCTTCACCCTGGCCCCGGTGCCCGGTGCCATCGCGGCGGTGGGCGCGCGGCCGGTCTTCGTGGAGACGACGGAGCAGCTCACGATCGATCTCGACCACCTCGCCGCGCAGGCCGGGGCGCACCCGCAGGCGCGCGTGCTGCTGCTGTCGCACATGCGGGGCCACGTCGCCGACATGGAGGCGTTGATGGAGGTCGCCCGCGCCCATGATCTGACGGTGGTCGAGGATTGCGCGCATACGATGGGGGCGCGCTGGCGCGGCGTGCCCTCGGGGCGGCACGGGGCGATCGGCTGCTACTCCACCCAGACCTACAAGCACATGAATTCGGGCGAGGGCGGGCTGATCGTGACCGACGACGCCACGCTGGCCGCCCGCATGATCCTGCTCTCGGGCAGCTACATGCTCTACGCGCGCCACCGCGCCGCGCCGCCGCCGGAGGCGTTCGAGGGGCTGACGGCGGGCATCCCCAACGTGTCGGGGCGCATGGACAACCTGCGCGCGGCGATCCTGCGGCCGCAGCTCGCCGATCTCGACGCCCGCTGCGCCGCCTGGACGGAGCGGTATCGTGCCGTGGAGCGGGGCCTCGCCGGCACGCCGGGGCTGCGCCTCGTCGAGCGGCCCGCGGCGGAGCGGTTCGTCGGCTCGTCGTTCCAGTTCCTCCTGCCCGGTTGGGGGGCGGAGCGGATCGAGGCGTTGCTCGGCGCCTGCGCCGCCCGCGGTGTCGAGCTCAAGTGGTTCGGCGCCGAGGCGCCCCACGGCTTCACCTCGCGCTATGCCCACTGGGCCTATGCCGACCCGCAGCCGCTGCCGCAGACCGACCGCATTCTCGCGGGCCTGATCGACTTTCGCCTGCCGCTCACCTTCAGCCTCGCCGATTGCGCGCAGATCGCCCGGATCCTGCGACAGGAGGTGACGCGGCACGCGCCCGGCCTCGCCGCCGAATAGCGGCCGCAGCCGCGCTGCCCGTTGAAACAAATCCGCGCGCCTCACCGTTGCCCGCGTCCCAGCCAACGCGACAGGAAGGAGGCACGCATGACCCGCCACCTGATCACCGCCAGCGTCCTCGCGCTCGGCCTCGCCGCCGCGCCCGCCTCGGCGCAGTATCTCGAGAACTGGGAATTCGACGAGAACCCGGAAATCGATCGCGCCGAATACGAGGCCTGGTGGCAGGACGAGGGCGATTTCGACGCCTACGACGCCGATGCCGACGAGGGTCTCGGCCGCTCGGAATTCTACGTCGCCACCTACGACATGATGGATCTGAACGGCGACGGCATGCTGACCGTCGCCGAGTGGGACACCTGGGCCGACACCCGCATCGGCGAGGACGAGGTCAACCTCGACCTGTCGGAGTGGGACCAGGACGGCGACGACCGGATCACCCGCGCCGAGTACGACGAGGCCGCGGGCGAGGCGCCGTGGTTCACCGACTACGACGCCAACACCGACGACCTGATCGACGCGGCCGAATACCGTAACGGCGTGTTCGAGTGGATCGACGCGAACGACGATGGCGTGATTACCGAGAGCGAGGTCGATCTGCAGGTGTGACCATCACCTCTTCGGCGTCAGGCCCGTTCCCGGGCCGACCGGTCCGCGCCCGGCAGGGCGCGGACCGCGATTGACCGAAGGTCTTGCCCCCGATAAATTGAACGGGCGTTCAATATCTCGGGAAGGGAGGCCCGTCGCCCATGTTCACCGCATCCATGGCGTTCGATCTGGGCGAGGATGTTGCCGCCCTGCGCGAGACCGTTCACCGCTGGGCGCAGGAGCGGGTCCGGCCCCGCGCCGCCGAAATCGACGCGAGCAACGTCTTTCCCCCCGAGTTGTGGCGCGAGATGGGCGAGCTCGGCCTGCTCGGCATCACCGTCGAAGACGAGTATGGCGGGGCGGGCATGGGCTATCTGGCCCACACGGTCGCCGTGGAAGAAGTGGCGCGCGCCTCGGCCTCGGTCTCGCTCTCCTACGGGGCGCATTCCAACCTTTGCGTGAACCAGATCCGCCTGAACGGGACGGAGGCGCAGAAGCGCCGGTATCTGCCCGGCCTGATCTCGGGCGAGCATGTCGGCGCGCTGGCCATGTCCGAGGCGGGCGCGGGCTCCGACGTGGTCGGCATGACCCTCGCCGCCGAGAAGCGCAACGACCACTACCGGCTGAACGGCACGAAATACTGGATCACCAACGGCCCCGACGCCGACGTGCTGGTGGTCTATGCCAAGACCGACCCGCAGGCGGGATCGAAGGGCATCACCGCATTCCTGATCGAGAAGTCGATGACGGGCTTCTCCACCAGCCCGCATTTCGACAAGCTGGGGATGCGCGGCTCGAACACCGCCGAACTGGTCTTCGAGGATGTCGAGGTGCCCTTCGAGAACGTGCTCGGGCAGGAAGGGCAGGGCGTGCGCGTGCTGATGTCGGGGCTCGACTACGAGCGGGTGGTGCTGGCGGGCATCGGCACCGGCATCATGGCCGCCTGCCTCGACGAGATCATGCCCTACATGGCCGAGCGCAAGCAGTTCGGGCAGCCGATCGGCTCGTTCCAGCTGATGCAGGGCAAGATCGCCGACATGTACACGGCGCTCAACTCGGCCCGCGCCTATGTCTATGAGGTGGCCCGCGCCTGCGACAGGGGGACGGTGACGCGGCAGGACGCGGCGGCCTGCGTGCTCTATTCCTCCGAGGAGGCGATGAAGCAGGCCCACCAGGCGGTGCAGGCGATGGGGGGCGCGGGGTTCCTCAACGACGCGCCGGTCAGCCGGCTGTTCCGCGACGCCAAGCTGATGGAGATCGGCGCGGGCACCTCCGAGATCCGGCGCATGCTGATCGGCCGCGAGCTGATGGCGGCGATGGGGTAAGGCAGGATGCGCTGCCTTGTCGCCCTCGCCCTGCTCGCCGCGCCCACGGCCGCCCAGCAGCAGCCCGACCCGGCCTTCGACATCGTCCCGACACGCGACTGCATCGAGGCCGGCGGCGCCCGGGCGTGCATCGGCCGTGCGGCCGAGAGTTGCCAGGCCCAGCCGGGGGGCGAGACGACCGTGGTCATGTCGTTCTGCTTCTGGAAGGAACTGGAATGGTGGGACGCGCGGCTCAACGCCGTCTATGGTCGCCTGATGGCGCAGGAGCAGCGGATCGACGCGGAGATCGCCGGGCTTTCCGATGCACCGCCTGCCTCGCGGGCAGACGCCCTGCGAGCCATGCAACGGGCGTGGATCCCGTTCCGCGACGCGGCCTGCGACTACGAGCGGTCGCAATGGGGCGGCGGGACGGGCGGAGGTCCGGCGACGTATGCCTGCCTGATGCACGAGACCGCGCGGCAGACCCTGCGGCTGGAGCGCACGCTGGGTGCGGAGGCCCCCGTTGTCGGCCGCTGAGGGCACAGACCCTGCCATGCACATGCCGCATGGCAGGGCGCGCATCCGCGCCCGCGACGTCACGCTGCGCTGCAGAGGCGCGCGCAATGTTGTAGCCGCCGAGCGCACAACGACGACGGAGTTATCGCATGCGCACCGCCCTTGCGCTCGCCGCCCTCATCCTCGCCGCGCCCCTCGGCGCGCCCGCCCAGGAGGTCGACTTCGACATCCAGCCCACGCTCGACTGCATCGAGGACGCGCGGCGTTCCGACCATCGTCCGCTCTGCGTGGGCGAGGCGGCGCAGGCCTGCGTGCGGGGCATCCCCAACGCCGGCGCGGTCGACGTCTCGCTCTGCATGGAGCGCGAGACGCGCTACTGGGCGCGGCGGATGCAAGCCGCCTACGACGCGATGCACGAAAAGGCCGAAGCGGCCGATGCCGCCTTCGCCCGGACCGAGATGGCGAAGAAGGTGCCCTTCAAGCTGACGGAGGATCTCGCGCTGATGCAGGACGCCTGGAAGGACTGGCGCGAGAAGCGCTGCGCCTTCGAGGCGATGCTGCACCGGGGCACGCCGGAGGCCTCGATGTCCGCCGCCTGGTGCATGGTGCGCCAGACGGGCGCGCAGGCGCTCTTCCTCGAGCGCTCGGCGGCGAAGGACTGAGAGGCGCCCGCCGCCGGGCGGCGGCCCGTGACGCCACGGGCGTATCGCGTCGCCCCAGCAGACGCACCCCGGGGGACGCATGGACGGGATGACCGATCTCGGCGGGACGGAGGGCATCCTCCATTCCGAGCTCGCACATGTGGTGCATGCGCTCGAATGGGTGGCCGCCAGCGTCGACCTGCTCGCCATCGCAGTCATGCTGATCGGCACGGTACGTTTCCTGCGGGGCTTCGTCGGAGCCGAGTTCAAGCACAAGGAGGCGGCGCGCGCCCGCGTCATCAACCGCGAGCGGGTGGAGCTGGGCCGCTACATCCTGGCCGGTCTCGAGCTGTTCATCGTGTCCGACATCATCCACACCGCGCTCAGCCTCGCCCTCGGCGACCTGATTTTTCTCGCGCTGCTCGTCGCGATTCGGTCGGCGATCAGCTACTTCCTCGACAGGGAGATCCGCGAGATCAGGGAGGACCCCGAGCGATGACCCTCAGCGACCGCCAACAGGCCCTCTGCGACGGCAGCCACGATTTCACCGGCCTTCGCGCCATCCTGTTCAACTGCTCGCTCGAGCGCGACGCGCATGCCAGCCACACCCGGCTGCTGCTCGACGTGGTCGCCGAGATGATGGCGAAGAACGGCGTGCATGTGGAGCACGTGCACATGGCCGCCTCGGGCGTCGTCCCCGGCGTCTATCCCGACATGACCGAGCACGGGTACGAGGCCGATGGCTGGCCGGCCCTCTGGGAGCGGGTGCAGGAGGCGCAGATCTGCATCGTCGGCACGCCGATCTGGCTGGGCGAGGAAAGCTCGCTCTGCCGGATGCTCATCGAGCGGCTCTACGGCATGTCGGGCGAGCTGAACGAAAGGGGGCAGTCGGTCTTCTACGGCAAGGTGGGCGGCGCCGTCGTCACCGGCAACGAGGACGGGGTCAAGCATGTCGCGATGTCGGTCTGCTACGCGCTCTCGCACCTTGGGCTGACGATCCCGCCGCAGGCCGATTGCGGCTGGATCGGCGAGGCGGGGCCGGGCCCCTCCTACGGCGACGCGCTGGAGGACGGCACCCGCGCGGGCTTCGACAACGAGTTCACCCAGCGCAACACCACGATCATGACGTGGAACCTGATGCACATGGCGCGGATGCTGGCCGAGGCCGGGGGCCTTCCGAACCACGGAAACGACCGGCGCGCCTGGGCCGCCGGCTGCCGCTTCGACCACGCCAACCCGGAGCACCGTGCATGAGCCTGCCGCCCGGACATCCCGGCGCGCTCTATCCGCGCCTTGCCGCCGGCGAGGGGTGGCGGCTGCCCGCGCGGCTCAACATGGCCGAGGAGGCGTGCGACCGCTGGGCCGAGGCGGATCCCGACCGCCCGGCCATCCTGGAGCCGGCGGGCGGGGAGCTTTCGGTCACGACCTACGGCCAGTTGCGCGCCATGGCCGACGCGCTGGCCCGGGCGCTCGCCGCGCAGGGCGTGGGCCGCGGCGACCGGGTGGGCGTGCTGCGCGCGCAATCGCCCTGGACCGCCGCCGCCCATGTGGCGATCTGGAAGCTGGGGGCGATCTCGATCCCGCTTTTCGTGCTGTTCGGCGACCGGGCCCTCGCCGAGCGGCTTTCCGATTCGAGCGCCCGCGCCGTGGTGGCGGACCCCGAGAGCGCGGCGCGCCTGTCGGGGCTGGCGGCCGAACTGCCCGATCTTGCGGACATCCTCGTGCCCGAGGAGATGGACCTCCGTTCCGGCGGGCCGCCGATGATCCCCGCCGCGACCGGCCCCGACGACCCTGCCGTGCTGATCTACACCTCGGGCACCACGGGAGGGCCCAAGGGCGCGCTGCACGGCCACCGCGTGCTGCGCGGCCACCTGCCGGGCGTCGAGATGTCCCACGACCTGCTGCCCAGGGCCGGCGACGTGCTCTGGACGCCGGCCGACTGGGCGTGGATCGGCGGGCTGTTCGACGTGCTGATGCCGGGGCTGTTCCATGGCGTGCCGGTCGTCGCGGCCCGGCTGCGCAAGTTCACGCCGGAGGGCTGCATCGAGGTCGTGCGCAGCTGCGGGGTTCGCAACGTCTTTTTCCCGCCAACTGCCCTGCGCGCGCTCCGGGCGGCCGACCTGCGCCTGCCCGGCCTGCGCTCGGTGGCGAGCGGGGGCGAGCCCCTCGGCGCCGAGATGCTGGCCTGGGGGCGGCGGGCCTTCGGGCTGACGATCAACGAGTTCTACGGCCAGACCGAATGCAACATGGTCGTCTCCTCCTGCGCGGCCCTTTTCGAGGCGGTGCCCGGCGCCATGGGCCGCGCCGTGCCGGGGCACGAGGTCGCGGTGATCGACGCCGAGGGGCGGCCGACCGAGGGCGAGGGCGACATCGCCGTGCGGCGCGGCTCGGCCTCGATGTTTCTCGGCTACTGGAACGATCCGCAGGCCACGGCCGCCAGGTTCCGCTGCGAGTGGATGCTCACGGGCGACCGCGGGCTGCGCGAGGGCGCGGCGCTGCGCTTCGTCGGCCGCGAGGACGACATCATCACGTCGTCGGGCTACCGCATCGGACCGGGCGAGGTGGAGGACTGCCTGCTGACGCACGCGGCGGTGGCGAGCGCCGGCGTCGTCGGCACGCCCGACGCCGCGCGCACCGAGGCCGTCACCGCCTTCGTCGTCCTGCGCGAGGGGCACCCGCCCTCGGAGGCATTGCGCGCGGCGCTGCAATCCCATGTAAGAGAGCATCTCGGGGCGCACGAATACCCGCGCCTCGTCCATTTCGTGGAGGATCTGCCGATGACCGTCACCGGCAAGGTGATCCGCCGGGCGCTCAGGGCGCGGGCGGCAGAGCTTGCGGAGGAAGAGGCATGAGCGCGCCGACCGGTCCGCACGATCCTTCGCTCGCCGGGGTGGTGGCCGAGGCGCTGCGCGCCCAGCGCGCCTACGAGGAGGCGCGGCGCACGCGCCTCGGCAGCGGCGCGGAACGCATCACCCGCCCGCTTGGCGGCGCCTTCGCCCGCGCCGTGCCGCCCGAGATGGTGCGCGCCGCCCTGGGTGCGGCCGACCGGGTGGCGGGGGCGACGCTGTCGGCGCTCGACCACGACCCGTCCGACCTCGCCGCCTGCGAGGCCGAGGCGCGGCGCGTGCAGGCCTGGGCCTCGGGCGGCAACGCCGCGAGCGGCTTCGCCGCCGGCTGGTTCGGGGCGGCGGGCGTCACCGCCGACATTCCCGCGACGCTGACGCTGGCTGCGCGCAACGTGCGCGCGACGGGCCTCGCCTACGGGGTCGAGGGTCTGGGCGAGGAGGAGGCCGCGTTCCGCCTGATGGTGCTCGAAGTGGCGACGAGCCAGGCCGACGAGGGCCGGCAGGAGCGGCTGGCGGAGCTCAACCGCATGGCCGAATGGCTCAACTCGCCCGGCGGGCGGCTGGTGCTCGAGAAGGGGGGCGAATGGGTGACCGAAAAGATCGTCGAGCGGGTGGCGCGCCAGCTGGGCGCGAGCCTCGCCGGCCGCAAGGCGGGCCAGGTCGTGCCCATCGTCGGGGGGGCCGTGGCGGCGGTGGTCAACGCGAGCTTCCAGACCGACGTGAGCCGCGCGGCCCGCTACGCCTACCGCAACCGCTGGCTGATGGCGCGGCGCATGATCGGCGGGTCCTCGACGGAGGCGCAGCAGGGATGATCATCGAGCGATGGCCCGCGCGCCGCAGGCGCGGCCCAATTTCCTTGGCAAGGAAATTGCAAATTCCTTGTGAAGGAATTTGGCCGTCGCGCGGGCGGCGACCGGGCCCGTCCAGTCCGACGGGGTGCACATGAAGATCGTCAGTCAGGTCGCTCCGGGTGCGCCCGGTTTTGCCGCCAATCGCGAGGCGCACCTGGCGGCGCTCGCCGAGATCCGTGCGGTTGCGGAGGCGGCCGCCGCCGGCGGCGGGGAGGCTGCGCGCGTCCGTCATGTCGCGCGGGGGAAGATGTCGCCGCGCGCCCGCGTGGCCGGGCTGCTCGACGCGGGCTCACCCTTCCTCGAGATCGGGGCCACCGCCGCGCATGGCATGTATGACGGCGCAGCGCCCTGCGCGGGCGTCATCGCCGGCGTCGGCCGGGTCGCGGGGCGCGAGGTGATGGTGGTGTGCAACGACGCCACGGTGAAGGGCGGCACCTACTACCCGATGACCGTCAGGAAGCATCTCCGCGCCCAGGAGATCGCCGAGGAAAACCGGCTGCCCTGCGTCTATCTCGTCGATTCGGGGGGGGCGAACCTGCCCAACCAGGACGAGGTGTTTCCCGATCGCGACCATTTCGGCCGCATCTTCTACAACCAGGCGAACATGAGCGCGCAGGGCATTGCGCAGATCGCCGTGGTGATGGGGTCGTGCACCGCCGGCGGTGCCTACGTGCCGGCGATGTCGGACGTGACCATCATCGTCAGGGAGCAGGGCACGATCTTCCTCGCCGGCCCGCCGCTGGTGAAGGCCGCGACGGGCGAGGTCGTTTCGGCCGAGGACCTCGGCGGCGGCGACGTGCATACCCGTCTCTCCGGTGTCGCCGACCAGCTCGCCGAGGACGACGCGCACGCCCTCGCCCTCGCCCGGCAGGCCGTCGCCTCGCTCGGCCCCGTGCCCGACCCGCGCCGCGACTGGGCCAGCCCCGAGCCGCCGGCCTACGACCCCGAGGAGATCCTCGGCGTCGTTCCAGCGAGTCTCTCCACCCCCTACGACATCCGCGAGGTGGTCGCACGCCTCGTCGACGGCTCGCGGCTCGACGAGTTCAAGCCGCGCTTCGGCGAGACGCTGGTGACGGGCTTCGCCCATGTCGCGGGCTGCCCGGTGGGGATCGTGGCCAACAACGGCGTGCTGTTCTCCGAGAGCGCGCAGAAGGGCGCGCATTTCGTCGAGCTGTGCTCGCAGCGGAAGATCCCGCTGGTGTTCCTGCAGAACATCACGGGTTTCATGGTCGGCCGCCGCTACGAGAACGAGGGAATCGCGCGCAACGGCGCCAAGATGGTGACGGCCGTGGCCACGACCGCGGTGCCCAAGATCACCATGCTCGTCGGGGGCTCGTTCGGGGCGGGGAACTACGGCATGGCGGGCCGGGCCTATTCGCCGCGCTTCCTGTGGACGTGGCCCAACTCCCGCATCGGCGTGATGGGCGGCAGGCAGGCGGCCGGCGTGCTCGCCACCGTGAGGCGCGCGGCGATCGAGAAGGCGGGCGGCACGTGGTCGGACGACGAGGAGGCCGCGTTCCGCCGCCCGACCGAAGAGATGTTCGAGCGTCAGTCGCACCCGCTCTACGCCTCGGCGCGGCTCTGGGACGACGGGGTGATCGACCCGCGCCGCGCCCGCGAGGTGCTGGCGCTCTCGCTCTCGGCCGCGTTCAACGCGCCCATCGGCGAGACACGCTTCGGCGTGTTCCGGATGTGAGCGGGTCAGGCGCCATCGGGGCGTGCCGCGCCGTGTCGCGCCTCCGTTGCCGGGGGGCGCAGTCCGTCGTCGTCGTCGACGAGCTGCGCGCGCTCTGCGGCGACTTCCGCGGTCGCATCCGGGCGGGGGGCATGACGGCAATCCCCGGCGCGGCGCGGGGCGGGACCCGCGACCAGGGCCGGGCAGCGCGGTGCCGGCCCGCTGCGGGCCGGCTGCACGAGGATGGACGGTGCCGGGATGGACGGTGCCGTGATGGACGGTGCCGGATTGGACGGTGCCGGGATGGATGGGGCCAGATTGGACGGGGCCAGATTGGACGGGGCCAGATTGGACGGGGCCACGATTGATGGGGCCGGGATGGAAGGGGCCAGCATGAGCGAGGCAGGGCGCAGGCGACGCAAGCAGCGCCTGAGCGATGCCGAACGCATCCGCCGGCAAGAGGCCTGGCGGCGGCGGCTCAAGATGGCCGCTTTCGCGTCTGGCGGCGGGCTGATCCTCCTGCTCGTCGCGCCGCTCGCGTCGGACGTCGCGATGGGGGCCGCCAAGCGCGCGGGCGAATGCCGCATCGTGAGGGTGCTCGACGCCGACCGCTTTCGCCTGTCCTGCGACATCGTGGGGCGCCAGACGGCCCGCCTGCTCGGGGCCGACGCGCCGGCCTCGCTCGGTGTCGATTGCCCCGACGAGTTCTACGCCGGGCAACGCGCGAAGTGGGCGGTGCGGGCGCAGCTCTGGGCGGCGGACGAGGTGCGCGCCGATCTCGACGGGTTCGGCTGGCGCGAGACGCCGCTGGTCGTCGTCACGGTCGACGACCGCCGTCTCTCGGGCTGGCTGGTCGACGAGGGGCTCGCTCGCGCGGACGACGGCTACGGTCGCGGCGGCTGGTGCCAGGGCGAGATCGACGCCCTGCGAGGTGGACCCTCGTGAGGGGCCCGCGCCAGATGGCCCTGCGAGCCTGGAGGGAGGCAGCATGAGCGACGACCGCCGCATCGTGCGCACGGTGGCCGATGCCAACGGGGCGCAATGGGTCCATCTCACGCGCGAGGAGGCCGAGGCCCATCCCAAGGGGCGGCCCGGCCTCGTGCTCTGGGCTCTCGCGGCGTGGTTCGCGGCCTCGGGCGGGCTGGAAGTGGCGCTGGCGCTGGCCGCGGGGGCGCCGGTCTGGACCGGGGCGCTGGGGCTTGTGTCGCTGGTGGCGGCGGTCGGCCTGATCCTGCGGGTGCCGTGGGCCTACGTGCTGGCGGTGCTGCTGCCCGCGCGCTTCGTCATCGGTTTCGTGCAGACGATCGGCGGCGGGGCGCAGGAGCTGACGGGCGCGCCGCAGGCCGAGCAGGTCTTTGTGCTGGTTCAGGCGGCGATCGCGGTGCTGGCGATCTTCTACCTCGTCGAGGGCGAGCGGCCGAACCTGATCTACCGCCATCGCTTCCGCTCCTACACCGCCGAGCGGCAGGTCGAGGAAGAGCGTCGGCGCCGCGAGGAAGAGGAGGAGAAACGCGATGGCTGAGATCCGGCTCTGGCGGGGCGACATCACCACGCTCGCGGTGGACGCGATCGTGAACGCGGCGGACGAACGGCTGAGCGGCGGCGGCGGGGTCGATCTCGCCATTCATCGTGCCGCGGGGCCGGGGCTGGCGGAAGAGTGCCGGCGTGTGGGCCGCTGCCCCACGGGCGAGGCGCGGCTGACCGCAGGGCACGCGCTGAAGGCGGCGCGGGTGATCCACACCGTCGGGCCGGTCTGGGCCGGGGGCGCACGCGGCGAGGCGGGCCTGCTCGCCGCCTGCTACGACAGCGTCGTGCGGCTGGCCGATGCCGCGGGATGCCGGACGCTTGCCTTTCCGGCCATCTCGACCGGGGTGTTCGGCTTTCCGCGCGAAAGGGCGGCCGGGATCGCCGTGGCCACGCTGCGGCGCGTGCTGCCGGGCACGGGCCTCGCGACCGTGACGCTCGTCGCCTTCGACGCGGCGGCCGAGCGGGTGCTGTCCGGCGCGCTGGAGGCCCACGCATGATCCGCCGCCTGCTGATCGCCAATCGCGGCGAGATCGCCGTTCGCATCGCGCGCACCGCCCGGGCGATGGGGCTCGAGACGGTCGCCGTCCATTCCGACGCCGATGCCGGCGCGCTGCATGTCGCGGCGGCCGACCGCGCGGTGCGGATCGGCCCCGCCGCGCCGTCCGAGAGCTATCTCGACGCGGCGAAGGTGATCGAGGCGGCGCGGGCGACGGGCGCAGACGCGATCCACCCCGGCTACGGCTTCCTCTCGGAGAACCCGGGCTTCGTCGAGGCGGTCGCGGCGGCGGGGCTGGTCTTCGTCGGCCCGCCCGCCGCCGCGATCCGGGCGATGGGGCTCAAGGACGCCGCCAAACGCGCCATGGCCGAGGCGGGCGTGCCGGTCGTGCCCGGCTACCACGGCGAGGCGCAGGACGACGACCATCTGGAGGGCGCGGCCGAGGCGATCGGCTACCCGGTGCTGATCAAGGCCGTGGCGGGGGGCGGCGGCAAGGGGATGCGCCGGGTCGCCGACCCGGCCGGCTTCCGCGAGGCGCTGGCGAGTTGCCGGGCCGAGGCGCGGGCGGCCTTCGGCGACGACCGGGTGCTGGTGGAGAAGTGGATCGAGAGCCCCCGGCACGTGGAGGTGCAGGTCTTCGCCGACGCGCATGGCAACGTCATCCACCTGAACGAGCGCGACTGCTCGCTCCAGCGCCGCCACCAGAAGGTGATCGAGGAGGCGCCCGCGCCCGGCATGAGCCCGGAGGTGCGCGCCGCGATGGGGGCGGCGGCGGTGCGCGCGGCCGAGGCCATCGGCTATGTCGGGGCGGGCACGGTCGAGTTCATCGCCGACGGCGCGCGCGGGCTGCGCAGCGACGGCTTCTGGTTCATGGAGATGAACACCCGCCTGCAGGTCGAGCACCCCGTGACCGAGGCTGTCACGGGCCTCGACCTCGTGGAGTGGCAGCTGCGGGTGGCGGCGGGCGAGCGCCTGCCGCTCGCGCAGTCCGAGGTGCCGCTCGAGGGCCACGCGATGGAGGCGCGGCTCTATGCCGAGGATCCGGCGGCGGGCTTCCTGCCGGCCACGGGGCGGTTGACCCACCTGCGCTTTCCGGCAGGGGTGCGGGTGGATACCGGCGTGCGGTCGGGAGATACGGTCTCGCCGCATTACGACCCGATGATCGCCAAGGTGATCGCCCACGGCCCCGACCGCGAGACGTCGCGCCGCCGCCTCGTCCAGGCGCTTCGGGCGACCGAAGTGGCGGGCTGCGTGACGAATCTGGGCTTTCTCGCGCGCCTCGCGGACGAGGCGGATTTCGCCGCCGGCGCTGTCGACACGGGCCTGATCGAGCGGGCCGGCAAGGCGCTGATGGCCGAGCCGGCGCCCTCGGCCCGCGCGATGGCCGCCGCCGCGCTCGCCGTCGCGCGCCCCGAGGCGGCCGGGCCTCAGGCGGGGTTCACCCTCTGGGCGCCGCTTCTGCACGAGGTGCGTCTGCTGCACGCGGGCGAGGAGATCGTCGTCGGCCTGTCGATGGGGGGGGCGGACAGGGCGCAGCTCGTCGCTCTCGGCGTGACGGTCGCCGCCGAGCTGCGGTCCGGCGGCTGGTGGCTCGACGGCTCGCCCGCGCCCGCGGCCCATGTCGAGGGCGCCCGCGTCACCGTGTTCGACGGCGGCCCCGTGCCCTTCGCCGTGCCCGACCCGCTCGCCCGCGGCGCCGCTGCCGGGCCTTCGGGCGACGTGGTCGAGGCGCCGATGCCCGGCCTCGTGCGCGCGCTCCTGGTCGCGCCGGGCGACACGGTGTCGGCGGGCCAGCGCCTCGCCGTGCTGGAAGCGATGAAGATGGAGCACGCGCTGGCCGCGTCCCGTGACGGGGCGGTGGCCGAGTGCCTCGTCGCCGAGGGCGCGCAGGTCGAGGCGGGCGCCGCGCTGATCCGCCTCGCCCCCGAGGGCGGGCCGGAAACCGAGGCGGCAGAGTAGGGCGGCACCGCGCCTGCGCCGCCGCCGCCGGCGGGGATGCGGCAAGGGTGCGACGGGGGCGCGGTTGACCGCCGCGCGCCGGCCCGATACCCGGAACATCACGCGCGAAGGAGAGGGCGATGGACGCGTTTCTCGCAGAATACACGCCGATCGTGGTGTTCATGCTGCTGGCCATCGGGCTGGGGCTGATCCTGCTGCTGGCGGCGGCCGTGCTGGCCGTGCGCAACCCCGACCCGGAAAAGGTGTCGGCCTACGAAAGCGGCTTCAACGCCTTCGACGACGCGCGGATGAAGTTCAACGTCCGCTTCTACCTCGTCTCGATCCTGTTCATCATCTTCGACCTCGAGGTGGCGTTCCTGTTTCCGTGGGCCGTTGCCTTCGGCGAGATCTCGATGGCGGCCTTCTGGTCGATGATGGTCTTCCTCGGCGTGCTGACCGTGGGCTTCGCCTACGAATGGAAGAAGGGCGCGCTCGACTGGGAGTGAGCGAGGCGCTCGCCCCCTGGGAGGCCGGCCCCCGTCGGACGGCGCATCGCGTCGCGGTGTCGGCCCCCCTCGCCGCCGGACACGGAGGCCTGTAGACTTGTCGCGTTGAAACACCCCATGCGGTCGGCTACCTCCCTGACATGGAGAGCGCCCGCGGGCGCCCGACGCGCGAACAGCCAGGATACGCCATGACCGTCGCCACCAACGCCTACGACGCAGGGCCGGACCGCGAACAGGTTCCCAAGCTCCTCGGGCGGGAGCTTGAGGATCGCGGCTTCCTCGTCACCTCGACCGCCGACATCATCAACTGGGCGCGCACCGGCTCGCTCCACTGGATGACCTTCGGGCTGGCCTGCTGCGCGGTCGAGATGATGCAGACCTCGATGCCGCGCTACGATGCCGAGCGCTTCGGCGTCGCGCCGCGCGCCTCGCCCCGCCAGTCCGACCTGATGATCGTGGCGGGCACGCTGACCAACAAGATGGCGCCGGCGCTGCGCAAGGTCTACGACCAGATGCCCGAGCCGCGCTACGTGATCTCGATGGGATCCTGCGCCAACGGCGGCGGCTACTACCACTATTCCTACTCGGTGGTGCGCGGCTGCGACCGGATCGTGCCGATCGACGTCTACGTGCCGGGCTGCCCGCCCACCGCCGAGGCGCTGCTCTACGGCATCCTGCAGTTGCAGCGGAAGATCCGCCGCACCGGCACGATCGTGCGCTGAGCGATGCCCAGCTTGCGCGTGGGAGACATCGTGCGCCTCCGCTCCGGGGGGCCGGACATGACGGTCGAGGGCCTGCGCTCGGGCGGCCTCGTCGATTGCGTGTGGTTCGACGAGGGCAGCCGGCAGGCCGCTGCCTTCCATTTCGCCACTCTGCTCGTGGTGTCGTCCCTGCGCCCCGCGCCGAAGCCCGGCGACAAGTCCAAGGGCAATGGCGACGCCGCGGATACATCGGACCGGCCTGCGGGCAAGCCGCGCCGGACGTTACACTGATGCGCCGCGTCATCCTGCCAAAGTCAAACGTTGCCGCAGCCAGCGACGTCGGCGAGCCGACTTTCCGGTGACTGCATGAGACCTCGTCTTCTCATCTGCCTCGGTGCACAGAAGTCTGCGACGACGTGGGTCCATTCGCAGTTGGCGAAGCATCCCGCGGTGCACATGCCGCCTCTCAAGGAGGTGAATTACTGGAACACCGTGCGCGCGCCGTTCACCATGCAGTACCGCTACGATGCGCGGGCACGCCTGCGTCAGGTCAAGGGACCGTATGGCTTGCGTCTCGGTTTCCGGGGATTGCTGAGTGCGGAGGCCCGCCACGAAGCGGAGATCGCGGCGTCCTATGCGGCCCTTCTGAACGGGAACGGCCTGGACCACGACTCCTATCTTCGGTTTCTCGGTCTGGATCGGACGCGGGCAAACGTCATCGCTGATTTTACGCCATGGTATGCATTGCTTTCATCAGAGACTTTCGCGGAGATCGATCGGATGCCCGTGGATGTGAGCTACCTCTTCCTGATGCGCGACCCGATCGACCGGCTCGTATCAGGCGTCAACCACTGGGCAAGGCACTATGCCAGGGCGCCAGATCTCCGGGCGCGCGTAGCCGAGCGGATCTGGCATGACGCGTTGAGTTCGGATGACAACATGCATGTTCGGTTCTCGCGCTATGACCTCACGATCAAGAGACTTGAAGCAGTCATCCCTCGGGAGAGGATCATGTATCTCTTCTATGAGCAGATCACGAAGCCTGCCTCGCGGGACGCGCTGGCGGAGTTTCTCGACATTCAGCCTGACGGGCCCTGGGAGCACACCGATCGCGTCAACGCGCAGCGCCAGACGAAATTTCTTCCGGGTGACGATGAACGCGAGCGTGCCTATGCATGTCTCGCTCCGACTTACGCAACGATCCACGGCAGGTTCCGAGATTCCGTACCGGAGGCATGGCTTCCCCTTCCCAGCTCTGCCCAAGCAAGGAGTACACCATAGTGACCGACGCCCTCGAAAGCCTCGGCCGCCATCTCGAGGAGAAACGTCCCGATTGCGTCACCGACTGGCGGGTCGCGCATGGTGAGCTGACCGTCGGCATCGTGCCGGCCTCGATCGCGGGCTTCGCCGAGTTCCTCAAGACCGACGCGACCGCCCGCTTCACCACGCTGGTCGACATCACCGCCGTCGATCATCCCGAGCGCGAACGGCGCTTCGACATGGTCTATCACTTCCTGTCGATGTGGCAGAACCAGCGCATCCGCGTGAAGTCGGCCATCCGCGAGGACACCGTCGTGCCCTCGCTGGTCGAGGTCTTCCCCGCCGCCAACTGGTTCGAGCGCGAGGTGTTCGACCTCTTCGGCATCCTGTTCTCCGGCCACCCGGACCTGCGGCGCATTCTCACCGATTACGGGTTCCGCGGGCACCCGCTGCGCAAGGACTTCCCGACCACCGGCTTCACCGAGGTGCGCTACGACGAGGTGCAGAAGCGCGTCGTCTACGAGCCTGTCAAGCTGGTGCAGGAATACCGCCAGTTCGACTTCATGAGCCCGTGGGAGGGCGCCGACTACATCCTGCCCGGGGACGAGAAGACCGAGGAGGGCGCCAGGTGACCGGCGCCCCCCGGCTCGCGGCGACCGGCGCCGGAGACGTTGCCGCCGTCCGCGCGCAGGCAGTGGCCTATTGCGAGGCGCTCCACCACGCCCGGGCAGACGTGCTCGAGGCGATGTGCGATGCGGGCTTCGCCATGCGCGCGCCCGCCACGACAGGGGCTGCCGAGGCAGGACAGGACCCGCTGCGGTGGGACCGGGCGACCTTCACGGCCCGGGTGGCCGCCCGCGATCCGTTTCCCGGCGACCCCTCGTTCGAGATCCTCTCGGTCGACGTGACGGGCGACATCGCTCAGGTGCGCCTGTGGGTCGACGTGCCGCCCCGCCGCTACGAGGATTTCCTCGGTTTCGTGCGCACCGGCGCCGACTGGCGGCTCGCCACCAAGCTGTTCCGCACGGCCCGCGGGCCGGCGCTGGAGGGATAGAGATGAAAGACGCGACCGACCGCTTCGACGACGCGCTCACGCAAGAGCAGCAGATCCGCAATTTCAACATCAACTTTGGCCCGCAACACCCTGCGGCACATGGTGTTCTGCGGCTGGTGCTCGAGCTCGACGGCGAGATCGTCGAGCGCTGCGACCCGCATATCGGCCTGCTGCACCGCGGCACCGAAAAGCTGATGGAGAGCCGCACCTACCTGCAGAACCTGCCCTATCTCGACCGGCTCGACTACGTCGCGCCGATGAACCAGGAGCATGCGTGGTGTCTCGCGATCGAGCGGCTGACCGGGCTCGAGGTGCCGCGCCGCGCCTCGCTCATCCGGGTGCTCTTCTCCGAGATCGGCCGCATCCTGTCGCATCTGCTGAACGTCACCACGCAGGCGATGGACGTGGGCGCGCTCACGCCGCCGCTCTGGGGCTTCGAGGAGCGCGAGAAGCTCATGATCTTCTACGAGCGGGCGTGCGGCGCGCGCCTGCACGCGGCCTATTTCCGGCCCGGCGGCGTCCACCAGGATCTGCCGCCCGACCTGATCGACGATATCGAGGCGTGGTGCGAGCCCTTCCTAAAGGTGCTCGACGATCTCGACGAGCTCCTGACCGAGAACCGCATCTTCAAGCAGCGCAACGTCGATATCGGCGTCGTCAGCGAGGAGGAGCTGCAGGACTGGGGCTTTTCCGGCGTGATGGTCCGCGGCACGGGGCTGGCATGGGATCTGCGCCGCGCGCAGCCCTACGAGTGCTACGACGAGTTCGACTTCCAGATCCCCGTCGGCAAGAACGGCGACACCTACGACCGCTACCTCTGCCGCATGGCCGAGATGCGCGAGAGCGTGAAGATCATGCGCCAGGCCTGCGCCAGGCTGCGCGAGCCCGAGGGGCAGGGCGACATCCTCGCCCGCGGCAAGTTCACGCCGCCCAAGCGCGGCGAAATGAAGACGTCGATGGAGGCGCTGATCCACCACTTCAAGCTCTACACCGAGGGGTTCCACGTGCCGGCGGGCGAGGTCTACGCCGCGGTCGAGGCGCCCAAGGGCGAGTTCGGGGTGTATCTGGTGGCCGACGGCACCAACCGGCCCTACCGCGTCAAGCTGCGCGCGCCGGGCTACCTGCACCTGCAGGCGATGGATCACATCTGCAAGGGGCACCAGCTGGCCGACGTCTCGGCCATCCTCGGCACCCTCGACATCGTCTTCGGGGAAGTGGACCGGTAGGTACCTGACGCAGGCGCGCGGCCCCGTGGTGGCCGGACATCGATCTGGCCATCGGCCGCGCCCCGGTCGGCGCGGCGTGCGCCTGCCCGGTGACCGTCACGCGGCGCCCGTCCCGCCTCTGGGTGGCGCGGCGTGCGGCACCGCCCGCGGCCGCCGCCGTGTCCGCCGCCCTGCGCCCTGCTGCGGGCAACGCCGTGTGACGTTCCCGGCCGGCGCGGTCCGCTTGACGCCGGCGCGCCGCCCCAGTCTTCTTCTTGCTTCAAATATCCCCGCCGGAGGCTTCCGCCGGCGCCACGGGCGCGCGGGCTGGGGCACGGCGCAGCGCAGCGACAGGCCATGCTCCTCACCCTCGCCATGATCGCCGCCGCCATCGGCGGTCTCGTTACGCTCTGGCTCGCGGTCGACTTCGCCCGCGATCCGGGCGGTGCGATGCGCCGGGCCACGCACCGGCCCGAGATGCTGCCCCAGGTCATGGTGGGCCGCTACGCCGCCTTCACGGCGCTCGCCTTCGGGGCGGCGGCCTACGGCGACCCGTGGCCGATCCTCTTTCTCTTCGTCGTCTTCTCGGCGATCAGCGCCTTCGATGCCGCGCTCTACGCCCGCGCCGGCCATCCGTTCCTGCCCCACGCCGCCGCGGCCGCCGCCTGCTGGATCGTCATCGGCCTTGCCGCCGCCGCGCTCGCGGGGCCATAAGCGGGCGAGCCGCCGAGGCCCCCGCGCGGGGCTTCGTCGCACTGAACCTGGGCGCGTAGCCCGCTACTGTCCCGCCCCGGAAACGCCGATCCGAGGAGAGCCCATGCTCCGCCGCCTGCACCCCGACCAGCCCGACAGCTTCGCCTTCACCCCCGAAAACCGGGCCTGGGCCGAGGCGCAGATCAGCAAGTATCCGCCCGGCCGCGAGGCCAGCGCGATCATCCCGCTGCTGTGGCGCGCGCAGGAGCAGGAAGGGTGGCTGACCCGCCCCGCCATCGAGCATGTGGCCGATATTCTGGGGCTGGCGCATATCCGCGCGCTCGAGGTGGCCACCTTCTACTTCATGTTCCAGCTCGCCCCCGTGGGATCGGTCGCCATCGTGCAGGTCTGCGGCACCACGCCCTGCATGCTGTGCGGCTCCGAGGCGCTGATCGAGGTCTGCAAGGACAAGATCGCCCGCCACCCCCATACCGTCTCCGACGACGGCACGTTGAGCTGGGAAGAGGTGGAGTGCCTCGGCGCCTGCTCGAACGCGCCGATGGTGCAGATCGGCAAGGACTACTACGAAGACCTGACGCCCGAACGCCTGGGCGAGATCATCGACGCCCTGCGCGCGGGCGAGGTGCCGGTGCCGGGGCCGCAGACCGGCCGCTACGCCTCCGAGCCCGCCGGCGGGGCGACGACGCTGACCGCCCATGTCGAGGGCCGGCCCGAGCACAACGCCTCGGTCGCGCGCGCGCTGGCGCTCGGCGATACGGTCAAGCGGATCGACGGCACCGAAGAGCCTTTCTCGGCAACCTGGACCGACCAGGGCGGGCGGCCGCAGGGCTGAGACCCGCCGGTGCCGTGCGGCGCCGACAGCCGCGCCTGACAAAGGTGTGTCAATTTTGCCTGACGGCTCTATGTCACACCGGGCGAGACACACGCTCGCAAACACGCTAGAAAGGGGAGGCGACCTGGTGTCGCCGGCTCAGTTATCTTGGGGAGAGAGATGAAGAAGCAATCGATTGGTTCCGGGGATACGGCCCTCGGCGCGGTCGCCGTGGCGGGGGTGTTTGCCGCCGTCGGCTCCGGCATGGCCGCGGTGATGTGGGGGTTCGACATCAACCAGACGGGCGGCACGTTCATCGGGCTGTTCGCGGTGATCCTGCTCGTTCTCCTGCTCGGCTGGCGTGATCCGCAGCCGCCGGGCGGCGGAAGGCGGGCGCCCACGGCACAGGACCACATGAAGGCGGGGACCGCCCCCACGCCGTCCACCACCACCCATTCGGCCGCGCCCTCGGCGGCCGGCCCCACCACATCGGCAGCCGCCGCTGTCGCGCCGTCCTCCGGGACGGCGCAGACAGCCCCCGGCTCTGCCCCGGGCGACGCCCCGGCGCCCGCCAGGGCCGACGCGGCCGCGGGCGAGGTCGGCACCAAGCCAAGGCTGCTCGATGCGCCGAGCGGCGAGCCGGACGACCTCAAGCAGATCAAGGGTGTGGGCCCGGCGCTGGAAAAGCTGTGCCATTCCCTCGGCATTTACCATTTCGACCAGATCGCCAAGTGGACGGACGCCGAGGTGGCGTGGGTCGACGAGCACCTCGAGGGCTTCAAGGGCCGCGTCAGCCGCGACGACTGGGTGAGCCAGGCCAAGACCCTCGCCTCTGGCGGCTCCACCGAATTCTCCGAGAAAGTCTCCAAGGGCGACGTCTATTGATGCGCCGCGCCACACAGGGCGCAGGCGGCGCAGGGCGGACGGCCCGGGGAGCGCGACCCCCACGATGACGACCTACGACGCGCCCGGCGCGCTCGAGACCGAGGGACCTTCCCGGGCTGAGGCTCCCCTTCGGTCGCGCGTGCATCGCCCGGACACTGCGCGCTCCGGCTGCGCTCCGGCGACGCGCGGCGGCGCCGCGGCCGGCGTCGCCGCAAGGGCGAACAGCGCCGCATGAGCCGCATCGACCCCGAGGCGACAGAGCGCGCCCGCCGCCGCAAGGGACGAATGGTCGCGCTCGTGATCGCGGGCGCGGGGTTGGCGGCGATCCTCGCGCCATATCTTGTCGCGTGGGCGGGGCTGCCCCTCCGCTTCGAGTTTCTGATATACCTCGCCGCGATGGCCGCCTTCGTCTGGGCGCTGGTGGTGAGCCTGCAACTCTGGCGGGACAGGGACGGCCGATAGACCCGCGGGCCGCGGGCCACGCAATGCGAACAGGGCGCGCAGGCGACGCGCGCAGGAGACGACGCGATGCTGAAGGACGAAGACCGCATCTTCACCAACCTCTACGGGATGCACGACCGCACCCTCGTCGGTGCCCGCAAGCGCGGCCACTGGGACGGCACGGGCGATCTCATCAGGAAGGGCCGCGAGTGGATCGTGGAAGAGGTCAAGTCGAGCGGCCTGCGCGGGCGTGGCGGCGCGGGGTTCCCGACCGGGCTCAAGTGGTCGTTCATGCCCAAGGAGAGCGACGGCCGGCCCCATTACCTCGTCGTCAATGCCGACGAGTCCGAGCCCGGCACCTGCAAGGACCGCGAGATCATGCGCCACGATCCGCACACGCTGATCGAGGGCTGCCTGATCGCCGGATTCGGGATGGGCGCCAACACCGGCTACATCTACATCCGCGGCGAATACATCCGCGAGCGCGAGGCGCTGCAGGCGGCCATCGACGAGGCGTATGACGCGGGCCTCCTGGGAAAGAATGCGGCCGGCTCTGGCTGGGATTTCGATCTCTACCTGCACCACGGTGCGGGTGCCTATATCTGCGGCGAGGAGACGGCGCTGCTGGAGAGCCTCGAGGGCAAGAAGGGCATGCCCCGGATGAAGCCGCCCTTCCCGGCCGGGGCGGGCCTCTACGGCTGCCCGACCACGGTGAACAACGTCGAGAGCATCGCGGTGGTGCCGACCATCCTGCGGCGCGGCGGCGAGTGGTTTGCCGGCTTCGGGCGGCCCAACAATACGGGCACCAAGATCTTCGCCGTCTCGGGCCACGTGAACCGGCCCTGCGTGGTGGAAGAGGCGATGTCGATCTCCTTCGAGGAATTGATCGACCGGCATTGCGGCGGCATCCGCGGCGGCTGGGACAACCTCAAGGCGGTGATCCCCGGCGGTTCCTCGGTGCCCATGCTGCCGGCCGCGACGATGCGCGATGGCGCGATCATGGATTTCGACTGGCTGCGCGAGAACCGCTCGGGCCTTGGCACGGCGGCCGTGATCGTGATGGACCAGTCGACCGACGTCATCAAGGCGATCTGGCGGCTCGCGAAATTCTACAAGCACGAGAGCTGCGGCCAGTGCACGCCCTGCCGCGAGGGCTCGGGCTGGATGATGCGGGTCATGGAGCGGCTCGTGCGGGGCGACGCCGACCCTGCCGAGATCGACATGCTGCTCGACGTGACCAAGCAGGTCGAGGGGCACACGATCTGCGCGCTGGGCGACGCGGCGGCCTGGCCGATCCAGGGCCTGATCCGCCACTTCCGCCACGAGATCGAGGACCGTATCGCCCACAAGCGGAACAAGCGCGCCGCGCCGGTCGCAGCGGAGTAGGGCTGCGGCACAGGCGCGACGCCGGGCCGTATGGTCGCCGAATTGCGCGGGCTCGGCGGCAGGTCGGGCCGCGCCGGGGGCTGACGCCGGGCAAGGCGCGCGGAACCGCCCGCGCATCAGAGCCGTTTCCGTGGTCGGGCGGCGCGCTTTCCGGCGGCGCCGCGTGTCAGCGTGACGGAGGTCATCCCGTGCCGGACAAGGAAACCGCGATCCAGGCGGTGCTGATCTGGCTCGCCGTCTACCCCAGCGTGCTGCTGTTCAGCTACGCCTTCCGCTGGCTGGGGGTCGGCGCGCCGCTCTGGGTCGAGATCCTCGTCTCGACGGCGCTGACGGTGCCGCTCATCACCGTGGTGGCGCAGCCCGTGATCGGGCGGATCATGGCGCGGCTGCGAAAGCGGCGGCAGCGTCGACGGTCGGCCGCCCGGTGGGGCGCGCGCGCCCCGCAGGAACACCGCGCTATTGAATAGCCGCGCGCGCGGCCCCCAGATCGGCAGGACGCCAAGGACACCGGACGCTTCGCCATGAGACACCTGATCGCCACCGCCCTCGGGATCGTGCTCTTCGCCCTCGCGCTCGGCGGGGCCGCCGGGGCGTTGCCGCCGCTCGCGCAGAACAAGCCGATCAACGACCAGCTCTTCGCCGCCGCCGTGGGCGACCGGATCCGCAAGGAATGCCCGGAGATCTCGGCGCGGCTCTGGGTGGTGATGCGCAAGGCGCAGGCGCTCGAGCGCTATGCGCTGGACCAGGGCTACACGCAGGCGCAGATCGACGCCTATACCGCGTCGGACCCCGACAAGAAGCGGCTGGAGGCCCGGGCGCTGGCCTACCTCGCCGAACGCAGCGCGCGTCCGGGCGATGCCGAGGCCCATTGCCGGGTGGGCCGTGCGGAAATCGCGGCGAAGTCGCCCATTGGCGAGCTTCTCCGCAGCCGCTAGGTGAGGGCGGAACGCGACAGGAGTCCGCGCGGACCATGCCCGCGCGCCCGACAGGAGGCCGCCCCATGAGCGATGCGCCCGACGCACCGAAGCCCGAGCTGCGCACGATCGTCATCGACGGACAGGAGATCGAGGTCGACCCCGCCATGACCCTGATCCAGGCCTGCGAGCAGGCCGGCATCGAGATCCCCCGCTTCTGCTACCACGAGCGGCTGTCGATCGCCGGCAACTGCCGGATGTGCCTCGTCGAGGTGGTCGGCGGCCCGCCCAAGCCCGCCGCCTCCTGCGCGATGCAGGTGCGCGACCTGCGGGGCGGCCGCAACGGCGAGCCGCCCGAGGTCAAGACCAACTCGCCCATGGTGAAGAAGGCCCGCGAGGGGGTGATGGAGTTCCTGCTCATCAACCACCCGCTCGACTGCCCGATCTGCGACCAGGGCGGCGAGTGCGACCTGCAGGACCAGGCCATGGCCTACGGCGTGGATTTCAGCCGCTACCGCGAGCCGAAACGCGCGGTCGAGGATCTCGATCTCGGGCCGCTGGTCGAGACGCACATGACGCGCTGCATCTCGTGCACCCGCTGCGTGCGCTTCATCACCGAGGTGGCGGGCATGCCCGAGCTCGGCCAGACGGGCCGCGGCGAGGATGCCGAGATCACCAGCTACCTCGGCAAGACGCTCGATTCGAACATGCAGGGCAACATCATCGACCTGTGCCCGGTGGGCGCGCTGGTGTCCAAGCCCTACGCCTTCACCGCCCGTCCCTGGGAGCTGACCAAGACCGAATCGATCGACGTGATGGACGCGATGGGCGCCTCGATCCGGGTCGACACCAAGGGCCGCGAGGTCATGCGCATCCTGCCCCGCAACCATGACGGGGTGAACGAGGAGTGGATCTCCGACAAGACCCGTTTCGTCTGGGACGGGCTGCGCCGGCAGCGGCTCGACCGCCCCTATATCCGCGAGAACGGCAGGCTGAGGCCCGCCAGCTGGCCCGAGGCGCTGGGCGCCGCCGCACAGGCGATGCAGGGCAGGCGCGTGGCCGGGCTCGTGGGCGATCTGGCCAATGTCGAGGCCGCGTGGTCGCTCAAGAGCCTCGCCGAGGGCCTCGGCGGCACGGCCGAATGCCGGCTCGACGGCGCGGCGCTGCCCGCGGGCGACCGGGCAGGCTATGTCGGCACCGCCTCGATCGACGACGTGAGCGCGGCCCGCCGCATCCTGCTGATCGGCACCGACCCGCGTGCCGAGGCGCCGGTGCTCAATTCGCGCATCCGCGGCGCGTGGCTCGCCGGTGCCGAGGTGTCGCTGATCGGCCGCCCGGTCGACCTGACCTACGACTACGAGCATGTCGGCGCCGACCGCGCCGCGCTGCGACGGGTGCTCGATGCCGGCGGCACCGAGGCGATGCGCGAGGAGCCCTCGGTCGTGATCGTCGGCCAGGGGGCGCTGACGGGCGAGGACGGCGCCGCGGTGCTCGCCGCCGCCCGGCGGATCGCCGCGCAGACGGGCAGCGGCCTGATGGTGCTGCACACCGCCGCCGGCCGCGTCGGCGCGATGGATGCGGGCTGCACCAGCGAGGGTGGGCTGGCGGGGGCGCTCGACGGGGCCGAGACGGTCTATGCACTGGGCGTCGACGAGATCGACATCCCCCCCGGCCCCTTCGTGATCTATCAGGGCAGCCACGGCGACCGCGGCGCGCACCGGGCCGACGTGATCCTTCCGGGCGCGGCCTGGACGGAAGAGCAGGCGCTCTTCGTCAACACCGAGGGCCGGCCGCAGCTCGCGCTGCGCGCTGGCTTCCCGCCGGGCGAGGCCAAGGAGAACTGGGCGATCCTGCGCGCGCTCTCGGCCGAGTCCGGCCGGACCCTGCCATGGGACAGCCTCGCGGAGTTGCGCCGCAATCTGGTCGAGACGGTGCCGTTCCTCGCCATGGTCGATCAGGTGCCGGAGAACGCGCCGCCCGAGGACCTTCCCGAGCCCGGCTCGCTGGGCGAGGGGGCGTTCGGCACCGCGATCGGCGACTTCTACCTCACCAACCCGGTCGCCCGAGCCTCGGAGCTGATGGCCGAACTCTCGGCGCTGGCGAAGGCGCGCGCGTCGGGGGCGGCGATGGCGGCGGAGTGAGGGCCCTCGTCGTCGCGGCCCTGTGCGGCGGGCTGTCGGCCTGCCTCCCGTCGGCCGGCGGCGGAGGGCCCGACTATCTCGGGATCGAGACGAAGCTGCTCGACGAGGATCTCGTCAACATCGTCGCCCGCCTCGGCCGCGGCACGCAAGCGGATGTCGCGGAGTATGCGCGCTGCGCCGCCGCGCAATACACGCTGATCCGGGGCTTCGGCTTCGCGCGACATGTGCGCACAAGCGTCGGATCGGAGGCTGGCGTTCGGATCGCAGATGCGGTTTACACGATTTCGCCGGCGCTGCCCCGCGGCGAGCGCACCCTCGACGCCGAGGTGATCGTCGCGGATTGCAGGGCGCGGGGAATACCGACGGTCTGACGACCGGAGCCGGGCGGGGGCCGCGAACACCCCGCACCCGGCACGAGCGATTGCAGGGAGACGCAAGAGCGCATGGCCGACCTCATCGCCAGCAACCTGGGCACGTTGCTTCTGATCGTGCTGCAGACGCTGATGGTCATCAGCTTCGTGATGATCTCGCTCCTGTTCCTCGTCTATGCCGACCGAAAGGTCTGGGCGGCGGTCCAGATGCGCCGGGGGCCCAACGTGGTGGGCGTCTTCGGCCTGCTGCAGACGGTGGCGGACGCGCTGAAATACGTCGTCAAGGAGATCGTCGTTCCGGCAGGGGCCGACCGGACGGTCTTCCTGCTCGCGCCGATGACCTCGTTCGTGCTGGCGCTGATCGCCTGGGCGGTCATCCCCTTCAACGAGGACTGGGTGCTGGCCGACATCAACGTGGCGATCCTCTACGTCTTCGCCGTCTCCTCGCTCGAGGTCTACGGCGTCATCATGGGCGGCTGGGCCTCGAACTCCAAGTACCCGTTCCTCGGGTCGCTGCGCTCGGCCGCGCAGATGATCTCCTACGAGGTGTCGATCGGGCTGATCATCATCGGGGTGATCATCTCGTCGGGCTCGCTCAACTTCTCCGCCATCGTCGCCGCGCAGGACGGCGACCTGGGGCTGCTCAACTGGTACTGGCTGCCGCACCTGCCCATGGTGTTCCTGTTCTTCATCTCCGCGCTGGCCGAGACGAACCGGCCGCCCTTCGACCTGCCCGAGGCGGAATCGGAGCTCGTGGCGGGCTACCAGGTGGAGTATTCCTCGACGCCGTTCCTGCTGTTCATGGCAGGCGAGTACATCGCCATGTTCCTGATGTGCGCGCTCATCACCCTGCTGTTCTTCGGCGGCTGGCTGTCGCCCATACCCGGCCTGCCCGACGGCGCGCTGTGGATGGTGGGCAAGATGGCGTTCTTCTTCTTCCTCTTCGCCATGGTGAAGGCCATCGTTCCGCGCTACCGCTACGACCAGCTGATGCGGCTGGGCTGGAAGGTGTTCCTGCCGATGTCGCTCGGCTGGGTTGTGATCGTCGCCTTCCTCGCCAAGTTCGAGGCGCTGGGCGGCTTCTGGGCCCGCTGGCCGGGCGTGGGCGCATGACGGGCAGGGCCTCGGCATGCCGCCAGCGCCAAGGCGTTTCGAAACGCCTTGGGCAAGCGCTTTCGAAAGCGCTTCGCAACGCCTTTGCAAGGGCGTTTCCCGCGCCCGCGCGCGCGGGCGCTGCACCAACCGGAGGCACGACATGACCGCGATCGACTGGACGAGGGCGGGCAAGTACTTTCTGCTCGTCGACGTGTTCAAGGGGATGCGCCTCGGCCTGCGCTACTTCTTCGCGCCCAAGGCCACGCTGAATTATCCGCACGAGAAAGGCCCGCTAAGCCCCCGGTTTCGCGGTGAACATGCGCTGCGCCGCTATCCGAACGGCGAAGAACGGTGCATCGCCTGCAAGCTCTGCGAGGCGATCTGCCCGGCGCAGGCGATCACCATCGACGCCGAGCCCCGCGCCGACGGCTCGCGCCGCACGACGCGCTACGACATCGACATGACGAAGTGCATTTATTGCGGCTTCTGCCAGGAGGCGTGCCCGGTCGACGCCATCGTCGAAGGGCCGAACTTCGAGTTCTCGACCGAGACGCGCGAGGAGCTGATGTACGACAAGGAGCGTCTGCTGGCGAACGGCGACCGGTGGGAGGCCGAGATCGCCCGCAACCTCGAGATCGACGCGCCGTATCGCTAGAGGCCCCGCCCATGGTTCCCGACTACTCGAAGGTTCTCCAGCACTGGATGGAGACGGGCGCGCAGATGGCGCGCGCGGCCAATCCGGCGATGGAGACCTTCAGGATGCCCGCGCTCGACGAGTGGTTTCCCACCATGCCGCGCGACGCGCTCGAGATGACCATGGGCAAGACCTTCAACCCCGACGGGCTCGACGCGAAGACGCGCCTTCTGGTCACCCTCGCTGCCCTGACCGTGATCGGCGGGCATGCCGAGGACCAGATCCGCATCACCGTGCGCCACGCGCTCGAAGCGGGCGCCACGCCGCAGGAGGTGGCCGAGACGATCGGACAGATGGCCATGTTCGGCGGCGTGCCCGCGATGCAGAAGGCCATGGAGGCGGCGCGCGAGGTGATCGCCGACCGCACCGAGAAGGAGGCCGGCGATGACGGTTGACCGCCGCGGACGAAGCCCCGAGACCACGCCCCGGCCCGACCGGAACGGAGACGCGCAATGACCATCGCCGACATCGCCTTCTTCGCCTTCGCCTTTACCGTGGTGGCGGCCGCGCTCTTCGTCGTCGTCAGCCGCAACCCGGTGCACTCGGTGCTCTGGCTGATCCTGGCCTTCCTGTCGTCGGCCTCGATGTTCGTGCTGCTTGGGGCTGAGTTCGTCGCCATGCTGCTCGTCATCGTCTATGTCGGCGCGGTCGCGGTGCTGTTTCTCTTCGTCGTGATGATGCTCGACGTGGACTTTGCCGCGCTCTCGGCGGAGATGGCGAAGTACGTGCCGCTCGCCGCGCTCATCGGGGTGATCCTGCTGATGCAGCTCGCGCTCGTCTTCGGCGCCTGGGCCACGGCCGACGGGGTGGCGGTGCTCGACAGCCCGCAGGCCACGCCGGAGGGCACGCACAATACCGCCGCACTCGGGATGGTGCTCTACGACCAGTATTTCCTGCTCTTCCAGCTCGCGGGCCTGATCCTGCTGGTGGCGATGATCGGCGCCATCGTGCTGACGCTGCGCCACCGCGAGGGGATCAAGCGGCAGGACGTGCTGGCGCAGATGTACCGCGACCCGGCCAAGTCGATGGAACTGAAAGACGTCAAGCCCGGGCAGGGGCTGTGAGGCGCGCGAATCCTCGAACGAAGATTCGTGACCGGAAGAGGGGGACCGCATGGTCGGACTTGAACACTACCTGGGCGTGGCCGCCGCGCTCTTCGTGATCGGGGTCTTCGGGATCTTCCTCAACCGGAAGAACGTGATCGTCATCCTGATGTCGATCGAGCTGATGCTGCTGTCGGTCAACATCAACCTCGTGGCCTTCTCGGCCTATCTGGGCGACATCAAGGGCCAGATCTTCACGCTCTTCGTGCTCACCGTCGCCGCCGCCGAGGCCGCCATCGGCCTCGCCATTCTCGTCTGCTTCTTCCGCAACCGCGGCACGATCGCGGTGGAAGACGTGGCCAGCCTCAAGGGATAAGGGCATGACCACGATCCTGCTGTTCGCGCCGCTGCTCGGCGCCATCGTCGCGGGCCTGTTCTGGCGCACCATCGGCGAGAAGCCGGCGCAGATCACGGCGACCGCGCTGCTGTTCCTGTCGGCGCTTCTGTCGTGGATCGTGTTTCTCACCTTCGACGGCACGACCCAGCAGATCACGCTGTTCCGCTGGATCGAGTCGGGCAGCCTCGTGGCCGACTGGGCGATCCGGCTCGACCGGCTGACGGCGATCATGCTGATCGTGGTCACGACCGTCTCGGCGCTCGTGCACCTGTATTCCTTCGGCTACATGGCGCATGACGACAACTTCCCCGAGGGAGAGCCCTACCGCGCGCGCTTCTTCGCCTACCTGTCGCTCTTCACCTTCGCCATGCTGATGCTGGTCACGGCGGACAACCTCGTGCAACTCTTCTTCGGGTGGGAGGGGGTCGGCCTCGCCTCCTACCTGCTGATCGGTTTCTACTACCGCAAGCCGTCGGCCGGCGCGGCGGCGATGAAGGCGTTCATCGTCAACCGGGTGGGCGATTTCGGCTTCCTGCTGGGCATCGGCGCGCTGTTCTTCCTGGTCGACAGCGTCAACCTGTCCGACATCTTCGCGGCCGCGCCCGAGATCGCCGAGACGCAAATGACCTTCCTGTGGCGCGAGTGGGCCGCCATCGAGGTGGTCGCGGTGCTGCTGTTCATCGGCGCGATGGGCAAGTCGGCCCAGCTCTTCCTGCACACCTGGCTTCCCGACGCGATGGAGGGCCCGACGCCCGTCTCGGCGCTGATCCACGCCGCGACGATGGTGACGGCGGGTGTCTTCCTCGTCTGCCGGATGTCGCCGATCATCGAGTTCGCCGATGCGGCCGCGACCTTCATCGTGGTGATCGGCGCGGTGACGGCCTTCTTCGCCGCCACGGTGGGCCTCGTGCAGAACGACATCAAGCGGGTGATCGCCTACTCCACCTGTTCGCAGCTGGGCTACATGTTCGTGGCCGCGGGCGTGGGAATGTACTCCGCCGCCATGTTCCACCTGCTGACGCACGCCTTCTTCAAGGCGATGCTGTTTCTCGGCGCGGGCTCGGTGATCCACGGGATGCACCACGAGCAGGACATGCGCAACTACGGCGGCCTCCGCCACAAGATGCCCAGGACCTTCTGGGCGATGATGCTGGGCACGCTGGCCATCACCGGCGTCGGCATCCCGCTCAGCTACGATCTCGTGGGCCTGCCGATCGGCTTTGCCGGCTTCGCCTCCAAGGACGCGATCGTGGAGAGCGCGTTCGCCGCGGGCGGGGTGGGCGAGTTCGGCTTCTGGGCGTTGGTGATCGCGGCGGCGCTCACGAGCTTCTACTCGTGGCGGCTGATGTTCCTCACCTTCTACGGCGAGCCGCGCGGCGACCGGCACACCCACGAGCACGCCCATGAAAGCCCCAACTCGATGCTGGTGCCGCTCGGCGTGCTGGCGGTGGGCTCGGTGCTGGCCGGCATGGTCTTCTTCAAGCCGTTCTTCGGCCATGTCGACGACGTCGCCCGCTTCTACGGGGTGCCCTACGAGGAGCCGCAGGCCGAGGGCGACGATCACGGCGAGGAGGGCGCGGCCGCGGGCGAGCACCATTACGCCTTCGTCGGCCAGCCGGGCGAGGGCGCGCTCTACATGGCGCCCGACAACACGGTGCTGGAGGATGCCCACGAGGTGCCGAAATGGGTCAAGGCGAGTCCGTTCCTCGCCATGCTGCTCGGCCTCGGGCTAGCCTACCAGATGTATATCCGCCGCCCCGAATGGCCGGCGCAACTCGCGCGCAACCAGCGCCACCTCTACGCCTTCCTGCTCAACAAGTGGTACTTCGACGAGATCTACGACGCGGTCATCGTCCGGCCCGCCCGCGGCGCGGCGGGCGTGCTGTGGAAGCGTGGCGACGGCTCGATCATCGACGGCGCGATCAACGGGCTGGCGCTGGGGGTCGTGCCCTTCTTCTCGCGGCTCGCGGGGCGGGCGCAGTCGGGCTACCTGTTCCACTACGCCTTCGCGATGGTGCTGGGGATCGTGGTTATCGTCAGCTGGCTGATGATCCGGGGGGGCTGAGCCATGGACAACCTGATCTCGATCATCGTCTTCCTGCCGACCATCGCCGCGGCGATCCTCGCGCTGTTCCTGCGCGGCGAGGACGAGGCGGCACGGAAGAACGCCAAGTGGCTCGCACTGATCGCCACCTCGGCCACCTTCGTGATCTCGCTGTTCCTGCTGTGGGGCTTCGACCCGGGCGACACGGGCTTCCAGTTCGTGGAAGAGCGCGAGTGGCTGCTGGGCCTGACCTACAAGGTGGGCGTCGACGGCATCTCGATCCTGTTCGTGATGCTGACGACCTTCCTGATGCCGCTGGTGATCGCCAGCGCGTGGGACGTCACCCACCGCGTCAAGGAATACATGGTGGCGTTCCTGCTGCTCGAGACGCTGATGCTCGGCGTCTTCGTCGCGCTCGACCTCGTGCTGTTCTACCTGTTCTTCGAGGGCGGCCTGATCCCGATGTTCCTCATCATCGGCATCTGGGGCGGCAAGAACCGCATCTACGCGGCATTCAAGTTCTTCCTCTACACCTTCCTCGGCTCGCTGCTGATGCTGGTGGCGATGATCGCCATGTACGTCGACGCGGGCACGACCGACATCGTGGCGCTGCTCGACCACAACTTCGGCACCGAGACCGTGAGCGTGCTCGGCATCCAGGTGCTGGGGGGCATGCAGACGCTCATGTGGCTGGCCTTCTTCGCCTCCTTCGCGGTGAAGATGCCGATGTGGCCCGTCCACACATGGCTGCCCGACGCGCACGTGCAGGCGCCCACGGCGGGCTCGGTGGTGCTCGCGGCGATCCTGCTCAAGATGGGGGGATACGGCTTCCTGCGCTTCAGCCTGCCGATGTTCCCCGTGGCCTCCGACCTGCTCGCGCCGCTGGTGCTGTGGCTGTCGGCCGTCGCCATCGTCTATACCTCTCTGGTGGCGCTGGCGCAGGAGGACATGAAGAAGCTCATCGCCTACTCGTCGGTCGCCCACATGGGCTACGTCACGATGGGCATCTTCGCGGCCAACCAGCAGGGGATCGACGGCGCGATCTTCCAGATGATCAGCCACGGCTTCGTCTCGGGCGCGCTCTTCCTGATCGTCGGCGTGATCTACGACCGGATGCACACCCGCGAGATCGACGCCTACGGGGGTCTCCTGGTGCGGATGCCGGTCTATGCGGCGATCTTCCTGCTGTTCACCATGGCCAACGTGGGCCTGCCGGGCACGTCGGGTTTCGTGGGCGAGTTCCTGGCCATCGTCGGCGTATTCCAGGTCAACACCTGGGTCGCCTTCGTCGCGGCGACGGGGGTGATCCTGTCGGCGGGCTATGCGCTCTGGCTCTACCGCCGCGTCGTGCTGGGGGATCTCATCAAGGAGAGCCTCAAGTCGATCAAGGGCACGACCGCGCGCGAGCGGGCGATCTTCGCGCCGCTCGTGGTGATGACCCTGCTGCTCGGCGTCTATCCGAGCCTCGCCACCGACATCATCGGCCCCAGCGTCACCGCGCTCGTGGGCGAATACGAGACCGCACTGCTCGAGGCCGGAGACATCCGCCTCGCCATGGGAGAGTGACATGGGCGCCGACCTCGCCATCCTGCTTCCCGAGATCTTCCTGGCCGTCTACGCCATGTCGGCGCTGCTCTTCGCCGTCTGGACGGGGAAGGACCGGATGGCCTCGATGGTCCTGTGGACGACCGCGGCGGTCTTCGTCGCCGTGGCGATCTGGATCGGGCTGTCGCCCGGCGGCACGCGCGAGGCCTTCGGCGGCATGTTCGTCGACGACGGCTTCGCCCGCTTCGCCAAGATCGTGTGCCTCCTGTCGGCGGCGGCGGTGCTGCTGCTGTCGGAGAGCTACATGGTCCGCCGCGACCTGTTGCGCTTCGAATACCCGGTACTGATCACGCTGGCCGTGACCGGCATGATGGTAATGGTCTCGGCCGGCGACCTGATCGCGCTCTATCTGGGGCTCGAGCTGCAATCTCTCGCGCTCTACGTCGTGGCCTCGATCCGGCGCGACAACGTGCGCTCGACCGAGGCGGGGCTGAAATACTATGTGCTCGGCTCGCTGTCGTCGGGCATGCTGCTCTACGGCGCGTCGCTGGTCTACGGCTACTCGGGCACGACCGAGTTCGCCGGCATCGTCACCGCGGCGACCGACGGCGAGATCGGGCTGGGCCTCGTGATCGGCCTGTCGTTCATGGCCGCCGGCATCGCCTTCAAGGTGTCGGCCGCGCCCTTCCACATGTGGACACCCGACGTCTACGAGGGCTCGCCCACGCCCGTCACCGCCTTCTTCGCCACCGCGCCCAAGATGGCGGCCATGGCCATGCTCGCCCGCGTGCTGCACGACGCCTTCGGGCAGGCGGTGGGCGACTGGCAGCAGATCGTGGCGTTCCTCGCGGTCGCGTCGGTGTTCGTCGGGGGCGTCGCCGCCATCGGGCAGCGCGACATCAAGCGGCTGATGGCCTATTCGTCGATCGCCCACATGGGCTACGCGCTGATCGGGCTGGCGGCCGGCACCGCCGCCGGGGTCGAGGCGATGCTGCTCTACATGGCGATCTACATCGCGATGAACATCGGCACCTTCGCCTTCATCCTCTCGATGAGCCGCGAAGGGCGGGCGATCACCCGGATCGACACGCTCAACATGCTGTCCGAGCGCGAGCCGGGGAAGGCCTTCGCGCTGCTCGTCCTGCTGTTCTCCATGGCGGGCGTGCCGCCGCTCGTGGGCTTTTTCGCCAAGTTCGCGGTGCTGACGGCGGCGGTCGAGGCGGGGCTCGCCTGGCTCGCCGTGGCGGGCGTGCTCGCAGCGGTGATCAATGCCTACTACTACCTGCGCATCGTCTACCTGATGTATTTCGGCTCGCCCGACGCCGACCGGATCGACGGCCGGATGGGCGCAGTGCAGTGGGGGTTCCTGATGGCCTCGGCCGCCGTGATGGTGCTCGGCGTCGTCAACCTCTTCGGCGTGGACGGGGCCGCGGCGGTCGCGGCGGCGGCGCTTGTCGACTGACGGCGGCGGCGCGGCCGGGGCCGGCTGGCCCGCGGGCACGGGGCGGATCGTCCTGCCCCGCGTCGACAGCACGATGGCCGAAGCCGCGCGCCGCGCCCCCGAGCTGACCGGCACGACCTGGATCATGGCAGCCGAGCAGACGGCCGCGCGCGGCCGGCAGGGCCGCCCCTGGGCGATGCCGCCGGGCAACTTCGCGGCGACGCTCGTTCTCTGGCCCGATACCGGCCCGGGGGGCGGCCCCGCGCAGGTGGCCCTGCGCAGCTTCGTCGCCGCGCTCGCGCTCTACGACACCTTCGTGGCGCTGACGGGCGAGCGTGCCCCGTTCGCGCTGAAATGGCCCAACGACGTTCTGCTGGACGGCGGCAAGGTCGCGGGCATCCTTCTCGAGACGGCGCCGGGCGGCGCGCTCCTCGTTGGCGTGGGCGTCAACCTCGCCGCCGCACCCGACGCGGCCGACCTGCCCGCGGGCGCTCTGACGCCCGTGTCGCTCTCGGGCGAGTTGGGGGTCGAGGTGTCGCCCGCCGCCTTCCTCGACGCGCTCGCCCCCGCCTTCGCCGTCTGGGAGGGGCGGCTGGTCGAGGAGGGCTTCGCGCCGGTGCGCGAGGCGTGGCTCGCCCGCGCCGCCCGTCTGGGAGAGCCGATCCGCGCCCGCACCGGCCAGAGAGAGCTTTCGGGCGTGTTCGAGACGGTCGACGAGGCCGGCCACCTCGTGCTGGCGACGGGCGAGGGGCGAGAGGCGATCGCGGCGGCCGAGGTGTTCCTCTAGGGCGCCGCTCGAAGGGTCGCCACGCGAAGGGAGGCGCGCGCCATGCTGCTCTGCATCGATTGCGGCAATACCAATACCGTCTTTTCCGTCTGGGACGGCACCCGCTTCCTGGTGACGTTGCGCTGCGCCACCGTCCACCAGCGCACGGCCGACGAGTACTTCGTCTGGTTCCGCACGCTGCTCGAGCATCACGGCCTGAACGGGCCGGAGGGCCTCGGGATCGACGAGGTGATCGTCTCGTCGACCGTGCCGCGCGTGGTGTTCAACCTGCGGGTCTTTGCCGACCGCTATTTCGGCACGCGGCCGATGGTGGTGGGCAAGCCCGGCTGCCGCCTGCCGGCCGATCCGCGGGTCGACCCGGGCACGCAGGTCGGCCCCGACCGGCTGGTGAACGCCGCCGGCGCCTTCGACCGCCACGGGGGCGACCTGATCGTGGTCGATTTCGGCACCGCCACCACGTTCGACGTGGTGGCCGTCGACGGCGCCTATGTGGGGGGCGTGATCGCGCCGGGGGTGAACCTGAGCCTCGAGGCGCTGCACGCGGCCGCGGCCGCACTGCCCCACGTCGACGTCACCAAGCCGTCGCACGTGATCGGCACCAACACGGTCGACTGCATGACATCGGGCGTCTTCTGGGGCTATGTCGGCCTGATCGGCGGCATCTGCGGACGCATCCGCGCCGAATACGGCGCGCCCATGAAGGTGATCGCGACCGGGGGCCTTGCGCCGCTGTTCCAGCAGGGCGATACGCTGTTCGACGCCTTCGAGGACGATCTCACGATGCACGGCCTGACCGTCATCCACGCCTACAACAAGACGATTGGCAGCCCTGAATGAATGATGACACCGCGCGCCTGATCTACCTGCCCCTCGGCGGGGCAGGGGAAGTCGGCATGAACGCTTACGTCTACGGCTACGGCCCCCCCGACCGGGAGCGTCTGGTGCTCGTGGATCTGGGCGTGACCTTTCCCAACATGGACACGACGCCGGGGGTCGACCTGATCTTTCCCGACATGTCGTGGCTGATCGAGCGGAAGGACAGGCTCGAGGCGATCGTCATCACCCATGGCCACGAGGACCATATCGGCGCGCTCGCCCATTTCTGGGGGCAACTCGAGGCGCCGATCTACGCTCGCCGCTTCACTGCCGCGCTGGCGCTGCGCAAGATGGAGGAGCAGGGTCAGCCGATCCACGACCTGCACGTGGCCCACCCCTGGCCCGAGGAGCGGCAGGCAGGGCCCTTTCGCATCGCGTTCGTGCCGGTGTCGCACTCGATCCCCGAGAGTTCCGCGGTGGTGCTCGACACCCCGGCGGGCCGCATCGTGCACACCGGCGACTTCAAGCTCGACGGCTCGCCCGTGGTGGGCGAGCCCTTCGACCCCGAGCTGTGGGGCAAGATCGCCGCAGCCGGCGTCAAGGTGCTGACCTGCGACTCCACCAATATCGGGGTCGCCCATCCCGGCCGCTCGGAGAGCACGGTGGGCCCGAAGATTGCCGAACTGGTCGAGGGCCACACGACCGGCATGGTGGTGGCCACCACCTTTGCCTCCAACGTCGCACGGGTAAAGACGCTCGCCGAGGCGGGCCTCGCCGCAGGCCGTTCCGTCTGCCTTCTGGGGCGTGCGATGCAGCGGATGGTGCAGGTGGCCAAGGAGACGGGCGTCGTCGACGCCTTTCCCGCCACCGTGCCTGCCGAGGAGGCGACGCAGATCCCCCGCGAGAACCTGATGCTGATCGTCACCGGCAGCCAGGGCGAGCGGCGTGCCGCCTCGGCCCAGCTCGCCCGCGGCAAGTATCTCGGGCTGGAAATGAAGGAGGGCGACCTCTTTCTCTTCTCGTCCAAGACGATCCCCGGCAACGAGCGCGGGGTGCTCGAGATCGTCAACCAGCTCTCGGCGAAGGGCGTCGACGTGGTGGACGACTCGATGTCCGATTACCACGTCTCGGGCCACGCCAACCGGCCGGATCTCGAGATGCTGCACGAGCTGATGCGCCCCGAAATGGTCGTTCCGATGCACGGCGAGCACCGGATGTTGCGGGCGCATGCCAAGGCGGCCGAGGCGCGCGGCATCCCCGCGGCGATCGCCACCAACGGCACGATGCTCGACCTGACGGGCGAGAGGCCCGTGGTGGCCGAGCACGTCGAGGCGGGCCGGACCTATCTCGACGGTTCGGTGAAGATCGGCGCGCTCGACGGGGTGGTGCGCGACCGCATCCGCATGGCGCTGAACGGGCACGCGATGCTGAATCTCATCCTCGACGAATCCGACGCGCCGCTCGGCGAGCCCTGGGCCGAGACGATGGGCCTGCCCGAAGCGGGCCGCTCGCGCGCGCCGCTGGTCGAGGTGATCGAGGCCGAGGCGTCGCGCGCCCTGTCGGCGGCCGAGCAGGCGGTGCTGGCCGACGACGACAAGCTCGAGGACATGCTGCGGCGCATCATGCGGCAGGTCTGCGTCGAGGAGATCGGGCGCAAGCCCGAGGTGACGGTGGTCATCTCGCGGCTGGGCTGACGTAACGGTTCCGGCGCGACGGAAACGGCGCTAGGGTCGGGGCACTCGTCGTTCCCCGCCCTCAGAAAGGTCGCGCCATGCTCAGCCGGACTCCCGATACCATCGTCACCTTCGGCGACAGCCTCAGCGATTCGGGGGCCGTCTTCGGGCTGACGAGCGCGCTTTTCGTCGATCCGCTGGCGATCCCGGTGCCGGGCGCGCTGCTGTCGACACCGGGCTATGCCGGTGTCTTCTCCGACGGGCCGGTGCATACCCAGCGCCTCGCGGCCGAGTTCGGCGCGGGCCTCGACGGCTACGCCGTGGGGGCGGCGCGTGCCGTGGGAGAGCGGACCGCGGCCGACACGGTGGGCCAGGCGGCGGCGCTGATCGATCCGGGGCTGGGGGCCGCGGAGCGAGATGCGCTGTTGTCCTACGGGATCGACCTTGGCGGGCAGGCCGCGCGGTTTCTCGGCGGCGAGCCGCCCTTTCCCGGTGCGCAGGCCCCGCTCGCGGCCCCGGGCGACACGGTGCTCGCGACCGTCTTCATCGGGCTGAACGACTTTGCCCGGTTCGCCGACGATATCCTGGCCAACCCCCTGGGTGCTCTGCTCGACGCGCCCGGCTTCCTCGTCGACCTTGCCGGCGCCACGCGCGGGGCGGTGCGCGATATCGCGGCCTCGCCACTCATCGACCAGGTGGCGCTCTACCTGCTGCCCTCGCTCGGCGTCTTTCCCGCGCCCGACGGTACCGACCCCGGCGCGCTCGCGCTCGCCGACGGCCTTGTCGACACGTACAATGCCGGGTTGCGCCTCTTGGGGGGCGAGCTCGAGCTGACCGGCGCGGCCGAGGTCGAGATCGTCCGTTCCGACCTGATCCTCGAAGAGATTGCGGCCGATCCCGGCACCTTCGGCTTCCTCGCCAAGGGGCCCTACTATCTCGGCTCCGGCACTCCGAATGTCGATCTCGGCGCGGTTCCGCCATTGTCCTTCGCGGTCAACCCCGAGGTCTCGGACCTGCCGGTGCGCCAGGTCGTGTTCTTCGACGAGGTGCACCCGACGGCAACGGTGCATTCCATCCTCGGCGCGTTCGGAGCCGCCTCGCTGACGAAGGACACGCTGTTTCTCGACGACGGCGACAGCGTGCGCTTCTCCGGCTCCGGCGACGACCTCGTGCTGGCGGGAGGCGGTGACGACAGGATCTTCCTGAGCCGCGGCGAGGATATCGCGCTGGGGGGACGCGGCGACGACAAGCTCTACGGGCAGGGGGGCGACGACATCGTGGCGGGCGGATCCGGCGACGACGACCTGCGCGGCGGGCGCGGCGACGACCTGCTGGCAGGCGGCGACGGCGACGACCTGCTGATCGGCAATTCCGGCGACGACCTGCTGATCGGCGGGCGGGGCAGCGATGTCATGGCCGGCCACGGGGGCGACGACGTGATGCTGTGGATCGATCCGCGCCTGACCGGCGGCGCCGACGGATCGCACGACGTCTTCTACGGCGGGCGGGGGAGCGACACGCTGTATCTCGTCTCCGACGCAGCGGGCGCTGCCGATCTCGAGGCCGCTCTCGCGGCGCTCGATCCTGCAGCTACGGCCCGGGGTGCCTACGACCTGTCGGCGCAGGGCATAAGGGCCTTCGACATCGAGGAGGTCGTGGTGCTGAGCGGGGGGCTCGCCGACATTCAGCCCGAGGCCGAGCTTGTCGGCGCGCCGGGCACGCTGCTCGCCGACGCCGCCGCCTGGGGCTTCGTCTGACTCCACGGCCCGCGTGGCGCCGGCCGCGGCTCAGGCGAAGGAGCGCAGCAGGAAGTCGGGCACGTGGTCGCCCATGCCGACGACGGGCTCGTCGTCCGAGCGGCGGCCGCGGCCCCCGCGCGACGACGACCGGCGCCCGCCCGACGCGGGCGACTGGGGGCGCGGCGGCTCGGCCCGTTCCGCTTCGGAAGGTTCCGGTTCGGCCCGGTCCGCTTCGACCGTCGCGCTCTCTGCAGCCGGGGCACCTTCCACCGCAGCGGCAGTAGCCTCTTCGGCCGGCGCGGCCGCCGGCGCGGCCGCGTCGGCCTTCTTGCGCGAGCGGCTGCGGCGGGAGCGGGCAGGCCGCGCCTCGGCCTTGCCCTCGGGCGCGTCGACATCCGCCTCGGGCGGGGCCGGCTTCACCCCGTCGGCGCGGCCGGGGCGATCGACGCGCGGCACGTCGCGCCCGATCATCTGCTCGATGGCATCAAGCGCCTTGTCGTCGCCCGGCGTCGTCGCGATGGTAAAGGCGCGGCCCTCGCGGCCCGCACGGCCCGTGCGGCCGATCCGGTGCACGTAATCCTCGGCATGGCCCGGCACGTCGAAGTTGAAGACATGACTCACGTTGGGGATGTCGAGGCCGCGCGCCGCCACGTCGGAGGCGACGAGGAACTTGAGCGTCCCGTCGCGGAAGGCGTCGAGCGTGCGGGTGCGCTGCGACTGGTCGAGATCGCCGTGGATCGCGGCGGCGTCGAGCCCGTGCTTCTTGAGCGACTTGGCCACCACGTCGACGTCGACCTTGCGGTTGCAGAAGATGATGGCGTTGCGCAGGTCGTTGCCCTCGGCCGCGATCAGGTCGCGCAGCACGCCGCGCTTCTCGCTGGCCGCGCGATCCTTCCGGCTCGGCTTGAACTGCACCACGCCCTGCGTGATCGTCTCCGACGCGGTGGCCTGACGGGCCACCTCGACGCGCGCGGGATTGGTCAGGAAGGTCCTGGTCAGCCGCTCGATCTCGGGCGGCATCGTGGCCGAGAAGAACAGCGTCTGCCGCACCAGCGGGTTGGTCAGGCCGAAGATGCGCTCGATGTCGGGGATGAAGCCCATGTCGAGCATCCGGTCGGCCTCGTCGACCACCATCACCTTGACATCGGCAAGGATCAGCTTGCCCCGCTCGAAATGGTCGAGCAGGCGCCCCGGCGTGGCGATCAGCACGTCGACGCCCCGGCCGATCAGCTTGTCCTGCTCTCCGAAGCTGACGCCGCCGATAAGCAGCGCCTTGGTAAGCTTGGTGTGCCTGGCGTAGGTGTCGAAGTTCTCGGCCACCTGCGCGGCCAGTTCGCGCGTGGGGCAGAGCACCAGCGACCGGGGCATCATCGCCCGTGCGCGGCCGCGCTTGAGCAGCGTGATCATCGGCAGGGTGAAAGAGGCGGTCTTGCCCGTGCCCGTCTGCGCGATGCCCAGCACGTCGCGGCCCTCGAGGGCTGGCGGGATCGCGCCCTCCTGGATCGGCGTGGGGGTTTCGTAGCCGGCTTCCTCGACGGCCTTGAGCACCTTGGGGTCGAGCTTGAGATCGGAAAACTTGGTCATGTCTGTCCCGGTCGGGCGGCCGGCGCTCTGGCTGCGGCCGCGGGGCGGATCGGGACGCGATGTTCGGACGCCCCGGCGTCACGGAGTGGCGCGGATCGCCTACTCCCGCGCGCGCTCTAACCCGTTACGCGCCTTGGGTCAATCGCGGCTCCCTCGCCGTGCCGCGATGCAGCGACGCAGCGCGCATCCGTGACCGGGCCGTCTCAGGTCCGGGCCGCTTCGGTCAGGCGCCGGGCCGATCTCGTCAGATGTCGCGCACGCGGCCGGGGTCGAGCCGGCCGCGCGCCCAGTCCCACAGGGCGAGCAGATTGCCACGCAGGCGCCCGCGGCTGTCGGCCCAGGGGCGGGGGCGTGGCGTGTACCAGAGGTTCGAGGCGAGGTTCCGGCCCATCATGTCGGCCGCGTGGCGGCGGGTCATGGTGCCCTTGCGCACGAGGTAGACGGGGTTGGCCACCTGGCTGTAGCCGAGGCGCAGCCCCGGCGAGCGCGCCATCTTGGTTCCGAGATGGACGCCGACGAGCCCTTCGTGCCGCACGAGGCGCCCGTGCGGCGCGAGCTGGCGCGAGAAGTCGATGTCTTCCAGCCACCCGTAGAGCGGCAGCGCCTCGTCGAAGCGCACGTCATGGGCGCGCACCGGCGCCATGCGCAGGGCGAAGTTGCAGCCGTAGCCCGAATAGGCGGGCCGCACCTCGCCGGCGCCGGGCGAGGCTGCGGCGAGGGCGGCGGCGGCCTCGTCGTGCGACAGGCCCGGCCCGGTCACCCCGTCGGCCACGACTCGCCCGGTGACCAGCACGATGTCGGGCGCGCGCGCCATGAGCGCCTCGAGCCCGGCGAGCCAGCCGGGCGCCATCAGGAAGTCGTCGTCGATGAACAGCACGACATCCTCTTCGGACAGCGCGTCGAGTATGGTGTTGCGCTGCGGGCATGATCCTTTCGGCCCGGTCAGCAGCCGGGTCTCGAAGGGCAGGTCATCGGTCGCGCCGGGCGCGACGTCGTCGGGAGTGACGGCCGAGATCAGCACGAGGTCGGGGCGCCGGCTCTGCGCGGCGAGGGCGCGCAGCGTGGGCGTGAGCACCGGCGCGCGCCCGGTCGTCGCGATGCCGACCGCGAGCCGGCCGGTCAGCAGCGGGCCGGCCGCGCCACCCGAACGCGGTGCGGCTGCGCCGGGGCGGCGGGCCGGGTGCGCGCCTCCGTCATGTCGAGGGTCGCCCGAGAGGTCGGGCTCGGGCCGCCGTGATGGCGCCGAAAAGTCCATCGGGGTCTCCCGTCGTGACTTGTGGCCATGATCCTGCCACGTTTCTCCCCCAGCTTCGTCGCGCGGGGCGAGCGCGGCCGGGTCGCGGAGGGCAGAATGCCTGCCAGAGAGGGTCGGAACATGACCGAAAGGTGCCCGGACTGGGCCGTTCCGTCGCGCCGTTGGGCGTGGCGGATCGTCTGCGGCGCCTGCCTGCTGTTCTGGGCGGCCCTCATCGTGCTCGCCGCATGAAGCGCCTGGCGCGGCCCGCCACTCCCTGCTGATCGCGCCGCGACCGCCCCCTCAGCGAGCGCCTTTCTGGCTGAGGAGCACCCCCAGCGTGCGGACCACGATCACCACGTCGCCCGCCAGCGTGCGCTCGCGCACGTAACGGGCGTCAAGGGCCACGCGCTCGTCGAAGGTCGTGTCGCTGCGGCCGCTCACCTGCCACAGGCCGGTCACGCCAGGGCGCACCGACAGGTAGTCGGCGGAGTGCTCGCGGTAGAGCGGCAGTTCCTCGGCGATGACGGGCCTCGGGCCGACCACCGACATGTCGCCGCGCAACACGTTGATGAATTGCGGCAACTCGTCGAGGCTGGTGCGGCGCAGGATGTCGCCGAGGCACGAGATGCGCGGGTCGTTGGTCAGCTTGCGCGTCGCCTCCCACTCGGCCCGCGCCGCGGGGTCGACCGCGAGGATCGCGGCGAGCCGTGCCTCCGCGTCGGGCACCATGGTGCGGAACTTCAGGCAGCGGAAGCGGCGCCCGCCGCGCCCGATCCTCTCGTGGGCGAAGAACACGGGGCCGCCCTCGCGCCAGAGGAGCATCCCCGCGATCAACAGCAGGATCGGGGCGAGAAAGAGCAGGGCGGCCAGCGAAAAGGCAATGTCGAACAGCCGCTTCGCGTCGATGCGGCGCCCGTCGGCGCCGGTCTGTGCCGCGCGGAGGACGTCGGTCTGAACGCCGGCCCTCAAGAGCGCCGCGCCGTTCTGGCCGTAGCCGATCGGTCCGCCGAAGCGGTCGCGCGAGTTGCTTTGCACGCTCATCTTTCACCACAGCTGACCGGAGCCCCGGCCAGTCCTCGATTCGCCACGGCGAACCACACCCGCCACCAGTTTGACACAAATGCGCCACGTTTCGTCCCCCCCAGCAGCGAACCAGTCTGTTGCCATTCGGGAGACGGCCGCGCGCCCGCGCCGGGCGTGGCGCTCCGGCGCCTCGCGTGTCCGCGCGCCCCGGTCTGGCCACAATGCCGCCATGCGGAGGCCATCGTCGCCATCTGGGCAACGAGGTGTTTCTCGAGGAAAGAGTAAATATTTTCAGATAATTGGGGCGCATTTCTCGCGTTGGGTGGCAGGTGTCTGCGGCGCTGCGTTGACAGCGGGGCGGGTGCTTGCCTAGCTCCCGGCCTGTCCGGTGGCGTGGGGGCGCACCGGGCTGTGGACGATGCGTCCGTGCGGCCGGACGGCGGGTCCGGCGCGTCGGTTCGCAAGGGTGCGAGGTTGGCGATGGCCCCCAGTGGCGGGATACCGCTATTCCCGATCGAGTCGGGCGACGGCCGGTCTGACGGCACCGGCGCCGCGCTCTTCGCCGGCCTGTCGCGGCTGGCCGAGACAGGGCCGGAGGCGCCGGCCCTTCTGGCCGGTTCCCTTCCCGGGCAGGAGATGTGCCGCGCGGATTTCGTCGCCGAGGCAGCGGCCGTGGCCGGCCGTCTCGTCGCGGCCGGTGTCGCGCCCGGAGACCTCGTGGGCGTCTGCGCGGGGCGCTCGGTCGAGGCCTTGGTGGCGATGGCCGGCTGCCTCGCGGCCGGGGCGGGCTACGTGCCGCTCGATCCACGGCACGCGGCCGGCCAGGTCGGCACGCTCGCCAGCGATGCGGGCATCGGACTGTGCCTCATGGGCAGCGGGCCGGGCCCGGCGGCAGACCTGCCCGCCGGCATCGCCCGGCTGCCGATCGCCGAGGCGCGCCGTGCCCGCCGACCCGCCACTCTGCCCGACGAGCCGGGGGGCGCGGCGCCGGCCTGCCTGCTCTACACGTCGGGCACGACGGGCCGCCCGAAGGGCGTGGTCATTCCGCGCCGCGCGGTCGCGGCGCATGCCGGGCAGCGCTGGTTCGGGCTCGGGCCGTCGGACCGGGTGCTGCACCTGACCACGCCCGCCGCCGACGGCGCGCTCTTCGACATCTGGGCGGGCCTGCTGTCGGGCGCCTCCGTCGCCGTGCTGGAAGAGGCGGTGCCGACGCCGGCCTCGGTGGCGGCGGCGATGCGGCGCCACCGGGTGACGGCGATCCTGTGGTATGCCGCGTTGCACCACATGGTGATCGACCACGACCTCGATGCCTTCGAGAGCGTGCGCCTGAACGTCGCCGGGGGCGAGCGGATGTCGCCCGGCCATGCCGCGCGGCTGCTCGCCCGCTGGCCGGAGATCGAGCTGTGGAACTCCTACGGGCCGACCGAGGCGACGGTGGGCGCCCTGCGCCAGCGGGTCACGGCAGAGGTTGCGGCGGCGGACGAGATCCCCCTGGGCACGCCCTACGAGGGCTACGAGGCGTTTCTGCTCGCCCCGGACGGCACGCCCCTGCCGGCCGACGCGGGCGCCGAGGGCGAGATCGTGCTGGCGGGCGCCGGCCTTGCACTGGGCTACCACGGGCAGCCCGCGGCCACGGCGGCCGCCTTCGTGCCCGATCCGCGGCCGGGCCGGTCGGGCACGGTCTATCGCACCGGCGACCGGGGGCGGCAGCGGTCCGACGGGGCGCTCGACTTCCTCGGGCGGGCCGATCGGCAGGCCAAGGTGGGCGGCCGGCGGGTCGAGCTCGACGGGATCGAGGCGGCGCTCGCCGGCGCGCCCGGCGTCGCCGCCGCGGCGGTATGGTCGGTCGAGGGGCCGGGCGGGGCGCGCCTCGCCGCCGCCATCGCCCCCGAGCCGGGCGCCGAACGGCAGGGCCTTGCGGATCGGGTGCGGCACGCGGCGGCGCGCGTGGTCGGCGCGGCCCTCCTGCCGGGGCGGATTGCCCTGGTCGAGGCGATGCCGCTGACCCCGGCGGGCAAGATCGACCGGCACGCCCTTGCGGCATCGCTCGCCGACGCCCTGGCGCCGGGCGGGGCCGACACGGCGGGCGGGGCCGACACGGCGGACGGGGCCGACACGGCGGGCGGGGCCGACACGGCGGGCGGGGCAGGCCGGACGGCGACCGGCACCCGCGCCGTGCTGGCGCAGGTGTGGGACGCGCTGCTCGGCTGCGGCACCCCGCCCGACGACGCCACGTTCTTCGAGCTCGGCGGCAACTCGCTGCTGCTGATCGAGGCGCACCGGCGGATCGAGGCGGCGCTGGGCCTGCGTCTGCCCGTGGCCGAGCTCTTCGCCGCGTCCCGCTTCGGCGCGCTCGTCGCCCGGCTCGACACGCCGGGCGGGGGAGGCACCGGCCGCGCCGCACCCGCGCCCGCCGCCGCGCCGGGCGAGGTGCCGGGCGGGGCCGAAGGCGAGGCCCGGGGCGAGGCCCGGGGCGAGGCGTGTCCGGCGGGCGCGGGTGCGGACGGCGCCATCGCCATCGTGGGCATGGCCGCCCGCCTGCCGGGCATCGAGGCCGACGGCCCGGCTGCGCTCGACGCCCTGTGGGAGGCGATGCGCGCCGGACGAAGCCTCGCCACCCCCGTCCGCGAAGACCCCGAGGGCGGCGGCGATGCCCCGCAGGCGCGGCCGATCCTGCCGGGCGCCGACCTCTTCGACGCCACCCATTTCGGCATCCGCCCGCGCGAGGCCGACCTGATGGACCCGCAGGCCCGCGTCTTTCTGGAGTTGTGCCGCCACGCGCTCGACGACGCGGGCATCGCTTCCGAGCGCGGGCCGACCGCCGTCTTCGCCGGCACCACCCCCTCGAGCTACCTGCTGCACAACCTGATGCCCGACCGGTCGGCCCTCGTCGCCTACGCGGCCGGCTACCCGACGGGCGATTATGCCGTCCTGCAGGGCAACTCGACCGACGCCCTCGCCACCCGTGTGGCCCACCGGCTGAACCTGACCGGCCCCGCCATGTCGGTTGGCACGGCCTGCTCGACCTCGCTCGTCGCGGTGGCGCAGGCGGTCGCCTGCCTGCGCGCCGGCCAGGCCGACACCGCGCTCGCGGGCGGCGTCTCGATCACGTTTCCGCAGACGCGCGGACACCGCGCGCACGAGGGGGGCATGGCCAGCCCCGACGGCACCTGCCGCCCGTTCGACGCCGACGCCAACGGCACCGTCTTCGGTGACGGCGCCGGCGTCGTGGTGCTGCGGCGGCTGGCGGACGCGCTGCGCGACGGCGACCCGGTGCGCGCGGTGATCCGTGGCGTTGGGGTGAACAACGACGGCGCCGACAAGGCGGCCTTTACCGCCCCCTCGGTGGCGGGGCAGGCAGGGGCCATCGCGCGGGCGCTGGCCGATGCCGCCGTGGCGCCGGAAACCGTGGGCTTCGTCGAGGCGCACGGTACGGCGACGCCGCTCGGCGACCCGGTGGAGATCGCGGGGCTGGCGGCGGCCTATCGCGGCGCGGGCAAGACGTGGCTCGGCGCGCTGAAGGGCAACGTCGGCCATGCCGATGCCGCCGCAGGCGTGCTCGGCCTCATCCGCACCGTGATGGTGCTTGAGCGGGGAGAGATCCCGCCTGTCGCCCATTTCCGCGCGCCGAACCCTCAGATCGCCCTGGACGACACGCCCTTCCGCATCCCCGACCGGCCGGTGCCATGGGGCAGGGGCGACATGCCGCGCCGGGCCGGGGTGTCGAGTTTCGGCGTGGGCGGCACAAACGCCCACGTGGTGCTCGAGGAGGCTCCCGCCCTCGCCGATGCCGCCGCGGAAGGCCCGCAGGTCCTGCCCGTGTCGGCCCGCAGCCCCGAGGCGCTGGCCGAGGCCGCCGCCGCACTGGCCGACCGTCTCGCGCGGCCCGATGCGCCGCCGCTGCCCCGCGTCGCCGCGACGTTGCAGACGGGGCGTGCGGCCGAGCCCTGGCGCGTCGCCATCGCCGCCGCCACGGCCGGGGAAGCCGCCGCGCGGCTGCGCTCGGCCCGCCTTCCCGAGCGGCCTGTGCCAGAGGCCGCGCCCGGCGTGATCTTTCTCTTCCCGGGGCAGGGCGCGCAGTATCCCGGAATGGGCGCGGGACTCTACGCGGCCGAGCCGGTCTTCCGCGAAACGATCGACCGGGGAGCGGAGGCGCTCGCCGACCTGATCGGCGAGGACATCCGCGGCCCGCTCCTCGCCCGCGACATGGCCGAGGCGGAAGCGGCACGGGCACTGCGCGCCACCCGCCTCGCCCAGCCGGCGCTCTACCTCACCGAGATCGCCCTTGCCCGGCTGTGGCAGGCGCGCGGCATCGCCCCGACCGCGCTCGTGGGGCACTCGGTGGGCGAGTTCGCCGCCGCCGCACTCGCCGGCGTGCTGTCAGTCGAGGAGGGGCTGCGGCTCGTCGCGCGGCGGGGCGCCCTCATGCAGGCGCAGCCGGCGGGCGCGATGCTCGCCGTGCGCGCGCCGCTCGACACGCTGGCGCCCCTGCTCGGCGAGGGCATCGACCTCGCCGCGACCAACGCGCCCTCCGCGCAGGTGGTGGCCGGCCCGAGGGAGGCCATCGCGGCGCTGGCGGCGCGGCTCGAGGCGGTGGGGCTGCCAGCGACGCGGCTGCACACCTCGCACGCCTTCCACTCCGCCATGATGGACCCGGTGGTGGAGCCGCTTCGCGACGAGATCGCCGGCACGGCGCTGCATGCGCCCCGGCTGCCCCTCGCGTCGTCGGTGACGGGCGCGTGGATGACAGACGACGAGGCGCGCGACCCGGCCTTCTGGGCCGGGCAGGCGCGCGCCTGCGTGAATTTCGCCGGCGCCCTCCGGGCGGCGTGCGAAGGGGCGTCCCCGGTGTTGGTGGAGGTGGGGCCTGGCGCCGCGCTGTCCGCCTTCGCCGCGGGCACGCTCGGCCGCGGAGGCCATGGCGGGGTTTCCCAGTCACTGCCGGACCACACCCAGCCGATAAGTGATGTCGATGCCATGGCCTCCGCGTGCGCTACTCTCTGGCAGAGGGGCGTGCCGCTCGACTGGGCCGCCGCAGGGGCGCGCGCCCGTCGCGTGTCGCTGCCCGGCACCGTATTTCGCCGCCGCCGCCACTGGGTCGATCCGCCCGAGGCCGTCGGCGCGGCCGCGGAGCCGTGCCCCCGCCCGGCATCCGGCCCCTCGGCCGGCGCCGACCGTGCCGCGCGGCTCGAGGGCGACCTCGCGCGCCTGCTGACGCAGCTCACCGGCGAGGATCCCGACCCCGAGGCGGTGGAGAGCACGTTTCTCGAAGGCGGCTGCGACTCGCTCCTGCTGGCGGAGTTCTCGGCCTCGATCGCGCGGCGCTGGGGCGTGCGCGTGGGCCTTTCCGACTTGCTTGGCGCGCGCAACACGCTGCCAGCGCTGGCCCGGCACCTCGATGCGGCCTTGCCGGCCGGCTCTGCCCCGGCGCCCTCTGCCACGGCCCACACCGCGACGCGACCGGCGATGGCCACGCCCGCCGGCCCCATCCCCCTGACCGAGGGACAGAAGGAGCTCTGGATGGCTCACCAACTGGGAGACGCCGCCGCCTGTGCCCTCAACGAAACGATCGTGGTGCGGCTCGACGGGCCGCTCGATGCCGAGGCGCTCGGCGCCGCTCTGGCCGACCTGGTGGCGCGGCATGACGCGCTGCGCCTGCGGGTGGCGCCCTCGGGCGATGACTTTCACATCGCGCCGCCGCACGCGCCCGACCTGCCGGTCGACGACATTTCGGCCGAGGGGGAGCCGGGGCTCGACCGGCTCGTCGCCGCCGACGCCGCCCGGCCCTTCGCGCTGGGGGCCGAGCCCCCCTTGCGCGCCCGGCTCGCCCTGCTGGGCGCGGCGCGACACGCGCTGATCCTGACGCTGCACCACATCGCCTCGGACGGGCGCGCGCAGGAGGTGCTTCTGTCGGAGCTCGCCACGCTCTACACCGCGCGGGTGGAGAGGCGCCCGGCCGACCTGCCGCCCGCTCCATCCTTCGCCGCCCATGCCCGAGCCGCCTCCGAGGCGCCGCCGGCCGAGGACGACCTGCGCTGGTGGGCCGAGCACCTTGCCGACCCGCCGCCGCTGCCGGAACTGCCGGCCGACTTTCCCCGTCAGCCCGGCCGCGGGCAGGCAGGCGCGAGCCTGAGCGTCGAGATCCCCGCCGCCACCTACCGCGCGGCGCGGCGGGCCGCGGCGGGCCACGGCTGCACCGCCTTCGCCACGCTTTTCGCCGCGACGCGGATCGTGCTGTCGCGCCTGTCGGGCGCGAACGACATGATCATCGGCGTGCCGATGGCCGCGCGTGCGCGCCTGCCGGAGCCCGATGTGGCGGGCCACTGCATGAGCTTCCTGCCCGTGCGCGTGCCGCTCGACCCCGAGGCGCCGGTCGCCGCGCACCTCGCGGCGGTCGGCCGGACCCTGGCGGCGGCGGCCGAGCGCGACGGCGTGACGCTCGGCACGCTCCTGCGGCACCTCGAGCCGCCCCGCGACCTGAACCGCCCGCCGCTCACCGCGATCCGGGTGAACTTCCAGCGCGCGCCGGGGCCGCTCGCCTTCGGGCCGGCGCGGGGCGAAGCGCGGCCCGGGGCGAAGGCGGCGGTGACCTTCGACATCGTGCTCAACTTCGTCGAGCACGGCGAGGCGCTGCGCGTCGACGTCGACTACAATGCCGACCTGTTCGCCGAGGCGAGCGTGCGACGCTGGATCGGTCACATCGCCCGGGCGCTCGCGGGGCTGGCCGAGGGGGCCGAGCGGCCCGCCGCCGCGCTGCCGCTGGTCTCGCCGGAAGAGGAGCGCGCGCTGGTCGAGACGCAGAACGCCACCCGCGCCGCCTATCCCGCCGACCGGACGGCGGACGACCTCTTCCGGGCGCAGGTCGCCGCCGCGCCCGACGCGGTGGCGGTGGAGGATACCCGGCGCAGCCTGACCTTCGCCGAGCTCGACGCCGCCGCCGACGCGGTCGCCGCCGGGCTGCAGGCGCGCTGGCCCGCGCCGGGGGCGCGAATCGCCGTGTCGGTCCCGCGCGATGCGGACTTGCCCGCGCGGCTGCTCGGCATCCTCAGGGCGGGGCACGCCTATGTTCCGCTCGACCCGGCCCAGCCCGAGGCGCGGCGGCGGCAGGTCGTGGAGGCGGCGCGCGCCGACGGGTTGCTCGCCACTGCCGAGACCGCTTTCGAGGCGGGCGTGCCGGTGATACGCGCCGATGGCCTCGCGCCCGGGGACCGGCCCGCGCCCGCTCCGGTCGACCCCGGGGCGCCGGCCTACATCATCTTCACTTCCGGCTCGACGGGCACGCCCAAGGGTGTGGCGATCCCGCACCGGGCGATGGTCAACTTCCTCCACGCGATGATCCGGGAGCCGGGGCTGGGCCCGGGCGACCGGCTGCTCGCCGTGACGACGGTGAGCTTCGACATCTCGGTGCTCGAGCTCTTCGGTCCGCTGCTGGCCGGCGGCAGGGTGCGGATCGCCACGCGCGACGAGGTGCTGGCAGGCGCGCCCGTGGTCGAGCCGGTGAACGCGGGGCACGCCACCGTTCTGCAGGGCACGCCCACGCTGTTCGGGCTGCTGCTCGAGGCGGGGCTGGCCGCGCCGAAGGGGGTGAAACTGCTCGCCGGTGGCGAGCCGATGCCGCCCGATCTCGCCGAGCGGCTGATGGCCCATGGCGCGGAGCTGTGGAACATGTACGGGCCGACCGAGACGACCGTGTGGTCGGCGGTCAAGCGGCTTGCGCCGGGTGCGCCCATCAGCATCGGCCGCCCCATCGCCAACACCGAGCTGCACGTGCTCGACGCGTCGGGGCGCCTGCTGCCGGCGGGCGCGGCGGGCGAGTTGTGCATCGGCGGCGACGGGCTGGCGCTGGGCTATTTCGGCCGCGACGACCTTACGGAAAAGGCCTTCGTCGAGGTGACGCTCGCGGGGCGGGCGCGGCGGCTCTACCGGACGGGCGATCTCGCGCGGCGGCTGGGCTCTGGCGAGATCGTGGTGCTCGGCCGCCGCGACGGGCAGGTCAAGCTGCGCGGATACCGGATCGAGCTGGGCGAGATCGAGAGCCACCTGCGCGCGCTCGACGGCATCAGGGCGGCGGCCGTCGACAAGCGCAGCATGGGCGGTGAGGACCGGCTGGTCGCCTGGATCGTGCCGGAGGAGGGCGCGGCCGCGCCCGACCGCGCGGCGCTGGCCGAGGCGCTGCGCGCGCGGCTGCCCGACTACATGGTGCCACAGGGCTGGGAAGTGCTCGAGGCGCTGCCACAGACGGCCAACGGCAAGCTCGACCGCAAGGCGCTCGCCCTGTCCGAGAGGGCCGCCGCACCGGGAGCCGCTGCCGCCGACGGCGGCGCAGCGCCGGGCACGCGACGGCCGCGCCCGGGGCTGGAGGCGCGGATCGCTGCGGTCTGGGCCGAGGTCCTGGGGCGCGAGCGAGCCCAGCCCGAGGCGAGCCTGTTCGAGCTCGGCGCCGACAGCCTCGACGTGTTCCGCATCGCCGCGCGGCTGCAGGCAGAGGGGCTCGACCTCGAGACGAAGGATCTCCTGACGCATTCCTCGATCGCCGCCCTCGCCGTCCATGCCGCGGCACGCGGGGCGGGGGCCGGGGCCGGCCCGCTCCGCCGCCCGCCGCTTTCCGCCTATCGCGGGGGCGCGCAGCGCAAGGCGCGCCGCGCATCCTGACCGTATCAGGGCACTCCCGCCCTCCCTCGCGCCCTTCCGGGCGCTCCTCCGGTTGGGCCCGGCCGCGGGCAGGTGCCCGCGGCGGTCGCGCTCCCGTCCGGCCGTCACGCGCCCGTCGCCCTTGGTCCATCGCTTTGGGGGCTTCCCCGCAGGTCCGTCGCCTTGGACCCGACGCCTTGGACCCGACGCCTTGAGCGCGCCGCCTTGGGCCTGCCGCGTTGGGCCCGCCGCGTTGGGCCCGCCGCGTTGGGCCTGCCGCCGTGGGTGCGTCGCGTCGGTTCGCGGTCCCGTGCCGTTCTCTGCCCTCCGCCCGCCGGCACCCTGTCAAGGGGGAAGCCGCGGTCCCGCGCCGCGCAGCCCAGCCCAGCCCAGCCCAGCCCAGCCCAGCCCAGCCTCCGGGCCGGTCCGGGCAAACCGCCCCCGCACCGGATTCTTTCTGTTCGAAATACGCCGGGGGTGCGGGGGCTGGCCCCCGCTTCCGTCTTCGCCGCCCGCGCCGTGGGGTGGGGCGAGCGGTCGCCCGGGCAACCTTCCCGCCCGGCGTCGGTGCCAGGGTCTGCGGCCGCCTCCCTCCGCGCCATGACGCGGGACCAGCCACAGGCAGGCGGACGCGGCGTCGGCGCAATGCCCGTGCCTTCTGATGACCTGCGGCGGTCGTGCATTCGCCGGGGCGGGGCTCAGGCGGGCAGGGGCAGAACCCCCTCTCGGACGGTCAGCGCCACGGGGCCGGCATGGCGCAGGGCGATGCAGCCGGGAAAATCGCGGCGCAGCTCGAGCGGGTAGAGCTGCCAGCGCGCGGCCACCGCCCCCGAGAGGCGCGTGACGCGGGCGGGCGCGGCGGGCGTCAACGTCACGTCGAAGCTGTCGAGCGGGCGCATGAGCCCGGCCCCCAGGGCCTTGAGCAGGGCCTCCTTGCGTACCCACGCGTTGAAGAAGCCAGCGCGCCATTGATCGGGGGGCAGGGCGGCGAGCTCCGCCTGCTCTGCCGGCGAGAAGAAGCGCGCGGCCACCTCCGGCTCGACCTCGCGCCAGGGCTCGATGTCGATGCCGAGCGCGAGGCGGTGCGGGCCGGTGACCAGCGCAGCCCAGCCGCCCGCATGGGCGAGGTTGAAGGCCGGGCCGCGCCCGCCCGCGCCCGTCCCCAGCAACGGCCGCCCGTGCGGGCCGGTGAGCAGCGGCACGGCGCGGGGGGCGCAGCCGAGATAGCCGCCGAGAATCTCGCGCATCCTGCCGCGTGCGACCTCGAAGGCGGCCCGGTCGGAGTCGCGGTGATAGCCCTTGGCACGGGCCAGCTCGGGCGCGTCGAGATGGGCGGCGAGCGCGGCGCGGCGTTCGGGCGGCACCTCGAGCGGCCAGAGCCAGAGATCGAGTGCCACGGCGGCCTCGCTCGCCACGACCCGGAGCGTCATCGTGTGGTTCCTCCCTCGGTTGGCGGCAGCCTAGTGGGGGGCGGGCGCCGCTTCCAGAGGGGCGCGCGCGGCAGGGCCTGCGCCGGGGTCGGCCGCAACCGCATGGGTCGTGCGCCGCGTGCTGGCCCGTCCGCCGTGCTTCTCCCCGCCGTGTCTCGCCCCGCCGTGTCTCGCCCCGCCGTGTCTCGCCCCGCCGTGTCTCGCCCCGCCGTGTCTCGCCCCGCGTGTCGCGCCCGCCGTGTCCTCTCGCACTGGCCCGCGGCAGGCAGCCACGCTAGAACCGCCTCAGGCCCGCCGCACGACACCAAGGAGACGCAATGCCCCGCCGCCAGCTCGCCGCCGCCCTCGCGCTCGCCGCCGCCTGCATCGCCGCGCCGCTCGCGGCCGGGGCCCAGACACTGTCCGAGCGGCAGGCCCGCGACCAGGTCGCGCCGCCCCGCGGCACGGATGTGCGCGTGGCCGACCTGCCCTGGATCACCAGCGAGGTGCGCCAGCAGATCGAGCGCGAACTCGCAGACTACCCCTATTACGCCGCTCTGGTCATGTCGCCGGGCGACCCGGCGGCCACGCCCGCGGGCGGCGCGATCGTCAACTTCCATTCGCCGGAAGCGGCGACCCGCGCCGCGCTGGCGGCCTGCAATGCACAGCGCACGTCGGGGCCGGATTGCGTCGTCGTGGCGCAGGTGCTTCCGCGCCGCTACCAGGGCGGTCGACTCACGCTGTCGAAGGCGGCCACGGACGCGCTGCGCGGTGACTTCGGTCGTCTGGACAGCCCGAAGGCGCTGGCGATCTCGCCGGCCACGGGCGCCTTCGGCTTCGCCCGCGGCGACGGCACGCGCGCGCTCGCGAGCTGCAACGCCAAGGCCGCCGAACAGGGCGCGCAGGATTGCCGCATCGTGGTGGCCGACCAGTGACGCGCCCCTATCTCGCGCAGCGACGGAGAGTAGCGCCGCAGGGATCCGGCCGGGTTGGCAGGAGGGCACGTATCCGGGTACGTGCATGTCTGGCGAAAACTTGCGCCATGTCAAAGCGCACTCTGCAGAATAGGTGTGCGATCAGCGCCGGAGGGGCTGCGAAGCTCCGGACGCCCACAACAGGACCGAGGTAGTTTCCACGTGCCCCAACTCGTGCCAGACCCCCCCCGACACGGCCTTAACGCCCGCGCCGACAAGGCCCGTTACGACACCGCCATCGACGCGGCGATCGACCGTCTCCACGAGGAGGGGCGCTACCGCACCTTCATCGACATCGAGCGGCGCAAGGGGCAGTTCCCCCACGCGGTCTGGCGCAAGTCCGACGGCGACGAGAGCGAGATCACGGTCTGGTGCGGCAACGATTATCTCGGCATGGGCCAGCACCCGGTGGTGCTTGCCGCGATGCACGAGGCGCTCGAGGCGACGGGCGCCGGCTCGGGCGGCACGCGCAACATATCGGGCACCACGATCTGGCACAAGCGGCTCGAGGCCGAGCTCGCCGACCTCCACCAGAAGGAGGCCGCGCTGCTGTTCACCTCGGCCTACATCGCCAACGACGCCACGCTCTCGACCCTGCCGAAGCTGCTGCCGGGGCTAATCATCTATTCCGACGCGCTCAACCACGCCTCGATGATCGAGGGGGTGCGCCGCAACGGTGGCGCCAAGCGGATCTTCCGTCACAACGACGTGGCGCATCTGCGCGAGCTGCTCGAGGCCGACGACCCTGACGCGCCCAAGCTGATCGCCTTCGAATCGATCTATTCGATGGACGGCGATTTCGGCCCCATCGCCGAGATCTGCGACCTCGCCGACGAGTTCGGTGCGCTGACCTACATCGACGAGGTGCATGCGGTGGGCATGTACGGCCCCCGCGGCGCCGGGGTAGCCGAGCGCGACCGGCTGATGCACCGGATCGACATCATCAACGGCACGCTCGCCAAGGCCTACGGCGTGATGGGCGGCTACATCGCCGCCTCGGCAAAGATGTGCGACGCGATCCGCTCCTACGCGCCGGGCTTCATCTTCACCACATCGCTGCCGCCGGCGGTGGCTGCCGGTGCGGCAGCGTCGGTGCGGCACCTCAAGACCGATCAGGCGCGGCGAGACAAGCAGCAGGAGCACGCGCGCGTGCTGAAGGATCGTCTGATCGCGCTGGGCCTGCCGATCATCGACCATGGCAGCCACATCGTGCCGGTGATCGTGGGCGACCCGGTGCACTGCAAGGCGATCTCGGACATGCTGCTCGAGGATCACGGCATCTATTGCCAGCCGATCAACTTCCCCACCGTTCCGCGCGGAACGGAGCGGCTGCGCTTCACGCCCTCGCCCGTCCATACGCCGCAGATGATCGACCGTTTGGTGCGCGCCATGGACGGTCTTTGGGCACATTGCGCGCTCAACCGCCAAGACATGGCGGGTTGACGCTCACGAGGGTGCAACGACGTCACGCTCGTGCTAACCTGATCTCAAGGAGCGGTGAGTCATCGAATCGCCGCCCGTTGGGGACGAGAGCGTGACGCACGAGAGGCCGGGCAGATGATCGGGTGGCGGCAGCCGCCCTCCGAAGGGCATGCACCCGAACCGCGCGGGTTCGATGATTTCGACCTGCGCATCGGCGATGTCATGCGCGGCGAGCGGGCCACGATGGGCAAGTCGCTGCTCGACGTGCAGCGCGAGCTCAAGATCAAGGCCACCTACATCGCCGCCATCGAGAATGCCGACATCGCGGCCTTCGAGACGACCGGCTTCATAGCGGGATACGTCAGATCCTATGCGCGCTATCTGGGTCTCGACCCGGAATGGACGTTCGAGACCTTCTGTGCCGAATCGGGTTTTGCCCCCGTTGCCGGCATCGAGAAGTCGGCGCCGGTCAGGAGCGGCGGCAAGGGGAAGGGGCAGGTCACCGGCCCCGTCTTCAGAAAGCCCGCGCGCGCGGTCGAGGGCGAGCGCGACCCGATCGTGCAGCCCCGCGTCTCCTTCGCGCCGGTCGAGCGCAGCCCGCTGTCGTCGATCGAGCCGCGGGCGATCGGCTCGACGCTGGTGCTTCTTGCCCTGATCGGCGGGATCGGCTTCGGCGGCTGGTCGGTGATCAAGGAGGTGCAGCGCGTCACCGTGTCTCCCGTCGACGAGGCGCCCGAGGCCATCGCGCAGGTCGATCCGCTGGAAAGCGTGCGCTTCGACGCCGGCGACGAGGCGCCCGCGCAGTCGGGCGTGACCCCCGGCCGCCCCGATGCGCTCGACCGGCTTTATCGCCCCGAGGCGCTCGACGTGCCCGTGATGGTGCCGCGCGATGGCCCGATCGCCGCACTCGATCCGCGCGCGACGGGCGCGCTGGCCAGTGCGGGCGTGCCCGCCTCGCCCGGCCTGTCGCCGTCTCGCCCCGACCCGCTTGCCACGACCGCGATCGCCGAGGAGCCGGCGTCGGGTGCCTCGCAGCAGGACGCCATTGCCGCCGCCGTTGCCGAGGCCACCGGCCTTGGCAGCGGCGAGGGGGCGCCGGCCGAGCCGCAGACGCCGCGCGTGACCGCCGACATCCCCGAGGTGCTGCTCGTCGCCGTGCGGCCTGCCTGGGTGCGGGTGCGGGCGGCAGACGGCACGGTGCTGCTCGAGCGCATCCTCGAACCCGGCGATTCGTGGGAAGTGCCCGCGACCGAGGCGCCGCCCACCCTGCGCACCGGTGCGGCCGGCGCCGTCTACTTCGCCGTCAATGGGCAGACCTACGGCCCCGCCGGCGGCAACGGCGCGGTCGTCGACCAGATCGCGCTCACCGGCGATGTGCTCACGCAACAATTCGCGCTGGCCGACCCTGCCGCCTCGGCCGATGCGCGCGAGGCGGTCGCCGTGGCCGAGGCCGCGCTGGGCGAGGCCGCCGGGCCGGGCCCCCTGTCCGACACTGCGCCGACCGACTAGGCCGGCCTACGGCGGCGACGCCGGGTCCCGGGCGCCGCTGTCGCGTTGTCCCGCGGGGGCGGCGGGCCTATCCTTCCGACCGACTCGTCATCAAACCCGCGAAGGCCCCGACATGTCGCACAATCCCGTCCGCCCGTGGCGCAACATCGATCGCCGCCCCTGCCGCCAGATCTCCGTCGGCCCGGTCAAGGTCGGCGGCGACGCGCCGATCAGCGTGCAGACGATGACCAACACGCCCACCACCGACGTGCGTGCCACGATCGAGCAGGTGCAGCGCTGCGCCGAGGCCGGCGCCGACATCGTGCGCGTCTCTGTGCCCGACCAGGATTCGAGCCGCGCCCTGAAGGAGATCGTGCGCGAAAGCCCGGTGCCGATCGTCGCCGACATCCATTTCCACTACAAGCGCGGCATCGAGGCCGCCGAGGCGGGCGCGGCCTGCCTGCGGATCAACCCGGGCAACATCGGCGACGAGACCCGCGTGAAGGAGGTGATCCGCGCCGCGAAGGACCACGGCTGCTCGATCCGCATCGGGGTGAACGCGGGCTCGCTCGAGCGGCACCTGCTGGAGAAATACGGCGAGCCATGCCCCGACGCGATGGTGGAATCCGGCCTCGAGCACATCAAGATCCTGCAGGACAACGACTTTCACGAGTTCAAGATCTCGGCCAAGGCCTCTGACGTGTTCCTCGCCTCGGCTGCCTACATGGCCATCGCCGAAGCGACCGACTGCCCCATCCACCTCGGCATCACCGAGGCGGGCGGCCTGACGAGCGGCACGATCAAGTCGGCCATTGGCCTCGGCCAGCTGCTGTGGATGGGCATCGGCGACACGATGCGCGTGTCGCTCTCCGCCGACCCGGTGGAAGAGGTCAAGGTCGGCTTCGAGATCCTCAAGGCGCTGGGTCTGCGTCACCGGGGCGTCAACATCATCTCGTGCCCGTCCTGCGCGCGGCAGGGCTTCGACGTGATCAAGACGGTCGAGGCGCTGGAGAAGCGGCTCGAGCACATCAAGACGCCGATGAGCCTGTCGATCATCGGCTGCGTGGTGAACGGGCCGGGCGAGGCGCTGCTGACCGACGTGGGCTTCACCGGGGGCGGCGCAGGCTCCGGCATGGTCTATCTGGCTGGCAAGCAGAGCCACAAGATGTCCAACGACCAGATGATCGACCACATCGTCGAGCAGGTCGAGAAGAAGGCCGAGGAGATCGAGTCGCAGCGCGCCGTCGAGGCTGCGGAGGAAAGCCAGACCGAACCCGCGGAGTGACCCTACGGAAAGGCGAGCCCGCGGTGGATGACGCGGCGGCGCGGATGCTTTATGATGAGGCTACGCGGACGGGGGTCATGGTGTCTCGGGAGGAGGGCATGACGACACGCGTCATCCAGAAAACGGGCGCGCCGCGCTTGAGGTCGGGCTGCGTCGCGCTGCAGCGGATGCAGGATGCGGGGCTGGGGCCGCTCGGCTGGCTCGCTCCGGATTTCCGCGAGTGCGTCGGCATGGACGGCAGGGATTTTGCCGAGTTCGTAGCCGGCCGGATCGCGCGCGATCCGCGAACCCAACACCGCCTGCTTCGGTGCCGCACGGCCGACGAGCTGCGCCGGGTGCAGATGCATTTTCTCGCCGACGCGGCGGCAGCCTACAACGCCGAGACCGGGGCGCATGTGCGAATGCTCGGAGATGCGCCGGTCGTCACGGCCCACTGAGGCACGGCCCGCGGCGGGCCCTGCCGCGGGTGCGGGCGGCGCGCCTCAGCCCTCGGCGCGCTCTTCCGCGACCAGCGCGCGCATGCCCTCGAGCGGCACGTAGCCCCGCACCATGCGGTCGCCCAGGACGTAGGTCGGCGTGCCCGAAATGCCGAGATCCTCGGCGAGGGCGTGGTTGGCGCGGATGACCTCAGTGACCGCCTCGTCGCCCATCATCCCGACGATCTCCTCCACGGGCAGGCCGAGCTCCTCTCCCATCAGCTCCAGCGACAGCTCGTTCATGTCGCCGCGCAGGGTGATGAGCGCGTCGTGAACCTGCTTGTAGGCGTCGTCGCCCGCCACCATCCGCGTGGCGATGGCAAAGCGCGAGGCGAGAACCGACTGCTCGCCGAGGATCGGAAACTCCTTGACGACCAGGCGGATGTCGCCGTCAGACGCGACCAGTTCCTGCACCTCGGGAAAGGCACGCCGGCAATAGCCGCAGCGGTAGTCGATGAATTCGACGATCGTGATGTCGCCCTCGGGGTTGCCGCCCGTCCAGCTGTCGGCATCCTCGAAGAGGGCGTCGGCGCGGGCGGCGATCATCTCGGCATCGGCCGCGACCTGAGCCTCTGCCTCCCGTTCCTCGAGCACCGCGATGGCCTCCATCAGCACTTCGGGGTTCTCGAGCAGGTAGGCCCGCACCTCGGCGCGGAAGGCCGCGCGCTCGTCGTCGGTCATGGAGCCGAGATCGAGGCCCTGCGCCGGGGCGGGCAGGGCGAGCGCCAGGGCGAGCAGCGGCGCGGCGAGAGCGGTGGCGATCGGGCGGCGGGCGGGCATGATGGCGGTTCCTTTCAGTCGTCGGTCTCTGCGGCGATCAGGATGTCCTGCGCACGGCGCCAGCGTTCCGAGCCGCGGGGCAGAAGCCCCTCCGCGCGCTTGGCATGGATGGCGGCGTCCTTCAAGCGGCCGGCCAGCGCGTAGCGCTCGGCGGTCGACAGCGCGGCGGCCCCGGTCTGCCCGGTGCGCGCCTGCGCGAGCGCCAGGTCGCGCAGGAGGGCGGGGTTTCGCGGGTCGCGGGCGCGGGCGCTCTGCAGCACTTCGAGCGCGCGGGCGTCGGCGCCGGTGGCCAGAAGCGCCCGGCCGTAGCCGGCACGGATCAGTGGCTCGCCCGGCGCGAGCTCGGCCGCGCGGGCATAGGCGGCCGCCGCCGCCTCGAAGCTGCGCGCCTCGAACAGTACCCAGGCGCGCAGCTCGTGCGCGTAGGGGTCGCCTGGCCGCCTGGCCACCAGCGCGTCGGCGGCGGCGAGCGCCGAGGCGCCGTCGGCCTGCTGGCTGTGGGCGACCGCGCGGGCGACGAGCGCGGCGTCGGACGTGTCGCTCCGGTCGATCCGGCGCAGCGTCCAGGACGGGTTGCGCAGGTAGGCCGAGAGTTTGGCGCGCGACCGGGCAAACCAGTAGGCGGCGGCGGGGTCGGGCGTGCCGGTGACCGACAGGGCGGCGGCGACGCCGCGGGCCGCGCGCAGCCGGTCGCGCGAAAGCGGGTGGGTGCGCATGTAGGGGTCCTGCCGGCTGCCCGACAGCGCCTCCTGCCCCGCGAAGATCTCGAGCACCTCGGCCATCGCGCCGGGATCGACCCCGACGCGGGCGAGATAGCGCATGCCCGCCTGGTCGGCCGCGGCCTCCTCGGCGCGCGTATGGCCGAAGAAGCGGCGCATGGCCGCGCTCGACGTGCCCGCGGCGACGCCGGCGGCGGCGGCCGGGCTATCGCGCGCCACCGCAGCCGCGGCGGCGAGGCCCACCAGCGCGGCGTTGCGCGCGGCCTTCATGTTGCCCATGCGACGCGCAAGGTGGCCGTTGGCGAGATGGGCGACCTCGTGCGCGATCACCGACTGCAGCATCTCGGGCCGGTCCATCCGCAGGACCAGGCCCGACGTGATCAGGATGGTGGAGCTGTCGGCCACCAGCGCGTTCGGCGCGTCGCTCTCGATCAGCAGGATCCGCAGGGTGGCGGGCGAGAGGCCGGCGGCGGCGATCACCGGCTGGGCGAGCTCGCGCATCGCGCGCTCCAGCTCGGCGTCGCGCAGAAGGGTCTGCGCGGCGGCCGGCAGGGCGAGCGCAAGCGTGAGGATCGCGGCCGCGACCGCCCGCAGGATGCCTGTCGCGTGCCTGCCTCGCGCCATTGACTGCCCCCCGCCGCCTCGGTAGCGCCCGTCCCCGAAGCGGGGCGCGACGCCGTCTCGCGCGCCAGCTTACGGAGCGGAGCATGCGGGCATCAAGCCGGAGCGAGGTCGATCCCTTCATCGTGATGGACGTGATGGAGGCCGCGCGGTTGCGCGAAGCAGCCGGCCACCGCGTGATCCACATGGAGGTCGGCCAGCCCGGCACGCCCGCGCCCGCCGGCGCCCGCGCCGCGCTCGCCCGCGCGATGGAGGCGGCGCCGCTCGGCTATACCGTGGCGCTGGGTATGCCCGCGCTCCGGCAACGGATCGCCCGGCTCTATGCCGAGTGGTACGGGGTCGAGCTGAACCCCGACCGCGTGGTCATCACGCCGGGCGCCTCGGGCGCCTTCATCCTTGCCTTCACCGCGCTGTTCGAGGCGGGCGAGCGGGTGGGGCTCGGCCTGCCGGGCTATCCCAGCTACCGCCACATCCTGACCGCCCTCTCGCTCGAGCCGGTGGGGATCGAGACCGCCGAGGCCAATCGCTTCCAGCCGGTGCCGGGCGACGTGCCCGAGGGGCTCGCCGGCCTGATCGTCGCCTCGCCTGCCAACCCCTCCGGCACGATGCTCGACCGCGCGGCGCTGGCGGCGCTGGTCGAACGCGCGCAGGAGATCGGCGCCGCCTTCGTGTCGGACGAGATCTATCACGGCCTGCACTACGAGCGGCCCGCCGTGTCGGCGCTGCAGGTGTCCGACGACGTGGTGGTGGTCAACTCGTTCTCGAAATACTTCTCGATGACCGGCTGGCGCGTGGGCTGGCTGGTGGTGCCCGAAAGCGAGATCCGCCGCTACGAGCGGCTGGCGCAGAACCTCTTCATCTGCCCGCCGCATGCGAGCCAGATCGCCGCCCTCGCGGCGATGGACTGCACCGAGGAGCTCGAGGCCAACCGCGCGGTCTATACCGAGAACCGGCGGCTGATGGCCGAGGGGCTGCCCGCGGCCGGGCTGGGGCATTTCGCGCCGCCCGACGGGGCGTTCTACGTCTATGCCGATGTCGGCCACGTGCTGCGCGAGGGCACCGACGCGCGGGCGCTCGCGGCCGAAATCCTCGACGAGGCGGGCGTGGCGGTCACCCCGGGGCTCGACTTCGACCCGGCGCGCGGGGGGCGGATGCTGCGTCTGTCCTACGCCGCATCGACCGCCGACATCGCCGAGGGGCTCGAGCGGCTCGCTGCGTTCACCGCCCGGCGCTGAGGCTCGGCCGCAACGGCGTGCCGCTCTGCGCACCGGTCCGGGCTCGCGTCGGGCCACCCGGACGCATCCGTGCCCGGGAAGCCGCCGGTCGCCGCGGACAGATCGCGCAAGAGGGCGTTGCGGGGCGGAGCCGCGACCCTCTGGGCGCGAGCCGTGCGCCGGCCCGGTCGTTGCGCCCCTCGGTCTTTCGCGCGACGGGCCGGCGGCCGCTTCACATCGCCCGCCCGCTCGTCTAGGCAGACGGCCGAAGGCCGGGCGGGCGTCACGGCGATGGGGCAGGGGTGGCATGCGCATTCTCATCACCAACGACGACGGGATCGCGGCACGCGGGCTGAAGGTGCTCGACCGGATCGCCCACGAGATCGCCGGAGAGGGGGGCGAGGTCTGGACGGTCGCGCCCGCCTTCGAGCAGTCGGGCGTCGGTCACAAGATCAGCTACACCCACCCGACGATGATCGCCGAGATGGGGCCGCGCCGCTACGCCGCCGAGGGGGCGCCGGCCGATTGCGTGCTGGCGGGCCTGCACGACGTCTTGCGCGACAGCCCGCCCGACCTGGTGCTCTCGGGCGTGAACCGCGGCAACAACTCGGCCGAGAACGTGCTCTATTCCGGCACGCTCGGCGGCGCGATGGAGGCCGCCCTGCAGGGACTGCGCGCCATCGCTCTGTCGCAATACTTCGGCCCCGCGATCGCCGGCCTCGACGACCCGTTCGAGGCGGCCGGCGCCCACGGCGCCGCGGTGGTGCGCGACCTGCTCGCGCACGGCGACTGGGGCGAGGAGCGGGGCTACCGCACCTTCTACAACGTCAATTTCCCGCCCCTGCCGGCCGGCCGGGTGATGGGCCGCCGCGTCGTGCCGCAGGGCGTGCGGCAGGGCACGTCGTTTTCGGTCGAGCCGCTCGTCTCGCCGTCGGGGCGGCGCTTTCTCTGGGCGGTGGGCGGCCGGCAGGACGCGCCCTCGGCGCCCGGCACCGACGCGCACGCCAATCTCGAGGGCTACATCTCGATCACGCCGATGCGCGCCGACCTGACCGCGCACGACCGGATCGAGGGGCTGCGCGACGCGCTCGAATGAGAGGGGCGCGGGGCAGGGGAGAGCAGCCGCGATGACTGGCGATGATGACGGGATCGACGGTGCATCCGATCCGGGCGCGCTCGCCGAGCGCAAGATGCGGTTTCTCTTCGCCCTCCGCTCGCACGGGGTGACCGACGCGCGGGTGCTGACGGCGATGGAGCGGATCGACCGGGGCCGCTTCGTGACCGGCCTCTTCGCCGACCGCGCCTACGACGACACGCCGCTGCCCATCGCCCACGGCCAGACGATCAGCCAGCCCTCGGTCGTCGGGCTGATGACCCAGGCGCTGGAGGTGGGGCCGCGCGACAAGGTTCTCGAGGTCGGCACCGGCTCGGGCTACCAGGCCGCCGTGCTGGCCCAGCTCGCCCGCCGCGTCTACACGATCGATCGCTACAAGCGGCTGGTCCAGGCGGCGCAGGAGGTCTTCGACGCGCTCGGCCTGACCAACATCATCACCCTGGCGGGCGACGGCAGCCATGGCCTGCCCGAGCAGGCGCCCTTCGACCGCATTCTCGTGACCGCCGCGGCGGAGGACCCGCCCGGCCCCCTCTTGGCCCAGTTGCGCGTGGGGGGTATCATGGTCGTGCCGGTAGGCCAGTCCGACACGGTGCAGCAGCTGATCCGCGTGCGGCGCTCCGAGACGGGCTACGAGTACGACGAGCTTCTGCCGGTGCGCTTCGTGCCGCTGGTCGAGGGGCTCGGGCGGGAGTGACGGGCGTCGGGCCGCGAGCGCGGGCTGCGCCGGAGCGAGAGAAGCGGCCGGACGCCCCGGTGACAAGAGGGCGCCGCGATCGAGGAGAGCAGGCGATGACCCGAGCCCCGATCCCCCACCCCGCGCGAGCGAGCGCGGCAGCGTTGCCCGCACGGCCCGGAGCGGCGGTCCGCACACGCCTCGCTCTCGGTATCGCTTCGCTTGGCCTGCTCGGGGCCTGCGCCGATCTCGACCTCGACATGCGCGATCTCGGCCGTTCGGGCCTCGACACGAGCCAGGCGGCGCTGACCGCGGTCGAGAGCCGCCCCGCGCCCGACAGCCGAGGCATCATCTCCTATCCCGGCTACCAGGTGGCGGTGGCGCGGCGCGGCGACACGGTGGCCGACGTGGCCGCCCGCATCGGCCTGCCCGCCGACGAGCTCGCCCGCTTCAACGGGGCGCCCGCCGCCGCGCCGCTCAACCCCGGCGAGGTGCTGGCGCTGCCCCGCCGCGTGGCCGAGCCCTCGCCTGCGACCGGAGCGCCCGCGACGGGGCCGATCCGCCCGCCGGGCGAGGTCGACGTGGCGTCGCTGGCGGGCGCGGCGATCGAGCGGGCCGAGGGGCCGATCTTGCGCTCCGAGCCCGCGCCGCGCGCCACGCCGCAGACCGGCACCGAACCGCGCCGCCACCGCGTGGCGCAGGGCGAGACGGCCTTCACCATCGCGCGCCGCTACAACGTGCCCGTCGCGGCCCTTGCCGAGTGGAACGGGCTCGATTCGGATTACACGTTGCGGCAGGGGCAGTACCTGCTGATCCCGCCGGCCTCGGCCACCACCGAGCGCACCGCCGCCGCCGCGCCGACCACCGCGCCCGGCACCGGCTCGCCCACGCCCACGCCGCCCTCGGCGGCCGCGCCGCTCCCCGAGGACACGCCCCCCGCTGCCGCCGCCGACGACCCCGAGGCCCCCGGCGTCGACGTGCCCGACTCGCCCAACCTCGCCGAGGATCGCACCGCGGCCTCGGGCGGCGACGCGCCGTTCCTGATGCCGGTCTCGGGCCCCATCATCCGCGATTTCGCCCCGGGCCGGAACGAGGGCATCGACATCGCCGCCGATGCCGGCACCCCGGTGCGCGCCGCCGATGCCGGGACCGTCGCCGCGATCACCCGCGATACCGAGGGCGTTCCCATCGTCGTTGTCCGTCACGCGCAGGGGCTGCTGACGGTCTATGCGGGCGTCGACGACCTGACCGTGGCGCGGGGCGACTCCGTCTCGCGCGGGCAGACGATCGCGCGGGTGCGGGAGGGCGAGCCGCCATTCCTGCACTTCGAGGTCCGGCAGGGCGTCGAGGCGGTCGACCCGGGCGACTACATCGACTAGGTTTCGAGGCCGCTGCCCCCGGGCGCCCGGCGCGTCGTGAGCCGGGGCGGCACGTGGGTCTTCGGGCGACGGCCGTGCCGCCCCGCGTCCACAGGCTTGTCCACAGCGTCACACCGCTGTCACGCGCTCACGCTACCCCTCGGTATGGCACCGCATCTAGCGGGGCTTGCCGGATGACGAACGCCATATATAGTGAGTCGGGGCGACGGCGCCCGGGAAGGCGAGAGACGGAGAGGACGCAGCGCGCGGCGGAGGCGATGGACAGGCGATGAGTGGAGATTTCAGGACGCAGTTCGTCCGCGACCCCAACAGTCTGAGGCACCATCCGGCGCTTGTCCTCAACGCCGATTACCGCCCCCTCTCCTACTACCCCCTGTCGCTCTGGCCGTGGCAGGAAGCGATCAAGGCGGCGTGGCTCGACAGGGTGCAGATCGTCGCCGAATACGACGAGGTGGTGCGCTCCCCCTCCACCGAGATACGCATCCCTTCGGTCGTTGTGCTCAAGGAGTTCGTCAAACCCCAGAAGCGCGTGGCCTTCACGCGCTTCAATCTTTTTCTGAGGGACGAGTTCGCCTGCCAGTATTGCGGCGCGAAGGGCGACCTGACCTTCGACCACGTGGTGCCCCGCGCCCGGGGCGGCGTCACCAGCTGGGAGAACGTCGTCGCCGCCTGCGCCACGTGCAACCTGCGCAAGGGCTCTCGCTCGCTCCGGCAGGCGGGCCTGTCGCTGCGCAAGCCGCCGCGCCGCCCCGGTGCGGAAGAGCTGCGCAACATGGGCCGAAAGTTCCCGCCCAACCACCTGCACGAGAGCTGGCTCGATTTCCTTTACTGGGACGCCGAGCTCGAGGCCTGAGCGCCCCGGGCCCCACTCCGAGCCCCCGACTCCGAGCCCCCGACTCCGAGCCCCCGACTCCGAGCCCCCCCACTCCGAGCCCCCCTACGCCGAGGCCTCGACCCTCGGCCCTCAGCCCTCGTGCGCGGCGCGCGCCAGTGCCGGCGCGAGATCGCCGTAGCCGGTCGGCCGGCGCTCGTAGGTCAGGCCGAGGCGGGCGGCGGCGTCGCGGGCAGCCGCGTCGAGCGCCGGGTCGTCGGTCTGGGCGAGGTAGACCAGTCGCTCGTAATGGCCGAAATACATGGGCAGAAGCTCGGGGTGCCGGTCGAGGCCGAGAGGTCGCCAGACGAAGGCCTCGAACTGCCGGGCGAGAAAGTCGGTCAGGTAGAAGGCCGCGATCTCGTCGTCATGCGCGGCGAACCGCTCCAGCCCCTCGAAGAAGGCGTAGCAATGGGGGCCCGCGATCATCTCGACGCCGAGGCGCGCGCAGGTCTCGGCCAGGTCGCCCCCCGTTCCGCAATCGGCATAGGCCACGAAGATGCGGGAATAAGCGTCGCGATGCGCCGTCACCGCCTCGTCGACCGCGGGCGCGATGCGCTCGGGATGGTTGTGCAGGATGGCGGGCAGGCAAGCGAGATCGACGTGCTGCCAGCCGTTGAGGTCGCGCAGGGCGACGATCTCGCGCGCGAGCGCCCCGCAGGCCACCACCAGCACCCGGCCCGCCCCCTCGGCCGGCTTGCCCGCCTCGGTGAGCGTGGCGTCGTCGGGCAGCGCGTCATCCGGGGGCGCTTCGGTCATTTCAGGCGGACGGCGGTGCCGTAGGCCACGATCTCGGCCGCGGCGGCCTGGATCGTCGAGGTCTCGAGCCGCACGGCCACGACCGCGTCGGCGCCCAGCGCGCGCGCCTGCTCGCCCATGCGGTCGAGCGCCTGTTCGCGGGCGCCGGCAAGGAGCGCCGCGTATTCCTTGACCTCTCCGCCCACGAGGTTGCGGAAGGCGGCGACGACGTCGGAGCCGACATGCTTGGCGCGCACCGTCGATCCCTTCACGAGGCCCAGGCTCTCGGCCACCTCGCGGCCCGGCACGCCCTGGGTCGTGACCAGGAGCATCAGCGGGGCGGGCTGTCGTAGCGGCCGCCCTCGTCGCTGCGCGCCCGGTCGGCGATCACCCGCACCAGCAGATAGGCGACGAGCGCCAGCGGCACCGCCACGGCGAGGCCGAGCCCCGGCAGGTGACCGGCGGAAAGGGCGAGCGCGCCGAGCAGAACGGAGAGGCCGGCGCCGGCGAGGGCGATCACGACGATCAGCACGAAGCGGTCGAGGGGCATGGTGTGTCTCCCTTCGGCCGCGGGGAGGGGGCGGCCTGACCCCAATCTGGGCGCGCAGGCGCGCCGTCTCAAGCGCCGATTGCGCAGAACGGGCCGGATGGCGGCTGCTTGCCGGGCCTTGCGGCGTGCGCGCAGGCACGGCAGGACCGGCCGCGATCCGCAACAGCCCCGAGGCCCGCCCGTGCCCCGCTACGCCCTTCTCGTCGAGTATGACGGCGGCCCCTTCGCCGGCTGGCAGCGCCAGGCCGACCAGCCGACCGTGCAGGGCGCGCTCGAAGCCGCGCTCGCGCGGCTCGAGCACGGGGTGCCCGCGGTCGCCGCGGCGGGGCGGACGGATGCGGGCGTGCACGCGCTGGGGCAGGTGGCGCAGGCCGATCTCGCCCGCGCGTGGGACCCGTTCCGCCTGTCGGAGGCACTGAACCACCACCTGAGGCCCGCGCCTGTGGCGATCCGCGCCGCGACGCACGCGCCGGAGGACTGGCACGCGCGATTCTCGGCCACGGAGCGGCGCTACCTGTTCCGCCTGCTCAACCGACGCGCGCCGCCCGCGCTCTCGCGCGGCAAGGTCTGGCACGTCCCCCGCCCGCTCGATCTCGACGCGATGCGCGACGGCGCCGCGCACCTCGTGGGCCGGCACGACTTCACCACCTTCCGCGCCTCCGAGTGCCAGGCCGACAGCCCCGTGCGCACGCTCGACGCGCTCGAGATCGAGCGGGTCGAGACGGCGGAGGGGCCCGAAATACGCTTCCACGTGCGCGCGCGGTCGTTCCTGCATAGCCAGGTGCGCAGTTTCGTCGGCACGCTGGAGCGGGTGGGGGCAGGGGCCTGGGCGCCGGCCGATGTGGGCCGTGCGCTCGAGGCGCGCGACCGCGCCGCCTGCGGCCCTGTATGCCCGCCGCACGGCTTGTATCTGGAGGGCGTGACCTACCCGGCGGACCTGTTCGGCGAAGGCTGACCGGCGGCGCACCGGGCGGCCGCCGCTTGCGCCCGGCCCGGCCTTCCGTATAACGCCGGTCGATTTGCGCGCAGCCACCAGGCCCCGGGGGACTCATGCCGAAGCGGACCGACATCCACTCCATCATGATCATCGGGGCGGGGCCCATCATCATCGGGCAGGCCTGCGAGTTCGACTATTCCGGCGCGCAGGCCTGCAAGGCGCTGCGCGAAGAGGGCTATCGCGTCATCCTCGTCAACTCGAACCCCGCCACGATCATGACCGATCCGGGGCTGGCCGACGCCACCTATATCGAGCCGATCACGCCCGAGATCGTGGCGAAGATCATCGAGGCCGAGCGCCCCGACGCGCTGCTGCCCACGATGGGCGGGCAGACGGGGCTGAACACCTCGCTCAAGCTCGAAGAGATGGGGGTGCTCGAGAAGTTCGGCGTGCAGATGATCGGCGCCAACCGGGCCGCCATCGAGATGGCCGAGGACCGGGCGCTGTTCCGCGAGGCGATGGACAGGATCGGGCTGGAGAACCCGCGCGCCACCATCGCCACCGACATCGAGCAGTGCAAGGCGGCGCTCGAGGATGTGGGCCTGCCCGCCATCATCCGCCCCGCCTACACGCTCGGCGGCACGGGGGGCGGCATCGCCTACAATCGCGACGACTATCTCGAGATCTGCCGGCGGGGGCTCGAGGCAAGCCCCGTGGGCCAGATCCTGATCGACGAGTCGCTGCTGGGCTGGAAGGAATACGAGATGGAGGTCGTGCGCGACCGCGCCGACAACGCCATCATCGTCTGCTCCATCGAGAACGTCGACCCGATGGGCGTGCACACGGGCGACTCGATCACCGTCGCCCCGGCGCTGACGCTGACCGACAAGGAATACCAGATGATGCGCAACGGCTCGATCGCCGTGCTGCGCGAGATCGGGGTCGAGACCGGGGGCTCGAACGTCCAGTGGGCGATCAACCCCGAGGACGGCCGCATGGTCGTGATCGAGATGAACCCGCGCGTGTCGCGCTCCTCGGCGCTGGCGTCGAAGGCCACCGGCTTTCCCATCGCCAAGATCGCCGCGAAGCTGGCGGTCGGCTACACGCTCGACGAGCTCGACAACGACATCACGCGCGTCACGCCGGCCTCGTTCGAGCCGACCATCGACTACGTCGTCACCAAGATCCCCCGCTTCGCCTTCGAGAAGTTCCCCGGCGCGAAGCCCGAGCTGACGACCGCCATGAAGTCGGTCGGCGAGGCCATGGCCATCGGCCGCACCATCCACGAGTCGCTCCAGAAGGCGCTCGCCTCGATGGAGACGGGCCTGACCGGCTTCGACGAGGTCGAGATCGAGGGCGCGCCCGATGCGGCGGCCATCACCAAGGCGCTCTCGGCCCGCCACCCCGATCGCATCCGGGTCATCGCGCAGGCGATGCGGCACGGCCTGTCGGACGACGAGATCCAGGCGGCCACCGCCTACGACCCGTGGTTCCTCGGCCGCATCCGCGAGATCGTCGAGGAGGAGGCCGCGATCCGCCTCGACGGGCTGCCGATGAGCGCCGAGGGGCTCAGGCGCATCAAGATGATGGGCTTCACCGACGCGCGCCTCGCGCACCTGACCGGCCGCGACGAGGGGCAGGTGCGCCGCGCCCGGCAGAACCTGGGCGTGACGGCCGTGTTTAAGCGGATCGACACCTGCGCCGCCGAGTTCGAGGCGCAGACGCCCTACATGTATTCCACCTACGAGGCGCCCGCGATGGGCGAGGTGGAATGCGAAAGCCGCCCGACGCAGGCCAACAAGGTGGTCATCCTCGGCGGCGGCCCCAACCGGATCGGGCAGGGCATCGAGTTCGACTATTGCTGCTGCCATGCCTGCTTCGCGCTGACCGAGGCGGGCTTCGAGACGATCATGGTCAACTGCAACCCCGAGACCGTCTCGACCGACTACGACACCTCCGACCGGCTCTATTTCGAGCCGTTGACCTTCGAGCACGTGATGGAGATCCTGCGCGTCGAGCAGGAGGCGGGCACGCTGGCCGGCGTCATCGTGCAGTTCGGCGGCCAGACGCCGCTCAAGCTCGCTCGCGCGCTCGAGGCCGAGGGCATCCCCATTCTCGGCACCACGCCCGACGCCATCGACCGCGCCGAGGACCGCGAGCGGTTCCAGGCGCTGGTCGACAAGCTGGGGCTGAAGCAGCCGGTCAACGCCATCGCCTCGTCCGACGCCGCCGCGCTGGAGCTGGCCGAGAGCATCGGCTTTCCGTTGGTGATCCGCCCTTCCTACGTGCTGGGCGGCCGGGCGATGGAGATCGTGCGCGACCGCCCCGCGCTGGAGCGGTACATCCGCGACGCGGTGGTGGTGTCGGGCGACAGCCCGGTGCTGCTCGACAGCTACCTGGCGGGCGCGGTCGAGGTCGATGTCGACGCGCTGTGCGACGGCGAGGCGGTGCACGTCGCCGGCATCATGCAGCATATCGAGGAGGCGGGCGTGCATTCGGGCGACAGCGCCTGCTCGCTGCCGCCGTATTCGCTGCCGGCCGAGGTGGTGGCGGAGATCGAGCGGCAGACCCACGCGCTGGCGCGCGAGCTGGGCGTCGTGGGCCTGATGAACGTGCAGTTCGCGGTCAAGGACGGCCCCGACGGCCCCGATGTCTACCTGATCGAGGTGAACCCGCGCGCCTCGCGCACCGTGCCCTTCGTCGCCAAGGCCGTCGACTCGCCCATCGCCTCGATCGCCGCGCGGCTGATGGCGGGGGAAAGGCTGGGATCGTTCGAGCTGAAATCGCCCCGGATCGAGGGCTTCGCGGTGAAGGAGGCGGTGCTGCCCTTCGCCCGCTTCCCCGGCGTCGATACGCTGCTCGGCCCCGAGATGCGCTCGACCGGCGAGGTGATGGGGTCGGACGCCAATTTCCACCGCGCGTTCCTGAAGGCGCAGATCGGCGCGGGCTCCGACCTGCCGACGGGGGGCCGCGTGTTCCTCTCGATCAAGGACGACGACAAGACCGAGGTGCTGGTCGACACGGCGCAGACGCTCGTCTCCCTCGGCTTCGAGATCGTGGCGACGCGCGGCACGGCCGACTACCTCGCGGGCCACGGTGTCTCGGCGGAGGTGGTGAACAAGGTCTACGAGGGCCGGCCGAACATCGTCGACATGATGAAGGATGGCCGGATCGACCTGGTGATGAACACCACCGAGGGCAGCCAGGCGGTCGAGGATTCCCGCTCGATGCGCGAGGTCGCCCTCTACGACCGCATCCCCTACTTCACCACCCTCGCCGCCTCCCACGCGGCCGCCCACGCGATAAGGGCGCGGGAAGAGGGGGAGCTGGGGGTGAGGGCGTTGCAGGGTCGGCTCCCATCAGTCAGCAACCGGTAGTTTGACTGGCAGGTCGGAAAAGAAGGTGTCGTTCAACCACCTGTTTCCATCCGAGACCTTCGAGAGCACCAAGGCATCGTAACGCTTTGGGAATTCGAGATTCGGAACAATGGCTTGGATCGCCCGCTCTGCCATGCGTCTGCGCCTGCCACCTCCGAGCCGAAAACGGTTGATGTTGCGTAAAGCCGCAAGGTATCCGTAACTTGGTGAGGTGTTGGCTTCCGTTGTCGACACCGTTAGCCGCGCTGCATCGTAGGTGATCGCGGCTCGGATGCAGAAATCTTCGATCAGGCTGCCGTTGTGAAAGTTCTGTCGGTCGAACACCGCAGCATCAATGTTGTCCCAGCCAAACGCCTCTCCCCATAAACTCAGCTCGTTTGCATAGTGTATTGGGGCCCTGATCGCGTCAAGATTCTGCACGAAATCATGGAAAGAGGTAGTCGACCTGTCCGGACCCTTCACGCTTTGGGCGTAATAGCTCTTTACGAAATCAATCTGGTTGCGAAAATAGACTATGATCTTGACAGTGCCGAAAACTGAGGTGAGATCGCGATGAAGGCGTGCTATAGCATCGCGCTCGCCATCGAGGTGGCCATAAAGATACTCGCTTGAGGCGATGAAGTCTGTCGCTCCATGGTGTGAGAGTTCACTTTCAACCCGCCTTATTCATCGAAATCGGGGGTAATGGCTGGCGTGCCCGCGAAAGCTCTGTAGAATCAAGTTGCTACACCAAGTCCGACAGCAGCCCTCGGAGCACGCCATGGGTGAAACGCTACAGCCGGT
>NZ_QPLK01000127.1 GCF_003340565.1 Rhodovulum sp. 12E13 | reverse complement strand
CACGCGCACCGTCAACAGGCGTCGCGCCGCTCGGGAGGGTCTGCACAACCCTCGACCGGTCCTCACGACCGGCCCACGACCGCCAAATCCGCCGCTCAGACGCATTCGGTGAATACTGCGGGCTGAGGGACGGTATTCTCCGAACCTGTTGCCTGCGCCGATTTGGTGAATAGCTTGTAAGTCATTGTAGATGCTAATAAATTTGAATCCTCTGAAATTGCTTGGATTGGAGTCGCGTTTGCGTCTGCCGCAACCCGGTTCGAAAATTCTGAGGCCACCGCCCGTTCCCGTCACTGCTTCCGAAGCTCCCAATCGAGCATCCCTTGTCGAGTAGCCGAAAGAATGGAGCGTCGTGATCGGGTCCAACCGGCAGCACTCGTTCCTGACACATCGTCGAGGCAGTGTCCCGGGTGGTGGTGTGGGAGGCCGCGCGCGGAGCCCCCGGCGTAGCGTAGCGCGCGGCCGTTGGTGACGCTGGCGGTCACCGCCGATCTTCGGAAAAGGTTCGGGTTGCAACACCT
>NZ_QPLK01000126.1 GCF_003340565.1 Rhodovulum sp. 12E13 | reverse complement strand
CCACGCGCACCGTCAACAGGCGTCGCGCCGCTCGGGAGGGTCTGCACAACCCTCGACCGGTCCTCACGACCGGCCCACGACCGCCAAATCCGCCGCTCAGACGCATTCGGTGAATACTGCGGGCTCATAGGACGGGCGGCGCGCGCCACGGTGCATGCGAGAACGCGACCCCCATCGGTCCAGCGACCCCGCTCTCTCGCGGCCGTGAACTCGCCGCTTGGGCCTGCCCGATGCCGCGATTGACGTGTTCACGCTGGGCAATCGCCGCCGCAAGGAGCGGCCCGATGGGCTTTTACATCAGATCCGATACGATCGGGCCATCTATAACTCGAGACCGGTCAGAGCGCTCGGGCCCGCCGACAGTTCGAGCGTATCTATGCGGCCGATCTGGAGGTAAAGGTGTAAGCGCGACGGGGCGGCCCTATGCGGCGAGGCTTGACGGCTGGGCGTAGCGCCAGGGCATGAGGTCCTCGATGCGGGACTTGGGGTGTCCGTCGAGGATGGCGCGGAGGGTGTCGGCGAGGTAGT
>NZ_QPLK01000125.1 GCF_003340565.1 Rhodovulum sp. 12E13 | reverse complement strand
CTTCTGGCGGCCTGAAACACGGGGCATCTCGGAACCGATCCACACGTCCCGGGCCGCTACCGCCTCAACTTGGAAACCCGCGCCCGGAAAAACGTCCTTCCAGCCGCACTTCTTCAGCGGCCTGTTAGAAATCCGTTCAGGACTTCGCTGTAGCCTCCGTGCCGACGCGGGTGGGTGCGTACGAGGTTCAGGGTGGAAACCGTCGGGTCCGACCTTCTGGAGCTGTTTGCCGGCAATCTGCCGGGCGGGGCTTTGCATTTCGCGATCGACGCATCGGGCCGCCAGTCCTGCGGGTTCCTCAACGACGGGTGCCGCGAGCTCTACGGTCTCGCTCCCGGATCGGGCCCGGTGGCGCCGGAGCGGCTCTGGGCGATGGTCGACGCCGACGATGCCGGCGAGATGCAGCGTAGCATCGCGCAATCGGCCGAGACCCTGTGCCGATGGGAGCAGCGGTTTCGCATCATCGACGCGCAGGGAAAGCGCAAATATCTGCTCGGTCGCGGCACGCCGTGGCGCCTGCCCGACGGTGGCACCGAATGG
>NZ_QPLK01000124.1 GCF_003340565.1 Rhodovulum sp. 12E13 | reverse complement strand
ACGCCGAGACCGGCCGTTCGAGCCAGCCGATACCCGGAAATCGCAGGCATCCCCGGCCGACGTGCCCTCGTCAGACCGCCTCTGCCCGAAAATCGGCGAAGCCGAAGCGGTAGATCAGACGATCCTTGTGAATAGAAGACGGCGCACGCGAACGTCAAATTATTGGTCGTCGATTCGGTTTGATCAGAATCCCACAACCATCATATCAAATCGTCCAAAATTTACGCAGTGTAGCGCTTCGTATCCCTGAACAATGGCTCATCTCTCGGGTCTCAGCAGGAATGCAGCTCTTGACCGCTGGGACTTCAGTCCAGCATCCTCAACCCAGGAGCTTAATGATGATCGAGAAAAAGAATAGGAACAGCTGCAAACTCGCTGACCTTTTGGCCGCATCTTTCGGTGCGGCGAGGCGAGCAAGGGAGGCAATTCTCAGCCTCGGCGGTGTCAGCAAACCGTGTTGGTGGGGTGGCCTGAAGCGAGGAGCTTCCTGAGGACGTCGCGGTAGCTCCGGTCGGCGTTGTCACGGGCGGCGTGCCAGCGGCCGTAAGCGGCGAGGTTCTTCG
>NZ_QPLK01000123.1 GCF_003340565.1 Rhodovulum sp. 12E13 | reverse complement strand
AGGCCCGTGCCGGCGCGTGCGTGATCTCGAGCCTGGCCGGCTCGTCGCGTCCGGCGGCGCGGCAGAGCCCCCGGATCAGGGCGTCGAGGTGACCGTCCTCCATGCCGTCGATGCGCCCGAGGTTGGCGATCACCCGGTGGCGAGGCTTGCCAGCCTCGTTGCGGTAGGACTCGACGACCTGCAGGTAGCGCCGCCCACCGCTCTCGTTGATGCGCACGAACATACCTACTGGATACCGCGCCATTACCAACAATGCAAAGGCGAGCATCGCCATATCGTGTGACTACACGCCTCTCAGCCTCCTGGCGCCCTAAACCATTGATCCGATTGCACCAGACAACCCCAATCGAACCAGATTCCCCCCAATTCTGTCGAACTTCGGGAGCCCGGTACGCAGGATGAATTGCAGCGAGATCAGCGCTTTACCAAGGCGATTAAAGGAAAGCCTGAAAAACCTCGCGCTCTGATCGGCTTAGGGTAGACTGGGCGGGACCACGAAGGAGGCCCCCCGATGCCCAAGCAGCCCGCCTTTCCCGGCCTCCGCCATGCGATGAAGAAGAAACA
>NZ_QPLK01000122.1 GCF_003340565.1 Rhodovulum sp. 12E13 | reverse complement strand
CGCATCAGCACCTGCTGCGGGCGATGGATGCCCTGATGGACCATGCCAACGAGGTCGAGGGCGCCTTGGCCAGGCAGATCCGCCCTCTGGTCGATCGCGATCTCGAGATCGTGTTCTACGACCTGACAACCGTGCGCATCCACGGCGAGGGCGAGGTGGACGACGATCTGCGGGCTTTCGGCATGAACAAGGATATCGGCGGCATCGCCCGCCAGTTCGTCCTCGGCGTGGTGCAGACCGCCGAGGGCCTGCCGCTCATGCACACCGTCCACCCCGGCAACGTCGCCGAGACGAAGACGCTTCAGGGGATGCTGGCGACCGTCCTGGAGCGCTTCCCGATCCAGCGCGTCATCCTGGTTGCCGACCGTGGGCTCCTGAGCCTGGACAATATCGGCGAGCTGACCGCCCTTGCGGACCGGGGCGATCGCCGGCTGGAGTTCATCCTCGCCGTTCCGGCACGGCGCTATGCCGAGTTGATCGAGACCTTCCAGGCCCTCGTCTTCGACGACGACGGGCTCGCGGAAAGCGCCTTCGCCGGCCACCGCCTGATCGTCGCCCATGATGCCTTGCGCGCCGCGGAGCAGGGCGACCGCCGCCGCGCCCGCATCGCCGAGCTCGAG
>NZ_QPLK01000121.1 GCF_003340565.1 Rhodovulum sp. 12E13 | reverse complement strand
CTCGACCTGTTCGAAGCATTGAGCCTGCCGAAACCCGCCTGACGCACCTTGTCGTCACAAAAACGCGAACTCCCCGCCAACAATATCAATCGCTTATCGGATCAACTGTCGAACTTCGGCGGCCTGCTAGTGAAACCGAGCATGTAAATTTCGGCCTCAAGAACTTCACATACGGTGATTTCTGGGCACTACATGAGCAGGTGCGAAACGAGGGCCACAGAACCAGATACGGGAAATACTATGATGATCTTTGGGATGCATTCGCAGACGATGCTACGTGGCGCGAGGCGGGCCGCTACACATCTGACGCAAAAGACCGAAAACGACAAGATCGGGCCCGCTACGACTATACGCAGGCCAAGTCGCGTCACGAGGACCTGCTAAGGTCACTGCTCATTGATCGATATTGCGAGTTCTCCGCAAAGAACAAGCCGGGCCTGTTCCTGGCACTTACCTTTGCGGTGCCAGGATATGTGATGTTTCTGCTACCAAGTCTTGACTTAAGGAACGTCTGAAAAACCTCGCTCTCTGATCGGCGTGGGGTAGACTGGGCGGGACCACGAAGGAGGCCCCCGATGCCCAAGCAGCCCGCCTTTCCCGGCCTCCGCCACGCGATGAAGAAGAAGCAG
>NZ_QPLK01000120.1 GCF_003340565.1 Rhodovulum sp. 12E13 | reverse complement strand
CCACGCGCACCGTCAACAGGCGTCGCGCCGCTCGGGAGGGTCTGCACAACCCTCGACCGGTCCTCACGACCGGCCCACGACCGCCAAATCCGCCGCTCAGACGCATTCGGTGAATACTGCGGGATGATGCGACATTTGGACTTCTTTTTTCCTAATCCCTCTACTTGTGAGTATCCGAGCAGCAAAAATATGACGTTCGCAAGCATGCCCATAAACCTTATCATGGATGCATGGATCCCCGTGCTCGACAAAACCGGTGCGCGTCGCATCATTGCGCCGTGGCAGATCGCGGATCGAAGCCTTGCAATGCCGGATTGGCCTCGGGCCGATCTGAACCTCGCCTGTTATGAATTTCTGATCGGCTTGGTCTTCCTTGCGGATCCGCCAAGAGATCACGATGACTGGGAGGCACGGGTTGCGCCGGAACCGGAAAGGCTGCGGAATGCGCTTCTGCCGCACGCGGAGGCATTCGAGCTGATGGGCGATGGCCCGCGCTTCTTGCAGGACCCGAGAGCTATGCCCGATTTTGGGTGACACGGCCTGATCAGGCGGCGCGGGTTTCGGTGTCACGTGCGGCGACGCCGTCGTTGAACGTGACGCCCTCGACGACCTTTGGCAACTGGTTCGCGCCCTTCA
>NZ_QPLK01000012.1 GCF_003340565.1 Rhodovulum sp. 12E13 | reverse complement strand
GTTGTCGTCGCCTGCTTGTGAAGAGAGATCAGCATGCCCGCCCCCCGACCAGAACCTCGCTCAGGATCGAGCGTGCCACGAACAGTGCCCGTCGGCGAGAGTCGATGTGATCATCCGGGATGGGACATGTACGACCAATGCCTGCTGTTCGATGCGCGTTCTCTCGTGCGCGGTCATGACCATCTCGAGCTGCATATCACCCATGGATCCGCTGAGATCTGCGTGCTTCTGCTGCAATTCCGCAGTCTCACGAGCGGCGGCTTTCTTCCGCTTGTATTCTGATGTGCTCAACCGCTCTCGGCGCGGCCCGAAACGCAGGAGCCCGGCCTTCGAAAAGACCGCCTCGTGGATATCAGCCTGGTATCTGCGCATCGCGTCCCAATAGGCACGGTCGCCCGCCTTGTTGATCTTACTCTTCGAATTCTCGCTTGCCTGAAGCTCCTCGGTTCGCGCCTTCTTTAATGCCCGCCCAGGGTGAAGATGGTCAACACGCCCGCGTTTCGGATCGAGACCGAGAATGTGCATGTGAAAATGCTTCTCGTCCCAGTGAATGACAGCCATCCCGAGCTGTCCGCCGCACCTCTCCAACCGCTTGCGCTCGAACTCGAAGGCCTCGCCGAGAACGTCGAGGCATTTCTTCTTGAGGTCCGGATCCTCGAGCGCATCGGCCGTGAGTACAGGAAGCGAGATGACGCTGGTGTAAAGACTGGCTGCGTCGCTTCGGAGCTTGCGGCGGCGTCTGGTTGTCTTCCCGTTCTTGGTATACGTGAATGACTCCTTGACCGCCGCGGCTTTCGCATGAGCTTCTCGGAACTCCGAGAATGTCGAACACGAACCGGGCATGATCTCTGACCTGATCCCCTGAAATGTCCGCGATCTGAGGTAGTCTGTTCCTCGACAGAGGAGACGGACGATGAAGCGATCGAGGTTCAGCGACGAACAGATCATCGGCATCCTGAAGGAGCACCAGGCGGGCCTGAGCGCGAGGGACCTCTGCCGGAAGCACGGCGTGAGCGAGCCGACGTTCTACAAGTGGCGGTCGAGGTATGGCGGCATGGAGGTGTCCGACGCGAAGCGGCTGAAGGCGCTGGAGGAGGAGAACGCGCGCCTCAAGAAGCTGCTCGCCGAGTCGATGATGGACGTGTCGGCCCTGCGCGAGATGCTCGGAAAAAACTTCTGAAGCCCGGCTCGAGGAGATCCGCCGTGAGCTGGGCCATCGCCGAGAAGGGATACTCGCAGAGGCGCGCCTGCGCGCTCGTGGGCATCGATCCGCGGGTCTACCGCTATCGCTCCCGGCGCGACGGCGACGCGCCTTTGCGCACGCGGCTGCGCGAGTTGTCGGCCGAGCGCCGGCGGTTCGGCTACCGGCGCCTGCATATCCTGCTGCGACGAGAGGGGTGGGAGGTGAACTGGAAGAAGCTGTATCGCATCTACCGCGAGGAGAAGCTCACGGTGCGCAAGCGGGGCGGACGGAAACGCGCGCTCGGCACGCGCGCGCCCATGGCGATCCCGCAGGGGCCGAACCAGCGCTGGAGCCTCGACTTCGTGTCGGACGCATTGTCCTGCGGGCGGCGGTTCCGGGTGCTGTGCGTGATCGACGACTTCAGCCGGTAATGCCTCGCGACGGTCGTGGACACGTCGCTGTCTGGGCAGCGCGTAGCGCGAGAACTGGACCGGATCGCCGAGACCCGTGGATACCCCTGCCTGGTGGTCAGCGACAACGGCACCGAACTGACCTCGAACGCCATCCTGAAATGGCAGGAGGAACGGAAGGTCGAATGGCACTACATCGCCCCGGGCAAGCCCATGCAGAACGGGTTCGTCGAGAGCTTCATCGGCCGGCTCCGCGACGAATGCCTCAACGAGCATCTCTTCGCCGGCTTGCGCCATGCCCGCCATTTGATCGCGGCATGGCGCGACGACTACAACCATCACCGCCCGCACACGAGCCTCGACGGCCTCACCCCGCGGGAATATCGCAACCGGTCAGAGAAGGACCAAACCCGGAACAGACTCTCCCTTTGAGCGAGGACAATCAGGGGAGCAGGTCAACGTAGCCGCACGACCGCTCTGCAGCCCTGTGGAAGGTGGCAGGGCGGTTCGCTCCCTTGAGCCGCAAGTAGAGCGCGACGGCCTCGCTGAGGCTGATCCCCTGCTCCTCTGTCTCAGGCTGGGCCAAGGGCGACCCAGGCATGGCGATGGGACGAGACCCGCCCATCCTGAGGAGGTGCTTACCCGGCAGGTCCATGCTGTGCATCCGCAGGAAGTGCCAATGCTCGTCGAGTTGCTGCGATGCTTTCAGTGCCCGCGCTCTGGCCACCGAGGCGGACCTCGTCCTCAGCGAGAAGGAAATCTTGCCGCTCGTGTAGTGGTCTCGCAGGTCGCTCGGGACCCGTCGCGTGAAGTAGAAGACCCCCTGCTTCTCGAATGTGAAGGGGACGGTTTGGTACTCCGGCATGTACTACGCCTCCGGTCAGCCTGTGAAAAGCTGAGGAGAGCCAGAGGGTTAACTTGGGGGATTGGTGCCCAGGAGAGGACTCGAACCTCCACGCCCGTACGGGCACTAGCACCTGAAGCTAGCGCGTCTACCAGTTCCGCCACCTGGGCCGGTGTCGTGAGGCCGGTCTTTAGGCCTCGTCCGAACGGGTGTCAACGCCCTTTCCCGGGCCTTCGGGAGTGGCGGCCGCGAAGCCCCGTGGCCTGCCTGATACGGCGCAAACCGTGCCGACGGTCGGGCGGTGCGACTGCGCGGCCCGGGCGGCCGGCGGGCGCGACGGAGCGGCTGGTTGTCCTGCGTCGCGCGGCCCTATACTGCCGGGGCGAGCAACGCCGCGCGCATGGGGAGCACGCAATGACCAGGCTGCTGACGATCTTCGGAGGCTCGGGCTTCATCGGCCGCTACATCGCGCGGCGGGCCGCCAAAGCGGGCTGGCGGGTGCGCGTGGCGGTGCGCCGGCCGGAAGAGGCGATCTTCGTGCGCACCTACGGCGTGGTCGGGCAGGTCGAACCCGTGGGCTGCAACCTGCGCGACGACGCCTCGGTGCGCCTCGCGCTGCGCCACGCCGACGCGGCGGTCAACTGCGTGGGCATCCTCGCGCCGCAGGGCAAGAACACGTTCAGGGCGGTGCAGATCGAGGGGGCCGAGCGCGCGGCGCGGCTCGCCGCCGAAGAGGGGGTCGAGCGCTTCGTGCAGGTCTCGGCCATCGGGGCCGACGAGCGGTCTGCGAGCGAATACGCCCGCACGAAGGCCAGGGGCGAGTCGGCCGTGCTGGAGCACCGCCCGCGCGCCGTCATCCTGCGGCCCTCGATCGTGTTCGGCAACGAGGACGAGTTCTTCAACCGTTTCGGCGCCATGGCCCGGTCGAGCCCGGTCCTGCCGATCGTCGGCGCGCGCACGAAGTTCCAGCCGGTCTATGTCGATGACGTGGCGGCAGCGGCGATGCGGGCGATCGAGGCCGAGTGCGCGCCGGGCGTGTACGAGCTGGGCGGGCCGGATGTCGACACCTTCCGCGAGCTGATGGAGCTGATGCTGCAGGTCATCGAGCGCAAGCGGCTGATCGTCAACGTGCCGTTCTGGGCGGCGCGCGGCATGGGCGCCGGCTTCGATCTGCTCAACCGGCTGAGCCTGGGGCTGATCTCGGGGCCGCTCACGCTCGACCAGGTGCGCAACCTCGCGGTCGACAACGTGGTGTCGGGCCGCACCAAGACCTTCGACGACCTCGGCATCCGGCCGATCTCGATGGAGGGGGTGTTGCCCGAGTATCTCTGGCGTTTCCGGCCCTCCGGACAATACGCGCGCTCCAAGGCCTCGGCCAAGCAACTGCGCGGCAAGCGCGGCGGGTTCGGCTGATCAGGTATAGGCGATCCAGAGCAGGACGAGGCCGAGCCCGACGCGGTAGACCACGTAGGGCGTGAAGCTGATCCGCTTGGCCAGCCGCATCATCACCGCGAGCGCGAGCAGCGCCGAGACGAAGGCGAGGGCGGCGGCGAGAACGCCATCGCGCGCCGCGGCCCAGTCGGCCTCGGCCGCGACGTCGACGGCCACCACGAGGCCCGACGCGGCGATCGTGGGGATCGACATGAGCATCGCCAGCCGTGCCGCCTCGTGCCGCTCGTAGCCCAGGGCGCGGCCCGCGGTGATCGTGATGCCGGAGCGCGAGGTGCCCGGGATCAGCGCCAGCACCTGCCAGAGCCCCATGATCGCGGCGTCCTTGAGCGTCCACTGCGCGGCGCGGCGGTGCTGCGGGCTCTTCGTGTCGGCCCACCACAGGACGATCCCGAAGATCAGCATCGTCCAGCCGATCACGGCGATCGAGCGCAGCGCCTCGGTCAGGTCGAGAAGCGCGAGCGCGGCGCCGGCGATCACCACCGGCACCGTCGCCGTGACGAGGCAGAGCGCGAGAAAGGCCGACTGCGTGTCGACCTTGCCGCGGAGCAGCCGCCCGGTGCCGTGCAGCACCTTTCGCACGTCGCGCCAGAAGTAGAGCACGACGGCGCCGAGCGTGCCGACATGCACCGCCACGTCGATCACCAGGCCCTGGTCCTGCAGCCCGGTGAGGCGTGGCAGCAGGATCAGGTGCCCCGACGACGAGACCGGCAGAAACTCGGTGATGCCCTGGACAAGAGCGACGAGGACGAGATGAAGGAGCGACACGGGGCGATCTCCGGCTTGTCGAGGGCGGTATATGGCGGGGCCGCGATGCCTGAAAGTCAGCATTTATGGAAGTTATGCTGACCATTTTTTCTCGTTCAGACGGTGGCCTCGACCGTGGCGGCTCTCAGAAAGAGGTTTCGGGTCAACTATTCTGACTTTATTTCCCCGCGCAGCCAGAGTATGTCGCGCGGGTCAGGAGGAGGTGCTCATGTCGAAGCAGCGGATGCTCCAGTTCGTCAGCGTGGAAAAGGAGATGCCGGAGAAGCGGCCTCCCGACCTGCGCGCGCACGATTTCCACGAGATCTACGCCGAGTATGCGCGCGAGAAGGCCGCCGAGCAGGCGGGCCGCTGCAGCCAGTGCGGCGTGCCCTACTGTCAGACGCATTGCCCTCTGCACAACAACATCCCCGACTGGCTGCGGCTCACCGCCGAGGGCCGGCTGGAAGAGGCCTACGAGCTTTCCCAGGCGACCAACACCTTTCCCGAGATCTGCGGCCGTATCTGCCCGCAGGACCGGCTGTGCGAGGGCAACTGCGTGATCGAGCAGTCGGGCCACGGCACGGTCACCATCGGGGCGGTCGAGAAATACATCACCGACACCGCGTGGGACGAGGGCTGGGTCAAGCCTATCCGCCCGGCGCAGGAGCGGGCCGAGTCGGTCGGCATCATCGGCGCGGGGCCCGGCGGCCTCGCCGCGGCCGACATGCTGCGCCGGCAGGGCGTGCAGGTCACCGTGTACGACCGCTACGACCGCGCGGGCGGCCTGATGGTCTACGGCATCCCCGGCTTCAAGCTGGAGAAGGAGGTGGTGACCCGCCGCAACGACCAGCTCGCCGACGGTGGCGTGACCTTCGTGCTCAACTGCGACGTCGGAACAGACGTCACCTTCGCCGAGATCCGCGAGAAGCACGACGCGGTGCTGATCGCCACCGGCGTCTACAAGTCGCGCGCGCTTCAGATGCCCAACGTCGACTCGGCCGGCATCGTGCGCGCCATCGACTACCTCACCGCGTCGAACCGCGTCGGCTTCGGCGACAGCGTGCCCGAGTTCGACTCGGGCGAGCTGAATGCGGCGGGCAAGCGCGTCGTCGTCATCGGCGGCGGCGACACCGCGATGGACTGCGTGCGCACAGCTGTCCGTCAGGGGGCGACCAGCGTGAAATGCCTCTACCGCCGTGACCGGGCCAACATGCCGGGCTCGCAGCGCGAGGTGGCCAATGCCGAGGAAGAGGGCGTGCAGTTCGAGTGGCTGACCGCGCCCAAGGGCTTCACCGAGGAGGGGGGCGCCGTGTCGGGCGTGCTGGTGCAGCGGATGCGCCTCGGCGCCCCCGACGCAACCGGCCGTCAGGCGCCCGAGGTGATCGAGGGAGGGGACTATGTCGAGGAGGCCGACCTGGTCATCAAGGCGCTCGGCTTCGAGCCCGAGGAGATGGTGACCATGTTCGACCAGCCCGAGCTCGAGGTGACGCGCTGGGGCACGATCAAGGCCGATTTCCGCACCCACGCCACCAGCCTGCCCGGCGTCTACGCGGTGGGCGACATCGTGCGCGGCGCCTCGCTGGTCGTCTGGGCGATCCGCGACGGGCGCGAGGCGGCAGAGGCGATGCTGGCCAGCTTCGCCGAGCGGCAGACCATCGCCGCGGAATGACGGCCCACGCAGCGTGCGACCATGACGACGGGCGGCGGCCCGAAAACCCCGCCGCCGCCGTGGCCTGACCGCCCGCGCGGCGGCACCGACGAGACAGAGGCGACGACCGAGCCCTCCATGGAAGGAGACAGCCGATGACCATGTACGACGACAGCTGGGCCGCCGACGAGCAGGCCCGCCGCGCGTGGCTGGCCGAGAACGGAATGTACGGAGCCGAGGACGAGCATTCGTCTTGCGGCGTGGGGCTCGTCGTGGCGATCGACGGCAGCAGGAGCCGAAAGGTCGTGGAGGACGGCATCACGGCTCTCAAGGCCGTCTGGCACCGCGGCGCGGTCGATGCCGACGGCCGCACGGGCGACGGAGCGGGCATCCATGTGCAGATCCCGGATGCGTTCTTCCACGACCAGATCCGCCGCACCGGGCACGAGCCCGACACCGCGCACCAGATCGCGGTGGGCCAGATCTTTCTGCCGCGCACGGATTTCGCCGCGCAGGAGACGGCGCGCACCATCGTCGAAACCGAAGTGCTCCGCATGGGGCACTACATCTACGGCTGGCGGCACGTGCCGGTCGACATTCGCGTGCTGGGCGAGAAGGCCAATGCCACGCGGCCCGAGATCGAGCAGATCCTGATCGCCAATTCCAAGGGCGTCGACGAAGAGACGTTCGAGCGCGAGCTGTACGTCATCCGCCGCCGCATCGAGAAGGCGGCGAACGCTGCTCGCGTGCCCGACTTCTACATCTGCTCGCTGTCGTGCCGCTCGATCATCTACAAGGGCATGATGCTCGCGCAGGACGTGGCCGAGTTCTACCCCGACCTGAAGGACGAGCGGTTCGAGAGCGCCTTCGCGATCTACCACCAGCGCTACTCGACCAACACCTTCCCCCAGTGGTGGCTCGCGCAGCCCTTCCGCATGCTGGCCCACAACGGCGAGATCAACACGCTGAAGGGCAACACCAACTGGATGAAGAGCCACGAGATCCGCATGGCGTCGGCGGCGTTCGGCGAGATGGCCGACGACATCAAGCCGATCATCGCGCAGGGCTCGTCCGACTCCGCGGCGCTCGACTCGGTGTTCGAGGTGCTGGTGCGGGCGGGGCGCAACGCGCCGATGGCCAAGACGATGCTGGTGCCCGAAAGCTGGTCGAAGCAGCGCATCGAGCTGCCGCAGGCGTGGCGCGACATGTATTCCTACGTCAACTCGGTGATGGAGCCGTGGGACGGCCCAGCGGCGCTGGCCATGACCGACGGGCGGTGGGTGTGCGGCGGCCTCGACCGCAACGGCCTGCGCCCGATGCGCTACGTCGTCACCGGCGACGGTCTGCTGATCGCGGGCTCGGAGGTGGGCATGGTGCCGACCGACGAGAAGACCGTGGTCGAAAAGGGCGCGCTGGGGCCGGGGCAGATGATCGCCGTCGACATGGTCGAGGGCCGGCTCTTCCACGACGTCGAGATCAAGGACAAGCTGGCGGCCGCGCAGCCCTTCGGCGAGTGGGTCGGCAAGATCAGCGAGCTCGATGGCGTGCTGGCCGATGTGACCGAGCGGGCGCTGTTCACCGGGGGCGAGCTGCGCAAGCGCCAGATCGCGGCCGGCTACACGATGGAGGAACTCGAACAGATCCTCGCGCCGATGGCCGAAGACGGGAAGGAGGTGGTCGCCTCGATGGGCGACGACACGCCCTCCGCCGTGCTGTCGGAGAAGTATCGCCCGCTCAGCCACTTCTTCCGCCAGAACTTCAGCCAGGTGACGAATCCGCCGATCGACAGCTTGCGCGAATACCGCGTGATGAGCCTCAAGACGCGGTTCGGCAACCTCAAGAACGTGCTCGACGAGAGCTCGAGCCAGACCGAGATCATCGTGCTCGACAGCCCCTTCGTGGGCAACGCGCAGTTCGACAAGCTGGTCGAGAGCTTCAACGCACCGATGGCCGAGCTCGACTGCTCCTTCCCCGCTGGTGCCGGACCGACCGCGCTGCGAGACGCGCTGGAGCGCATCCGCTCCGAGGCAGAGGACGCGGTGCGCTCGGGCAAGGGCCACCTCGTGCTGACCGACCAGTACCAGGACGAGAGCCGCGTGCCGATGCCCATGATCCTCGCCACGTCGGCCGTGCATAGCTGGCTCACCAAGCAGGGTCTGCGCACCTTCTGCTCGCTCAACGTGCGCTCGGCCGAGTGCATAGACCCGCATTATTTCGCCGTGCTGATCGGCTGCGGGGCGACGACGGTCAATGCCTACCTCGCCGAGGATTCGCTGGCCGACCGGATCGAGCGCGGCCTGCTCGACGGGCCGCTGACCGAGGCGGTGGTGCGCTATCGCAAGGCGATCGACCAGGGCCTGCTCAAGATCATGTCGAAGATGGGCATCTCGGTGATCTCGTCCTACCGGGGCGGTCTCAACTTCGAGGCGGTCGGGCTCTCTCGCGCGATGTGCGCCGAGTATTTCCCCGGCATGATCAGCCGGATCTCTGGCATCGGGGTGAGCGGCATCCAGCGCAAGGCCGAGCAGGTCCACGCCCAAGGCTGGCGTGGGGGTGCCGACGTGCTGCCCATCGGCGGCTTCTACAAGGCGCGGCGCTCGGGCGAGACGCATGCGTGGCAGGCGCAGGGGATGCACATGTTGCAGGCCGCCTGCGACCGGGCATCCTACGAGCTGTGGAAGCAGTATTCGGCGAAGATGCGCGCGCAGCCGCCCATTCACCTGCGCGACCTGATGGACTTCAAGCCGCTGGGCACGCCCATCCCCATCGAGGAGGTCGAGAGCATCACCTCGATCCGCAAGCGGTTCGTGACGCCGGGCATGTCGCTGGGCGCGCTGAGCCCCGAGGCGCACAAGACGCTGAATGTGGCGATGAACCGGATCGGCGCGAAATCCGACTCGGGCGAGGGCGGCGAGGATCCGGCGCATTTCGTGCCCGAGCCCAATGGCGACAATCCGTCCGCCAAGATCAAGCAGGTGGCCTCGGGGCGCTTCGGGGTGACGGCCGAATACCTCAACCATTGCGAGGAACTCGAGATCAAGGTGGCCCAGGGCGCAAAGCCCGGCGAGGGCGGCCAGCTGCCGGGGATGAAGGTGACCGAGCTGATCGCCCGGCTGCGGCACTCGACGCCGGGCGTGACGCTCATCAGCCCGCCGCCACACCACGACATCTACTCGATCGAGGATCTGGCGCAGCTGATCTACGACCTCAAGCAGATCAACCCGCGCGCCAAGGTGACGGTCAAGCTGGTGGCGTCGTCGGGCGTCGGCACCATCGCCGCCGGCGTGGCCAAGGCCGAGGCCGACGTCATCCTGATCTCGGGCCACAATGGCGGCACCGGGGCGTCGCCCGCGACTTCGATCAAGTATGCCGGCCTGCCATGGGAGATGGGGCTGACCGAGGCGCATCAGGTGCTCGCCATGAACAAGCTGCGCGAGCGGGTGACGCTGCGCACCGATGGCGGGCTGCGCACGGGGCGCGACATCGTGATGGCGGCGATGATGGGGGCCGAGGAATACGGCATCGGCACAGCCGGCCTGATCTCGATGGGCTGCATCATGGTGCGCCAGTGCCAGAGCAACACCTGCCCCGTGGGCGTCTGCACGCAGGATCCGCACCTGCGCGAGAAGTTCACCGGCACCGCCGACAAGGTGGTCAACCTCATCACCTTCTACGCCACCGAGGTGCGCGAAATCCTCGCCAGCATCGGCGCGCGCAGCCTTGACGAGGTGATCGGGCGGGCCGACCTGCTGACGCAGGTGAGCCGCGGCTCGGCGCATCTCGACGACCTCGACCTCAACCCGATGCTGCTGACCGTCGATGGCGCGGAGGATATCCGCTACAACCGCGACAAGCCGCGCAACCCGGTGTCGGACACGCTCGACGCCGAGATCGTCAAGGATGCCGCGCGCTTCCTCGAGGACGGCGAGAAGATGCAGCTCTCCTATGCGGTGCAGAACACGCACCGCACCATCGGCACGCGCACGTCGAGCCACATCGTGAAGCGCTTCGGGATGCGCAACAAGCTCCAGCCCGACCACCTGCACGTCAAGCTGACGGGCAGCGCGGGCCAGTCGCTCGGCGCCTTCGCCGCGCCGGGGCTCAAGCTCGAGGTCTCGGGCGACGCCAACGACTACGTCGGCAAGGGCCTGTCGGGGGGCACCATCGTTGTTCGCCCGCCGATGGCCTCGCCCCTGGTGGCGGCCGAGAACGTGATCATCGGCAACACCGTGCTCTACGGGGCGACGGCAGGCTACCTTTTCGCGGCGGGCCGGGCCGGCGAGCGCTTCTGCGTGCGGAACTCGGGCGCGCATGTCGTGGTCGAGGGCTGCGGCTCGAACGGGTGCGAATACATGACCGGCGGCGTCGCGGTGCTGCTCGGCCGGATCGGCGCCAATTTCGGCGCGGGCATGACCGGAGGCATGGCTTATGTCCATGACCCTGACGGCATCGCGGTGCATCTGATGAACACCGAGACCATCGTCACCTGCCCGGTCACGGTCGACCACTGGGAGGCCGAGCTGAAGGGCCTGATGGAGCGGCACCTCGCCGAGACCCGCAGCGCCAAGGCTGCCGACATCCTCCAGCACTGGGACGTGGAGCTGAAGAACTTCGTGCAGGTCTGCCCCAAGGAAATGCTCGACAAGCTCTCGCACCCGCTGGGGATCGAGGACCGGGCCGTGCCGGCGGAGTGACGCTGTCTGGCCAATGCCTTGCGTTTTCGGGGCCATACATAGGGAGAAATTCATGGATCATTCCGCGCCATCCAAGGTAGCGCTGATCGTCGATGCCCTGCGCCAAGACCCGTTGCGATCGCTTGTCCGCATGCGCCGTAGCGAGGGGGTACACGATGCACTGTTGCAGAGATTCCAGCAGAACCTGCCTCAGGCGAGCCTGGACGGAGCGGTGCTGCTTTCCGACCGTGACCAACTGCTACGTCGCATGCCGAAAGGTGGAGTGGTCTGCGAGATCGGCGTCGCCGAAGGAGCCTTCTCGAGGCAGATTCTCGAGGTTTGCGCGCCTGACAGGCTCCATCTCGTCGATCCATGGGACGACACGACTAATCCTGCCTATTCGGAGAGCAGCCATGCGCGCCTCGAGAAAACCTTGGGCGACGAGATCGCGTTGGGGCGAGTTCAAATGCATCGTGGATACTCGACTGAGGTGCTGCCGACGCTGGAAGCCGACAGTGTCGACTGGGTCTATATCGACGGGGCGCACGACTACGTGTCCGTTGCACGTGACCTTGAACTCTGCACCCGCGTGGTGAAACCGGGCGGCATCATTGCAGGACACGATTATGTTCGTTGGGTAAGTCCGACAGCGCGCTATGGGGTGGTCGAGGCCGTCAATGAGTTCGTGCATGCCACTGGGGCGACCTTCCTGTACCTCACCAACCAGTACGATAAGCACGACAGCTTCGCACTTCGCCTTCCCGTTCCGGGCGATTGAGCCGCTTTGGCCTTGGGGTCGCCCTTACAGTGCATTGATAGGCCTCCGCATCGGCACAAGGATAAGAGCCGATAGGCCATTGTTTCCGGGAGAAAAAACGATGAGTGACTGTTGCCGACCATGGCCGGTCGGCCTGTTCGCCATCTGTGTGACACGCTAGAAGGCGCGCGTGGCGAAGAAGGCATCGGGCAGCAGGCGGGCGGGCACCACCGCAGATCGGCGCGAGGCGGCGGAGGGCCGGCTGGCGAGCGCCCTGCGCGAGCCCGCATCGAAGAAGGGCCGCAGGAAAACGGCGCCGAAGCGCGGGCCGCTCCTGCGCCTCGCGCTCTGGATCAGGCGCGCGCTGCGCTGGCTGGTGCTGGCGCCGCTGGTCGGGGCCGCGACTGCCGTGCTGCTCTATGCAGTCGTCAACCCGCCGATCACCCACACGATCTGGGCCGAGCAGCGGCGGCTCGGCAGCGTCGAGCGCGAGTGGGTGCCGATGGCGGGCATCGCCCCGGTGATGGCGCGCTCGGCCGTCGCGGCGGAGGACGCCAATTTCTGCCTGCACTGGGGCTTCGACATGAACGCGATCCGCGACGCGCTCGAGGACGGGGCGGTGCGCGGGGCCTCGACCATACCCCAGCAGACGGTCAAGAACGTCTATCTGTGGCAGGAGCGGAGCTGGCTGCGCAAGGCGATCGAGGCGGTCATGACGCCGGCGGTGGAGCTCGTCTGGTCCAAGCGGCGCATCCTGGAGGTCTATCTCAACGTGGCCGAGTTCGGCGAGGGGGTGTTCGGCGTCGAGGCCGCCGCGCGCCACTGGTTCGGCGTCCCGGCGGCAGAGCTGACCGCGACGCAGGCCGCGCGGCTGGCGGCGGTGCTGCCGGCGCCGAAGACCCGCGACGCGGCCAACCCCTCGCCGTGGCTGCGCAGCCGCGCCGCCTCGATCCGCGACGGCGCGGCCACGATCGCCGCCGACGGGCGGGCGGCGTGCTTCGAGGATTGAAATGGTCGGGGTGGCGCGGCATGACAGGCAAGGCTTTCGGCCCGGCACGCAGCCGGGCACACCGCGAGGCACGGCGCACATGACCCGTCTCTACCATGTTCCCCTGTCGCCCTTCTGCCGCAAGGTGCGGCTGGTGATGGCCGAAAAGCGCATCGAGGTGGAACTGGTCGAGGAGCGCTACTGGGAGCGTGACCCGGACTTCCTGCGCCGCAACCCCGCCGGCAAGGTGCCGGTGCTGCGGATGAACGGGCGGGCGATGGCCGAGAGCCAGGCGATCGTGGAATATCTCGACGAGGTGCACCCCGAGCCACCGCTGATGCCGGAGAGCCCCGAAGGCCGCTACGAGGTGCGTCGGCTCTGTGCCTGGTTCGACGACAAGTTTCACCGCGAGGTGACGGCCAACCTGCTCTACGAACGGGTGAACAAGAAGATCACGCGCGAGGGCTTTCCCGACTCGCGGGCCGTCAAGGCGGGTGCCAAGGCGATCAAGTATCACCTCGACTACATGCACTGGCTGCTCGACCAGCGCCGGTGGCTGGCCGGCGATGCGCCGACGCTGGCCGATTTCGCCGCCGCAGCCCACATCTCGGCGCTCGACTACATCTCCGACGTCGACTGGCACCGCAGCGAGAACGTCCGCGACTGGTATGCCAAGATCAAGTCGCGCCCCGCCTTCCGCGGCATCCTCGCCGACCAGGTGCCCGGCTTTCCCCCGCCTGCGCATTACGCTGACCTCGATTTCTGAGGCGTGGCCCGGCCTCCCGCATCGTCGCGCGCGCCTCGGCGACCCGCGCGACGCCGCGCCGCTGACAGCCGGGCAAGGGCCGGCCGTGCCCGCAGAGGAGCGCGCCCCGCGCTGACGCGGCCTTCGGCCCCGCCGCCATCGGGGCCGGCGCCACGGACCCGCCCTTCGGCACGAGGCCCCTCCCCCGGTCAGGCCGACTCGCCGGCGAGGCCCGCCGGCCGTCAGCCAGCATTCGCCGAAAACCCTCCGGAACCTCCCCGATCTCGCCACGAGCCGCGCCCGTCCCGCGCCTCGTGTGCGGGCGACCCCTCCCCCGCTTCGTGGAGCCGAATGGAGGGGGCGTCATGGCAATTCAGTGGGCGGGGTCTGCCGTCAGCACCGCGCCGGTGCGCTCGGAGATGTTCGGCACCAACATGCTCTACGACCGCGATCGCGTCGGCCCGAACGGCACATTCGACGACTCGATGCGCGCGCTGGGCATCGAGCATCTGCGCTACCCGGGCGGGTCGATCACCGAATGGTACTTCGACATTGCCGACCCCGACGCCTCGACCGTCTGGGCGAAGGACCGCAATGCCTGGCGCGAGGTGATGCCGCTCACCGAGTTCCTGACCTGGGCGGGGCAGGAGGGCGTCGGGGTCAACCTCGTCGTGCCCACCGGCTCGCTCATGGCCGGCGGCCCGATGGGCGACCGGCGCCCGCGTGACGGCGCCTGGGGTGATGTCCATGGTTACATCACCGACGTCCTGCAGGGTGATTACGGGGCCGCCCGGATAGATACGATCGAGATCGGCAACGAATACTGGCTGGGTGCCGAGCTGAACCATGTCGAGTATTCGCGGATCGCCAACGTCATCGCCGACGCGGCGCAGAGCGCCATCGACGACCACCGCGCGCGCGAGGGGCTCGGCGCGGGATGGGACGAGCCCGACATCTCGATCCAGATCGGGCAGTACGGGCGCTACTCCACCACGCCCGGCCACATCCAGAACCGGCAACTGATCGACTGGCTCACGCTCGAGGCCGCCGCCGCCATCGACGCCGTGGTGGTGCATTACTACACCCGCGGCGACTGGGCCGAGATCGGCACCCACGGCTACTACTTCGACCGGCTCGACACCTGGGCGGCCGACCCGCGACTCAAGGACATCGATTTCCACGTCACCGAGTGGAACGTGAACAACCAGCAATCGACAGAGCTCGGCCTCAAGCAGGCGAGCGCGATCTGGTTCATGTTCTCCGAGATGATGCTGCGCGGGGTCGACGCCGCCCATGTCTGGCCGATCCAGCAGAACAACCGCACGAACCTGTCGGGCGACGAGGGCCAGTCGGAGCTGACCATCGCCGGCGAGGCGTTCCGCCTGCTGTCCGAGGTGACGGTCGGCACCCAGCTCACCCACCGCACCCTGTGGGAGGGCGGCGCCGCCTGGGTCTACCAGGGGCAGGGGGCAACCCATGTCTACATCGCCTCCCGCTCCGACACGGCCCAGAGCTACACGCTCGACCGCGCCGATCTGGGCCTGCAGGGCAAGGTCTGGTGGAAGACGACGCTCGGCACAACGGGCGCGCCCGGCGACTGGAAGGCGGACCCCGAAGTGGAAGTGCGTGCCGATGTCAGCCCCGACTGGGCGCGTCTGACCTTCGATCTGGCCCCTTACGAAGTGGTGCGCGCCACCTTCTACGATAGTCTCCTGCCCGCCGGGCCGGGGAGCGGCGCGGCCGGGGCGTTCCAGCACGCGCTGACCGGCAGCGATTTCTCTGACCTGATCGTTGCCTCCGATTTCGGCAACCGGCTCGAAGGGCGCGGCGGCGACGACGTGCTCAAGGGCGGTGCGGGGCGTGACGCGGTCTCGGGCGGTGCGGGGAATGATCTCGTGCAGGGGCGCAAGGGCCACGACACGCTCGAGGGCGGGGCCGGCAACGACACGCTGGAAGGCGGCGACGGCGAAGACGGCCTCTTCGGCAGTGCCGGCAACGACCGGCTCGATGGATGGACGGGCGCCGACTTCCTCGTGGGTGGCGCGGGCAATGACCTGCTCCTCGGCGGAGCGGGCAACGATACGCTGTGGGGCGGTGCGGGCCGCGACACGCTCGACGGCGGCGAGGGCGGCGACGTCTATGTGTTCACAGCAGGGGGCGGGCCGGCGGCCGACAACATGCCCGCCATCCCGCATCTCTCGGCAAATGCGCTCGATTTCTGGATGTGACATGCCGCGCCTCGCCCCGACGGCTCGCGCGCCGCGGCGTCGGGCAGTGCGTATTTGGAACAGAAAGAAGCCCGCGAGGAGAGGACGGGGAGCGCCGGGCAGGTGTCACCCGCCGGCTGTGCGCTCCACGGCCCTGGTCGGGCCGTCGAGCGCCACCCGCGTCAGCGCCGCGCAAAGCCGCACGAAGCGCTCGCGGCTGCCCGCCTTCCCGGCCAGCGCCTGCGCGTCTTCCGGCAGGCCGAAACGGCGCGCCTGATCCACCGCCGGGCCATCGACCGTGGGGTAGAAGACGTCCCACGCAAGTTGCGCCTCGCGGGCGAAGATGCGCGCCCCGAGGGGCCCGAGGCCCTTGGCGCCCTGGAGCCGTTTCAAGACGGCGTCCGCATCGCCGCCTTCATCGCGCAGCCGGCGCAGGTCGCCGCCGTACTCTTCCCGCACCCAGGCGGCCGTGTCGCGGATGTAGTCGGCGGTCGACTCGTCGTAACGCGCATAGCCGTTCTCGTTGAGCATGCGCACAAGTTCGGCCCGGTCGGTCTCCTCGATGGCGTCGATCTTGTGCAGCCCCGCCGCGCGCAGCGCACGCGCGGCCCGCACCGCGTTGGCAGCCGAGATACGCGCCGAGAGCATGATCGCACCCACCAGCCAGTGGAACAGTTCCTGCGGCGTGTCGCGCCCCGGCTCCGCCCCCATGTCCTCGGAATAGAGCACGCCCTGCTCCTCGATCAGCACGTCGATCAGAGTGTCGCCCATGACGCATCCTCCTCGGCGGTAGAACCTGTCGGGCGCGCCCCGGTTCCGATCAGAGCAGTGGATAGGCCGCGAGCTCTTCGTAATCCGCGCCGCCCTCGCCCAGATGCGACCGGTAGAGCACCAGCCGTTGTGCCTGGGCCGACCCGACGGGCGTGCCGACATGCGTCAGCGCCCCGTCGAGCTCGGGCTGGCGGCGCGGCGACAGGCCCGCGCCGAAGCGGATCAGCGTGACATGCGGCCTGAACCGCCGCCGCTCGAGCGCGAGGCCCGCCGCCCGCGCCGCCCGTGCGCAGGTCGCCTGCAACTCGTTCAGCGCCGGGTCGGGGCGAATCTCGACCGCGAGCAGCCTGGCCCGGTCGCCGCCATAGGTGGAAAGCCCGTCAAAGGCGAGTACCGGGCGCGGCAGCCGCCGCCCGTCGAGCGCCTCGTGCAACTCCTCCGCCGCCGCCTCGCTCACCTCGCCCAGGAAGACCAGCGTCAGGTGCAGGTTGTCCTCGTCGACCGCCCGGCCGAGCGGCACCGCCTCCTGCACCGACAGAAGCGGCGGGATCAGCGCCTCGGGCACCGGCAGGCCGAGGAAGAGACGCACCGCCTCAGCTCAGCCAGCGCTTCCGACGCCGGTAGGAGCGGACTTCGCGGTAGCTGCGCCGCCCCTGGTCGGACATGCCGAGGTAGAATTCCTTCACGTCGGGGTTCTCGCGCAGCGCCTTCGCCTCGCCGTCCATCACCACGCGGCCCGACTCGAGGATGTAGCCGTAATGGGCGTAGCGCAGGGCGACGTTGGTGTTCTGCTCGGCCAGCAGGAAGGAGACGCCCTCGTTCTCGTTCACCGACTTCACGATCTCGAAGATCTGCTCGACGAGTTGGGGCGCCAGCCCCATCGACGGCTCGTCGAGGAGCACCGTCTCAGGGCGGCTCATCAGCGCGCGCCCGATGGCGCACATCTGCTGCTCGCCGCCAGAGGTATAGCCGGCCTGAGACCGCCGCCGCTCCTTCAGCCGGGGAAAGTAGGAATAGACCATCTCCAGATCGGCCTCGATCGCCCCCGTACCGTCGCCGCGAGTATAGGCGCCGGTCAGAAGGTTCTCCTCGATCGTCAGGTGCGCAAAGCAATGGCGCCCCTCCATCACCTGGATCACCCCGCGCCGCACCAGCGCAGATGGGTCCATGTGGGCGACGTTTTCACCCTGGTAGCGGATGGTGCCCTTGGTCACCTCGCCCCGCTCGGAGTGGAGCAGGTTCGAGATCGCCTTGAGGGTGGTCGTCTTGCCCGCGCCGTTGCCGCCGAGCAGCGCGATGATGCCGCCCTTGGGCACGTGCAGGGACACGCCCTTCAGCACGAGGATCACGTGGTTGTAGATCACCTCGATGTTGTTGACGTCCAGCAGCACCTCGGTGCCCAGCACCTCTTCCGGCGCCTCCGCCCCGATATGGGCGGGCTCGGTGTCCAGCATCCTCGCTCCTCCGTCGCGGCCGCCCGGGCCCTCGGCCTTCGTTCGAACCGCCTGCCCCGGTCAGGGCGAGGCGCGGCCCGCCCCATCATCTTGGCAAAAATACTCGAAACTCCGGCGGCGACGCCCGTGCCGCCGCCGGGCAGGCGCGCTCAGCTTTCAGGCTGGCAATCCTCGTTCATCGGCCAGGGCGCGTTCTCCTCGGCGTAGTCCATCGCGCGGGCCTCGACGAGCGGCGCGATCAGTTCCTGGTCGGCCGAGAGCAGGTCGCTGTCCTGCACGAACTTCTCGCCGTCCCAGCGCAGCATCCAGCCGCCCGCGCTGCCGGTGTGGTTGGCGCAGGAAGTCGAGAAGGGCGGTACCATGCCGGTCATGCCCAGTTCGGCCAGACGCTCCTCGGTGATCTCGAGGTTCTCCAGCCCGTCGCGCAGCATCGGCCCGTCGATCTCGGCAACACCGTGGATCTCCTGCGCGGTGCGGATGCCTTCGGCGAGGATCATCGAGATCACGAGGCCCCGCTGGTAGAACACGCCGCTCGTGTTCTCGGCGTCGCTGAGGCCCTTGGAATAGACGTGCTCCTCGAGCTCGGCCATGATCGGGGCATCCGGCTGCGGCATCGACCACGAGATCGAGCGGTAGCCCGCCCCCTCCTCGCCCAGCAGCGCGAGGTCGGCATCCTGCCCCGCCCACCAGATGCCCACGAACTGGTCCATCGGGTAGCGCGTCTTGGCGGCTTCCTGCAGCGCGGCGGCATTCATCGCGCCCCAGCCCTGCATCACCACGAAGTCGGGCCGCTCGCGGCGGATCTGCAGCCATTGCGACGACTGGTCCTGCATCTGGCTCAGGCCCACCGGGATCGGCAGCACCTCGAAGCCGTTGTTCTCGGCCATGTCCTCCCAGAGCGGCAGCGGCTCCTTGCCGAACGGGTGGTCGAGATGGAGATACGCGATGGTCTTGCCCGATAGGGTCGAGAGATCGCCGCCCGCGATCTCCTGAGCGATCATCGAATGCCCCTCCCAGTAGGAGGCCGGCGGGTTGAACGCCCACTGGAACACCCGCCCGTCCTGCATCGGCGAGAAGCCGTAGCCGGGCGCGAGGATCGGGATCTGGTCCTGGTTGGTCTTGGGCAGCACCTGCAGCGTGATGCCGGTCGACCAGGGTTGCGTCACCACCGCGTCGGCCTTGGTGCGCTCGTAGCACTCCACGCCCTTCTCGGTGGAATAGCCCGTCTCGCACTCGTCGAAGTTGATCGGCACGCCGCCGATCCCGCCGTCGCGCTCGTTGAGCAGCGCCATGTAATCGGCCTGCCCGTCCATCAGCGGGATGCCGGTCGAGGCGAAGGGCCCCGTGCGGTAGCTGAGGTTCGGCGCGTAGATCTCCTGCGCGACGGCCGCGCCGGCCGTTCCGGCCGCCAGCGCGCCCGCCAGCGCCAGTCTGGTGAAGTGGTGCATGTCGTACCTCCCTTGGGTTGCGCGCCCTCTCCGGGCACGTCGTTCGGCCGCCCCCCCGCGCGCCTCAGTGCGGGAAGGGCCAGACCAGCAGTTTCTCGCGGATCAGGCCCCACAACCGGGCGAGCCCGTGCGGCTCGACGATCAGAAAGAAGATGATCAGCGCGCCGATGATCATGATGTTGATGTGCTCGAGCGTCGCCGACTTGATGTCGAGGCCCACGAGATCGGGTACGGAGTTGAGCACCACCGGCAGACCCACGATCAGGATCGCGCCGAGATAGTTGCCGAGGATCGAGCCGAGACCGCCGATGATCGCGATGAACAGGATCTGGAAGCTCAGCGCGATGTCGAACAGGTTCGGCTCGGCCGCGCCGCGCCAGAGGAAGACGAACATCGCCCCCGCCACGCCCACGATGTAGGACGAGATGGCGAAGGCCAGCAGCTTCGATTTCATCAGGTTGATGCCGATCAGCTCGGCGGCGATGTCCATGTCGCGGGTCGCCTTCCACATCCGGCCGAGATTGCCGCGCGTGAGGTTGATGCAGACGACCGTCAGCAGTGTGACGATGGCGAGGACCACGTAGTATTTCGTCAGGCTCTCGGAGAGCGGCCCGGCCACGATCAGCGGCCCCATGTCGAGGTTCGGCACCTGGATCGCGCCCGAGGCGTTGTAGTTGTAGAGCCACGGCCACTTCTCGAACAGCCAGACGAGGAAGAACTGCGCGGCGAGCGTGGCGATGGCGAGGTAGAAGCCCTTGATCCGCAGGCTGGGGATGCCGAACATCACCCCGATCCCGGCGCTGAAGACCCCCGACAGCAGGATCGCGAGGATCGGGTTCATCCACGGAAAGATCGTGACCAGCTTGTAGCAGGCATAGGCGCCCACGCCCATGAAGGCGCCGGTGCCGAGGCTCAACTGGCCTGCATAGCCGGTCAGAATGTTCAGCCCCAGAGCGGCGAGCGAGTAGATCAGGATGGGGATCAGCAGCGTCTGGAAGGCGAACTCGCTCGCCGTCAGCGGAAAGACGACCCAGGCCAGCACCAGGATGACGCCGAGCAGTAGGGCGTCCTGCCGGACGGGAAACAGCGCCTGGTCGGCCCGGTAGCTCGTCTTGAACTGCCCCGCGGTACGATAGAGCATCAGCGCGCCCCTTCCCGTTGTTGCAGACCAGGGGCCGGTGCGCGCATCGCTACCAAAGCCCCGCCAGCAGGCCGAGCGCGGCCAGCGCGGCCACGCCCCAGAGAGCCAGCTCGGCCCGGCTGCGCCCCTCCGCGTGCCGTCGCAGGGCGTCGGTGATCCGACGCAGTCCCGGTGCCATCCCGGCGAGGAATGCCAGTGCGACCCAGGCGAGGCCGGATCCCGTCAACGCCATCACGAGCCCCACGACGACAGGCACCATGAGGCTGGTCTCGCCTGGCGGGGCAGGCGGCAGCCCGAGCCATGCCCGGGCCCGTATCAGGACGAGCGCGGCGGCCAGCGTGCCCGCCGAGACGAGGAAGACGTAGGCGCAGAGCCGTTGCAGTCGGTCGATCACGCGGCCCCCGGTGGCGGTGAGATGTCCGGTTGCAAATCCCTTGAAGAAGGGATTTGCAAAATCCTTGCCAAGGATTTTGCGTCGCGCCCATCCCTATACCCTTTCGATGATGCGCTCGCCGAACAGGCCCTGGGGCCGAAACAGCAGCACGATGAGTGCCAGCACAAAGGCGAACCAAGTCTCGGTGCCCCCGCCCATCAGCGGCGCGCCCCAGTAGATCTCGAAGATCTTCTCCAGCACCCCGATCATGAGGCCGCCGACGATCGCGCCGGTGATGCTCTCGAGCCCGCCGAGCATCAGCACGGGCAGCGCCTTGTAGGCGATGATCTCGAGCGCGAAGGAGACGCCCGCGCGGCTGCCCCAGGCGATGCCGGTGACGAGCGCGATGATGCCGGCGATGAACCACACCAGCACCCAGATCGTCTGCAGCGAGATGCCCACCGAGAGCGCCGCCTGGTGGTCGTCGCCCAGCGCCCGCACCGCGCGGCCCATGCGGGTGAAGTTGAGAAAGGCCAGCAGGGCGGCCACCAGCAGGCCGGCCACGACCACCGCGGTTACGTCGATGTGCTGCAGGATCAGCAGGCCGCCGCCGGGCTCGAGGACGAAATCGCCGGTGGGGATGCCGAGCTCCTCGGTGATCATCTGCCGGTTCTCGCCGCCGAAGATCGTCTCGCCGAAACCGATCAGGAACAGCGTCAGCCCGATCGTGGCCATGAACAGGATGATGTCGGGCTGGCCCACGAGCGGCCGCAGCACCACCCGCTCGACCGTCCAGGCGAGCGCGAACATCACCGCCAGCGTGCCCGCCACCGCGACCCAGGCGGGCAGGCCCATCTCGTGCAGCCCAACGAGCGTGAGCGCGGCGAACACCACCATGATGCCCTGCGCGAAGTTGAAGATCCGCGACGAGCGGAAGATCAGCACGAAGCCGAGCGCGATCAGCGCGTAGAGCGTGCCCGAGACCAGCCCCTCCCACACCACCTGCAGGAAGAAGTCGGGCGCCGCGGCCATCTCGACCCAGGGTTCGAAAAGGATGCGGTTCACAAGATCCATGCGCGGGCTCCCCTTGGGAGGGTGGCGGCGGGGGGCCAGCCCCCCGCACCCCCCGGAGTATTTCGGCCAAGATGATGGGACACGGGCCGGCTGGGGGGCCTGCGGTCGCGCCGCGGGTGCCCGCTCCGACGCGATGCCGGCGCGATACCGCCGCGATATCCACGCTCCGCCTCACTCATGGGGCACCCCCAGATAGGCGTCGATCACGGCCTGGTCGTTGCGCACCTCGTCGGGCGTGCCGTCGCCGATCTTCTTGCCGTAGTCCATCACCACCACGCGGTCGGAGAGGTCCATCACAACGCCCATGTCGTGCTCGATCAGGCAGATCGTCGTGCCGAACTCGTCGTTCACGTCGAGAATGAAGCGGGACATGTCCTCCTTTTCCTCGACATTCATCCCCGCCATCGGCTCGTCGAGGAGCAGCAGCGACGGCTCGGCGGCAAGGGCACGGGCGAGTTCCACCCGCTTCTTCAGGCCGTAGGGCAGGCGCCCGACGGGCGTCTTGCGGATGTTCTGGATCTCGAGAAAGTCGATCACCCGCTCCACCTTTTCGCGGTTCTCGATCTCCTCGCGCTCGGCCCGGCCCCACCAGAGCGCCTGCTCGAGCACGGTGGCCCGCATGTGCGTGAGCCGCCCGGTCATGACGTTGTCGAGCACGGTCATCCCCTCGAACAGCGCGATGTTCTGGAAGGTGCGCGCCACGCCCATGCGGGCGACCTCGTAGGGCTTCATCGGAGGTCGCCTGGCGCCCTTGTACCAGACCTCGCCCTCGGACGGCGTGTAGAAGCCCGAGACGATGTTGAGCATCGACGACTTGCCGGCGCCGTTCGGCCCGATGATCGCGCGGATCTCGCCCTCGCGGATGTCGAACGTGATGTCGTTGATCGCCACGACGCCCCCGAACCGCAGGGTGATATCACGCATTTCCATCAGCACGCCGCCGATGGTACGGCCGTCCTCGGTGACGAAGGGCTCGGGGCTCAGCTCGGTCATTCGTCCTCCGGCAGGATGGTCTCGACGGCGGAGAAGGTCACGCGCCCCTCGGGGGGCTGGGCGACGAAGGTTACCTCCAGCCCCCGGTGGCGGTGCGTCGCGAAGCGCGAGCGCAGCGACGCCACGCCGGTCAGCCAGTCGTCATCGTAGCGGGTGCCGACGAACGAGTAGCGGCGCGCGTCCTGCACCGCCTCGGCCCAGTCGAGGAAATCGGAATAGACGGCGTTTATGGTCTCGGCGCTCAGGATGCGGCTGTTGAGCACGTCGCAGAGGCGGCGCTCTCCGGCCGGGCCGGGAAGGGTGACCGCTCCGAGCAGGAAGGGCGCATCGGGGTGGCGCCAGGTCTCGGTCGGCGCGGCATAACCGAGCGCGATGTCGGGCGCAGGCATCAGCCCCATGGCCCTGCCGTCGATGGTCTCACCCCGCTCCAGCGCGGGCAGGCAGCCCGCGATGGTCGCGTCATGCCAGGCCTCGACGAAGGGCGTGGCGCCGGCCGGGCCGGCCGCGAGCGCCACGAGCCCGAGGGCGGCGAGCCCCTGCGGGATGGTGGGTGGGGCGATGTGCGCAGCACGAGCGTCACCCATCATCCTCACTCCGCCGCCATCGCCTTCGGCGCCGCCGGCACCACCGCCGCGTCGCGGATCTCGAGCGTCGCGCGGATCGCGCCCTTGCGGCCGTCCTCGTAGGTGACTTCCGTCTCGGTCGCGATCTCCGTCGCCCCGCCGTAGAGCGCATCGACGAGGTCGGCGTATTTCTCTCCGATCACCGCGCGGCGCACCTTCCGGGTGCGGGTCAGTTCGCCGTCGTCGGCGTCGAGCTCCTTGTGCAGCACGAGAAACCGGTGGATCTGGCAGCCCGACAGCATCTCGTCTTCGGCGACGCTGCGGTTCACCTCCTCGACATGGCTCTGCACGGTATCGAGCACCTGGGGGTGTCCGGCGAGCTCCTGGTAGCTGGAATAGGCGATGTTGTTGCGCTCGGCCCAGTTGCCCACCGCCGTCAGGTCGATGTTGATGAAGGCGCAGCACATCTCGCGGCCCGCGCCGAACACGACCGCCTCGAGGATGTTGGGGTAGAACTTGAGCTTGTTCTCGACATATTTCGGCGCGAACAGGGCGCCGCCGGCCATCTTGCCCACGTCTTTCGCGCGGTCGATGATCCGCAGGTGGCCGGTGCCCTCCTCGATGAAGCCCGCGTCGCCCGTGGCGACCCAGCCCTCGGCATCCTTCGTCTTTGCCGTGCTCTCGGGGTTCTTGTAGTAGGCCTCGAAGACGCCCGGGGAGCGGTAATAGATCTCGCCCGACTCATCGATGCGGATCTCGACGCCGGGAGAGGGCACGCCCACCGTGTCGGGGCGCACCTCGTGGTCGGGCTGCTGGGTGATGAAGACCGATGCCTCGGTCTGGCCGTAGAGCTGCTTGAGGTTGATGCCGAGCGCGCGGTAGAAATCGAAGATTTCGGGCCCGATCGCCTCGCCCGCGGTATAACCCACCCGCACGCGGGTGAAGCCGAGCGCGTTCTTCAGCGGCCCGTAGACGAGCACTTCGCCCAGGGTGTACAGCGCACGGTCGGTCGCGCTCACCCGCTTGCCGTCGAGGATGGCGGGGCCAACCCGGTTCGCCACCGCCATGAACCGCCGGAACAGCCACCGCTTGAGCCGCCCGGCATCCTCCATGCGGATCATGACGTTGGTCAGCTGGGTCTCGAACACGCGCGGCGGCGCGAAATAGTAGGTCGGCCCGATCTCGCGCAGGTCGGTCATCATCGTGTCGGGGCTCTCGGGGCAGTTGACGCAAAAGCCCGTCCACATCGCCTGCCCGATCGAGAAGATGAAATCGCCCACCCAGGCCATCGGCAGGTAGGCCAGCACCTCGTCGCCCGGCCGCAGGCGATCGAACTCGGCAGAGTTCTTCGACGTCTCGACGATGTTCCGGTTGGACAGCACCACGCCCTTGGGCTTGCCGGTCGTGCCCGAGGTGTAGAGCATCACGCAGGTGCTGTCGGCGTCGAGCTCTCGCACCCGCGCCGCAAGCTCCGTCTCGAACCGCTCGTGGGCGACGCGCCCCTCGGCCACGATGTCGGACAGCGCGTGCAGGCGGGTGTGGTCGTATTTCCGCATGCCCCGCGGATCGAGATACATCATGTGGCGGATCGCGGGCAGCCGGTCCTGGATCGACAGCACCTTGTCGATCTGCTCCTGGTCGCCGGCCACCACGAAGACCGCGCCGCAATGGTCGAGCACATAGGCCATCTCTTCGGCCACCGCGTCCTGGTAGAGCGGAACGGGGATCGCGCCGCACATCTGCGCGGCCACCATCGACCAGTAGAGCGCGGGGCGGTTGCGCCCTATGACGGCAACGTGCTCGCCGCGCTCGAGCCCGAGCGCGAGAAAGCCCATCGCCATGGCGCGGATCTCGGCCTCGGCCTCTTTCCACGTCCAGCTCTGCCAGATGCCGAATTCCTTCTCGCGATAGGCGGGCTTGTCGCCGAACCGCGCCGCGTTGCGCGCCAGCAGGCCGGGTACGGAAACGGGGTCGCCCTCGGGCGTCGCCATCGCGGATGCTCCTCCCTTGTGCCCGGGGTCTTGTTGGTGGCGCCCCGTGGTCACAATCGACGCACCGAGTATAGCCAGCCCCGCCCCCGAGTCGTCAAATTCTTTTTGAACGAGCGTTCAAATAACGCGGTCCCTGCCCGCGTTGCGCCGCGGGGCGCTTGCCCTTTCAGGCCGACATGGTAGCGGAGTGGCAGAGGGAGGGCGTGTGCCATGACGCATCTGTGGGTCCGGGCCGAGGAACGCGAGAACGAGCGGCGCGTCGCCGTCACGCCGGAGGGCGTGGCAGATCTGGTCGCCGCCGGTCTGCGCGTGACCGTCGAGGAAAGCCCGGCCCGCGCGTTGGGAATCGACGGGTATCGTGCCGCCGGAGCCGTAGTCGCGCCTGGGGGAAGCTGGCGCGAGGCGCCCGGTGACGCGCTGATCCTCGGGCTGAAGGAACTGCCGGAGGACGACACGCCGCTTCCGCACCGACACATCCTGTTCGGCCACGCCTTCAAGGGGCAGCCGGCCGGGCGGGCGCTGCTCCGGCGCTTCGCGGAGGGGGGCGGCACGCTTCTCGACCTCGAATACCTCGTCGACGACGAGGGCAGGCGGCTCGCCGCCTTCGGCTTCTGGGCCGGGTTCGCGGGGGCGGCCGTGGCGCTCAAGTGCTGGACGGCGCAGCAGCGGGGCGAGACCTGCCCTCCGGTCGATACCTACGCCACCCAGCAGGCGCTCCTGCAGGACTGCGAGGACGAGCTCGACGCGCTCGGCACCGCGGTCAGGCCCGAGGTGCTGATCATCGGGGCAAACGGGCGTGTCGGCCAGGGCGCGACCGAGTTCTGCCGGCTCGCCGGCCTGCCCCCCACCCTGTGGGACATGGCCGAGACCGCCCATGGCGGCCCGTTTCCGGAGGTGCGCGCGCACCCGATCTTTCTCAACTGCATTCTCGCACGCCCCGGCGCCCCGGTCTTCGTGCCCGAGGGCACGGGCGACGCCCCCCGGATGCTGCGGGTCATCGGCGACATCGCCTGCGACCCCACGTCTGATTTCTCCCCGATCAAGGTCTACGACCGCGCCACGACCTGGGCTGCGCCCGCGCTGCGCGTGCACGAGGCGCCCCCGCTCGACGTCATGGCGATCGACAATCTGCCCTCGCTCCTGCCCGCCGAGAGCTCGGAGGATTTCGCCGCCCAGCTCCTTCCGGTGCTGAAGCAGCTTCCCGCCTGGGAGAGCGGCGCCGAGGGCCCCTGGGCCCGCGCCGAGGCCGAGTTCCACCGCCACGCCCCGAAACAGACCGCCTGAGGTGCCATTATGACGATCCACTGGTGCGGAACCGGCCTGAGTGCCATCCCGGGCCTGCGCGCCCTGATCGAGGAGGGGCGCGAGGTCTGCGTCTGGAACCGGACGCCGGAGAAGGCGCGCGAGGCCGTGGGCGACCTGACCGACTGGATCGAGCCGTTCGAGATCGGCACCCTGCAGGAGACGATGAACGCGGGCGACATCGTGGTGTCGATGCTGCCGGGCGACTGGCACCTGCCGCTCGCCCGCGCCTGCCTCGCCGAGGGCGCGCATTTCATCACGTCGAGCTACATCGCCCCGGAGATGCGCGCGCTCGACGAGGCGGCGAAGGCGCGCGACCTGCGCTTCGTCAACGAGGTGGGGCTCGACCCCGGCATCGACCACCTGATGGCCCACTGGCTGGTGGCCGACATGCGAAATGGGGGGCACGCGCGGCCGGGCGCGGAGTATTCGTTCCTGTCCTATTGCGGCGGGGTTCCGAAGCACCCCAACGCCTTCCGCTACAAGTTCTCGTGGTCGCCGCTGGGCGTGCTCAAGGCGCTGCGCTCGCCCTCGCGCTCGATCCGCGATTTCTCGACGCTCGAGGTGCGCCGCCCGTGGGACGCGCTGACGAGCTACCAGGCGCCCCTCGACCCGCCCGAGACCTTCGAGGTCTATCCCAACCGCGACAGCCTGCCCTTCATGGCCGAATACGGCTTCGAGGAGGGCTGGCGCGTGCGCGACTTCGTGCGCGGCACGTTGCGGCTGGGCGGCTGGGCCGAGGCCTGGGCCGGCATCTTCGACGAGATCGAGGGGCTGGCGGGCGCGGCCGGCGAGGCCCGCCTGCGCGAGCTGTCCGACGAATTGTGGGCGAGGCACGCCTACGGCGAGGGCGAGCCCGACCGCGTGGTGCTGTGCGTCTCGCTCGAGGTGCGGCACGAGGGGCGACCGACCTACCACAAGACCTACGCGATGGACGCCTGGGGCGACGCGCGCGGCTCTGCCATGGCGCGGCTCGTCTCGCACACCGTGCGGCTGGCGGTCGAGTCGGTCTCGGCCCGCGCGATCCCCCCCGGGGTCACCGCCGCACCGTCCGACCCGAAGCTGGTGGCCGACTGGCTCGCGCAGGTCGACGTGCAGGCCCAGCGTCTGGGCGTGGTCGACCACCTGCGCTGAGGGGGCTTGCCGTAGGGCGCCGCCCGTCGGACCGTGGGCGCGCGGCAGGAAGGGAGGCGCCGATGTGCTGGGGGCTGGCCGCCTCGGTGGGCATGGTGGCGGCGGGGGCCGCGGGCACCGCGCTCACCCTGCGCCGGGGCGAACACCGGGCAATCCCGCTGACGCTCGGATACTTCACGCTGATGGAGGCGCTGCAGGTCGCGGGCTACGCCACGCTTGATCAGTGCGGCAGCCCGGTGAACGACGCCGTGACGCTGGCCTCCTACCTGCACATCGCTTTCCAACCGCTCGTCATCAACGCCTTTGCGATGGCCATCACGCCCGCGGCCGTCTCGCCCGCTCTGCGGCGCGCGGTCTACGGGCTGGCCGCTCTGGCCACGCTGTCCCTGCTGATCCGGCTCGCGCCCGCAGGCCCGTTCGGCCCCTGCGACCCGGCCACGGCCATGTGCGCCGAGGCGCTCTGCACCCGAACGGGGACGTGGCACATCGCGTGGGAGGTGCCGCTCAACGCCGGCCTTCCGGGCCTTCTCGGGCTGTCGACGCCCAACGTCCAGTTCCCCGCCTATCTGGCGGCGGTGTTCCTGTTGCCGCTCGCCTATGGCGCATGGCGCTTCGTGCTCTTCCATGCCGCCTTCGGCCCCGTGCTCGCCTGGCTGCTGACGCCCGACATGGACGAGATGCCGGCGATCTGGTGCCTGTTCTCGATCTTCCTGCTTGTGGTCGCGCTGAGCCCCGCGATCCGCGTCCGCCTCCTCGCCGCGCCGCAGGCGACCTGACCCGTTGGCGTTGACAGCGGTCATCGCGCCCGGCCCGGCCGGCGGCATAGAGCCGTTGAAGGACAGCTGTCGCAAAGGAGAGCGCAATGACCACACGCGTCCGCACCGCCCTCTTGCTCGCCCTGCTCGTCGCCTCGGCCGCCTGCACCCGAACGGAGACCTACCCCGTGTCGGGTCGCCCCTGCGGCCCCGACGACCCGGTGCAGGACATCCGGGCCGGAGAATGCATCCCTCCGGGCTGACGGCCGGTGCGGGCGAGCTCAATAGCGGCTGAGGTCGTCTTCCTCGTCGCTCACGTCGAGGCCGAGCGCCTCCATTCCCGCTTCCAGGTAATCGGCCAGTTCGGGCATCGAGGCGAGGTAACTCTCGGTCGGCGAGGTCCGCTCCTCGCGGGCGGTGCGCAGCGCCTCTTCCACCTCGGAGGCATCGAAGCTGTCGCGCCCGATCCACACGCAGGCGACGAGGCTGGTCTGCTCGTCCTCGTTGAGCCCGGCGATGTAGTCCATCAGCCGGGGGTGGTCGGGCCCGTATTCCCGGGCCAGCGCGATCACGCGCACGACCTTGCCGTTGGCGATGTCGAGCATGGGTCCCTCCGCGATAGGTCCTCCTTGTCCCGCGCCCTCGGCCCATACGCAAGCGACATGCGGCCGCAACGCCGCAACGGCAGGGGCGCGGGCAGACACGGCATCGCGCCGCCCTCTCGGGCCGGGAAGCACAGCCAAGGCTCGCACCTGCCGCCCGGTCGCGCTATGGCAGGGGTGGATCTGCCCGGAGGAAGGGATGTTCTTCGCGCTCGGCCGCCTTGTCCTCATGCTGCTCGTCGTCTCGACGGTGGCCTACGTGAGCCTGTGGTTCTACGCCCGCGCCGCGCAGAAGGAGCGGCTGGAGCGCCGCTGGGAGGAAGAGGGGCGGCCCGGCAACCGCGACCTTTTCGTGCAGGAGGGGCTCGACTCCGAGCGCTACGCGTTGCGCCGTCGCCTGCTTCTGGGGGTCTACGCGGTGCCCTTCACCGTGCTCGCCATCGTCGTGTATTTCGCCAACTATGCCTGAGTGAGGGAGGCCGCCCGTGCTATCCTACCTGAAATGGACGTTCTGGATCGTCTTCTGGGCCGCGATCCTCTCGGTCCTGCACTACACGCTTCCCCGGTGGGACGTGGTGCGCATCGCAGACACCTACGAGCGGCGCGAAACCTTCGGCGCCAATTCGATCTTCTGGTCGCACGCCGATACCGGCTCGGGCACCGGGGAGGTCACGCGCGAGGTGTTCTTCATCCAGACGATCACGCCCGGCGGCCGACCCATCGTCTATCGCAACGAGGACACGGGCTGGGGCTGGCCGCCCTTCTTCAAGTTCGATTCGGCGAACCTGCAGACCCTGGCCAACGACATGCGCTCGACGTCCGACAGCCCCGACTGGGTGGCGGTCAAGCATTACGGGTGGCGGGCGGAATTCATGACGATCTATCCCAACGCCCTGCGCATCAAGGATGTCGACGGCCCCGACGAGCGCGTCATTCCGTGGACGGCGATCGCCATCCTGATCGCGCTCGGCTGCGTGTTCTGGGCGATCTACGCGCGCTGGCGCCGCTTCTGGGATAACCGGGTCGACCCGCTGCTCGACGGCGACGAGGCCTGAGCCCCCGGCAGTGCCGACGAATAGGGCGCGCACCCCGCGGATGCGCGCCCCGGCGAGATCAGGCTTCGGCTGTCTCGGCTGCCTGGGCGCCGGCCTCGACGGTCCTGCCTTCGGCGCCGAGCCGGGCGGTATCGCCGCGGGCGATCTCGATGCGGCGCGGCTTCAGCCCCTCGGGCACCTCGCGCACCAGCTCGATGTGCAGCATGCCGTCGACATGGGTCGCCCCGGTGACGCGCACGTGGTCGGCAAGGTGGAAGCGCCGCTCGAACGCGCGTGTGGCGATGCCGCGGTGCAGGTAGGTGCGGCCCTCGTCGGCCTCCCGCTTGCGGGCCGCGACGATCAGGGCGCCTTCCTTGACCTCGACGGTCAGGTCGTCTTCGGCAAAGCCGGCGACGGCGATCGAGATGCGGTAGGCGTCATCACCGAGTTTCTCGATGTTGTAGGGCGGGTAGGTCGGCTGCGCGACATCGGCCGACATCACGCGGTCCATCAGGTCGGCCACGCGGTCGAAGCCGACAGTGGCACGGTAGAGCGGGGAAAGATCGTAGGTTCGCATAGGTCATCCTCCATCGAGCGATACCATCGTTGCGGAGCGGCCCCCTCCACGCGGGACGGAGGCCGGTTCGGCTGGTCCGGGCCCTGGGGTCGGCGCCCGGATGTCGCGCAGATGGGAAGCGCGACCCGTCGCATCAAGAGGGGGGAGGGCGCCGGCCCGGCCCCCCGGCCTCGCGGTGCCGACAACACGCAAACGGGCCCCGGAGCAACACCCCGGGGCCCTGGAATTCCGTCGTGCGGGTCTATCGCGCTGGTGCGATCAGGCGAGCGCGATGTTGACCGCAGCCTGCCGGCCGTCGCGCCCGGTCTCGAGGTCGAAGGTGACCTTCTGGTCGTCGGCGAGGCCGGTCAGCCCCGAGCGCTCGACCGCGCTGATGTGGACGAACACGTCCTTGCCGCCCGAATCGGGCTGGATGAAGCCGTAGCCTTTGGTGGTGTTGAACCATTTCACGGTGCCAGAGGCCATTCCCGTGTCTCCTGTAGTGTTGCTGCCCGCGGAAGTGCGGCAGCCCGGCGCGTCAGAGCGGTATCGATAGAACTGACGTGCGGTAGGCAGACAGGGATCGAATGCGGTAACGGTCGCCTTTCATATATCGCATGACCCAGTCGGTCTGGCAAGAGCCGCGACGCGGCGCGCGCCCCCGTCCCGATGGGCCGAAACGGCGCCAGCGCGCCGCCCGGCCGTCGAGGCCCTCGAGGGGCGTCGGCCGTTCCTTCGCAGGGCTGCGCGCCCGCCCGGCCATGTCCGGCATCTCCTCCCCATCTCTTCCTCATCGGGCGGGATGCACCGCCTCGCCCCCCCTGCTGGTTTCCCTGCTCGATGGCATGAGCGGAGCGGGGCGCGTTGGCCTTACGCATCGGCCCCCCCGGTCATCTCGGCGATCCAGTCGCCGAAGGGGTGATGGGCGAAGTCGAGACTCTGCGCCACGAGGGGCGGCACGTCGTAGGGGTGCGACTCTCGCACCATCCGCTCGATCTCGGGCAGCAGGTCGGCGCGCGACTTCAGTGCCAGCGGCACCTCGCTCTCGACCTGTCGCGCGCCCTGCCAGACGTAATGCGACTCGATCTCGGGGTAGATGTTGGCGCAGGCCACGAGGCCCGCATCCAGAAGCGACGCGGCCAGCGCACGGGCCGTCTCGCGGTCGGGGCAGTTGAGCAGGATCCTGACGGGGGTCATCGGTCTCTCCTTTCCTGTCGCGGGGAAGCTAGACGGCACCTGCCGCGCCCGAAAGAGGGCGGCATGCCCCGCATCCGCGCGGGGCCGGGCCGGAACAGCGCGCCCGGCGCGGCGTTTTCATGAGGGCACGGCACGGCGAGCACGCACGGCCCGCGAGGGCCGACACAGGGCGTCGCCGCCGCGTGCCGCGGTCGTGTGCCGACCTCGCCGGGGCCGCCGCGCGCCCCGATCCGCGCCGCGGCTTGAGGCCGCCCAAGGCGGGTTCCGCCTCTGCGGGCCTGGCGGGAGAGGCCATGGTTCACAGACTGTTTCTGCCGACCCGCAGGGCTGTCGCATGGACTCCGCCCGCTCGAATCGCTACGACCCGCGCCAGGGGGCCAAGGACGTGATGTTGAAGAAAAGAGCCAAATACCATCTGGGCCAGGTCGTGCGCCACCGGAAGCATCCCTTCCGCGGCGTCGTCTTCGACGTCGATGCCGTCTTCTCGAATTCCGAGGAATGGTACGACGCCATCCCCGAAGACAGCCGGCCGGCCAAGGAGCAGCCGTTCTACCATCTGCTCGCCGAGAACGACCAGAGCTACTACGTCGCCTACGTGTCGGAGCAGAATCTCCTGCCCGACTACTCGGGCGAGCCGGTCGACCACCCCGACGTGCCCGACCTGTTCGGCGAGTTCGAGGACGGCGTCTACCCGCTGCACTTCCAGCTGAACTGATCCGCCCCAACGCGTCTTGCGGTCAGATCGGCGCGCCGCCACGGGCGCTGCGCGTGCGGCGCCGGGGGGCTGTGCGTATTTGAGACAGAAAGAAGCCGACAGCGCGCTCGGGCGCGTTCGGACCCGGGTGCGTTCGTGCGACGACTGCTGCCGAGTCGCGCTGGGGGCAGGGCGTCACGACCAGACGGGGCGGTCAGCCCTCGCCGACGTTCCGGGCGAAGCTTTCGCCAAAGGCCGCGCGCTGGGCATCGCTCGCCTCGGTCTGGTGCCGCGCCTTCCACTCGGCGTAGGGCATGCCGTAGACGATCTCGCGCGCCTCTTCCTTGCCCATGTCGAGGCCGCGTTCGGCGGCCGCCTCGGCATACCAGCGGCTCAGGCAGTTTCGGCAGAAGCCCGCGAGGTTCATCATGTCGATGTTCTGCACGTCGCTCCGCTCGCGCAGGTGCTGCACGAGGCGGCGGAAGGCCGCGGCCTCGAGCTCGGTGCGGGTCTGGTCGTCCATCTCGGCCTCCATCACGCTCTGACAGGGATCTGGGCGGGACCGCCCATGTCGGCAAGGGCGCCCTCGAGCAGGGGCGCGAGCCGCGCGGCCCAGGCGCGCTGCTGCGCCACGGTTTCGATCAGGTCCTGCCGCAGCTCGATCAGCACGTTGGGCCGGCCGTGGCGCAGGGCGTGACGATCGACCGCGTCGCCCGGCAGGTGGCCGCCATAGGGCTGATTGTCGCCAACCACGATGTCGCCCTCGGCCTCGAGCCGGGCGATGAGCGCCAGCGCGAGGCGCGGGTCGAGATGCGAGTGCAGCACGCCCACGTGCCACGGCCGGGGCGGCCGCCCGCGCAGCTGCGGCACGAAGGAGTGGATCGAGCACAGGACCGTGTCGTCGCGCCGCCCGGCCATCCGCGCCAGCGCGGCGTCGTAGGGGCGGTAGCACAGCGCCATCCGGTGCTCGAGCTCGGCGGCGTCGGCGAAGCGGTTCCCGGGGATGACCGTGCCGTCGTAGATCCGCATGAGCAGCGTCGGATCGTCCTCGCCGCGGTTGGGGTCGATCACGAGGCGCGAGAAGTTCGATGTCAGCACCGGGGCGCCCAGCGTCTCGCCCAGCGCCAGCGCCACGCCTGCCGCACCGGGATCGTAGGCGATGTGACGGCCCATGTCGGCCTGGCCGAGGCCGAGCGCGCCGCCCCGCACCGCCTGCGGCACGGTGTTGGTGGCATGGTCGCAGGTCACGAGCCATGGCGAGGCGCGGTCCTCGCCGGTGATGCGGTAGGGTTGATACGTCATGTCCGGTGTCGGTCCTCGGGGGCATGGCATAAGGCGGGCACGAGGCGAGGGCCAGAGGGGTCGGCGCACGGGGGTGACAGCCCCGCCGGTTTACCGCTAACAGGGTGCCGGAAATCCAGGAGCATGCCATGAGACGCAACCGCAACGTCAAGATCGTCGCCACTCTCGGTCCTGCCTCGTCGGACCACGGCACGATCCGCGCGCTGTTCGATGCGGGGGCGGATGTCTTTCGCCTCAACATGTCCCACGGCAGTCACGACGAGATCGCCGCCCGTCACCGCATCATCCGCGAGGTCGAGCAGGAGACCGGCCGCCCCATCGCCATCCTCGCCGACCTGCAGGGGCCGAAGCTGCGGGTGGGCGTGTTCGCCGGCGACAGCGAGGAGCTGATGGACGGCCAGCGCTTCCGCCTCGATCTCGAGGAGCGCGAGGGCGACGCGAGTCGCGTCGAACTCCCCCACCCGGAGATCTTCGCCGCGCTTTCGCCCGGCGCGACCCTGCTGGTCAACGACGGCAAGATCCGGCTGCGGGTCGACGAGTGTGGCCCCGACTTCGCCGACTGCACCGTGATGGCGGGCGGCACGATCTCGAACCGGAAGGGCGTGAACGTGCCCGACGTGGTTCTGCCCGTCGCCGCGCTCTCGGACAAGGACAAGGCCGACCTCGAATTCGTCTGCGAGCTCGGCGTCGACTGGCTGGGGCTGTCGTTCGTGCAACGGGCGGACGACATGCACGAGGCGCGGACGCGCGCTAAGGGCCGCGCCAAGATCCTCGCCAAGATAGAGAAACCTGCCGCCGTGCAGGCCTATGACGAGATCCTCGTCGCCTCCGACGGCATCATGGTGGCGCGCGGCGATCTCGGCGTCGAGTTGCCGGTGCAGAATGTGCCCCCCATCCAGAAGCAGCTCATCCGGGGCGCCCGCAGCGCCGCCAAGCCGGTGATCGTGGCCACGCAGATGCTCGAATCGATGATCGAGAGCCCGGTGCCGACACGCGCCGAGGTGTCGGACGTGGCCACCGCGATCTACGAGGGCGCCGACGCGGTGATGCTCTCGGCGGAGTCGGCCGCCGGTCAATACCCGGTCGAGGCGGTGACCACGATGAACGACATCGCCATGGAGATCGAGAGCCACCCGACTCACCGCGAGATCATCGAGGCCAACCGCAGGATCGACCGCACCACGCGGGCCGATGCCATCGTGTCGGCCGCGCGCGAGATTGCCGAGAATACCGGCATCGAGGCGATCTGCTGCTTCACCGAGTCGGGAACCTCGGCGGCGCTGATCGCCCGCGAGCGGCCGCGCGTCCCGATCGTGGCGATCACGCCGCACATCGCCACCGCGCGGCGGCTCTGTCTGTACTGGGGCGTCAACAACTTCCTGCTCGAAGACGAGGTGACGCGCTTCAAGATGGCCGTCGTGGGCGCGGCGCGCACGGCCCGCGCGGCGGGCTTCGCCACCGAGAACGATCATATCGTCGTGGTGGCCGGCGTGCCCTTCAACGAGGCGGGCACCACCAACATCCTGCGGATCGCTCCTTGTGACGAACGGTTGATCTTCCGCTCCGACCCCGAATAATGCCGCCGTCGCGTCGGCCGGTGAGGAGGGGCGAGTGGACCCGGATCTGTTTTTCGTCATCGGCCTCCTCGTGGGCCTGCTCGCGATTCCCGCGCTGATCAGCGCCTTTTCCGAGAGCAGGCCGCCCCGCGCGGCCGCCATCATGGTGATGATCTCGATCGTGCTGATCCTGCTCGCCGTCCTGCAGAAGCCGGGCGGCTACGACATGGGCGAGATCCCGGGGGTCGTGGAGCGGGTCGTCTCCGGCTTTCTGAACTGACGCCGCCCCTTGCCCCGCGCGCCGGCCTGCTGTATGCGCCGCCGCTCAAACGCCGCGTGCGCGGGCCACAGTGGCATGCCTGCGGGCGCGCGAAGACCCCGAAGAGGAGCGTCAAATGCCCAAGATGAAGACGAAGTCGAGCGCCAAGAAGCGCTTCAAGGTCTCCGCCAACGGCCGGGTCATTGCGGCCCAGGCCGGCAAGCGGCACGGGATGATCAAGCGGACCAACAAGTTCATCCGCAAGGCCCGCGGCACGCAGGTCCTGTCGAAGCCTGACGAGAAGATCGTCAAGCGCACGATGATGCCCTACGCCCGCTGAGGAGGAGAGACCATGCCGAGAACCAAAGGCGGAACCGTCACCCACGCCCGTCACCGCAAGGTCGTCAAGCAGGCCAAGGGCTATTACGCCCGCCGCTCGACCAACTTCAAGACGGCGAAGCAGGCTGTCGACAAGGCCAACCAGTATGCCACGCGCGACCGCAAGAACCGCAAGCGCCAGTTCCGCGCGCTGTGGATCCAGCGGATCAACGCCGCCGTGCGTGCCCATGACGAAAGCCTGACCTATTCGCGCTTCGTCAACGGGCTGGCCAAGGCCGGGATCGAGGTCGACCGCAAGGTGCTGGCCGATCTCGCCGTGCACGAGCCCGAGGCCTTCGGGGGCATCGTCGACAGGGCGAAGGCCGCGCTGGCCTGAGCCAGGCGCAGATCCGACGCGAGAGGCCGCCCCGTGGGCGGCCTTTTTCGTGCCCCCGCCGCGGTCGCGTCCATGCCGGGAAGGCTGGCGCGTGTCAGACAGCCTCCGCCCTGCGTCGCGCCGCGCCACGCGGCTTGCGGCGCGGCGCCGCGCGGGGTAGGGCGACGCCGCCGGGAGGGCCTGCGGGGTACGGAGCGCGCCATGGATGACCTGCGAGACAAATACATGCGGCTCATTGCCGGGGCAGCCGACGAGGCCGCGCTCGAGGAATTGCGCGTGCAGGCCGTCGGCAAGAAGGGCGAGATCAGCCTGAAGATGCGCGAACTGGGCAAGATGTCGCCCGACGAGCGCAAGGAAGCCGGGCCGCGGCTGAACGCGCTGAAGGACGAGATCAACGGGGCGCTCGCCGCAAGGAAGGCCGCGCTGGGCGACGCTGCGCTCGAGGAGCGGCTGCGCGCGGAGTGGCTCGACGTGACGCTGCCCGCCCGACAGCGGCCCGCCGGCACCATCCACCCGGTCAGCCAGGTGACCGAGGAGGTGACGGCCATCTTCGCCGACATGGGCTTCGCCGTCGCCGAGGGGCCGCAGGTCGAGACCGACTGGCACAATTTCGACGCGCTCAACATTCCCGGCCACCACCCCGCGCGGGCCGAGATGGACACGTTCTACATGGCGCGCGCCGAGGGCGACGATCGGCCGCCGCACGTACTGCGCACCCATACCTCGCCGGTGCAGATCCGCTCGATGCTGGCCCATGGCGCGCCGCTTCGGGTGATCGCGCCGGGCCGGGTCTACCGCGCCGATTACGACCAGACGCACACGCCCATGTTCCACCAGGTCGAGGGGCTGGCGATCGACACCGACATCACGATGGCCAACCTCAAGTGGTGTCTCGAGGAGTTCTGTCGCGCCTTCTTCGAGGTCGACCATGTCGACCTGCGGTTCCGCGCGTCGCACTTTCCCTTCACCGAGCCCTCGGCCGAGGTCGATATCCGCTGCTCGTGGGAGGGCGGCACCCTGAAGCTGGGCGAGGGTGACGACTGGCTCGAGATCCTCGGCTCGGGCATGGTGCACCCCAAGGTGCTCGCGGCGGGCGACATCGACCCGACCGCGTGGCAGGGTTTCGCCTTCGGCATGGGGATCGACCGGATCGCGATGCTCAAATACGGCATCCCGGACCTGCGCGCCTTCTTCGACAGCGATCTGCGCTGGCTGCGGCACTACGGGTTCGGCGCACTCGACATGCCGGCGATCCACGCGGGCCTCAGTCGCTGAGGCCGCGGAAGGGGCGTCGTGCCGTGCGGCGGGGCGCGCGAAACGTCAGAACGACGAGGGCGGCGGTTGATCGGCCTTGATCGGGTGGCGCGAGACGCGGCCGCAATTCCATCCCGACTGGGCGGCAGACGGAACGTAACCCGTCGCGCAGGAGGGTGGGCCGTCGTTTCGCACGAGCGAGGTGCTGCCGCGCATCGGGTCCTGCGCATGGCTGAGCAAGGCGATGAGACCGAGCAGCACGAGGCTGAGCACACGTGCACTGAACAGGTCGAACGGCAGGAAGCTCATGGCGTTTCCTCGCGGCATCCTTCGTTCTGCAGACGGTGCAGCAGGAACGTGGCGATTCTTGGGCATGGTTGATTTGAGGAGAATCCGGGGCAGATTGACGGAATGCTGAAGTGGACGCGCCTTCGCTGGGTCCTGTTGCTGGCGGCCATCGTCGCCGGGCATGTCGCCATGTGGCTGTCGCCGAGGACGACGTCGGACGAGGCGCTGCGGCTCACCCTCATGAACGCCTCGATCTGGGCGGTGGTGCTCCTGCCCGCGATCGGGGTCAGCATGTGGGCACGCGCGCACCGGGGTCGGCGCGATGCGGTAAGCCACTTGAGCGATCGGGCGCCGACGCGGGAGAGGACGGGGGCCGAAGGGGAACGGCCCGAGTAATTTCCGCCCGAGTGCTTTCGGCCCGAGTTCTTTCGGCCCGAGTGGCGCTGCCCGGCGTCGCGCCGGCCGGCATCGCGGTGGAGTCGAACGCGCAGGCGCGCTGCCGGCACGCGCAACTCCCTGGCGGCCGGGCCGGCGGTTGCCTCGCCGTGGCCGGATGGCGGTGAGGCCCCCACGGGCGCGCCGTGTCAGAGAGCGGGGTCGGCGCCCTCTGCCGGGTCGGCACCGGCCATGCCGCCGACACGCGATTCTGCCAGGAGCGACGTCGGCAGGAACAGGGCGGGCTCGGGCGCGAGCGGCCAGAGCCCGCCGGGCGTGGGTGGCAGGGCGGCAGGCCCTGGCGAGGGGCGCGGCTGCGGCGGGCGCGTGGCGCGAGGTGGCAGACCCGGCTCGGTCGCCTTGCCCGAGGCCGAGGCGGAGATGACGCTCTCTGCGCCCCCCTCCACCGGCAGCAGCATCCGCCCTGCGACGGCGAGGGCGACAGCCACGGGCAAGGCGAGGCGGGACGGGCCGAACGGGGCGGGCGACCCGGCGGGGCCGGGCGAGGCGGACGGCGCAGGACGTGGCATGGCGGCACCTTTGTATCAGAGGTGTCGCCACGCCTAGCGCATCAGGGTCAACAGTCCCCTAACGGGCCTCCACCCCGTCGTCGGCCGCGGCGCTCACCCAGGGCAGCAGATCGGCCACGGGCGTGTTCCAGACACGCGCGGGATGATACTTGCAGATCGTCCGGTTGAGCGCCGGATCGTCGAACCAGTTCGGGCACGAAAAGGCGCCACCCGCCCCCGTGCCTGCGCTTCCGGCCGAGCCCGGACCGTTCGACACCAGCCCGAGCGCGATGATCACCAGCAGCGCAACGAGCAGCGGCTTCAGCAGGCCGCCGACAAGATCGCCCAAGGCCCCCATGACATACTCCACTCTCCAATCGGCGCCCCCACCGTCGGATGTGGCGACGGTAAGGTGCCATCGCGGCGATTTTGGGGCGAGCGCCCCCAATTTTCGAAGACAATGAGGCGAAAGCGCAGCGATTGTCGGTGCGCTGCCTGCGCCTCTCGCCGACGCCGCAACGACCGCCGGTCGCGCCCGGGGTTTTCCCCGCCGCGGCTCTCGGCTAAGCCCGCGCGCGGGCCGCCGCAGCGCGGCGGGGCAGTGGCGTGAGGGAGCGCGAGGATGAAGTTCACCCTTGGCTGGCTGAAGGAGCACCTCGAGACGGAGGCGACGCTGGAGGATATCCTCCACGCGCTGACCGATCTCGGTCTCGAGGTGGAGGGCGTCGAGAACCCTGCCGCGCGCCTCGCCGACTTCACCCTCGGCCGCGTGCTGGAAGCCGAGCCGCACCCCGACGCCGACCGCCTGCGCGTCTGCCGCGTGGCGACCGACGAAGGCGAAAGGCAGATCATCTGCGGCGCCCCGAACGCCCGCGAAGGGATCACCGTGGTCGTGGCCAAGCCGGGCGTCTACGTGCCCGGCATCGACACGACCATCGGCGTCGGCAAGATCCGCGGTGTCGAGAGCCACGGCATGATGGCGTCCGAGCGCGAGCTGGAACTGTCGGACGAGCACACCGGCATCATCGAGCTGCCCTCGGGCGAGGTCGGCCAGCGCTTCGTCGACTGGCTGGCCGCGAACGACCCCGCCCGTGTCGACCCGGTGATCGAGATCGCCATCACGCCCAACAGGGCCGACGCGCTCGGCGTCCACGGCATCGCGCGCGACCTTGCGGCGCGCGGCCTGGGGCGGCTGAAGGACGGCGTTGTGGAGCCGGTGGCGGGCGCCTTTCCCTGCCCCATCGGCGTGACCATCGACGGCGACACGTTGGAGCAGGCGCCGGTGTTCTACGGCCGGGTGATCCGCGGCGTGCGCAACGGCCCCTCGCCCGACTGGCTGCAGGCGCGGCTGCGCGCCATCGGGCTGCGCCCCATCTCGGCGCTGGTCGACGTGACCAACTTCTTCACATTCGACCGCAACCGCCCGCTGCACGTCTTCGACGCCGACAAGGTGAGGGGCGATCTTCGCCTGCACCGCGCGCAGGGCGGCGAGCGGCTGACCGGCCTCGACGAGAAGGAGTATGTGTTCGAGCCGGGCATGACGATCATCTCCGACGGCGAGGGCCCCGAGAGCATTGCCGGCGTCATGGGCGGGCTCGCCACGGGCTGCACCGACGAGACGGTGAACGTCTTCGTCGAGGCGGCGTTTTTCGATCCGGTCCGCACCGCGCATACGGGCCGCGCGCTCAAGATCAACTCCGACGCGCGCTACCGCTTCGAGCGCGGCATCGACCCGGCCTGGACGCCCCACGGCCTCGAGGCGGCGACGCGGATGATCCTCGATCTCTGCGGCGGCGAGCCCTCGGAGGTGGTCATGGCCGGCGAGATCCCCGATCATTCCCGCGCCTACCGCTTCGACCCGCAGCGGGTGGAGAAGCTGGTGGGCATGGCGATCCCCGAGGCCGAACAGCGCGCGACGCTCGAGGCGCTGGGCTTCTGCCTCGATGGCGAGGGCGCGCATGTCATGGCCCACGTGCCGCCGTGGCGGCCCGACGTGACGGGCGAAGCAGATCTCATGGAGGAGGTGGCGCGCATCGCCTCGCTGACCAGGCTGCAGGGGGCGCCGATGCGCAGGCCCCGGCCCGGCGTGCCCAAGCCCGTGCTGACGCCCATGCAGCGGCGCGAAGCGGTCGCGCGGCGCACCTGCGCGACGCTGGGGCTGAACGAGTGCGTGACCTACTCGTTCATCGACGCCGCCGCCGCCGCGCTGTTCGACGGTGGCGACGAGGCCACGCGGCTGGAAAACCCGATCAGCTCCGAGATGAGCCACATGCGCCTCTCGCTGCTGCCGGGCCTCCTGCAGGCCGCGGCCCGCAACCAGGCGCGCGGCTTCGGCGATCTGGGCCTGTTCGAGGTGGGCGCGGCCTTCCACGGCGGCGAGCCGGAGGAGCAACACACCCTCGTCACCGGCATCCGCGTGGGCCACACCGCGCCGAAGGACGTGCATGGCATGCGCCGCCCCGTCGACGTGTTCGACGCCAAGGCCGATGCCGAGGCGGTGCTCTCGGCAATCGGCGCGCCGGCGAAGGTGCAGATCCGCCGCGGCGGCGAGGCGTGGTGGCACCCCGGGCGGCACGGCGTGATCGGCCTCGGCCCCAAGACCGTGCTGGGCGTCTTCGGCGAGCTGCACCCGAAGGTGCTCGGCGGGCTCGACGTGAAGGGGCCCGCGGTGGGCTTCGTCGTTCGGCTCGAGGCAGTGCCGTTCCCAAGGTCGAAGGGCACGGGGCGCGGCGCGCTCGACGTGGCCGACCTGCAGGCGGTCGAGCGCGATTTCGCCTTCGTGCTCGACGTCGACGTGCCCGCGGCCGACGTGGTGGCCGCCGCGCGGGGCGCCGACAAGGCGCTGATCGACGAGGTGCGCGTCTTCGACGAGTTCGTCGGCGGCAGCCTCGGCGAGGGGCGCAAGAGCCTGGCCATCACCGTGCGCCTGCAGCCCCGCGACAAGACGCTCACCGACGACGAGATCGAGGCGGTCGGCAAGGCGGTGGTCGACAAGGTGACGGCGGCGACCGGCGGCACGCTGCGGGGCTGACGGACGGGCCGGTCCCGGCGGCGGCCCGTTATCGAGACACGGGGTCGCGGGCGCCCCGCCGTCGGCATTTTCTTGCCGGTCGCCTTTGACGCAGGCGTCGGGGGACCGATACCGGTAGCATGACGCCCGCGTATCCTCGCGGGCGCCCCAACAGAGAGGAAACCGCATGCAACGACGTCACGCGCTGAAGCTCATGGGCGCCACCGGTGCGCTGGCCGCACTCGGGGCCTGCGCCCGCCCGACCGGGCCGGGAACGATCGTCGACATCGCGTCGTCGAACCCCGATTTCTCGACCCTGACCGCCGCGCTGCAGGCCGCGGGCCTCGTGGACACGCTCAACGGCGCCGGCCCCTTCACCGTCTTCGCGCCGACCGATGCGGCCTTCGCCGCGCTGCCCGCGGGCACGGTCGAGAGCCTGCTGCTGCCCGAGAATCTGGCGCAGCTGCAGAACATCCTGACCTACCACGTCGTGCCGGGCGCCATCACCTCCGACCAGATCCTCGGCCGGCGCGTGACGGTCGAGACGGTGCAGGGCGGCACGCTCACCGTGAACGGGCAGGTCGGCAAGGTCGGCAACGTGCGCGTGAACGACGCCAACGTCATCATCCCCGACATCATCGCCTCGAACGGCGTGATCCACGCCATCGACAGCGTGCTGCTGCCGTGATCCGCGGGCGGCCGGGGAGCGCGCGATGCGTGCCCGGCCGCACCGCCCCCGCCCTCCCGCCGCGCGCCCGCCGGGCAGCGCGGCCACCACGGGCCCGGGCATGCCGCGAGGGAGGGGGACGCCCATGCCGAGCAACATCCGCACCATTCTCTGCCCGGTGAACCTGCGCCACGCGGCGCTCGACACGCGGGCCTACGAGATCGCTCTCCACCAGGCGCGGATCCACGCGGCCTTCCTGCACGTGGTGACCGTCGCGCCCGAAATCGAGCGCAACCTCAACATCTACGATTCGAGGAAGTACTGGGGCGAGAAGCTGCAGGAGTTCCTGACCGCCTTCCCGCCGGGTGACGTCGCGCACAAGGCCGAGGTGCTGACCGGCGCGGTGCATCGCGCCATCGTCCGCTACGCCACGGATGTCGAGGCCGACCTGATCGTGATGGAATCGGCCAACCCGCGGGTGCGCGACTATCTGCTCGGCACGACGGCGAGCCATGTCGTGACCCACGCGCTCTGCTCGGTCTACGTGGTGCGCTGAAAGGCGCGCGGGGCCTCTCGCGCGGCCCAACCCCGCGAGGCCGCGTCCGGCATCCCTTGGTCTGGGGCCCGGCCGTGCCGACCGCTCGGACGCAGGCGCGGCGCAACGGGGTCTTCTCGTGCCCAACGCGCATGACGGGTGGCGTCGGGGCGTTCCGCCGAGGGGGCGCCCCTCTCCCGGCATTGGCGTCCGCCTCGCGCTCTGCCGCTCGCGCCGCGGGGCGGGAGGGCGCGCTGCCGCGGCCCGTCACCCCAGGTCGCGCGACGGGATGACGGGGAAGAACGCACCTCCCGACCACAGGCCGAACCAGCTTTCGCCGTCGACCTCGTGGTGGTCACCCGCCTCGACCAATCGGTAGAAGGTCTTTCGGTCGATCAGCGCCTCGAGATCGGCGCGCACGAGCACGTAGGGGCGCGGCTCTCCCGTCTCGGGGGCGCGCTCCACCCTGACAGGGCGGTCGGGGCCGGCGGTCACCGAATCGCCCACGTTGGTCCGAAAGGTGACGGCCTGCGCGCGCCCCTCCCCGGCGATGTCGGCGTCGACGGCCACGAAAGGGGCGTCCTCCACCCGAATCCCCACCTTCTCGACCGGCGTGACGAGAAAATACTTCGCTCCTTCCTTGCGCAGGATCGTCGAGAAAAGCCGCACGAGCCCCGGCCGCCCGATCGGCGTGCCCTCGTGAAACCACGTCCCGTCGGCGCGGATTTCCATGTCCAAGTCCCCGCAATCCTGGGGATTCCACAGGTGGACGGGTGGCAGGCCGCCCCCCCTCGCGGCCGCGGCTGCGGCAGCGGCGATCCCCTCGGCATCGGTCTTCACGGTCATTTGTCGCCTCGCGGGTTTTTGCCATTTTACCCTTCTGGGATACCTTCTGGCCGACAACGTAATCCCGCAGGAGCCGGCGCCCATGTCCACCCCCGACGATCTCGTCGCCGAAATCGAAGCCCTCGGCGCAAAGCTCGCCGAGGCCAAGACGTCGATCAACAAGCGTTTCATCGGTCAGGAGCGGGTCGTCGACCTCGTGCTGTCGGCGCTGCTCTGCGGCGGGCACGGCCTGCTGATCGGCCTGCCCGGGCTGGGCAAGACGCGGCTGGTGGACACGCTCGGCACGGTGATGGGGCTCGAGACCAACCGCATCCAGTTCACGCCCGACCTGATGCCGGCCGACATCCTCGGCTCCGAAGTGCTGGAGGCGGGCGAAGACGGCAAGCGCCAGTTCCGTTTCATCGAGGGGCCGATCTTCTGCCAGCTGCTGATGGCCGACGAGATCAACCGCGCCTCGCCCCGCACCCAGTCGGCGCTGCTGCAGGCGATGCAGGAGAAGGAGGTGACGATCGCCGGCGAGCACCGCCCCCTCGGCATGCCCTTCCATGTGCTCGCCACCCAGAACCCGATCGAACAGGAGGGGACGTATCCGCTGCCCGAGGCCCAGCTCGACCGCTTCCTGGTGCAGATCAACGTGGAGTATCCCGACCGCGATACCGAGCGCGACATCCTGCTCGCCACCACCGGCATCGCCGAGGAAGAGGCGCACGCCGTCTTCACCACGGCCGAGCTGATGGCCGCGCAGACCGTGCTGCGCCGGATGCCCGTGGGCGAGAAGGTGGTCGACCTGATCCTCGACCTCGTGCGCGCCTGCCGCCCCGGCGAGCCCGGCGTGCCCGAGGCGGTGGCCCGCAATGTCAGCTGGGGCCCCGGCCCGCGCGCCGCGCAGGCGCTGATGCTGACGGTGCGGGCCAAGGCGCTGCTCGACGGCCGCCTCGCGCCCGGCCCGCAGGACGTGGTCGACATGGCCGAGCCGGTGCTCCTGCACCGCATGGCGCTGACCTTCGCCGCCCGCGCCCGGGGCGAGAGCCTGGGCGACATCATCCATGACGTCGCCGCCGGGATCACGCGCGTCGAGGCGGCTGCGTGAGCCCGCCCCTCTCCACCGAGAGCGACTTCGACCAGGCCGGCCCGCAGCTGCGCACGCGGGCCGAAGGGCTCGCCTCGGTGCTGCCGCCGCTGCTCGCGGAGGCCGAGCACCTCGCCTCGACGGTGATGTTCGGCGCCCACGGCCGCCGCCGCTCGGGCGTCGGCGACGAGTTCTGGCAGTACCGCCCGATGACCGAAACCGACGAGGTGCGCATGATCGACTGGCGCCGCTCGGCCCGGTCCGACGTCCATTTCGTGCGCGAGAAGGAGTGGCAGAGCGCGCAGTCGGTGGTGATCTGGGTCGACGGCTCGCGCTCGATGGCCTTTTCCGGCGACAAGAACCGGCCGACCAAGTCTGACCGCGCCCGCCTGCTGGCGCTCGCCATGTCGGTGCTGCTGGTCCGCGCGGGCGAGCGGGTGGGGCTGTCGAATCTCGGTCAGCTGCCCCGCTCGGGCCAGGTGCAGCTGGTGCGCATGGCCGAGGCGCTGACCGGCGATCTTGGCGACGACGATTACGGCATGCCGCAGACGCCGGGCCTGCCGCAGCACGCCCGCGCGCTCTTCGTCTCCGACTTCATGGGCGACATGGAGGGCGTCGAGGCGGCGCTCGCCAAGGCCGCCGACCGGGGCGTGCGCGGCGCGCTCCTGCAGGTTCTCGACCCGGTCGAGGAGAGCTTTCCCTTCGACGGGCGCACCATCTTCGAAAGCATGGGCGGCACGATCAGCCACGAGACGCTCAAGGCCGGCGAGCTGCGCGACCGCTACCTGCAGCGCCTCGCCGAGCGCAAGGACCGGCTGGAGCACCTGAGCCGCGTCTCGGGCTGGCTCTACCAGTGCCACCACACGAGCGACAGTGCGCAGGCCGCGCTGCTCTGGCTCTACGCTGCGCTGGAGCGCTCCCGCTGATGTGGACGATCGGTGCCCTCGGCTTCACCGCGCCCCTGCTGCTGCTCGGGCTGCTCGCATTGCCGATCCTGTGGGTTCTGCTGCGCGCGGTGCCGCCGGCGCCGATCCGCCGACGATTTCCCGGCGTCGCGCTGCTGCTCGGGTTGACCGACGACGAGACGCAGACCGACCGCACGCCGTGGTGGCTGCTCCTGCTGCGGATGCTGGCGGCGGCCGCCGTGATCATCGCCTTCGCCGGCCCGGTGCTGAACCCGCAGACAAATCGTGCGGGTTCCGGCCCCGTCCTGATCCTGGTCGACGCCACGTGGGCCGACGCGCGCGACTGGCCGCGCCGGCTGGACCGGATCGAGGGGCTGCTGGCCGATGCCGCCCGCACCGATCGCCCCGTGGCGCTGGTGGCGAGCACCGACCTGCCGCCGGGCGACCTTCCGTTCCAGGCGCCGGGCGCGTGGGAGAGCCGGCTGCCCGGCTTCTCGCCGGAACCATGGATGCCCGAGCCTGACGAGCTGACGGAATGGGCCGACGGCCTCGAAGGCGCCTTCGAGACGTGGTGGCTGTCCGACGGGCTGGCGCGCGAGGCGCGCGCGCCGGTGCTGGCGGCGCTGGAAGACCGCGGGGCCGTCACCGTGTTCGAAAGCCCGCGGCCGCTGCACGGTCTGCGCCCGGCCACCTTCGAGGACGGGCTGGTACAGGTGACGGCCTTGCGGGCGCGGAGCGAGGGCGCCTCGGAGGTGACGATCTCGGCCATGGGCCTCGATCCGGCGGGCATCGAGCGAAGGCTGGCGCAGGCCGACGCGGAGTTTGCCAATGGCGAGCGCGAGGCCCGGGCCGAGCTGTCGCTGCCCCCCGAGCTGCGAAACCGCATCACCCGCTTCGAGGTGGACGGCGGGCGCTCGGCCGGCGCGGTGACGCTGACCGACGACTCGTTGCGCCGCCGCGAGGTGGCGCTGCTGGCCGGGCGCGAGAACCGCGAGGGGCTGGAGCTGCTGTCGCCGCTTCACTACCTCGAACAGGCGCTGGCGCCCACGGCCGACCTGATCGACGGTGCGCTGTCGGACGTGCTTCTCGCCAATCCCGACGCGATCATTCTCGCCGACATCGCCACCGTCTCGCCCGCCGAGCAGGAGGGGCTGCTGGAGTGGGTTGAAAGCGGCGGGCTGCTGGTGCGCTTCGCCGGTCCGCGCATCGCCTCGTCCGACGTCTCGCGGGGCGAGATCGACTCCCTCATGCCGGTGCGGCTGCGGCAGGGCGGCCGCTCCGTCGGCGGCGCGATGAGCTGGGGCGAGCCGAAGACGCTCGCGCCCTTCGAGGAAGGCTCGCCCTTTCACGGCCTCGACGTGCCGCAGGACGTCACGGTGCAGGCGCAGGTCATGGCCCAGCCCGACCCGGAGCTGGCCGAGCGCTCCATCGCCAAGCTGGCCGACGGCACGCCGCTGGTGACCCGGCGCGGCATCGGCCAGGGGCAGGTCATCCTGTTCCATGTCACCGCCAATGCCGAATGGTCGTCGCTGCCGCTCTCTGGCCTCTTCGTGCAGATGCTGGAGCGGCTGGCGATCTCGACCCGGCCGGCGCAGCCCTCGGCAGACGACCTGGAGGGCACGGTGTGGGAGGCGGCTGCCGTGCTCGACGCGTTCGGCCGGGTCCAGGACGCGGGCACGCTGCCCGGCGTCGAGGGCTCTCGCCTCGCCCAGGGGCGCCTCGGCCCCGACATGCCCCCCGGCCTCTACGAAGGCGAAGACAGGAGCATTGCCGTGAACGTGCTAGGCCCCGACGATACCCTCGCCCTCGCCGCCTGGCCCGCGCGCATCCCCGTCGAGGGACTCGATGTCGCCCGCGAGACGCTGTTGAAGGGCTATGTCCTGGCCCTTGCGCTGGCGCTGCTTGCGGCCGACATCCTGGCCTCGCTGTTCCTGTCCGGCCGACTGCGCGGGATGCGGGCAGGCGGCACTGCGGCGGCGCTCGCCGCGGCTCTGCTGCTGCATCCCGCCCCCGCCGACGCGCAGGAAGGGCTGACCGACGAGGAACGCTTCGCGCTGGAGGTGACGAACGAGGTCGTGCTGGCCCACGTCGTCACCGGCGACGCTCAGGTCGACGGGGTTGCGCTCGCCGGCCTGCGCGGCCTGTCCGAGACACTGTTCCGCCGCACCTCGATCGAGCCGGCCGACCCGATCGGCGTCAACCTCGAGACCGACGAGCTGGCCTTCTTCCCGTTCCTCTACTGGCCGATCTCGACCGATCAGCCGATCCCGTCTGACGAGGCGTATGCGAAGCTCAACGAATACCTGCGCACGGGGGGCATGATCCTGTTCGACACGCGCGACGCCGATATCGGCGGTTTCGGCGCAGAGACGCCGGAGGGCCGCAAGCTGCAGCAGCTCGCCCGCCCCCTCGACGTGCCCCCGCTGGAGCCCGTGCCGCAGGACCATGTGCTGACGCGCACCTTCTACCTGTTGCAGGACTTTCCCGGCCGCCACACCAGCCGCGACGTCTGGGTCGAGGCCGCCCCGCCCGACGCCGAACAGGTGGAGGGGATGCCCTTCCGCAACCTCAACGACAACGTGACGCCCGTGGTGATCGGCGGCAACGACTGGGGCACCGCGTGGGCCGTTGACGAGCGGGGGCAGGCGATGTTTCCGGTGGGCCGCGGCTATGCCGGCGAGCGCCAGCGCGAGATCGCCTACCGCTTCGGAGTCAACCTGATTATGCACGTGCTGACCGGCAACTATAAGTCCGACCAGGTGCACGTGCCCGCGCTTCTCGAACGACTGGGGCAATGATGGATCGCGCCGGCGAACTCCTTTTCGACCCGCTGCTGCCGTGGGTCGCCGTGGCGGCGCTGGCCGTTCTGTCGGCGCTGTTCGTGGGCTTCGCGCTCTGGCGCGGTCTGCGCGGCTGGTGGCTGCGCGGCCTCGCGGCGGCGGCCCTGCTGATCGCGATCGCCAACCCCTCCTACCAGCAGGAGGATCGCGCGCCACTGTCCGACATCGTGCTGATGGTGGTCGACGAGTCGGCCTCGCAGCGCATCGCCGGCCGTCCGGAGCAGACCGAGCGCGCCGCGCAGGCCATCCGCGACGCGGTCGCCCGCCTGCCCAACACCGAGCTGCGCGAGGTGACCGTGCGCACGGCCGGGGACAACGCCGGCACGCTCGCCGCCTCGGCGCTGGCCGAGTTGATGGCCGAAGAACCGCGCGCCCGCATCGCCGGGGCGGTCATGGTGTCCGACGGGCAGGTGCACGATGTCGAGCGCATGCCCGACCTGCCCGCGCCGCTTCACGTCCTGCTGACGGGCGAGGACAACGACTGGGACCGCCGGCTCGTTGTCAGGAACGCCCCGGCTTTCGCCATCCTCGACGAAGAGGTGCTGCTGACCGTCCGCGTCGAGGATCAGGGCGCCGTGCCCGACGCGGTCTCCGGGCAGGCGGAGCTCACCATCGCCGTCGACGGGGGCGACCCCATGCCCTTCGCGGTGCCGGTCGGGCAGGACATCGAACTGCCCGTGACGCTGCCCCACGGTGGCATGAACGTGATCCAGTTCCAGGTCGCCGCCTCGGAGGGCGAGTTGACCGACCGCAACAACGAGGCTGTGGTGCAGATCAACGGCGTGCGCGACCGGTTGCGCGTGCTGCTCGTCTCTGGAGAGCCGCACGCCGGCGAGCGCACATGGCGCAACCTGCTGAAGTCGGATTCGTCCGTCGACCTCGTGCATTTCACCATTCTGCGCCCGCCCGAAAAGCAGGACGGCGTGCCGGTGACGGAACTCTCGCTGATCGCTTTCCCCACGCGCGAACTGTTCCTCGAGAAGATCGACGAGTTCGACCTGATCATCTTCGACCGCTACAAGCGGCGGGGCATCCTGCCGATGATCTACCTCGACAACGTGCGTCAGTATGTCGAGCGTGGCGGCGCGGTGCTGGTCGCGGCCGGGCCCGATTTCGCCAGCGCCGACAGCCTCTACCGCTCGCCCCTGTCCGAGATCATTCCCGCCACCCCCAGCGCCCGGGTGCTCGAACGGCCCTTCCTGCCCGAGCTGACCGAGGCGGGGCTGAAGCACCCTGTCACCCAGGGCTTGCCCGAGCTGGGCCCCGCGCCCGACGAGGGCGAGGAGGGGCCGGGCTGGGGCCGCTGGTTCCGCCTGATCGACACCGACCCCAAGTCGGGCCACACGGTGATGGCGGGCGATACGGAGCGGCCGCTTCTCGTGCTCGACCGCGTGGGAGAGGGGCGCGTGGCCCTGATGGCCTCCGACCATGCGTGGCTCTGGTGGCGCGGATACGAGGGCGGCGGCCCGCAGCTGGAGCTGCTGCGCCGCCTCGCGCACTGGATGATGAAGGAGCCCGAGCTCGAGGAAGAGGCGCTGACCGCCACCGCCGAGGGCGGCGAGGTCACGGTGACGCGCCGCACCATGGGCGACCCGCCGGGGCCTGTCGAGGTCGAGGGGCCGGGCGGCGAGACCTTCGCCCTCGACCTGACGGAGGAACGGCCGGGCCGCTTCATCGGCACTTTCGAGACGGAGGAGACGGGGCTTTTCCGCCTCGCCGAGGGCGAGATGACGGCCATCGTCGGCGTCGGCCCCTCGGCGCCGAGGGAATACGAGCAGACCATCGCCAGCGGCGACGCGCTCGACGAGGCCGTGGCGGCGCGGCGCGGCGGAATCCAGCGCATCGAGGAGGGGCTGCCCTCGATCCGCGAGGTGCGCGAGGGTCGCATCGCGGCGGGCCGCGGCTGGATCGGGATCACCCCGCGCGAGGCCTACCTGACTGCCGACGTTACCGTGACGCCGCTCGTCGCGCCGCTGCTGTTCCTGCTTGCGGCGATGGCGCTGACGCTGGGCGCATGGCTCCGCGAGGGGCGCCGCTGAGCGGGGACGCCCCGACAAGCAGGCGGAACGGGAGAGGTGGCCCGCCCCGGCAGCGGGGCGGGCATGTCATGCGCCTCAGGCAGCCGCACGCGCGCCGCGCCGGCGCGACCGACGGCGCGGCCGGCCCTTGCTCTGCGGCCGGTTGCCCTGCGGCCGCTTCGCGGGCTGCTGCAGGGCGGGCCAGGGCGTGCCGCCCGCGACGTCGAGCGACGCGCCCAGCGCCTTCTCGATGGCGCGCAGCTCGCCTGTCTCCTCCTCGGCGCAGAAGGCCACGGCGCAGCCATCTCGCCCGGCCCGCGCCGTGCGGCCGATGCGGTGCACGTAGTTCTCGGGCACGTTCGGCAGGTCGTAGTTGTAGACGTGTCCAACGGCCGGAATGTCGAGGCCCCGCGCGGCCACGTCGGTCGCCACCAGCACCCGCACCTCGCCCGCGCGGAACGCGGCGAGCGCCCGGTCGCGCTGCCCCTGGCTCTTGTTGCCGTGGATCGAGGCGGCGGCGAAACCGGCCCGGTCGAGCTGCTTCATCAGCCGCTCGGCGCCGTGCTTGGTGCGGGAAAAGACCAGGGCGCGGTCGTCGCGGTGGCCGTCGAGCAGGTCGATCAGCAGCGCCTGCTTGCCGTCCTTCGCCACGAAATGCACCGACTGCGCGACCTTTTCCGCGGCCTTGCCCGGCGGCGACACCTCGACCCGCACGGGATCGGACAGGTATTCGCGGGCGAGTTCGGCCATCTGCGGCGGCATGGTTGCCGAGAACATCATGGTCTGCCGTTCGGCGCTGAGCCGCGGCGCGATCCGCCGCAGCGCGTGGATGAAACCGATGTCGAGCATCTGGTCGGCCTCGTCGAGCACGAGGAACCGCGTCTGCCGCAGGTCGATCGCGCCGCGATCCATCAGGTCGATCAGCCGGCCGGGCGTGGCCACGAGAATGTCGGTGCCGCGCGCGAGCCGCCCCGCCTGCGCATTGAGCGACCGGCCGCCCACGACGAGGGTGATCGACAGCCGCTCGCTCACGCCTTCGAGCGTGGCGACGATCTGGGCGGCCAGCTCGCGGGTCGGCGCCAGCACGAGGCCGCGCGCGCTCTTGGGCGCGGGGCGGCCCCGCTCGGCCGCGAGCGCCACGACCAGAGGCAGGCCGAAGGCGGCGGTCTTGCCGGTGCCGGTCTGCGCGATGCCCAGGACGTCGCGGCCCGCGAACGCGTGGGGGATCGCCTTGGTCTGGATGGGGGTGGGCGCCGTCAGGCCGAGGCCCTCGAGGCGGGAGACGAGACGGGCATCGAGCCCGAGATCGGTAAAGGTCATGCAAAGTCCTTGTCCGGACATGCGTCCGGTGGGCCGGGCCCGTGCTGGGTCCGTCGGCCGGGATGCGCCCGGGGCGACCGCCCGCCGCGCCGGATTGCGCCACGAGCCGCCCGCGGCGGCGTCCCCCTGCGTGATGTGGGAAACGGTCGGTCGCGGCCGGGGTCCGGGGCGATGCCCGACTGCTCACGCGGCAGAACGGCGACCTGCCGTCGATATGGAGCGCCCCGGCGGCGCCGTCAATACACCTCGCGCCTCCCCCGGTGGCGCGCGCATCGAGGATGTCGCACGGATCGGCGCTTCGCCCCGCCGCGCTGTCGGCCACCGCTGCGAGGCCGCGTCTCCGCATCTCCGTCCGGCGGGGCCGTTCGCCATGGGGTGGCATTGGCCGGGCGCGGTGCCCCGGTGGGCAGAGAGCGGCGCGGGTGCCGCTGTGCCGGGGCGTGGCCCGCGACGGCCTAGGGTCGGCCCGGGCCGGGCGCCCCGCGGGCGAGGTCGGCGAGGATCGGGCAGTCGGGGCGATCGTCGCCGGCGCAGGTCTCGACGAGATGGGCGAGCGTCTGGCGCATCGAGGTGAGGTCGGCGATCTTGGCGTCGATCTGCGCGAGGTGGGCGCGGGCGATCTCCTTCACCTCGGCGCTCGCCCGGCCCTTGTCGCGGTAGAGCGCGAGCAGGGCGCGGCATTCCTCGATCGAGAAGCCGAGCGCGCGGGCGCGGGCGGTGAAGGCGAGCTCGTGCAGCTGCGACGGCCCGAAAACCCGATAGCCGTTCTCGGCGCGGGCCGGGCGGACGAGCTCGATCTCCTCGTAGTAGCGGATGGTCTTTGCGGGCAGGCCGGTCGCCCGGGCGGCCTCGCTGATGCTGACTTGTTCGGTCATGGCCGTCCCCGGGCACACGGTTGCGCGTCGCACGGCTGAACTGGGGATCGGGAAGCGGTCAGGTCAAGGGCGGCGCGGCAACATGTGCCGCTCTCGCGACGGTCCGGCTTGTTCCGCTGGTGCCCCCGGCCTACATCGCGGCCATGCTCAGGTTGCTGCCCTTCATGCCCTCTGCGCCGCTGGTCAACGTCGTCCGCATGTCGGGCATGATTGCGGCAGGCCCGCGCGGCCTCAACGACCAGACGCTCGCGCCGCTGCTCGAGCGCGCCTTCCGGCGCGGGGCGCCCAAGGCGGTGGCGCTGGTCATCAATTCGCCCGGCGGCTCTCCGACGCAGAGCTCGCTCATCGGCGCCCGCATCCGCCGGCTGGCCGAGGAAAAGGAGGTGCCGACCGTCGCCTTCGTGGAGGACGTCGCCGCCTCCGGCGGCTACTGGCTCGCCTGTGCGGCCGACGAGATCTTCGTCGACCAGAACTCGGTCACCGGTTCGATCGGCGTGATTTCGGCGGGCTTCGGCTTTCCCGAGGCGCTCGGCAAGATCGGGGTGGAGCGGCGCGTCTACACCGCCGGCAACTCCAAGAGTTTCCTCGATCCGTTCCAGCCCGAGAAGGACGAGGATGTGTCGCGCCTGCGCGCGATTCAGGATCATGTGCACGGCAACTTCATCGGGCACGTGAAGGCGCGGCGTGGCGCAAAGCTGCCCGAGGGGCGCGACCTGTTCACCGGCGAGGTCTGGGTGGGCGCGCAGGCCCTCGAGGTGGGGCTGGCCGATGCCGTGGGCCACCTCGTGCCCGAAATGAAGAAGCGTTACGGCGACAAGGTGCGCTTCAACGTCTACGGGCCGAAGCGCGGGTTTCTGAAGCGGCTCGGGATGGACGCGCTGACCGCGCTGCCCGACGCCATCGAGGAGCGCGCCCTCTGGGCGCGTTACGGCCTGTAATTGCTGGTCAAGATCGTCACTTTCTTCCTGATCGGGATCGCCGTTCTGGCGCTTTTGGGCCGGTTGCGCTGGCCCGGTGCCGCGCGGCGGATCGGCAAGGACGACGTGCCGAAGCCCCCCAAGCCCAAGAAGTGCCGCCATTGCGGCGCCTACAAGGTGGGCTCCGGCCCATGCCCCTGCGGAAAGGGCTGACGCCGCATGCTGACCGACATCCTGCTGGCCAGCCTCGGCCTCGTGATCCTGCTGCTCGCAGGCGACGCGCTGGTCAGGGGGGCGGTCAATCTCGCGCTGCGGATCGGGGTGCCGGCGCTGCTCGTGTCGCTGACCATCGTCGCCTTCGGCACCTCGGCGCCGGAGCTGCTGATCTCTGTCGCCGCCATTCTCGACGGGGCGCCCGGCATCGCGTTGGGCAACGTGGTGGGCTCGAACACCGCCAACATCCTGCTGGTGCTTGGCATCCCCGCGTTGATGACGGGCCTCGCCACCGAGGGGCACGACACCCGCAAGACCTATTCGATGATGATCGCGGCCTCGGTGCTGTTCATCGCGCTGGCCTTCGCGGGGCCGTTCACGTGGTGGCACGGGCTGATCCTGCTGGCCGGCCTGTCGGTGGTGCTGGGCGACGCCTTCCGCAGCGCGCGCAACCACCGGCGCGACAACAGGGAAGCGGCCGAGGCCGCCGTCGAAGCTGAGGAGATCGACCTCGAGGGCGCCGACGACGAGATGCCGGGCTGGAAAGTGGCGCTGTTTCTCGTGCTGGGGCTCGTGGGCCTGCCGCTTGGTGCCGACATTCTCGTCGACAGCTCGGTGCGCATCGCCGAGACGCTGGGCGTGCCCGACACGGTGATCGGCCTGACGCTGATCGCCATTGGCACCTCGCTGCCGGAGCTGGCCACCACCGTGATGGCCGCGATCCGGCGGCAGGCCGACGTGGCGCTGGGCAACGTGATCGGGTCGAACATGTTCAACCTGCTCGCGATCATCGGCGTCTCGTCCTTCGTGGGCGAGATCCCGGTCGACCCGGTGCTGCTGCGGTTCGACCTGTGGGTGATGCTGGGCGCGTCGCTCCTGCTCGCGCCCTTCGTCTTCCTGCACTGGCGGATGGGGCGAGCCTGGGGCGTGGCGCTCTCCGCCCTGTATGTGGGATACCTGTATCTCGTGGTCGCCTGAGGGGGAGGTAAGCGATGACCGAGAAACGCGCGCTGGTCACCGGCGGAGGCAAGCGGCTGGGAGCGGCGATGGCGCTCTACCTGGCCGACCGGGGGCACGACGTGGCGGTGCACTACAATTCTTCGGCCGACGGCGCCGAGGCGGTGGTTGAGGACATCCGCCGCAAGGGCCGCCGGGCCGAGGCGGTGCAGGCCGACCTGCTCGACCTCGACCAGACCGAGGGGCTGGTGGGCGGCGCGGCCGAGGCGCTGGGCGGGCCGCTCAACGTTCTGGTCAACTCGGCCTCGATCTTCGAGCATGACCGCCTGGGCGGCGTCACGGCAGAGAGCTGGGCCCGCCACCTCGACAGCAACCTGCGCGCGCCGGTGTTTCTCACGCAGGCCTTCGCGGCCCAGGCGCCTCGGGCGCCGCGTGATCACGAGGGCGATCCGCTTCCGCAGGCGCTGGTGGTCAACCTCCTCGACAACCGGGTGGAGCGGCTGACGCCCGAATACTGTTCCTACACGCTGGCCAAGATGGGCCTCTACGCCTTCACCACGACGGCGGCGCAGGCGCTGGCGCCCGACATCTGCGTCAATGCCATCGGCCCCGGCTGGACGCTGCCGGACGCCGGCCAGTCGGACGAGGAGTTCCTGCGCATCCGTGCCGCCGTGACGCCGGGGCGTGGCCCGCGCCCCGAGGACATCTGCGCGGCGCTTGGCTACTTCCTCGATTCGCCGGCAGCGACGGGGCAGACGCTGCTGGTCGACGGCGGGCAGCAGATCGACTGGCGGGCCCGCAAGGCCGGTGCGTGACCGCCTGTCAGGCTGGGCTGACATGTCACTTATGCACGCTGCGACAAGCTGTCACGAAAGCGTCAACAAATCTTTAAGCATCTCAAAGGTTTGGCAGAGTGCAAAGAAAATATATCACGAGATCAATTGCTTAAGAAGTCGCCCAATTCTTGTGCAATTCAATCAATCGGACGGGATTCAACGGAAAATCCGGCTCGTCGCGGATTTCTCCGCAGACTTGTCCACAGGAATCGTGGAGAGCTTTTCCCTTGCCCCCCGCCTCCCTAGATTGCAGCCCTCAGAGGGAATCGCGCCACAACGCGACACGGGTGAATGACCGATCAGGCCAACCGGTCCGAACCGGACCAAATTGCGCAAAGTGACGCAGGGCGGAACGACGCCGACCCGCCCACGGGGCACGCCTGCATCCAGGGCTACCTGCAGACGCTCGACGGCTCGCCCGGCGTCTACCGGATGCTCGACGCCCAGGCGCGCGTACTCTACGTCGGCAAGGCGCGCAACCTGAAGGCGCGGGTGTCGAGCTATGCCCGGCCCTCGGGACACAGCCCGCGGATCGCGCGGATGATCTCCGAGACCGCGCAGATGATGTTCCTGACGACGCGGACGGAGACCGAGGCGCTGCTGCTGGAGCAGAACCTCATCAAGCAGCTCAAGCCGCGCTACAACGTGCTCTTGCGCGACGACAAGTCGTTCCCCAACATCCTGATCACGGGCGATCACCCCTATCCGCAGATCCGCAAGCACCGGGGGCGGAAGGCGACGAAAGGCCATTACTTCGGCCCCTTTGCCTCGGCCGGCGCGGTGAACCGCACGCTGAACCAACTGCAGAAGGTGTTCCTGCTGCGCAACTGCACCGACTCGACCTTCGAGACGCGCACCCGGCCCTGCCTGCTCTACCAGATCAAGCGGTGCTCGGCGCCCTGTGTCGGCAAGATCAGCGAGGCCGACTACGCCGGGCTGGTGAAGGATGCCGAGCGGTTCCTGCAGGGGCGCTCGACCAAGGTGCAGGCGAAGCTGGCCGAGGAGATGCAGGCGGCCTCCGAGGCGATGGAGTTCGAGCGGGCCGCTGCCCTGCGCGACCGTATCCGCGCGCTGACGCAGGTGCAGAGCGTGCAGGGGATCAATCCGCAGGGCGTGGCCGAGGCCGACGTGATCGCGCTGCACATGGAGGGGGGGCAGGCCTGCGTGCAGGTCTTCTTCATCCGCGCCAACCAGAACTGGGGCAACCGCGACTACTACCCCCGCACCGGCGGCACCGAGAGCCCGGCCGAGGTGCTGCAGGCCTTCCTCGCCCAGTTCTACGACGACAAGGAGCCGCCGCGGCAGGTGATCCTGTCCGACGACGTGGAGGACCGCGCGCTTGTGGCAGAGCTGCTGTCGGAGAAGGCGAAGCGCAGGGTCGACCTGCTGGTGCCGCAGCGCGGCGAGAAGAAGGAGCTGGTCGCCGGCGCCCTGCGCAACGCCCGCGAGAGCCTCGCGCGGAAGATGGCCGAGAGCACGGCGCAGGCGAAGCTGCTGAAGGGGCTGGCGGAGGCGTTCGACCTGCCCCAGCCCCCGCGACGGGTCGAGGTGTATGACAACTCCCACATCATGGGCACGGATGCGGTGGGCGCGATGATCGTGGCCGGCCCCGAGGGCTTCGTGAAGAGCCAGTACCGCAAGTTCAACATCAAGGGCGACGCGCTGACGCCCGGCGACGACTTCGGCATGATGAAGGAGGTGCTGACCCGCCGCTTTCAGCGCCTGATGAAGGAAGACCCCGATCGCGAGACCGAGAACTGGCCCGACCTTCTGCTGATCGACGGCGGTGCGGGGCAGGTCAGCGCCGTGGCCGAGATCATGGCGGAACTGGGGGTGGAAAACATCCCCTTCGTCGGCGTGGCCAAGGGGGTGGACCGGGACGCCGGCAAGGAAGAGTTCCATCGCCCCGGGCAGCGGCCCTTCGCGCTGAGGCACAACGACCCGGTGCTGTATTTCGTGCAGCGCCTGCGCGACGAGGCGCACCGCTTCGCCATCGGCGCGCACCGCCAGAAGCGGGGCAAGGCGGTGGGCGCAACGCCGCTCGACGATATTCCCGGCGTGGGCGCCACGCGCAAGCGGGCGCTGCTGGCGCATTTCGGCTCGGCCAAGGCCGTCAGCCGCGCCAACCTCGCCGATCTGAAGGCGGTCGACGGCATCTCGGAGGGGCTGGCCGAGAAGATCTACGACTTCTTCCAGAGCCGCTGAGTGCGCGTGACGATGCGTTAAGGGCGCTCTGCTAGTAGCCGGCGGCGAGAGCCGACCATGACCATCATTCGCCCCCCCGATTCAGAATTCGAGATCGCGACCGGCAGCAACGTGAACACGTCCGGCGGCCCGGGCACGTTCGACGCGGCGTCGCCCGATGTGCGTGGCCTCGAGATCACCATTCCCTCCGATGACGAGGATCCGTATCTTTTCGAGGTGGGCGAGACCTACGATCTCTCGTTCCAGTCCGCCGCCGGCCCGGTGGACCTGCGCGGCGCGACGATCCTGCGCAGCGACGTCTCCAATGGCTACGGCCAAGACCCTGTCGTCGTCTTCGAAGGCAGCGATCAGTGGGGCGAGACCGTGCAGGTGGTCTGGGCGCCGGGATTCGATCTGTCCGGGTGGGTGGAGTCCATGCAGGCCAACGGGGCACGGGCAGGGTTCCACACCGCCGACCAGTCGGCCGAGACCTACAGGATGCCTTGCTTCGCGGCGGGCACGCGCATCGCCACGCCGCTCGGTCTGCGGCGGGTCGAGACCCTGCGCGCCGGCGACCGTGTGCTCGCCCGTGACGGCGGCGTGCGCCGGATCGTCTGGAGCGGGCAGGCGCTCTGCCCCGGGCGGGGCGCCTCGGCGCCGGTGGTGATCGCGCCCGGATTCCTCGGCAATGCCCGCCCGCTGGTGCTGTCGCGCCAGCACCGGGTTCTGGTGGCCGATCCGCGTGGAGCACTCTGGTTCGACGCCGGCGAGGTCTTTGTGCCGGCCGTGGCCCTGGCCGAGGCCGGGGCGGCGCGGGTGGTGCCGCGCTCGCGCATCGTCTGGTGTCATCTCCTGCTCGACACGCACGACATCGTCACGGCCGAAGGGGCGGCCTGCGAATCGCTCTACCCTGGCGACGTGGCGCTCGGGCACCTGCCGGCTGTGTCCCGCAGCGCCGTCGAGCCGCTTCTGCACGGCCCGGACGCGGCCATCCGGCCAGGCCCCCTCGCGCGCCCGGCACTGAGCCTGCGCGAAGCGCGGCTGCTGCTTCACCGGGCCGGCCGCGCCGCCGCGTAAGAGCACCGGGCGCCCACGGAACCCTGCGGCCCAGCGGCGCGCTTTCGCCCTGTCGGCAAACCGGCTAGGGAGGCCATATGCGCCTGAACCTGCCCAATATCCTCACCATCATCCGCCTGATCGCGGCGCCGGGCGTGGCGGTGGCGTTCCTCTACTTCAACCGCCCCGGCGCGGACTGGTTCGCGCTCCTGCTGTTCGTCGCGGCGGCGGCGACCGACTGGATCGACGGGCGGCTGGCGCGTGCCTGGGGCCAGGAGACGAAGCTCGGCACCATGCTCGACCCGATCGCCGACAAGGCGATGGTGGTGATCGCGCTCGCGGTCATCATCGGCTTTTCCGGCCTCGCGCCGTGGATCCTGCTGCCGGCGACGGTGATCCTGTTCCGCGAGGTCTTCGTCTCGGGGTTGAGGGAGTTCCTCGGTGACGTGGCGGGTGAGCTCAAGGTGACGAACCTCGCCAAGTGGAAGACGACGGTGCAGATGGTGGCCATCGCCGTGCTCTTCGCGCAGGGCGTGTTCGAGCACTATATCGCCGGCATCGTCTACGGCATGGGGGAAGAGACGATGCGCGCGGTGCTCGACGGCCGGATCGAGGACACGCAGGGCCTTATCCCGCTGACCTGGGGGCTGACGGTGTCGTGGTACGGGGGCGTCGTGCTGCTCTGGGTCGCGGCGGCGCTGACGGCGTTGACAGGGTGGGACTATTTCAACAAGGCCCGCCCCTACCTGCGCGACGAGGAGGAGGCGAGGGGATGATCGACGTGCTCTATTTCGCCTGGGTCCGCGAGCGGATCGGCGTGCCGAAGGAGCGGGTGGAGACCGAGGCGCCGACGGTCGCCGCGCTGGTCGAGGAGTTGCGCGCCCGCGAGGAACGCTATGCGATGGCTTTCGCCGATCTCTCGGCGATCCGCGTGGCGATCGACCAGGAGCTGGCCGAATTCGACGCGCCGCTCGCGGGGGCGCGCGAGGTCGCCTTTTTCCCGCCGATGACGGGTGGCTGAGGAGGGCGCCTCATGGCCGAGATCCGTGTGCAGGAAGGGCCGTTCGACCTCGGCCACGAGATCAATCGTTTCGAGGCAGCTCTCTCCGGCGCGGGGGCCGTCGTCTCGTTCACGGGCCTCGTGCGCGACGAGGGCGGGCGGCTCCAGGCGATGGAGATCGAGCATTACCCGGGCATGACCGAGCGCGCCGTCGCCGCCATCGCGGGCGAGGCGGAGCGACGCTGGCGGCTTGCGGGCTGCCTCGTGATCCATCGCCACGGCAGGCTGGGGCCCGGCGAGCGGATCATGATGGTGGCCACCGCTGCGCCGCATCGTGCCGATGCGTTCGCTGCGGCCGAGTTCCTGATGGATTACCTCAAGTCGCGCGCACCGTTCTGGAAGAAGGAGCACGGCGCAAGCGGCGAGACCTGGGTGGCGGCGAGGGATGCCGACGAGGAAGCGCTGCGCCGGTGGTGAGCGGGGGCCGAATCTTCGTTTGAAGCTTCGGGAGGGGCCGCGTCGGATCGAGGCGGCCCACGGAGTTATCCAGGAAAGATCGCGGCCGCCATCAGGTAGGAATGGAGCCGACGCCGCCGCATTTTCGGACGACGATCCGGGTGCGGGGTTCAGACGCTCTGTTTGAGGCGGTCGATGTAGCCGCGCAGTTCCTCGGCCTCGGTACGAGCCTCGCGCAGGCCGTCCATCGCTGCGCGCAGCTCGGCCTCGGTCTGGGTGAGCTGGTTGGTCAGCTCGGCCTCGCGCTGCTGGAGGTAGGTGATCGCCTGGTCGCGCGCCTCCTCGGCGTCGTGCAGGGCCTGCGCCATCTGGTCGAGCTCTGTCATGTCGGCCTGGGTGACCCGCGTCACGCGGTGCACGAGCCACGAGGCAAACCAGCCCAGCAGGAACGCCACGAAGAGCACGACGGCAGTGGCGACGATGAATTCGGTGCGGTTCATTCGGTTCTCTCGCCCTCGGGCTCGGCAGTATCCGTGCCGTCGGCGTCGTCGATCGCGTCCTCGTCGGGCGCCGCGTCTCCTGCCGCGACAAGACGGAACTCGATCCGGCGGTTGGCTTCGCGCCCCTCCGCGGTGTCGTTGTCGGCGATGGGCTGCGTCTCGCCGTAGCCCTTGGAGCGGATCCGCGAGATAGGCACGCGCCGCTCGCCGAGGGCCTCGAGCACGGCGAGCGCACGCGCTTCGGAAAGCTCGAGGTTCATCTGTTCGCGGCCCTGACTGTCGGTGTGTCCGGCGATCTCGATCTGCATGTCCACGTCGCGACAGGCGCGCAAGGCCTCGGCGATCTCGTCGACCACCTCGGCGCTCTCGCCCTCGACCTCGGTCGATCCCGGCGCGAAGGTGATCTTGCGCGCCGCGAGGATCACCTCGATCCGCCGGATGCACTCCTCGGGCGTCGGCAGGTCCGCCAGCGGGTCGAGCCGCTCGTCGTAGGTGACGGCGAGGGTGATGTCGGCCTCCTCGCCCAGCTTTTCGGCGAGCAGGCGGGCAATCTCGGCGCGGGCGTTCTCGTTGCCGCTCGTGCCGGTGAGCGACAGGCTCGATTCGAGCACCGTGACCCGCCCGTGATCGACCTCCGACAGGGCTGCGAGCCCGGCGAGCACCCTAACCGGCCAGTCCTCCGGAAGGCCGTCTGCTTCCTGCCGCGCGGCCATGTAGACGGCGTCCACGCCGAACCGGGCGCGCGCGAAGCTCTCGACCGTGGCATGGACGGTCGCGTTGGGCAGACGGCCGCGGAGCTCCACCGCGCCCTCGGGCGCGCGCGACGCGGTGAATTCGGGCGGCGGCGGGCCCTCGTCGCCCGGCTCGGCCGCCGGCTCGGGCAGGACGGCGTTGAGCGAGAAGACCGCCGGCAGGTTGCTCCCGAGCGCCCCCGCCACGTCGTCGAACAGCGCGGGGTCGGTGCCTTGCGCGGCGACCAGCGCCACGTCGGCGTCGGAAAAGGTGAGCGAGCCTCCCTCCAGCCGCGCAAGCGCCTCGATGCCCATGATCACCGCGTTCGGCCATTCGGGCGTCGGCACGCCGAGGCCGAGGGTGCAGGCGCCCTTGCCCTCCATCCCCGCCGCCCGGGCCGCGGCGAGGATGCGATCGCGCCCGCGCTCGTTGTCGGCCGAGCAGGCGTCGAAGCGCGCGCCGCGATCGTCGATCAGGAAACGCAGGGTGAAGGGCGTGATGACCGGCCGGGGCGCAGAGATGTCGAGCGAGACCGCCACGTTCTCAGGGGATAGGCGCGACAGCATCGTCTCGAGCCGGCGCTGCTCGTCGCGCGAGTTTCCGATGGCGGTGATCGAAACGGCGCCGGCCGTGACCGAGATCTTGGAGCGGGGCAGGCGGGCGAGCGCATCGAGCGCATAGTTGAGCGAGGGCACCCAGAGCGGCGGCACGGGGTAGTCGGCCGCTTCGAGGAAATCGGTCACCTCCACGCCCTCGGCCAGCGCGCGGATCTCCTCGGCCATCGCCTCGCGGTCGAGCGCGGCGGGAACGAGGCCGATGAGTTGCACGCCCTCGTCGTTGCGCAGGATCTCGACGGAGAAGGCGGGCGCGGCGACGGGCGCGGCGGGCCTGACCGTGGTGCCGTCGATCACGCGGCTCGCCTCGACGACGCGGCCCGAGACCGAGAGCGCGTTGAAGCGGGCGGCCTCGTTGGGCGCCTCGCCGCCCACATGCACCTGCAGCCCGTCGGTATGCACGCGCGCCCACTCGTGGTTCGCCTCGATGAGCGCGGTGCGCACGGCAGAGTGCGAGCGCGTCTCGATCACGCCTGCCGCGAGCGTGGCCGAGAGCCAGGCCAGCAGGGCGGCGAGGGCGAAGGCGCCGACAGTGATGATCTTGGGGCCGAGGCGCATCGGGCATCCGGGGTCAGCCGCGGGTTCGGGCCGTCATAAGCCTCGGCCGCGGCGGGATCAATCGGCGTGCGCACATGCCGGCGTCATTCGGCCGGGGCGCTTCGAGGGGGCGCGGCTGACGATCGCTTCCAGCCGTTCCCGGGCCTTGCGTGCCGCCGGCGTCGAGGTTTTCGGGGCAACCCGGTGCCGGCCGTCTCGACATCCGCCCGGCCGACGGCACCCCCGCGCGTTGCGTCGACTCATGCGGCTGGCCGCGGGCGCGGCCGGCGCAGGTGCAGCGCCGCCCCGAGCGCGTAGACCGCCAGCAGCAGCACGCCTCCGACGGCGAGGAACGCCGCCAGCGCCACCGCCGGGCCGGCTTCCGCCCCGCCCGGAAGCAGCGCGGCGAGCGGCGGCGAGAGCCCGCCGGCGGCCAGCGCGTGGCCAAGCGTCGCGACGAAGAGCGCGGCGAGGGCGAGCGCGGCGCCGACCACCAGGCCCGAGACTGCGCGGGCGCGGGCAGGGAAGGCGGCGGCCCGTCGCAGCGCCTCGAACTGGCGGCGGATGTCGGCCTGCATGGCGAGCAGCGCCGGCACGATCAGCAGCACCAGCAGCACACCGAACCCGAGGCCGAAGACCAGCGTCAACACCGTCGGCTTGAGGAACTGCGCCTGGGTCGACGGCTCGTAGAGCAACGGAGCGAGGCCGAAGACGGTGGTGAGCGTTGTCAGCAGCACGGGTCGCAGGCGGTCGCAGGTGCCGTCGACGATGGCGGGGATCAGGCCGCGCGACTCGGCGTATTCGTCCACCGTGCTCACCAGCACGATCGAATCGTTGATGATGATGCCCGACATGCCGATCAGCCCGACCACGCTGAACATCGACAGCGGCACCCCCCACAGCGCGTGCCCGTAGATCGCGCCGATCAGGCCGAAGGGGATCACTGCCATGATCAACAGCGGCCGGAACCACGATGCGAAGACCCAGGCGAGGACGAGGTAGATCCCGAGCAGGCAGAAGCCGAAGCCGACGCTCGCATCCGTGAGAAAGCTCCGCTCCTGCTCGGCGAGGCCCGAGAGGCGCCAGCCGATGCCGAACTCCTCCTCGAGCGCGGGCAGGAGCCGCTCTTCGAGCGCGCGGCGGATCTCTGCGGCGCGGGCGGCGTCGTCGTCGGCGATGTCGCCGGTGACCGAGACGACGCGCAGCCCGTTCTCGCGGTTGACGACTGAAAAGCCCTGCCGCCGCTCCACCTCCACGATGTCGGCCAGCGGCACGTAGGTGCCCGCCTCGGTGCGCAGTTGCGTCCGGTCGAGGAAATCGGCGGTGAGCTCGCGCGCGGGAAGCTCGACGCGGATCTCCGAGGTGCGGGGGCCGATGGGGAAGGTCGCCGCCTCGATGCCGCCGAGGCGGTTCCGCAGCACGCGGCCCAACTCGTCGATCGAGAAGCCGAGCGCGGCGCCCTGCGGGGTGAGATCGAGGATCAGCTCTTCCTTGTCGTAGGACAGCGAATCCTCCAGCGCCGAGACCTCGGGGAACTGGGCGAGCTCTGCCTTCAGCCGCTCCGCGGCCTCCTTCAGCGTGGCGGTGCCCGCGCCGAACAGCTCGACATCGAGCGCGTCGCCTCCCGGCCCGGAGCGCCATCCGCGGAAGCTGATCGTCTCGACCTGCGGGTGCCGCTCGACCTCGTCCTGCAGGCGGCGCACGAAGTCGAAGCTGGAATAGGGGCGCGCGTCGGGGTCGATCAGCTCGACGGCGATGGAGCCGAGCTGCCAGCTCTCCTTGTTGTCGGCGCCCGGCAGCGAGCGGCCGGTGTTGCCGCCGATCTCGGCCAAGGCGTAGGCGACCGGATTGGCCCCGTGCTCGGCCTCGAACGCGGCGCCGACCCGCTCGACCGCCTCCTGCAGCGCGCGGAGCTGGGCCATCCCGTCGTCCTCGGTGGCGCCGGGGGCCATGGCGAAGTTGCCCGAGACCGAGCCCTCCTCCGGTGCCGAGAAGAAGCGCCATTGCACCTCGCCTGTCACCAGGAGCGACACCTGTGAGGCGAGCAGCACGAAGAGGCCCGCGATCACCGGGTAGCGCGCCCGGATCACGAGGCGCATGAAGGGCCGGAACGCGCGGTCGCGCAGCCAGTCGAAGCCGCGGTTCACCTGCCGCGAGGGCCAGTCGTACCATGCCTCCTTCTTCTGCGAGGCGGCGAGCGAATGGGCCATGTGGTTGGGCAGGATCAGGAAGCACTCGACCAGCGAGGCGATGAGCACCACGATCACGGTAAAGGGGATGTCGGCGATCATGTCGCCGAAGCGGCCCTCGATCACGAACAGCGCCGAGAAGGCGATGATGGTCGTCAGGCTGGCGGAAAAGACCGGGCCGGCCATGCGGCCGGCCGCGCGCTCGGCGGCGACCGCCGGCGGCTCACCCAGCGTGCGCGCGCGGTAATCGGCGTGTTCGCCGACGACGATGGCGTCGTCGACCACGATGCCGAGGGTCAGCAGCAGGGCGAAAAGCGAGATCATGTTGATCGTCAGCCCCGCCGCCCACATCAGCGCGATGGCCGCGAGCAGCGCCACGGGAATGCCCATGGCGACCCAGAACGCCGTGCGCGCGTTGAGGAACAGAAACAGCGTGAGCAGCACGAGGCCGAGGCCCAGCGCGGCGTTCTTGACCAGCGTGTTCAGGCGGCTCGAGATCGACTCGGCCCGGGTGCGGATCAGGTCGATCTCCACCCCCTGCGGCAGGCCCGCCTCCATCTCGGCGGCCACCCGCTCGACCGTCGCCTGGATCTGCAGCGCGTCGCCCTCGGCCGAGCGGTCGACCCGCATCGAGATGGCGGGGTCGTCGCCCACGAAATAGCGCCGTTCGCGCGCGACGCCCTCTGTCAGCACCGTGGCGACGTCGCCGACGGTCAGCTGCCCGCCCTGCGCGTCGCTGCGCAGCACGATCTGCCCGATCTCGTCGGCGGTGCGCTTTTCCTGCCCGGTGCGGACGCGCGCGTTGGCGCCCGAGACGTCGCCCGCCGGGTCGGCCGCGGCCGCGGCGCCGATGGCGTCGGCAATCTCGCGCATGGTCAGGCCGTGGCGCATGAGGCTCGCGGTCGGCACCTCGACCACGATCCTCGGCGCGGCGATGCCCCGGATCGTCGTCTTCGTCACCCCTTCGGCGAACAGACGCACGGCGAACTCGTCGGCGAAGCCGGCGAGCTGTTCCACGCCCACCGGCCCCTGGATGATGACGTCGGTCACCCGGTCTGACCACGAGCTGCGCGACAGCACCTCGATGTCGGCCTCATCGGGCAGGGTGGTCAGCCCGTCGATGGCCTGGTCGACCTCCTCGCCCGCGCGGGTCATGTCGGTGCCGGGGGCGAATTCCACCTCGATCCGGGCACTGCCCTCGCGCGCCCGGCTCGATGCCTCGTCGACGCCGTCGATGGCCATGAGCACCGGCGAGAGCAGCTCGACGATGGTGGCGTCGATATCCTCGGCGCCCGCGCCCTCCCACGTCACGCCGACCGTGATCTCGTCGGTCACCGTGTCGGGGAAGAACTGCGCGCGCATCTGCGGCAGGGCGGCGAGACCGGCCGAGACGAGCAGCACGAGCAGCAGGTTGGCCGCCGTGCGATGGCGGGTGAAGTAGGACAGCAGGCCGCCGGTGCCCGAGCGGACGGCCTGACGGCTCGGCAGCGCCATCGCCTCAGCCCCCCATCCGCGCTTCGATGCGCGCGACCAGATCCGCCGGCACCGTCTCTGCCTCGAGCTGGGCGAGCAGGCGGGCGCGGGCCGCCTCGGGCAGCCCGGCACTGCCCTCGATAGCGGCGCGCAGTTCGGCGCGGCGCTCGGGGCTCAGCGCGATCCGCTCGGCCGAGGCGTTTTCCACATGCGCCGGCCCGCCCCCGGCGCCGGCCTGCGACTGGCGGGCCGAGAGGTCGCGCACTTTGATGCCGGGGCCGAGCAGCGGCGTGCGCTCTGCCACCACGCGCTCGCCGGCGAGGCCGGCGGCGGGCACGATCACCTCGTCACCCTGCCGGCGCAGGATCGGCGCGGCCTCGACGCGCAGCCGGTCGTCGGCGCCGATCACCAGCACCGTGCCGGCAGAATCGACCGCCGTGGCGGGCAGCAGCGCCACGCCGTCGAGCGCGGGCTCGTCGATCAGCACCGACACGAAATCGCCGGGGCGAAAACCCGCCGCGTCGTCGAGCCGGGCAAACAGGCGCCGGCCCGTCTCGCCCTCGCCCACGGCGGCGCCGACGCGAGTGATCTCGCCCCGCGCCTCGAGGTCGAGGCCCAGCGCGTCGAGCCGCACCCGCACGGGCGCGGCGATCAGGCTGCCCGCATCGTCGATCAGCCGCGCGTATTGCGCGGTCGAGACGCGGAAGGCGGCTTCCAGCGCGGTGTCGTCGATCAGCACGGCGATCTGCTCGTTCTGCGTCACCAGCCCGCCTTCGGTCAGCGTCACATCGGCAAGGGTGCCGGAAAAGGCCGCGCGGATCTCGGTATCGGCCACGTCGCGCTCGGCCTGCTCGAGCGCGATGCGGGCGCGGGAGAGCGCGTTGCGGGCCTGGTCGAGCCGGCTCTCGGCATTCGCCTCGGAGATGCGGCGGGTCAGCACCGCCTGCTCGGCCGAGCTGAGCGCGAGCTCGGCCTCCTCGGTCGCCGCCGTCGTGCCGACGCCGCGGTCGGAGAGATCCTGCTGGCGCGCCAGGGCGCGCTGCCGCAGGTCGCGCTGGGCGCGGGCGGCGGCGAGCTCGTCGCGGGCGAGCGCGAGGCTCCGCTCGGCGTCGCGCAGCTCTGCCTCGGCCTCGGCGAGGTCGGTTCCGGCGACATCGAGCGCAGCCTCGGCCTCGATCGGGTCGATCCTGGCGAGCAGCGTGCCGGCCTCGACGCGCGCCCCGTCCTCGAAGGCCGGCGTGAGCTCCACCACCCGGCCGGCGGACGTGGCGCGCACCTCCAGCGTGCGGCGGCTGCGCACCTCGCCGAAGACGGACATCACCGGGGTCACGGTGCGGGCCTCGACGGTCACCGCGTTGACGGCCATCACCCGCTCGCGCGCCGGCCGTTCGGGCGCCTCTCGCGCCATCCGCTCCTGCACCGCGCCCCAGAAGCTGGCGCCGGCGAGCGCGAACAGGCCCAGCGTGAGCGAGAGCAGGAACAGGCCGGTGAGCGCACGGCGGAGGAACTGCATGGGCTGGCCTTCGGTTCTTGGCGGGCAGGGCGGACGGCTGGCGCGGACCCGCCTCAAGGTAGGTGCGGCCGAGCGGGGTGCAAAGGCGTGCCGATGCCACGTCTGCGTTATACGCAGACCGCGCGCGCTTCCGGCGCCGTCGTGGAGGGTGACGTCAAGTCCGCTTCAGGTGTTCGTCGAGGCGCGGCAGGATCTCGACGAAATTGCAGGGCCGGTGGCGGTAGTCGAGCTGGGGGGCGAGAATCTCGTCCCACCCGTCGCGGCAGGCCGAGGGCGATCCCGGCAGGGCGAACAGATAGGTGCCCCCCGCGACGCCCCCGCAGGCGCGCGACTGGATGGCCGAGGTGCCGATCTTCTTCACCGAGATCATCGTGAACAGGGTGCCGAAGGCCTCGATCTCCTTTTCGTAGACGTCGCGGTGCGCCTCGACCGTCACGTCGCGCCCCGTCAGGCCGGTGCCGCCGGTGGAAATGACGACATCGACCTCGGGGTCGGCCACCCAGCGGCGCAGGATATCGGCGATCCTGCCCCGGTCGTCTTCGACCAGCGCGCGGTGGGCGATGGTATGGCCTGCCGCCTCGATCCGCTCGGCCAGCGTGTCGCCCGAGCGGTCGTCGTCGACCGTGCGTGTGTCGGAGACGGTGAGCACCGCGATGCGGGTCGAAACGAAGGGGCGGCTGTCGTCGAGGGTCATGGGCTTTCCAGTCTGGCGGCGACCTCGAGCACGTCGGCCCAGGCCTCGCGCTTGGCGGCCGGGTTGCGCAGCAGATAGGCGGGGTGGAACATCGGCAGGCAGGGCAGGCCCAGCGCCTCTGTCCAGGTGCCGCGCAGGCGGGTGATGCCGCGGCGCCCCAGCAGTGCCTGGCACGAGATGTTGCCCATCGCGATCAGCAGGTCGGGTTGGGCAAGCTCGACGTGCCGGGCGAGAAACGGCTTCATCATGGCGATTTCGTCGGGCTTCGGGTCGCGGTTCTGCGGCGGGCGCCAGGGCAGGATGTTGGTGATGTAGAGCGCGCGCTCGGGGTCGGGCGCCGTGCGCGACAGGCCCACGGGCGCGAACATCGCGTCGAGCAGTCGCCCCGCGCGGCCGACGAAGGGCAGGCCCTTCTCGTCTTCCTCGCGGCCGGGCGCCTCGCCCACGATCATGGCGCGTGAACCGGGCCGCCCGTCGGCGAAGACGAGCTGGCGCGCGCCCTGCCTCAGCGGGCAATGGGGGAACGCCTCCATCGCCGCGCGCAGGTCTTCGAGCGTCTGCGCCGCTCCGGCCGCGGCCTCGGCCTCGGCGACCGCGTCGACGTTCGGCGCGGGCGGCGCGGGCGGCGCGGGCGGCAACGGGGGCGCCGCCTCGCGCGCCGGGGCCTGCCGGCCCGCCGGCGCCGTCGGGGTGGCCTGGGCAGGCAGCCATGGCGCGCGGTCGGGCAGCGCATAGCGATCCAGCGGGTGGTCGCTGATCGCGTCGGTCGCGCCCACCTCCACCTGCCACGCGAGCGCGTCGAGCAGGGCGGAGCGGGAGGGGGTGGCGAGCATGGGGGCATCGTATCGGCCGGCCACGGCGCGGGCAATGCGCCGCGGTGCCTGGGCTCTTGCCCCGCGTGCAAGTTCGCGCGTATCCCCAAGGCGGCTGTCAGGGGCGCGGCATGACCTTCACGCAGACGCATCTTCTGGGCATCGAGCCGCTCCACCCGGTGGAGATCGCCGCGGTGCTCGACCTGGCGGAGGATTACGTCGCCCTCAACCGCGCGCCCGAGAAGCACGGGCAGGCGCTCGACGGGCTCACCCAGATCAACATGTTCTTCGAGGCGTCCACCCGCACGCAGGCGAGCTTCGAGCTGGCCGGCAAGCGGTTGGGTGCCGACGTGATGAACATGGAGGCGCGCACCAGCTCGCTGAAGAAGGGCGAGACGCTGATCGACACCGCAATGACGCTCAACGCCATGCACCCCGACCTGCTCGTGGTGCGTCACCCGCAATCGGGCGCGGTGGACCTGCTGGCGCAGAAGGTGACCTGCGCGGTTCTGAACGCGGGCGACGGGCGGCATGAACACCCCACGCAGGCGCTGCTCGACGCGCTGACGATAAGGCGCGCGAAGGGGCGGCTGCACCGTTTGACCGTGGCGATCTGCGGCGACATCGCCCATTCGCGCGTCGCCCGCTCCAACATCCTGCTCCTGGGCAAGATGGAGAGCCGGGTGCGCCTGATCGGTCCGCCCACGCTGATCCCCGCGGGCGCGGCGGAGTGGGGCGTGGAGGTCACCGACGACATGGAAGAGGGCCTGAAGGGCGCCGACGTGGTGATGATGCTGCGCCTGCAGAAGGAGCGGATGGACGGCGGCTTCATCCCGTCCGAGCGGGAATATTACTGGCGTTTCGGGCTGGATGCCGAGACGCTGGCCCATGCCGCGCCCGACGCCATCGTGATGCATCCGGGGCCCATGAACCGCGGGGTCGAGATCGACGGCCTGCTGGCCGACGACATCAATCGCTCGGTGATCCAGGAACAGGTCGAGATGGGCGTCGCCGTGCGGATGGCGGCGATGGACCTGCTCGCGCGCAACCTGCGCGCCGGGCGCGCGGAGGAGCGGGCGCATGCGTGACCGGATGCAGGTACGGAAAGGCGAGCGCGGCCTCGTGCGCGTCTTCGCCGTCGACGTTGCCCCGGGCGAAGACTGGCTCTGGCGCGACCCCGATCAGGCAGAGTGGCAACTGCCCCGCGCCCTCGGCATCGACCGGCTCGACCCGGCCGACGTGCAGGTGTTCCGTGCGGGCGAGATGGACGAGATCGGCCTGTCGGGGCTGCTCTCGGCCGGTCACGGCATCAGCGAGGCGCAGCTCGCCGACGAGCGCGACCGCCTCGATGCCGAGACCGGCCTGATCGCGGTGATCCGCTCGGCCGCCTTCGACGCCCCGGTGGAGTTGAGCCCGCGCCCGCCCCTGCGCCTGCTCGGCGTCTATGCCGAGCCCTCCGCGTCGATCCCGGTGGCCGATGTCGGCGACTACGAGAGCGCCCGGCCGCGCACGGGCACGCCCGCGCCGGACCCGGATGAGGAGGAGGAGGCGCCCGAGCATGGCGACGCGCGCGCGGTCTTCCGCCCCGATCGCGACCGCTACATCCGCGACCATCTGTGGCTCGCCGCGCTTGGCATGGTGGGTGCGACGGCCGTGCTCTGGGCGCTGGGCAACGCCGAGTTCTGGGTCGGCGCTGTGGCCGCGCTGCTCGCCGTGGCGGTGCGCGGCTGGTATCTCGCCTCGGAGGAACTCTCCCGCAGGTGGGAGCTGACGCCGGCCGCGATCCGCGCCGTCGCAGCCGACGGCACGCACGAGCGCTCCGTGCCGCTGAGTCAGGTGGCGCAGGTGCGCAAGCTGGGCTCTGCGGTGCAGGTGATCACGCGGGGCGGCGACAAGATGCTGCTGAAATACATGGCCGAGGGCGAGCGCGTGCGCGACCGGATCGCCGCAGCGGCGGGGGTAGGCACATGAGCGACGGGGAAGGAGAGGCCGCGCCGCCGGGCTGGGAGGGGCTGCTCGACCCCGGCGAGCGGATCATATGGCGCGGCCAGCCCTCGCCGCGCTTCCGCTTCTCGCTGGTGACGCTGTTCTTCATCGTCTGGGCGGCGATCTTCGGCGGGGTGCCGCTGAGTCTCGTCCTGTCGGGGGCCGACGACGGGGGCGGCCCGTTCCTGCTGCTGTTCGTTCTCGTCGCGGTCACGGTGCTGGGGGGGCATCTGGCATGGCCGCGCCTGCGCAGCCGGGCGATGTTCTACACGCTGACCGACCGGCGCGCCTTCATCGCGACCGACTTCTTCGGCATCCGCAGCCTCAAGAGCTACCCGATCACCGCGGCCACCCCTCTGGAGTTGCGCGACGGACGCGGCGGGGGTGTCATCTTCGAGCGGCGGCGGACACGCTCGCGCAAGGGCGGCACGATGGTGCAGGAGATCGGCTTCCTGGGGCTGGACGACCCGCGCGAGACCTTCCGGCTGATGCGCCAGATCCAGGCGGCGGAGCGTGGCGACCCCGACCCCGAGGGCGACGGCGGCGGATCGCGGGGGGCGGCGTGACCCTGCACCTGACCAACCTGCGCCTGATCGACCCCGAGGCAGGTGCCGACCGGCCGGGCCACCTCTCGATCGGCAGCGACGGCCGCATCGCGGCCGTCGCGCGTGACGGCGCCCCGCCGCCCGGCGCGACCGATTGCGGGGGCCTGTGTCTGGCGCCCGGACTCGTCGATGTCGGCGTGAAGGTGGGCGAGCCGGGCGAGCGCCACAAGGAGAGCTTTGCCTCGGCCGGCCGGGCCGCCGCGCGGGGCGGTGTCACCACCATCGTGACACGCCCCGACACGCTGCCCGCCATCGACACGCCGGAGGTGCTCGAGTTCGTCCGCCGCCGCGCCGAGGAGGAATGCGTCGTGCGGATCGCGCCGATGGCCGCGCTGACCAAGGGCCGCGAGGGCCGCGAGATGACCGAGCTGTCGTTCCTGCTCGACGCGGGCGCGGTGGCCTTTTCCGACGGCGATCGGGTGGTGGAGGATACGCGCGTGCTGTCGCGCGCGATGACCTATGCCAAGGGCCTCGGCGCGCTGGTCGTCGCCCATTGCCAGGAACCGGGGCTGTCGCGCGGGGCGGTGGCGACGTCCGGCAAGTTCGCCTCGCTCAAGGGCCTGCCCGCCGTTTCGCCGATGGCCGAGCGCATGGCGCTCGACCGCGACATCGCGCTCGTCGAGATGACGGGGGTGCGCTACCACGCCGACCAGATCACCACGGCACGCGCCCTGCCGGCGCTGGAGCGGGCCAGGCGCAACGGGCACGACGTGACCGCAGGCACCTCGATCCACCACCTGACGCTGAACGCGCTCGACATCGGCGACTATCGGACCTTCTTCAAGGTCAAGCCGCCGCTGCGCTCCGAAGATGACCGGGTGGCGGCGGTCCAGGCCGTGGGCGCCGGCCTGATCGACGTGATCTCGTCGATGCACACGCCGCAGGACGAGGAGAGCAAGCGCCTGCCGTTCGAGGCGGCGGCCTCGGGCGCCGTGGGGCTCGAGACGTTGCTGCCGGCGGCGATGCGTCTCTTCCACTCGGGGGCGCTGACGTTGCCGCAGCTCTGGCGGGCGCTGTCGCTCAATCCCGCGCGCCGGCTCGGCCTGCCGGGCGGGCGGCTGGCGGTGGGGGCGCCGGCCGATCTCGTGCTGTTCGACCCCGATGCGCCGTTCGTGCTCGACCGGGCGACGCTGGCCTCGAAGTCGAAGAACACGCCCTTCGACGGCGCGCGGATGGAGGGGCGGGTGCGCGCGACCTGGGTCGGCGGCGCGCTGGTGCACGGGGCGGTGCCATGAGATTTCTTGCCTCCGGCGGGGATATTTCGAGCAAGAAGAAGCCGGGAGCCACGAAATGCCGGTGATCGCGAGCCCCGAATGGTTGCTGCTCGGGGCGGCGGCCCTGGGCTATCTGCTCGGCTCGGTGCCCTTCGGCATCGTGATGGCGAAGCTCTTCCGCCTCGGAGACCTGCGCCGGATCGGTTCGGGCAATATCGGGGCGACCAACGTCCTGCGCACGGGCAACCGGCTGGCCGCGGCCCTCACCCTGCTGGGCGACGCGGGCAAGGGCGGCGCGGCGGTGCTGATCGGGCGGGCGCTGATCGGCGAGGACGCGGCGCAGGTCGCGGGGCTCGCGGTGTTCTTCGGGCATCTCTTTCCCGTCTTCCTCGGCTTCCGCGGCGGCAAGGGGGTGGCGACATTCCTCGGGACGCTGCTGGCGCTCGCCTGGCCGGTGGGAGTCGCGGCCTGCGGCACGTGGCTCGCCGTGGCGGCGCTGTTTCGCTACTCGTCGCTCTCGGCGCTGGCGGCGGCGGCGGCGGCGCCGCTCTGGGCGCTCGCGTTCGGCCGGCCCGAGGCGGTGATCCTGAGCCTCGCGCTCGCCGCGCTGGTGTTCGTCACGCACCGGGGCAACCTGCGGCGGCTCGCGGCAGGGACGGAGCCCAGGATCGGGCAGAAGACAGGCGAGACGTGAGCCTGGCGGGCGCCGAGTTCCTCGCCGCCTTCGATCGGTTGCCCATGGGCCTGTTCGGCGTCCGCTACGAGGGGCGGCGCTGGGTGGCGGTGCGCAGCACGCTCGCGGGCGGCCGGGCCGAGAAGCTCGTGGCGGAGGCGGCGGGCCGGCGTGGATACGTCTCGATGAACCTCTATCGCCTGAGGGGCGGTGCGCGCCTCTACCCCTGCGAGATGCCGGCGGCTGACGTGCGCTCCTTCGTGCTCGGCCTCGCCGTCGAGGGCGGGACGATACCACGGCGCGGCGCGGCTCAGTAGGCGTATTCCGCGAATATGGGGTCGAGGCGGCCGCCCCAGTCGCCATGGTAGCGGGCGAGCAGCTCGTCGGCGGGCACCTGGCCGGTCTCGACGCTCTCCTGCAGGGCATTGAGAAAGTGGGTTTCGTCGGGGATCAGGCCCCCGGCGCCCGGCATGGACCGGGCCTTCAACCCCGCCTCGGCGATGGTCAGCGCCTCGCGGGCGAGGTCGCGCAGCTTGAGGCCCCCCGCCTCGCCCTGCAGCGCATCGACAGAGGCGGCGACGCGCAGGCCCTCGCGCATCTCCGCGTCCCAGCCCTTGACGAGGTCCCACGCGGCATCGAGCGCGCTCTGGTCGTAGGTCAGGCCCACCCAGAAGGCCGGCAGTGCGCAGAGGCGGCGCCACGGGCCGCCGTCGGCGCCGCGCATCTCGATGTACTTCTTGATCCGGGCCTCGGGGAAGATCGTCGTCAGGTGATCAGCCCAGTCCGACAGGGTGGGCACCTCGCCGGGCAGGGCGGGCAGCTCTCCGCGCAGGAAATCGCGGAAGGACTGGCCGAGCGCGTCGATATAGCGGCCGTCGCGGTAGACGAAGTACATCGGCACGTCGAGCGCATAGTCGGCCCACGCCTCGAAGCCGAAGCCCTCGTCGAAGACGAAGGGCAGCATGCCGGTGCGGTCGGGGTCGAGATCGCGCCAGATGCGCGAGCGCCACGACTTGTGGCCGTTGGGCCGGCCCTCGAAGAACGGCGAATTGGCGAAGAGCGCCGTGGCGACGGGCTGCAGCGCCAGCGCCACGCGCAGCTTCTGCACCATGTCGGCCTCGGAGGCGAAGTCGAGATTCACCTGCACCGTACAGGTGCGGTACATCATCTGCGTGCCGTGGGTGCCGACCCGGCCCATGTACTCGGTCATCAGCTTGTAGCGGCCCTTGGGCATGCGGGGCATGTCCTCGTGGCGCCAGGTGGGCGCGGCGCCGAGACCGATGAAGCCGACGCCGATCTCGTCGGCGACCGATTTCACCTCGCGCAGGTGGGCGTTGACCTCGTCGCAGGTCTCGTGGATCGACCGGAGCGGGGCGCCGGAGAGTTCGAGCTGCCCGCCGGGCTCGAGGCTGACGTTGGCGCCGTCCTTTTCAAGCCCGATGATGTTGTCGCCCTCGCGGATCGGCGCCCAGCCGAAACGGCCCTGCAGACCCTCCAGCACCGCTTTCACCGAGCGGGGGCCGTCGTAGGGGAGCGGCTTGAGAGTGTCCTTGCAGTAGCCGAACTTCTCGTGCTCGGTGCCGATGCGCCACGCCTCTTTCGGCTTGCAGCCGGCGGCGAGGTATTCGGCCAGCTGTTCGGGGCGCTCGATGGGGCCGCCGCCCGTCTGGGGGATGGACATCGTGCGCTCCGGGCTGCCCTGACTTCCGGCCGGCTACCTGCGTCGGGCGGGGGCAGGTGTCAAGGCCGCGGCAAGCGGGGCTCGTGTGCGCCACCGCGCCGACGCCAGAGGCGGAGGGTGCCGGCGGGCGGATGCTCCACTGCGGCCAGGAAGGGGCGCGTCGAGGCGCCGGGCAGCGCACCGAACACGTCGAAGAGCTGGTCGGCGCCGCTTGCGGCGGCGGGGATGGTCAGCACGGTGCCGTCGGACTGGTGAAGGCGCCAGGCGAGGCCGGACGGGTGGGCGGTGGCCTGCACCTCGTCGAGTTCCGAAAGGGCGACCACGCCGCCCGTCTCGGGTCCGAAATAGGCGATGGCGCCTTCGTCGATCTCGACCATGCCGGGCGCGTCGGCGCCGGGGGCGAAGCGCAGGCGCCGCCATGCCGACAGCGCGAAGCCGAGGGCGAAGACGAGGATAACGCCGCCAAGGACCGCATAGAAATACCCGCCGCGCGCGGCCACCCAGACGCCGAAGGCGGCGGCGGCCAGCGCGATGGCCACCTCGCGCCAGCGGGTTAGGGCCGCGACGGCCTCGGGGCGGACAAAGCTCACCGCCAGTCTCCCAGCCGGTCCTGCCAGAGGGTCATGGCGGCGACGGCGGCGGTATCGGCACGCAGGATGCGCGGGCCGAGCGAGACAGCGTGCGCCTGGGGCAGGGCGGCGAGCCGGGCGCGCTCGGCCTCGGAAAAGCCACCCTCGGGGCCGATCAGGATGGCCCAGGGGCCGGCCTCGTCGGGCAGGGCCGAGGCGGGGCCGGCCAGCGCCTCGTCGCAGAACATCAGGCGGCGCTCCGCGGGCCAGCCCGCCAGCACGTCGGACAGGCGGGCGAGGCCGGCCACCTCGGGCACGAAAGTGCCGCCGCATTGCTCGGCGGCCTCGACGGCATGGGCCTGCAGCCGGTCGCGCCGCACCCGCTCGGCATTGGTGAAATCGGTCTGGACGGGGCAGATGCGGGCGGCGCCGAGCTCTGCCGCCTTTTCCACGATGAAGTCGGTGCGGCTCTTCTTGATGGGGGCGAACATCAGCCAGAGATCGGGCGGGCGGCGCAGCGGCGCGGTGCGCGCGCCCACCGCCAGCGTGCCGCCCTTCTTGCCGGCCGCGGCCACCTCAGCCGCCCAGGCGCCAGTGCGGCCGTCGAACACCTCGAGCGCGTCGCCCGGCCCCATCCGCATCACGGCGAAGAGGTAATGCGCCTGCTCGCGCGCAAGGGAGATCGTTTGCCCCTCCCCGAGCTCCCGGTCTAGATACAGGCGGACCTGACCCATCGCGCACCTCCCGACGGCGGGAACCTATGACCCAACGCACCGAGACGCCAGACACCGTGGCCGACGCCTATCGCGGCAACTGGGTGGACACCCGCGCGCCCGATTGGGCACGGCCCTACCTGCGTCTGTCCCGCGCCGACCGGCCCATCGGAACGTGGCTCTTGCTGCTGCCCTGCTGGTGGGGCGTGCTGGCCGCCGCCAACGCCCATGGCTGGCAATGGCACCACGCCTGGATCATCCTGGGCTGCGGCATCGGGGCGATCCTGATGCGGGGCGCCGGCTGCACCTGGAACGACCTGAGCGACCGCGACATCGACGGCGGTGTGGCGCGCACCCGCTCGCGGCCGCTGCCCTCGGGCGCCGTGACGCCGCGACAGACCTTCCTCTGGGCCTGTGCGCAGTCGATCGTGGCGTTCTTCATCCTGGTCACCTTCCACCCGCTCGCCATCGCACTCGGCATCGGCTCGCTCGCCCTCGTGGCCATCTACCCCTTCGCCAAGCGCTTTACCTGGTGGCCGCAGATCTTTCTCGGGCTGGCCTTCAACTGGGGGGCGCTGCTGGCCTGGGCGGCGGCGGCCGGCTCGCTCTCGTGGGCGCCGGTCTTGCTCTACGTGGGCGGCATCGCGTGGACGCTGTTCTACGACACCATCTACGCCCACCAGGACGCAGAAGACGACGCGCTGATCGGCGTGAAGTCGACCGCGCGCCTCTTCGGCGAGAACAGCCCGCGCTGGCTGCGCGCCTTCCTCGTGGCGACGGTGCTGCTGCTGACGCTCGGCACGATCCTCGCCGTGGCGCCCTCGGCCAACCCTCTGTCGCTCGTCCTTGCCCTGGCAGGGGTCTGGGGGATGGGCTGGCACATGGCGTGGCAACTCGCCCGGCTCGACATCGACGACGGCGAGACCTGCCTGCGCCTGTTCCGCTCCAATCGTGACGCAGGGCTGATCCTCGTGGCGGGTCTGGCGCTGGCGCTGCTCGTCTGAGCCTTCACTCGCAGCCGCGGATGTCGACCGCGCGGCTGCTGCCGAGAACGGTGAAGCGCAGATCCGACCGGTCGAGGAGCAAGGGCACGCCCGGCGGCGGCACGAGATCGGCCCGCACGTGCAACGCCCCCCCGCTCCGCGCGACCTGCGGCTCCGACACCCAGATGCCCGGGTCGCCCGCCTCGACCAGCGCCACCTCGGCGCCGCCCACGCGCGGCATGTCGATCCGCGCGTCGAGGCGTACCCCGTCGGCGATGGGAGTGAAGGTGCAAGCCACCGCCTCGACGCCGGCGTCGACCGCCGGCATGGGCCGCGCGGCGAGCGCGTCGCGGATCGCCGGATCCATCGCGCCGGCGCCCTCGATCACGGCCGCAAATGTCAGCTCGGCGGGGATGCAGACTGTCTCGCAGACGCCCAGCTCCATCTCGCCGGCGATGCGGATCGGCGCGCCCGGCCGCTCGGGCCGCAGTTCCATCGGCAGCACGAGCTGGTCGGCGTAGCCGATGGTGCGGATCCCGTAATCGTTGAACACGTCCGGTGCAGGCCAGTGGAAGGTGACGGCGGCGAGATTGCGCGAGCCCGCCCAGTCGAAGGCCGGCGGTATCCCCGCGTCACCCGGAGAACGCCAGTAGGTCTTCCACCCGGGAGCCAGAGTGAGGCGCAACGCCGCCATCCGCGTGCCATCGGGCGTCTGCCAGCCCGGCAGCACCTCGGCGCGCACGACCTCGGCGGGCATCGCGTCGGCCTCCTGCGCCGGGGCCCGATCCGGCAGCGCCAAGGCGGCGCCGAACGCCGCCACGAGGGCGGCGGCAATCGGTCGGACAAGGGCAACGCGGCACGCCATGCGCAAGTGCTAGACGATCCGCGGCACCAAGGGAATGCAGGCCGGCGTCACAAGCGCGTGCCATCGCCTGCGGCGCTGCCATCGCCCGCGTCGGCCCTTGCCCTTGGCGCGGGCAGACCCCATCCTTCTGCCATGGACGCCACCCCCGACGACCCCGAGATCGACCTGACCGGCCAGCTCCTGATCGCCATGCCCGGCATGGCCGATCCGCGCTTCGACCGGTCGGTGATCTTCCTGTGCGCGCATTCCGCCGAAGGGGCGATGGGCCTTGTCGTCAACCATCCCGTGGCCGACCTCACCTTCGACGAACTGCTCTCGCAACTCGACATTACGCCCTCGGCCGTCGTGACCGGCGTGCCGGTTCACATGGGCGGGCCGGTAGAGCACGGGCGCGGCTTCGTCCTGCACTCGGCGGAATACACCGAGAGCGAGGCGACGCTGCAGGTTGGCGCCGAGTTCGGCATGACCGCGACGCTCGACATCCTCGAAGATATCGCGCAAGGACGCGGGCCGGCGCGGACGCTCATGGCACTGGGCTATGCCGGCTGGGGGCCGGGCCAGCTCGAGGGCGAAATCGCGCGCAACGCGTGGCTCACGGCGCAGGCGTCGTCGGAGATCGTGTTCGACACGCCCGCATCGTCGAAATGGGAGCGGGCGCTCGGCTCGCTCGGGATCGACCCTCTCACGCTCTCGGCCTCTGCAGGCCGGGCCTGACCGTCCGCAGGCAGGGCGCCCCCGGCGGCGGGGCGCCTGGCGGCCCCCTCATGCCGCCGCGCTCAACCCGCGCAGCACCGGGGTCAGCGCCTCGGCGACCTCGACATGCACCGCGGGGCCGAACGTGGCCTCGGCGATGTGGCTCTCAAACTCGGTAAACACCATGCCGCGCGTGCCTGCCTCCAGCGCGGCGCGGCTCGGGATCACCCGCACGAACTGCCGCGCGCGCACCGCGAGCCGTGTCATCATCGCCATGTCGACGAAGAGCGGGTCGTGCCCCTCCGCGATGCTCGTCGTCTCCTCCGGCGGCGCCGCCTCGCTCACCCAGAGCAGCACGACGCGGTTGCCCGCGGCGCTCATCAGCAGCTCCATCTGCGCCGACCACCGGCTCTGAAGCGCGGCGACGACCTCACCGAACCGCTCCGGCCGCCGTTGCTCCAGCTCGGTCAGGAGGTGGCGGGTAAAGGCGAACTCGGTGAAGTCCATCTCGGGGTAGAGCTGGCGCAGCGCCGGGGTCACGCCGAGAAACCGGTCGTTGCGGCGCGGATGGACGGTATAGAACGGATTGGACAGATTGTGCGCGCCCACGATCTGGACGACCACCGTCTCGGCCCGGCGCGCGGCGTCGAGCACCGTGTCATCGCCGGCGAAGGCGTCGATTCCGGCATTGATCACGCCCATGTTCACCGCCGCCAGTCCCAGCTGGTCGGCCAGCAGCGCCGGGAAGGGCCGTGGCACGAAGCGGCCGAACGTCTCGGTGCCGCCGATGAACAGGGTGTAGGGCGGCGAGAGCCGCGCCTTCGGCCCGCGGAACATCAGCCGCGACGTGCCGTAGCGACATGTGCGATAGTCGAGGGCACCGCCCCCCGGATGCTCGAAAGCCATCCCCAACCTCTCATTCCACTCACCCGAAGCCAGAGTGACCCGCAGGGGTTTACCGCTGGCTAACGGTCGAATTGTCTTGACCCGGGCCGCGCCTGCGCCCACGCGCCGCGTGGAGGGTGCTGCGGGTCTCTCTAGGCTCGCGCGCGAACGGGAAAGGACACGGCTATGGGCATCGAGAAGGTCGGTATCGTCGGCGCGGGCCAGATGGGCAGCGGCATCGCGCATGTCTTCGCGCTCGCAGGCTACGACTTGGTGCTGCAGGATATCGAGGATTTCGTGCTGACCCGCGCCATGGAGTCGATTCGCGGCAACCTCGACCGTCAGGTCAAGCGCGGCAGGATCTCCGAGGCCGACCGCGACGCGGCGCTCCGGCGTATCCGAACCACGCTCGACCTGCGCGATGTCGGGCCGACCGACCTCGTGGTCGAAGCGGCGTCCGAGCGCGAGACGATCAAGCAGGCGATCTTCGAGGATCTCGGGCCGCACCTGCGCCCGCACACGATTCTCACCTCCAATACCTCGTCGATCTCGATCACCCGGCTCGCCTCGCGCACCGACCGGCCGGAGAAATTCATGGGGCTGCACTTCATGAACCCGGTGCCGGTCATGCAGCTCGTCGAGCTGATCCGCGGCATCGCCACCGACGAGGAAACGTTCCGCACGCTCGAGGGCGTCGTCGAGCGGCTCGGCAAGACCTCGGCCACGTCGGAGGACTTTCCCGCCTTCATCGTCAACCGTATCCTGATGCCGATGATCAACGAGGCGGTCTACACCCTCTACGAGGGCGTCGGGAACGTGCGCAGCATCGACCGCGCGATGAAGCTCGGCACCAACCACCCGATGGGCCCGCTGGAGCTGGCCGATTTCATCGGCCTCGATACCTGCCTCGCCATCATGAACGTGCTGCACGACGGTCTGGCCGATACCAAGTACCGCCCCTGCCCGCTGCTGACGAAATACGTCGAGGCCGGCTGGCTCGGCCGCAAGACCGGTCGCGGATTCTACGACTACAGCGGCGACGAGCCCGTGCCGACGCGCTGACCGCCCCCGCCGGCCCGGGGGGCCAGCCCCCCGGACCCCCCGGAGTATTTCGGCCAAGATGATGCAGCAGGTCGGGTGGGGCGCGGCCGCTCGCTGGCGCGCGTCTCTCCCATCATCTTGGTGAAAATACTCCGGGGTCCGGGGCGGCGCCCCGGTCCGCCGGGGGGGATCGGCGCGGCGGCCGGGATGGCGCCCCGGGCGTGAGGAAGGGGCGCAGGAGCGCGACGGGATGGGTGCGCAGCGTCAGGCGGAGGGCGGCGTAGTCTTCCACCACCTGCTCCCCTTCCGTCATCGCGGGCAGGCAGGCTGCGGGTTCGGCGATGCCCTCGCCGTCGATGTCGCCGGCGAAGAGCGGCAGGGGCGCGGGCGCGCGCAGCGCCTTCGCGGCCCAGAGCGCGTCGCGGCGCGACAGGCCGAGGGGGGCGAAGGCGTCGGCCTCGGCCAGCTTTTCCAGAAGCGCGGGGGGCGTGCCGGCGCGGCGCCAGACGTCGTCGACCGTGCGGTAGCCGTTGCCGCGGGCGGCGGCGATCCAGTGCGCCTCGTCTTCGCGCAGCCCGGTGATCTGGCGGAAGCCGAGGCGCAGGGCGAGGCCGCCGGCGCTCTCTGGCGCGGGCTCCATCGTGCAGTCCCAGAAGCTGTCGGTGATCGAGACGGGGCGCACCTCGACGCCGTGGGCCTTCGCGTCGCGCACGATCTGGGCCGGCGCGTAGAAGCCCATGGGCTGCGAGTTGAGCAGTGCGCAGGCGTAGATGCCGGGATAGTGCCGCTTGAGCCAGGCCGAGGCGTAGACCAGCAGCGCGAAGGACGCCGCGTGGCTTTCGGGGAAGCCGTAGGAGCCGAAGCCTTCGATCTGGGAGAAACAGCGCGCGGCGAAGGCGTCGTCGTAGCCGTTGCGCTTCATGCCGGCGAGGAAACGGTCGCGCAGCTCCGAGACGTTGCCGTGCTTCTTGAAGGTGGCCAGCGCCCGGCGCAGGCGGTCGGCCTCGTCTGGGGTGAAGCCCGCGCCGGTGATGGCGATCTGCATCGCCTGTTCCTGGAAGAGCGGCACGCCGAGCGTCTTGCGCAGCACCTGGCCGAGCGCGTCGGAGGGGAATGTCACCGCCTCCTCGCCGTTGCGCCGCCGCAGGTAGGGGTGGACCATGTCGCCCTGTATGGGGCCCGGGCGGATGATCGCGACCTGGATGACGAGATCGTAGAAGGTGCGCGGGCGCATCCGTGGCAGGAAGTTCATCTGCGCGCGGCTCTCGACCTGGAAAACGCCGAGGCTGTCGGCGTCGCAGAGCATGTCGTAGGTGGCGGGGTCTTCGGGCGGCAGGGTGGCGAGCGTCAGGTCGCGCCGGTGATGCCGGGCGCAGAGGTCGAAGGCGCGGCGGATGACCGAGAGCATGCCGAGGGCGAGGATGTCGACCTTGAGGATGCCGAGGGAATCGATGTCGTCCTTGTCCCACGGGATGACGGTGCGGTCCTCCATCGTGGCGTTCTCGACCGGCACCAGCTCGTCGAGCCGGCCCTCGGTGACGACGAAGCCGCCGACGTGCTGCGAGAGGTGCCGGGGGAAGCCCTGGATCCGGGCGATCAGCTCGATGGTCTGGCGCAGGCGCGTATCGGCCGGGTCGAGACCGATCTCGCGCAGGCGGCTCTCCTCGATGCCGGCGACCGAGCCGAAGCCCCAGATCTGGCTGGAGAGGGCGGCGACGGTATCTTCCGTCAGGCCCATGGCGCGGCCCACCTCGCGGACGGCGCGCTTGCCGCGGTAGTGGATGACGGTGGCGCAGAGGCCGGCCCGGTGGCGGCCGTAACGGGCGTAGATGTGCTGGATCACCTCCTCGCGGCGGTCGTGCTCGAAGTCGACGTCGATGTCGGGGGGCTCGCCCCTGGCCTCGGAGACGAACCGCTCGAACACCATCGTGCCGATCTCGGGCGATACGGAGGTCACGCCGAGGCAGTAGCAGACCACCGAATTGGCGGCCGAGCCGCGGCCCTGGCAGAGGATGTTGCGCGAGCGGGCGAAGGCCACGATGTCGTGCACGGTGAGGAAATAGGGGGCGTAGCCGAGCTTGCCGATGAGGGCGAGCTCGTGCTCCATGAGGCGCTGCACCCGCTCGGGGGCGCCGGAGGGGTAGCGCCACGCGAGGCCCTCGCGGGCGAGGCGGGCGAGGCGGGACTCGGCGGTTTCCTCGCCCACGATCTCGGAGGGGTACTCGTAGCGCAGGCTCTCCAGCCGGAAGGTGCAGCGGCGGGCGATCTCGGCGGCGCGGCCTACCGCCGCCGCGTGGGGGCCGAGCAGGCGGCGCAGTTCGCGCTCCGAGCGCAGGCGCTGCTCGCCGTTGGCCAGCGCGGTGCGGCCGAGTTCCTCGACGCGACGGCCCTCGCGGATCGCCGTCAGCACGTCGGCGAGGCGACGCTGGCGGCCGTGGTGCATGCGGGGCGCGGCGGAGGCGACCGTCGGCAGGTCGAGGTCGCGTGCCATGGCGGCGAGCCGGTCGAACCGCTCGGCGTCGCGCCCATCGTAGCTCGGCGCGAGCACGAGCGCGCAGGCGCCGGGGAAGCGGCGCGATAGCCGGCGCGCCTGTGGCGCCCAGTCGCCCGCGCCGCGCGGCGCCGCCTGTCCCCGTGGCCCGGCGGCCAGGTGGGGCGGGCTGTCCTTTCCCGGCGGGTGGAGCAGCAGCTCCATCCCGTCACCCCATTCGATCAGGTCGTCGAGGTGGAGCAGACACTCCCCCTTCGCCGCCCGCAGCCGCCCGCGCGAGATCAACCGGCAGAGCCGGCCCCAGGCGGCGCGGTCGCGCGGCAGGGCCGTCACCGTGAACCCGTCGGACAGGCGCAGGCGGGCGGCCGGCAAGAGGGCCGGGACGTTGCGGATGTCGGGCCCCGGCGCGCGGGGGGCGCCCGCGGGCCGGGGCGGGCCGATCTCGCCCTCGCGCGCCTCCTGCGCGGCGCGCTCGGCCACCACGCGGGCGATCTCCTTGAGACGGGTATGGGCGCGGACGATGCCGGCGACGGAGTTTTCATCGGCGATGGCGATGGCCTCCAGCCCGGCCAGCGCGGCGCGCTCGGCATAGTCCTCTGGATGGGAGGCGCCGGTGAGGAAGGTGAAATTGGACGTGGCCGACAGTTCGGCGAAGGGCATCGGCGCCTCCGGGGGAATCGGGCGGGTCGGCGACAAGAATATTCATGTTTTGTTCTTTTTCGAGTCTTCCCGTGAGGGCCTGGGGCCTGGGGCTTGGGGCGCGAGGCGCGGGGCCGCTGCGGGGGCGAACGGCCGATCCACCCGCCACGAGCGGAGCGCGCGGGGCCACGCCCGACAGGGGGGCGGGCGATTCCCATCGGGCCGCGTATCCCCTGCTGCAGGATTTCGATCGAGCCGGCCTCGTGTCGCGCGGGCGCCGGCGGTCAGGGGCGCCGAAGGCTCTCGCGCAGAAGCCCTCGCCACGGGCCATCGCCCCTTGCACCCGGCGCGCGTGCGGCGGTCATGGGGGCGGAAGGCCCCGGCCGCGCGCTGCCGCTCGAACAGGGGCGCTCAGGCCGCGCGGAGGAGTGGCGCGAACTCGGCCAGAACCGCCTCGTAGACGGGCCGCTTGAAGGCGACGATGTGGGCGGCAAGCGCCTCGGGCGGCAGCCAGCGCCACCGGGAGAACTCGGGGTGGTCGGTCGCGATCTCCACCTGGTCGTCGCGCCCGAGAAAGCGCAGCAGCAGCCATTTCTGCTCTTGCCCGCGATACTTCCCGCCCCCGACGCGGCCCAGAAGGTGCTCGGGCAGGTCGTAGCGCAGCCACCCTTCGGTCTCGGCGAGCACGCGCACGAGATCCTCGGTCACGCCCGTCTCCTCGCGCAGCTCCCGCAGGGCGGCCTCTCGCGGCGTCTCGCCCCTGTCGATCCCGCCCTGGGGCATCTGCCATGCCGGCTCGTCGGAATCGAGGCGCTGGCCGACGAAGACATGGCCGGCGGGGTTGGCGAGCATGACGCCCACGCAGGGGCGATAGGGCAGGGCGGATGGGTCGGCGGACATGCCGCGACTAGACCGGGCCGGGGCGCCGCGTTCAAGGGGAAAGCGCGCGAGCCTGAACCGTCGGGGCGCGCGCGCGGTGGTCGGGCGTCGAGCCGCGGGCTTCTGCCATGGCGTTGCCCTCCGTCTCGCGGTATCCGGCGGCCGACGTTTCCCACAGTATGCGCATGCCGATGGTCGCCCTCTTCCGGTTCCTTGGATCGCCCGCCGCTGCCAAGCCCGGCACGGGGCGGGTCGCGCCGGCTTTGGCGGCGCTCGCGGTCCCGTCCTGCCGGCCCGCCGGGGTGCCGGCATCGTGACGGCGCGCGACGGCAGGCCGGAGCTCGTCGATCTGCGCTCGGCGGGGCCGGCACGGCGCGAGGCCGTCCTCGCGCTCAACGCCCGGCACGAGGTCGAGACGTCGCGGCTGGATGCCGCCCGTCTGGAGGCGATGCTCGCCGCTGCCTGCCTCGCCCCGGCACGGGCCGACGGGGCGGCCTTCCTCATCGCCTTCGACGAGCGGGCCGACTACGACAGTTCGAATTTCGCGTGGTTTCGCGCCCGGCTCGACCGGTTCGTCTATGTCGACCGGGTGGTGGTATCGGAGGCGTTGCGCGGTCGCGGCGTGGCGCGCGCCCTCTACGGGGCCGTGATCGACCACGCCCGCATCACGGGGCGCGGGCGCGTTGCCTGCGAGGTGAACGCGGTGCCGCCCAACCCGGCCTCGGATGCCTTCCACGCCGCGCTCGGCTTTCGCGAGATCGGGCGCGGCGCTTTCGGGCCGGACAAGGTGGTGCGCTACCTCGTGCGCGAGGTCGGCGCGGGATGAGCCGCGCGCATCGCCGCATGGACGGCGCGGTGCCCCGGCGGCAGGAGCGCAGGCGATGACGCGCTTCCTGATCCTGCAGTTGCGCCCCGAACGCGAGGCGGCCGACGACGAATACGCGGCCTTCCTCGACAAGGGCGGGCTGAGCGAGGCTGAAACGCACCGCATCCGCCTCGACGCCGAGCCGCTGCCCGAGGGGCTGGACCCTGCCGGCTACGCGGGGGTGATCGTGGGCGGCGGGCCGGGCTGCATCTCGGATGCGCCGGAGGACAAGACGCCGGAGGAGGCGCGGTGCGAGGCCGCCTGCCGCTCGCTGATGCCGCGGATCGTCGGGGGCGACGTGCCGTTTCTCGGCTGCTGCTACGGCATGGGCCTGCTGGCCGACCATCTCGGCGCGGAGGTATCGAAGGCGCGCTATTCCGAACCGGTCTGTGCCGCGCCCGTGCGGCTGACCGCCGAGGGCGCGGCGGACCCGTTGCTCGAGGGGATGCCCGACCGTTTCGACGTGCTCGTGGGCCACAAGGAGGCGGCGCAGGAGGTGCCGCGCGGCGCCGCACTGCTTGTCGAGGGCGCGGCCTGCCCGGTGCAGATGATCCGCGCAGGGCGAAACGTCTACGCCACGCAGTTCCACCCCGAGGCGGATGCGCAGATCTTCGCCCGGCGGATCGAGATCTACAAGCATCGCGGCTACTTCGCGCCCGAGGAGGCGGAAGCGCTGGCTCTCGCCGTGGCGGGGGCCAATACCGCCCTCGCCCCGCGCGTGCTCGCGAACTTCGTGCGGCGTTACAGAACAGGGTGAATCGTTCCTTCACGCTCCCGTGAGCGCCCCCGGCTCTGGACACTGCCGTTGCGGGAGCCATGTTGCGGCTCCGGGCCGGAGAGCCCACGTCTGGACCAGCCTCGAGCAGAGGGACTTGCCGATGAACATCCACGCCTCCGACATCACTGCCGACACTCCGACCCGCGAGGAGGCCGCCCGCGCGCTCGAGACGCTGCGCGCCTGGGCCGGCGCCGCCACGGCGGAGGAGCGCGCGGCGCTGGGCATGGAAAGCGTGGCCTATCCCGCGATGTCGCGCCGCTACGATGCAGGCTTCGTTGCCGACGAGGCCTACCGCGCAACCCTGCCCGACCTGCAGAACGGCCCCGAAAGCCTGATCAAGGGCGCGCGGCGGCGCATCCAGCATGTCGGCATTTCCAACTTCCGGCTGCCGCTTGCCTTCGCCCGCGGCGACGGCGGCAGCGTGATGCTCGACACCTCGGTCACCGGCTCGGTCAGCCTCGAGGCCGAGAAGAAGGGCATCAACATGTCCCGCATCATGCGCTCATTCTACGCCGAGGCCGAGACCGGGGGGCGCACGGGCCCGGACGTGGCCGAGGCCGTGCTCGACGCCTACAAGCGCGATCTCGGCAGCCTCGACGCCCGCCTGATGCTGCGCGCGTCCGTTCCGCTCGAGGTGGCGGCCCTGCGCTCGGGTCTCACGGGCTGGCAGTATTACGACGTGGCGTGGGAAGTGGCCGAGCAGGAGGGCACCCGCCTGCGCGCGCTGCATCTCGACTATGTCTATTCCTCGACCTGCCCCTGCTCGCTGGAATTGTCGGAGCACGCGCGCCGCGAGCGCGGGCAGCTCGCCACGCCCCACTCGCAGCGCTCGGTCGCGCGGTTGTCGATGGCGCTCGACCCCGACGCCTTCCCGATGGCGGTGGAGGACGCGGTGGAGCTGTGCCGCGGCGCCGTGCCCACCGAGACCCAGGTGATGGTCAAGCGCGAGGACGAGCAGGCCTTCGCCGAGCTCAACGCGGCCAACCCCATCTTCGTCGAGGACGCCGCGCGCCTCTTCGCAGAGGCGTTGATGGCCGATGTGCGAGTGGGCGATTTCCGGGTCGTGGCCAGCCATCAGGAGAGCCTGCACAGCCACGACGCGGTAAGCGTGCTGACCGAAGGCGATACCTTCGCCGGCGCGAGCGTCGAGCCGCATCTCTTCGGCAGCCTGATCCACCGAGGCTGACACCCGGCACGCGCTTCGGTGTCGTCGACCCTTGCGCGGGCACCGCGCCGGCAAGGGCAGCGGCGAGGCCGGCGGCCGAGGTGACGGCCGCCCGCGAGTGAGGCGGGGCGGTGGCCGCCCATCGCGAGGGCCGGCCCGTGGCCGGCACGCTTGACAGCCCCGCCGGGCCGGCCCAACGCTCCGCGCCATGCTCGACCTGCGCCCTATCGGATACGTGATCGGCCTGCTCGTCGCCGTTCTCGGGGCGTCGATGCTGGTGCCCATGGCGATGGACATCTTCGCCGGCAACGGCCACTGGCCCGCCTTTGCCGAGAGCGCGCTGGTCACGATGGTCGTGGGTGGCTTCCTCGCGCTGGCCTGCGCAAACGCCATGACCGAGGGGCTGACGCTGCGCCAGACCTTCGTGCTGACGTCCCTCGTCTGGCTCGCCCTGCCGCTCTTCGGCGCGCTGCCCTTCGTGATCGGGGCGACCGAGGCGCGGTTCGTCGATGCCGTCTTCGAGGCGATGTCGGGGCTGACGACCACGGGCGCCACCGTCTTCACCGGCCTGGACGACCTGCCCGAGGGGCTGCTGCTGTGGCGCGGCCTGCTGCAGTGGTTCGGCGGCATCGGAATCATCATCGTGGCGATGGTGTTCCTCCCCGAGCTGCGCGTCGGCGGCATGCAGATCTTCCGCTCCGAGGCGTTCGACACGCTGGGCAAGATCCTGCCCCGTGCCGCCGAGATCGCCGCGCGCATCTTCTGGATCTATGTCGGGCTGACGCTGGCGGCCTTCCTCGGCTTCGTCGGGGTCGGCATGGGCGCGTTCGACGCGCTTGTGCACGCGCTCACCTCCATCTCGACGGGCGGCTTCTCGACCCGCGACGCCTCGTTCGGCGCGTTCCGCGGCGCGGCGGAATATGTCGCCGTGGTGGTCATGCTGCTCGCGAGCCTGCCCTTCGTGCGCTATATCCAGGTGCTTGCGGGCACGGCGCGGCCGCTTCTCGTCGACAGCCAGATCCACGCCTACCTCGCCACGATCGGCATTCTCGTGGTGGCGCTCGCGCTGTTCCAGGTGGCGGGCGACGGGCGGGCGCTCGAGCCGAGCTTCCGCGAGGCGCTGTTCAACGTCACCTCCATCATCTCGGGCACGGGCTATGCCTCGACCGACTACCAGCTCTGGGGCGCCTTCGCGGTGACGCTGTTCTTCTTCATCGGGCTTGTCGGGGGCTGCGCCGGCTCGACCTCCTGCTCGATCAAGGTGTTCCGCTACCAGCTCCTGTTCGCCTCGATCACCGCGCAGATCCGCTCGATCCACTCGCCGCGCGGCGTGTTCGCGCCGCATTACGCCGGGCGGCCCGTGCCCGCGGACGTGCTGAACTCGGTCACCGCCTTCTTCGTCTTCTTCATCGTCTCGCTGGGGCTGCTGTCGGTTGCGCTCGGCATGACCGGGCTCGACTTCACGACATCGGTCTCGGGCGCGGCGGCGACGCTGGCCAATATCGGCCCCGGTCTCGGCGACCATATCGGGCCCGCGGGCAACTACGCGGGCCTGAACGACGCGGCCAAGTGGCTGATGTCGGGGGCGATGCTGGTGGGGCGGCTCGAACTCCTCGTGGTCTTCGTTCTCTTCACGGCCAATTTCTGGCGTGACTGAGCCGCCGCGCGCCCGATCGGCGCCTGGTCGGACGGGGCTGCCGGGATCATGCGTATTTCGAACAGAAAGAAACCCGGGTCGCGCCCGTCTCCCAGGGACCGGAGAAGCGCGCATGCCCTGCGCTTCTTTCTGTTCCAAATACGCGATTCCGGCGGTCGCCGCCCGCGCGGCGGCTGGGCGGGGCGGGTCAATCCCAGCAGTTCACCTGGACGGCCATGTCGGCCGCGAGGTCGGCGAGTGCTTCGGGGTCGCGCGGCGCCTCGCTCTCGGCGGCGCGGGCCGCGAGACCGGCATCGGAGAGGAACGCGACGATCGCGGGCACGTCGACGGCGAAGGCGACGCCTTCGGGCAACCGGCGCGCATCCGTGGCCCCGCCCGCGGCCCCTTCCGTGTCGGCTGCGAGCGCGCCGACGACGCCGCCGGCGCTGTCGAACACGGGGCCGCCCGCGTCGCCTGGCAGGGCGGCGAGGTCGAGGCGAGCGAGGCTTTCCTCGCCGCCGAGGCCCCGCGTGTCGGCGAGCGTGCCGTAGGTCAGAAGCGGCAGCGACAGGGCGTCGCCGTAAGAGAAGCCGGCCACCGCCACCTCGGCCCGGATGCGCGGTGCCGCGGAGCGGAAGGCGGCCACCGCGCGGGGGGCGAGCGCAGTGTCGGGGCGCAGCAGGGCGAGGCCCAGCCCGGCGTCCCGGGCGGCGACGCGCGCCTCCGTCTCGCCGCCCAGAGTGACGCGGGAGCAGCCCGCGACGGCCTCGTCCGTGGTCAGGACCGCGCCGCCCGCATCGACGAAGAAGCCCGTGCGCGTGCGCTCCGGGCGGCGCAGCTCGAGCCCGGCGAGCAGGTCGACCGAGGGCTCGCGCGCATCGCCCGCGCGCGCGGCGTCGGGCAGGACGGCGGGCAGGCGGGTGAAGCTCTCCTGCATCCGGTCGATCACCGCCTCGATCACGCGCGGCTCTCCATCGCTCCAGACGAAGGTGAAGCCCTTGATCGCGCCGCCCTCGAGCCGCGCCTCGGTGTGGCTGTCGAGGCCGGGCGAGGTGCCACGGATGGTGAAGGCGCGTGCGCTGCGCTCGCGCGGCCCCTCGGCCGGCACGATCGCGAGCGTCTGCATGATGTCGTAGAGGCCGAAGAGCGTGGCCTCGTCGCCGGCCTGGCTGATGAGCAGCACCCGCATCCCCGAGCCGTCGGTCGCGTCGTAGTGGACGAAGGGCGCCTCGGTGCGGGCATAGGCGACGCGGGCCGTCGGCATCACCATCTCGATCCCGGCCTCGGCGCTGCGCACCGGCGCGAGGCCGAGCGCGTCGAAGGGCGCGCGCCAGGCGGCGATCAGCTCGGCGCGCTGGGCGGTCGTGAGCACGCCGGTGACGGGGTAGCCCTGCGCCTGCTGCCACTCCGCCATCCCGGCGCGGGTGCCGCGGCCGAAGGCGCCGTCGATCCCGGCGGAGTAGTGGCCGAACCATTGCAGCGCCTCCTGAACCTCTCGCCGTTCCTCGCCCGAAAGGAGGAGTTCATTGCGGCGGGCCTCGTCGGGCGTCTCGTCCGGCACGTATTCCGGCTCGGCCGGCTGGGCCACCTCCGCCTCGGGCGCGGCGGCGGGTTCCTCCGGCGCGGTGCGAGCGGTCGCCGGCGGGGCGAGGGCACCCGCGCCCACCGGCCAGAAGCGCTGGCCGTAACTCGCGCCGTCGGAGATGTAGCTGTCGGGGGGGATCTGCCCGGCGTTGCGCAGCGCCACGAGCTCGGCCCGGGCGAGCGGTGGCTCGAACGGGCCGAGGGCGATGGCATACCAGCCCGAGCCGAGGCGGAAGCCCGCGACGTTGTCGAAGCGCTGACCATAGGTCTGCGCGCGGGCCTGCGCCTCGGACAGCGTGCGCGCCGCCTCGACCTGCACCCAGGCGCTCTGCTGCGCGCGGGCGGAGGCGGGGTGCAGGGCAGCGGCGCCGGCGACGGCCATGGCGACGACGAGGGCAAGGATACGGGGCACGGGCAACCATCCTGACAGGGCGGGCGAGTGGGCCCGCGTTCGGCGGCGGACGATAGCAAAGCTCGGGCGCTCTGCACCTCACAAGCCGCGGAAATCGGCGAAAGTGGCGGGGAAGCTACGCCTTGCGCCGGGCTGTCGCCGGCGGACGGCCTCGCCCCCTACCAGTGCGGCGGCTTTTCAGCAAAGACGGCGCCGCCCGTGCCCTCCTCTTCCTGTGCGGCCGCGCGCTCCATCAGCAGGGCCACCCGGGCCGAGAGGCGGGCGATGTCGCGCTCCTGCCGGGCGACCATCTCGGAGAGGTCGTCGCAGGTGCGGCGCAGGTGGGCGATCTCTTCTTCCACGCGGGTGTCGTCCATCTCTCCATCCCATGCTGTTGCGGCCCTCTCCCCCTTGGGCTATCCGGCGCCGAGGTCGCCGCAAGGCACGGACGGGCGCGGGCGCGCGAGGGCACCATGGCCAAGGACAAGAAGCAGCGGCGGCCCAAGGCGGAGACGCCCAAGGGCTTCCGGGACTATTTCGGCGCCGATCTGGCCGAGCGCAACCGCATGCTCGCGCAGATCGCCGATGTCTATCACCTCTACGGCTTCGATCCGCTCGAGACGAGCGCGGTCGAGACGCTCGAGGCGCTGGGCAAGTACCTGCCCGACGTCGACCGCCCCCATGCCGGCGTCTTCGCCTGGGACGAGCCCGAGTCGGGCTGGCTGGCCTTGCGTTACGACCTGACGGCGCCTCTGGCGCGGGTGGCGGCGCAGTTCCGGCAGGAGCTGCCCACGCCCTACCGCCGCTACGCCATGGGCCCGGTCTGGCGCAACGAGAAGCCCGGGCCGGGGCGCTACCGCCAGTTCTACCAGTGCGACGCCGATACAGTCGGCGCGGCCTCGGTCGCCGCCGATGCCGAGATCGTGGCGATGCTGGCCGACGTGCTCGAGGCCGTGGGCATCCCGCGCGGCGACTACATCTGCCGGGTGAACAACCGCAAGGTGCTGAACGGGGTGATGGAGGCGGCCGGCGTGCTCGACCCCGCCGACCCGGAGAAGTGGGCGCACGAGCGCGGGATCGTGCTGCGCGCCATCGACAAGCTCGACCGGCTGGGGCCGGACGGCGTGCGCGCCCTGCTTGGCGAGGGGCGGCGCGACGAGTCGGGCGACTTCACCAAGGGCGCGGGGCTCTCGGGCGCGCAGGCCGACGTGGTGATGGCCTTCATGGGCGCGGGTGGCATGGCCGGCACGCAGGCGGGCGCGGTCGATCTGCTGACCGACGACGCCACCGACTATCCCGGCAGCGCCACGATGGAGAGGGGAGCAACCCCGCAGGACGTGGTGCTGGCCCGCCTGCGCGATCTCGTGGGCGCATCGGAGACCGGCCGGCAGGGCGTCGACGAGCTGGAGCAGATCGCGGCCCTGCTCGATACGCAGGGCTACGGCACCGACCGGGCGGTGATCGAGCCCTCCGTGGTGCGGGGCCTCGGCTATTACACCGGCCCCGTCTTCGAGGCCGAGCTGACCTTCGAGATCGCGGGCGAGGACGGCCGGCCTCGGCAGTTCGGCTCGGTCGCGGGCGGCGGGCGCTATGATGACCTGGTGAAGCGGTTCACCGGGCAGGCGGTGCCGGCGACGGGCGTCTCGATCGGGGTGGACCGGCTGCTGGCGGCGCTGCGCGAGACGGGCCGCGTCGGCCGGCGCGCGGCGGGCCCCGTGGTGGTGACGGTGATGGACCGCGCGCGCATGGCCGACTACCAGGCGATGGTGCGCGAGCTGCGCGCCGCCGGCATCCGGGCCGAGGCGTATCTCGGCAATCCGAAGAACTTCGGCAACCAGCTCAAGTATGCCGACAAGCGCGAAAGCCCTGTCGCCGTGATCCAGGGCGAGGACGAGGCGGCCCGCGGCGTCGTGCAGCTGAAGGACCTGGTGCTGGGTGCGAAGATCGCCGCCGATGCCAGCCTCGAGGAATGGAAGAGCCAGCCCGCCCAGCGCGAGGTGCCGCGCGGCGCTCTCGTGGCCGAGGTGCGCAGGCTGCTGGAGGGGCAGGTGGGCTGATGCCGTCCAAGGCCGCGATCCGGGCCGAGGCGGCACGCCTGCAGGCGGTGCTCTCCGAGGCGGTGGGCGGCGCGCAGGCCATCGAGGCCGACATCCTGCAGCCCGCCGAGACGCTGCTCGACCTTTACGGCGAGGATATCCGCGCCCGCGCCTACGTCACCGCCGACCCGGTGCGCGGCGAGCGGATGCTCAGGCCCGACTTCACCGTGCCCGTGGTGCAGATGCACATGGAGAGCGGGGCCGAGCCCGCGCGCTACACCTATGCCGGCGAGGTCTTTCGCCGGCAGGAGAGCCCCGAGCCCGGCCGCCCGGCCGAATACATCCAGGTGGGCCTCGAAGTGTTCGACCGCGACGATCCGGCTGCCCGCGACGCCGAGGTGTTCTGCGCCATCGCGGGGGCGCTCGCGCCCCTGCGGCTGAAGGCGGCGATGGGCGATATTGGCCTGCTCGCCGCCGCCGTGTCGGGCCTGCCTCTCTCGGAGCCGCGCAAGGCGGCGCTGATGCGGCACCTGTGGCGGCCGCACCGTTTCCGCGACCTGCTGGAGCGGTTCGCCGGGCGCCGTGCCCCCCCGCCGGCCCGCCAGGCGCTGCTTGACGCGGTCGCCGCGCAGGGCGCGGACGCGGTGATCGACGCGGCCGGCCCGGTGATCGGCCGCCGCGCGCGCGCCGAGATCGCGGCCCGCCTCGCCGCGCTCGCCACCGACGCCGCAGAGCCGCCGCTGCCCACGCGGGACCTGGCGCTGATCGACGACCTTCTGGGCGTCCGCGCGACGCCGCACGACGCGCTGTCGCGGCTGCATGACCTCGCCGTGGACCTGCCCGCGCTCGAGCCGGCGCTCGCGCGGCTGTCGGCCCGGCTCGACGCGCTCGACGCGGCCGGAGTCGACCTCGAGGCGGTCGCCTTCGAGGCGAGTTACGGCCGCACGACCCTGGAATACTACGACGGGTTCGTCTTCGGCTTCGTGGCCGAGCGTGGCGGGCTGCCGCCGGTCGCCACGGGGGGGCGCTACGACGCGCTGACCCGCCAGCTCGGCGCGGGCCGCGAGATCCCCGCGGTCGGCGGCGTGATCCGCCCCGCGCTGGTGCTCGAGCTGGGGGGAGGGGCCTGATGCTGCGGCTCGGCGTGCCCTCGAAGGGCCGGCTGATGGAAAAGACCTTCGACTGGTTCGCCGCGCGCGGGGTGGAGATCGCCCGCACCGGCGACGAGCGCGAATATGCCGGCCATGTCTCGGGGGTGGAGGATGTGCGGCTCTTGCTGCTTTCGGCGGGCGAGATCCCGCGCGAGCTGGCGGCGGGGCGCATCCACCTCGGCGTCACGGGGACGGACCTCGTGCGCGAGCAAATTCCCGGCTGGGAGCGGGTGGTGCAAGAGCTCGCGCCCCTCGGCTTCGGCCATGCCGATCTCGTGCTCGCGGTGCCAAGGGCGTGGGTCGACGTCGAGACGCCGGGCGATCTCGACGCCGCCGCCGCCGCCTTCCGCGCCGCCCACGGCCACCGCCTGCGCATCGCCACCAAATATCATCGGCTCGTCCGGGACTACCTGCGCGCCGAAGGCGTGGCCGATTACGCGCTGGTCGATTCGCAGGGGGCGACCGAGGGAACCGTGGCCAACGGCACCGCCGAGGCCATCGCAGACATCACCTCGTCTGGCGAGACGCTGCGCGCCAACCATCTGCGCCCGCTCTCGACACCGCCGATCCTGCGCAGCGAGGCGACGCTGTTTCGCGCGCGCGGGGCCGAGTGGTCGGCCGGCGCGCGGGCGGCCATCGCGGCGCTGGCCCGGCGCATCGGGGTCGAGCCGGGCGGCGACTGACCGGGCCGCGCCGCCCATGCAGCCACCGGGAGGAGGAGGGAAAACCATGCCATCCCACAGCAGTTCAGCGGCATTGGCAGGGCTGCCGGTGACGTTCGACCGGGCGATTCCGCCGGACTGGACCGACTACAACGGCCACATGAACGAGCTGCACTACATGGAGGCGGCGGCCCGGGCCAACGACCGGTTCATGGAGATGATCGGCGCCGATGCCGCGTATGTCGCCGCCGGGCGCAGCTACTTCACCGCCGAGAACCACGTCTGCTACCTGCGCGAGATGCACGGGGGCGAGCGGCTGCAGGTCACGACGCAGGTGCTGGTTGGAGAGGGAAAGAAGATGCTGCTCTTCCACCGTGTCCTGAACGCGGCGGGCGAAACCTGTGCGACGGTGGAATCGATGCAGCTCCACGTCGATCTCGCGACGCGCAAGACCTGCCCGCCGGACGACGCCGTGGCCGAGCGTCTGGGCGCGTGGGCCGCGGCCCATTCCGCGCTGCCCCGGCCCGAGCAGGCCGGGCGCGGCATCGGAGCGCCGCGCTAGGGCCGAGATGCAAGACGCCCGCGCGAGGGGCGCGGGCGTCCGAAGCTGTCGAGGCTGCGCTTTCGGTCAGGCCGCCTGAACGGCCGATAAGCGTCGCTCATTCTGCGGTGGCGAGATCACCGCGTCGTGCAGCGCCTTGATCGCGGTGTCGCGTGCCTCGCGCGCCACGGCGAACTGCACATCGACGCGACGCGAGGTCTGGTGCGCGCCGATCACGTCGAGCCCGGCCTCGGTGAGGGCCGCGAGACCCCGCGAGAGCACCTTGAGGCCCGTCAGGTCGCGCCCCACCACCGAGGCGATGGCGGCCGACTGGATGCGGATTTCGGCATTCGGGAACTTCGCCTGCAGGTCGCGCTCGACCCGGCGCAGCGCCTTGAGAGACCCGTCGCAGTAATGCGTGATCGTGTTGGCGTTCGACGTCTTCGAGACGATCCACACGTCGTGCCGCGTCAGCGCCTCGAGGATCGCCGCGTCGTAGCCCTTCACGCCGACCATGTCGGGCTCGTAGAGCTCGAGCGCGAAGACGTCGATGCCGCAGACGATCTCGGCTGCCGGTTCGTCGGCCTCGCAGCTGTCGATCAGCGTGCCCGGATCGCCGGGGTCGAAGGCGTTGGCCACGCGCAGGGCGACGCCCGACTGGCGCAGCGTCTTGGCGGCAGAGGGGTGGATCGCCTCCATCCCGAGGTTCGACAGCTGGTCGGCCACGTCGTAGTTGGTGTGGCCGAGCTTGCGGACATTCTCTGCGCCCACCAGCTTGGGGTCGGCCGACGAGAGGTGGAACTCCTTGTGGATGATCGCCTCGCGCGCCCCCGTGAGGGCGGCGATGCGCGAGAACGTCACCTCGGAATAGCCGCGGTCGAACTCGTTCATCAGCCCCTCGGCGCACTGGGCGTAGCCCGTCACGATGGGCAGCTCCGACGTGAGGTCGACACCCGAAAAGGCGCTCTCGATCCGGCTGTCGAGGCTGTGCTCGGCCTCGTCGCGCCAGCCCGACAGGTCGACGAAGCGGGCGTTCACGCCGGCCCGTCGCAGCGCGAGATGGGCGACGAAGGCGGAATGCGCCTCGCCCAGCCCCGACAGCAGCTCGCGGATGATGCCCATCTGCTGCGACAGGCGGAACTGCCCGTAGGAGCACAGGCGCTGCAGGTCGATCAGGCAGTTGCGCGCGCCCTCGACGCGCTCGCGCACGAAGTTCTCGGCGAAATCGCGGTCGGCGGGGTCGGTCAGCACGGCCTCGTGGGCGGAGACCATCGCCTCGTGCACCCTCGTCAGCGCGTCCGACCACGCCTGGTCGGACGAAGCGTTGGCGAACAGCGCGTAGACGCCGGGCTCGCCGGTCTTCTTGTGCTCGAGGAGCAGGTCGGTGATGCCGCCGAAGGCCGAGACCACGAAGACGCGGCCGTAGAGGTCGTTGCCGCGGTCGCCGACGATCAGCGTGTCGATCAGCTCGCCCAACCGCGACATGGAGGTGCCGCCGATCTTTTCGACGGTGTGATTGGCTTGGGTCAATGGATGCTCGCGGCGGGGCTCTCCCCCGCCGGCCTCAACTGGTTTCCTCGAGAGCGTAGGAGCCGTCTTCCCGGTGCACCTCGCGCCCCGTGACGGGCGGGTTGAACACGCAGGCCATCACCAGCTCTTCCTCGGCACGCAGCGTGTGCCGGTCGTGCTCGTTCAGCGCATACATCACGCCGGGCCTGATCTGGTGCGTCTCGCCGGTGGCGTGGTCGGTGATCGTGCCCTTGCCCGACATGCAATACACGCTCTCGAAGTGGTTCTTGTATTCGAACGTGTGCTCGGAGCCTTCGTTCAGGAACGTGATGTGGAACGAAAAGCCCATCCCGTCATCGGCCAGAAGCATGCGGACCGATGTCCACTCCGCGTCCGAAACGACACGATCGGTGCCTTGCAGGTCATTGAAATCTCTGACGATCATGGCGATTACTCCGCTGCGATCTTGTGGCTTTGCAGGCAGGTGCGCGCGGCATTCTCGAGAATGGTCAGCCCCTCCTCGAACTGCGCGGTGGGGATGGTCAGCGGCGCGAGCACCTTGACCACCTCGTCATGCGCGCCCGAGGTCTCGATGATCAGCCCGCCCCGGAAAGCCTCGGCGCAGATCTCCTCGGCCAGTTCGCCCGAGCCCACGTCGACGCCGCGCATCATGCCCCGGCCCTTGAGCTGCGCGCCGGGGATCATGTCGGCGATCCGGGTCAGCCGCTCCTCGAGGATGTCGGCCTTGGCGGCGATCTCCTTCTTGAAGGCGTCGTCGGCCCAGAACTTTTCCAGAGCGACGCGGGCGGTGACGAAGGCGTGGGTGTTGCCGCGGAACGTGCCGTTGTGCTCGGCCGGCTTCCAGATGTCGAGGTCGCGCTTCATGAGCATGACCGCGAAGGGCAGGCCGAAGCCCGAGAGCGACTTGGCGAGCGTCACCATGTCGGGCTCGACATCCCAGCCGTCGAAGCTGAAGAAATCGCCGGTGCGGCCGATGCCGGCCTGGATGTCGTCGACGATCAGCAGAGCGCCGTGCTTCCTGGCGATGCGGCCGAGGCCCTCCGTCCATTCGCGGGTGGCGGCGTTGAGGCCGCCCTCGCCCTGCACGAGCTCCACGAGGAAGGCCGCGGGCGCGTCGATGCCGCTCGACGGGTTGTCGAGCATCAGCTCGATCTGGGCCAGCGTGTCGACATCGGGGCCGAAGGCGCCCTCGTAGGGCATGCGCCCGACGCCGCACAGGGCCGCGCCGCCGGCGCCCGCCCGCTTGCCGGAATTGCCCGTGCAGGCCAGCGCGCCCAGCGTCATGCCATGGAAGCCGTTGGTGAATGCGATCACCTCGCGCCGGCCCGTCACCTTGCGCGCGAGCTTCAGCGCGGCCTCGACGGCGTTGGTGCCGGTGGGGCCGGTCATCATGATCTTGTGGTCCATGCCGCGCGGCTCGAGGATCAGATTCTCGAAGGTCTCGAAGAAGCGGCCCTTGGTATCCGACATCATGTCGAGGCCATGGGCGATGCCGTCGCCGGCGATGTGCTCCACCAGAGCGGCCTTCATGTCGGGGTCGTTGTGGCCGTAGTTGAGCGACGAGCAGCCGGCGAGAAAGTCAATGTAGTCGCGGCCTTCGGTATCGGTCAGCGTGGCGTTGCGCGCGCTGGCAAAGACGGTGTCGAAGGAGCGGCAGTAGCTGCGCGCTTCCGACTCGCGACGAGAAAAGATGGCCTTGGCGGCCGATGTGTCAGTCGACATGACTAAGTCCTTTGGTATGCGAAGGTTCTGGCGAGGCGGTGCAGGGGCGACCGGCTCAGGCCGCCGCGCGCTGCGCCTCGGGCAGACGGATCGTGACCATCCGCTCTGTGTCGTGTGCGCCGCCGAAGTGACGGTCGCGGCAGAAGTGCGTCTCGTGGTCGAGCGTGGCGCCCGCGCGCTCGGCGAACCGGGTGAACAGCGCCCACGAGGCCGCGTTGTCGTCGGTGATCGTGGTCTGCACCTGGCGCACGCCGCGGGACGCCTCGCGCGAGAGAAGCGCGTCGAGCATGCGGCGGCCGAGGCTTTCGCCCCGGGCCGCGGGCGATACGGCGACCTGCCAGACGAACAGCGTGTCGGGATCGTCGGGCACCCGGTAGCCGGACACCCAGCCCACGACCTCTCCGCCCTTCTCCGCGAGGATGCAGGTATCGGCGAAGTGGTCGCACTGCAGCAGGTTGCAGTACATCGAGTTCTCGTCGAGCGGCTTGCACTCGGAGATCAGGCTCCACACCGCTGCGCCGTCGCCCTTGCGGGGCTTGCGGAGGCGGGTGGTGTCTGAATGCAGCGATGTCGGTCGTCTGTCCACGGCTCTGCTCTGCGTTGCTTCGGTTGACGAAGTAATTAGTATGCTTAGCTAAGTAAATCAAGTTCACGCTTCGAATGAGAGGGATTTTTGCCTGTGGCGATAACGACAGACCCCGAAAAAGTTCGCGCACCGAACGGCTTGGCGGAGATGGCAAGGCAGCGAGCCTCTGCTAGTCTCTCTCCGGCTGACGAGGGGGAAGCCGCGGTGGACCGGACCGACGAAAGCCTGATCGCCCTGCGCCGTATCCTGCGCGCGACCGAGCTCTACGGACGGGAGCTGGCGCAAAAGGCGGGGCTGACCGCCGTGCAGATCCGCGTCCTCCAGATCGTGGGCGAGACGGGCCGCGCCACGCCCAAGGCCATCGCCACCCGAATGGGCGTGAGCCAGGCGACGATGACCGCGCTTGTCGATCGGCTGGCGGCCAAGGGCATGGTCGAGCGCCAGCGCTCCGAGACCGACCGCCGCCAGACCAACGTGCTGATCACCGAGGCCGGTCGCGCCGCCGTGGAGCGCGCGCCCGACCCCCTGCAGCAGCGTTACGTCAAGCGCTTCGAGGCGTTGGACGACTGGGAGCAGGCGCTCGTCGTCTCGGTGCTCGAGCGCGTGGCCGGGATGCTCGATTCGGCGGAGATCGACGCCTCCCCAGTGCTCGATTCGGGCGACTTGCGCGCGCCCTCGCCGCGGCAGAAGGCCTGACGCGCCCCCCGCTCTCAACCGAACCGTAACGCCCCGTGCGGATGATCCCGTGGCGCAGGGTGCGCCGCAGCGGGAAGGGCCGATGCAGACGATCTGGGCCGAGCACGCGCTCATTCGCGGAGCGTGGGAGCGCGACGTTCACCTCTACATCGCCGGCGGCCACATCCGCCGGATCGTCACCGATTGCGACCCGGCCGACACCCGCGTGGCGCTGCTTGTGCCGGCGCCGGCCAACGTGCACCACCACGCGGCGCTGCGCGCCCTTGCCGAGGGCGGCGGCGCCGTCGCCCGGCCCGAGGCACAGCGCCGGCTGCTCGACCGCATGACGCCCGACGACCTCGAGGCGGTGGCGGCGCTCGCGCAGATGGAGATGCTGGAGACCGGCTACGGCGCGTGCGTGGAGTTCCACCGACTGCACCATGCCCCCGACGGCACACCCTATGCCCGCGTCTCCGAGATGGCCGAACGGATCGTTGCGGCCGCCGGCGCCACGGGAATCGGGCTGGCGCTGGTGCCGGTGCACACCCGCCATGGCGGCGCCGACGGGCGCGCGCCGGGGCCGCACGAGGCACGCTTTTCCACCACGCGGGACCAGTTCGCGCGGCTGGTCGCGGGCGCGCGCGCCGCCTGCGCCGATCTGGGGCGCGATGCCGTGGTGGGGGTGTCGCCCCACTCGCTGCGCGAGGTGCCGGCGGAGCATCTGGCTGAGGTGACCGCGCAGGCGGGGGGCGGGCCTGTCCACATGCACCTTGCCGCCTCTGCCGACGAGGTGGAGGAGGTGCGCGCGTCGCTCGGCGCCCGGCCCGGCGAATGGGCGCTCGAGAACCTGCCCCTCGACGGGCGCTGGTGCCTGATCCATTGCACTCATCTCGACCGCGGCGAGACGCGGGCGCTCGGCGCGACCGGCGCCGTGGCGGGGCTCTGCCCCGCGGCCCGCGCGCGCGATGGCGGGCATAACCTCGACCTGGCCGGCTGGCTCGGCGCGGGCGGGGGCCTCGGCGTCGGATCGGGCGGCAACCTGCGCCCGCTCCTTCCGGCCGAACTCGCGCCGCTGCTCCCGGTGTTCGCCGCAGGCGCCGACGACGCCGGGCGGCGCCTGCTGGCCGCCGCGGCCCGGGGGGGCGCGCGAGCGGCGGGCCGCGGCGCGGGCCGGATCGAGCCGGGCGCCTGGGCCGACCTGCTCGCGCTCGACACGGCCCATTCCGATCTTGCCGGCCTGTCGCCCGATGGCGCGCTAGACCGATTCGTGCGGTCGGCTGGCACGGCCGCCGGGCGGGGGATGGTGCGGCACGTCTGGTCGGCCGGACGTCACCTCGTGCGCGATGGCCGCCATGTCTGGCGCGAGCGCATTCTGTCGCGCTACGAGGCCGCGGCGGCGGGCCTGCGGGCGGCGCTCTAGGCCGGGCGCCACCCCCCCGCTTACAGCTCGGTGCGCACGTGCCAGAGCTCGGGGAAGAGCTCGACCTCCAGCATCCGCTTGAGATAGCTCACCCCGCCGGTGCCCCCGGTGCCGCGCTTGAACCCGATCACGCGCTCGACCGTGGTGACGTGGTTGAAGCGCCAACGGCGGAAATAGTCCTCGAGATCGACCAGTTTCTCCGCCGTCTCGTAGAGCGCCCAGTGACGCCCCGGGTCGCGGTAGACCGCCTCCCACATCGCGCGCACCCGATCGCTCGGCACATGGGGGGCGCGGGCCGGGGCGAGGGCCGCCTCGGGCACGTCATGGCCGAGGCTGCGGGCGTGGCCGAGCACCACCTGGTAAAGGCTGGGGCGCGACAGCTCGACCTCGAGGGCCTCGGCTGATGCGGGGTCGTGGGCGTGGGGCCGGATCATGGCCGGGTTGCGGTTGCCCAGGGCGAACTCGATCAGCCGGTACTGCAGCGACTGGAAGCCCGACGACTGCCCGAGCGCCGCACGGAAGGTCGTGTAATCCGACGGCGTCATGGTGCGCAGCACGTCCCAGGCCGAGTTGAGCTGCTCCATGATGCGGCTGACCCGGGCGAGCCCCTTCATCGCCGGGGCCGTGTGGCCGGCCGCGATGGCCTGCCGCGCGGCATCCAGCTCGTGCAGCATCAGCTTCATCCACAGCTCGGATGTCTGGTGCTGGATGATGAACAGCATCTCGTCGGGCGCGTCCGACAGCGGGCGCTGCGCCGTCAGGATGCAGTCGAGCGCGAGATAATCGCCGTAGGACATGCGGCGCTCGAACGCCATCTCGGCGCCCTCGTCGGCGGGGTCGTAGGGCTCGGCCATGGCGGGGCTTCCCTCTGCGCGGGCGGGAGCGCGGAAGGTGCAGATGGCGCGGCGCGGCGTCAAGCAGGCGCGCTTGCCGGTGAGCCTTGCCGGCGCTAGGCGGGGCCTGCGACGCGGAGACCGCCATGACCCAGCCAGCACCCGATCCCCGGCAACCCGATCCCCGCCAACCCGTTCTCCGGCAGGCGATCGTCGAGGCCTGCCGCGAGATGAACCGCTCGGGGCTGAACCAGGGCACCTCGGGCAACATCTCGGTCCGCGACGACACGGGCGGGGACGACACGGGCGGGGACGACACGGGCGGAAACGACACGGGCGGCGGCGCCTCGGGCGGGTGTGGCGGCCTGCTGATCACGCCATCGGGCGTGCCCTACGACCGGATGGGCGCGGGCGACATCGTGGCCATGGGGCTCGACGGACAGGTGCGGGGGCCGGGCAAGCCCTCGACCGAGTGGCGCTTTCACGTCGACATCCTGCGGCAGCGGCCCGAGGTGGGGGCGGTGGTGCACGCCCACCCCACCGCCTGCACGACGCTGGCGATCATGGGCCGCGCCATCCCGCCGGTGCATTACATGGTGGCGATCTGCGGCGGCCGCGACATCCGCTGTGCGCCCTACGCGACCTTCGGCACCGAGGCGCTGTCGCGCCACGCGCTCGCCGCGCTCGAGGGGCGGACGGCGTGCCTGCTCGCCCATCACGGGATGATCGCGCTGGGCGAGACGCTCGACCAGGCGATGTGGCGGGCCGTCGAGGTCGAGGCGCTCGCGCGCCAGTATCTGGGCTGCCTGCCCTTCGGCGATCCGCCCGAACTGAGCGACGACGAGATCGCGCGCGTGCTCGAGCGGATGAAGGGCTACGGCCATGCGGGCTGACATGCCGCCCGTCCGGAGCGCTTGAAAGCCGCGGCCGCTTTCCGTATCTGCACCGAAACCGAGAGGCGAGAGAGCATGGCCAACCCGATCCAGTTCGTTCAGCAGGTCCGGTCCGAGGTGTCGAAGGTCGTGTGGCCGACGCGCCGCGAGGTCGCGCTGACCACCTTCATGGTGTTCCTGCTGGCCACTTTGGCCGCGATCTTCTTCTTTTTCGTCGACTGGTTGATCCGCACCGGTCTGACGCAGGTCCTGTCGTTCTTCGGCAGCTGACCCCGGCAGGCGCCGGCGGCGGCGCGGGCGCTTGAAATGCCCCGGGAGAGGGGGTAAGCGGCCCGGACTTCCAGACAGCATGGCGCGCCTCGATTCGGGTCGCGCGCCGCTCGCGTTTGGGCAGAGGCACCAGGCGCCCGCGGGCGCGCAATCGCGAAGGACGGCGAGGCAGGCATGGCGAAGCGGTGGTATTCGGTCTCGGTTCTCTCGAACTTCGAGAAGAAGATCGCCGAGCAGATCCGGCACGACGTGGCGCAGGCCGGCCTCGAGGACGAGATCGACGAGGTGCTCGTGCCCACGGAAGAGGTGATCGAGGTCCGCCGCGGCAAGAAGGTGACCACCGAGCGCCGTTTCATGCCCGGCTACGTGCTGGTCCACATGGAGATGTCGGACAAGGGCTATCACCTGATCAACTCGATCAACCGGGTGACGGGGTTCCTCGGGCCGCAGGGCAAGCCGATGCCGATGCGCGACGAGGAGGTGAACCAGATCCTCAACCGCGTCGAGGAAGGGGCCGAGGCGCCGCGCTCGCTGATCTCCTACGAGGTGGGAGAGCAGGTGAACGTCACCGACGGGCCGTTCGAGGGCTTCTCGGGCTCGGTCGAGGAGGTCGACGAGGACAACCAGCGCCTCAAGGTGATGGTGTCGATCTTCGGGCGCGCGACGCCCGTCGAGCTGGAATACGCGCAGGTCTCCAAGGCGTCCTGACGCGGTGAACGCGGGAGGTGAGCCGGGCGCGCCCGGGGCCGGACCGCGACGACGAGAAGGGGCCGGACGCGTCCGCGCCCTGTTGGAGAAAGGAGAGGCCGGATGGCCAAGAAACTCGCAGGCACGATGAAGCTCCAGGTGCCCGCCGGGCAGGCGAACCCGTCGCCCCCCGTCGGCCCCGCTCTGGGTCAGCGCGGCATCAACATCATGGAATTCTGCAAGGCGTTCAACGCCAAGACGCAGGAAATGGAGCCGGGCGCGCCCTGTCCGACGGTGATCACGTATTACCAGGACAAGTCCTTCACGATGGACATCAAGACGCCGCCCGCGTCCTACTACCTCAAGAAGGCCGCCAAGCTGAAGTCGGGCGCCAACGCGCCGGGCAAGCAGACCGTCGGCACGGTGACCGTCGCGCAGGTGCGCGAGATCGCCGAGGCCAAGATGAAGGATCTGTCGGCCACCGACATCGACCAGGCGATGAAGATCATCCTCGGGTCGGCGCGGTCGATGGGCATCGAGGTGAAGGGGTAACGTCATGGCGAAAATCGGCAAGCGCACCCGCGCCGCCCGCGAGGCCGTGGCCGGCAAGGAGAACATCACCGTCGAGGAGGCGGTGGACATCATCAAGGCCAACGCCTCGGCCAGGTTCGACGAGACGGTGGAGATCGCCGTCAATCTCGGCGTCGACCCTCGACATGCCGACCAGATGGTGCGCGGCAAGGTCACCCTGCCCGCCGGCACCGGCAAGGAGGTCCGCGTGGCTGTCTTCGCCCGCGGCGACAAGGCGGAAGAGGCCAAGGCGGCCGGGGCCGACATCGTCGGCGCCGAAGACCTGATGGAGACGATCCAGGGCGGCACGATCGAGTTCGATCGCTGCATCGCCACGCCCGACATGATGCCCATCGTCGGCCGGCTCGGCAAGATCCTCGGCCCGCGCAACCTGATGCCGAACCCCAAGGTCGGCACGGTGACGCCCGACGTGAAGGGCGCCGTCGAGGCGGCCAAGGGCGGCGAGGTGCAGTTCAAGGTCGAGAAGGCCGGCGTCGTGCACGCCGGTGTCGGCAAGGCGAGCTTCGACGCGGGCAAACTGGCCGAGAACGTGCGCGCCTTCGTCGACGCGGTCTCGAAGGCCAAGCCTGCGGGCGCAAAGGGGACCTACATGAAGAAGGTCAGCCTGAGTTCCACCATGGGCCCCGGCGTGTCGATCGACGTCAATTCGGCGCTCGGCGCCGAGGCCGCGCCGCAGGCGGCCGAGTGAGGCTGCTGCCGGGTGATGCCCGGCAGCCAGGCCCTGCCCAGGAAAGCGCCCCGTTCCGGGGCGTTTTTTCGTCGTGCGTCGGCGCAGCGATTGCGCGCGGCGTCCCGAGCAACGAGCATGCGACAGCTCGCCACCTGCAGAATCCCGGGGGCCGATGCACACACGAACCGCGCTCATCGCCTTGCTTGGTATCGACGCGCTATTGATCGCGATCTTTCTCGGCCTGCACGTCGCCGACGTCCGGGGCGCGATCGAGACGGTGCCCGATCTCTTCAAGATCAACGCCCGCGACGGCGTGCCGACCCTGCTTCTGTTCCTGAAGTGGCTGCTCATGTCGTGGGTCATGGCGCGGGCCGCCCGGCGCACGGGCGCGCGCTGGGCCTGGGGGCTGGCGCTGATGTTCTTCCTGCTGTGGTTCGACGACTGGGCCGAGGTTCACGAATTCTTCGGGGACCGGATGGTCGAGGTGTTCGGGCTGCAGCCGATTGCCGGGCTCGACGCCGACGATATCGGCGAGGCGGTCTACATCTTGCCGTTCGCGGCGCTGTGCTTCGGCCTCGTGATCTGGGCGATGCGCGCGGCCGGGCCCGGCCAGCGCCGCGATCTCGTGGTGCTCTTCGTGCTGCTGGTGGTGCTGGGCGGCTTCGGGGTGGGCGTCGACCTGATCGCGCAGGCGGTGCGCCCGCTTGCTTCCGACGCGACGTTCGACCCCCGCTTCGTCTTCCTCACGATCGAGGATTCGGGCGAACTCGTCGTCGGCTCGCTAATGCTGGTGCGGGCGGCGCGCATCGCGCACCGCCTGACGGCCGCCGCCCGCTCGGAACCGGCGGGAATGGGGCTTGGAAAGCCCGCCGATCCGGACTAGACGGCAGGTTCGCGCGGGCGGAGTGATTCTCGCACGCGCGTTCGTCCGAGACGGTGGGTGGCGTTTGCCGTAATTCCTGCCCGAGACGGGAAAAGGAACGACCGTTTCCGTGGGCTGATCCTGGCGACAGGGCCCCGGCACGGCTGCGACTGACCCGTGCGGACCCGATCGTCGGGCCCCACACCCGCCACGCGGCGGGGCCCGGCACGAACGAGCCGGAGGGTCATGCGCCCTCCATTACTTGGAGAGACCTGTGGATAGAGCCCAGAAAGAGAAAGTGGTCGAGGAACTCGGCCAGATCTTCGAAAGCTCTGGCGTCGTGGTGGTATCCCGCTACGAAGGCCTCACGGTTGCCGAGATGCAGGACCTTCGGGCGCGCGCACGCGCGGCCGAGTCGTCCGTCCGCGTCGCCAAGAACCGGCTCGCCAAGATCGCCCTCGAGGGCAAGCCCTGCGCCTCCATCGCGCAGTATCTCGAGGGCATGACCGTTCTCACCTACTCCGAAGACCCCGTGGCGGCAGCCAAGGTGGTCGAGGACTTCGCCAAGGACAACAAGAAGTTCGAGATCCTTGGCGGGGCCATGGGCGAGAGCGCTCTGGACCGGGCCGGTGTCGAGGCCGTGTCGAAGATGCCGTCGCGCGACGAGCTTATCGCTCAGATCGCCGGCATGCTCGGCGCGCCTGCCTCGGGCATCGCCGGTGCGATCGGCGCACCCGCTTCGAACATCGCGAGCATTCTCAGCACCATCGAGGAGCGCGGCGAGGCCGCGTGATCTCGGGGGCCGTGCGGCCCCCGCACGGCGCTGGACCACTTCTAGGAAACGGAAACCGGAAACATGGCTGACCTCAAGAAACTTGCCGAAGAGATCGTCGGGCTGACGCTGCTCGAGGCGCAGGAACTGAAGACCATCCTCAAGGACGAGTACGGCATCGAGCCCGCCGCCGGCGGCGCTGTGATGATGGCCGGCCCCGCGGATGCGGGCGGTGGCGGCGAGGCCGCCGAGGAGCAGACGGAATTCGACGTCATCCTCAAGTCGGCGGGCGACAAGAAGATCAACGTGATCAAGGAAGTCCGCGCGATCACGGGCCTCGGCCTGAAAGAGGCCAAGGAACTGGTCGAGGCCGGCGGCAAGGCCGTCAAGGAAGGCGCCTCGAAGGACGAGGCCGAGGAGATCAAGAAGAAGCTCGAAGAGGCCGGCGCCGAAGTCGAGCTCAAGTGATCTGTCAGGGGAGCGCGCAGGTCTGCGCGCTCCCCGATATCGTCCTCGCGACGCGCACTCCGTTTCATGATGCGGTTTCTTTTCGGTGTTCCCCCCCGTGTCCCGCCCGATCGGCGGCGTCAACGGTATCATGGAGATGATTGCCGCCCTGAAGGATGCAGGGCATGACGCGCGCCCGCTCTATTCCTCGCATGACGGGGTATACGAACATGCGCGCGTTCCACCGGCCGAAGGTCTTTATGACCCTCTGTTAGCGGACGTATTCGCGGAACAAGGACGCCGCGCGCGACTGGGCCGGCGGGCCGCGCGACTGAGGCTGGCGTTCAGCCCCGCCACTCTCTCCACGCGGAATGAGCGGCTGCCCGTCGCAGACGGGGACGTGGCCTCGCTGGTCCGAGCGGCCCGGGCGGCGGCGAGCGAATACGACTCCGACCGGTCACGCCTTGACGACCTCCGTCGCGCGGCATCCGATTTTGTCGCCACGACCTACAGCGACGAGGTATTTCGGCGCGACGTTTGTGCGGCATTCGAGGAGAGCGCGGCCCGCATCTCTTGAGGCCGCCCGCCCTTCCGGGACTGTGCTCCTCACGCGGGTGTGACGAAATGCGCAGTCGGGGGTTGCATCCCCGTGGCGGGGCGTTAGGTAGGGGCTTTGGCGAATCTTTACCCACGGCTGACACTGCGTGCGCGACTCAGGCTCCTCCCCATCAGGCGCCCCGGACGGCTATACGACCGGTTGATCTATCCGAGCCCACCCGCCCCGGTGGTCTTCGACAGGTCAGCTTTTCGCTTCGGGCGGAGTGCTTTGGCAGGCACTCCAGGAATGGAAGCGAACAGACCGTAACGTGACGGCCTCCGTCTGCCCGCCGGACGCCGCACCGATACGACAAGGGACCGACTCGCACATGGCGCAGACCTTCCTCGGACAGAAGCGACTCCGCAAGTACTACGGGAAAATCCGCGAGGTTCTGGAGATGCCGAACCTCATCGAGGTTCAGAAATCCTCCTACGACCTCTTCCTCAAATCGGGCGAAGGCCCCGAACCCGCCGAGGGCGAGGGCCTGATGGGCACGTTCCAGTCCGTCTTCCCGATCAAGGATTTCAACGAGACGGCCGTTCTGGAGTTCGTGAAGTACGAGCTCGAGCGCCCCAAGTACGACGTCGAGGAGTGCCAGCAGCGCGACATGACCTACGCCGCGCCGCTCAAGGTCACGCTGCGCCTGATCGTGTTCGACGTCGACGAGGATACCGGCGCCAAGTCGGTGAAGGACATCAAGGAACAGGACGTGTTCATGGGCGACATGCCGCTCATGACGCCGAACGGCACCTTCATCGTCAACGGCACCGAGCGCGTCATCGTCAGCCAGATGCACCGCTCGCCCGGCGTGTTCTTCGACCATGACAAGGGCAAGACGCACAGCTCGGGCAAGCTGCTGTTCGCCTGCCGCATCATCCCCTATCGCGGCTCGTGGCTCGACTTCGAGTTCGACGCCAAGGATCTCGTCTTCGCCCGCATCGACCGGCGCCGGAAGCTGCCGGTGACCACCCTGCTCTATGCCCTCGGCATGGACCAGGAAGGCATCATGGACGCCTATTACGAGACCGTGTCCTTCCGCCGCGAAGGCAACGGCTGGGTGACCAAGTTCTTCCCCGAGCGCGTCCGCGGTACCCGCCCGCCCTACGATCTCGTCGATGCCGCCACCGGCGAGGTGATCGCCGAGGCCGGCAAGAAGGTGACGCCGCGCGCCGTGAAGCAGTTGATCGAGGAGGGCAAGGTCACCGAGCTCCTGGTGCCCTTCGACCAGATCATCGGCCGCTTCGCCGCCAAGGACATCATCAACGAGGAGACCGGCGCGATCTACGTCGAGGCCGGCGACGAGCTGACGTGGGAGATCGACAAGCATGGCGACGTGACCGGCGGCACCCTGAAGGAGCTGCTGGACGCCGGCATCACCGACATCCCCGTGCTCGACATCGATAACATCAACGTCGGTCCGTATATCCGCAACACCATGGCGGCCGACAAGAACCTCAACCGCAACACGGCCCTGCTCGACATCTATCGTGTCATGCGTCCGGGCGAGCCGCCGACGGTCGAGGCCGCCAGCACGCTGTTCGACTCGCTGTTCTTCGACGCCGAGCGGTACGATCTCTCTGCCGTGGGCCGGGTCAAGATGAACATGCGGCTCGACCTCGACGCGCCCGACACCCAGCGCACGCTGCGTCATGCCGACATCGTGGCCTGCGTCAAGGCGCTCGTGGAGTTGCGCGACGGCAAGGGCGAGATCGACGACATCGACCATCTCGGCAACCGCCGGGTGCGCTCGGTCGGCGAGCTGATGGAGAACCAGTACCGCGTCGGCCTCCTGCGGATGGAGCGCGCGATCAAGGAGCGGATGAGCTCGGTCGAGATCGACACGGTCATGCCGCAGGATCTGATCAACGCCAAGCCGGCGGCGGCGGCGGTGCGCGAGTTCTTCGGCTCGTCGCAGCTGTCGCAGTTCATGGACCAGACGAACCCGCTGTCGGAGGTGACGCACAAGCGCCGCCTCTCGGCGCTCGGGCCGGGCGGCCTGACGCGCGAGCGCGCGGGCTTCGAGGTGCGCGACGTGCACCCCACCCATTACGGCCGGATGTGCCCGATCGAGACGCCGGAGGGGCCGAATATCGGCCTGATCAACTCGCTCGCCACCTTCGCGCGGGTGAATAAGTACGGCTTCATCGAGACGCCCTACCGGGTGGTGAACGAGGGGCAGGTGACCGACGAGGTCCACTACATGTCCGCCACCGAGGAGATGCGGCACACCGTGGCCCAGGCCAACGCGCGGCTCGACGACGAGGGCCGTTTCGTGAACGACCTCGTCTCGACGCGGCAGGCCGGCGAATACCTGCTCGCGCCGAACGAGAACGTCGACCTGATCGACGTGTCGCCCAAGCAGCTCGTGTCGGTCGCGGCCTCGCTCATCCCGTTCCTCGAGAACGACGACGCCAACCGCGCGCTGATGGGCTCGAACATGCAGCGGCAGGCCGTGCCGCTGCTGCAGGCCGAGGCGCCGCTCGTCGGCACCGGTATCGAGGGCGTCGTGGCGCGCGACTCCGGCGCCTCGATCATGGCCCGCCGCGGCGGCGTCATCGACCAGGTCGACGCGCAGCGGATCGTCGTCCGCGCGACCGATGATCTCGAGCCGGGCGATCCGGGGGTGGACATCTACCGCCTGCGCAAGTTCCAGCGCTCGAACCAGAACACCGCGATCAACCAGCGCCCGCTGGTGAACGTGGGCGACCGGGTGGAGAAGGGCGAGGTGATCGCCGACGGCCCGTCGACCGATCTCGGCGAACTGGCGCTCGGCAAGAACGTGGTCGTCGCGTTCATGCCGTGGAACGGCTACAACTACGAGGATTCGATCCTCATCTCGGAGCGGATCGCCAAGGACGACGTGTTCACCTCGATCCACATCGAGGAATACGAGGTGGCGGCGCGCGACACCAAGCTTGGGCCGGAAGAGATCACCCGCGACATCCCGAATGTCGGCGAGGAGGCGCTGCGCAACCTCGACGAGGCGGGCATCGTCTATATCGGCGCCGAGGTGGGGCCGGGCGACATCCTCGTGGGCAAGATCACGCCCAAGGGCGAAAGCCCGATGACGCCGGAGGAGAAGCTGCTGCGCGCCATCTTCGGCGAGAAGGCGTCGGACGTGCGCGACACCTCGCTGCGCCTGCCGCCGGGCGATTACGGCACGGTGGTCGAGGTGCGCGTCTTCAACCGCCACGGTGTCGAGAAGGACGAGCGCGCGCTGCAGATCGAGCGCGAAGAGGTCGAACGCCTCGCGCGCGACCGCGACGACGAGCTCGCCATCCTCGAGCGCAACATCTACGCTCGCCTGAAGGCGCTGATCCTCGGCAAGACCGCGGTGAAGGGGCCGAAGGGCGTCAAGCCGAACTCCGAGATCACCGAGGATCTGCTGGAGACGCTGTCCCGCGGGCAATGGTGGCAGCTGGCGCTGGCCGAAGAGGCTGACGCGCAGATCGTCGAGGCCCTCAACGAGCAGTTCGAGGCGCAGAAGCGCGTGCTCGAGGCCCGTTTCGAGGACAAGGTCGACAAGGTCCGCCGCGGCGACGACCTGCCGCCGGGCGTGATGAAGATGGTCAAGGTCTTCATCGCGGTGAAGCGCAAGCTGCAGCCCGGCGACAAGATGGCCGGCCGTCACGGCAACAAGGGCGTCATCTCGAAGGTCGTGCCCGAGGAGGACATGCCGTTCCTCTCCGACGGCACCACCGTCGATTTCGTGCTCAACCCGCTTGGCGTGCCGTCCCGAATGAACGTGGGCCAGATCCTCGAGACGCACATGGGCTGGGCGAGCCGCGGCCTCGGCATCAAGATCGACGAGGCGCTGGCCGAGTATCGCCGCTCGGGCGACATGGCCCCGGTCAAGGATGCCATGAAGCTCGCCTACGGCGACGACGTCTTCGACGAAGGGATCGAGGGGATGGAGCAGGACGCGCTGATCACCGCGGCCGAGAACGTCACCCGCGGCGTGCCCATCGCCACCCCCGTCTTCGACGGGGCGAAGGAGCCCGACGTGAACGAGCAGCTCCGTCGCGCCGGCTTCGACGAATCGGGGCAGTCCGTCCTGTTCGACGGTCGTACCGGCGAGCAGTTCGCCCGCCCGGTCACGGTGGGGATCAAGTATCTGCTCAAGCTCCACCACCTCGTCGACGACAAGATCCACGCCCGCTCGACCGGACCCTACAGCCTCGTCACGCAGCAGCCGCTGGGCGGCAAGGCGCAGTTCGGCGGCCAGCGCTTCGGCGAGATGGAGGTCTGGGCGCTCGAGGCCTACGGCGCGGCCTACACCCTGCAGGAGATGCTGACGGTGAAATCCGACGACGTGGCCGGCCGCACCAAGGTCTACGAGAGCATCGTCAAGGGCGAGGACAATTTCGAGGCCGGCGTGCCGGAATCGTTCAACGTTCTCGTCAAGGAGGTCCGCGGCCTGGGCCTCAACATGGAACTCCTGGATGCGGAGGAGGAGGATTGAGAATTTTCTAGGAAATTCTCCCCGGGCCGGACTTTCCAGAAAGTCCGGCTGCCGGCGCGTCCCTTCCCCTCTGCCAGCCCCCGAGGACCCCTATGAACCAGGAAATCACCAACAACCCGTTCAACCCGCTGACCCCGCCCAAGGTCTTCGACGAGATCAAGGTCTCGCTGGCGAGCCCCGAGCGGATTCTCAGCTGGTCCTACGGCGAGATCAAGAAGCCCGAGACGATCAACTACCGCACGTTCAAGCCCGAGCGCGACGGGCTGTTCTGCGCCCGCATCTTCGGGCCGATCAAGGATTACGAGTGCCTTTGCGGCAAGTACAAGCGCATGAAGTATCGCGGCGTCGTCTGCGAGAAGTGCGGCGTCGAGGTGACGCTGCAGAAGGTGCGCCGCGAGCGGATGGGCCATATCGAGCTCGCCGCTCCGGTGGCGCACATCTGGTTCCTCAAGTCGCTGCCTTCGCGCATCGGCCTGATGCTCGACATGACCCTGCGTGATCTCGAGCGCGTGCTCTACTTCGAGAACTACGTGGTGATCGAGCCGGGCCTGACGGACCTCTCCTACGGTCAGATGCTGACCGAGGAAGAGTACATGGACGCGCAGGACCAGTACGGGATGGACGCCTTCACCGCCAATATCGGCGCCGAGGCGATCCGCGAGATGCTGGCGGCGGTCGATCTGGAGGGCGAGGCCGAGCGCCTGCGCGAGGAGCTGGCCGAGGCGACCGGCGAGCTTAAGCCCAAGAAGATCATCAAGCGGCTCAAGATCATCGAGAACTTCATCGAGTCCGGCAACCGCCCGGAATGGATGATCATGACCGTGATCCCGGTCATTCCGCCCGAGCTGCGCCCGCTGGTGCCGCTCGATGGCGGCCGCTTCGCAACGTCGGACCTCAACGACCTGTACCGCCGGGTGATCAACCGCAACAACCGCCTCAAGCGGCTGATCGAGCTGCGCGCGCCCGACATCATCATCCGCAACGAGAAGCGGATGCTGCAGGAATCGGTCGATGCGCTGTTCGACAACGGCCGTCGCGGCCGCGTCATCACCGGCGCCAACAAGCGCCCGCTCAAGTCCCTGTCGGACATGCTGAAGGGCAAGCAGGGGCGGTTCCGCCAGAACCTGCTCGGCAAGCGGGTCGATTTCTCGGGCCGTTCGGTGATCGTGACCGGCCCCGAGCTCAAGCTGCACCAGTGCGGCCTGCCCAAGAAGATGGCGCTCGAGCTGTTCAAGCCGTTCATCTATTCGCGGCTGGAGGCGAAGGGCCTGTCGTCCACCGTCAAGCAGGCCAAGAAGCTCGTCGAGAAGGAGCGGCCCGAGGTCTGGGACATCCTCGACGAGGTGATCCGCGAGCACCCGGTGCTGCTCAACCGCGCGCCGACGCTCCACCGCCTCGGCATCCAGGCGTTCGAGCCGGTGCTGATCGAGGGCAAGGCGATCCAGCTGCACCCGCTGGTCTGCTCGGCCTTCAACGCCGACTTCGACGGTGACCAGATGGCGGTGCACGTGCCTCTGTCGCTCGAGGCCCAGCTCGAGGCGCGGGTGCTGATGATGAGCACGAACAACGTGCTCAGCCCCGCCAACGGCGCGCCGATCATCGTGCCCAGCCAGGACATGATCCTCGGTCTGTACTACATCTCGATGGAGCGCGAGGGGATGCCCGGCGAGGGCATGGTCTTTGGCTCTGTCGAGGAGGTCGAGCACGCTCTCGAGGCGGGTGCGGTGCACCTGCACACGAAGATCCAGTGCCGGATCAAGCAGATCGACGAGACCGGACAGGAGGTGTTCCGCCGCTTCGAGACGACGCCGGGCCGCGTGCGCCTCGGCGCGCTCCTGCCGCTGAACGCCAAGGCGCCGTTCGAGCTGGTCAACCAGCTCCTTCGGAAGAAGGACGTGCAGCGCGTGATCGATACCGTCTACCGCTATTGCGGGCAGAAGGAATCGGTCATCTTCTGCGATCAGATCATGTCGATCGGGTTCAAGGAGGCGTTCCGCGCCGGCATCAGCTTCGGCAAGGACGACATGGTGATCCCCGAAACCAAGTGGTCGATCGTCGACGAGACGCGCAAGCACGTGAAGGATTTCGAGCAGCAGTACATGGACGGCCTGATCACCCAGGGCGAGAAATACAACAAGGTCGTCGACGCCTGGTCGAAGTGCAACGACAAGGTGACCGAGGCGATGATGGAGACGATCTCGGCCAAGCGTAAGGACGAGAGCGGCGCCGAGCAGGAGCCGAACTCGATCTACATGATGGCCCATTCCGGCGCCCGGGGCTCGGTCACCCAGATGAAGCAGCTCGGGGGCATGCGTGGCCTGATGGCCAAGCCCAGCGGAGAGATCATCGAGACGCCGATCATCTCGAACTTCAAGGAAGGCCTGACCGTGCTGGAGTACTTCAACTCCACCCACGGCGCGCGAAAGGGTCTTTCGGATACCGCGCTCAAGACCGCGAACTCGGGCTATCTGACCCGCCGCCTCGTCGACGTGGCACAGGACTGCATCGTGCGCAGCCACGATTGCGGTACCGACCGCGCGATCACGATGGAGGCACAGGTCAACGACGGCGAGGTGGTGGCCTCGCTCGGCGAGCGCGTCCTCGGCCGGGTCGCGGCCGAGGACATCCTCGTGCCCGGCGAGAGCGAGGTGATCGTGCGCGCGGGCGAGCTGATCGACGAGCGCTCGGCGGACGAGATCGAGCAGACCGGCGTCGCCTCGGCACGCCTGCGCTCGCCGCTGACCTGCGAGGCGGAGGAGGGCGTCTGTGCCATGTGCTACGGGCGCGACCTGGCCCGCGGCACGATGGTGAACGTCGGCGAGGCGGTGGGCATCATCGCCGCCCAGTCGATCGGCGAGCCCGGCACGCAGCTGACGATGCGGACCTTCCACATCGGCGGCGTCGCGCAGGGCGGCCAGCAATCCTTCCAGGAGGCAGGGCAGGCCGGTCGGATCGTGTTCCACAATGCCAACGTGATCACCAACACGGCGGGCGAGATCGTGGTGATGGGCCGCAACATGCAGCTCGCCATCGTCGACGAGAACGAGGTGGAGCGGGCGACCTACAAGATCGGCTACGGCACCAAGCTGTTCGTCGAGGCGGGGCGGCAGATCGAGCGGGGCGACAAGCTCTTCGAGTGGGATCCCTACAACCTGCCGATCATCGCCGAGAAGAGCGGCACGGCGAAGTTCGTCGACCTCGTCAGCGGTATCGCCGTGCGCGAGGAGACCGACGATGCCACCGGCATGACGCAGAAGATCGTGTCGGACTGGCGCGCCGCGCCCAAGGGCAACGATCTCAAGCCCGAGATCCTGATCGTCGACCCCGAGACCGGAGACCCGGTGCGCAACGATGCCGGCAACCCGGTGACCTACCCGATGTCGGTCGACGCGATCCTGTCGGTCGAGGACGGGCAGCATGTCGACGCTGGCGACGTGGTGGCGCGGATCCCGCGCGAGGGCGCCAAGACCAAGGACATCACCGGCGGTCTGCCGCGGGTGGCCGAGCTGTTCGAGGCGCGCCGGCCCAAGGACCACGCCATCATCGCAGAGATCGACGGTTACGTTAAGTTCGGCCGCGACTACAAGAACAAGCGGCGGATCGCGATCGTGCCGGCGGACGACAGCCTCGAACCGGTCGAGTACATGGTGCCCAAGGGCAAGCACATCCCCGTCCAGGAGGGCGATTTCATCCAGAAGGGCGACTACATCATGGACGGCAACCCGGCGCCGCATGACATCCTGGCGATCATGGGTGTCGAGGCGCTGGCCGATTACATGATCAACGAGGTGCAGGAGGTCTATCGCCTGCAGGGCGTGAAGATCAACGACAAGCACATCGAGGTCATCGTTCGCCAGATGCTCCAGAAGTGGGAGATCCTCGACTCGGGAGAGACGACGCTGCTCAAGGGCGAGCATGTCGACAAGCCCGAGCTCGAGGAGGCCAACGCCAAGGCGGTGGCCGAGGGGCGGCGCCCGGCCGATGCGCAGCCGATCCTGCTCGGCATCACCAAGGCGTCGCTGCAGACCCGCTCGTTCATCTCGGCGGCGTCGTTCCAGGAGACGACGCGGGTGCTCACCGAAGCCTCGGTGCAGGGCAAGCGCGACAAGCTCGTCGGCCTGAAGGAGAACGTGATCGTGGGCCGTCTTATCCCTGCCGGTACGGGGGGGGCGACGCAGCGCGTGCGTCGCATCGCGCAGGACCGGGACGCCAGGGTGATCGAGCAGCGCCGGGCCGAGGCCGAGGCCGCCGCCCAGCTCGCCGCGCCGATCGACGACGTGGTGGGCGGCGACGACAGCGACATGCTGGTGGGCACGCCGGAGAGCCGCGACTTCTGAGAGCAACGGCCCGGACGCTTTTGAAAGGCCCCGCCCCGGCGGGGCCTTTCCTTTTCCCGCCCTCTGGTCGGAGGAACGCCCTTGAAAGGGCGTTGCCGCGCCGCGCGGCGCGGCAAGGCGCTTTGCCAAGCGCCTTCCCCCGTTCCGAGCGCTGCGCTTCCGGTCCGCGCGTGGCGCTGCTAATCGGGGCGCATGGCCCTGACCGACAATGCGAAGGGGGCGCTCCTGATGATGGGGAGCATGGCCGCCTTCACCGTCAACGACACCTTCATGAAGACGCTTGCGGGCGAGCTGCCGCTGGCGCAGGCGATCTTCCTGCGCGGGCTCGCCACCAGCGCGGCGATGCTCGCGCTCGCCCGCGCCATGGGCCGGCTGCGCCTGCGCCTGCCGCGCCGCGACCTGGGCCTGCTCGCGCTGCGCACCGCCGGAGAGATCGGCGCGGTCTATTTCTTTCTGACCGCGCTCTTCAACATGCCGCTCGCCAATGCCACGGCGATCCTGCAGGCCTTGCCGCTCGCCGTCACGCTTGCCGGCGCGGTCGTGTTCCGCGAGCCCCTGGGCTGGCGGCGGCTGACGGCGATCCTGGTAGGCTTCGCCGGCGTGCTGCTGATCGTTCGGCCGGGCACCGAAGGCTTCACGATCTACTCTCTCTACGTGCTCGCGGCCGTCGCCTGCGTCACGGTGCGCGACCTGGCCGTTCGGCGCATGTCCGGCGCCCTGCCATCGCTCACGGTCGCCTTCGTCGCGTCGGCGGGCGTCACCGTCACGTTCGGTCTCGTCGCGGCGATGCAGCCCTGGGCGCCTGTTTCCGCTGCCTCGGCCGGCCTTCTGCTCGGGGCCGCCGGCACGATCCTGCTCGCCTATATCCTCAGCGTGACGGCGATGCGCGTGGGCGAGCTCGCCGTGGTGGCGCCGTTCCGCTACACGGGGCTGGTCGTCGCCCTGATCCTCGGCTACGTCGTCTTTGGCGACTGGCCCACGCCCCTGACGCTCGTCGGCGCCGCGCTGGTGGTGGCGACGGGGGCCTTCACTCTCTGGCGGGAGCGGCAGCTTGCCCGCGCCGCGCCGGCCAGGGTGCCGCGGAAACCCCGTGTTGACACTCATCCCGATTCTCTCTAAAGCGCGCTCACCCGGCCGCGCGGCCTTCTGCCCGGCTCGGCTTACAGAACCGAAGTGGTCATGATCCGGGCCTCGTGCCCCGATCCTCTGAGGTCCCACCGCGCCGTTCCCAGAGCTTCGGGAGCGTATGCGGTGGTTGCGTTTTGCATTGGTGCGAGGCGCGTCACCCATCCCCGCGAGGCGGGGGCCAGACATGCGGCGCGGGCCCGGGCCCGGGCCACCGAGAGACGAGACGGGGAACCGAATGCCGACGATCCAGCAGCTGATCCGCAAGCCGCGGCAGCCCAAGAAACGGTCGAACAAGTCGATGCACCTCGAGGGCAACCCGCAGAAGCGCGGCGTCTGCACCCGGGTCTACACCAACACGCCGAAGAAGCCGAACTCGGCCATGCGGAAGGTGGCCAAGGTGCGTCTGACCAACGGCTACGAGGTGATCAGCTACATCCCCGGCGAAAAGCACAACCTGCAGGAGCATTCGGTGGTGCTGATCCGCGGCGGCCGCGTCAAGGACCTGCCGGGCGTGCGCTACCACATCCTGCGCGGCGTGCTCGACACGCAGGGCGTGAAAGATCGCAAGCAGCGCCGGTCGAAGTACGGCGCCAAGCGCCCGAAGTAAGGAGACGTAAACGATGTCCCGTCGTCACCGCGCCGAAAAACGCGAAGTCCTGCCTGACGCCAAGTACGGCGACAAGGTGCTGACCAAGTTCATGAACAACCTGATGTACGACGGCAAGAAGTCTGTCGCAGAGAGCATCGTGTACGGCGCGCTGGATCGGGTCGAGAGCCGGCTGAAGCGCTCCCCGATCGAGGTCTTCGCCGAGGCGCTCGACAACGTGAAGCCTGCCGTCGAGGTGCGCTCGCGCCGGGTGGGCGGCGCCACCTACCAGGTGCCCGTCGAGGTGCGGCCCGAGCGGCGCGAGGCGCTGGCCATTCGCTGGCTGATCGACGCTGCGCGCAAGCGCAACGAGAACACGATGGAAGAGCGCCTCGCCGGCGAGTTGTCGGACGCGGTTCAGTCGCGCGGCGCCGCCGTGAAGAAGCGCGAGGACACCCACAAGATGGCCGACGCCAACAAGGCGTTCAGCCACTATCGCTGGTAATCCCGTCGCCCCCTACCCTTCGCCCTGAGGAGCGAACCCCCGATGCAACGCGAATATTCCCTCGAGCGGTACCGCAACTTCGGTATCATGGCGCATATCGACGCCGGCAAGACGACGACGACCGAGCGGATCCTGTTCTACACCGGAAAGTCGCACAAGATCGGCGAGGTGCATGACGGCGCCGCGACGATGGACTGGATGGAGCAGGAGCAGGAGCGCGGCATCACCATCACCTCGGCCGCGACGACAACCTTCTGGTTCCGCACCGAGGATGGCCAGAACCCGACTGGTATCTACGGCGATACCCCGGAAGAGGCACGCTTCCGCTTCAACATCATCGACACGCCCGGCCACGTCGACTTCACCATCGAGGTGGAGCGCTCGCTGGCCGTACTCGACGGTGCCGTGGCGGTGCTCGACGCCAATGCCGGCGTCGAGCCGCAGACCGAGACGGTCTGGCGCCAGGCCGACCGCTACAAGGTGCCCCGCATCGTGTTCGTCAACAAGATGGACAAGATCGGCGCCGACTTCTTCAACTGCGTTCGCATGATCCAGGACCGCACGGGCGCCACGCCCGCGCCGATCCAGCTGCCGATCGGGGCGGAGGACAAGCTCGAAGGCATCATCGACCTGGTGGCCATGAAGGAGTGGGTCTGGCAGGGCGAAGACCTCGGCGCTTCCTGGGTCGTCCGCGACGTGCGCGAAGACATGCGGGCCGAGGCCGAGGAATGGCGCGGCAAGCTCGTCGAACTCGCCGTCGAGATGGACGACGACGCGATGGAGAAGTACCTCGACGGCGAAGAGCCCGACATGCCTACGCTCCGCAGCCTGATCCGCAAGGGCACGCTGTCGATGTCGTTCGTGCCGGTCCTCGCGGGCTCGGCGTTCAAGAACAAGGGCGTCCAGCCCATGCTGAACGCGGTGATCGACTACCTGCCGGGGCCGCTCGACGTGCCTCCCTACATGGGCTTTGCCCCCGACGACGAGACCGAGACGCGCAACATCGAGCGCCGTCCGGGCGACGACCAGCCCTTCGCCGGCCTCGCGTTCAAGATCATGAACGACCCGTTCGTGGGCTCGCTCACCTTCACCCGGATCTATTCGGGCATGATGAAGAAGGGCGACAGCGTCATGAACTCGACCAAGGGCAAGCGCGAGCGCATCGGCCGGATGATGATGATGCACTCGAACTCCCGCGAAGAGATCGACTGGGCGGGCTCGGGCGACATCATCGCGCTCGCCGGCCTGAAGGAGACGACGACCGGCGACACCCTGTGCGACGCCAACAAGCAGGTCGTGCTCGAGACGATGACGTTCCCCGATCCGGTGATCGAGATCGCCGTCGAGCCCAAGACGAAGGCCGACCAGGAAAAGATGTCGGCCGGCCTGCAGCGGCTCGCTGCCGAGGACCCGTCGTTCCGCGTCGAGACCGATCTCGAGTCGGGACAGACCATCATGAAGGGGATGGGCGAGCTCCACCTCGACATCCTGGTCGACCGCCTGAAGCGCGAGTTCAAGGTCGAGGCCAATATCGGCGCCCCGCAGGTCGCCTACCGTGAGACGATCCGGCAGGCGATCACCCACACCTACACGCACAAGAAGCAGACCGGCGGTTCGGGCCAGTTTGCCGAGGTGCAGCTCGAGATCGCGCCGACCGAGCCGGGCGAGGGCTACAGCTTCGAGAGCCGCATCGTCGGCGGCGCGGTGCCGAAGGAATATGTGCCCGGCGTCGAGAAGGGCATCCAGTCGGTGATGGACTCGGGGCCGCTCGCCGGCTTCCCGGTGATCGACTTCAAGGTGGCGCTTGTCGACGGCAAGTATCACGACGTCGACTCGTCGGTCCTGGCCTTCGAGATCGCCAGCCGGATGTGCATGCGCGAGGGTCTCAAGAAGGCCGGCGCGCTTCTGCTGGAGCCGATCATGAAGGTCGAGGTCGTCACGCCCGAGGAGTACACGGGCAACGTCATCGGCGATCTTACCTCGCGGCGTGGCCAGGTCCAGGGGCAGGCGCCGCGCGGCAACGCGATCGTCATCGACGCCTTCGTGCCGCTGGCCAACATGTTCGGCTACATCAACAACCTGCGGTCGATGTCCTCGGGGCGCGCGCAGTTCACGATGCTGTTCGACCATTACGAGCCGGTGCCGCAGAACATCTCGGAAGAGATCCAGGCCAAGTACGCGTGACGGCCCCAACCCAATGACGGGATGGCGGGGTGAACCCCGCCCTACCCACCACCCGTAGGGCGGGGTCCCCCCGCCGCCCGACCAAGGAGACGAGAGATGGCGAAGCAGAAGTTCGAACGCACGAAGCCGCACGTGAACATCGGCACGATCGGTCACGTCGATCACGGCAAGACGACGCTGACGGCGGCGATCACGAAGTATTTCGGTGATTTCCGGGCCTACGACCAGATCGACGGCGCGCCGGAGGAAAAGGCGCGCGGGATCACGATCTCGACGGCGCATGTCGAGTACGAGACCGACAACCGCCACTACGCCCATGTCGACTGCCCCGGCCACGCCGACTACGTGAAGAACATGATCACGGGCGCGGCGCAGATGGACGGCGCGATCCTGGTGGTCAACGCCGCCGACGGGCCGATGCCGCAGACGCGCGAGCACATCCTGCTGGCGCGGCAGGTGGGCGTGCCGGCGCTGGTGGTGTTCCTCAACAAGGTCGACCAGGTCGACGACGAGGAACTGCTGGAGCTCGTCGAGATGGAGGTGCGTGAGCTGCTGTCCTCCTACGACTTCCCCGGCGACGACATCCCGATCATCGCCGGCTCGGCGCTGGCGGCGATGGAGGGCAACAGCCCCGAGATCGGCGAGGAGAAGATCCGCGAGCTTCTGGCGGCTGTGGACGAGTACATCCCCACCCCCGAGCGGCCGATCGACCAGCCGTTCCTGATGCCGATCGAGGACGTGTTCTCGATCTCGGGCCGCGGCACGGTGGTGACGGGCCGCGTCGAGCGGGGCGTGATCAACGTGGGCGACGAGAT
>NZ_QPLK01000119.1 GCF_003340565.1 Rhodovulum sp. 12E13 | reverse complement strand
GCGGCCGAACTCGGTCGGATCGAAGCGGGGCATGGCAGGTCTCCGGCAGGCTCAGAAGCCGCCGATCCTACTCTACTGACGGACAAGAACAACGGGCGAACCAACACGGTTTGCTGACACCGCCCGGCATCGCGTGCCAAAGACGAGGCGGCGCTCAGGTCTGGCAAGGTCCCGGCCGCTGAGTTGGTGCGCATCAATGGTGCAGTCCGAGGCGTGAAGCGTGTCGGCCCTTCAACCAGGATCCGCCGTCTCGTCGAGGCGGCGCAGGTCCGCCGGAAATGAGGTGTTCGGCGACCGCCCACTTTGGTGGTGTTTCGGCTTTGGCGGGAGGATCCTCCTGAGGGGAGGCGAGGTTGGCCAGCTGCTACGAGGACGCCAGCGGGTATCGGCGTCGGTGAAGTCCTCAACCTCATCGGAGTTGACCTCGTAGGTCAGGTGGTCATCGGCTGGGTCTTCCACGAGAACCTCTCCTAAGCCTCCGTGCAAGAAGCCTGCGTGATGAGAGAGGCGGTGTCAGCAAACCGTGTTTGTTCGCCCTTTGTTCTTGTCCGTCAGTAGAGTAGGATCGGCGGCTTCTGAGCCTGCCGGAGACCTGCCATGCCCCGCTTCGATTCGACCGAGTTCGGCCGCCTGCTTGCCCGTCCGACACCGCAGGAACTTCGGCAGGTCGAGGGGATGGTGGCAGAGGCGCGGGAGCGGGCCGAAGCGGTGCTCGA
>NZ_QPLK01000118.1 GCF_003340565.1 Rhodovulum sp. 12E13 | reverse complement strand
CGGACGCGCTCTGCGATCCGGCAAGCGCAGGCTGGACGTCGAGGCCCTCGTCCGGGCGATGGTCTTCAACCGCCTCTGCGCGCCGGACTCGAAGCTGGGCTGCCTGCGCTGGCTGGAGACCGTGGCCATGCCGGCCATGCCCGAGGGCGTGACCCACCAGCATCTCCTGCGCGCCATGGACGCGCTGATGGATCACGCCGACCGGCTCGAGACGGAACTGGCCGGGCAGATCCGGCCGCTGGTCGATCAGGATCTCGCGGTGGTGTTCTACGACCTGACAACCGTGCGCATCCACGGCGAGGGCGAGGTGGACGACGATCTGCGGGCTTTCGGCATGAACAAGGATATCGGCGGCATCGCCCGCCAGTTCGTCCTCGGCGTGGTGCAGACCGCCGACGGTCTGCCGCTCATGCACACCGTCCACCCCGGCAACGTCGCCGAGACGAAGACGCTTCAGGGGATGCTGGCGACCGTCCTGGAGCGCTTCCCGATCCAGCGCGTCATCCTGGTTGCCGACCGTGGGCTCCTTAGCCTGGACAATATCGGCGAGCTGACCGCCCTTGCGGACCGGGGCGATCGCCGGCTGGAGTTCATCCTCGCCGTCCCGGCCCGCCGCTACGCCGAGCTGGTGGAGACCTTCCAGGGCCTCGTCTTCGACGACGACGGGCTCGCGGAAAGCGCCTTCGCCGGCCACCGCCTGATCGTCGCCCATGATGCCTTGCGCGCCGCGGAGCAGGG
>NZ_QPLK01000117.1 GCF_003340565.1 Rhodovulum sp. 12E13 | reverse complement strand
GGGTCGGAGGCCGCAGAGCGGCTCCGAGGCCGTCGATGCCTTCGCGTGCAACGAGGTGCGCCTGCTCATCTCGATCCTGGCCTACCAGCTGATGCACATCGCCCGCCGCGCCATGGCCCGGGCCACCGGCACCGGCTGGAGCCTGCGCCGCCTGCGCGAACGCGTGCTCCGCGCCGGCGCCAGGCTCGTCCTCTCGGGCCGCCGGATGACGCTCGCGCTCTCCAGCAGCGCCGTGCCCTTCTGGGCCGTGCTCTGGCCGCGGATCGCCCGGATGCACTGGGCCGGGCCCTGACCACGACCGCCTGAACATCTCCGGCTCCGACACCCCCGCCGCGCCCGGCGGCCCGGTCCGACGCGGACCGATACTGCGCATCGACCGCACTCGCGCCGTCTCGCACGCCATACTCGCACCCCGTACGTGCATCGCGCCGCTCAAAAGGCCCTGCACAACCATCGACCGGGCCTTCACGACCAGCATACCACGACCGAGCCCGTCGCTCAGACGCATTCGGTGAATACTGCGGGGTGAACGCAAACATGCGGCGCACCTCGCAGCGACCGCGGAGAGAACCCCGGAGCCCGGCACGCAGGATGAACCGATGCAGATCAGCCCTCGACCAAGGCGATTAGAGCTATGCCGGGAAATGGGTGATGGGGCCTGCGAAGGCGGCGTATCGTGGCCGGTGATGAAGCCTGCCAGAACCTCCCGAAGGAGCGATACGCCATGGACGACGATACCACGATCAC
>NZ_QPLK01000116.1 GCF_003340565.1 Rhodovulum sp. 12E13 | reverse complement strand
CCAAAAGGGACCCCCTGATACGGGTGGTCCATCGTGCTCCCGGGGCAAGCGGGAGCCGGGTTTGGGATGCTGGTGGTGGAAACGATCGCGAAGATCCGCAGGGCGTACTTTCAGGACAAGAAGCCGATCAAGCAGATCTGCCGCGAGTTGCGGGTGTCACGGAAGACCGTGCGCAAGGTCGTGCGGTCGGGAGCAACGGAGTTCACCTACGAGCGCAGCGTCCAGCCGCAGCCGAAGATCGGGCCGTGGCGGGACGAGCTCGATCGGATGCTGGCAGAGAACGCGCGCAAGCCCAAGCGCGACCGGCTGACGGCGATCCGGATCTTCGAGGAGCTGCAGACGCTCGGATACGAGGGCGGATATGACGCCGTGCGACGCTACGCGGCGGCGTGGTCGAAGGCGGAGAGCGCGGCGTCGGCCGCGGCCTTCGTGCCGCTGAGCTTCGATCCGGGCGAAGCCTACCAGTTCGACTGGAGCCACGAGATCGTTCTGATCGATGGGGTGACCACGACGGTGAAGGTCGCCCATGTCCGGCTCTGCCACAGCCGGATGGTCTTCGTCCGGGCCTATCCCCGCGAAACGCAGGAGATGGTCTTCGACGCCCATGACAAGGCGTTCGCCTTCTTCGGCGGTGCCTGCGCGCGGGGAATCTACGACAACATGAAGACGGCCGTGGACACGATCTTCGTGGGCAAGGATCGCGCGTACAACCGCCGCTTCCAGCAGATGTGCGGGCATTACCTCGTCGAACCGGTCGCGTGCACTCCCGCCTCGGGCTGGGAGAAGGGGCAGGT
>NZ_QPLK01000115.1 GCF_003340565.1 Rhodovulum sp. 12E13 | reverse complement strand
CTGTAGCGTTTCACCCATGGCGTGCTCCGAGGGCTGCTGTCGGACTTGGTGTAGCAACTTGATTCTACAGAGCTTTCGCGGGCACGCCAGCCATTACCCCCGATTTCGATGAATAAGGCGGGTTCATAGACCTCGATTGCGAGCTCTTCTTCATCGCGCATTTCCTGAGCGACCTGTGCAAAATCTGCGTCCGTCATGTCAGTCTCCTGTCTGTCTATCGGCCCGGCCCATCCGACCCGATACACAGGAATTACGCCCGCCCGAACCCGCCCCAAAACTTTTCAGGCAAAAAAGTTTGTCGCGCTTTCAATGCCTTACGATTTTTCTGGGGCGGCGTCGGACTCGATCGCTTCGATCTCTGCGATCATTCTCTCCGCGCCTGCCCGCACCCACCGCCGAAGATCCGGAGACAGCTCCTCAGCACCCACGGACGCGGCGTAGACATCCGGCAGGCGGTCTGGACCAATGAAGCGCATACGCTCCGGCGTCGTCATGCCGGCCAGGGCAAGAACCTCGTGCGCCGACAGGCCAGCCCGGCGGAGCCCATCATCCCCCGCGGCGGCGAGGGTCATGTCGAACCACGCGCACGGCGTCATGCCGGGCCTCCGAAGTCGAAATCCTCCAGCGCGAGACCCCGGCGCCGGAGCGCATCGGAAAGCTGCGCGAGGCCTTCTTTCTCGATCTGTTGGATGCGCTGGGGGGTGACACTGTAAACGGGGGCTATTTCTTTGCGCGTCTTATGGATCGTCTGATCTACCTCTTCGGCTTCGCCGATTTTCGGGCAGAGGCGGTCTGACGAGGGCACGTCGGCCGGGGATGCCTGCGATTTCCGGGTATCGGCCGGCTCGAACGGCCGGTCTCGGCGTCG
>NZ_QPLK01000114.1 GCF_003340565.1 Rhodovulum sp. 12E13 | reverse complement strand
GGCTCGCTCAGTGCCGCGGCGCGCGCCCTCGGCCAGAGCCAGCCGACGCTGGGGCGCCACGTCAGGGCCGCCGAGGCGGCGCTCGGGGCCACTCTGTTCGTCCGCGTGCCCGGGGGGCTGCAGCTGACGGACATCGGCCGCTCGCTCCTCGGCCCCGCCCGCGAGATGGCCGCGGCCTCCGCGCGGCTCGAGATGCTCGCCGCGGGCCGCGACATGGCCGTCTCCGGCACGGTGCGGATCACCGCGAGCGTTGTCGTCTCGCACTACCTGCTGCCCCCGATCGTCGCGGAGCTGCGGGAGGCCGAGCCGGGAATCGAGGTCGAGATCGTGCCGTCCGACACGACCGAAAACCTGCTCTTCCGCGAGGCCGACATCGCGATCCGCATGTTCCGGCCGACGCAGCTCGACATCGTCACCCGCAAGATCGGCGACAGCCCGATGGCGCTCTATGCCTCGGGCGGTCTGCTGGCGCGCTTCGGGCAACCGGCCGATCTCGACGGGCTGACGCGCCTTCCGTTCGTCGGGTTCGACCGGTCGGACATGGTCCTGCGGCTGGTCCGGGGCTGGGGCCTCGACGTCGACAAGGGGTTCTTCGGCGTGCGATGCGACGATCAGGCCGTGTACTGGCAGCTCGTCTGCGCCGGCTGCGGCGTGGGCGGCATGCAGACCGTCATCGGGGACGCCGAACCAGAGGTTCAGCGCCTCGATGTCCAGCCGGAGCTCCCGCCCCTGCCGCTCTGGCTCGCCGCCCACGAGGCGATGCACAAGACGCCCCGCGTCAAGCGCGTCTGGGAGTTCCTGGCCGACTCGGTGTCTGACAGGCTCAGGCCCGAGCCCTGATGATCGAACAACGTGAATGCGGTTCATCGCTTCATCGTCTTCGGCCCTGGCTGCCGTTCG
>NZ_QPLK01000113.1 GCF_003340565.1 Rhodovulum sp. 12E13 | reverse complement strand
CACATAGCTGAACAGCGACCCGCTCGCCTCGTCTGTCCCGCGCATGACCGCCCCCCTCGTGACCCGGAAAGGGTGAATCATGTCCTCAAACCCGTGTCGAGGCGGCCTTTTTCAGCGGCCTGTTAAGAGCGACATGGTCGCCATGCTTCGACAAGAACTCTCGCGCCTTTTTCTTGAAGGCCGCGAAGTCGGCCGCCGGATTGAGAGAGGCCGGCGTCGCAGCGCCAAGGTCGTCCTCGAAGTCGGTATACAGAATCGTCCGCGACGTCTGATCCATTAGATGTACGATCTCGCGAAGGCGGAGGCGCGCGTGCTCTGCGAGGGCCACGGTCAAACCTTCCCACCAGGCGTGCGTCAGCACTTCCTCGATCAAATCCCCCTGGCGTGCGACCGCTGGTATCTCCAGCTTGGTCGAGAGTGCGGTCGCGACATCCGTGACCTTTCTCCTGCAAGCCTCCATCTTCGTCGATCGCCCCATCAAGCTCAGCTGAAGTTCGAACATCACGAGATCGAACCGCTTCGCTTCCTCCGTCCCCAGGTCGGCACTGCTCGGCAGCGACGCGAGGCCCACGAGCTCCTCGGCAGCTTCATCGGAGATCTCGAACCATGGCGCATCCTCGGCCTGCCATGTCTCGACAGAGCGCAGGCGACCACGGACCACGAAGGACGAGGTGTCGAGGCCCATCACGAACCGGCGCACCTCGTTGATGAGATCCGTTCGGACCCCTCTCAGGTCTTCCGCAAGGTTGTCGACGCTTTCCTGCGCGGACCGGGTCGGCGACTGGTCGACGGCTTGGGCCACGTCCAGTCTCGCCTCGATCAGGCGCTCGGTCAGCCCGCCTTATTCATCGAAATCGGGGGTAATGGCTGGCGTGCCCGCGAAAGCTCTGTAGAATCAAGTTGCTACACCAAGTCCGACAGCAGCCCTCGGAGCACGCCATGGGTGAAACGCTACAGCCG
>NZ_QPLK01000112.1 GCF_003340565.1 Rhodovulum sp. 12E13 | reverse complement strand
CATGTCGACTGCCCCGGCCACGCCGACTACGTGAAGAACATGATCACGGGCGCGGCGCAGATGGACGGCGCGATCCTGGTGGTCAACGCCGCCGACGGGCCGATGCCGCAGACGCGCGAGCACATCCTGCTGGCGCGGCAGGTGGGCGTGCCGGCGCTGGTGGTGTTCCTCAACAAGGTCGACCAGGTCGACGACGAGGAACTGCTGGAGCTCGTCGAGATGGAGGTGCGTGAGCTGCTGTCCTCCTACGACTTCCCCGGCGACGACATCCCGATCATCGCCGGCTCGGCGCTGGCGGCGATGGAGGGCAACAGCCCCGAGATCGGCGAGGAGAAGATCCGCGAGCTTCTGGCGGCTGTGGACGAGTACATCCCCACCCCCGAGCGGCCGATCGACCAGCCGTTCCTGATGCCGATCGAGGACGTGTTCTCGATCTCGGGCCGCGGCACGGTGGTGACGGGCCGCGTCGAGCGGGGCGTGATCAACGTGGGCGACGAGATCGAGATCGTCGGCCTGCGGGACACGCGCAAGACGACCTGCACGGGCGTCGAGATGTTCCGCAAGCTGCTCGACCGGGGCGAGGCGGGCGACAACATCGGCGCGCTCCTGCGCGGCATCGACCGCGACGGGGTGGAGCGGGGCCAGGTGCTGTGCAAGCCGGGCTCGGTGACGCCGCACACCAAGTTCGAGGCCGAGGCCTACATCTTGACCAAGGAAGAGGGTGGCCGCCACACGCCGTTCTTCGCCAACTACCGGCCGCAGTTCTACTTCCGCACGACCGACGTGACGGGCACGGTGACGCTGGCCGAGGGCACCGAGATGGTGATGCCGGGCGACAACGTGAGCTTCACCGTCGAGCTGATCGCGCCGATCGCCATGGAGGAGAAGCTGCGCTTCGCCATCCGCGAGGGCGGCCGCACCGTCGGCGCCGGCGTCGTCTCGAAAATCATCGAGTGATCGCGCG
>NZ_QPLK01000111.1 GCF_003340565.1 Rhodovulum sp. 12E13 | reverse complement strand
CACGTCCAGCCCGACATACTGTTTCATTGCGGTATCCTCGATTGGGGCCTGATCCCGGCTATCGTGGCGATGTCGCCGGTCATGGGAAGCGCCGGCAGCAATTACCTCAGCGTATGGAAAGGCTCCGTTCGGTGCCGTGTGTGGATTCCCCCTTTTTTGGCAAGCATGATCTTCTCGGGTCGGCGGGGTCTTCGATCCGACGTGTGTCAGGCCTCTGGATGTGGCCTTGGTGACGCCACGGGTGGGTCATGCTGTTCGGATGGCGGGGTTCACATCGGTTCAGAGAGCTGTAGCGCTCGAGCCCCGGGTCTGAATGTCCCTGCCATGAACTTCGAAATCCGTGTCGCCTACTCCTCGTCGATCGCTCGCCCCGGCCTTTCGGCCATGCCGTGCCGTCGCCCCGTCGGGGCTTGGGTCACGCCATCCGGTAATCCTCCCGCTTCGTGCTCATGGCCCAGATCATGCGGGCCATCTTGTTGGCGAGCGGCCGCCAATGGAACGCCAACGGTCCGAGAGACATTGGCGGCGCCGCGACCATCTTCGGCTTCCTGGCCACGAGGGCGGCCAGCCAGCGGTTCGGACTGCCGCCCTTCCTGACCACCCAACGGATCACGCTCGTCGCGCGGGACGCGCGCCCCTGGCGCGACGCTCCCACGATCAGCAGCCGCCGGATGTCGGTCTGGCCCATCTTGCTCACCGCCCCGAGCTTGGTCTTTCCGCCCGTGGATCGTTGCCGAGGCACGAGGCCGAGCGTCGTGCCGGAGGCGCGCATGTCGCGCGACGCCGCGTCGTGCCGGAGGCGCGCGTGTCGCGCGACGCCGCGAAGTTGCGGCCGCTGTCGAAGGTATCGAGGTCAGGCGCGAAGGCCGCGACGGCACCGGCAGTCACCGGGCCGATTCCGGGGATCGTGCATAGCCGGCGCAGCTCCTCGTCCGTCTTCGAAGCTGCTTCCAGGTCGGCTGCGAGCTTCTCGATCACCTCGGTGAGGTTCCCGATCTGCTCGAGGT
>NZ_QPLK01000110.1 GCF_003340565.1 Rhodovulum sp. 12E13 | reverse complement strand
CACATAGCTGAACAGCGACCCGCTCGCCTCGTCTGTCCCGCGCATGACCGCCCCCCTCGTGACCCGGAAAGGGTGAATCATGTCCTCAAACCCGTGTCGAGGCGGCCTTTTTCAGCGGCCTGTTAGGGCTCGATCCGCACTTTCTCCGCGCTTAGCACATAGCAAGAACCCATGCCCACCCCCCGCGAAACCATCCTCGCCGCGCTGCACGCGCGGCTCTCGGCGCTGCCCGCTACGTCGCTGCGCGGCGAGGTGCTGCCCGAGCGCGTACCGGTCGAAGGCCTGCTGATCCTGCGCGACGGAGAGCCGGGAGAGCCGGAGGTGACGCTATCGCCGCCGCGCTATCACTTTCAGCACCGCGCGGAGATCGAGGCTGTTGCCCAGGGCGCCGAGCGTGACGATGCCTTCGATGCGCTCTGCGCGAGCATCGGCGCGGCGCTCGCCGACGACCGCACGCTGGGCGGGCTGTGCGACTGGGTCGAGGCGGAGGCGCCGCGCCCGGTCGATCTGCCGGTCGAGGGCGCGGCGGGCCTGAAGGCGGCCACCATCGCGGTGGTGCTGCACTACACGACGGACGACCCGCTGATCTGAACGCGGCGCAGACGACCTCCGTCACCCGACCACTGACCCACCGGCCCGCGGACCCGCTCCGCGGGCCGCTTCTTTTTGCGACAGGAGAGCATCATGGCACGATCCCTTGGGGCGCGGGCGCGACTGGCGCTCGGCTTCGAGACCGCCTACGGCACGCCGCCCGCCAGCGGCTTCATCCGCATGCCGTTCGCGCCGGGGCTGACCGTCGCCGCCGAACAGCCGCTGCTCGACTCCGAGCTGCTGGGCTACGGCCGCGATCCGCTGGCGCCCGTCAAGGACGCGATCACCGCCGACGGCGACGTGGTGGTCCCGATCGACGCGGAGGCCTGGGGCCACTGGCTCAAGGCTGCCTTCGGCGCGCCGACGACCAGCGGCACCGGCCCCTATACCCACGAGTTCCAGTCCGGCGCCTGGGACCTGCCGAGCTTC
>NZ_QPLK01000011.1 GCF_003340565.1 Rhodovulum sp. 12E13 | reverse complement strand
CCGCGCGACGAGCGTGATCCGTTGGGTGGTCAGGAAGGGCGGCAGTCCGAACCGCTGGCTGGCCGCCCTCGTGGCCAGGAAGCCGAAGATGGTCGCGGCGCCGCCAATGTCTCTCGGACTCTGTGTGGATGGCTCCCGCGGGGCAAAGGCGTTGTTCGGTGGGTGGGTCTGGTCGGTTGCGGCCAAGTGTGTGGCGTCTGATCTGCAGCGGATGCGCTGCGCGCCCTGATGAACTCCGCCGGCGCTCGGATCCCGATCAATGGCACGCACTCCAAGGTGCTCCGGTCCGAACAGGGTGTCCCGATTGCCGTTTCGCCGTCCTGTCGCCATCACCTCACGTCGTGCCGGAGGCACGCCTTCGGCGTGACGCGCCTAACCGTCTCGGAGACGGCCCACGCGGGCGTGTCTCGTCAGGCCGGGTCGGCCCGGTAGCTCTCGCCCGTCCGGATGAGCGCCCACACCACCCGTGCCATGCGATTGGCCAGGGCGATGGCGACCCCCTTCACGGGCTTTCTCTGCAGCATGCCCCACAGCCAGTCGTCCTCGGGCCGGCCCCGGCGCCGCGCCGCGATCGTTCGCCATCGGTCTCGAACGCATGGCGACGCGATGGCTCACCACGGCTCCCAGGAAGAGCAGGCGTCGCAGGTACCTGTTCCCGGCCTTGGAGATCCGCCCGAGCCGCTCCTTGCCGCCGCTCGAGGGGGGCTTCGGCGTGAGGCCGAGCCAGGCGGAATAGTCCCGTGCCGAGCGGAACGCCGCTACGTCGGGCGTGGTGACGGCGAACGCGCTGGAGGCGATCGGGCCGAGGCCGGGGATCGTGGCGAGACGGCGGGCGAGCGGGTCGGTCTTCTGGGCAGCCTCGATGCGCTTCGTGACCGTCTCGATCCTCTCGCGCAACTCGCGGAGCTGGTCGGCCAGAATGTCGAGGGCCGGCCGCGCCGCCTCGGGTGCATGCTCGGCCGCTTCCAGCAACCGATCGACGTTGTGGATGCCCTTGGCAACGACGATCCCGAACTCGGCCAGATGCGCGCGGATCGTGTTCACGGTCTGGGTCTGCTGCCGAATGAGGAAATCCTTGGCCTTGTGGTCGAGGAGGGCGGCCTGCGCCTCGGCCGACTTCACAGGGACGAACCGCATCGTAGGCCGGGCGACAGCTTCGCAGATCGCCTCGGCGTCGGCCCGGACTGTCTTGCCCCGTTTGACGTAGGGCTTCACGTAGGGTTCGAGCGTGAAGCGATCGATCCAGTGGATCGATCGTAGCGATGAACGGCATCAGGCGCACCTCGTGGCCGAGCGCGGAGAGCTCCCGCGCCCAGTGATGCGCGCCCGCGCAAGCCTCCATGCCGACCAAGCAGGGCTCGAGGCGCGCAAAGAAGGCCAGCACCTGCGCGCGGCGCAGCTGCCGGCGCAGCTGCCGGCGCAGCACGGCCGTGCCGTCGGCGCACACCCCGTGTACCTGAAAGACAGACTTCGCCAGATCGAGGCCGATGGTGGTAGGCTGGTCCATGGATGGCTCCCTTCGGTGGATGGTCCAACAACACCCACGGTGGCACATCGCGACGCCGGGCGCGGGAGCCATCCACCCCATCAATGGCGCGACATGGCTCATCGTCGATGATGGTCGCGTCCACCAGCGTCCCCGAACGCAGCGTGATCCCCTGGTCGGCCAGGTGGCCGTTGACCTCGGCGAACAGCTGTTCCGTCAGCGCGTGCTTCTCCAGAAGGTGGCGGAAGTTGAGGATCGCGTCCTCCGGGCTTACGCGGCGCCACTGGCGCCACGGTCCCTTCGGACCGTCCGGGATCCGGTCGTCGCCCAACTCGATGCCCGCGAAGTGCCGCATGGCGTCGCTGTCGTAGAGCATCTCCTCCGCCATCGGGTCGCTCAGGGCATACCACTGCTGGAGGAAGTACACCCGCAGCATCGTCTCCAGCGGCATCGGCGGGCGCCCGCCCTTCGGCCCGGCCTTCGGGTAGTGCGGCGCGACCAGCGCGAGGAGCCGGGTCCAGGGTACCACCGCCTCCATCTCGGCGAGGAACTTCTCCCGCCGCGTCTGCTTCTTCTTCATCGCGTTGCGGAGGCCGGGAAAGGCGGGCTGCCTGGGCATCGGGGAGCGTCCTTCGTGGTCCCGCCCAGTCTACCCCAAGCCGATCAGAGAGCGAGGTTTTTCAGACGCTCCTTTGTTAGATGCCCACCACACGCACCATTCGGCCCGGCAGAGCATCGACACCGGGGCAGGCACGGGCACTGCAGCGGCGCGGCGGCGCTTGCGCAAGTCGTCGGAGCGCGGCATGACTGACGGCATGTTCGTCGGCCTCGATCTGGGCACCAGCGGCCTGAAGGGTGTCGTGATGGACGCGACCCAAACGGTCGTGGCCTCGGCCACTGCGCCGCTCGCCGTCTCTCGCCCGAACGACGGCTGGTCCGAGCAGGCGCCCGACGACTGGATCGGCGCCGCCGAGGAGGTCATGGGCGCGCTCTCGGCAGACACGGATCTGTCGCGCGTGCAGGGTATCGGCCTGTCCGGCCAGATGCACGGCGCCACCGTGCTCGACGGGTCCGACCGCCCGCTGCGCCCGGCGATCCTGTGGAACGACACGCGCGCAGCCGCGGAGGCGGCCGAACTCGACGCCGACCCGGCGTTCCGCGCCGTCACCGGCAACATCGTCTTTCCCGGCTTCACCGCGCCCAAGCTCGTCTGGATGGCCCGCCACGAGCCCGGCCTGTTCGACCGCGTGGCGAAGATACTTCTGCCGAAGGACTACCTGAGGCTCTGGCTGACCGGCGAGCATGTCTCGGAGATGTCGGATGCCGCCGGCACGAGCTGGCTCGACACCGGCGCCCGCGACTGGTCCGACACGCTGCTGGCCAGAACCGGGCTCTCCCGCGCGCACATGCCCCGCCTCGTGGAGGGATCGGCCCCCTCGGGCCTGCTGCGCCCCGCGCTTGCCGAGCGGTGGGGGATGCCCGCCACCACGGTTGTGGCCGGCGGCGGCGGCGACAACGCCGCCTCTGCCATCGGCGCGGGCATCGTCGCGCCGGGCCAGGGCTTTGTCTCGCTCGGCACGTCCGGGGTCTTGTTCGTCGCCACGGACGGCTTCCGCGCGGCGCCCGACACCGCGGTGCACGCCTTCTGCCACGCCCTGCCCCGGGGATGGCACCAGATGGGGGTGATCCTCGCCGCGACCGACGCGCTCAACTGGTTCGCGCGGCTTCTGGGGCAGGATGCGGCAACGCTGACCGCCGCGCTCGGGCCGCTCGAGGCGCCCGGACGCACCCGCTTCCTGCCCTATCTCGGCGGCGAGCGGACACCGCTCAACGACGCGGACATCCGCGGTGCATTTCTCGGGCTCGATCACGCCACCGACGCCCGGGCAGCCACGAGGGCCGTGCTCGAAGGCGTGGCCTTCGCGCTCGCCGATTGCGAGGATGCGCTGCGCGCGACGGGAACGCGGCTCGAGAGCCTTCTCGCCCTCGGCGGCGGCTCACGATCGGAGTACTGGGTGGCGGCGCTCGCCGCCGCGCTGGACCTGCCCATAGACATCCCCGCCGACGGGGAGTTCGGCGCCGCCTTCGGCGCCGCACGCCTCGGCATGATGGCCGCGACAGGGGCAGGCGCCGAGATCGCCACCCGCCCGCCCATCGAGCGCACGATCAAGCCGCAGCCGGCCCTCGTCGACGCCTTCGCCGAGGGGCACGCCCGCTACATCGAGGCCCGCGACGCGCTGTCCCGCCTGGCCTGAACCGCCACGGATCGCGCAACTCCGGGGTTTCGTACGATATACCGCCGCCTCCCGGCACCGGGCGCGACCGGGCCTCGACGAGCGTGTGACCGGTATCGGCGTCGGCAACGGGGGTGCGGCGGAACCTCTTACGAGAGTCCGGGACAGGGCCGCGCCGGCCCCGCTCAGACGAAGCGGTTGACGTAGGCCTCGAGAATCTCCTGCCGTCCGGAGCGCGGCTCGGGTGCGATCCCCTCGTCGAGCACCCGCTTCTGGATCGCGGCAAGATCGCCTTGCAGCATCGCCTGCGCCTCGGGCCGCGACCAGCCGGCGTAGCGCTCGCGCAGCGCCTGCTCCAGCCCGCCGTCCTCGAGCATCGCCGCGGCGGCCTTCAGTGCCCGAGCGCAGACGTCCATCGCCCCGACATGGGCGGCGACGAGATCCTGCGGGTCGATCGACTGGCGGCGGAGCTTGGCGTCGAAATTGGTGCCCCCGGTCCCGAAACCGCCCCCCTTGAGGATGTGGTAATAGGCGAGCGCCACCTCGGGGACGTTGTTGGGGAACTGGTCGGTATCCCAGCCCGACTGGTAGTCGTTGCGGTTCATGTCGATCGAGCCGAACATACCCTCGGCCACCGCCAGCGCGATCTCGTGCTCGAAGGAGTGGCCGGCGAGCACGGCGTGACCGCACTCGATGTTGATCTTCACCTCGCTCTCCAGCCCGTGCTTGCGCAGGAAGCCGGCGGTCGTGGCCACGTCGTAGTCGTACTGGTGCTTGGTGGGCTCCTGCGGCTTCGGCTCGATCAGGATCGTGCCCTGGAATCCGATCTTGTGCTTGTAGTCGACGACCATGTGGAGAAACCGCGCGAGGTGGTCGAGTTCCTGCTCGAGATCGGTGTTGAGCAGCGTCTCGTAGCCCTCGCGCCCGCCCCAGAGCACGTAGTTCTGCCCGCCGAGCTTGTGGGTCGCGTCCATGCAGCCCTTCACCGTGGCGGCGGCGAAGGCGAAGACGTCGGGGTCGGGGTTGGTGGCCGCGCCGCTCATGAAGCGGCGATGGGTAAAGAGGTTGGCCGTGCCCCAGAGCAGGCCCGTCCCCGTCTCTTCCATTTTCGGCCCGAAATAGTCGGTGATCTCGTCAAGACCGGCGAGGTTGCCGGCATAGTCGCCCGTCTCGGGGCGCACGTCTGCGTCGTGGAAGCAGAAGAAGGGCTGGCCCAGCAGGGCGAACATCTCGAAGGCGACATCGGCCTTCATCCTTGCCCGCCCCATCTCGTCCTGCGGGTGCCAGGGCCGGACGAATGTCGGCCCGCCGAAGGGATCGTTGCCCTCCCAGGCGAAGGAGTGCCAGTACGCGACGGCGAAGCGCAGGTGATCCTCGAGCCGTCGGCCCATCACGCGCGCCTCCGGATCGTAATGACGGAAGGAAAGCGGGTCGGTGCTCTCCGGCCCCGCGTAGCGGACGGGAGCGATCCCGTCGAAGAATCCCGTGCTCATGGTCTGCCCCTCAATGCACCGCTGCGCCCAGCACCTCTTCCGCGCCACCGGGCTCCCCCGGCTTCTTGCCGGCGATGATCATGCCGAGCAGGTCGTCCTCGCTGGCCTCGTGCACGTCGACGGTGCCCACGAGGCGCCCGTTCTTCATCACGCTGGCGCGGTCGCACAGCGCCTTCACCTGGTGGATGTCGTGGTCGATCAGGAAGATGCCGAGGCCCTGCCGCTTCAGCTCGTCGATCAGTTCGGCCACCATGCGCGTCTCTTCCACGCCCAGCGCCGCCGTCGGCTCGTCCATGATCAGGATCTCGGCGTTGAAATAGACGGCCCGCGCGATGGCCACCGACTGCCGCTGGCCGCCCGACAGCGCCTTGACCGGCGCCGAGTAGCGGCGGAAGTTCGGGTTGAGCCGCGACATGATCTTGCGCGTCTCCGCCTCCATGCGCGCGTCGTCGACCAGACCCGTGGGGGTGACGAGTTCGCGGCCGAGGAAGAGGTTCGCGGCGGCGTCGAGGTTGTCGGCCAGCGCGAGATACTGGTAGATCGTCTCGATCCGGTAGCGGCGCGCGTCGCGCGGGTTGTTGATCACCGCGCGCTCGCCCTTGACGTAGATCTCGCCGCCGTCGCGCGGCAGCGCGCCCGAGAGCATCTTCATCAGCACCGACTTGCCCGCGCCGTTGTGGCCGAGCACGCCCACCACCTCGCCCGGGTAGAGGTCGATCGACACGTGGTCGACGGCGTGGATGCCGCCGAACGACTTCTGCATGTCGCGCAACTCGATGAGCGGGGTTCCTGTGCGGTCGATGTCGGGGCGGTCGATGTCGGGGCGGTCGTTGCTCATGTCCGGTCTCCCGTGCGGCGGCGGTAGATGATGTCGATCAGAACGGCCAGCACCAGCACCGCGCCCACCACGATGTTCTGCAGCGGCGCGTCGACGCCCACCATCGCCATGCCAGATTGCAGCGACTGCATGATGAGCGCGCCGAGGATCGCGCCGTAGATCGTGCCGATCCCCCCCGACAACGCGGTGCCCCCGATCACCGCCGCCGCGATCACGCGCAACTCGTCGAGCGTGCCGATGTCGTTGGAATGGAAGGTCAGGCGCGACGAGGCGACGACGGCCGAGATGGCGCAGAGCACGCCCATGATCGCGAAGACCTTGACCGTCAGCATCCGCGTGTCGATGCCGGCCAGCTGCGCCGCCTCGGGGTTGCCGCCCGCGGCGAAGATGTAGCGCCCCAGCCGCGTGCGCTGCGCCACGACCGTCATCACGATCGCGACGAGGATCAGCAGCACCACCGAGATCGGCAGGCCGTAGCCCTGGGTGAAGCCCTCGGGCATCGCCTCGCCGCGGTCCTCGAACATCCGCTCGAGCCGAGCCTGCGGGATCTCGTAGCTGTTGAGGAGCCACACGAAGCCGAGAATCGCCACCGCGATCACGGCCGCGATCACCGCCTCGGCCCAGAGCGGCTTGACGGGGAAGTCGTGGCGCACCTTGTTGCGGCGCGAATTCCAAAGCGCCCAGAGCGCGGCGGCCACGGCGAGCCCGCCCACGACCCAGCTCCATGTCTCGCCGAGGGTGCCGTTGATCCCGCCGAAAAGCTGGAAATTCTCGTCGAGCGGGCCGATCGTCTGGCCGCGCGTCAGGTACCACGCCACGTTGCGCCACACGAGCAGGCCGCCCAGGGTGACGATGAAGGCGGGGATGCCCAGATACCCCACGAGCCATCCGTGGAAGGCCCCGATCACCGCCCCCGTCAGAATGCCCACGGCGATGGCGATGGGCGCGGTCGCGGGATGGTTCAGGCCGAGGCCCAGCCATTCGGGCGTCACCACGGTCTGCGTCATCGCCATCATGGCCGAGCAGGTGGCGAGCAGAGAGCCCACCGACAGGTCGATGTGGCGCAGCACGATGACGAAGACCATGCCGGTCGCCATCAGCGCCACGCTCACCGTCTGGATCGTCAGGTTGAAGACGTTGCGCGGGGTCAGGAACCGCCCCTCGGTGACGAAGTGGAAGGTCAGCGCGAGGATGGCGAAGGCGCCGATCATGCCGAGCAGGCGTGTGTCGAGCTCGAACTGGTCGAAGAACGAGCGCTGCCGGGTCGGAGCCTGTGGGCTGGCCGCGTCAGTCATCGGGGCTTCCTCGTCATGGCCCGCGTGCGCGCCGGCGGGCGGATAGCACGGGCCGCCCGCGCACAGCTTGTACGCGGACGGCCGGACAGGCAGTCACCCGTCAGTTACACGGCGCGGGGCCACCCTCGACGCCCTGGCAGAGCGTCTCCTGGTCGATCCAGCCGGCCTCGACCACCACGTTCAGGTTGTCCTGCGTGATCGGGATCGGGTCGAGGAACTTGGCCCAGAGGGTGGTGCCGGCGGGCGAGGTCCACTGCTCGGCGCCCTCGATCTCCGACATCTCGGTGCCCTGCGCCATCGCCACGGCGATCTCGCCGGCCTCGCGGCCGAGTTCGCGCGCATCCTTCCAGACGCTCACGGTCTGGGTGCCCTTGGCGACGCGGTTGAGCGCGGCGTGGTCGCCGTCCTGACCGGAGACGGGGATGCCCTCCATCCCCTGCGCGGTCAGCGCGGCCACCGCGCCGCCCGCGGTGCCGTCGTTCGAGGCGACCACGGCATCCACGTCGTTGTCCTGGGCGGTCAGGATCTGCTCCATGTTGCGCTGGGCGTTGGCGGGAAGCCACTGGTCGGTATAGGCCTCGCCGACGATGGTGATGTCGCCCGCGTCGATCGCGTCCTGCAGCACCTCCTGCTGGCCGCCGCGCAGGAAGTCGGCGTTGGGGTCGGTGGGCGAGCCCTTGATCATCACGTAGTTGCCGGTGGGCTGCGCCTCGAGCACGGCGCGGGCCTGCATCCGCCCGACCTCGACGTTGTCGAAGGTCAGGTAGAAGGCGCGATCGTCCTCGATGAGGCGGTCGTAGCCCACGACGGGGATGCCCTCGTCGGCCGCGGCCTGCACGGCGGGGATGATCGCCTGCGTGTCCTGCGCGAGGATGATCAGCGCGTCGACGCCCTGGGCGATCAGGCTCTCGACATCGGAGAGCTGCTTGGCCGACGACGACTGCGCGTCGGTCGAGACGTATTCGGCGCCGGCCTCGTCGAGCGCGGCGCGGATGGCGGCCTCGTCGCGCTTCCAGCGCTCCTCCTGGAAGTTCGACCAGCTCACGCCGACCGTCAGGTCCTGGGCATAGGCGGCGGCGCTGCCGAGGAGCACGGCGGCGGCCGAAAGGGTTGCGAGCAGTTTCATGCGATTTTCCTCCCTTGGTGCACCGTCCCTCCCTCCTGGCCGGCGCGCCGTTTCGGTATAATTCTCCGCACTTACGCTGTCCAAATGTTATTCGACGCCCGTGGTTTGCCGTGCAAGATGGCGGCATCCGGCAGATGGGGGGCAGATGGCGCGACATGCGCGCACAAGGGCTTTCGCGGCACGGGGCAGGCCGCCCCGCGGCCTCGGCACGGGGATGCGGCACACGGTCGCGGCCGCCCTCGTCGTGGCAGCGGGCGCCCCGGCGGCGGCCGATCCGCATTTCGTGGCCCGCCCGCTCGCCCTGCATGTCTATTCCGGCGGGTGGGAGCATTTCGTCGGCGGCGGCGTCGCCGCCCTCGACTGCGACGGCGATCTCCTGCCGGAGCTCTACGCCGCCGGCGGAACCGCGCCCGCCACGCTGTTCCGCAATCGCTCGGCGCGGGCGGGAGCGCTGACCTACGAGGCCGATACGCCCGGGGCGCTCGCACTGACCGGAGTGACGGGCGCCTACCCGCTCGACATCGACGGCGACGGCGTGCTCGACCTCGCCATCCTGCGGGTCGGCCCCGACCGGCTGATGCGCGGCCTCGGCGACTGCCGGTTCGAGGCGTTCGAACGCCTCGGCTTCGCCTCGGGCGACCTCTGGACCACCGCCTTCAGCGCAACGTGGGAGGCGGGCAACGCCCTGCCCACCCTCGCCTTCGGCCCCTATATCGACCGCTCCGACCCCACCGGCCCCTTCCGCGCCTGCGACGCGCCGCTCCTCTACCGCCCCGAGGGCGGCCGCTACGGCCGGCCGCTGCGGCTGGAGCCGGGCCACTGCACGCTCTCGATGCTCTTCTCCGACTGGTCGCGCAGCGGCCGCGCCGATCTGCGCGTCAGCAACGACCGCCACTACTACGTCGCGGGCGGGCAGGAGCAGATGTGGGCGATGGAGACGGTGCCGCGCCTCTACACCGAGGCCGACGGCTGGCTGCCCTATTCGATCTGGGGTATGGGCATCGCCTCGCGCGACCTGACGGGCGACGGCTGGCCCGACATCTACCTCACCTCGATCGGCGACCAGAAGTTCCAGGTGTTCGATCCCACCGCGGGCGGACCCGTGTGGCGCGATGCGACCTACGAGCGGGGCACCACCGCCCACCGCCCGCACACGGGCGACGACGGGCGCCCCTCCACGGGCTGGCACGCCGAGTTCGGCGACGTGAACAACGACGCGCGCGACGACATCTTCGTGGCCAAGGGCAATGTCGAGCAGATGCCCGACGCCGCGATGCGCGACCCCAACACCCTGCTCGTGCAGCGCGCCGACGGCACGTTCGAGGAGCGCGCGGCCGAGGCCGGCATCGCCACCGTCGAGCGGGCGCGCGGCGCGGTGCTGGCCGATCTGAACCTCGACGGCGCGCTCGACCTCGCGGTGGTCAACCGCCGCGCCGGGATGGAGTTGTGGCAGAGCGCGGGCGTCACCGGCAACTGGCTGCTCGTGGGTCTCTCGGCGCCGCCGCCCAACACGCACGCCGTCGGCGCCTTCGTCGAGCTGCGCACGAGGGCGGGCGTGCAGACCCGCGAGGTCACGGTCGGGGGCGGCCACGCGGGAGGCCAGGCCGGCCTTCTGCATTTCGGCCTCGGCGCGGCGGAGCGTGCCGAGATCCGCGTGACGTGGCCGGGCGGCGCGGTGTCGGAGTGGCAGGACGTGGCCGCGAACGGCATCGTGCACCTCTCGATGGACTGAGCGCCGCTCCCCCAGGGCAAGCGCGGGCGAGCGGTGCCTCGCTCAACGATCCACGGGCAGGCCGCTCGGCACCGCCTCGGGCACGCCGAGCCGCTCGGCGTCGTCCTCCAGCGCCGCGAGGAACGCGAGGATCTCGGCGACATCGGCGTCGGACAGCGCGACCGGTGCGAGCTCGTTCGCCGCCGCGATCCGCGCCACCTCGTCGGGTGCGCGCAGCGCCCACAAATCGTCGACCCCCGGCAACTCCGGCAGGCGGGCCATCGACAGGTCGTAGCGTTCAAGCGCGCCCACCGGATCGAGGTGATGGCGCACCACGTCTTCCAGCGCGGCGTAGGCGCCGGAATGACCGTAGGGCGCGGTCAGCGTCACGTTGCGCAGGCTCGGCGTGCGGAAGCGGTAGGCGTCGGCGGGATCGTTCGTCACCCGCATCCGGCCCTCGTCGCGGTGATGCGCCTCGAAGCGCCCCGCCTTGCCCGGGCCGATCTGCGGCATGGCGATGGCGTGGAAGCGGTGATCGGTCTGGAACCAGCCGGAATGGCACTCCGCACAGCCCGCGTCGCCGTAGAAAAGCGCCATGCCCCGCGCCGCCGCCCCCTCGAGGGGCGTCTCGCCGCGCATGTGCCGGTCGAAGGCGCTGTCGTCGGCCCGCCACTCGAACCGGATGAAATCGGCGATCACGTTGGCGATCAGGGGAAAGTCGATGGCCTGCCCGGGCGCGACCTCGGCGAAGGCGTCGGCATAGGCCGGGATGGCGGCGACGCGGGCGGCGATGCGGTCCCAGGCGCCGCCCTCGTGGGCGAGCATCCCCTGCCCCACCGCCTCGGCGATGTCGTTCTCGCCGTAATGCCCCGCCATCTCGTCGGGAGAGAGCACCGGGAACATCGCCTGCGCGGCGAGCGCCGAGTCGAACCCGCTCACCATCTCCTCGCCCAGCGGCGTGCGGATGCCGCCCGGTCGGGTCGGGTCTTCCTCGAGCCGGCCGTCGTGGAAGAAGACGGTGAACTCCTGCGCGCCGAGGTTCCACAGCCCCGTCGCGTTGCGCGGGATGCGCTGGAGCGGCAGGTTGGCCGGGTCGGCCACCCGCTCGGGGCCCAGGCCAAGGCCGCCGTCACCGAGCGACAGCGACACCCCGTCGGACGTGCCGAAGCGCGGGTGGTGGCAGGTCGCGCAGGCGACCTCTCCGCTGCCCGACAAGACGGGATCGTAGAACAGCAGCCAGCCGAGCCGCGCCCGCGCCTCTTCGACCTCGGCGAAGACGGGCGCGGGCCCGAGATCGGGCGCCGCGAGGACAGGGGCCGCCGCTAGGGCCGCCGCGATGCACATGATCCGCATTGGGCCGGCCCTCCCCTGCCGACCGAGGCCGGGACCGCACCCCGGCGCCCTCAGCCTGCGGCCGGCCGACGGCGCGGTCAAGCGACGGCGCATTGCCGCGGCGCTCGCGCGAAACGGCAAGCGCCACGGAAGGCGGCCCGACATGTCGAGTCCGCGTCCACCAAGGCACCATGACTCGCTGGCGATGAGGGCGCCTGCCGTGGGTGGAGGCGCCCCGGGCTGTCCCCCCTCCGACGAGGCCCCGCGGCTGGCCGTCGCCCTCGCAGTGGCCGTGCCCGGGCGCCCGGCGCGGCCGGGCTTCGCCCGCACCCGGGCACCGGCGCGATCGCGTGCCCCGGGGACCTGCAGAAAGCGACGGCGCGGCCCGCCAGAGACGTCACGCTGCGCCCCGTCCGTTCCTCGCGGCCGGCGCTGGTCGCGGCGCCCGACATCGTCTTTCCCGCGGTCGACCTCGGGCGCGTCATCCGGTGCCGGTCGCGTCACTCCACGGCGTAGCCGGTCATCTCGAGATAGCCGCGGCCGGCATGGCTGCCCTCGATCCGCACCGGCCCCTCCCAGTAGGCGAAGGCGAGGCCCATCCACGCCTGCGGGTTCACCGCCGAGAGGGTCACGTCGATGCCCTGCGCCGGAAGCTCGGCGCGCCACCGCACCGGCACGTCGCGCCCCGCGACCCGCGCCGTCCGGAGGGGCGTGAGGGTGAGCGCCCCGTCGGAATAGGGCGTGGGCGTGCCGTCGGGCGCGATATGGGTGGCCGAGGTGAAGGGCGCCCGCGCCCGGTCGCGCAGGCGGAAGCCCATCAGCTTTTCACCGGTGTCGAGATGGAGCGAGATCCAGTCCCACCCGTCCTGCGTGTCGGCGAGCGGCTGGGAGGACCATTCGCGGTCGAGCCAGGCACGGCCCGTCACCGCGATGTCGCCCTCGGGCAGGCGCAGCACCCCCTCGGCGCGATAGAAGGGCTGCGAGTAGTAGCGGCTCGCCTGCCCCTCGGGCGACTTGACGGAATAGCCCGCCTCGCCCTGCAGCACGAGCGGCCCCTCGGCGGTGAGCGCGACATCGTAGGCGAAGTCCTCGGCCGAGGCGGCGACCGTCAGCCGGTCGAGAGCGTCACCGCCGGACGTGCCGGTGGTGCCCGGGTCGTCGGCGGCGCCGGTGGAGGTCGCGCCCGGCGGGGCGCTCGAAGCGGTGGCGGCCCGCCCCGAGCCGTCGGCCAGCGGGGTGCCCGGCGTCGGTGCCCGGGGCGGCAGATCGGCGCCCGGCGCGGCGAGGCGCCATTCGTCGAGCCAGGCGGCGAAGGGGGCGGGGCGCACGCCCGCCTGCCCCACCCCGCCGCGGGCGAAGCGCTCGGCCGCGAGATGCCGCTCGGGCGTGGTGACGGCGGCGTGGGCGAGCCAGATCTGCGGCACCTGCCAGCTTGCCTCGGCCGCGCCCGGGTCGGGCGGGCGCAAGGCCGAGCGGAACAGCGTCCATTGCAGGCCGAGATCGCGACCCGCGGCATCCGTCAGGTTGGCGGTGAGATACCACCACTCGATCCGGAAGGCCGGGTGCGCGCCGTGATCGCGCGGGAAGACGAGCGGCGACCGGTCGGGAGCGGCGTAGCCCGATGCCTCCGTCCCCAGCCCCGCGAAGCCCTGCGCGGCGAGAGGCGCGGCGCCGGGGACCGTGCAGAATGCCAGGCCGTGCGCCAGGACAGAGCGCCGCGATGCGTATTTGGAACAGAAAGAAGCAGGGGGCGGGGGCGCCGGGCGGCGAGGTCTCATGCGGGGTGGCCTTTCGAGGCGCGGGCGGCGGTTGGCTGGGCGGCGGGCAGCGGGGCGGCGGGCAGCGGTGCGACGGGCAGCGGTGCGACGGGGCGGGCGGAGGTCTCAGCGTTCATCGGCGAAGACCTTGAGAAACGCGGCGGGCGGCGTCCGGGCGAGGCGGCGGGCAGGAACGAGGGCCGCGAGCAGGGCGGCCGCGACGGAGAGGGCGAGCAGCACCGCCCAGTCGCGCGGGAAGAGGTGCATGGGCAGCCGCCAGCCGAACGCCTCGACATTGACCACTGCGAGCAGCGCCCAGGCCACGGCGAGGCCCAGCGGCAGGGCCGCGGCGAAGGTGAGCGCCGCGAGGAGGCTGGAGCGCGCCATGTCGAGCCGCCCGAGCCGCGCCCGCGTCAGCCCCAGAGCCCAGACCGGGGCGAGCTGCGGCAGGCGCATCGTGGCCAGCGTGAGCAGCGCCGTCAGCATCGCCACGCCTGCCACCGCCAGCGTCAGCACGTTGAGCGCGCCGGTCACGGCAAAGGTGCGCTCGAAGACGGCCAGCGAGATCTGCTTGACGTGTGCCTGGTCGATGACCGCGCCCTCGGTCAGCGGTGTCTCGGCGACGAGGGCCGCGCGCAGGGCGTCCGCTCCGGTGCCCGCGGGCGCGACGAGGCCGAAATCGCGCGCCACGGCCTGTGGAAAGCGCGCCTGCAGCGCCGGGAGGGCCACCATCGCCTCGCCTCGCGGGTTGCCGTAGTCGGAATAGATGCCCGCGATCGGCAGTGCCCAGCCGGGGCCGAGCCCCACCGGGTCGCCCGGCGCCAGCCCCGCGCGGCGGGCGAGCTGCTCGTTGACCAGCGCCGCCTCGCCTCGGGCGACCCGGGTCCACACCTCCGGTGCGGAGGAAAGGAGCGGCCAGCTCCGCGCGTAGAGAGGGTGGTCGGTGATCCCCCGTATCGTGCCGGGGGCGCCGTCGAGCCGCGCCTCGACCTCGGCGGTGGGCAACAGGCCCGCGCCGCGCGCTTCGGCGAAGCCACGGATCGCCTCGGCCTCGGCCCCGCTCCCGGCGCGGGCGTAGAGATCGGCCGCGAGGCGCTGGTCGAGCCAGCCCGTGAAGGTAAGGCGGAACGAGCCCACCATGGTCGAGACGCCGATATTGGCCGCAAGCGCCAGCATCAGCGCCATGAGCGCCAGCGACAGCCCCGGCAACTGCTGGCGCGTGTCGGCCCAGAACCACTGCGTCAGCGGCCGCCGCGCACGCGCCGCGCCGAGCGCGAGCGCGGCCGACAGCGCGAGCGGCAGGGTCAGCGCCGCGCCGAGCAGGAGGCCCGCAAGCAGGGCGAAGCCCGCCCCCAGCCCGCCGGCCACGAGCGGGGCGGCGATGCCGGCCACCAGCAGCACCGCCCCGGCGCCCGCCTGCCGGCGCAGGGCGCGGCCCGAGACGGTCGCCCAGGCGCGCGGGCGGGCCGCCTCGAGCACCGGCAGCCGCGCCACGCGCCACAGCCCCTGCCCCGCCGCGACCAGCGCGCCCGCGAGCGCCATGGCGAGGCCCGCCGCCGCCCAGCCCGGATCGAACGACAGCACGCCCGGTACAGAGGCGCCGTAGAGGCCACGCAGCGTCGCCGCGACATCCGGCAGCAGCGCGGCAGCGATGACATAGCCCAGCGCCACGCCGGCCGCGCCCGCGACCAGCGCCAGCACAACCACCTCGGCGAGGAGGAGCGCCACGAGGCGCGCGGTCGGCAGGCCGAGGGCGCGGAGCGTGCGCACCGTGCCGCGCCTCTGCTCGACAGCGAGACCGATCGCACCATGCACGATGAACAGCCCCACCGCGAACGACAGCAGCCCGAAGGCCGTCAGGTTGAGGTGGAACGACGAGGTGAGGCGGGCGATCTCGCCCTGCTCGCGGCCCGCCTCGCGCACGAGGCCGGGGGCAACCTCGGCCAGCGGTGGGCGGGCGCGCGGCTGGTCGGGCAGAATCAGCAGTCGGTCGATCTCGCCCGGCCGCGCGAGCATCCGCTCCGCCGCGCCGATGTCGGTCAGCACCTGCCCGGGCGGCACGGCGGCGTCGGCGCGGATCTCGGGCCAGCCAGCCGGGGCGGCCTGGCGCAACCGCTCGGCGAGGGCCGGCGCGGCGAAGGCCACGCCCGGAGCGGTGAAGAGCAGCGCTGGCTCTTCGCCCTCGCCCAGACCGGCGAGGCCCGCGGGCAGCGCCCCAGGCGGCGCGGACAGGAAATCGACGCCGAGCACCGAGACCGGCGGCCCGGCGCCGACGGCGACCCGCCCCTCGAGCACGGGCGACACGAGCCAGCCGGCCCGCCGAAGCGCCACGAAATCGACGACAGCCAGCGGCTCGCCCGGCCGCACCAGCGCGTCGAGGCCCGACAGGCCGAGCTCGCCCGCCGCGCGGTCGTAGCTCGCCCGTGCCTCGGCATTGATCGCCTGCACCGCCGACCAGAGGGCCGTGGCCAGCGCGAGGCCCATAAGCAGCGTGGCGAGTTGCCCCGGCCGGCGTCGCCAATGCGACAGGAGCGCGGCGAGCGCTGTGCGGGTCACTCGGCCGCCCCGCGTGCGTGCGTGCCCGCGCCCGCCAGGCGCCCGCCGGAGAGATGCAGCCGGCGGCCGGCCCTCGCGGCGAGCCGCTCGGAATGGGTAACGAGCAGCAGACCGGCCCCGGTCTCGGCCACCAGCTCGAGCATCAGCGCGGCGACACGGTCGGAGGACGCCTCGTCGAGGTTGCCGGTGGGCTCGTCGGCCATCAGCACCTGCGGGCGCGCGGCCAGCGCCCGGCCGATCGCCACGCGCTGCTGCTGCCCGCCCGAGAGCTGCTCGGGGTAGCGCGAGAGCACGTCGGTCAGGCCCAGCCGCCCGGCCAGCGTGGCGCACCAGTCGGGGTCGTGCCGGCCGGCGAGCCGGGCCTGGAAGGCAAGGTTGGCGCCCGCGTCGAGCGACGGGATCAGGTTGAACTGCTGGAAGATCAGGCCGATCTTCTCGCGCCGGAGCGCCGCGCGACCCGCGTCCGACAGGCCGGACAGCGCGGCCCCGGCCACCTCGATCTCGCCCGCGTCGGCAGTGTCGAGCGCGGCGAGCAGGTGCAGCAGTGTCGACTTGCCCGAGCCGGACTCGCCCGTCAGCGCCAGAGTCTCGCCGCGGTCGAGCGTCAACGACACGCCACCCAGCACCGTGAGCGGGCCATCGGCTGTCGGGTAGGTCTTGGTCACGTCGCGTGCGGCGATCAGCATGGGCGTCTCCCGGTCAGGCATGGCAGCTAGGGCGCCGCGCGTCCGGGGGAAAGGGCGATGTCTGCGGGGGCCATCTCGGTGGCGACCATCTCGGTGGGGGCCAAGTCGGTGAGGGCCAGGTCGGCGCGAGGCGGTTCTGCGCGAGGCGGCGGCCTGCGCCGACCGCGCCCGGAGGACGCCGGAGGGCGGGTGGGGCGGCCTCCGGGCGCGGGCGGCCGCGCCACGGACCCGCCCGGCTCGCAGAACGGTGCAGCGGTGCCACCGGCACGCCCCGCCGGAAAGCGCCGGGCGTTGCGCGGCGCGGGCTCAGCCCGCCTCCGCCTCCCGGTCGCCCAACGCCGCCTCGATGGCCTTGGCGAGGCGTGCCCGGTCGACTGGCTTGGGCAGGAACGCCGTCATCCCGATCTCGCGGTAGCGCGCCTCGGCCTCGGGCGACACATGGGCCGAGCAGGCGATCACGGGGATATGGCTCTGCCCGTGGCCCGCCGCGCGCAGGCGCCGGGTCGCCGCCACGCCGTCCAGGCCGGGCATCATCACGTCCATCAGCACCACGTCGAACGCGTCGCGCTCGAGCGCCTCCAGCGCCTCGAAGCCGTTCGCGGCGACCGACACCTCGTGGCCCATGCCAGCGAGGATGCGGCGCATGACCTCCTGGTTCAGCCGGTCGTCCTCGGCCACGAGGATGCGGCGACCCGGCCGACGCGGCGCCGCGTCCGGGCCCGGCTGCGCCACGTGCTCGCCCTGTCCCTCGACCACGCCCACCGGCACGTCGAACCAGAAGACCGAGCCGCGCCCCGGCTCGCTCTCGACGCCCACCTCGGCGCCCATCGCCTCGGCGATGCCCGCGCAGATCGACAGGCCGAGGCCCCAGCCCTCGCGCGCCGGCGCGCCCTCGTCCTCGATCCGCACGAAGGGGCGGTAGAGCCGCGCCACCTCGGAGGGCGCGATGCCCGGTCCCGTGTCGGCGACGCGGAATCGGATCGCCGTCTCGCGCGCCTCGCCGCCCGCCACCGGCCCGAGCGCCTCGACGCTCAGCGCAACCCGGCCGGCGGGCGTGAACTTGACCGCGTTGCCAAGGTAGTTGTGGAGCACCTGCTCGATCCGGCCCCGGTCGGAGACGACCTGCCGCGGCAGCCCCTCCGCGCGCACGACATTCAGGGCGAGGCCCTTCTGCGCGGCTGCGGCCCGCCACCAGCCAGCCACCGAATCAAGCAGGTCGTGCAGGTCGAACGGGCGCAGATCGACCCGCATCCGCCCCGCCTCGACCTGGGTCAGATCAAGGAGGTCGGCCAGCAGCGTCATCAGCGATTCGCCCGCAGAGAGGATCGCCTTCACGTGGCCGGCGCGCGTCTCGTCGAGGTCGGACATGTCGAGCAGTTGCGCGAAACCGAGGATCGCGTTCATCGGCGTGCGGATCTCGTGGCTCATCGCGGCAAGAAAGCGGCTCTTGGCCTCGCTGGCCTCCTGCGCCTCGGCGGCCTTGCGGTCGAGCGCCTCGAGGGCGGCGCGGGTCTCGCGCAGATCCGACAGCACGGCGACCGCCCGCACGCATCCCCCGTTTGCGTCGACCTCGCACAGCGCCGAGAAGCGCACGGGCAGCGCCGCGCCGCCGGCGTCGAGCAGCTCCAGATCGACCCCGTCGATCGTGCCGTGCCGGGCGAGCTCGGGCAGCACGACCTCGGCGAAGAGGCGGGCGGAGCCCTCGGGCATCAGCTCGGTCAGCGGCCGGCCCTGCACCACGTCGTGGCTGCGCCCCGTGAGGCGCGCGAGGGCCGCCGACTGGGCGAGCACGCGCCCGGTGGCGTCGAACGACAGCGCGAGAAAGGCCGAATGGGCAAAGAGCGCGCCGAGGAAGTCGCCCGGCGCGCTCTTCCAGTAGGCCACCAGATCGCGATCCATCCCTGCCCTCCTGTCGCCCCGCCGGCGGTTTCAAGTCTATCGGGCGAACCCGCCGGCGCAATGCGGCCCGCACGTGGACAGGCCCCGCACGCAGACCGGCGCACCGCCGCTCAGGCGGCGCGGGTGCCGGCGAAGCGGCTTGCCCATTCGTCGCGCGTCGCGTCGTCGATCTTGGCGAAAAGGGTTTCGGGCGTGACGAAGCCATGGCCCGGCGGCAGCGCCTCCAGCGCCGCCCCGAGGTCGTCGGGCCAGTCGCGCCGGTCGGTGCGGAGCGCCTCGAGCAGCCGCGCCGCCGCGTCGGGCAGGAACGGCTCGGAGATCACAGCATAGAGATGCACGAGATTGAGCGCGAGACGGATGTCGGCCGCCGCGCGGTCGCGATCCTCCTTGATGGTCGTCCACGGAGCGGCCCCCTGCAGGAACTCGTTGCCCGCGACCCAGACGGCGCGCAACTCGGCCGCCGCCTTGCGCACCTCGATCGCCTCCATGTGCGCGGTATAGGCGGCGAGCCGCTCGGTCAGCTCGCCCACCAGCGCGCGGCCGGCCGCCGACATCTCCCCGCCCGCGGGTACCTCCTCGCCGAACTTCGCACGGCAGAACTTGGTGACGCGGCTGACGAAGTTGCCCAGCACGTCGGCGAGGTCCTTGTTGACACCCGCCTGGAACTTTTCCCACGTGAACTCCGCGTCGCCGCTCTCGGGCGCGTTGGCCAGAAGCCACCAGCGCCAATAGTCGGAGGGCAGCAATTCCAGCGCCTGGTCCATGAACACGCCGCGGCCCTGGCTGGTAGAGAATTGCCCTCCATCGTAGGTGAGATAGTTGAAAGACTTGATGTAGTCGACGAGCTTCCAGGGCTCGCCCGATCCCATGATCGTCGCGGGGAAGGACAGGGTGTGGAAGGGCACGTTGTCCTTGCCCATGAATTGCACGTATCGAACATCGTCCGCGCCCTCGTCGGTGCGCCACCAGCGCCGCCACGCGGCCTCGCCCAGCCCCTGCGCCTCGGCCCATTCGGCGGCGCAGGCGATGTATTCGATGGGTGCGTCGAACCAGACGTAGAAGACCTTTCCCTCCATCCCCGGCCAGTCCGCGTCGCCCTTCTTGACCGGCACGCCCCAGTCGAGATCGCGGGTGATGCCCCGGTCCTGCAGCCCGTCGCCGTCGTGCAACCACTTCTTGGCGATCGAGGTGGTCAGGATCGGCCAGCCGGTCTGCCCGTCGATCCAGGCGTCGAGCCGGTCCTTCAGGAGCGACTGGCGCAGGTAGAGGTGCTTGGTCTGGCGCACCTCGAGATCGGTCGAGCCCGAGATGGCCGAGCGCGGGTCGATCAGGTCCGTCGGGTCGAGCTGCTTCGTGCAGTTCTCGCACTGGTCGCCGCGCGCCTTCTCGTAGCCGCAGTTCGGGCAGGTGCCCTCGATGTAGCGGTCCGGCAGGAAACGGCCGTCGGCGACGGAATAGACCTGCCGCTCGGTCACTTCCTCGATATAGCCGTTCTCGGCGAGCCGGCCGGCGAAGTGCTGCGTCAGCCTGTGGTTCTGCGGGCTGGAAGAGCGGCCGAAATGGTCGAACGACAGGCGGAAGCCCTGGGCGAGCCGCGCCTGCACCCGGTGCATCCTGGCGCAATACTCGGCGACCTCCATGCCCGCCTTGGCGGCGGCGAGCTCGGCCGGCGTGCCGTGCTCGTCGGTGGCGCAGAGGAACAGCACCTCATGCCCGCGCGCCCGGACATAGCGGGCATAGAGGTCGGCGGGCAACTGCGAGCCAACCAGATTGCCGAGGTGCTTCACCCCGTTGATGTAGGGTATGGCCGAGGTGATGAGGATGCGCGCCATGCTGAGCCTTCCCGATATGCCGGCGTGTGCCTAGCCGAAGGACCCCGGCGATGCCAGCGCGACCTCGACGCGTGCGCCCGCCGCCGGAACGGCGCAACGGCCTTGCAAGGCCATTGCCGCGCGCGCATGCGCTCGGAAGGCGCTTGCAAGCGCCTTGCCCCGGCGGCGTCCGTCGCGCACCGCTCACTGGGCGGTGTAGCCGCCGTCGGCGAGGTGGTAGCTGCCGGTGATGAAGCTGGCCCCGTCCGAAAGAAGGAAGGCCACCAGCGGCGCGATCTCGTCCACCGTGCCGAGGCGCTTGACCGGGTGCATCCCCGCCACCGCCTCGAGCGTCGCGTCGTCGAGCGCCTCCAGGATCGGCGTCCTGACGAAGGCGGGGCCGACCGCGTTCACCCTGATCCCCTTTTCGGCATTCTCGATCGCAGCGACCTTGGTCATGCCAACGACGCCGTGCTTGGTCGCCGTGTAGGGCCCCGCGCCCGCGAACCCAACCGAGCCCAGGATCGACGAGATGTTGACGATGGCCCCGCCGCCGGCCTTTTCCATCTCCGGGATCGCGTATTTCATGCCGTAGAACACGCCCGACAGGTTGACCGCGATCACCTTGTCCCAGTTCGCCAGTTCGCAGTCGGCAAGCGGCCCCTGCTGACCGCCGATCCCTGCGTTGTTCACCAGCAGGTGCAATCCGCCGCCCGTCTCGGCCGCGAAGGCCACGGCAGCCTCGACAGACGCAGGGTCGGACACATCGCACGCCCGCGCGTGGGCCTGACCGCCCGCGCCGCGGATCTCGTCCACCAAGCCCGCGCAGGCTTCTTCCTCGAGGTCGGCGCAGATCACCGTCGCGCCACCGCGCGCCAGCTCGCGGGCGATCTCGGCGCCGATGCCCGACGCCGCGCCGGTCACCAGGGCGCACTTGCCGTCGAATCGAATCTCCATGTCCCACTCCTTTCGCTTCTTCCCCGCGGGACGCGCGATGCGCGGCCCGCGCCCTCCGTCGCGGACCAGCCTAACGCGAGCGGGCCCGGCGGGGATTGATCCGGCTCAACCTCGGTGCCGGGCGGGGCGGCGGGCAGGATACGGTCTGCCGTCTCACTCGTTGGCGTCCGGCGGCTCTGCGCGGGCCTGGCGCCGGGGTGTCGCCCCCGGCGGCGCCCCATCCCGCCGCGCGCCGAAGAGTCGGCCGATCGTGAAGGTCGTGCGCGGCAGCCAGACATAAGGTGTCCGCAGCTGCGGGGCGTCGCGCAGCCGCATCCGCACGAGCCCGAAGAGCACGAGGCCCGCATGCGCCACCGCGATCATCGCGAAGAGCGCCCCGGAGCCGAACCGCTCCATCAGGGTCGACGCGAGCAGCGGCGCCGCGATGGCCCCGAGCGCGAAGTAGAACATCAGCGCCGCCGAGAGCTCCACCCGCTCGTGGCTCGCGGCATGGTCGTGGGCGTGCGAGGCCGAGACCGAGTAGATGGGAAAGCTCACCGCCCCGAAGAGCATCGCGTTGAGGAACACCAGCGCGTGCGAGCCGCCGCCCACGACGACCGTCGTCACGCAGGCCCCGATCGAGGCGACAGACAGCCAGATCAGCACCCACCGCCGGTCGTATCGGTCGGCAAGCCAGCCCACGGGGTACTGCGCGAGCGCGCCCCCCAGCACCCAGGCGGCGAGGAACCACGCGATCCGGTCGGCCGACAGCCCCACCCCCTCGCCGTAGATCGGCGAGACCATGCGGAACGAGGCCGACGAGACCGCCGCCACCAGCACTCCCGCCACGGCCAGTGGAGAGAGGCGCCAGGCAAGCGCGGGGATAAGCCGGGGCGCCTCGGGCGTCTCGGGCGGCGAGGCGCGCGTCAGGGTGAGCGGCAGGATCGCCGCACAGCACAGCAGCGCGAGCACGTTGTAGGAGACGTAGGAGGCCGGCGCGAGCACCGCGACGACGAGCTGCGCGCAGAGGGAGCCGCCCATGTCGGCCACCCGGTAGGCCCCCATCACGCGGCCCCGGTTGGCGTTCTCGGCCTTGCCCTGCAGCCACGCCTCGACCACGGTGTAGCAGCCGGCGAGGCAAAGGCCCGTGGCGAGGCGCAAAAGCGCCCAGACATACGGATCGACCAGCATCATGTGCGCGATCAGGCCCATCGCGCCCATCGCGGTGAAGGCCGCGAAGGCACGCGAATGGCCGACCGAGCCCATCAGCCGCGGCGCCCACCAGCAGCCGATGAAGAAGCCCACGAAATGCGCCGACCCGAGCAGGCCGATCTGCGCATTGGTGAAGCCGAGTTCGAGGCCCGACAGCGCGTCGAGCGGCGCCACGCCCCCCGAGGAGAGCTGCAGCAGGATCACCGACAGAAACAGCGCGGCGTAGGAGATCACGAGGGGCATCGGGGAGGGGCTCCGGGGCGGCTCGCCCGCCACACTGCCCCGTCCACGTGCAAAGGTCAGGCAGAAAGGCGACCGTTCCCGTCGCGCCCTGTCCCTCAGTCGCCCCCTGTCCCTCCGTGGGCCTCTGCCCTCGGCCCCGCCACGCTCTGACGACCAGTCGTCCGCCTTGCGCTCCGGCCCGCCTCGCCGTCTGGCTCGTCCTCGCGTGTGCTCCTCCCGGCGCATGCCCGGCGCGAGCGCGTCGCTCGGGCTCCGGGATGCCCCCAGCCTTGCGTTCCGTCCCCCGGTTGTCGGCCACGCCGCGCGCGCAGCCCCGACCGTCCCGCCCTCGCCCTGGTCCGGCCTGCCGGGTCTCAGTAGCCGCGGGCGCGGTCGACGAGGTGAAGCAGTGGCTCCCCCGCCTCGCTCCGGCGCACGTTCTCGGCGATGACCTCGGCCGCCGTGGCGGGCCGGGTCTCAGAGGCGATGTGCGGTGTCACGGTCACCTTGGGGTGCCGCCAGAACGGATGGTCGGCCGGCAGCGGCTCCTGCCGGAAGACGTCGAGCGTGGCATGCCCGATCTGTCCCCGGTCGAGCGCGTCGAGTAGGGCGGCGTCGTCGATCAGCGTGCCGCGCCCCGGGTTGATGAGCACCGCCCCCGCCGAGGGCAGCGCCAGCGTCTCGGCGTTCATCACGTCGGCCGTGGCCGGCGTGTCGGGCAGCAGAAGCACGACGATCGCCGCCCCCCGCAGCGCGGGCGCGAGGCCCGGCTCGCCGGACAGGCACCTGATCCCGGCCACCTCGCGCGCGGTGCGCGACCACCCCGTCACCGGAAAGTTGAGCGCCGCGAGCGCCTGCGCGCAGGCCCGCCCGAGCGCGCCGAGGCCCAGTACCGTCACCGGACGGTCCCGCGCGAGCGGCGGCACGTGCCGCACCCAGTCGCCCGACTGGTGCGCGAGGCAATGGTCGATCCCGAGGTGATGGCGCAGCACGTGGCCCACCACCCATTCCACCATGCCCTCGGTCAGCCCCGCATCGACCATCCGCGCGAGCGGCACCCGCAGCGTGGGGTTGCCGACCACGTTCTCGACGCCGGCCCACAGGTTCAGCACCGCCTTGAGCCGCGTGTAGGGGGTGAAGTCCTGCACGTCCGAGTTCGGCGCATAGACGATGTAGTCCACCCGCGCCGGCTCGAGCGCCTCGGGCGACAGTTCGACCGCGCCCAGCCCGCGTTCGGCGAGCGCCCGCCGCAGGGGGGCCTCGTACTCTTCCCATGCGGCGGGTGACGCGGCGAATCGGATCACGGGCGGCATGCGGTCGGCTCCTCTCATGGGCTCCCGCACCCCACACCAGCCGACGCCCGTCGGCAACCCGATCGCCCCGGCGACCGCCCCATCATCTTGGCCCAAATACTCCGGGGGGAGGCGCCGCAGGCGCCGGGGGGCAGCGCCCCCCTGCGGCCTGTCCGCTCAGGCGCGGCCACGGGGGCGGTGCACGTGGGCCGACTGGACCAGCCCGAAGGCCACCATCAGCACCAGCATCGCCGAGCCACCGAAGCTCACGAGCGGCAGCGGCACGCCCACCACAGGGGCGAGCCCCATCACCATCGACATGTTCACGGCGAAGTAGAGGAAGAAGGCGCCCGCGATGCCGATCGTCAGGAGCGAGGCGAAGCGGTCGGAATTGGTCATCGCCGAGGCGAGGCAGAACAAGATGATCCCGCCGTAGAGAAGCAGCAGCGACGCCGCGCCGAGAAAGCCGAACTCCTCGGCGAGCGTGGTGAAGATGAAATCGGTGTGCTTCTCGGGCAGGAAGTTGAGGCGCGTCTGCGTGCCCTGCATGAAGCCGCGCCCCGTCCACCCGCCCGAGCCGAAGGCGATCGTGGACTGGGTGATGTGGTAGCCCGCGCCGAGCGGGTCCGACGTGGGGTCGAGGAAGGTATCGATGCGGCGGAACTGGTAATCCTGCAGAAGCTGCCAGTCCGTCCCGCGCGAGGCCATGACCGCGCTCACGGTGCCCACGCCCGAGGCGACGACGGCGGCGAAATAGGCCCAGTGGACACCGGCCGCGAACATCACGATCGCGCCGCCCACCACCAGCAGGATCGCCGTGCCGAGGTCGGGCTGGACGATCACGAGCGCGGTGGGCGCGAGGATCATCACCACGGGCAGCGCCACCCAGAGCGGGCGCGAGACCTTGTCGACGTCGAGCCAGTCGTAATAGGCCGCGAGCAGCATCACGAGCGTGATCTTCATCAGCTCCGAGGGCTGCAGGCGGATGAAGCCGAGGTCGATCCAGCGCTGCGCGCCGCCTGCGGCCATTCCCGCCACCTCGACCACCAGCAGGAGCGCGAAGGCGAAGCCGTAGGCCAGGAACGCGACGTTGCGCCAGAACCAGATCGGCACCATCGCGACCACGAACATCGCCGCGAGGCCCAAGCCGAAGCGCTCCATCTGCGGTCGTGCCCAGGGCTCCATCGCGCCGCCGGCGACCGAGTAGAGCATCAGGAACCCCATGCAGGCCACCGCCGTCAGCAGCAGCACGAGCGCCCAGTTGATGTGCAACAGCTTCGACAGGCCGGTGGGGACGGTCTGGACGCGATACTCGAGATAGCTCACGGCGCGTGCCCCCTCAGGCCCGGTCGGCCGGCGGCGTGCCGTCCTCGCGCAGGAGCGGCAGCGACGAGAACAGCGCCTCGAGTTCCGAGCGCTGGCTCGCGGGGAAGATCTCGAGCGGCGGCAGGTCGTCGTGCAGCGCCCGGGCGAGAATGTCGCGCGCCACCGGCGCCGCCGCGGCCGAGCCGCCGCCGCCATGCTCGACCACCACCGCGCAGGCGATGCGGGGGGCGTGGTAGGGCGCATAGCCGACGAACAAAGCGTGATCACGCTGTTCCCAAGGCACGTCCTCGTTGCGCACGACGACCGAGCGCACCTGGCTCGTGCCGGTCTTGCCGGCGATCTTGAGGTCGTCGGCCACGATGCGCGAGCGATAGGCGGTGCCGCGGCGGTGATTGTTGACGTCGAACATCGCCTTGCGGATCTGCGCCATCAGCGTGGGCGACAGGCCGAGCGGCCCGTCGCTCAGCACCGGCTGCTCGCGCCCGTCGACCGATTTCACCAGCCGCGGGCGGATCGCCTCGCCGGTGGCGAGCCGCGCGGTCATCACCGCCAGTTGCAGCGGCGAGGTCAGGTTGTAGCCCTGCCCGATCGCGGCGTTCAGGCTGTCGCCGATGCGCCATGTCTCGCCGCGGGTGCGCCGCTTCCAGTCCTTGTCGGGCACGAGGCCCTCGGCCACCGCCGACAGCGGCAGGTCGAACCGTTCGCCGAGACCGAAGCGGCGCGCCATGGCGGCGATCCGGTCGATGCCGACACGCTCGGCCAACTCGTAATAGTAGACGTCGCAGGACTGAACGACGCTGTCGTGCATGTCCATCCAGCCGTGACCGGCCCGCTTCCAGCAATGGAAGCGGCGCCCGCCCATCTCGCGGAAACCGGGGCAGAAGACTGTCTCGCCGGGGGTGACGACGCCCGCCTCGACGCCGGCGATGGCCACCAGCATCTTGAAGGTCGAGCCGGGCGGGTAGGTGCCCTGCACCGTCTTGGTGGCGAGCGGGCGGTGATCGTTCTCGGTCAGCGTGCGGTAGTCGGGCACCGAGATCCCGCGCACGAAGAGATTGGGATCGAACGAGGGCGCCGAGGCACAGGCGAGGATGTCGCCGGTGTGCACGTCCATCACCACGGCCGAGGCGCTCTCCTCGCCCATGCGCGCCTGGGCGAAGTTCTGCAGGCCGGCATCGATGGTCAACTGCAGGTCGGCGCCGCGCTCGCCCTCCTGGCGGTCGAGCTCGCGCATGACGCGCCCCGAGGCGTTGATCTCGATGCGTTTGGTGCCGGCGGTGCCACGCAGCATCGGCTCGAGCTTGCGCTCGACGCCGACCTTGCCGATCTGGAAGTCCGGGATCTGCAGCACCGGGTCGGGGTCTCCCCCCGCCTGCTCGAGATCGCGGTCCGAGACCGGGCCGACATAGCCCACGACATGGGCGAAATCGCCCTTGAGCGGGTAGTAGCGCGTGAGGCCCACCTCGGGCGTGACGCCCGGCAGGGCGGGCGCGTTGACGGCGACCTCGGCCACGTCCTCCCACTTGAGCTGGTCGGCCAGGGTGACCGGCACGAAGGGCGAGCGGCGCTCGATCTCGCGCAGCGCCCGCTCCACCTGCTCGTCGGAGAGGGGCACGAGGCCGCGCAGCTTGGCGATGGTCGTCTCGAGATCCCCCGCCTCCTCGCGCACGACGACGATGCGGTAATTCTGGGCATTATCGGCAAGGATGCGCCCCTGCCGGTCGAAGATCAGGCCGCGGACGGGGGGGACGAGGCGCAGGTTGACCCGGTTCTCCTCCGCCAGCAGGCGGAAGGCCTCGCCCTGCTCGACCTGCATCCAGCGCATCCGGCCGGCGAGCACGGCCATGAAGCCGAACATGCCCGCCCCCATGATCGCGGCGCGGCGCGAGATGCGACGGGCGCTTTCCTCGGTATCCTTCGGGGGTCTGCGCATGAGCCTATCCTAGCGGGGTCCGTGCCCGGGGGGAACGGCACGAATGGGTGAGCCGGCAAGACCGCGAAAGCGGCGACCGCAGAGGAGTGCGAGCGCAGGCCGGGCAACGCCCACCCACCGAGGCGCGGGCGCATCGGTGTCGGGGCATCCCCCCCGGCGGCATGAGCGGAGACGGCGCTGCGCCCCACGGCGACCGGGCATGCCTTGCGACCTCGCCGGAAGCGGGCGCCGGCGGTCTCGCACCCGGTCCGCCCCTCTACTGCGCGCCGAGGTGCCGTGCCGCGGGGCTGCCCCGCTCACGCCCGCGCCTCCGAGCCGCCATAGTCGCCGGGCGCGGGACGGCGCACCTTGAAAAGCCACACGGTCGCCGCGACGGCGGCCGGATAGACCGCCGCCGTGAACAGCGCCCGGAGGATGTCGAGGCCGAGCGGCGGGCGCGGGCTGATGGTCAGCGCGAGCACCGCCTGCGTGCCGGCGACCATCGCCAGCAGCACCGCCGTGGCCAGCACCCATTCCAGCAGGAACGGCAGCGCCCGCGTCGCCGCCTGCCGCCGCCGCAGGAACTCGGTCGCCACCAGCGCCGCCAGCGCCCCCAGCCCCGGCGGCCGCTGCAACAAGAGGTCGAGCGCGAGAAACAGCGCCACCACCAGCCATGCCGGTGCGTAGGCCGGCCGCCGCATCACCCATGCGATCGTCAGCGCGAGGATCGCGTCTGGCCCGGGCAGCGTGGCCGGGGCCACGTCGAGCGGCATCAATCGCACGATGGCCAGGACAGCCACCATCGCGGCGAAGAGCGCGCGGTAGCCCCAGAGGCGCGCGGCATAGGGGTCAACCACCGCCGCGCCCTTCCTCTGCCGCCTCAAGCTCGTCGGTTCCGGCCGGCTCGGGCGCTTGCACCGGCGGCAGTTGCGGCGGGATCAGCAGCGCCCCCGTCTCGTCGATCACCTCGGCCGAGTGCGAGCGGAGCACGCGCAGGAACTCGAGCCGCTGGTAGTCTGCCGCGAGCCGCACGCGCAACTGGCCCGACGCGGCCACCGCGACCTCGCCCACCAGCAGGCCCGCCGGGAACAGCCCGCCGTCGCCCGAGCTCACCACCCGGTCGCCCGCGCGGATCAGGCCCGGATCCTCGACGAAGCCGAGCTGCGGCGCGGCCGAGTTGTCGCCCATCAGCATCGCCCGCTGCCCCGAGGGCTGCACCGTCACGGGGATGCGGCTGGTCGGATCGGTCAGCAGCAGCACCCGCGCCGTATTCTTCCCGACGCCGGAGATGCGCCCCACCAGGCCGAGCCCGTCCATCGTGGCCCAGCCATCCACGATGCCGTCGCGCGCGCCCACGTTGAGCAGCACCGACTGTCGGAAGGGCGAGCCCGAATCGGCGATCACAACGCCCGAGACAGAGGTCAGTCGCGGATCGAGCCGCACGTTGTTGAGGGCGAGAAGCTTGGCGTTCTGCTGCTCGAGCTGCACCGCCGCCTCGCGCCACGCCTTCATCTGCTGCAACTCGCGCCTCAGGTCGCGGTTCTGCGCGTGCAGACGCTGGTAGGACTGGAAATCGCGCACCATGTCGGCCATCCGCCGGACCGGCACCGACACCCACTCGAAACGCGGCACCACCCGGTCGACGAGGTCGGCGCGGATGCGCTCCACCCGGGGGGAATCGATCCGCCACAGCAGGAACACGCCGAGGCACAGCAGGATGAGCACCCCGAGCCCGATGCGGCGGAGCGGCGAGACGTAGTCAAGCTCGGTGCGGTCCCGTGCCATGGGCGGGCCTCGCGGGCGGTCAGCTCTCGTAGTCTATAGCGTGGCGGAGTTGCTTTTCGTATTCCAGCGCCTTGCCGGTGCCGAGGGCGACGCAGTTGAGCGATTCGTCGGCCACCGAGATCGACAGCCCCGTCTGCTCGCGCAGCGCGAGGTCGAGATCGCCGAGCAGCGCCCCGCCCCCCGTGAGCATCACGCCGCGGTCGACGATGTCGGCGGCAAGGTCGGGCGGGGTGGCCTCGAGAGCCGTCATCACCGCCTCGCAGATCGCCTGCACCGGCTCGGCCAGCGCCTCGGCCACCTGGGCCTGGTTCACCTCGGTCTCCTTCGGCACGCCGTTGATCTGGTCGCGCCCGCGGATCAGCATCGAGGCGCCGCGCCCGTCGTCGGGCATCCGCGCCGAGCCGATCGAGGTCTTGATGCGCTCGGCGGTCGAATCGCCGATCAGGATGTTGTGCTGACGCCGCAGGTAGTTGACGATCGCGTCGTCCATCCGGTCGCCGCCCACCCGGATCGAGCGGGCGTAGACGATGTCGCCAAGGCTCAGCACCGCCACCTCGGTGGTGCCGCCGCCGATGTCGACGACCATGTTGCCGGTGGGGTCGGTGATCGGCATCCCCGCCCCGATGGCCGCCGCGATCGGCTCGGCGATGAGACCCGCGCGCCTTGCGCCGGCCGACAGCACCGACTGGCGGATGGCCCGCTTCTCGACCGGCGTGGCGCCGTGGGGCACGCAGACGATCACCTTGGGCTTGGTGAAGGTCGTGCGCTTGTGCACCTTGCGGATGAAGTGCTTGATCATCTCCTCGGCGGTATCGAAGTCGGCGATCACCCCGTCGCGCATCGGCCGGATCGCCTCGATCGAGCCGGGCGTGCGGCCCAGCATCAGCTTGGCGTCCTCTCCCACGGCGAGCACCTGCTTGCGCCCGTCCTTCACGTGGTAGGCGACGACCGAAGGCTCGTTGAGGATGATCCCCCGGCCCTTGACGTAGACGAGCGTGTTCGCCGTCCCGAGGTCGATCGCCATGTCGGAAGAAAACAATCCGCTGAGCAACGCCATCGTTGCGCCCTTCCCGTCTGAGGGCCCCCCGGCCCGCGCCTGCGACTCCCCACCCGCGGGGCTGGAGCCTTATACGAGCGCGCCCTGAACGGCGAAAGGGGCACCGCGCCAGGGTAGCCCGCACGAGCGGCGAGCAACGCCCGCCACGAGCGGCCTCGAGAGACCCGAATGTCGAAAAAGGACAAGCAGGGGGGCCGCAATTGGCACCTCTTCCAGTCGACGTTGCAGAATATGTGCAAGTGCAAATAAATTGGGGGAACGCACCGCCTTGCGTCCCCCCAAGGCCTCCGGAATGTGGGATTGCAGCTCAGGCACCCGGAGGCATCGTCTGCCGCCGGGGCGCGCACAAGCCCATGGGCGACAGCGATTTCGTATGTCGATCGTCGGGCCGATGCATCTCGCCCCGGCACACGCCGTCATATCGGGCAAGCCGGGCGGAAGGGAAGCCAATGGAATTCGAATTTTCGATTGGCTTTTCCTATGCGCCCGCCTATCCCCGCGCAGCCGGCCCCGTCGGGCCAAGGAAGCCGCATGTCCGCCCTGCCCACGCTCCGCCAGCTCCGCTATCTGATCGCCGTGGCCGAGCAGGCCCATTTCGGGCGGGCCGCCGCACGGCTCGGCATCTCGCAGCCCTCGCTCTCGCTCCAGATCGGCAACCTCGAGGACGTGCTCGGCCTGCGCCTCGTCGAGCGCGGGCGCGGCCCCGTCACCCTCACGCCCGCGGGGCGCGAGGTGCTCGCCCGCGCGCGCCGCGTGCGCGACGAAGTGCAGGGGATCGTGGATCTCGCCGCGACGATGGGGGTCGGGCTCGTGGGCACGCTGCGCCTCGGCACGACCCCCACGATCGGCCCCTACCTGCTGCCCCGCGTGGTGGCCCGCCTGCACGCGGATTTCCCCGACCTGCGCCTTTACGTCCGCGAGAGCGCGCCACGCCCGCTGCGCGACGCGCTGCTGGCGGGAGAGCACGACCTGATCCTGACACAGCTGCCCGAGCCCGGCGCCGACCTCGTCGCGCATCGCCTGTTCCGCGAGCCGCTCACCCTCGCCGTGCCCAAGGACCACCCCCTGGCCAACGAGGAGCAGATCGAGCCCGCCCAGATCGCGGGTCTCTCCATTCTCGGCCTGTCGCCCGCCTACGCGCTGCACGACCAGATCGCCGGCCTCTGCCGCGACCACGGGGCCGAGATGGTGCGCGACTACGAAGGCACATCGCTCGACGCGCTGCGCGCGATGGTCGGCATGGGGATGGGCGCGGCCTTCCTGCCCCGCCTCTACGTCGCCTCAGAGCTGGCCCCCCGCGACGAAGGCGTGGTGGCGATCCCCTTCAAGGGCGCCCGCGTCACCCGCACCCTCGGCCTCGTCTGGCGCCGCTCCGCTCCCGATGACGCGGCCTATCGAAAGCTCGCCGACATCCTGCGGGAGGTCGCCCGCGCCCGCTTCCGCGCCGAACTGATTCTCTGACCGCGCCTGCCCGCCCGCGCGGACCGCGTCCTGGCGGACGACGGCCCGCCCGCCCGGGCATCCCTCGCCTGCGCGCGCCGCGCCCGTTCCTTCTTCTTGCGCGAAATATCCCGGGGGGTGCGGGGGGCTGGCCCCCCGCTCCTGCCCCCGCCATCCCGCGTCTGCGCTGTCAGGAGACGTCCTTGTAGGAAATCTCCCGCGCGTCCGTGCCGGTCTTGCCGCGGCGCACGATCAGGCGGTTGAGCGCGGCGATGTAGGCCTTGGCCGAGGCCACGACGGTGTCGGTATCGGCGGCCTGGCCGGTCACGATGCGGCCGGCCTCCTCCATCCGCACAGAGACCGTCGCCTGCGCGTCGGTGCCGCCCGTGACGGCATGCACCTGGTAGAGCTGCAGCCGCGCCCCGTGGGGGAAGACCCGCTTGATCGCGTTGAACACCGCGTCGACCGGGCCGTCGCCTGTGGCGGTCACCTGGTGGTCCGTCCCCTCGACGGTCAGGGTCAGGTCGGCCGATTGCGGCGCCTCGGTCCCGCAGATGACGCGCAGGAACTTCAGCCGCAGGTGCTCGCCCTCGGCCTCGATCTGCGCGTCGGTCATGAGCGCGATCAGGTCCTCGTCGTAGACCTCCTTCTTGCGGTCGGCGAGCGCCTTGAAGCGCACGAAGGCGTCCTTGAGCTCGTTGTCGCCCAGCTCGTAGCCGAGTTCCTTCAGCTTCGCGCGCAGCGCCGCGCGGCCCGAATGCTTGCCCATCACCAGGTTCGATTCCGACAGGCCGATATCCTCGGGCCGCATGATCTCGAAGGTCTGGGCGTTCTTCAGCATCCCGTCCTGGTGGATGCCGCTTTCGTGGGCGAAGGCGTTCTTGCCCACGATCGCCTTGTTGTACTGCACCGAGAAGCCCGAGACGGCGGCGACCCGGCGCGAGATGTTCATGATCTTGGTGGTGTCGACGCCCGTCTCGAACGGCATGATGTCGCCACGCGTCCTGAGGGCCATCACCACCTCTTCGAGCGCGGTGTTGCCCGCCCGCTCGCCAAGGCCGTTGATCGTGCACTCGATCTGGCGCGCTCCGCCCGCCACGGCGGCCAGCGCGTTGGCCGTCGCCATGCCGAGGTCGTTGTGGCAATGGGTGGCGAAGATCACGTCTTCGGCCCCCTCCACCTCGTCGATCAGCCGGCGGATCAGGTCGGCCGATTCGACCGGCGCGGTGTAGCCAACCGTGTCGGGGATGTTGATCGTGGTGGCCCCCGCCCCGATGGCGATCTCGACCACGCGCCTGAGGTAGTCCCACTCGGTGCGCGTGGCGTCCATCGGCGACCACTGGACGTTGTCGCACAGGTTGCGGGCATGGGTGACCGTCTGGTGGATGCGCTCGGCCATCTCGTCCTGCGTGAGGTTGGGGATGGCGCGATGCAGGGGCGAGGTGCCGATGAAGGTGTGGATGCGGGGCGAGCGCGCATGCTTCACCGCCTCCCAGCAGCGGTCGATATCGGTCAGGTTGGCGCGGGCCAGGCCGCAGATCGTGGCGTCCTTCGCCTGCTCGGCGATCGCCTTGACCGCCTCGAAATCGCCCTCCGAGGCGATGGGGAAGCCCGCCTCGATGATGTCGACGCCCATCTCGTCGAGGAGCTGCGCGATCTCCAGCTTCTCGGCATGGGTCATGGTGGCGCCGGGCGACTGCTCGCCGTCGCGCAGGGTGGTGTCGAAGATCAGCACCCGGTCCTTGGCGGGCGTTGCGGTCTGGTCGGTCATGGCGGTGGTCCTTCTCTGGCGTGCCGTGGCTCCGGAGAGCCTGTTTCCGGGGCGCGTGGCTACCTCTGAGCGCTCGCGCCCGGGGGCACGCTCAGAGGCGGCTAAGGAGAAGGAGACCTGCCAGCACGGTGCTGGCGGCCGGGGCGCGGGCGATATGGTCGCGGCCGATCATGCGGCGCACAATAGCCGGGCGCGCGCCGGGCGAAAAGGGGCGATTTCGCGGCCGAGCGCGGAGGCCGGCATTCCGCGACACCGCCCCTCGCGGCGGGTGCTAGTCGGTGCGGCCGCGCAGGCTGGCGATCAGGTTTGACTCGAGGTCGAGCACGCGATCGGCGGCGTCGATCACGGCATGGTCGAGCGGGACAGGCCCCAGTTCCACCCCGCGGCTCAGCACCTCGACGATATGGCGCAGCGCGGCGATGCGGGCGTGCCGCTTGTCGTTGGCGGCGATCAGGTGCCACGGCGCGTCGTCTGTCGAGGTGCGCGCCAGCATGTCGTCGATGGCGCGGGTATAGTCGTCCCATTTCTCGCGGTTGCGGAAATCCTCGTAGGTCAGCTTCCACCGCTTCATCGGGTTGCGCAGCCGCTCCTCGAAGCGGGCGAGCTGCTCTTCGGGCGTGATGTGGAAGAACAGCTTGACCAGCCGCGTGCCGTCTTCGCGCAGCATCCGCTCGAAGTCGTTGATCTCGCCATAGGCGCTGCGCCACCGCGCCTTCGGCGTCAGCCCTTCCACGCGCTCGACCAGCACGCGGCCATACCACGACCGGTCGAAGGCCGAGATCGCGCCGGCGGGCGGCAACCGCTCCATGAAGCGCAACAGGTAATGCCGGTCGAGGTAGTAGTCGCGCGGCGCCCCGATGGGCCAGACCTTGAAACTGCGCGGATCGAGAGCTGCCGACATGCGCCGGATCGTGCCGCCCTTGCCCGCCGCGTCCCACCCCTCGAACACGACCACCGCCTTGTGGCCGCGGAAGAGATAGGTCTGCTGGATCGCCTTCAGCGCAAGCTGAAGCTCGGCGAGCTCGCGGGCGTAGGCCTTCTTGCCCAGCCGGGCGGACATGTCGAGGTCGGCCAGGCGGATCGGCCGCCTGGGGGTGCGCTTTGCCATGGCAGTCCCCGTCGCTGGGGCGGCCCGGGGCGGTCGGGCCACCTCCTGAGTCAAGCAGCATCCGGCAGCGAGGGCAACGCGGCGCTGTGCGCCGTCAGCCCGCGCGCGTCGCCGCTTCCGGCCGCGGGCGCCCCGTCTCGGCGCGGCGCTCGGTCACGGCGCTGCGCAAAAGGCCCACCGCCGCCTGCACTCCGTCGATCACCGGCACGGGCACGACGGGGCCGATGGCGCGGGCGAGGCCGGCCAGCGGGCCGCCGCCCAGAACGATGGCACATGCCCCCTGCCCGGCCATCTCGCGGGAGAGGCGGGCGAGGTCGGCCGCGCAGCGCTCCTGCACCGTCGAGGGGTCGCCTGCATCGCCATCGGGCAGCGACGCCACGCCGACGAGGCGCGGGCCGAGGCCGTGTGCCTCGGCCATCTCGCGCAGGCCGGGCGCGAGTTGCGCGCCGAAGGTGACGATGCCCGTCGGCCCGCCCAGCGCCCGCGCCGCGGCGAAGGCCGCGCCGGCCAGCCCCACCACGGGCAGGCCGGGCCTCGACGCGCGCACTGCCTCGGCGCCGGTATCGCCGAACGAGGCGAGCACGATGCCGTCGACCGGCCCGTCATGGGCGCGGATCGTCGCGAGCACCCCCTCGACCGCCTCCGCCGCGTCCGCGGGGGTCACGATCAGGGCCGGGCCGAAGGCGGCCGAGCGGGTGGTGAAGCGGTCGCCGGGCAGTGCCACGGCCTCGGCCGCGGCGGCGATCCGGTCGGTGACGCCTTGGCTGGTATTGGGGTTGACGATCAGCAGGCGCATCAGAGGATCACCGAGGGCAGCCACAGCGCGATGGCGGGAAAGACGTTGACGAGCAGCAGCGCCACCAGCATCGCGCCGATGAACCACAGCATCGAGGGGATGATCTTCGCGATCGAGATCCTCGCGATGGCGCAGGTGATCAGCACCACCGAGGCGACGGGGGGCGTCTGCTGGCCGATGCCGAGGTTGATCGTCAGGATCAGGCCGAAATGCACCCGGTCGATGCCCAGCTGGTCGGCCAGCGGCAGGAAGATCGGCACCAGCATCAGGATCGCCGGCGTGCCGTGGATGATCGTGCCCGCGAGAAGGAAGAAGGCGTTGATCGCGAACAGGACGACCCAGTAATTGTCGGAGATGCCGAGGATGCCCTGCGCGATCTCCTGCGGGATGCGCTGATTGGTGAGATACCAGCCGAGCAGGGTCGAGGTCGCCACGATGAACATCAGCATCGCCGAGCGCTTGCCCGCCACGCGCAGCGTGTCGATCAGCGTGCCGAGGCGCACCGTGCGGTAGAGCAGGACGGCCAGCACGATCGACCAGAAGGCGGCGATGGCGCCGGCCTCGGTCGCGGTGAAGATGCCACCGAGGATGCCCACCAGCACGAGGATCGGCAGCGTGAGCGGGATCGCGGCGTCCTTGCCCGTCTCGGCCACGCGGCGCAGCGAAAAGGCGCCCTCGGTCGGATAGCCGCGGCGGACGGAGATGAGATAGGCCGTCCCCATAAGCAGCGCACAGACCATGATGCCCGGCACGATGCCGGCGGCGAACAGCTCGGCGATCGAGGCGTTGGCGACGTAGGCGTAGAGGATCAGGTTGAGCGACGGCGGCACGATGATCGCCATCGTCGCCGAGGTCGAGGTGACGGCGGCGGCGAAGGCGGCCGGGTAGCCGCGCTTGCGCATCTGCGGGATCATCACCGAGCCGATGGCGGCCGCATCAGACGTGGCCGTGCCTGAAATCTCGGAAAAGAACAGCGATGTCAGTATGTTGACATGCGCAAGCCCACCGCGGATGTGACCGACGAGCGACGAGGCGAAGGCGATCAGCTTTTCCGCGATCCGGCCCTGGTTCATCACCTCGCCCGCGATCATGAACAGCAGCGCCGCGACGAGCAGGTAGTTGTTGGCCCCGCCGAAGGGGATCAGCCCGATGATCTGCGGCACGACGCCCGGGTCGAGCAGGATCATCGTGGCCGCCGTGACGCCGAGGACGAAGGCGATGGGCAGGCCCGCGATCAGGAGGGTGACGAGGAGGATCAGGATGATCCAGCCGGGATCGATCGGCATCACGCGTCCGCCTCGGGCAAAAGATCGGCCGGGTCGATCCGGCCCGTGAGCACGCCCACCAGGCGCACCGTGCAGAAGGCCGCGATCAGCACGCCGCCCACCGGCATCGCCGCGCGGAAGAGCAGCATCGGCAGGTCGATCGAGATCAGCTGCCGCCCGGCGAAGCTCGCCGCGGCGATCCCGCCATACCAGGCCAGCAGCAGCCCGAACCCGGCCATCAGCGCGAGGTTGAGCGCGGTGACCACCCGCATCGCACGCTGCGGCAACAGCCGCAGCACCGCGTCGAAGCCTAGATGCTCGTTCGTCCGTGTCAGGTAGGCCGCGCCGATGAAGGTCAGCGTGGCGAGGATGTGGGCGGGCAGTTCCTCGCCCCACGACACGCTGTCATTGAGGATGAACCGGGCGAAGACCGCCCAGTTCAGCAGGATCAGCAGGAGCCCGGCAAGGGCCACCACCGCGGCGTCGAGCGCCGCGCCGGCCCAGCGGTCGAGCCGCTCGAAGACATCCGCAAGACGGTCCATCGCGGGGCTCCCGGGTGCGCTCACTCGAGGCCGAGCGCGGTGCGCGTGGCCGCGATCATGTCTTCGCCGATCACGTCGACGAAAGTCGGGCTTTCGTAGAGGGGCGCAGCGGCCTGCTGGAAGGCGGCGAAGTCGATCTCGTTGACCTCGATCCTGTCCGACAGCGCGGCGATGGTCTCGACATCCGTCTGCTCTCCCCAGTCGAAGGTCCAGGGCGCGACGTCGGCCGCGACGCTCAGCACGGTCTCGCGCAGACCCTCGTCGAGCGAGTTAAGGAAGGGCTCGCCGAACACGAGGAAGGTGGGCAGATAGACGTGATTCGACAGCGACATGTAGCCCTGCACCTCGAACAGCTTGGCGGTGTCGACCACGTTGGCGGGGTTTTCCTGCCCGTCGATCACGCCCTGGTCGAGCGCCGAATAGACCTCGCCGAACGACAGGGGCGTGGCGTTGGCGCCGAGCGTGTTGAACATCTCGACCCGCTGGCGGTTCGTGGGCGTGCGGATCTTGAGCCCCTCGAGGTCGGCCGGCACGGTGATCGGGCGCACCGCGTTGGTGATCTGGCGGAAGCCGTTGTCCCACATCGCGGCGAGCACCATGCCGCTGCCGTCGAAGCCCTCGCGCAGCATGTCGCCCGCGGGGCTGGCGGCGAAGGTCTGCACCGCGGCGCGGTCCTCGAAGAGATAGGGCAGATCGAAGATGGCGGCGCGGGTGTTGATCTGCGCGATGGCCGAGGCCGAGAGCGAGGCATGGTGCGTGCCGAGGCCGAGGCCCTGCAGCACGTCCTCCTCCGAGCCGAGCGTGTTCGACATGAAGATCTGCACGTCGATCTCGCCCGGCGCGGCCGCTTCGAGGCGCTGCTCGTATTCCTGCAGGAAGACGTGGGCGAACGAGCCCTCGGGAAGCGACGAGTTGATCTGCAGCACCACCTGGGCCTGCGCGGCGAGCGGCAGGGCGATCGCCGCGGCGGTGGTGAAAAGAGTCTTTCTCAGTTGGGTCATGGCGTGCGTCCCTTTCGATCTGAGCGGCCGCCCGGAATCGGGCAATCCATGCGCAAATCCTGTTTCACAGAACGCTTTCGTGAAAAGCATTTTTCGCGCCTCGGCGCCGTGCGCCCCGCCAACCTGCCCGATGGTGCGGCATGTGCATGGCCGGCTGCCTGCGCGCAAGGCACCTCGCGAACGCTCAGAGCTCGCCCAGCCGGGCATGCCCCTCCTCGATCGCGCTCATCCGCCGCCGCCCCTCGGCGCCCGACAGCTCGATGGCGCGCGCCGCGATCAGGTTGCACACGGCCATCACCGCGACGTGGTTCAGAAGCGGCCCCGGCGCGCTCGTCGCGCAGCCGAAGCGCCAGCGTGCCGGCAGCGAGTCGAGCCCCGGCAGATCGCCGATCAGGGCGAGGGCGGCGCCGCTGTCATGCACCGCCGCCACCGCCTGCGGCAGAAGGGCAGGCGCCCGGCGCAGGGCGACCACGATCACGCAATCGCCCGGCCCCAGCGCGGTCAGGCCCTCTGCGAGCGTCTCGCCGTCGCGGGGAAAGACAGTCACGTCGGGAATCACCTGCTGCAGCTGCCAGCCGAGGTAGCGGGCCATCGGCTGGCCCGCGCGGAAGCCGCCGACGCGGACGCGCGGCGCGGCGAGGGCCGCCTCGGCCAGCGCGTCGATCTCGGCCGGGTCGAGCGCCGCCGCCGTCCGGTCGAGATTGAGGCGCGACTGCTCGAGATGGGCGGCGACGGCGCCCTCGAGCGGCGCGCCGCCCGAGCCGACGCGGAACAGCGGCGCGCCGGCCTGCTGCTCGGCCCGCACGGCCTGGCGCGCCTCCTCGAACGAGCCGTAGCCGATCTTGCGCACGAAGCGCGAGACGGTGGCGTTGGAGACGTTGGCGAGCCGGGCCAGTTCGGTCGCCGTGTAGCTGGCGATGTCGCCGGGGAAGCTGAGCACCACGTCGGCAAGGCGCCGCTCGCTCGGGTGAAGCTCCGAGAGAGCGCCGCGCACCCGCGCGACGAGGGAATCCCGAGGCTTCCGGTCCATGCCGTGAAACCTACTTTTCATGGCTGGCGCCGTAAAGCCGCCGGACGGCGCGCCCCTCCGTGTGGCAGGTGCCTTGCGGCGTCGGTCACGCGGCCTGGCGCGCCCCGGCAGGCTGCAGCGCGTAGCGGGTGTCGCGGCCGCGGGCGGCGGTCAGGCGCCACTCGGCGGGCGGCGCGGAGCGGTCGCGCAGGCGGGCGAGGCGCCAGCGCATCGCCTGCGGGCCGTCATGGGCCGGGTCGAGGCGCCAGCGGCTCTCGATGCCGGCCGCGCCCCCCTCGCCCGCCGACAGGATGAGACCGAGCGGCGCCGTTCCAGACGCTTCCGTCCCCGTTTCGGCGGCAAGGTGCAGGCGGCGCACCGGCGTCAGCGGCGGCGGCTCTGGCAACTCGGCCACCACCAGCGGCACCGCGCCCGCGCGCAGCCCCTCCTCCATGCACCACAGGATGTCCTCGCCGCGCACGGGGTGCACCACGATAAGGCGAGCGGGATCGATCCACTCGGTCACCCCCTCGCCGTTGAGCCGCTCGGGCATCCAGGCGGGCACGATCCACAGCACCGGCCCTGGCCGGGCCGCCGCCACGGCCAGCGCCAGCAGCCGCCGTGCCACGCCGCAGAACTCGTGCGCGCGGCCGAGGGCCAGCGCCATCTCGCCCAGCACCGGCAGGGCGGGCCGGCCGGCATGGGGCGCGCGGGCGAGCAGCGGATGATCGGGTCGGGCCATGGGCGGAGGGTAGCGTGTTCCCGTTTCGTTCTCAAGCCTTCGGCTTGCCCCCGCAGGTCTGCCCGCTCTACATGGCCGCGCAGGCAGGAGACGACGAAAGGGGCAGGACGATGCGCACGCGCAAGCTGGGAACGAGCGACCTCGAGGTGACCGAGTTCTGTCTCGGCACGATGACCTGGGGCAACCAGACGCCGCAAGACGACGCCCACCGCCAGCTCTCGCGCGCGCTCGACGCCGGCATCAACTTCCTCGACGCGGCCGAGATGTATCCGGTCAACCCGATCCGCGCCGAGACGGTCGGCCGGACGGAAGAGATCATCGGCGCGTGGTTCGCCGGCCCCGGCAAGGGGCGGCGGGGCGACTATGTCGTCGCCACCAAGATCACCGGGCCGAACGGCGGCTTCGTGCGCGACGGGCGCGGCATCGACGCCACGACGCTGCGCGAGGCCGTCGATGCCTCGCTCGCGCGCCTGCAGACCGACGTGATCGATCTCTACCAGCTGCACTGGCCCAACCGCGGCTCCTATCATTTCCGCCAGTACTGGGATTATGACCCCTCGAAACAGGATCGCGCGGCCACCGAGGCCAACATGCGCGAGGTGCTCGAGACGCTCGGCGCGCTGCAGGCGGAGGGAAAGATCCGCGAGGTGGGCCTGTCGAACGAGTCGGCCTGGGGCGCGGCCCAGTGGCTGCGCCTTGCCGCCGAGATGGATGCGCCGCGGATGGTGTCGATCCAGAACGAGTATTCGCTGCTCTGCCGGATGTTCGACACCGATCTCGCGGAGCTGTCGGTCAACGAGCGGGTCGACCTGCTGGCCTTCTCGCCCCTCGCGGCCGGCCTCCTGACGGGCAAGTATCGGCAGGGCGCGGTGCCCGAGGGCTCGCGCATGGCCATCAACGGCGATCTCGGCGGGCGGGCGACGGCACGGGCGCACGCGGCCGTCGACGCCTACGCGGCCATCGCCGAGCGGCACGGAATGGCGCTCGACCACATGGCGCTGGCGTGGTGCACGACGCGGCCCTTCATGGGGTCGATCATCTTCGGCGCGACGACCGACGCCCAGCTCGAGCACATCCTCGCCGGGCTCGACCTGACCCTCCCGGCCGAGGCGATGGACGAGATCGCCACCGCCCATCGCGCCCATCCGATGCCCTACTGACATGCGCGCCCTGGCGCTCCTGCCCCTCGTTGTCGCTCTCGCCGCCTGCCAGTTCGGCGCCGGCGGCGCGGACGAAGGGCCCGGCGGCGGAACAGCCGCGGGCGACGGGCCGCACGCGGGCTACGTCCTCGACGATGCGCCCGCAGCGGCGGACGAGACCGAGACAGCCGAGCCCGTGCCAGAGCCTGAGCCCGAGGCCGAGCGGGAGGCCGAGCCGATCCCCGAGCCGATCCCCGAGCCGGAGGCCGAGCCCGACCCGACGGACGCGCGCTTCGCCGCCGCGCGGGCGGCCTGCGAAAAGGAGGGCGGCCGGTTCGGCCGGGCGCCGGGTGGCGGCGAAGCGCGCATCTGCTTCCGCACGCCCCGCGACGCAAACGCGCCCTGCCGCACGGGGGCCGATTGCGAGGGCGCCTGCCTCGCCCGGTCGCGCACCTGCGCGCCGATCCTGCCGCTGCTGGGCTGTCACGACGTGATCCTGTCGAACGGCCTGCGCGCCACCGAATGCGTGCAATAGCGCCGCCGCGCCCCGCTCAGCCCGTGCGGTTGCGCAGCACCCCGGCGAAGCGGGAAAAGATGTCGGCGTTCGCCGCCACCAGCGCGCCGGTCTCGAAGATCTCGCGCCCCTCGTGCAGCGGCTCGACGAAACCGCCCGCCTCGCGCACCAGCAGGATGCCGGCCGCCACGTCCCACGGGCTCAGCTCGCGCTCCCAGAAGCCCTCGTAGCGGCCGGCCGCGACATAGGCGAGATCGAGCGCCGCCGCCCCCCAGCGCCGCACGCCTGCGCATTCGGGCATCAGCCGCGACAGGTCGTGCAGCATGGCCGGCAGCGTGCGCTTGGCGCCGAAGGGGATGCCGGTGGCGAAGACGGCGTCGGTCAGGCGCGACCGGCCCGACACGCGGATACGACTGTCGTTCATCCACGCCCCCGCGCCCTTCTCGGCGTAGAACAACTCGTCCTTCGCCGGGTCGAACACGACGCCGGCGACGACCTGCCCCTTGTGCTCGAGCGCGACCGAGACCGCCCAGTGCGGCATGCCGTGAAGGAAGTTCGTGGTGCCGTCGAGCGGGTCGACGATCCACCGCCGGGTCGGATCCTTGCCCTCGATCTCGGCCCCCTCTTCGGCCAACCAGCCGTAATTGGGACGGGCGCCCAGCAACTCCTCCTTCAGGATCGCCTCGGCCGCGATGTCGGCGCGCGAGACGAAGTCGCCCGGTCCCTTGCGACCGACCTGCAGGTTCTCGACCTCGCGGAAATCCTTCACGAGGCTGCGCCCGGCCTTGCGGGCGGCCTTGATCATGACGTTGAGATTGGCGCTGCCCTGCATGGGGCGACCTCCGCAGCGGAAAACCGAGCGCCGCCCCTACACCGCCACCCGGGAGGGGGCAAGGCACTCCCCGATGACGGCCGTCAATGACCCCTCCCGCCCGTCGCGGGATGCTCGGGCGGCAAGGGACCATCGTTTGGGAGAACGGCATGCAACGCAAGATCATCGCGGGCCTCGGCGCGCTCGTCCTGACGCTCGGCGCGGCCGGCGCCCAGGAAGCCGACATGGAGGCGGGGCGCGTGGAATACCTCTCGGCCTGCGCGGGGTGCCACGGGCGCGACGCCAGGGGCGACGGCCCGATGGCCGACCTGATGAACATCGAGACGCCCGACCTCACCAAGCTGACCGAGCGGGCAGGCGGCACCTTTCCATTCCGCAACACGCTGCTGCTGATCGACGGGCGCAACGAGGTGCGCGCGCACGGGGGCGAGATGCCTGTCTGGGGCGACCGCTACATGACCACGATGACACGCGCGCAGGACGAGATTCGCCCGCCGCGCTGGCCCGAAGACCCCGAACTGCTGGTACGCGGACGGCTGCTGTCGCTCGTCTACTACCTCGAGTCGATCCAGGAATGAGCGGATCCCGGCCCGGGGCGGCCGGGGTGCGCGCGGGGGAAGGCGCGGTGCGCCCGGCTCAGGCCGCGCGCATCGCGTCGGGAATCTCGCGCGCAAGCCGCAGGACGGTCTGCATGAAAGGCTTGTCGGCCTCGTCCTCGCGCACCGCTGCGTAAAGGCGCCTGGTGACGCCGGTCTCGGTCAGCGGGCGGATGGCGATCTCGCCGCGCGACCGTTCCTCGCGCAGCACCCAGTCGGGCAGCACCGCGACGCCCCGGTTCGACGCGACCAGCATCAGGATCACGGCGGTCAGTTCCACCTGCCGCACCGCCCGCGGCTCGACCCTGGCGGGCGTCAGCAACTCGCTGAACACGTCGAGGCGCGCCCGCTCGACCGGGTAGGTTATGAGCGTCTCGGTGCGGAAATCCTGGGCCTCGACGAACGGCTTCCCGGCGAGACGGTGCCGTGCGGCGCAGACGAAGACGGGGTGATAGTCGAACAGCGGCACGAAAGTGACGCCGGGCAGATCCTCGGGGTCGGACGAGATCACCATGTCGACCTCCTCGCGCATCAGCGCGGGCAGCGCGTCGAAGGCGAGGCCGGGGCGGATGTCGACGTCGACGTCGCCCCAGTCGCGGCGGAAGGCGTCGAGCACGGGAAACAGCCACTCGAAGCAGGCATGGCACTCGATGGCGATGTGCAGCCGCCCCGTCCGCCCCTGCCGGAGCGCGTCGAACTCCTGCGTCAGCGCCTCGATCTCGGGCAGGATGCGCTCGGCGGCGCGCAAGAGGCGCTGCCCGGCGGCCGACAGCCGCAGCGGCTTGGTGCGGCGCACGAACAGCTCGCAGCCCGCCTGCTCCTCGATCCCCTTCACCTGGTGGGAGAGCGCGGACTGGGTGATGTTGAGCATGTCCGCCGCCCGCGCGAGGCCGCCGGCCTCGTGAATGGCGCGGATCGTGCGGAGGTGGCGCAGTTCGATATGCATCCCGCCTCATGAAGTTCGTGACGAATATGACGTTGCCTCACAGATCGGCATACGCGATTTGAAGGGGCAGCACAAAGAGAGGTTCACGCATGTCGTCCGCTCCCTCCGTCTCGTTCGAGTTCTTCCCGCCCAAGTCGGTGGAGGCGTCGTTCCGCCTGTTCGACACGGTGCAGCATCTCGCGCCGCTCGGGCCCCGGTTCGTCTCGGTCACCTACGGTGCCGGCGGGACGACCCGCAAGCTGACGCACGAGGCCGTCGAGGCGCTGGTCAAGACGACCGATCTGACGGTGGCCGCGCACCTGACCTGCGTCGAGGCGACGAGGGAAGAGACGCTGGAGATCGCCAAGGGCTATGCCGAGGCCGGCGTGAAGGAGATCGTGGCGCTGCGGGGCGACCCGCCCAAGGGCGCCGAGCGGTTCACCCCCCACCCCGACGGCTTCGCCGATTCGGCCGAGCTCGTGGCCGCGCTCAAGGAGGTGTCGGATTTCACCGTGCGCGTCGGCGCCTACCCCGATCCGCACCCCGACGCGGGCTACGACGATGCCGACGTCGACTGGCTGAAGCGCAAGTTCGACGCGGGCGCCGACGAGGCGGTGACGCAGTTCTTCTTCGAGGCAGAGACCTTCTTCCGCTTCCGCGACAAGTGCGCGAAGGCGGGCATCGACAAGCCGATCCTGCCGGGCGTCCTGCCCATCGAGAACTGGAAGAGCGCGCGCCGCTTCGCGGTGAAGTGCGGCGCCTACATCCCCGCCTGGCTCGACGAGGCGTTCGAGAAGGCAGAGCGCGACGGCGATGGCCGCACCGATCTGCTCGCCACCTCAATCGCGACCGAGCTCTGCACCGAGCTGCGCGAGGGCGGTGTCGAGCACTTCCACTTCTACACGCTGAACAAGCCGGGCCTGACCCGCGACGTGTGCCACGCGCTCGGCGTCACCCCCGACATGCAGCTCGAGAAGGTGGCGTGACGCAAAAGCCTTGCTGAAGGCTTTTGCAAATCCCTTCTTCAAGGGATTTGCGGCGTGGCAAGCTGATGTCGCGCACCGGCCCGCAGGGCGTGTCTGAGGCCAAGGCCCCCGGTCACGACGGGGGCCTTGTCGGTGGCATCGAGAGAGGTCGCCCGCTCACGTGAGCGACGTGTCGATCCCCTTGCAGGCGTCCACGAGGCCGCGCACTGCCTCGACCGACTTGTCGAACATCGCCTGCTCGTCCTTGTTGAGCGCGATGTCGACGATGCGCTCGATACCGCCCGCCCCGATCACCGTGGGCACCCCGACATACAGGCCCTTCAGCCCGTATTCACCGTCGCACCAGGCCGCGCAGGGCAGCAGGCGCTTCTGATCCTTCAAATACGCCTCGGCCATCTCGATGGCGCTCGTCGCGGGCGCATAGAAGGCAGAGCCCGTCTGCAGGAGCTTGACGATCTCGGCGCCACCGTCGCGGGTGCGCTGCACGATGGCGTCGAGCTTCTCCTGGCTCGTCCACCCCATCTTGACGAGGTCCGGCAGCGGGATGCCACCGACCGTCGAATAGCGCACCAGCGGCACCATCGTGTCGCCGTGGCCCCCCAGCACGAAGGCGGTGACGTCCTTCATCGACACGTCGAACTCGAGGCTCAGGAAATGCCGGAAGCGCGCCGAGTCGAGCACGCCGGCCATGCCGCAGACCTTGGCATGCGGCAGGCCCGAGAACTCGCGCAGCGCCCAGACCATCGCGTCGAGCGGGTTGGTGATGCAGATGACGAAAGCGTCGGGCGCGTTCTCGCGGATGCCCTCGCCCACCGCCTTCATGACCTTGAGGTTGATGCCCAGGAGGTCGTCGCGGCTCATGCCCGGCTTGCGGGGCACGCCGGCGGTGACGATGCACACGTCGGCGCCGGCGATGTCGGCGTAATCCTGCGTGCCCTTCAGCTTCGCGTCGAAGCCCTCGGCCGGCCCGCTTTCGGCGATGTCGAGCGCCTTGCCCTGCGGGATACCCTCGGCGATGTCGAACATGACGACGTCGCCCAGCTCCTTCATCGCGGCGAGATGGGCGAGCGTGCCGCCGATCTGCCCGGCGCCGATCAGGGCGATCTTGGGTCTGGCCATTTTGGGATGTCCCTCGTTAGGTCTCGTCTGGCGGCGATGCCTAGACGAGGGGCTGGGGCCGCGCAAGGCGGCCGGACCCGTGGCACGGGGCTGCATCCACGGGGCTGCATCTCACGGGGAGGGACCGGGGTGCCGGATCTCGCGACGCTCGCCATCGCCGCGCCCGCGGCGCTCTGGGCGGGAATATCCAAGGGCGGCTTCGGCTCGGGCGCGGCCTTCGCCTCGGCGCTGATCCTCGCGCTCGTGTTCGACCCGGCCACGGCGCTCGGCATCATGCTGCCGGTGCTGATGCTGATCGACGTGGTGACGGTGCGGGGCTTCTGGAACCGCTGGCACGTGCCCTCGTCGTGGGCGCTGATCCTCGGCGGGATTCCGGGCGTGCTGCTCGGCGTGGCGCTGTTCGCGGTGGCCGACGACGACGTGATCCGCCTGCTGATCGCATCCGTCGCGCTCGGCTTCGTCGCCTGGCAGGTGGCGGGCCAGGCCGGGCTGATCAGGCTGCCGCTGGTGCCCTTCCGCTGGCGCAACGGTCTGATCGCGGGGGTGGTGGGCGGCTTCACCAGCTACATCAGCCATGCGGGCGGGCCGCCGGTGGCCGTCTTCCTGCTGAGCCAGGGCCTGGGCAAGACGGCCTTCCAGGCGACGACCGTGCTCGCCTTCTGGATCATCAACATCTTCAAGGCCGTGCCCTACGGCATCATGGGCTTCTTCACGCTCGAGACGCTCGAGATCGGGCTGTGGATGGCGCCGTTCGCGGTGGCGGGCGCGTTGATCGGCATCCGTGCCCACCACCTCGTGCCGGAGCGGCTGTTCTTCGGCATCACCTACGTGCTGCTTACGGCGACGGGGCTGAAGCTGGTATGGGATGCCCTGACCTGAACCCGCCGCGCCACCGGCAGGGTCAGGTCGGCTGCCCCGCCGGCCCGAGCGTCTCCTCGAGCGTTTCGAAGGCACGGCCGCTCGCCACAAGGCACATCATGCCACTCGGCATGGTGACCGTGATCGTCCAGGTGCCCGTTTCCTCGGAGGCGAACACCTCCATCACGGCGTTGTCGGAGCGCAGCCCGATCGACTGCCGGCTCTCGCCGTAGGCCTCCGCGAGTTGCTTGACGATCGCGTCGCGCTGCCCGCAGGTCCGCGGGGTCTGCTGCGCCTCGACGCTCGCCGCGGCCAGGAGCGCGAAGCCCACCGCGAACACGAACAGTTCCCTCATCGTCGCGTCCTTTCCCTTGGCTGGGCCCGGCCGCCCCTCGGGCCGGGCGCTCGCAACGGTCGGGGGCGCCCCGCCGCCCTCACCGAAGGCGTCACGGACCTGCCGCGCTCCGACGCGTCGTTGAGCCGCAAGCCTCGCCGGCAAGCGTCGAGAATCGGTAAACCCATCGCCCGGAGGCCCCTCTCTCCGGCAGCACGCGGGCAGATGCCACGCGCGAGCGGGCAATCATGTTACGCAATTCTGCACCGCGGCATGATCATTCTTGCGCGCCGCCACGGCATCTGGTCTGACACCCGCCCGAGAAGATGGAGAGAATCATGGCGCGACCCGTCCGTCCCTACCGATCGGTGCTCTACATTCCCGCCTCGAAGGAACGGGCGCTCGAAAAGGCGAGGACGCTCGCGGCCGATGCCATCATCTTTGACCTCGAGGACGCGGTGACGGTCGAGGAAAAGCCGCGCGCCCGCGCCCTGCTGGTCGAGACGCTGACGGAGGGCGGCTACGCGCCCCGCGCGCAACTGGTGCGGATCAACGGGATGGAGACGGAGTGGGGCGAGGCCGATCTCGCCGCGCTGATGGAGATCGGCCCCGAGGCGATCCTGCTGCCCAAGGTCGAGAGCGCCGCGCAGATCGAGGCGGTGGCCGCCCGGCTCGACTCCCACCCCGACTGCAGGGACACGGCGATCTGGGCGATGATGGAGACGCCGCGCTGCCTGTTCACCGCGCCCGAGATCGCCGCAGCGCCGCGCATGGCCGGGTTCGTGATGGGCACCAACGATCTCGCCAAGGATCTCGGCACCCGCTTCCGCGCCGACCGCCTGCCCCAGCAATGGGCGCTGCAGACCTGCCTCGCCGCCGCCCGCGCCGAAGGGATCGCCTGCGTCGACGGCGTCTACAACGCCTTCCGAGACGCCGACGGGCTGCGCGCCGAATGCGAGCAGGGCCGCGATCTGGGCATGGACGGCAAGACCGTCATCCACCCGTCGCAGATCCGCATCGCCAACGAGGTGTTCTCGCCCACCGAGGAAGAGATCGCGCTGGCCCAACGCCAGATCGACGCCTACGAGGAAGCCTGCCGGCAGGGCCAGGCCGTGGCCGTGGTCGATGGCAAGATCGTCGAGAACCTGCACGTCGCCATCGCCCGCGCGACGCTCGCGCAGGCCGAAGCGATCGAAACCCTGTCGAAACAGGAGGCCGCGTGATGGCCGCCCTTTACTGGCTGATCCTGCTCGCCGGCATCGCGCTGTGGTGGGGGGCGCACCTGTTCAAGCGGGCCGCGCCCGCCCGCCGCGCGGCGATGGGCGACAAGGGCAAGGGCCTAGTGGCGCTGGCCCTGCTCGGCTCCATCGTGCTGATGGTGATCGGCTATCGCGGCACGCCGTTCGTGAACGTCTGGTACCCGCCCACCTTCCTCATCCACGTCAACAACCTGCTCGTGCTGGTGGCCATCTACATGATGAGCCCGGCGCCCAAGAAGGGCCGCCTGCTCAACAATTGGCGCCACCCGATGCTCGCCGGTTTCGGCCTGTGGGCCTTCGGCCACCTGCTGGCCAACGGCGACCTGACGGCCATCGTCACCTTCGGCGGGCTGCTGGCCTGGGCGCTGGTCGAGATGCGCGTCATCAATGCCGCCGAGCCGGAATGGAGCCCCAATCCGCCGGGGCAGATCAAGTTCGACGCGATCTTCTTCGCCGCCTCTGTGGTCGCGCTGCTCGTCATCGGCGTGATCCACGGCTGGCTGGGGCCATGGCCCTTCGGCGGGGCGGGGCCGTTCGCCGGGGGGATGTGATGCGCGCCTACCGCTTCCTCACGGGCGACGACGATTCGGCCTTCTGCCACAAGGTGACGAAGGCGCTGGCCGAGGGGTGGGAGCTCTACGGCCCGCCGACCTACGCCTATGACGGGGCGAACGGCGGGATGCGCTGCGGGCAGGCGGTGGTCAAGGACGTGCCCGGCACCGACTACGCCCCCGACCTCAAGCTGGGAGAGCTCTAGTGCCCAAGACCAACCCGGGCCGCTTCTTCGAGGACTACACGCTCGGAGAGACGATCGTGCATGCCGTGCCGCGCACGCTGTCGGGCGGCGAGCGGGCGCTCTACCAGGCGCTCTACCCGCTGCGCCACACGATGTCGTCGTCGGATGCCTTCGCGCAATCCTGCGGTCTGTCGGCCGCGCCGCTCGACCCGCTGATCGTGTTCCACACCGTCTTCGGCAAGACGGTGCCCGACATCTCGCTCAACGCGGTGGCTAATCTCGGCTACGCCGAGGGCCGGTTCCTGTCCCCCGTGCTGCCCGGCGACACGCTGCGCGCCACCTCCGAGGTGATCGGGCTCAGGCAGAACTCGAACGGCAAGTCGGGCGTCGTCTGGGTGCGCACCACGGGCCTCAACCAGCGCGACGAACCGGTGCTGTCTTACGTCCGCTGGGTGATGGTGCGCAAACGCGACGAGGGGTCGGACGGGCCAGAGCCACACCTGCCCGAGCTCGCCGCCCATGTCGCGCCGGAGGACCTGGTGATCCCCGAGGGCCTCGACTTCACCGATTACGATTTCGACCTCGCCGGCGAGCCGCATCGCTGGGGCGACTACGAGATCGGCGAGATGATCGACCATGTCGACGGCTCGACCGTGCAGGAGACCGAGCACATGCTCGCCACCCGCCTGTGGCAGAACACGGCGCGGGTGCACTACGACGAAAGCTACCGCCCCGACGGCCGGCTCCTCGTCTATGGCGGGCATGTCATCAGCCTCGCGCACGCCCTCAGCTTCAACGGTCTCGCCAACGCGCAGATGATCGTGGGCATAAATGCCGGCGCCCATGCCAACCCCTGCTTCGCGGGCGACACGGTGCGCGCGTGGTCCGAGGTGCTCGACAAGGCCGATACGCCCGCGCCGGGCGTCGGCGCGCTGCGGCTGCGCCTCGTGGCGATCCGCACCGGCACCGACCCGTTCACGCTCAAGGGGCCGGAGGGGCGCTACAAGTCGGGCGTGCTGCTCGACCTCGATTACTGGGCGCTGATGCCCAAGTGAGGCGCATCGTTCCCGCGCCCGGGAAGCGTGATCACGTCGGATCGGCATTGGCAGGACGACGACTCTCGGCGGTGACGGAGGGATTCGGTGGGGCGAGATGCCGGCATGAAAGGCGCGCCACGCACCCCAGCCTGGCCCGCGATCACAGCCGCACCGAATGTGATCACATATTGTCGCCAAACCCCGGCCTTGCGCCAAAAGACCGCGCCCGCACGGGCCTGCGCCCCGTGACAAGCCCTCGGAAAGCATTAGAGATACAGGCCGACGCGTGGCGAGCCCGCGCCGCCGCAGCCGACCGCCCAACCGGAGGACAGCCATGGCCGACGTGAACCGGGGGAACCGCCCCCTGTCTCCCCACCTGCAGGTCTACCGGCCCCAGATCACCTCGGTCTCGTCGATCCTCACCCGCATCTCGGGCATCTCGCTCATCGTCGGCGCGCTCGGCCTCGTCTGGTGGCTGCTTGCCGCGGCGACCTCTCCGGAGGCGTTCGCCGTGGCCGACGGCGTGTGGACATCGCCCTTCGGCTGGCTGGTGCAGCTCGGCTCGGTCTGGGCGCTGTGGTATCACTTCCTCGCCGGCGCCCGGCACCTCTACTGGGATACCGGCCGCGGCCTCGAGATCGAGACGGCGGAAAGGCTCGGCTGGGCCTGCGTGATCGGCTCGGTCGCGCTGACCGTGCTCACCTTCGCCATCTTCATCGCCGTCTGAGGGAGACCGACATGGCCTACATGACCGCCCGCAAGCGCGCCGTCGGCCTCGGCTCGGCCCGGACCGGCACCGAGCATCACTGGCAGATGACGATCTCGTCCTATGCGCTGCTGATCCTCACGCCGCTTTTCCTGATCGCCTGGGGGCCGATGCTGGGGCAGAGCCACGAGGCCGTGCTCACCCACTTCGCCCGGCCCTTCCCTGCCATCGTGACGGGCCTGATGCTGGTCGTCGGTCTCCAGCACTTCCGGCAGGGTGTGCAGACCGCGATCGAGGACTATACCGATGGGGTGACGCGGCACCTGATGATCGTCGCCGCTGCCTGCGTGAGCTATGGCGCGATGGCGACGGGGCTGTTCGCCCTCGTGCGCCTCGCGCTCTAGTTTCCGCCCCGACGCCAGCGCCGCAGCCGCGCCCGCACCGCCACAGGGAGTGACCATGACCGCCTACGACATCCAGCACCACACCTACGACGTCGTCGTCGTCGGGGCCGGCGGCTCGGGCCTGCGCGCAACCCTCGGCATGGCCGAGCAGGGCCTGCGCACCGCCTGCGTGACCAAGGTGTTTCCGACGCGCTCGCACACCGTGGCCGCGCAGGGGGGCATCGCCGCGTCCCTTGGCAACATGGGCCCCGACCACTGGCAGTGGCACATGTACGACACGGTGAAGGGGTCGGACTGGCTGGGTGACACCGACGCGATGGAATATCTCGCCCGCGAGGCGCCCAAGGCGGTCTACGAGCTCGAGCATTACGGCGTGCCCTTCTCTCGCACCGAGGAGGGCAAGATCTATCAGCGTCCGTTCGGCGGCCACACCACGCAGTTCGGCGAGGGGCCGCCGGTGCAGCGCACCTGCGCCGCCGCCGACCGCACCGGTCACGCGATCCTGCACACGCTCTACGGCCAGTCGCTGAAGCACAACGCCGAGTTCTACATCGAGTATTTCGCGACCGATCTCATCATGTCGGAAGACGGCCAGTGCCAGGGCGTCCTGGCCTGGAAGCTCGACGACGGCACGCTGCATGCCTTCAACGCCAAGATGGTCGTGCTGGCCACCGGCGGCTACGGCCGCGCCTATTTCTCGGCGACCTCGGCCCATACCTGCACCGGCGACGGCGGCGGCATGGTCGCGCGCGCCGGCCTGCCCCTGCAGGACATGGAGTTCGTCCAGTTTCACCCCACCGGCATCTACGGGGCAGGCTGCCTCATCACGGAAGGCGCGCGCGGCGAGGGGGGCTACCTCACCAACTCCGAGGGCGAGCGCTTCATGGAGCGCTACGCCCCCACCTACAAGGATCTCGCCAGCCGAGACGTCGTCTCGCGCTGCATGACGATGGAGATCCGCGAGGGCCGGGGCGTCGGCCCCAACGGCGATCACATCCACCTGCACCTCAACCACCTGCCGCCCGAGACGCTGCAGCTCCGCCTGCCCGGCATCTCCGAATCCGCGCGCATCTTCGCCGGGGTCGACGTCACGAAGGAGCCGATCCCGGTGCTGCCGACCGTACACTACAACATGGGCGGCATCCCGACGAACTACTGGGGCGAGGTGCTCGCCCCCACCGCCGACGACCCCGACCGCATCGCGCCGGGCCTGATGGCGGTGGGCGAGGCCGGCTGCGCCTCGGTCCACGGCGCCAACCGCCTCGGCTCGAACTCGCTGATCGACCTCGTGGTGTTCGGCCGCGCGGCGGCGATCAGGGCGGGCGAGGTGGTCGACCCATCCGAGCCCAACCGCCCGCTCAACGAGGCGAGCCTCGACAAGGCGCTCGACCGCTTCGACCGGGTACGCCACGCCGACGGCGCCGTGCCGACGGCCGAGCTGCGCCTCGAGATGCAGAAGACCATGCAGGAGGACGCCGCCGTCTTCCGCACCTCCGAGACGCTTGCCAAGGGGGTCGACCGGATGTACGACGTGGCGTCGAAGATGGACGACCTCTCCGTCACCGACCGTTCGCTCATCTGGAACTCCGACCTGATGGAGACGCTGGAGCTGACCAACCTGATGCCCAACGCGCTGGCCACCATCGTCAGCGCCGAGGCGCGCAAGGAGAGCCGCGGCGCCCATGCCCACGAGGACTATCCCGACCGTGACGACGAGACATGGCGCAAGCACACGCTCGCCCGCGTCAACGGCAAGGTCGAGCTCGACTACCGCCCCGTCCACCTCAACCCGCTGCTTGGGCACAACGAGGGCGGCATCGAGCTGAAGAAGATAGCACCCAAGGCGCGGGTGTATTGATCGAACGTTACCGATGGAGCAGACTGAAAGGGGAGGCGTCATATCGCCAGTGCACTTCGTGTGCACTCCGGATGTCATATGGCCGGAGCTGAAGGACGGCGCAGTGCCCGAGTTGTCTGGGCAGCGCTTGTCCGATCTATCTGGCGGCATCACCAATTCCTGGGTGCAGCGGACCTATTACCACCTCGCACGGGCGGGCCTACCGGTCACGCTCGGAACAACGACAATGCCTGGCAAGATCAACGTGGTCGGGGTGCGGGATTTCGGCCGCCGCGCTGCCCGTGCCGACTGCTTCACCCTGATCCCGCGCGGCGATGCGCACAGCCCGATGCTGGCAGATTTCGTTATCCTCCAGAACGGTGTGCGCGGCGACGGCCCGCGCCGACTGTCCATCCCGCACTGGCCGCAGCCAGGCATCCTGCCACGCGATTCCGGGCGCGGCGTGCGGATCGAGCGGCTGGTCTACAAGGGGCGGCGTTACAATCTTTCCGAGGAGTTCCGCAGCCAATCCTTCATTGACAGCCTCGGGGCACTGGGCGTCTCGCTCGAAGTGGACGGGTTCGACAAACTCCGCGGCGAGCACAGCTGGAACAACTACTACAACGCCGATCTTGTGCTAGGCGTCCGCGACGTAACCCGCTACGACGCTTCGAAGAAGCCGGCCAGCAAGCTCATCAACGCCTGGCTGGCGGGCACGCCGGCCCTGCTCGGGCCGGAGCCGGCCTACCGTGAACTTCGTCGGAGCGACCTCGACTACATCGAGGTCTTTACACCGAACGACGTGCTCACCGCCATCGAGCGGTTGCAGGCCGAGCCGAACACGTATCGCCGGATGGTCGCCTGTGGGACCGATCGAGCCGCCTCCTATTCCGAGGCGGCGCTGACGCGAGTCTGGATCGACGCGCTAGCTGGGCCCGTCGCGGCGGCCTTCGCGGCATGGAAACGGAAACCCCGTGCGCTGCGCCTGCTGCGCTACGGGGCGGGACTCGCACTGGAAGGCTCTTCCAAGCGGATCGACCGGGTCCGCTCGCGGTACGGACCTCGCATCCTAAGCACGCGCGCCCTGAGATGACCCGCATGGCCGCACCCCGCATCGCGATCTGCTTTTTCGGCATCACGCGGTCGCTGCGCTTCACCTTTCCCACCATCCGCGACAACGTGCTCGCGCCCGCCCGCGCCGCAGGCGAGACGCGCATATTTGCCCATCTCTATCGCCAGAGCAGGGTGGAGAGCATCCGCACCGGAGAGGCTGTCGACATCGACCCCGAGGAATACCGGCTGCTCGGCGCCGACGAGGTGCAGCTGGAGATGCCCGACGCCGCCTTTTCCGCGCTTCCCTATGACGAGATCGTCGCGCACGGCGACATCTTCCAGAACGGCCTGCATTCGCTGGGCAACCTCGTCCGGCAATTGCATTCGCTGCGCCGGGTGACACAGGCGGCGCTGCTCTGGGAGCCGGATATCGTGCTCTTCTGCCGACCGGACCTGCACTATTTCGACAGTTTCGAAAGGCCCATCGCCCGCGCTCTCTCGCGCCGGAGGCCGGCGTGCCACCTGCCCTACTGGCAGACCCATCACGGCTACAACGACCGCTTCGCCCTTGTACGGGGCGCTCACCTCGCGCGCGTGTACGGCCTGCGTGCCGAGCGCGCGCTCGACTATTGCCGCTCCGGAACGGAGAACGGCTCGCGCCCGCTGCACTCGGAATCGTTGCTTCGCTGGGTGCTGCGGGAAGAGCGGGTACGCCCGCTGGCAGTGCGCGCGGCACGGATCCGGGCCAACGGCGAGACGGCGCCGCGCGAGTTCTTCGATCGCCACTGGGTTACAGTGAGCCACACCGCCATCCACTACAGTCGGCTGCCGCAGCGGATGAAGGACGGCCTGCACAAGGGGCTGAACATTGCGCAGGCCGGAATCGACCGCGTGATCTACGGCAATCGCGCAGACCCGTGGGAGGGCTGGGTCAAGCGCGGGCAGATCCGGGTGCGCCGCGACGCGGCGTGACGCAGCGTGACGGGGCGGGCCTTCGCCTCTCGCGCATCTTGCGCCGGCTGAGTCTTTCCTGCCGCAGGGGGGGCACGATCTGACGGGCGAGAGTTGCCGCTTGCGGGCCGGTTTGCCATCGTGGGTCCAGCAGCCGGGAGGTCGTGCCATGTCGGTCAGGGTCGTATCGCGTCGCGTCGTGCCGGGGACAATCGCGCTCGTCGGGCTGCTCGCGGCCTGTGTCCCCAGCCCCAATACGCCGCTCCGGGGCGAACGGGCCGAGGCGCGTGCCGTGGCCGAACGCCTCGTCGCTGCCCGCGATCCGGTGATCGAGCCCGGGCCGGTGGCGCAATGCGCCGCCGCCTCGGCCACCGGCGACGAGGCCGCGGCCCTCCTGGCCGCCGACCGGGCGGGCGATGCCGTGGCGGCGCAGGCCGCGCTCGAGGTGATGCTGCGCAAGACCACCACGCAGGCCTGCCTCGCCGAGGCGGGCAGCCCCGACTTCCTCTGACGCGCGGCCGTTTCGCTGCCTTGCGGCGAAGCGACGCTCGCCCCCCCCGTGGCAGAGCCTGCGGTGGCGGACTATAGTCCGCTCAAACAGAGAGGTCCCATGGTCCAGCTCACCCTGCCCAAGAACTCCACCATCCGCACCGGCAAGACGTGGCCCAAGCCCGAGGGCGCCACGAATGTCCGGAAATTCAAGGTCTACCGCTGGTCGCCCGACGACGGCGAGAACCCCCGCGTCGACACCTACCATGTCGACATGGATACCTGCGGGCCGATGGTTCTCGACGCGCTCATCAAGATCAAGAACGAGATCGACCCGACCCTGACCTTCCGCCGGTCCTGCCGCGAGGGCATCTGCGGCTCCTGCGCGATGAACATCGACGGGATCAACACGCTCGCCTGCACCTACGGGATGGACGAGATCAAGGGCGACGTGCGCATCTACCCCCTGCCCCACATGCCGGTGGTCAAGGATCTCGTGCCCGACCTGACGCACTTCTACGCGCAGCACGCCTCGATCCAGCCCTGGCTCGAGACCAGGACGGCCGAGCCCGAGCACGAATGGCGCCAGTCGATCGACGACCGCGAGAAGCTCGACGGCCTCTACGAGTGCATCATGTGCGCCTGCTGCTCCACCGCCTGCCCGTCCTACTGGTGGAACGGCGACAAGTATCTCGGCCCGGCCGCGCTTCTGCACGCCTACCGCTGGATCATCGACAGCCGCGACGAGGCGACGCCCGAGCGGCTCGACGACCTCGAAGACCCCTTCAAGCTCTATCGCTGCCACACGATAATGAACTGCGCGAAGACCTGCCCGAAGGGCCTGAACCCGGCCAAGGCGATCAGCCAGATCAAGGGCATGCTGGTCGAGCGGCAGGTCTGACGGCGGCGGGTCCGAGGGTCGAAGGTCCGAGGGCCGGCCGTCTGGCACGGACACGGCGCCACGCGGCGCAGGTGGCCCAAGCCGAGGCTCGGCGGGCGACGCCCCTCGGGGCCACCGCCCGCCGGCGGGTCAGACGGCGCCCGCCACCGCCCGCCTGGCCATGACCTTGACGAGATGGGCGCGGTAGGGCGCGCTGGCGTGGATGTCGGCAGCCATGTCGCCCTCGCCGACCTCGCAGCCGTCGACGGCCTCGGGCGCGAAGCTGGCCGACAGGGCCTCCTCCATGCCCGAATGGCGGAAGACCCCGTCGGCGCCCGCCCCCGTGACGGCCACGCGCACCCCCGCAGCCGTTTCGGCCACGAAGACGCCCACGATGGCGTAGCGCGAGGCGGGATTGCGGAACTTCATGTAGGCCGCCCGTTTCGGCGCCTCGAAACGGATCGCGGTGATGATCTCGCCCTCCTCGAGCGCTGTCGCGAACATCCCCTCGAAGAAGTCGTCGGCCGCGATCTCGCGCGTGCTGGTCACCACCGTCGCGCCGAGGCCGAGCACCGCGGCCGGGTAGTCGGCCGCGGGGTCGTTGTTGGCGACCGAGCCGCCGATCGTGCCCATGTGGCGCACCGCCGGGTCGCCGATGCCGGCCGCGAGGCAGGCGAGCGCGGGGATCGTCTGCTGCACCCCCTGATGCCCCGCCACTTCGGCATGGGTCGTCGCGGCGCCGATGGTGACGGTCGCCCCCGACACGGTGATGCCCCTGAGCTCGGGAATGGCCCGGATGTCGACCAGCGCCGAGGGCGAGGCGAGGCGCTGCTTCATCGTGGGCAGCAGGGTCTGGCCGCCGGCGAGCACCATCGCCTCGTCCGAGGCCGAGAGCGCGGCCGCCGCGTCGGACAGGCTGGCGGGCTTGTGGTAGGTCGTGGGATACATGTCAGCCTCTCCTCATTCCGCGGCGACCGGGCTGCGCGCCCAGGCCAGCGCCTGCCAGACCGCCATCGGCGTGGCCGGCATCTGCAGATCGTCGGTTCCGATCGCGTCGGTGATCGCGTTGATGACAGCGGGCGGTGCCCCGATGGCGCCGGCCTCGCCGCAGCCCTTCAGCCCCAGCGGGTTGTTGGGCGAGGGCGTCGAGTGGTGGTCGAGCACGTAGGACGGCACGTCGTCGGCCCGCGGCATGCAGTAATCCATGTAGCTGCCCGTCACGAGCTGGCCGTCCTCGTCGTAGACGACCCGTTCCAGCAGCGCCTGCCCTATGCCCTGCGTGACGCCGCCATGCACCTGCCCCTCGACGATCATCGGGTTGATGATCGTGCCGAAATCGTCGGCCGCGGTGAACTGCACGACCTCGGTCACGCCGGTCTCGGGGTCGACCTCGACCTCGCAGATCAGCGCGCCGGAGGGGAACGAGAAGTTGACGGGATCGAAGAACGCCCCCTCCTTCAGCCCCGGCTCCAGCCCCTCGGGCAGGTTGTGGGCGGTGTAGGCCGCGAGCGCCACCTCGTGCCACCCCATCTTCCGGTCGGTGCCGGCGACCTTCACCTCGCCGTTCTCGATCACGAGGTCGTCCTCGGACGCCTCGAGCGTGTGGGCGGCGATCTTCTTGGCCTTCGCCTCGACCTTGTCGAGCGCCTTCATCACGGCCGACATCCCCACGGGCCCCGAGCGCGAGCCGTAGGTGCCCATGCCGAACTGCACCTTGTCGGTGTCGCCGTGGACGATCTGCACGTTGTCGATGGGCACGCCGAAGCGGTCGGAGACCAGCTGGGCGAAGGTCGTCTCGTGGCCCTGCCCGTGGCTGTGCGCGCCGGTCAGGATCTCGACCGTGCCGACCGGGTTCACCCGCACCTCGGCGCTCTCCCACAGGCCCACGCCCGCGCCGAGCGAGCCGACCGCGGCCGAGGGCGCGAGACCGCAGGCCTCGATGAAGGTGGAGTAGCCGAGGCCCCGCAGCTTGCCGCGCGCCTCCGCCTCGGCCCGGCGCTCGGGGAAGCCGGCCACGTCGGCCGCCTTCTGCGCCTTGTCGAGGATGGCGTCGAAATCGCCCGAGTCGTAGGCCAGGATCACCTGCGTCTGGTAGGGGAACTCGCGGATGAAGTTCCTGCGGCGCAGTTCGGCCGGGTCCATCCGCATCTCGCGGGCGGCCACCTCCATCATCCGTTCGATCATGTAGGTGGCCTCGGGCCGGCCCGCGCCGCGATAGGCGTCGACGGGCACGGTGTTCGTGTGGACCGCCCGGACCGTGCCGTAGATCGCCGGGATGTCGTATTGCCCCGACCACAGCGTGCCGTAGAGGTAGGTCGGCGTCACGGTGGCAAAGAGCGAGGCGTAAGCGCCCAGATTGGCGATCGTGTCGACGTGGAAGGCGACGATGCGGCCCTCGTTGTCGAAGCCCATCTTCGCCTTCGTCACATGATCGCGGCCATGCGCGTCGGTCAGGAAGGCTTCGCCGCGCTCCGACGTCCACTTGACCGACCGGCCGGTCTTCATCGAGGCCCAGAGGCAGGCGATCTCTTCGGGGTAGATGTAGATCTTGGAGCCGAAGCCGCCGCCCACGTCGGGGGCGATCACCCGCAGCTTGTGCTCGGGCGCGACGTTGTAGAAGGCCGACAGCACCAGCCGCGCGACGTGCGGGTTCTGGCTGGTGGTGTAGAGGGTGTAATGGTCCTCGGCCTCGTCATAGACGGCCACGGCCGAGCGTGGCTCCATCGCGTTGGGCGACAACCGGTTGTTGACGATGTCGAGCTCGGTGACATGCGAGGCATTGGCCATCGCCGCATCGGTCCTGGCCTCGTCGCCCAGCTCCCAGGTGTAGATCAGGTTGCCGGGGACGTTCTCGTGCACCTGCGCGGCGCCCTCCTCCAGAGCCTTGTCGGCGACCACCACCGCGGGCAGCTCCTCGAAATCGACCTCGACGGCCTCCGCCGCGGCGCGGGCCTGCGCCTGCGTCTCGGCCACGACGATGGCGATCGCGTCGCCGACGTAGCGGCCGTATTCGGTGACGAGCGGGCTCCAGACGCCCGTCTTCATCGGAGAGCCGTCCTTCGAGGTGATGGCCCAGCCGGCGATCAGGTCGCCGATCCCGTCGGCCTTCAGCTCGGGGCCAGTATGGACGGCGATCACGCCCTCCATCGCCAGCGCGGCCGAGGCGTCGATCCCGTTGATCCGGGCATGGGCCACCGGGCAGCGGACGAAGGCGGCATAGGCCTGGTTCTCGACGCGGATGTCGTCGGTATACTTGCCCTTGCCGGTGGTGAACCGTCTGTCTTCCTTGCGCTTGGCGCGTGCGCCGATCCCGTCGGTCATTGGCTTGCCTCCCTCACTCGGCGGCGGCGGCCGGGGCCGCCTGCATCTTCTGTGCGGCGTCCTCGATGGCGCGCACGATGTTGTGGTAGCCCGTGCAGCGGCAGATGTTGCCCTCGAGCTCGTGGCGGATCGCCTCTTCGGTCAGGGGCAGCCCCGACGCCTTGTAGCGCTCGACCATGTCGATCCCGGTCATGATCATGCCGGGCGTGCAGAAGCCGCACTGAAGGCCGTGATGGTCGTTGAAGGCGACCTGCATCGGGTGCAGCTCCTTGCCCTGCGCCACGCCCTCGATCGTGGTCACCTCGGCCCCGTCGAGCGCGACGGCGAGCGCGGTGCACGCCTTCACCGCGCGCCCGTCGACATGCACCACGCAGGCGCCGCACTGGCTGGTGTCGCAGCCCACATGCGTGCCGGTCAGCCGCAGTTCCTCGCGCAGAAAATCCGACAGAAGCGTCGTGTCGGGCACGTCGCGCGTCTGCGCCTTGCCGTTCACGGTCATGGTGACCTTGGTCATCGGGTCCCTCCCTCTCTGGCGGGCCGCATGGCGCCCGCTGGATACCTTCGCCCTCGCGGCCGGCCGTTCAGGCCGGCCGCAGGCCGCCGTCGGGGGAGGGAATGCAGGGCGCCGGCGGCACGGCTGCCCGAAGGCACCCCGTGCCGATCCGTGGATCGCCCGTGGCTGGCATGGATGCGGTCCTCCCCGCGGACACTCGCGGCCCTTGCCGGCGAGCCTAGCGGCACAACGCAGCGGCGCAAGATGTTTCGCAGGCCGCCCCGCCCGGCCCGGCCTTGCCCGTCAGGCGAGCGGCGTGGCCTGCGCTTGCATGTCGCGCCTGCGCGCGCCGCCTTCCGCGCCGCCCAGAACGGCCGTCAGGTCGGCGAGGCTGTCGAGCGAGTGGCAGGCGTGGAACGCGTCGACATGGGGCATGAGCGCCCGGATGCCCGCCGCCTTCGGCGCGAAGCCCTCCCACCGCAGGAGCGGGTTGAGCCAGATCAGCCGCCGGCACGACAGGTGCAGCCGCTCGGCCTCGGCCGCGAGCCTGTCCGTCTCGCCCCGCTCCAGCCCGTCGGTGATGAGCAGCACGACGGCTCCCCGCCCCAGCACCCGCCGCGACCAGTCGCGGTTGAACCGGGCGAGCGCCGCGCCGATCCGCGTGCCCCCCTCCCAGTCGCGCGCCTCCTGCCCGATGGCGGCCAGCGCGGCGTCGGGCTCTGCCCGCGCCAGCGCGCGGGAGACATTGGTGAGCGCCGTGCCGAAGGTGAAGGCATGCACCTTTCCCCATCGCCTGTGCTCGGCATGGGCGAGAGCATGGAGGAACCGAAGGAGCATCCGCGAATAGACCGACATCGAGCCCGAGATGTCGCAGAGCGTCACGAGGTCGGGGGGGCGCGGCTCGGGCGCGCGGCGGGCCAGCCGCTGCACCTCGCCGCCCCGCCGCATCGCCTGCCGGAGCGTCGCGCGCGGGTCGGGCCGGCCGCGGGGAGCGGGCCGCGCCCGGCGGGTGGCGAGCGGAGGCAGGTCGAGATCGAGCGCGCGGATCGCCGCCTCGGCCTCGCGCAACTCGGCCCCGCTCATCTGCTCGAAGTCGCGCCCCCGCAGCACCGCCCGCTCCGAGGCGGTCATCAGCGCGCGCATCTCCACCTCGGTCTGCTCCTTGCGCGGCGGGCGCGCGGGCGGGTCGCCAAGCGCCTCGGCTGCGCGGCGATGGCCGGCGTCGCGGGCCTTGGGCGCGGTGTCGTCGCGCATCTGCGGCGACATCATGTGGATCATCTGTGCGATCAGGTCGGGGTCGCGCCAGAACAGCGCGAAGACCTGGTGGAACACCTCGAGCTGCTCGGCCCGGCTCACCATCGTCGCCCGAAGAACGTGATAGAAATCGTCGCGCCGGGTGAAGCCCGCAGCCTCGACCGCGCGGAGCGCCGTCTCGACCTGCGCCGGCCCGACCCGCACGCCCGCCTTGCGCAGCGCCCGCGCGAAATGCACGATGTTCTCGACGAGGCGCCCCTCGGCCCCGGCCCGCGCCTGGCCCTGCGGCGCCCCCGTCACGCGCGCTCCGACAGCCGACCCTTCGCCTCGTCCAGGAGCCGTGTCGTCTCGGCCCCGGCAAGGCGGGCGATGTCGTCCTGGTATTTCAGCACGGCGCCCATCGTGTCGGTCACCATCTCGGGCGAGAGCGCCACAGCGTCGAGCGCCACGAGGCAGCGCGCCCAGTCGATTGCCTCGGCCACGCCCGGCGCCTTGAACAGGTCCTCGCCGCGCAAGCCATGGACGAAGGCCACCACCTCGGCCGACAGCCGCTCTTCCGCCTCGGGCACCCGGGCGCGCAGGATCGCCAGCTCGCGGTCGAAGGCGGGGTAGTCGACCCAGTGGTAGAGGCAGCGGCGCTTGAGCGCGTCGTGCACCTCGCGGGTGCGGTTCGAGGTCAGCACCACGATGGGCGCCTCCTCGGCCCGCACCGGGCCGATCTCGGGGATCGTCACCTGGAAGTCCGACAGCACCTCGAGCAGGAACGCCTCGAACGGCTCGTCTGTCCGGTCGATCTCGTCGATCAGCAGCACGGGCGGGCCCTCGGCGTGGGGCTCGAGCGCGTCGAGCAGCGGGCGGCGGATCAGGTAGTCGGCCGAGAACAGCTCGCGCTGCAGCGTCGAGCGGTCGGCCTCGCCCGCGGCCTCGGCGGTGCGGATCGCCACCATCTGCGCGGCGAAGTTCCACTCGTAGATCGCAGAGGCTGCATCCAGCCCCTCGTAGCATTGCAGGCGGATCAGCCGGCGGCCGAGCGCCGCGGCCAGCGCCTTGGCGATCTCGGTCTTGCCGACGCCCGCCTCGCCCTCGAGGAACAAGGGCTTGCCGAGGGTCAGCGCGAGGAAGGTCACCGTGCCGAGGCCGCGGCCGCAGACATAGTTCTGCCCCTCGAGCAGGCCGATGGTCTCGTCGATGCTGCCGGGCACGCCGGTCATGCGCTCTCCCCCCTCGTCATGTCAGCCCCTAGGGGTAGTTTGACCGGCCCGCCCTGTCCATCCGCGTGCCGCTCTTCGGCCACCCCTTGCCGCGGGGCGCGGCAGACGGCATCTATCGGGCAAAAGGACGACCGCCATTCTGACCCGGACCGATACGCTCGAGAGGATGTCGGCGCGCGATCCGCTCGCCGCCCTGCTCGCCGCGCCCGAGGGCGCCACGCTCGCGATCATCGCGGGCGTCGAGGGGCCGTCCTATCGCCCCGTGGGCGCGATGATGACGGTCCTCTCCGAGACGGAGCGCGCCGGCACCCTCTCGTCGGGCTGCATCGAGAACGACATCGCGCTGCACGCCATGCGCGTCGCGGGCACGGGGCGGCCCGAGACGATCCGCTACGGCCGCGGCTCGCCCTTCGCCGACATCCAGCTGCCCTGCGGCGGGGGCCTCGACATCCTGCTGCTGCCCCGCCCCGATCGCGATGTGCTCGCGCAGGTCGCCGACAACCGCGCCGCCCGCCGCCCCTGCACGCTGGAGATCGACATGGGCAGCGGCGCGATGCGCGTGGCCGGGAGCGGCGCGACGGGCCGCGAAGATGACCTTCTGCGGGTGCGTTTCGAGCCGGCCGTGCGCTTCCTCGTCTTCGGCAAGGGGCCGGAGGCGAGCACCTTCGCCGCGCTCGTCCAGTCGGCGGGCTATCCCAACCTGCTTCTCTCGCCCGACGACGAGACCCTGGCCGACGGCGCGGCAGCCGGCTGCGAGACCCGGGCACTGACGATGCCGGGCTTTCCGGACGACCTCGCCGCCGACCACCGCACCGCGGTCGTGCTGTTCTTCCACGACCACGACTGGGAGCCGCCGATCCTCGCCGGCGCGCTCGACACGCCCGCCTTCTACATCGGCGCCCAGGGCTCGCAGCGCGCCCGCGACGCCCGCCTGCTGATGCTCGAGGGGATGGGCGTGGGCGCCGAGGCCCGCGCGCGGCTGCACGGGCCCGTCGGCCTGATCCCCTCGGCGCGCGATGCCGGCACGCTCGCGGTGTCGGTGCTGGCCGAGGTGCTGGCCTGCGCCATGGCGCCCGCCGCGCCCGCCAGCGCCCCGGCGTGACCGCCGCCATCCTGCTCGCTGCCGGCGCCTCGCGCCGCTTCGGGGCGCAGAACAAGCTGCTCGCCGCCTTCCGCGGGCGCCCTCTCGTGACCCACGCGGCCGAGGCGCTGCGCGCCTCGGGCCTCGCCCCCCTGATCGCCGTCACGACCAGCCCCGATGTCGCGGCCCTGTTGCCCGGCTTCCACCTCGTCTCGCCCGACCGGCCCGACCCCGAGCAATCCGACAGCCTGCGCGCCGGCGTGGCCGAGGCACGGCGGCTTGGCGCCCCTTCCGCCCTCGTCGCGCTCGCAGACATGCCGGGCGTCACGCCCGACCTGCTGCGCACGGTCGCCGCCCGCGCCACCGCGACCGAGGCCGCCGCGGCGAGCGACGGCCTCCGCGCCCTGCCGCCGGCCTGCTTTCCCGCCGCCCTCTTCGACGCCCTGCTGGGGGCGACCGGCGACCGCGGCGCGCGCCCGCTGCTCGCCGGCCTACCGCCCGCGCAGCATGTGCCCGCCCCGCCGGAGGCCCTGCGCGACATCGACACGCCGGGCGATCTCGCCGCGCAGGCGTGAGCCGACCGCCTTCGCCGGCGCCGCCGCCGTTCCGCCCCCCTCGTCTCGGCGGCCGTGCAATGGTATGCTATTCCCCGTTTTACCTCCTGGCCCGGGGGCCGCGACCACGGAACGACCCGATGCAGCACGTCTTCGCCAACCGCCGCGTCGCGGGAGCGGCGCTGGCCGACGCCCTCGCCGAGAGCGCCGCCGAGCGCCCCGACCCGGTGCTGCTCGCCCTGCCCCGCGGCGGCGTTCCCGTCGCGCTCGAGATCGCGAGCGCTCTCGGCGCGCCGCTCGATCTGGTGCTCGTGCGCAAGATCGGCGTGCCGGGGCAGCCCGAACTGGCCGCCGCGGCCGTGGTCGACGGCGACGCGCCCCAGATGGTCGTCAACGACGAGATCGTGCGCGCCACGGGCATGAGCACGTCCGAGCTCGCAACGGCCCGGGACGAGCAGTTGCGCGAGATCGCGCGCCGCCGCGCCGCCTGGCTCGATGGCCGCTCCCCCGTCGACGTCACGGGCCGCGACGTCATCGTGGTCGACGACGGCATCGCCACCGGCGCCACGATGCGAACCGCCCTGCGCGCGCTCCGCCGCCAGGGGCCGCGCAGCCTCACCCTGGCCGTGCCGGTGGCCGCGCCCGACGCGCTCTTGGCGATTCGCGGCGAGGTCGACCGCGCCCTCGCCCTCGTCACGCCCGAGCCGTTCCGCGGTGTCGGCGCCCATTTCCGCGACTTCCACCAGCTCGACGACCAAGAGGTCCGCGACCTGCTGAACGAGGCCGACCGGCTCCCTCGCAACACCGGTCGCAACGACACCACCACGGGGTCCTGAGCCACCCGTCCGGCCGCCCGCGCCCGGCTTCTTTCTGTTCCAAATACGCAAATTCCGCCGATGCCGGCCGCGCCGGCGCCAGGCCAGTTGCGAACCGCTCGCAAAGCCCTTGACTTCCTGAGAACGCTTCTCAATATCACGTCCAACGCGAGCGCACCGCGGCCACCCCTTTCCAGGAGCGATTCCGCATGACACTCACCAAGCGTTCCTTCCTCGCCGCCCTCGCGGCGCTGGTCCTGCCCGCCCACGCCGCGTTCGCCCAGGAGCGGCTGAGCGTCGTCGCCACCACCGGCATGATCGCCGACGCCGCAAGCGAGGTGGGGGGCGATCTCGTCGAGGTGCAGGCGCTGATGGGCCCGGGGGTCGATCCCCATTCCTACCGCCAGACCCGCACCGACATCGTCGCCATGGCGCAGGCCGATCTCGTGCTGTGGCACGGCCTCTACCTCGAGGCGCAGCTCGAGGGCTTCCTGCTCGATCTCGCCGAGCGACGGCCAGTGGTTGCGGTAGCCGAGGACCTGCCGCGCAACCTGCTGATCGGGCACGACGATTACGACGACAAGTTCGACCCGCATGTCTGGATGAATCCCAATCTCTGGGCGCGTGTCGTCACCCGCGTGCGCGACGCGATGATCGAGGTCGCCCCCGAGCACGAGGCCGCCTTTTCCGCCAACGCCGACGCCCATCTCGAAGAGCTGGAACAGCTGGCCACCTATACCACGCAGGTGCTCGCCTCGGTGCCGGCAGACGCCCGCGTGCTGCTCACCTCGCACGACGCCTTCAACTATTTCGGCTCGGCCTACGGCTTCGAGGTCATCGGCATCCAGGGCATCTCGACCGAGAGCGAGGCCGGCCTGCAGCGCATAGCGGAGCTCGTCGACCTCCTGGTGGAGCGCAACGTGCGCGCCGTCTTCGTCGAGACCTCGGTCAGCGACCGCAACATCCGCGCGCTGGTCGAGGGCGCGGCGGCCGCAGGCCACGATGTCGAGATCGGCGGCGAGCTCTTTTCCGACGCGATGGGGGAACCCGGCACCTACGAGGGAACCTATCTCGGCATGATCGACCACAACGCCACCACCGTCGCCCGCGCACTGGGCGGCGAGGCGCCCGCCCGCGGCATGCAGGACATGCTCAACTGAGAAGGAGACCCGCGTGACCCCACCGGCCAGCCTGAAGCTCGCCAGCCACGAAGGGCGCGCCGCAGAGGCCGCCCCCGGCCCCGAGGCCGCCCTCGCGATCCGGGGGCTCACGGTCTCCTACGGGCAGACGCCCGCGGTGTTCTCGGCCGATGCCACCTTTCCCGCGCGCACGATGAGCGCCATCGTCGGGCCGAACGGCGCGGGCAAGTCGACCCTGCTCAAGGCGGCGCTCGGGGTGATCCCGCGCGTCTCCGGCGAGGTCACGGCCTTCGGCAGGCCGGTGGCGGAGGCGCGCGAGCGCATCGCCTACGTCCCCCAGCGCGCGAGCGTCGACTGGGATTTCCCCGCGACCGCGGGCGACGTCGTTCTGATGGGGCTCTATCGCCGCATGGGCCTGCTCGGCCGGGTCACGGGCGCCCACCGGCGCACGGTGCGCGCCTGCCTCGGCCGCGTCGGCATGGCCGATTTCGAAGGCCGCCAGATCGGCGAGCTTTCGGGCGGGCAGCAGCAGCGCGTGTTCCTCGCCCGGGCGCTCGCGCAGGGGGCCGATCTCTACCTGCTCGACGAGCCCTTCGCGGGCGTCGACGCCGCCACCGAGCGGGCGATCATCGACGTGCTCAAGGCCCTGCGCGACGAAGGGCGCGCGGTCGTGGCCGTCCACCACGACCTGTCGACCGTCACGCGCTATTTCGAGCACGTGCTGATGCTCAATGTCCGCCCCGTGGCCGAGGGCCCGGTCGAGACGGCGTTCACCGCAGAGGCGCTCGATGCGACCTATGGCGGCCGCCTCGCCGCCACGCACATGGACAGCCTGATCCTCGCCACCGCCTGACGCGAGGGCCGCGCGATGGACACCCTGATCTCCGCCCTGCTGCTCCAGGCCGGCTACAACGCAGCCCTGGTCGGGATCGGCGCCGCGCTGCTCGGCGTCGCCTCCGGCGCGGCGGGCACCTTCCTCGTGCTGCGCAAGCGCGCGCTGGTATCCGACGCCGTGGCCCACGCCACGCTGCCGGGCGTCGGCCTCGCCTTCGTCGCGATGGTGGCGCTCGGCGGCGACGGGCGCGCGCTCGCGGGCCTGCTCGCGGGTTCGGCGCTGAGCGCCTGGGTCGGGCTGCTCGCGGTGGAGTGGATGACACGCCGCACCCGCCTGCCGGAGGATGCCGCGATCGGCGCGGTGCTGTCGGTCTTCTTCGGGCTGGGCATCGTGATCCTGACCCTGATCCAGACGATGTCGGCCGGACGGCAGGCGGGTCTCGAGGATTTCCTGCTGGGCGCGACGGCGGGCATGCTCTTTTCCGACGCCGCGATGATCGCCGTGGGCGGGGCGGTGGCGGTGGCCCTCGTCTGGGCACTGCGCCGGCCGATGACGCTGGTGGCCTTCGATGCCGAATACGCCGCCGCCACCGGAACGGACGTGCGCCGCGTCGACCTTGCCATGATGGCGCTCGTGATGGGCGTCACGGTGATCGGGCTCAAGCTCGTGGGTCTCGTCCTGATCGTGGCGCTGCTGATCATCCCGCCCGTCACCGCCCGATTCTGGACCGAGCGCTCGGGCCGCATGGTGTGGGGCGCGGCGGCCCTCGGCGGCGCGTCGGGCTATCTCGGTGCGGCGATCTCGGCCTCCGCGCCCGCCCTGCCCACGGGGCCGATCATCGTGCTGGTCGCCGCCGCGCTCTTCGCGCTGTCGCTCCTGTTCGCGCCGGCGCGCGGCGTGCTGGCGGCGATGCTGCGCCAGCGCCGCTTCCAGGCGCGGGTGCACCGGCGGCAGGGCCTCCTCGCGCTGGCGCGCAGCGAGCCGATCCTCGAGCCCTACACCATCCGCGTGCTCGTGGCCGAGGGGCTGCTGCGCCGCGACGGGGTGGCGACCGAGGCGGGCCGGGCCGAGGCCGCCCGCATTGCCCGCGACGAGAAGCGGTGGGAGGTGGCGCGCGAGATCCACCGAGACGCGGCGCTGACCGGCCGCTACGACGGATTGACCCCCATCGACGCGGTCTTCACCGCCGACGAGATCGCCGAGTTCGACCGGCGGCTCGGCCCGCCCATGCCGGTCGGGGGCATGGCGTGATGGGGGCCGAGTTCGTCCAGTTCTCGTTGCCGCCGATCCTGATCGGCACGCTCGCGGCCATCGCCTGCGCGCTGCCCGGCAACTTCCTGATCCTGCGGCGGCAGGCGCTGATCGGCGACGCGATCAGCCATGTCGTGCTGCCCGGCATCGTCGTGGCGTTCCTCGTCACCGGCACCGTCGCCGCGCTGCCCATGCTCGTCGGCGCGGGCGGCGCGGCGCTGGTCGCCGTCGTGCTGATCGAGGTCATCCGTCGCCTGGGGCGGATCGAGCCGGGCGCGGCCATGGGCGTGACCTTCACCACGCTCTTCGCGGCCGGCGTGCTGCTGCTCGAACGGTCCGACACCTCCAGCGTCCATCTCGACGTGGAGCATGCCCTGATGGGCAACCTCGAGTCGCTCGTCTGGCTCGACGCGACAGGCTGGGCCTCGCTCGCCGACCCCGCCGCGCTTGCGGGCCTGCCGCCCGAGCTGCCGCGCATCGCGGCGGCCTGCGCGGTGGTGGTGGCGCTGACGGCGCTGTTCTGGCGGTGGCTCAGGATCTCGACCTTCGACGAAGGGTTCGCCCGCGGGCTCGGCCTGCCGGTGGGCGCCATCGGCCTCGGCCTCGTGGCGACGGCGGCGCTCGCGGCGGTGGCGGCGTTCGACGCGGTCGGCTCGATCATCGTGATCGCGATGTTCATCTGCCCGCCTGCCGCCGCCCGCCTGATGACCGACCGGCTGGAGGTGCAGGTGGCCTGGTCGGTCGCCTTTGCGACGCTTTCGGCGGTCGCCGGCTACGTGCTGGCAGGCTACGGCCCGCTCTGGCTCGGCCACCCCCACGCGGTGAGCGCCGCGGGCATGATCGCCGTCGTCTCGGGCGCGATACTCGCCCTTGCCTGCCTCTTCGGCCCCCGCCGCACCCGCTCCGGCGCCGCCACCGGCAGCGGGTAGGAGCGGCGCCGCCGCGTTGACACCCGGCCGCCGGCCACCCAAGACACGTGCGAGCCTAGCCGAGCCGAAAGCCCCATGCGCAACGCCACATACGCCACGGCCCTCGCCCTGATGATCGGCTGGCTTCTCTGGGTCGGCCGGCCGGTCCTGCTGCCGGTGATCGCCGCCATCATCTCGGTCTACGTCATCTCCACCGCCGCGGCGAGCATGCAGGCCGTCCCCCTCCTTGGCCGGCTGCCGGCCTGGGCGCGGCGCGCGCTGATCCTCGCGGGCTTCACCGCTGCCGTGGTCGGGCTGTTCGTGCTCGTCATCAACAACCTCACTCAGGTCGTCGCCGTCCTGCCGCGCTACGAGAGCAACCTGGAGGCGCTGGTGACGCGGGCGGCGAGCCTTCTGGGCATTGAGGATCAGCCGACCTGGGCCAACCTGCGCCGCGCCACCATCGACCAGATCGACGTGCGCGGCCTGCTGGCGCCCACGCTGCTCTCGATCCAGGGCTTCGGGGTAACGCTGTTTCTCGTCGTGCTCTACGCCAGCTTCTTCATGGCCGAGCGGGGAACGATGGCGCAGAAGGTGATGATCGCCATGGGCGGGGCGGAGGCCGGCGACCGGGCGCTGTCGATCCTCGTTCGCATCAACGACCGGATCGGCACCTACCTTTTCGTCAAGACGGTGATCAACGTCATCCTCGGCGCGATCTCGTTTGTCATCATGCTGGTGCTCGGAATCGAGTTCGCGCTGTTCTGGGCGGTGCTGATCGCGTTCCTCAACTACATTCCCTATCTGGGCTCCGTCGTCGGCGTGATCTTTCCCGTCCTGCTGTCGCTCGCGCAGTTCGGCACGCTGTGGATGACCGGGGTGGTGCTCGTGTCGCTGACCGCCGCGCAGATGTTCGTCGGCGCGTGGATGGAGCCGCGGATGATGGGGCGGGCCTTCAACCTCTCGCCCTTCGTCGTGCTCCTCGCGCTCGCGTTCTGGAGCGCGCTCTGGGGCGTGCCGGGCGCGCTGCTCGCGGTGCCGATGACGGCGAGCCTCGTGCTCGTGCTCTCCGAGATCGAGGGGACGCGCCCGATCGCCGTGATGCTGTCGGCCAGCGGGCGGATCTGAGGGGCGACCCCACGCAGGCGTGACCGGCCCGGCGGAAACGTCGGTCGCCCCGGCGCGTTCGGGCGTTGTCCGATCGGAAAGGGAGACGCCCAATGCGAGTCATCATGGCCCTTGCAACGCTCGCCGCGCTGGCCGCGTGCACACCCACTGGCGGGGGCGGGTCCGCCGACACGCCGGTGAGCCGCTCCGAGGCGCGGTTCCCCGGGCCCGACGCGCAGTCGCGCCACCGCCCGGTCGAGCTGCCGGCGGGCGGATAGGCCCGGGCGACCGTCAGGGCACGGCCGGCACCGCCGCGCGCTGGCCGGCCGGCGCTCCGGCAGCCGGCGAGAAGGGCACTTCTGACAGGGCGATCACCTCGCCGCGCTCCGCCGCCTCCTGCGCGGCGAGCCCGATGGCCACCGCCGCCCAGCCGTCGCGCAGGCTTACCTCGACCGGGCCTTCGCCCCGCACCGCCGCGTTGAACCTCACATGCTGGTAGAAGGTCGAGCCGTTGTGGTCGCCGGCCTCGAGCAGCGTCGGGTCCACCGGACTCTCGACAACCTGCGGGCCCTTGGGCTCGCGCGGGCTGACGATGACGCGCGGCACGGGCGCGGGGCCAAGATGCGACGGCCAGAAGCGCGACGGCCCCGGCACCAGCGCCTCGATCTTGCCTGCCGGTCCCACCGCCGACAGCTCCTCCTGGTAGCGCGAGCCTTCGGCGAACATGCACAGCTCGAGCATCGCGCGGGCGCCTCTGGCGAACTCCACGACCACGTAGGCATTGTCCCACACGTCCGGCACCCGGTCGCCGTAGCGCTCGTCGAGATGGTTCACCGCCTGCCCCGCGCTCGCCATCACCCGCACAGGCTCGTCGGCCAGTGCCAGCCGCATCAGGTCGAAGAAGTGACAGCACTTCTCGACCAGCGTGCCGCCCGACGTCCGGTTGAAGCGGTTCCAGTTGCCGACCTTGTCGAGAAACGGAAAGCGATGCTCGCGCACGGTCAGCATCTTCACCCCGCCGGTGGCGTGTTCCAGCGCCTCGAGAAAGGTCGCGATGGGGGGCATGTAGCGATACTCCATGGCCACCCAGACGGGGGCGGGATAGGCCGCCTCGAACGCCAGCAGACGGGGCACGTCGGCCGCGCATGTGTAGAGCGGCTTCTCCACCAGCAGCGGCAGCGGGCGGCGGGCGGCGATTTCCTCGAGCTGACTGACGTGCAGGTGATTGGGCGAGGCGATCACCAGCGCGTCGAGGTCTTCCACCGCCAGCAGCTCGGCCAGCCCCTCGCAGACCTGCGCGGCCGGCACGATGGCGAGCGCGCGGGCGCGCTGCTCGGCGTCGGGTTCGAGGATCGCCGCGACGCGCGCCCCCGGCACAAGCGCGAGATTGCGCAGGTGCTCCTGGCCCATCATGCCGGTGCCGATCACGCCGTAGTTCACTGTGTCCATGCCTGTCCTCATGTGATCCGCTGGACGTAGACCGCCTGTTCGGGGTCGATCCATGTCAGCGAGTATTCCACCGCCGCGCCGTCCTGCGCGCGGCCGATCCTCTGCACGCAGGGGCACGGGGCGCCGGCCCCCTGCCCGAAATCGGCCGGCGCCCATTCGGGCACGCGCCCCAGCCCCACCCTGTCCTCGGCGGCCGCGATCCACAGGCCCACGGCCCGCCTGAGGGCGTGGTAGAGCGGCGCCTCGAGCATCGCCGGCGTCAGGTCGGGCAGGCGGGATGCGTCGATCCATATCTCTTCGAGCGCCGCCGGCGCATCGTCGAGCAGACGCAGCCGGCGGATGCGCTGCGCCTCGTCGCCCGGGCCGAACTCGGGGGCGCCCGCCGGCTTCGCGGTGCGGCGCAGGTCGAGGATGCGGGCCGAGGGCACGCCGCCGCCGCCGGGCTTTTCCAGCCGGAAGAAGGCGTAGATGCCGGCCACGTCTTGCCCGGCCCTGATGTAATTGCCCGAGCCGTGCCGCCGTTCGAGAAGCCCGCGCTCCTCGAGCGCGGCGAGCGCCTTTCGCAGGGTGCCGACCGCCACGCCGAAGGAGGCCGCCATGTCGCGCTCGGGCGGCAGGCGCGCGCCGTCGGCGAGCCGGCCCGCCATGATCTCGCGCATCAGGTGCCGTTCCACCACCGCGTAGAGCGGGGCGGCAGCTGACGCGGGCTCGGGCGGGGGCGGTGGGTGCATGAGGGCTGAGTCGGCGGGCAATTGATACACGATTGATCTACATCAAGGCGGGTGCTACGCAACCCCCGACTCGCAGCACGCGACAGATTCGCACGACCGGAAGGACCGCCGCCCGACATGACCATCGTTCCCGTCACCTCTGCCGATCTCGATGGCGCCGAAGTCTCGTGGTTCGCCGCCCTGTGTTCCGACGACTATCGCCATCTGGGCGTGCCCGAGGGCGATCTTCGCTCGTCGTGGGCGCACTGCTCGTCGATCCTGAAAGAGGCCGAGCGCCAGGGCTTTCGCAACATCCTGTGCCCCTCGTCCTACCAGGTGGGGCAGGACACGCTGTCGTTCGTGGCCGCCGGCAGCCAGGTGACGGACCGGATCAACATGCTCGCCGCGATCCGCTGCGGCGAGATGCAACCGATCATGCTCGCCCGCACCGTTGCCACGCTCGACCACATGCTCGAGGGGCGGCTCACGCTCAACGTGATCTCGTCGGACTTCCCCGGCGAGACCGCCGACAGCGCCTATCGCTACCAGCGCTCGCGCGAAGTGGTGGAGATCCTCAAGCAGGCATGGACGCGGGACGAGATCAACTACACCGGCGAAATATATGACTTCAAAGGGATCTGGGCCGATCCGGCCAAGCCCTACCAGACCGGCGGCCCGCTGCTCTATTTCGGCGGCTACTCGCCCCACGCGCTGGAGTTGTGCGGCCAGCATTGCGACGTCTACCTGATGTGGCCCGAGACGCAGGACATGCTCGCCGAGCGCATGAAGGCCGTGAACCAGGTGGCTGAAAAGTATGACAGAACACTCGACTACGGCCTGCGGGTGCACATGATCGTGCGCGACACCGAGGCCGAGGCCAAGGAGTATGCCGAAGAACTCGTGAGCCAGCTCGACGACGAATACGGCCGGCTGATCCGCGACCGGGCGCATGACAGCTCCTCGCTCGGCGTGTCGCATCAGAGCCGCGCGCGCGAGCTCGCCGACGAGTTCGGCTACGTCGAGCCGCATCTGTGGACTGGGATCGGCCGCGCACGCTCGGGCTGCGGCGCGGCCCTTGTCGGATCGACCGATCAGGTCATGTCGCAGATCGAGGAGTACCGGAAGATGGGCATTCGCGCCTTCATCTTCTCGGGCTACCCCCATCTCGACGAATGCAAGCATGCCGGACAGAGGATCCTGCCCAACATGAAGACCGTCTCGCTGCCCCAGGCCTACGGCCGCGTGCCGGCCAAGACGCCGGCCACCCCCCTCGGTGTCGGGGAGCGCAAGTGATGCCGATGGAGCGTGTGCAGCTGACCGACGGCCTGTCGTTTTCGCGCCTCGTGTACGGGATGTGGCGGCTGACCGACGACGACGATACCTCGCCCGCCCACGTCCAGGCCAAGGTCGAGGCGTGCCTCGAACAGGGCATCACCACGATCGACCAGGCCGACATCTACGGCGGCTACACGGCGGAAGCGGTGTTCGGCGCGGCGCTCAGGGCGGCGCCGGGCCTGCGCGACCGGATCGAGATCATCACCAAGTGCGATATCGTGGCGCCCGCGGGCCGCCACGCGGGCGCCCGGGTGAAGCACTACGACACCTCGGCAGCCCATATCGCCGCCTCGCTCGACCAGTCGCTGGCCGACATGGGGACCGACCATGTCGACCTGCTGCTGATCCACCGGCAGGACCCGCTGATGGATCACCGCGAGACCGGCGCCGCGCTCGACCGCGCCGTGGCCTCGGGCAAGGCGCGCGCCGTGGGCGTGTCGAACTTCCTGCCGTGGGATTTCGACCTGCTGCAATCGGCGATGGAGGCGAGGCTCGTCACCAACCAGATCGAGATCAGCCTCGCCCGCCATGCTCCGTTCACGGATGGCCAGATCGCCCATCTCCAGCGCCTCGGCCTGCCCCCCATGGCGTGGTCGCCGCTCGGAGGCGGCGCGCTCATGTCGGGCGCAAACGTGGCCCTCGACGGCGAGCTGAAGCGCGTCGCCGAGGCCCACGGCGTCGACATCGCGGCGGTCGCGGTCGCCTGGCTCTTGCGCCACCCCTCCGGCATCCTGCCGGTGCTCGGCACCAACAATCTCGGCCGGATCGCCCGCATCGCCGACGCGCTCGACGTCGAGATGGACAGGCAGACCTGGTTCGCTCTCTATACGGCCGCGCTCGGCCACGAAGTGCCCTGAGGCCGACCATGCCCGACGGATCGAAAGGACCGCCGATGGACAGCTTCCGCCCCGGACCGGAGACGGCGCGCGCATTTCGCGATGCCCTCGGCGCGTTCGGCACGGGCGTGACCATCGTCACCTGCATCGACGAGGGGCAGCCGCTGGCGATGACCGCCAACAGCTTTTCCTCCGTCTCGCTCGACCCGCCGCTTGTGCTGTGGTCGCCGGCCATCGCCTCGTCTCGGCACGACCCCTTCGTGGCCGCGCACGGCTTTTCCGTCCACATCCTCGCCGAAGGCCAGCTGCCCATGGCGCGCGCCTTCGCCCGCGACGGGCGCGACTGGAGCGGGGTCGACTGGCAGGCCGGCGAGACCGGCGCCCCTGCCCTGCCCGGCGCGGTGACGCGGCTCGACTGCACGCATCACGCCGCCCACGGCGCGGGCGACCACACCATCGTCCTGGGCCTCGTCGAGCACGTCGCCCGCGCGCCCGGCGCGCCGCTTCTCTTCGTCGGCGGGGCGTATGGCGGATTCGCCGAACGGGACTTTACGCGCGGCAGGTGAGCCGCGACACTCGAGCGCCGGGGAACGGCGACGACAAAGGGGGCCGGACAAACCGGCCCGGTCAGGGAGGAAGCGCCGATGGGCGTGTTGCTGGGGCCGATCCGCGCCCTCAAGGTCGTCAACGACCTTCTACTGCGACTGGGGAGGGCGCTCGCCGTGGCGGCGCTGGCCGTGATGGTCGGCGTGATCCTCGCCCAGGTGTTCTTTCGCTACGTTCTCAACGACGCCCTGCCCTGGCCCGACGAGGCGGCGCGGTTCTTCATGCTGTGGATGACGGGGCTGATCGCGCCGATGGCCTACCGGAGGGGCGGCTTCGTCGCCATCGACATGCTCGAACGGGCGCTGCCGCGGGCGGCGGGCGCGCTGCTGTCGCTGGTGCTGCTGGCGCTGTCGCTCGGCGTGCTCGTCTTCGCCGCGCGCATCGGCTGGAACGAGGTCACGGGCTTCGGCGGCACCTTCGCCACCGCCTCGCTCTGGGTGCCGACCTCGATCACCTTCGACGAGTGGTTCCGGGTGCCGCGGAGCTGGATGATGGCCTCGCTGCTGGTGGGGCTCTGGTTGCTGATCCTCGTCAATGTCGAGCTGATCCTGCGCCAGGTGGCGACGCTCCTGGGCGCGGCCGACCTGCCGGAGCTTCAGCAGACCGACCTGCCGGAGGCCGAGTGATGCTGATCTGGTTCCTGCCCGTCTTCCTCGTCCTGCTGATGCTGGGCCTGCCGGTCTTCTTCGCGCTGCTGCTCGCGCCCGGCTCGCTGCTGCTGCTCGACGGCGCGAGCCGCGACCTCGTGCTGCTCTACCGCAACCTCTACAACGGGATGGACAGCTTCCCCCTCATGGCGCTGCCGTTCTTCATGCTGGCGGGCGAGATCATGAACCGCGGCGGCATCACCGTGCGGCTCGTGGAGTTCAGCCAGGCCTTCATGGGGCACCTGCGGGGCGGGCTGGCGCACGTCAACATCCTGTCGTCGATGCTGTTCGCCGGGCTGTCGGGCTCGGCCGTGGCCGACACCTCGGCGCTCGGCTCCACCCTGATCCCGGCGATGGAGAAGAACGGCTATACCCGCCGCTTCGCTGCCGCGATCACGGCGGCGAGCTCTGTCATCGGTCCGATCATCCCTCCCTCGGGGATCATGATCATCTACGCCTACGTGATGGGCGAGTCGGTCGCCGCTCTGTTTCTCGCCGGCATCGTGCCGGGCATCCTGGTGGGGGTGGGGCTGATGGTGATGGTCCGCCTGCTGGCGGACCGCTACGACCTGCCCAAGGCCGAGCGGATCGTTCACAGGAACCAGGAGATCAGCCGCGTCGAGTACTGGGTGAGCTTCCTGCTCCTGCGGCTCAACCTCGGCGGCCTGCTCTACGTGATCTTCACCGGCGTCACCGGCATCACCTCGGAGCGGGTGATGGCGGACGGCACCGCCGCCCCGCAGGCGGCCTGGGTCGGCTGGGCGACATTCGCCGTCTGCCTCGTCGCGGTGCACATGGCTCTGATGGCCTACCGCAAGCGGGTCGATCCCGATTTCCGCATCGTCTGCAAGAAGGCCGTGGCGCCGCTGCAGACGCCGATCCTGATCCTCGGGGGCATCGTGGTGGGCGTGTTCACCCCCACCGAGGCCTCGGCCATCGCGGTGGCCTATGCGCTGATCGTGTCGTTCTTCATCCTGCGCTCGATGAAGATCGCCGATCTCGGGCCGGTGCTGGCGCGCTCGGCCATGGCCTCGGCCACGGTGCTGCTGCTCGTCGGCGCGGCGGTGTCGTTCAAGACGGTGGTCTCTCTGTCGATGGCGCCGCAGATGCTGGCAGAGATCATCCTCGGCCTGTCGGAAAACCCGCTCGTCCTGCTGTTTCTCATCAACATCCTGCTGTTCATCGTGGGCATGTTCCTCGACGCGGGCCCGGCGATCATCATCCTCGGCCCGATCCTGGGGCCCATCTTCGTCGAGATGGGCGTGCACCCGGTGCACTTCGCCATCATCATGTCGGTGAACCTGACGGTGGGCCTGGCCACGCCGCCGATGGGGCTGGTGCTGTTCGTGGCCTCGTCCGTCTCGAAGGAGCGGGTCGAAACCATCTCCAAGGCCATCCTGCCGTTCCTCGCGGTGGAAATCGTGGTGATCTTCCTCATCACCTTCGTTCCCGCCATCTCCATGACGATTCCCCGGCTGACCGGGTTCGTCACCCCATGACCTGAATGCCAAAAGGGAGGTATCTCATGCTCAAGAAGGTCACCGGCGCGCTCCTGGCCGCCACCATGCTGACGGGCGCGCCGCTCGCCGCCACGGCGCAGGAGTACACGCTCCGCGCCACCGCCAACTCGAACGAGAACGACGAGGATTACGACGGCCTCATCGTCTTCGAGAACTTCGTCGAAAGCGCCTCGAACGGCGCGATCGAGGTCGAGATCTTCATGGGCACGCAGCTGTGCTCGAACGGCGCGGAGTGCCTGCAGGGCATCGCCGACGGCTCGATCGACATCTACATCTCCACCTCGGGCGGCGTGTCGGGCATCTTTCCCTACGTCCAGGTCTTCGACCTTCCCTACCTGATGGCCGACGACCGGGTGGCCGAAGCGGTGCTCGACGTCGACAGCCCGCTCGTCAACCTGCTGCAGGACAAGGTGATGGAGGATTCGGGCGGCGCCGTGCGGCTGATGACGGTGGGCAACACCGGCGGCTGGCGCAACTTCGCCAACACGCAGCAGACCGTGCGCGGCCCGGCCGACCTCGAGGGCATGAAGATGCGCACCGTCGTCGCCGACCTGCCGCAGGAGCTGGTGAGCGCGCTCGGCGCCGCGCCGACGCCGATCCCGTGGCCGGAGCTCTTCACCTCGCTCCAGACGGGCGTCGTCGACGGCACCAAGAACGGCATCACCGACATCATGGGCATGAAGTTTCCCGATGCCGGGCTGCAGTATCTGACGCTCGACGGGCACGCCTACATGGGCGCGCTGTGGTTCATGAACAACGAGGTGTTCATGTCGATGCCCGAGGAGCTGCGCCGCGTGGTGGTCGACGGCTTCTACCAGCTCCAGCAGGCGACCTTCGCGAGCCCCAAGCGCAAGTCGATCCCCGCCTACGAGGAGTTCGTGGCCGGCGGCGGCGAAATCTACGTGCCCACGCCCGAGGAAAAGGCGGCCTTCGCCGAGGCGGCGGCGCCGGTCTACGACTGGTTCGCCCAGAACGTCGAGGGCGGCGAAGAGGTGCTCGCCGCCATGCAGGAGGCCGTGGCCGAGGCCGAGGCCGAACTGGAAGAGGCCTATTCCGACGAGCTGAACTGAGGCCCGCCCCACCCCGGTTGGGGTCGAGTCGGCCCGGTGCGGGCCGGTGCGGGCCGGTGCGGGCCGGTGCGGGCCGGTGCGGCGCAGGGGCTCGTCCTTGCGCCGCCTCCCGATGGCAGAAGCCGCCGAGCGGTTTCCGCGGCGTTCTGCACGAGGCCGTCGTCCGCTTCCGCGCGGTGGAGCGTGAGCGGGCGGCGGATGTGCGCAGCCCCTGTGCCGCCGTTTCCCGGCAGCCCAGCCTTCGGAATCACGATTCCGGACTGGTGCCGACCGGCAGGAAGCCTCCCGCACCTGTTCGGGCGGAAGCGGCAGGGTTCCAGAGCGGCGGGGCAGAGGGCAGCCCCGGCTCGGCCCGTATCGCAGAAAGCGCTCGAGCGTGAGGGCCCCCGAGGACTGCGCGACGGCGACCGCAGCACGGCGGTCCGCGTACTGTCGGGGGACCCGGCCAGGTTTCGGCCGCCGCGGATGCAACCCGTCACGCCATGGCCTCGAACCGGCGCAATCGCGCCAGGCGCTGTCGCCCGAGTGCGTCGGCCGGCCCCTGTCAGTCGTCGGCCGCCCCGGGCGCGGCGGGCGGCTCGCTCTGCGCCCCGAAGGTGGTGACGAGCGCAAACGTCACGCCGAGTGCCAGGATCACTGCGGCGAGGCCGGCGAGGAACAGCCCCGACGTGTTCTCGACATCGAGCACGACGAGCTTGCGCACCACCGCCAGCATGCCGATCACGATCACAGTGCGCAGCTGCGCCCGCGCGTGCCGCCCGCTCACCATCTCGCGGATCGAATGCGCGATCTCGAGGGCGATGATCGTCGCGAGGACCCGGTCGAACAGCGACTGGAACACGGCGTAGCTCAGGTCTCCCGGCAGCGCCCCCGTCACCTGCCACAGCCGCAGGGCGAAGGCGTAGAGCGTCAGGCCGATCACCACGACCATGCCGAGCAGGATCAGAAAGGCTATCGCCCGCTCGAAGCGGACGTAGACGTGCGTGAAGGTCATGATCTCCCCCGTGCCGCGCGATCAACGCGACGGTGGCACCGCTGTTCCCGCCGGGGCCGGCCGCAAATTCCTTGGAGAAAGGAATTTGCAAAAGTCTTTCGAAGACTTTTGCGCCGCGCTACGCTCTAGCGAAACGGGTACATCCAGACGCGGTAGTCGTCGATCAGCACATGAGCCTTGGCGATCTGTTCCGGCGTCATCTTCTGTTGAACCTGTTCGAGGCTGATCGCCGCGTCGGGATCGCCGCCGATCGCGGAGAGCGCATACCACATGTAGGCGCGCACGAGGTCGGGGGCGGGCAGGCCGCGTCCCACCTCGTAATACCAGCCGACGCCGGATTGGGCGCCTGCATGCCCTTTCATCGCCGACCGCAGGTACCATTCGAACGCGCGGGCGTCGTCGCGCTCCACTCCGAGGCCGAGGGCGTACATCACGCCGATCAGTTCCTCCGCCTCGGCGTTGCCGGAGCGGGCGGCAGGCCAGAGCGCCGCGCGCGCCTCTTCGAAGCGCCCCTCCTCCATCAGGTCGCGCGCCTCCTCCAGCTCGGCCACGGCGGGCGCGGCGAGGGCGAGAAACAGCAGGGCGGCGGCGAGTCGTCGGCGCATGGTCTCCTCCGGGGTCTGGGTCTGGGCCCGGCGCTCGCTGCGAGCCTAGCTGCCGTGGCGGCCCATGCAACCGGGCCAGCCCCCCCCGACGGAGGCCTCGAACACCCCCTGCCCGCGCCGCTGACCGATGCCGATTTCCTCCCGGTCGACCCGGCCAAGGCCGAGATCGGGCGGCTGCTGTTCTACGACAAGATCCTCTCGGGCAACCGCAACATCTCGTGCGGGACGTGCCATCACCACGATCATGCCGGCACGGACGGTCTGTCGCTCGGTATCGGGGAGGGCGGCACCGGCGTCGGGCCCGCGCGGAGCGCCGGCATCGGCGAGAGCCGCATTGCCAAGCGGATCCCCCGCAACGCGCAGGCCCTGTGGAACCTCGGGCACCGCGACATCCGCGTGCTGTTCCACGACGGCCGGCTGGAAGTGTCGGATCTCTACGGCAACGGCTTCAACTCGCCCGCGCAGGAATGGCTGCCGCAGGGGCTGCCCGACATCGTCGCTGCGCAGGCGCTCCTGCCGATGGCATCGCAGTTCGAGATGGCGGGGAATACCGGCGAGAACGAGGTGATCGGGGCGGTCCACGACCGGGTCGATTACGGCTGGCCGATCCTGGCCAAGCGGGTGCGGACGATCCCGGCCTACGGCGCGGCATTCGTCGCGGCCTTCGAGCGGATCGACGCGCCCGCGCAGGTGAGCATCGTCGAGATCGCCACGGCGCTGTCGCACTTCATCCGTGCCGAGTGGCGCAACCACGACAGCCCGTTCGACCGCTACCTCGCGGGCGACGCCAAGGCGCTCGACCCGGAGCAGGAGGCCGGGATGCGCCTGTTCTACGGCGAGGCCGGCTGCGCCGGGTGCCATTCCGGCCCGCTCCTGACCGATCAGCGTTTCCGCGCGCTCGGCCTGCCGCAATTCGGCCCCGGCCGAACCCGCCAGTGGGACCCGATGGTGCGCGACGTGGGCCGGATGGCGGAGTCGAACCGGCTGGAGGACGCCTACCGATTCCGCACGCCGGCGCTGAGGAACGTGGCGCTCACCGCGCCCTACGGGCACAACGGCGCCTACCCGACGCTCGAAGGCATGGTGCGCCATCACCTCGACCCCGAGGGGGCCCGCGCGGCGTGGCGCCCCGAGACGGCACGGCTGCCGGACGCGCCGTGGCTCGCGCCCATCGACTTCGTGGTGCGTGACGACCGGCTGGAGACCGCCCGCCACGCGGCAGCGCGCGACATCGATCTTCCGCCCCGGACGGAGGAGGAAATCGCGCAGATCGTGGCCTTTCTCGAGGCGCTGACCGGCGCGACCGCCGGGACGCGGCCGATGGGCCGGCCCGATACGGTGCCGAGCGGCCTGCCGGTCGACTGAGCTCCGTGCCGGGCCCGATTCGGGGGCCGCGCGACCGCGTCGCCCGGCCCTGTTCCGACGGCCGCGCCGTTTCGCGTTCTGCCCGCCTCTGCCGCATTCCTGCCCGCGGGCCGGTTGCAAATAGTGCATCGGCAACACTGGCGGGGAAGCTGGCCGCGCCCCCCCTCGCGCACGGTGCTTGACCGGCGCGGCAATCTGCATCGGCGCGGCGGGGGACGGTTGCACCGCCGCCCGGCCTTGTCCAAATGTTGGCGCCAACATCGCATCGCCGCGCCGCCTGCCGGCCCCACGGGGGGGCTGGGCCGGGCACGGCCGACCCAAGAGACACCGCCGCGCAACAGCGCCGCGACAGACCCGGAGCGACCGAGATGACCGCCAGAGCCGAAACCCCGGCCCCGACCGCGGCCGACCTGAAGGCCGATATCGAGCGCCACCTCGTCTACGGTCTCGGCAAGGACGTGCGCCACGCCACCCTGTGGGACTGGCGCATGGCGTTGTCCTACGCGGTGCGCGATCGCATCGTCGACCCGTGGATCGGCGCCACGCGCAAGGCCTATGCGGAGCGCGGCAAGCGCGTCTACTACCTGTCGATGGAGTTCCTGATCGGCCGCCTGCTGGAAGACGCGATCCAGAACCTTGGCCTGGGCGAGGCGGCGCAGGGGGCGATGGCGGCGCTCGGCGCCGATCTCGACCAGGTGATGGCCGACGAGCCCGACGCCGCGCTCGGCAACGGTGGCCTCGGCCGGCTGGCCGCCTGCTTCCTCGAGAGCCTGTCGACCATCGGCGTGCCCGCCCATGGCTACGGAATCCGCTACGAGCACGGGCTGTTCCGCCAGAGCTTCGACGACGGCCGCCAGGTGGAGGAGCCGGAAGACTGGCTGCGCCAGCCGCATGCCTGGGAGTTCGAACGCCCCGAGGCGGCCTATCGCATCGGATTCGGCGGCGCGGTGGTGCCGGGCGAGGGGGGGCGCCCCGCCTGGGTGCCTGCCGAGCACGTCATCGCGTCGGCCCACGACACCCCCATCCTCGGCTGGCGCGGCCGCTGGGCCAACACCCTGCGCCTGTGGGAAGCCAAGCCGCTGCGCGCCTTCGACCTCGCGCGGTTCAACGCGGGCGAGTACGCCGCCGCGGCCGAACCCGAGGCGCTGGCGCGCACCATCAGCCGCGTGCTCTACCCCGACGACACGACCGACAAGGGCCGCGAGCTGCGGCTGAAGCAGGAGTTCTTCTTCACCGCCGCCTCGCTCGCCGATATCGTCCGCCGCTTCGAGAGCGAGTACGACGACCTGCGCGACCTGCCCCGCAAGGTCGCCATCCAGCTCAACGACACGCACCCTGCCATCGCCGGCCCGGAGCTGGTGCGCCTGCTCTCCGACGAGCGCGGGATGGACTTCGACACCGCCGTCGAGACGGCGCGGGCCACGCTGTCCTACACCAACCACACGCTCCTGCCCGAGGCGCTCGAGACGTGGTCGGAAGACCTGATGGGCAGGCTGCTGCCGCGCCACCTCGAGATCATCGAACGGATCGACGCGGCGCACGCGGCCGAGCATCCCGACCGCAAGGCCCGCATCACCGGCGACGGGCAGGTGCACATGGGCGACCTCAGCTTCGTCATGGCGCACCGGGTCAACGGCGTTTCGGCGCTTCACACCGACCTGATGAAGCAGACGGTCTTCGCCGACCTGCACCGCCTGCACCCCGACCGGATCGTGAACGAGACGAACGGGGTGACGCCGCGCCGCTGGGTCTGGTCGGCCAACCCGCGCCTGTCGCAGCTCGTGACCGAGCGGATCGGCGACGGATGGGTGGACGATCTCGAGCGGCTGTCCGATCTCGAATCGCACGTGGACGATCCCGCTTTCCTCGACGCCTTCGCCGCCGCCAAGCGCGCCAACAAGGCCGATCTGGCCGAGTGGCTGAACCGCGCCGAGGGCGTTCGCGTCGATCCCGACGCGATGTTCGACGTCCAGATCAAGCGCATCCACGAATACAAGCGCCAGCACCTCAACATCCTCGAGGCGATCGCGCTGTGGCAGGAGATGCGCGACGCGCCGAACGCCGGCTGGACGCCGCGGGTCAAGATCTTCGGCGGCAAGGCCGCGCCGGGCTACGTCATGGCCAAGCAGATCATCCACCTGATCAACGACGTGGCCGCGGTGGTCAACGCCGACCCGGTGACACGCGACCTGCTCCGGATCGTCTACCCGGCCAACTACAACGTCACGCTGGCCGAGCGGTTGATCCCCGCCGCCGACCTGTCGCAGCAGATCTCGACGGCGGGCAAGGAGGCAAGCGGCACCGGCAACATGAAGTTCGCGCTGAACGGCGCGCCGACGATCGGCACGCTCGACGGCGCCAATGTCGAGATCCGCGAGCGGGTGGGCGCCGAGAACTTCTTCCTCTTCGGGATGACCGCGCCCGAAGTCCTCGAGCGGCGCAAGGTGACGGACCACGCGGCTCAGGCCATCGCCGCGGATCCGCGCCTCGCCCGCGCGCTCGCCGCAATCGAGGAAGGCACGTTCTCGGGCGGCGACACGGCGCAGCACGCGGCGGTCGTGGAGAACCTGCGCGGGCACGACTGGTTCCTCGTCTGCTCCGACTTCGCATCCTACTGGGAGAAGAGCCGCGAGGTGGACGCCGCCTTCGCAGATCGTGCCGCCTGGACGCGAATGGCGGCACTCAACACCGCGCGCTCGGGCTGGTTCTCGTCCGACCGGACGATCCGCGGCTACATGGCCGATGTCTGGGGCGCCGAGCCCCTGATCGACGCGCCCGACCCCCTGCGCGCGGCGGCCGAATAGGGCCCGCCGTCTCCTCCGACGCGCTGCAAGAGCCTTGATGAAGGCTCTTGCAAATTCCTTCTGCAAGGAATTTGCCCGGCGGGACCCTCCCGCAAGGGTAGCCACCGCGTCTCAGGTCTGATTGACTGGATCTCGACGGAGGCACGGAGGCGGCCCCGAAGGGAGGTAGCATGACGCCACGCAGGCAGCGCCTGGCGGCCCGGTCCATGGCGTTCGTCCTCGCGGGAGGACGCGGCTCGCGGCTCAAGGAGCTCACCGACAACCGCGCGAAGCCGGCGGTCTATTTCGGCGGCAAGACCCGGATCATCGACTTCGCGCTGTCGAACGCGCTCAACTCGGGCATCCGCAAGATGGCCATCGCCACGCAGTACAAGGCGCATTCGCTCATCCGGCACTGCCAGCGCGGCTGGAACTTCTTTCGCGCCGAGCGCAACGAGTATCTCGACATCCTGCCCGCCTCGCAGCGCACCGAGGACCATCGCTGGTATCGCGGCACCGCAGACGCCGTGGCGCAGAACATCGACATCGTCGACAGCTACGACATCGACTACATCCTCATCGTCGCGGGCGACCACATCTACAAGATGGACTACGAGATCATGCTGCAGGCGCACGCGGACAGCGGCGCCGACGTGACCGTGGGGTGCTTGACCGTCCCGCGGGAAGAGGCCAACGCCTTCGGGGTGATGGACGTCGACGCGACCGGCCGAGTCAAGGGCTTCCTCGAAAAGCCCGCCGCCCCGCCGGGGCTGCCCGACGATCCCGATCGCACGCTCGCGTCGATGGGCATCTATGTCTTCAAGTGGTCGTTTTTGCGCGAGTTGCTGCTCGAGGACATGGACGACGAGACCTCCGAGCACGATTTCGGCAAGGACATCATCCCCCGGATCGTCCGCGAGGGTCACGCGCAGGCCCATCGCTTCGAGGAAAGCTGCGTGCGCGCCTCGCCCGACACCGCCGCCTACTGGCGCGACGTGGGCACGATCGACGCCTACTGGAAGGCCAACATCGACCTGACCGACTTCACCCCCGAACTCGACCTGTGGGACAAGTCGTGGCCGATCTGGACCTATTCCGAAAGCGTGCCGCCCGCCAAGTTCATCCATGACGAAGAGACCCGCCGCGGTTCTGCCGTCTCCTCCATGGTGTCGGGCGGCTGCATCATCTCGGGCACCGAAGTGCGCAACTCGCTCCTGTTCACCATGGTGCACACGAACAGCTATGCGGTGCTCGATCACGCCGTGGTGCTGCCCTACGTCGAGGTGGAGCGGCACGCACGGCTGCGCAACGTCGTGATCGACCGGGGCGTGCGCATCCCCCGTGGCCTCGTGGTGGGCGAGGATCCCGAGGACGACGCGAGGTGGTTCCGCGTCTCCGACGGGGGCGTGACGCTCATCACGCAGAAGATGCTGGACGCGCGGGCCGCCGCTCTGGAATAAGCGCAGTCGGAAATGCGGGGGCGCAGCCAGGGGAGAGACGCCATGCGCGTTCTGTCGGTCGCATCCGAATGCGTGCCCTTCGTCAAGACCGGGGGCCTCGCCGACGTGGTCGGCGCCCTGCCCGCGGCGCTCGCCGTGCACGGCGTCGACATGCGGGTGCTCCTGCCGGGCTACGAGCCGGTGATCGCCGCGCTCGGCCCCCACGCCACGGTGGCCGAGGAGGAGGATCTGTTCGGCGGCCCCGCCCGGCTTCTGCTGGGCGAGGCCGAGGGGCTGCCCCTCTACGTGCTCGACGCACCGCACCTCTACGATCGCGCGGGTGGCCCCTACATGGCGCCCGACGGGCGCGACTGGGCCGACAACCCGCAGCGCTTCGCCGCGCTGTCGTGGGTGGCGGCCTTCGTGGCGCGGGCGGGCGCGGGCGGATGGCGGCCGCAGGTTCTGCACTGCCACGACTGGCAGGCCGGCCTCGCGCCCACCTATCTGCGCCAGATGGGCGGCGGGGCAGCCTCGGTGCTGACCGTCCACAACATCGCCTTCACGGGCAACGCCGACCCCGCGCTGATGGGCACGCTGAGGCTCGACCCGGCCGGCTATACGCCCGAGGGCTTCGAGTTCTACGGGCGGATCAGCCAGCTCAAGGCGGGTCTCGTTACGGCCGACCGGCTTACCACCGTCTCGCCCACCTATGCCCGGGAGCTGGCCACGCCGCAGTTCGGGATGGGGCTCGACGGGGTGATCCGCGCCCGCGGCGGTGCCATGCGCGGCATCCTCAACGGCATCGACGAGCACCTTTGGAACCCGCGGACCGACCGCCGCATCGCAGAGCGCTACGACGCCCCGGCAGGAAAGGCCGCGAACCGTCGCGCGCTGATCGCCGAGACGGGCCTCGACCCGAGCGCCCCCGGGCCGCTCGTCATCGCCGTCAGCCGGCTGACCGAGCAGAAGGGCTTCGACCTGATGGCCGAGGCGCTGCCGGCCATGCTGGCCCGGGGCGGGCAGTTCGCGCTTCTCGGCTCGGGCGCGCCCGAGATCGAGCAGCGGTTCGCCGCGCTCGGCGCCGCGCATCCGCGCGTGGCGGTGAAAATCGGCTACGACGAGGATTTCGCCCACCGGCTGATGGCCGGGGCCGACGCCATCGCTGTGCCGTCGCGCTTCGAACCCTGCGGCCTGACGCAGATGTACGGGCTGCGCTACGGCACCCTGCCGCTCGTGGCCCGCACCGGCGGCTTGGCCGACACGGTGATCGAGGCCAACCACGCCGCGCGCGCGGTCGGCGCGGGCACGGGCTTTCTCGTGGAGCCAGGCAGCGCGGCCTCTCTCGCCGAGGGTTTCGGCCGGCTCTGCGACCTGTGGGAGGACGCGGCGGCGTGGGAGCAGGTGGCGCGCGCCGCGATGGCCCATCCCGTGGGCTGGGGGCCCTCCGCGGCGGAGTATGCCGCGCTCTATCAAGAGATCGCGGGCGTCTCCTCGGAAGCCGCCTGAGCGCGGCGCCCCACGTCTGGCGCCCGCGCTCTCCTGACCGGTTTCCCCTCGCAACAGGAGCCGTTATCGGTAGCAGCCATGCAACCGACCGACCGCCACAGCCCCGAGGTTTCGTGACGACAGCGTCTCACCCCTCTCTCCGGGCGCCCCGCGCAAGGTGCCCCCTTGGCCGCCTGTCCGGGCGCCGCGCCGGCGGCGCCCGCCGCGGCGCCTCCGGCGCGGCGCGGGCGCGAAGGCACCGCGCATGATCGACGATCTCACCCCGCCCGGGTCCGGGCGCCGCTACGCCGTCACGGCAGGGCGGGCCTGGCCCATGGGGCTGACGCTCGACGAGGACGGGGCGAACCTCGCGGTCTTCTCGGCCCACGCCACGAGGATCGAGCTGTGTCTCTTCGACGCCACTGGCCGCGAGACGCAGCGCCTCGCCCTGCCCGAGCGCGAGGGCGATGTGTGGTTCGGCTACGTCCCCGGCCTTGCCCCCGGCCAGCTCTACGGGCTGAGGGTGCACGGGCCCTACCGCCCCGACGAGGGGCACCGCTTCAACCCCAACAAGCTGGTGATCGACCCCTATGCCCGCCGCCTCACCGGCGAGCCGAACTGGGACGACGCGCTGATGGGCTACACGGTGGGCTCGGGCTCGGCCGATCTGGGCTACGACCGGCGCGACAGCGCGGCCTTCATGCCCAAATGCGTGGCCGTGCCGCCCCCCCTGCCCGAGCACGCTCCGCCGCCCGCCCCCGAGACGCCGCTCGCCGCGACCATCGTCTACGAGGCGCATGTCAAGGGGCTGACGATGCGGCACCCCTCCGTTCCGGCGCCCGGCACCTACACCGCGCTCGCCTCCGACCCGATGCTGGAGCACTTCACCCGTCTCGGCATCACGGCGGTGGAGCTGCTGCCCGTCCACGCCTTCGTCACCGACCGCTTCCTGCACGATCTCGGGCTGACGAATTACTGGGGCTACCAGTCCCTCGGCTTCTTCGCGCCCGATACCCGCTACATGAGCGGATCGGACATCGCCGAGTTCCGCCAGATGGTCGACCGGCTGCACGGCGCCGGCATCGAGGTGCTGCTCGACGTGGTCTACAACCACACCGGCGAGGGCAACCAGCTGGGGCCGACGCTGAGCTTTCGCGGGCTCGACAACGCCAGCTACTACCGCCTGCACGAGGACCGGCGCTACTACATCGACGACACCGGCACCGGGAACACCATGAACATCGACCACCCGATGGTGCTGCGCCTGGTGATGGACAGCTTGCGCTACTGGGTCGAGGTGATGGGCGTCGACGGCTTCCGGTTCGACCTCGCCACGACGCTCGGCCGCCGCGACCTGCGTCACGGCGGCGGCTACGATCAGGGCGCCGCCTTCTTCGACGCGATCCGGCAGGATCCGACGCTGTCGCGCGTCAAGCTGATCGCCGAGCCGTGGGACGTGGGCCCCGGCGGCTACCAGCTGGGCGCCTTCCCGCCGCCCTTCTGCGAGTGGAACGACAGGTTCCGCGACGGCGTGCGCCGCTTCTGGCGAGGCGATCCGGGCCGCGCGCCCGACCTTGCCGACCGGCTGACCGGCTCGGCGCGGCAGTTCGACCATTCGGGGCGCGCGGCCACGGCCTCGGTCAACTTCCTGACCGCGCATGACGGCTTCACCCTGCAGGACGTGGTCAGCTACGCCCACAAGCACAACGAGGACAACGGCGAGGACAACCGCGACGGCCATTCCGAGAATTTCTCGGACAACATGGGCCACGAGGGGCCGACCGAGGACGACGGCATTCGTGCCGCCCGCGCCTGGCGCAAGCGCGCGATGATGGCCACGCTCCTGCTCTCGCAGGGCACGCCGATGATCCTCGCCGGCGACGAGCTGGGCCACACGCAATCGGGCAACAACAACGCCTACGCGCAGGACAACGAGACGAGCTGGATCGACTGGGAGGGGGCCGACGACGACTTCCTGCGCTTCTGCGCGCGGATGATCGCCTTTCGCCGCGCGCATCCGATCCTGCGGCAGAAGCTGTTCTTGCATTCCGGCGAGCGCGCGGTCGACGGCAAGCCGGACCTGTTCTGGTGGTGCGCCGAGGGACGGCCGATGCGCACCTCCGACTGGCTCGATCCCGAACTGCAGCTCGTCTGCGTCGAGATGCGCACCGCCCAGAATACGCCGCCCTACGCGGTGACCGAGCGGGCGATCTTCGCCGTCTTCAACGCCGGAGCAGAGACGCGCGAAGTGGTGCTGCCCGAGGCGACGCCGGGCCGCTCGTGGCTGCGCGCGGTCGACACCGACGCGCCCGACGCGCCTGCGCGCCGGGCGACCGAGGACGATTCCGACCTGGCGGAGGGGAGCGTGCGGGTGGCGGGCCAGTCTGTCGCCGTCTTCGTGCTGGCGCTCGACCCGTGAGCGGCCCGGCCCCGCAGGACGCTCCGACGGACCCGCTGACGGCGCTCGCCGGACAGATGGGCGTGCAGCCGGCCTACCGCGACCAGACCGGCACCCTGCGCCAGACCTCCCCCGAGACCGCCCGCGCCCTGCTCGCCGCGATGGGAATGACCGTGGAGACGGCGGCCGAGGCGCGCGAGCATCTCGCAGAACGGCAGGCGGCACAGGCCGCGCGCCCGCTGCCCCGCTGGCAGGTGATCGAGGCAGGGCGCGCGGGCGCCGACGTGCCCTGCCGCGCGCCGCGCGCCCTCCTGCGGCTCGAGGACGGCGCCGAGCGCATCCTGGCGGCAGACGGCAGCGTGACGCTCCCCGCCCTTCCCCTGGGCCGCCACCGGCTCGAGGTGGGCGGCCATGCCTGCCCCCTGATCGCCGCGCCCGCCGCCCTGCCGCTGCCGCACCGCGGCTGGGGCGTGACGCTGCCGCTCTACGGCCTGCGCCCGCCGGAGCAGGGCGGCATCGGGGCCTACGACGACCTCGCCCGCGCGGCGTCGGCGCTGGCAGAGGCGGGCGCGGATTTCGTCGGGCTCAACCCGGTCCATGCGGGCTTCCCGACGGTCCCCGACCTGGCCTCGCCCTATTCCCCCTCTTCGCGCCGGCGCCTCAACGCGCTCCACGTTGCCGCGCGGCGCGAGACCGCGACGGCGGGCGAGCTGATCGACTACCGGGCCGACGCGCCCGCCCGCTTCGCCGCGCTCCGGGCCGAGTTCGACGCTGCGGGGACCTTGCCCGAGGCGTTCCACGCCTTCGCGGCCGAGGGGGGCACCGAGCTGCGCCGCTTCGCCCTGCACCAGGCGCTCTCGGACCGCTTCGGCCCCTACTGGACCGACTGGCCCGCCCCCTACCGGCGCCCCGACAGCCCCGAAGTCGGGGCCTTCGCCGAGCAGGAGGCGCGGGAGGTGACGTTCCATCTCTGGCTGCAATGGCGGGCCGACACCGCCCTGCACGCAGCGGCCGAGGCCGCCCGGCCGATGCGCCACGGCCTCTACCTCGACCTCGCGGTGGGCACCCACCCCGCGGGTGCCGAGACCTGGGCGCAGCCCGAGCTGTTCGCCCGCGGCGTCTCGCTCGGCGCCCCGCCCGACGCCTTCTCGCCCGACGGGCAGTCGTGGGGCCTCGCGCCGATGATCCCCGCGGCGCTGGAAGACACCGGCTTCGCCGCGCTGGCCGACACGCTCGCCGCGCAGTTCCGCCACGCGGGGCTTCTGCGGATCGACCACATCCTCGGCTTCGACCGTGCGTTCTGGGTGCCGTCGGGTGCGGCGCCCGGCGCCTACGTCACCATGCCCCGCGCCGCCATGCTCGCCATAGCCCGGCTCGAGGCCGCGCGCGCGGGCGCGCTGATCGTGGGCGAGGATCTCGGCAACGTGCCCGAAGGCCTGCGCGAGGCTCTGGCCGACAGCGGGCTGATGGGCTGCGCCGTCGCGCAGTTCGAGACGGGCCCGGATGGCTGGAGGCGGGCCGAGGACTACCCCGAGGCGGCGCTCGCCTCGTTCGGCACCCACGACCTGCCCACATGGCAGGGCTGGCGACAGGGGCGCGACATCGCCGCCCGCGCGCGGATCAACGGGTGGGACCCTGCGTTTCATCGCCAGGCGGCGGCCGAGCGGCGCGCGGATGTCGCCGGCTTCGAGGCGCTGATCGGCGGCACGACGCACGAGGATGTCGCCCGGTTTCTCGGCCGCACACCCGCGCGGCTGGTGGCAGTGCAGATGGAGGATGTGCTGGGCCTCGCCGACCAGCCCAACCTGCCCGGCACGACGGACGAATACCCCAACTGGCGGCGCCGCCTGCCGCTCGCACCCGAGGACGCGGCGCGCAGCCCGGGCCTGCGGCGCGCGGCAGCGCTCATGGCCGAGACAGGACGAAAGGAGCCAAGGATGGACGTGATCACGGTCGCCACAGACCCGATCGAGGGGCAGAAGCCCGGCACCTCGGGCCTGCGCAAGAAGACGCGCGTCTTCATGGGGCCGCATTACCTGGAAAATTTCGTGCAGGCGATCTTCGACGGGATCGGCGGCGCGCAGGGCAAGACGCTCGTGCTCGGCGGCGACGGGCGCTACTTCAACGACCGCGCGGCGCAGGTCATCCTGCGGATGGCGGCCGCGCAGGGGGCGCGCCGGGTGATCGTGGGCGCGGGCGCGCTGCTCTCCACTCCGGCCGCGTCGAACCTCATCCGCACGCGCCGCACCGATGGCGGCATCATCCTGTCGGCCTCGCACAATCCCGGCGGCCCCGACGAGGATTTCGGCGTCAAGTTCAACACGCCGAACGGGGGCCCGGCGCCGCAGGACGTGACCGAGCGCATCCACGCCGCCTCGATGCGGGTCAGCGACTACCGGATCCTCGAGAGCCAGGATATCGACCTCTCGCGCCCTGGCGAGACGACCCTCGGCGCGACGACGGTCGAGGTGGTCGATCCCGTGGCCGACTACGCCGCGCTGATGGAACGGCTCTTCGACTTCGACCGCATCGCGGCGCTTTTCGCGGGGGGCTTCCGCATGCGCTACGACGCGATGAACGCGGTGACGGGGCCCTATGCGCGCGCCATCCTGGAGGGGCGGCTCGGCGCGCCCGAAGGCACCGTGGTAAACGGTCATCCCCTGCCCGATTTCGGCGGCATGCACCCCGACCCGAACCCGATCTGGGCGAAGGAGCTGATGGACGCGATGATGGCCGAGGGCGCCCCCGATCTCGGCGCCGCCTCCGACGGCGACGGCGACCGCAACATGATCGTGGGCCCGCACACCTACGTCACCCCGTCGGACTCGCTCGCGGTGCTCGCGGCCAACGCCCATCTCTGCCCGGGCTACGCCGACGGGCTCGAGGGCGTCGCCCGGTCGATGCCGACGAGCCGCGCGGTCGACCGTGTGGCGCAGGCGCGGGGCATGGCCTTCTACGAGACGCCTACCGGCTGGAAGTTCTTCGGTAACCTGCTCGACGATGGCCGCGTGACGCTCTGCGGCGAGGAGAGCGCGGGCACCGGCTCGGCCCATGTCCGCGAGAAGGACGGGCTGTGGGCCGTGCTGATGTGGCTGAACCTGCTCGCGGCGACGGGCAAGACGGTGCCCCGGGTCATGGCCGACCATTGGGCCGAATTCGGCCGCGACTTCTACTCGCGCCACGATTACGAGGGGCTCGATGCCGGGGTCGCGGGCAAGCTGATGGAGGATCTGCGGCTGCGACTCGACGACATCGCCGGGACCGAATGGGGCGGCCGCATGGTCGAAGCGGCCGACGAATTCGCCTATGACGACCCTGTCGATGGCTCCCGCGCCGAGGCGCAGGGCCTGCGCGTGCGCTTCTCGGGCGGCGGGCGGATCGTGTTCCGCCTGTCGGGCACGGGCACGTCGGGGGCGACGCTGCGCGTCTACCTCGAGGACTACACCGACGATCCCGCCCGCTTCGGCGAAGATCCGCAGGTGGCACTCGCACCGATGATCGCGGCGGCCGACGCGCTGGCCGGGATCGCCGCCCGCACCGGCCGCACGGCGCCGGACGTGCGCACCTGAGGGACCGGCCAGCCGTCGGGGCGCCCGGGGGGCGCCCGGCGGGGCGCCCGGTCACGGCGCCGGCATCCCGACCCCCGCGGTGACCTCAGGGCCGGTCGCGCGGGGAAGCTGCCGGCCCCGATCCCTCGTGCGGCGACGACCCGTCGCCCTTGCCGGTGCCCTCGACCTCGCGGACAGCCCGGTGCAGATGTGTCTCGGGCACGAAGCCTTCCGGGTCGTCGAGCGTGGCCGCGTGCAGGTAGAGCTCGCCCGGCCAGATCGTGCACATGTAACTGAGAAGGGTGCCGCAAGCGGGACAGGCGCCGCGTGTCACGCCGGCCGAGGTGGCGCGGAAGGCACGCCGCGCCTCCCACCGCACGACCGGCTTGGGAAAGCCGAGATAGCCGACCGGCGAAGCCCCTGTCAGGCGTCGGCAATCGGCGCAGTGGCAGAGAACCGAGCGGAAGGGCGAGGCCGACGCCCGCCACGCCACCCGGCCGCACCTGCACCGCCCCGTCATCATGCGCCTCCGCCCCCGCCGCGCCCCTCTCGGCCGAGCAGGAGAGCGCGCCACGGCATCGGGTCAAGCGAAAGACAAGGGCGCTGTCGCCACATGGTGGTCCAGGAGAGACCCTGTGGCGGTCGCACCAGGATTCGAACCTGGGGCCTCTACCTTCGGAGGGTAGCGCTCTATCCAGCTGAGCTATGCGACCACGCGGGGTGACATATCCCCCGCCACGGGCTTTCGCAATCCCCGAGCCCTGCGCGGGCGACACTTTCGCGCCGGGGCGGGGGGCGTCTCCCGGTGCTGAGGGCGGCCCTGCGCGCGACGCCAAGGGCTGCCGCGGGCGGCGGCATGGTCGGCAATGCCGGACAGGAGAAACGCAGCCGTCTCGTGGGCGAAAGGACGGAAGGCGCAGCCGAGACCGATCTCTTCTGGGCCTGACGCGCTGGCGGTCGGCGAGGTGCTCCGCCTGCACGGGGCGCTTCGGCCCGAGGCCGCCTGCACATGGCGATCTCGTCGGGCGCGCTGGCAGCCTCGGCAAAAGCGTGGCGCGGTGTGCGGCCGTGTCTGCCGGCCCTCGGCAAATACCATGCTCGACAGCCCCGGTTGCGCCCTGCCCCGGTGGAAGCGCGGGAGCGTCGCCTCCGGAATGGCCGCTTTCGGCTTCGTGAGACTGGTCGGGGTATGGATGTCTGCGTCTCAGGAGTAGCGCTCCTGGAGGACGCGCTCGACTTCGGCGGCGAACTTCGCTGCAGCGACCGGGAGAGTCCGACCGCGGAGCTGGCAGAGGTAGAGCGAGCCCTCGGGGATGTCGCGGGTGTCCACGGGGCGCGAGACGATGCGTTCCTGCCCGTCCCGCCCAGGCAGGCCGACCGGGATCTGGAACGAGATCAGGTGCTCGTGGCCGGGATAGCGGCGCAGGAACTCGAACGTGTCGGCCTCGAGCGCCACCGGCAACTCGACCGACGAGCGCAGCAGCGCGGTGTCGAGCAGGTTCCGCACGCCGTATTGCGGGGCGGGCAGGCCGACGGGAAAGGCCGCGCAGTCGCGCAGGCGGACGCTCGGCCTGTCGGCGAGCGGGTGATCGGCGGCCATAACCGCGTGGATCTGCTGGCGCACCGCGATGAGCACCTGGATCTCGCGCACGCGCACGGGCTCGAAGATCAGCGCGATGTCGGACGACAGCTCGACCAGGGCCTGCTCGGCCGCCTGCCGGTCGCGCACCGCTACGCTGAAGGTGACCGCCGGGTGCGCCCGCCGGTAGGCCGAGATGCGCTCGGGCAGGAAGTAGGGCAGCAACGCCTGGCTGCAGGCGATGGCGACGTGCCCGCGCCGCTCGCCCGCCAGGTCGGCGAGTTGGCTCTTGAGCTTCTCGAAGTCCGACATCTGTGCGCGGATATGCGCGATCAGCAGCTCGCCGGCCGTGTTCAGCCGCACGCCCCTCGGCAACCGCTCGAAGATCGGCACGCCCAGCTCCTCCTCCAGCGCGAGCACGCGCCGGTTGAGCGCGGTCGAGGTGATCGACAGCGTGTCGGCCGCCTTCCGGATCGAGCCCGCGCGCGCGATCGCGTCGACATAGGCCAGCGGCATAAGGTGGCGTTGGGGCATGGTCCGATCTCTCCCGGCTTGCGGTGCAAATCATGCATCACTCTGCTGCGAACTTAGCAGACGACAGCAGCACACGATTCGCGAGACGGTGATCGGGCAAATCATCGCGAGGGGCCCGCCGGGCCGCCCCGCCAGACCGGGAGACACGGACCCATGAACCATTCGCCGCTTTCCCGCCGTGCCGTCCTGAAGGGCGGCGCGGCGCTCGCGGGCGCCGCCGCGCTCGCGCCTCTGCCGCAGCGCGCCGCCGCCTCGGGCAACCTGACCGTCGGCTTCATCTATGTCGGCCCGAAGGACGATTTCGGCTACAATCAGGCCCATGCCGAGGGTGCCGCCGCCGTCAAGGCGATGGAGGGCGTCACCGTCGTCGAGGAAGAGAACGTGGCCGAGACCATCGACGTGCAGAAGTCGATGGAGTCGATGATCAACTTCGACGGAACGACCCTGCTCTTCCCCACCTCGTTCGGCTATTTCGACCCGCATATCCTTGAGGTCGCGCCGAAATACCCCGAGCTGCGCTTCCAGCATTGCGGCGGGCTCTGGCAGGAGGGCGTTCACCCCGGGAACGTCGGCTCGTATTTTGGCTATATCGGGATGGGGCAGTACCTCAACGGCATTACCGCCGGCCACGCCACGCAGACCGGGAAGATCGGTTTCGTCGCGGCCAAGCCGATCCCGCAGGTGCTGCTGAACATCAACTCCTACCTGCTGGGCGCCCGCGCAGTGGACCCGTCGATCACCTGCCAGGTGATCTTCACCGGCGAATGGTCGCTTGCCGTCAAGGAGGCCGAGGCGACCAACGCGCTGGCCGATGCCGGCTGCGACGTGGTCACCTGCCACGTGGACGGGCCGAAGGTGGTGATGGAGACGGCCGCCTCGCGGGGGATGTTCCTCAACGGCTACCATGCCGACCAGTCGGCGCTGGGCGCCGACAAGTATCTGACCGGGGCCGAGTGGAACTGGGCGCAGGTCTATACCGACATGGTCAGGGCCACGATGGCGGGCGAGCCGATCCCCAACTTCGTGCGCGGCGGGCTGGCCGAGAACTTCGTCAAGATGTCGCCGCTGGGGCCGGCGGTGTCGGACGCCGCGCGCAACCAGTTCGAGGCGACCAGGGCCGAGATCCTCAAGGGCGGCTTCGCCGTCATCGAGGGCCCGCTGAAGGACAACCGCGGCAACGTCATCGCCGCCGAGGGGCAGGCCTTCGAGGAGAGCGACGTGGCGCTCGAGAGCATGGACTACCTCGTCGAGGGCGTGGTCGGCTCGACCTCCTGAGCCGGGGCCGAGGGGGGGCGTCATGGCGATCACCGACCGCGACATGGGGGCGGGCCTGCGCCCGTCGCTGGCACCCGACGGCTGGCTGGCCGCGCTGGCCCGCCGGGCGGAGGCGGTGGTCATCCCCCTCGGCGCGCTGCTCGCCGGTCTCGCCGTGTTCGGGCTGTTCCTGCTGACGCAGGGCAAGTCGCCGGCAGAGTTCTATTCGCTGGTCTACAAGGCGGGGTTCGGCACATGGTTTTCGTGGCAGAACACCCTGTCGCGCGCCGCGCCGCTGCTGCTCGCCGCGCTCTGCGTTGCGTTACCCGCACGGCTCGGTCTCGTCGTCATCGGCGGCGAGGGGGCGATCGTGACCGGCGGCTTGGCCGCCGGCGCGCTCGCGGGCGCTCTCGCGGGCCTGCCCGGGGGTGTGGGTCTTCCCCTTCTCGCGCTGGCGGGCGGGCTCGCGGGGGCGGTCTGGATCGGCGCGGTGGGCGCGCTGCGCCACTATCGCGGCGTGAACGAGACGATCGCGAGCCTCCTGATGGCCTATATCGCCATCGCCCTGATGAACCATCTCGTCGAGGGGCCGCTGCGCGACCCGGCCTCGCTCAACAAGCCCTCCACCGCGCCGCTGGCCGAGCAACTGCGGATCGGCGACATGCCCGGCATGGACGTGCACTGGGGCTTCGCCGTGGGCGTGCTCGCCTGCATCGCCGCCTGGGTGCTGATCGACCGCACGACCTGGGGCTTCGCCGCGCGCATCGCCGGGGGCAACGTGCGGGCGGCACAGGTGCAGGGGCTCCCGGTGGGGCGTCTGATCGTCGGCTTCACCGCGCTCGGCGGCGCCTGCGCGGGGCTCGCCGGCATGATCGAGGTGGCGGCCGTGCACGGCTCGGCCAACGCCTCGCTCGCGGGCGGCTTCGGCTATACCGGCATCCTCGTGGCCTTCCTCGCCCGCCACAACCCGCTGGCCATCATCCCCGTGGCGATCCTGCTGGCCGGGTTCGAGGCGTCCTCCGGCCTCGTGCAGCGGCGGATGGACCTGCCGGACGCCACCGTGCTGGTGCTGCAGGGCTTCGTCTTCGTGGCCATCCTCGTGTCGGAGACACTCTACGGCCGCTTCCGGGTCTTTGCGCCGGAGCGGTGGAGGGCGGCGTGATGGAGGGCGATCTCGGTCTCTGGGCGATCCCGCTCGCCATCCTCGGGGGCGCGATCCGCGTCTCCACCCCGTTTCTCTTCGTCTCGCTGGGCGAGGTGCTGACCGAGCGCTCGGGGCGGATCAATCTCGGGCTGGAGGGCACGCTCGTCTTCGGCGCGATGTCGGGCTATGCGGTGGCCTATCTGACGGGCTCGGCCTGGGCGGGGGTGCTGGCGGCCGCCGCGGCCGGAAGCGTCTTCGGCCTCGTCCACGGGGTGCTCTGCTCGCTGCCGCGGGTCAACGACATCGCCATCGGCATCGCGCTGATGCTGCTGGGCATGGGGCTGGCCTTCTATTTCGGCAAGCCATTCATCCAGCCCGTCGCGCCCGACCTGCCGGCGATCCCGCTCGGCTGGTGGGCCGAGAGCCCGCAGGTGCAGGCGGCGCTGCGCGTCAACGTGCTGTTCCTCGTCGGCATCGTCGCGGCCGTCGCGGTGTGGTGGATGTTCCGCGCCACGCGCGTCGGCCTGCTGATCCGCGTCGTGGGCGATTCCACCGACGCGGCCCGCGCCATGGGCCTGCGCCCGGCCGTGATCCGCACGCTGGCCACGGCGGCCGGCGGTGCCTTCGCCGGCGTGGGCGGCGCGTATCTGTCGCTGTTCTACCCCGGCAGCTGGAACGAGGGGATCTCGTCGGGGCAGGGCCTGATGGCGGTGGCGCTGGTGATCTTCGCGCGGTGGAACCCGATCGCCTGCTTCTGGGCGGCGATCCTCTTCGGCGGCGCGGGCGCGCTCGGCCCCGCGCTGCAATCGGTGGGCGTAACCGAGGGCTACTACCTCTTCTACGCCGCGCCATACGTCCTCACGCTCGGCGTGCTGATCGCCACCTCCTCGCCCACCCGCGCGATGACCGGGGCGCCGGCCGAGCTGTCCATCACCAAGTAGGAGACCGACATGAACGGATTGGGGGGCCTCAACAAGAGCCCGAACGGCGTGGTCATCGGGCTGGTCCAGCTGCAGCTGCCGGTGGTGGAGACGACGGCCGATCTGGCCGCGCAGACCGAGAAGATCGTGTCGATGGTCGGCAAGGCGCGGCGCAACATGCCCACGATGGATCTGGTCGTGTTCCCCGAATACGCCCTGCACGGCCTGTCGATGGACACCAACCCCGAGATCATGTGCAGCATGGACGGGCCGGAGGTCGCCGCCTTCAAGGCCGCCTGCATCGAGCACGACATCTGGGGCTGCTTCTCGATCATGGAGGCGAACCCCGGCGGCTACCCTTACAACACCGGCATCGTGATCGACCCCGCGGGCGAGGTGCAGCTCTACTACCGCAAGCTGCACCCCTGGGTGCCGGTCGAGCCGTGGGAGCCGGGCGACCTCGGCATCCCCGTCATCGACGGGCCGAGGGGCTGCAAGCTCGCCCTCATCATCTGCCATGACGGGATGTTCCCCGAGATGGCGCGCGAATGCGCCTACAAGGGCGCCGAGGTCATGCTGCGCACGGCCGGCTACACCGCCCCCATCCGCGACTCGTGGCGCTTCACCAACCAGAGCAATTCGTTCTGCAACCTGATGGTGACGGCCAATGTCTGCATGAGCGGGTCCGACGGGACGTTCGACTCGATGGGCGAGGGGATGATCGTCGACTTCGACGGCACGGTGCTGGCGCACGGCACCTCCGGCCGGGCCGACGAGATCATCACCGCCGAGGTGCGCCCCGACCTGGTGCGCGAGGCCCGCGCGACCTGGGGGGTGGAGAACAACATCTACCAGCTCGGCCACCGCGGCTTCGTCGCGGTGAAGGGCGGCGCGCAGGACTGCCCCTACACCTACATGCACGACCTCGCCGCGGGCCGCTATCGCCTGCCCTGGGAGGACGAGGTGCAGGTGACCGACGGCACCTCCTGCGGCTTTCCCGCACCCGCCCGCCTCCATGGCGGGGGCAAGCAGGAGGCGGCGGAATGAAGGACGCGGTGCAGCACACCGTCGCGGCCGATCCCTATGCCTGGCCCTGGAACGGCGACCTGAGGCCGGAGAACACGGCGCTGATCGTCATCGACATGCAGACCGATTTCTGCGGGAAGGGCGGCTATGTCGACGCGATGGGCTACGACCTGTCGCTGACCCGCGCGCCGATCGAGCCGATCAGGGCGGTGCTCGCGGCGATGCGCGCGAAGGGCTACCCCATCTTCCACACGCGCGAGGGGCATCGCCCCGACCTGTCGGACCTGCCCGCCAACAAGCGGTGGCGCTCGCAGCGGATCGGCGCCGGCATCGGCGACCCCGGCCCCTGCGGCAAGATCCTCGTGCGCGGCGAGCCGGGGTGGGAGATCGTCCCCGAACTCGCGCCACTGCCGGGCGAGACCGTGATCGACAAGCCCGGCAAGGGCAGCTTCTGCGCCACGGATCTGGAGCTGATCCTGCGGACGCGCGGCATCGACAACCTCGTGATCTGCGGCATCACGACGGATGTCTGCGTCTCAACCACCATGCGCGAGGCGAACGACCGCGGCTTCGAGTGCCTCGTGCTGGCCGATTGCTGCGGCGCGACCGACCCCGGCAACCACGAGGCCGCGCTCAGGATGGTGACGATGCAGGGCGGGGTGTTCGGCGCCGTGGCCGACAGTGCCGCCCTGATCGCGGGCCTGCCATGAGCTCGCCCACCCACACGCCGCAGGGCGCGCTCGGCGTCGAGACGCTCGGCATGACCATGCGCTTCGGCGCCTTCACCGCGCTCGACGACGTGTCGATCCGCTTCGCGCCGGGCACCTTCCACGCGCTGCTGGGCGAGAACGGCGCCGGCAAGTCGACGCTGGTGAAGTGCATGATGGGGTTCTACCACGCCACCTCGGGCCAGATGCTGGTGGACGGGCGCGAGGCCCGCATTGCCGACCCGCGCGACGCGCACGCGCTCGGCCTCGGGATGGTCTATCAGCATTTCACGCTCGTCCCCTCGCTGACGGCGGCCGAGAACCTCGTGATCGCGCGCGAGGACGCGCCGCGCGTCATCGACTGGCGCTCGGAGATGGCGGCGCTCGAGCGGTTCATGGCCGCCATGCCCTTCGCCGTGCCGCTCGACCAGCCGGTGCGGGCGCTTTCGGCCGGCGAGAAGCAGAAGCTGGAGATTCTCAAGCAGCTCTATCTCGGCCGCCGCTTCCTGATCCTCGACGAGCCGACCTCGGTACTCACGCCCGACGAGGCCGACGAGGTGCTTGGCCACGTCAAGGCGCTCTGCGCGGCGGGCACGATCACCGTGCTGATGATCACCCACAAGTTCCGCGAGGTGACGGCCTATGCCGACGACGTCTCGGTGCTGCGCCGTGGCCGGCTGGTGGGCGGGGGGCGCGTGGCCGACCTGACCCACGAGGACATGGCGCGCCTGATGATGGGCGACGCCGAGCTGGCCAGCCCCGCTCCCCGCTCGGGCGAGACCGGCGACGCGGTGCTGGAGGTGGCGGGCGTCCGCGCGCGCGACCGCTCGGGGCTGAGGGACATACGGATCGACGCGCTCACGGTGCGCGCGGGCGAGATCGTGGGTGTCGCCGGCATATCCGGCAACGGCCAGATGGAGCTGATGGAGGTGTTGACAGGCCAGCGCCCGCCGCTTTCGGGCGAGATCCGCGTCAAGGGCGCGCCCTACGGCGCCACGCGCGAGGAAGCGCGCGTGCGGGCCGTCCGCTACCTGCCGGAAGAGCCGCTGCACAACGCCTGCGCGCCGCGCATGTCGGTGACGGAGAACATCGGCTTCCGCAGCTTCGACCTGAACGGCGCCGGCACGCGGTTCTGGCTGTCGGGGGCCGAGATGCGCCGCCGCGCCGCCGATCTCGTGGCCGAGTTCAAGGTGAAGGCCGCCTCGCTCGACGCGCCCATCGCCGCGCTCTCGGGCGGCAACGTCCAGCGCGCGGTGCTGGCGCGGGAGCTGACCGGAGAGGTCGACCTGCTGGTGATCTCCAACCCGTGTTTCGGGCTCGATTTCACCGCCGTGGCCGAGATCCGCGCGCGCATCATGGCGGCGCGCAACGCGGGCACGGCGGTGCTGCTGATGTCGGAAGACCTCGACGAGATCATCGAGCTGGCCGACCGCGTGCTGGTGATGTCGGAGGGGCGCATCGCCTACGATCGCCCCGCCGCCGAGGCCGACCGCGCCGAGATCGGCCACCACATGGGGGGCCACGCATGAGAGAGATCGCGGGGGCGCAGCCCTTTCCCTTCCGGTTCGATCCCGCCACGACGGCGCTGATCGTGATCGACATGCAGCGCGACTTCATCGAGGAGGGCGGCTTCGGGGCGGCGCTCGGCAACGACGTGCGGCCGCTGCGGGCCATCGTTCCCACCGTCGCCCGGCTGCTCGCGGTCGCCCGCGGCGCGGGCCTGCCGGTGATCCACACGCGCGAGTGCCACCGCCCCGACCTGTCGGACTGCCCGCCCGCCAAGCGCGAGCGCGGCACGCCCGCCCTGCGGATCGGCGATCCCGGCCCGATGGGCCTTGTTCTGATCGCGGGAGAGCCCGGCGCCGAAATCGTGCCGCAGCTCGCCCCTGCCGCGGGCGAGATCGTGCTCGACAAGCCGGGCAAGGGCGCCTTTCACGCCACCGACCTGTCGGGCCATCTCGCCCGGCTCGGCACGCGGTCGCTGATCTTCGCGGGCGTGACCACCGAGGTCTGCGTGCAGACGACGATGCGCGAGGCCAACGACCGTGGCTTCGCGTGCCTGCTCGCCGAGGACGCGACCGAAAGCTACTTTCCCGCCTTCAAGGAAGCGACGCTCGAGATGATCCGCGCCCAGGGCGCCATCGTGGGCTGGACGGCCACCGTCGACCGGATCGCCGCCGCGCTCGCCCCGGCCGAGGCCGATGCCGAGGCGGAACATGGATAAGGCGGTTCCGATGCCGAGCCATCACGTCGGGCTTCTCGACGGCGGATGGCGCGGCCTGCCCTTCGCCCCGTTCCGGCACGGCGTGGAGATCTGCCAGCTGCGCGCGGCCGATCCCGCAGTGGCGCTCCTGCGTTACGCGCCGGGCGCGGCGGTGCCCCGGCACGCGCATACGGGCCTCGAGACGATCCTCGTGCTCGAGGGCGTGCAGAGCGACGAGCGCGGCCATTATCCCGCCGGAACGCTGGTGCTCAACCCGGCCGGCACCGAGCACTCCGTCTGGTCCGAGGGGGGGTGCGTGGTGCTGATCCAGTGGGAGCGCCCGGTGCGGTTTCTCGACGAGGAAGATGACCTGTGACCACCCTCTCCGACCTGCCCTTCGACATCGCCTCTCTGCACGCCGCCTACGCCGCCGGCCTCTCGCCGGCTGCCGCGATGGACGAGGCGCTCGCCCGCGCGGCCGCCGCCGACGACCCGGGCATCTTCCTCCACCTCCGGCCCGCGTCCGTCCTTGCGGCCGAGGCCGGGGCGCTGCCCCGGTTCGATCCCGCGGCCTACCCGCTCTGGGGCCTGCCCTTCGCCGTGAAGGACAACATCGACGTGGCCGGCTGCCCGACGACGGCGGCCTGCCCCGCCTACGCCTATCACGCCGAGGCCGACGCGACCGTGGTCGCCCGCCTGCGCGCGGCAGGGGCCATCCCCATCGGCAAGACCAATCTCGACCAGTTCGCCACCGGGCTGGTCGGCACGCGCACGCCCTTCCCCGTGCCGCGCAACGCGGTCGATCCCGCGCTCGTGCCCGGCGGCTCGTCGTCGGGCTCGGCGGTGGCGGTCGCGCGCGGGATCGTGCCGTTCGCTCTCGGCACCGACACGGCGGGCTCCGGCCGGGTGCCGGCCGCGCTCAACAACATCGTCGGGCTGAAGCCCAGCCTCGGCGCCCTGTCCGCCACGGGCGTCGTCCCCGCCTGCCGCACCCTCGACACCGTCTCGGTCTTCGCGCTCACGGTCGAGGACGCCTGGGCCGCCTTCCACGCCGCGGCCGGCCCCGACCCGGCCGACCCATGGTCACGCGCGATCGCCGTGCCGCCCCTCGGCCCCCCACCGCCGGCCCTGCGGATCGGCGTGCCCGACGCCGCGACGCGGGAGTTCTTCGGTGACGGAGCTCGAGCGGCCGGCTTCGGCGCGGCGCTCGACCGTCTGGCGGGATTCGGCGCGCAGATCGTCGAGCTCGACTTCTCGCCGTTCTTCGAGGTCGCCGCGATGCTCTACGAAGGCGCCTGGGTGGCCGAGCGGATGACCGTGATCGAGGACCTGCTGCGCCGCGAGCCGGAAGCCTTGCACCCGGTCACGCGGCGTATCGTGGGCGGCGCCGACCGGCTGTCGGCGGCCGACGCCTTCCGAGGCATCTACCGGCTGGAAGAGCTCAAGCGGCAGGCCGAGCCGCTGCTCGACGGCACCGACCTGCTGGCGGTGCCGACCATCCCGACGGTCTGCTCGCTCGCCGAGATCGAGGCCGACCCCGTCACCCCTAATTCCCGGCTGGGCACCTATACCAACTTCGTCAACCTGCTGGACCTCTGCGGCATCTCCGTTCCCACCGGACCGGAGCGCGACGGCCGCCCGGGCAGCCTCACGCTGCTTGGCCGTGCCGGTCAGGATGGGCTGGCCGCGGCGGTGGCCGCGCGCCTCCACCGGGCTGCCGGCGGCACGCTCGGGGCGACGGGCCATGCCCCGACCGCCGTTGCGGAGCCGCAGCCGCGGGCGATGCCGGGCGAGGTGGCCCTCGCCGTGGTGGGCGCGCACCTGTCGGGGATGCCGCTCAACCCCGAACTCACGGCGCGCGGCGCGCGGTTCCTCGGAGAGGCGCGAACGGCGCCGCGCTACAGGCTCTTCGCCCTGCCGGGAGGGCCGCCCACACGGCCGGGCCTCCTCCGCGCCAAGAACGGGGGCGCCATCGCGGCGGAGATCTGGGCACTCCCGCTCGAGCAATTCGGCGGTTTCGTCGCCGCTGTCCCCGCGCCGCTGTGCATCGGCACCATAGATCTCGAGGACGGCCGATCCGTGAAGGGCTTTCTCGTCGAGGCGGCAGCGACCGAGGGCGCCGACGACATCACGCCGCTTGGCGGCTGGCGGGCCTATCACGCTTCGACGCTGACGGCGGGCTGACGGTCAGAAGGCGGTGCTGGCTCCCATGGCCCGACGCGGCGGCTCCGGCCGTCACCCGAGCAGATCGTGGCAGAGTTCGAGCGCCTCGACCAGCGTATCGACCTCGCCCGTGGTGTTGTAGAGGCCGAAGGAGGCGCGGCAGGTCGCCGTCTCGCCCAGGTGATCCATCAGGGGCCCGGCGCAATGGTGGCCCGCGCGCACGGCGACGCCCTTCTTGTCGAGGATCGTCGAGATGTCGTGCGGGTGGGCGCCGCCGGCCATCGTGAAGGAAAAGATCGCGCCCTTGCCCGGCGCGTCGCCATGCACCTTGAGCCAGTTCAACCCGTGCAGCCGCTCGCGGGCGTAGTCGCGCAAGGAGGCCTCGTGGGCGGCGATGTTCTCCATGCCCAGCCCCATCATGTAGTCGAGAGCGGCGCCGAGGCCGATCTGCTGCACGATGCCGGGCGTGCCCGCCTCGAACTTCATCGGCGGCTCGGCATAGGTCACTTCGTCACGGTGGACTTCCCTGATCATGTCGCCGCCGCCCATGAAGGGGCGCATCTCGTCCATCCGTTCCCTTCGGATGTGGATCGCGCCCGAGCCGGAGGGGCCGTAGAGCTTGTGCCCCGTGACCGCGTAGAAGTCGGCGCCGATCGCATCGACGTCCACCGGCAGGTGCACCGCCGCCTGCGAGCCGTCGACCAGCACCGCCGCGCCCTTGTCGTGGGCGCCCTTCACGATGGCGGCCACGTCGACAACGGTGCCGAGCACGTTCGACATGTGGGTGACGGCGACGAGCCTCGTCCTCGGGCCGATGGCGTCGATCACCGCCTGGGGGTCGAGCGATCCGTCGGGCTCGGTCTCGACCCATTTCAGCACCGCGCCGTGGCGCTCGCGCAGGAAGTGCCAGGGCACGATGTTGGCGTGATGCTCCATCACCGACAGGACGATCTCGTCGCCCGGCTCGATCCGCGGCATCGCCCAGCCGTAGCAGACGAGGTTGATCCCCTCGGTCGTGCCCGAGGTGAAGACGATCTCGCGCTCGTCGGCCGCGCCGAGGAATCGCGCGATGGTGCCTCGGACGGCCTCGTAGCGCTCGGTCGACAGGTTCGACAGAGTGTGCAGGCCGCGGTGGACGTTGGAATATTCCTCGGCATAGCCGCGCGTCACCGCGTCGATCACCGCCTGCGGCTTCTGCGCCGAGGCGCCGTTGTCGAGATAGGTCAGCGGTTTGCCGTTCACCTCGCGGGCGAGGATGGGAAAATCGGCGCGGATCCTTTGGACGTCATACATTCGGGGCCTCCCCGGGGACGGTCAGGCCGAGCAGCGTGAGGACGAGCGACAGCGCGAAGACGATCGCGAGCAGCGACACCACGATCATGACGAAGACCATCGCGGCACTCTCGAACTCGTGCACGGCCATCACGAACTGCGTCAGCAGCCAGAAGAAGAAGACGATGCCCGCCAGCCCTACCAGCCCCGAGAGCGCGGGCGAAACGAAGCCGACGCCGAGCTGGACGACCTGCAGGCAGACGAGCAGGAATTGCAGCCAGGTCACGGCGGCGATCGAATCCTCGATCCGCCCCACCCCGCCGAAGCTGCGGCCGATCCAGTGGACGGCGAACACCATGATCACGAGGATAGCGCCCTGGATCATCCCGACGAGGAGCGGGCTCTGGGCGAAGGGCAGGAGCGCCTCGCCCTCGGCCGCCGGGCCGCCCGAGAGAAGGAGCGACGAGACCTGCGCCGCCATGGCCGAGAGCGCCACGACGAGCACGAGCGCCTGCCAGAGAACAGGTGCCGGCAGGTCGAGCGCGACGAGCCGGCGGGCCGCGCCCTGCGGGTCGGAAAAGGTCTGCCGGATCAGGCCGGGGATGAGGGCGGTCTCGGACATGGTTCAGGCACGCCTTTCCTGGGGCCTCTCCGCTTCGCGCAGCGATATGCCCCAGATCGACAGGAACGCAAGGGCGGTGACCGACGAGGCGATGGTCAGTTCGGGCCCCTCGCCGAAAAACCCCGCCGCCATCCCCTGCAGCAGGAAGAGCGGCGAGGTGGCGAGAAGCGTCCAGAACAGGGCCGCACGCGCCCCCCACCACGTGCCCTTGCCCCCGAAGAGACGGGCGACGATGTGCGACAGCGCGGCGATCCCGTAGAGCAGGAGCGGCGCGATGAAGAGCCACGCGAACAGCGCCGCGCCGATGCGCGCATCGAGGGGGGCGCCTTCGGGGTCGAGCATCGCCTCGCGCTGCAGCCGCGGCCACTGACCGATGAAGATGATGAGGCACGCCCCCATGACCCAGGCGATGCCGCGATCCTCGCGCGGGCCGCCGTCCAGCAGACGCCGGATCACGGCCCGCGGCGACCGGTAGGTGCGGACGATCTCGGTCGAGATGGCCAAGCGCTACCTCCGGCGCGCCAGCCACGCCTCGAGGCGCGAGGTTATGTCGTCGGCGATCTTCTCGTCGTCGATTTCCTCGATCGCCTCGGCGAGGAAGGCGAGCACCATAAGGTCCGTCGCCGGCCCCTCGGGGATGCCGCGGGACCGCAGGTAGAACAGCCCCTCCTCGTCGATCGCGCCCGAGGTCGAGCCATGCGAGCACGCCACGTCGTCGGCGTAGATTTCCAGTTCCGGCTTGGCGAGGAACTGGCTGTCCTCGTCGAGCAGCAGCGACTGGCTGATCTGGTAGCCGTCGGTCTTCTGCGCGCCGGGCTGGACGAGGATCTTGCCCTGGAAGACGCCGATCGCGCCGTTGCGCAGGACCTTCTTGAAGACCTGCCGGCTCTCGCAGCGCTCGGCGTCGTGGGTGACGAACACCGTGTCGTCGTGGTGGAAATCACCGTCGCCGAGGCACGCGCCGGCGACGTGGGCCACCGCGTCGTCGCCGGTAAATTCGACGACGACCTCGTTGCGCGTGAGCACGCCGTTGGCCGTCAGGGTGAACGACTTGAACGTGGCCTCGCGGGCGACCTGCGCGAAAATGTGGGTGGCCGCGCGCCGCTCGTGGTCGCGGCCCTGCGCGCGGACATGGTGGAAGGTGCCGCCTTCGGCCACGTCGACCTCCATCACCTTGTTGAAGCGCGCGGCGGCGGGGCCGTTTTCCAGCACCGTCAGCTCGGCGCCCGCCTCCACCTTGATGCAGTGGTGAAGGATCGCGTCGGAAGTCTCTGACCGGTGGAGGTAAACCAGGCTTACGGGCTTGGCCGCCCGGCCCGTGACGCGGATCAGCACGCCGTCGGTGGCGAAGGCGGTGTTGAGGGTGGCGAGCGGACGGCGGACGGGCGACTGCCCCCGCGCCTCGAGCGTGCCGTAAAGATCGCGCGCCCAGTGAAGATCCCTGGTGCTTGCCTCTTCGAGGCGCTCGATCTCGACACCGGCCAGCGACGGGTCGTCGGACTTGTCGGAATCGAACACGCCATCGACGAACACCAGCTTGACCCGGTCGATCTCGCCGAAGACGGGCGCCTCGCCGTCGTCGTCGAACAGCGCCGCCTGCACCGGCTCGGGCTGAACCAGCGTCGCGGGATCGGTATATTTCCAGTATTCGTCGCGCTTGTGCGGCAGGCCGGTCTCGCGCAGCCGCGTCAGCGCGGCGTTGCGCGCCGACACGATCCAGCCGCCGCCCGCGGGCATGGTCATCGCGGCCAGCCGCGCCTCGAGCGCGTCGTGCTTGGCCTGTAGCGCCTGCTGCTTGACCCTGGTCGGCGTCGCCATCACGCGGTCTCCTCGTTCAGGTGGCCGTATCCCTCTTCCTCGACCTGGCGTGCCAACTCCGGCCCGCCGGTCTGCACGATGCGCCCGCCCGACATGATGTGGACGACGTCGGGCACGATATGGTCGAGCAGGCGCTGGTAATGGGTAATGACGAGGAAGGAGCGCCCGGCGTCTCGCAGCGCGTTCACACCCTGCGAGACCAGCTTCATCGCGTCGACGTCGAGGCCCGAATCGGTCTCGTCGAGGATGCACATCCTGGGCTGCAGAATCGCCATCTGCAGGATCTCGTTGCGCTTCTTCTCGCCGCCCGAGAAGCCCACGTTGACCGGCCGCTTCAGCATGTCCTGGTCCATCCGCAGATCCTTCGCCTTCTCGCGGACGAGCTTGAGGAAGTCGCCGGCGCTGATCTCGTCCTCGCCGCGGGCCTTGCGCTGGGCGTTCACGGCCGTGCGCAGGAAGGTCATGTTGCCGACGCCGGGGATCTCGACGGGGTACTGGAACGCCAGGAACAGGCCGGCCGCCGCGCGCTCCTCGGGCTCCATCGACAGGATGTCGGCGCCTTCGAGCGTGGCCGAACCCTCGGTCACCTCGTAGCCGTCGCGGCCCGAGAGCACGTAGGAGAGCGTCGACTTGCCCGAGCCGTTCGGCCCCATGATCGCATGGACCTTGCCGGCCTCGACGCTGAGGTCGACGCCCTTGAGGATCTCCTTGTCCTCTTCCTCGAGTTTCACGTGCAGGTTCTTGATGTCGAGCATGTCGGACTCCTTCAAATGCGTGCGCCCGGCGCTGCCGCGGCAGGCCGGGGATTGCTGGGTTCGAGTGCGGGAACGGGGCGGCGCGGGGCCGCCCGAAGGGTCAGCGCACGATCTCGGCGAGCGGCGGCCACTGGCCGAGCGAGGCCATCGCGGCCTCGGTCGTCGGCGCGGTAAAGAAGCCGAGGACGGGGGCAGGCAGCCTCTCGGGCCCCGCGAGCGCCACCGCCGCGGGCAGGGCGAGCAGCACCAGGACCGACAGGCCCGGCCCGCCACCTCGCCGGGCGCGCCGGCCGCGGTGCTTCTGGCCCGGCGGACAGTGGATGACGCCGTCGGGCGCCCATGTTCTGCCCCGTTCGATCCGCTGGATTCGCTCGTGAAAGCGCTTGTCGGCCGGCATCCTTGCCCCCTTCTTCAACCTTTTCCGCAAGACATGCGCAGCGAAGCGGGCGCGCATGTGGCACGCGCGCGGCGAGCACTGGCAGAAGCGGCGGAAATTCGGCGGTGAAGGCAGGCATGGGGCCTCGGCGCGTCGTGGTGCGGTCGGGATCAGGAGAGCGTGACGGCGGTGCCGGAAACCGAGACCATCAGCATGTTGTTGACGACCTCGTAGTCGATATCGACGCCGACAATGGCGTTGCCGCCGATGGCGCGGCCATGCTCCTCCAGCTCCGAGAAGGCGGTCTCGCGCGCCTCGCGCAGGCTCGCCTCGTAGGCGCCGGAGCGGCCGCCGATGATGTCGGTGATCCCCGCGAAGATGTCGCGGAAGACGTTGGCGCCGAGGATGGCCTCGCCGACCACGACGCCATGATAGGCGGTGATGGTGCGGCCTTCGACGGTGGGAGTGGTGGTGACGATCATCTCTGTCCTCATGCAGCGGCCTGGGCGGCCCGCAGGCGGGCCGGGAAACTCTCGCGCAGGGCATGCTGCGCCTCGGTGACGGCGGCCCCGTGGCGGATCGCCTGCGGCAGGGGCCGGGCGATGCGGGCGGGGATGTCGGCCACCGCGAGCGGCGCGCCCAGCGCACGGCCCACGCTCGCGGCATAGTCATGGAACTTGAGCGCGGCATGGGCGTGCTGGCCCCACGGCTCGAGCCAGTCGCTCGGCACCCCGCAGGCATCGGCCACGACGAGGCCGTGCAGCGACGACGACAGCACATAGGCGCACGACGCGATGCGGCGCACCACATCGGCCGGCTCGCCCGCCGGGTCGATCACCTCGATGCGCGGCTCGGCCGCGGCAAGCGCTGTGAGCGCCGGGTCGCCCCGCTTGGTCAGATGAGGCACGATGCCCACCTTGTCGTCCCGCGCAGGCAGACCGCCCACCGCCTCGGCCGCGAGCAGCCCGGGGTCGCCGAAGCGCGTGTCGGCGCGTTCGAGAAGCGCAGCCGTCACCGGCCCGCGCAACAGCGCCACGTCGACCCGGTCGAGAAAACCGCGCTCGACCGGCCCCATGCAGCCCGTGCCCCAGACGACCGGCCGCGGCGCGCGCGGCGCGCGCGGCGCCTCGACGCCGGCGGCCACCATGCGCATCAGCGAGCCGCAGGCGAAGAGCTCGGCGGCGTCCTTCGGTGCCCATTTTACCGGCCGGCCCGAGACATGGCCGACGACGAGGGGCGAGAGCGCGTCGCCGAAATTGGCCTCGCGCCGATACCAGAACAGCCGGATCGCGGTCATTCGGCCTCTCCTGCCACAGGCCGGCCCCGGCGCAGCGCCGTCTGCGCGAAGAGGCTGCCGAGGAAGCCCGATGCGAAGGACACGGCGAGGAACGCACCGACCGAGAGCGTGTCGGTCACCGTGTCCACCGCAAGGGCGAAAACGAGACAGAACGCGCCCGTCAGGGCCGCCTGCGTGAGCATGCGCGCCATGAGCCCTCTCCCCCTGCCCTTCGACTCAGCCGACCGAGCCTTCGAGGCTGATGGCGACGAGTTGCTGCGCCTCCATGGCGAACTCCATGGGCAGGGCCTGCAGCACCTCTCGGGCGAACCCGTTGACGATCAGCGCCACGGCCTCTTCCTCGTCCATACCCCGCTGACGGCAGTAGAACATCTGGTCGTCGTCGACCTTCGAGGTCGTCGCCTCGTGCTCCACCCGGGACGAGTTGTTCTTCACCTCGATGTAGGGGACGGTGTGCGCCCCGCACTTGTCACCGATGAGCAGGCTGTCGCACTGGGTATAGTTGCGCCCGTGCGTGGCCTTGGGGTGCATCGAGACAAGGCCGCGATAGGTGTTCTGCGCCAGCCCAGCGCTGATCCCCTTCGAGACGATCCGGCTCTTCGTGTTCTTGCCGAGGTGCACCATCTTGGTGCCGGTATCGGCCTGCTGGTGGTTGTTGGTGATGGCGATCGAGTAGAACTCGCCCTGGCTGTCGTCGCCCCGCAGGATGCAGGAGGGGTATTTCCAGGTGATGGCCGAGCCCGTCTCGACCTGCGTCCACATCACCTTGGACCGGTCGCCGCGGCAATCGGCGCGCTTGGTGACGAAGTTGTAGATGCCACCCTTGCCGTCCTCGTCGCCGGGGAACCAGTTCTGCACGGTGGAATACTTCACCTCGGCATCCTCGAGCGCGACGATCTCGACGACGGCCGCGTGCAACTGGCTCTCGTCGCGCTGGGGCGCGGTGCAGCCCTCGAGGTAGGAGACGTAGGCCTCCTTGTCGCAGATGATGAGCGTCCGCTCGAACTGGCCGGTGTTTTCGGCGTTGATGCGGAAGTAGGTGCTCAGCTCCATCGGGCAGCGCACGCCGGGCGGCACGTAGACGAACGAACCGTCCGAGAAGACGGCGGAGTTGAGCGCGGCGAAGTAGTTGTCACCCTGCGGCACGACGCTGCCGAGGTATTTCTTCACCAGCTCGGGGTGCTCGCGGATCGCCTCGGAGATCGAGCAGAAGATGACCCCCGCCTCGGCGAGCTCCTTCTGGAACGTCGTGCCGACCGATACCGAATCGAACACGGCATCCACCGCCACCTTGCGCTCGCCCTCGCGCCCCTCGGCCGGCGACGCGCCTTCGGCGCCCTCGACGCCGGCGAGGATCATCTGCTCCTTCAGCGGGATGCCGAGCTTCGCGTAGGTCTCGAGGAGCTTGGGGTCGACATCGTCGAGCGACTTGGGCTTTTCCTTCATCGACGCCGGCTTGGCGTAGTAATACTGCTCCTGGTAGTCGATCGGCGTGATGTTCAGCATCGCCCAGTCGGGCTCGACCATCTCCAGCCAGCGGCGATAGGCGGCGAGGCGCCACTCGGTCATCCACTCGGGCTCCTCGTTGCGCTCCGAGATCAGGCGGACGATGTCCTCGTTCAGCCCCTTGGGGGCGAACTCCATCTCGATGTCCGTCTCCCAGCCGTACTTGTACTTGCCCATCGAGGCCACGGTCTCGACCGTCTCGCGGTCGACCTCTTCGCGCACCTTGAGGCCGCCGACGGTCTCTTCCGCCCCGGCTTCGGGGGCCGTCCTGTTGTCAAGTGCCGTCATCGCGCGTCTCCCTTGTCTCGTCCCTCGCGGCCCGGCGGGGCCGCCCTCGTCCTGACGGGCCGCGCCTCAGGCTGCGCGCGCCCTGAACTTCTCCAGCCGCGCCCGCCACGTTCCGGCGAAGCGCCGCACCTCGTCCTCCGTCACCCCGGGCCCGAGCGAGACCCGGATCGCGCCCCGCGCCACGTCGGGGGCGTATCCCATCGCCTCGAGCACGCCCGACGAGCGCGCCTTGCCCGAGGAACACGCCGACCCCGCCGAGATGGCAAATCCCGCGAGATCCATCTGCATCACCTGCGTCTCGCCTTTCCAGCCGGGCACGGCGAGACAGGTGGTGTTCGGCAGACGCGGCGCCGAGTCCCCGACCAAAATAATCTCCTTTTCGCAGACATCCAGACTTATTTCTAGAATATTTCTAAGTTCGGCCACCCGGTCCCAGACGCCCGCCGCGAGGTCGCGCGCCGCCGCCTCGGCCGCCGCGCCGAAGCCAGCGATACCCACGATGTTCTCGGTGCCCGAGCGTCGCCCCATCTCCTGCCCGCCGCCGCGGATCTGCGCCGGCAGGTCGGTGCCTCGCTTCAGCACCAGCGCACCCACGCCCTTGGGGCCCCCGATCTTGTGGGCCGAGACGAAACCGGCCTCAACCCCCGACCAGTCGAACGCGAAGGGAACCTTGCCGAACCCCTGCGTCAGGTCCGACACCGCCAGGCCCTCGGGCAGCTCCTGCACCACGCCCGTCTCGGAATTCGCGAGCTGCAGGGTCGCCCGCCCGGGTTCGGCCACGGCCACCCGCCCCTGCCCGTCGACCGCCAAGCTCGGCTCGGCCCATGCCTTGACCGCGTCGTGCTCCACGCCCGACCCGGCCAGCCCCCGACCGGCGAGCGCCAGCGCCGCCGCCTCGGTCGCGCCGGAGGTGAACACGATGTCGGCCGACAGCGCGCCCAGCGCCGCGGCCACCTGCGCGCGCGCCCGCTCGACGAGGGCCCGCGCCGCCCGCCCCTCGGCATGGACCGACGAGGGATTGCCGACCACGTCCATCGCCTCGGCCATGGCAACCCGCGCCTCGGGCCGAAGCGGCGCTGTCGCGTTCCAGTCGAGGTAGACCCTTTCGGCCAAGTTGCCCCTCCCGCGGGGCAGTGCGCGCCGCCCCTGTCTTCTTCTTGCTCCAAATATCCCCGCCGGAGGCTCCCGCAACCCGCAATGGGCGCGGCGGCGCGAGGGGCGCTCAGTCGTCGACCATCTCGAGGATCGTCGGCACCGCCGGGCACGGTGCGAGTGAATTGCCCACCACGTCGGACAGACGCGCCTGGTGGAGAAAGACGTAGACATGCGCCGACAGTCCCTCCCACAGGCGGTTGGTCAGCGACTGCGCCCGTGAGCCCGACAGCCCGCCCTTGGCGCCCGCCCCCGTATGCAGCGCACTCACGGTCTCGTCGACCGCCTCGAAGACTTCGCTCACCCGGATCTCGCTCGCCGGGCGGGCGAGACGATAGCCGCCGCCGGGCCCGCGCACGCTCTCGACGAGGCCGGCGCGGCGCAGACGCACGAAGAGCTGCTCGAGATACGGCAGAGAAATGTTCTGCCGCTTGCTGACCTCGGCCAGCGTCACGAGGCCCGGCTGCCCGTCCTCGGACGGCGCGAGCGCGAGATCGGCCAGCGCCACCATCGCGTAGCGCCCCTTGGTGCTGAGCTTCACCCGCTTCTCCCTTCGCCATCTCTTCCGCCGCGTCGCCCGCGGCCGGCCCGCCATCGACGCGCCATCGTCATACAGCCGCCATCGACCCGCGCGCCATCACCCCGCGCGCCATCGACCGGCCCGCCATCGACCGAACCGCTTGACACCTGTCGGGAACGCTCGCGCGCGCCGCGACCCGACCACATCGCGCCTGCGCCGCCCCGCTCAGCATTGACGCGGGACAGACGGACGCCTAGGTCGCATGGGCTCCGCAGAACCGCCGCGGGGCAACTTAGAACAGTTCTAGAACGCCCGGCCCACCGCGTCAACGACAAGGTCCGCCGCGGCGGCGCAAGACAGGACGCACGATGCCCGAGGTGATCTTTCCCGGTCCGGAGGGGCGGCTCGAGGGCCGCTACCACCCGCAGAAGGCGCCCGATGCGCCGATCGCCATCATTCTCCACCCGCATCCGCAATTCGGGGGGACGATGAACAACAAGGTGGTCTACAACCTCCACTACTGCTTTCACGACATGGGCTTCACCGTCCTGCGCTTCAATTTCCGCGGGGTGGGCCGCAGCCAGGGCGAGTACGACCAGGGCGTGGGCGAGCTGTCGGATGCCGCCTCGGCCCTCGACTACCTGCAATCGCTCAACCAGAACGCCAAGCACTGTTGGGTCGCGGGCTTTTCCTTCGGGGCGTGGATCGGCATGCAGCTGCTGATGCGGCGCCCCGAGATCACGGGCTTCGTCTCGGTCTCGCCGCCCGCCAACATGTACGACTTCTCGTTCCTCGCCCCCTGCCCCTCGTCGGGCCTCATCATCAATGGCGGGGCCGACCGGGTCGCGCCGCCGAAGGACACGCACGCGCTGGTCTCCAAGCTCCACGAGCAGAAGGGCATCACGATCACCCACGAGGAGGTCGCCGGCGCCGACCATTTCTTCAAGGAGCCGCACATGGGCACGATGCTGGAGACGGTCGAGGACTACGTGCGCAAGCGACTCACCGAGACGACGCGGTAACGTCATGGCCTTTCTCGACACAGTTGCCGAACGCATGGCCGTGGCCACCTTCGAGCGCGCCCAGGCGTCGGGCGACCCCGATCTGGTCGATGACGTCTCCAGGATGATCGGGCAGTCCTCGCCGACGCTGCAGGAAGCCTACAATACCTGCATCCGCTACCTGCGCGCCGAGGCCCGGGTGATGGAGTTCATCGACCAGCGCGTGGGCGTGGTCGACGACGGCGGGTAGCCGGAGGGCCGCGGCGCGGGTCGGCCCGCCTGTGCACAAATCCACAACACGGGGGACAGGCGGAGCCTGCCGGCACCGGGCGGCCCCGATCATCGGCCGAGGCAGCCCGATCCATCGTCGTGGCCGGCCGCGGCCCCACGCGGCACGGCCGCCCGTTCGGGGGAGACGGCCCGCGCGATAAAGACATCGCCGGGCGCGCGCGACCCGGCACCCGCGCGACGTGCCTCAGTCGAACTTGCCGGAGGGGGCGAGCACCGTGGCCTCGCCCTTGAGCACGGGCTTGCCGGCGACGAGGCAGCGGGTGTCGAGCCTCACCCGGCGCTTCGCGTGGTCGATCTCCATCACCTCGACCTCGGCGCGCACGAGATCGCCGGGGCGGACGGGCGCGAGGAACTTCAGCGACTGGCCGAGATAGACCGTGCCGTGACCCGGAAGCTGCTCGCCGATCACGGCCGAGATCAGGCCAGCCGTGAGCATGCCGTGGGCGATCCGGCCCTCGAAGATCGTGTCCTGCGCATAGGCGTCGTCGAGGTGGACCGGGTTCCGGTCGCTCGAGACCTGCGCGAACATCTCGATATCGGCGTCGGTCACCACCTTCTGGAGGTGGCGGGTCATGCCGATCTCGAGCTCTTCGATGACGATGGTGCCGCGGGGAAAATTGTCGAGCATGGTCACGTCCTCGGCTTTCATGGCCGCCTTCTAGACGATCGACGGCCATGCCGCAATGCGGAAAAGCAAGGATCGTGTCGAATAGAGCCGCGTTTCGTAATTTTGTTGCGGCGCACCCGCGTCAGCGCCGACCTCGGGCCGCGGTCGTCTGCGCCGGTCTCGCAGCCGGAAGGCGACCGGGGCGCAACCGGGTATGGCCCGGAGCCGGCTAGCTCTCGGCCGCAACCAGTTCGGCGCACGCGACCGGGACAGTCACGCGGGCCGGCACGCCTTCGAGCGACTGCACGCTGTCGGGGAGTTCGGCGCCGTCGGGCACGCCGTGGATGAAGACGACGCGCCGGTCCAGCGCGAGCGGCGTGCCGAACCTTGCCTCGACCATGTTGCGCAGCTGGGCGATCGGCACGGTCTGCGCATAGCTCAGGCGCCCGTCCCGGCCGGCCTCGGGATAGGTGTCGGCGTCGATCCGAAGGCTCACGGGGGCGTCGGTGAAGGGGATCATCGTCACGCCCGACGTGTCGCGGGTCTCGATCAGATCGACCACGCCATCGCCGTTGGCGTCGGCCGACATGTCGGGGCAGGTCGCGTCGTCCGGTTCCTGCGTGGCGAAACCGTGGACATGGGCGAGGTGCATCCCCGGCGCCGCCCCCTCGACGTTGAGGGTGATGACGAGATCGTCGCCCTGCGGCGCGAGCGAGACGGTGCCGGAGATCTCCGGCCCGAGATCGTTGAGCGGCGTGACGTCGCCGCTGACGGCGGTGATGTCGGCGGTCTGCGCCGCGGCAGCGAGCGGCAGCACCGAGGCGAGCAGCGTCGCGAAGAACGTGGCCGGGTGCATGGTGGCCTCCCTGGTCGTCCGGCTGCGCGGGATGCGCTCCGGTCGGGGAGCAAGCCGCAGGACGCCGAGGTGTTCCCCGGACGCGCGTTGCGCCCGGCGCGGCGGGCGAAGCGGTCCGCTCGTGCCGCAGTCGCGGGCCTAGCGCAGGTAGCCGATCGCGTAGGGGGCCGAAAGCTGGCGGTCGGCGAGCAGCCGCTCCACCTGCGCCGGGTCGGGCTGTCCGCCAGGGGCGGGGCCGGTCGCGGTTTCGTCGCGGGCGAGGCCGCCGGTCACGAAGAGCGCGTCGAGCCCCTCGCCCAGCGCACCGGCGATGTCGGTGTCGGGCCCGTCGCCGATGCACAGGATGCGCTCGGGCTCGGCCCCGGTCGCGTCGTGCAGGCGCCGGCGGGCGAGGTCGTAGATCGGCGGGTGCGGCTTGCCGAAGTAGAGGCTCTCGCCACCCATCTCGTCGTAGAGGCGGGCAATGGCGCCGGCGCACCATTCGCGGCTCTCGCCCCGGTCGACGACGATGTCGGGGTTGGCGCAGAGGAGCTTCCACCCCTTCGTCTTGGCGTAGAGGAGCTCGCCCTCGTGGGCGGCGGGGTCGGCATGGGGGTCGGCGGGCCCGGTGACGACGAGGCCCTCGGCCTCGGTCAGGGGCACGATCTCGATCTCCATCGGGTCGGAATCGATGGCCAGCGGGTGGAAGAAGCTGTGATCGCGCTCCTCGCCGATGAAGTGCACGCGTCGGCCCACCGCGCCGTGGTAGAGTGCGAGCCGCGCCGCGTCGCCGGACGTGGCGATGGCATCCCACGCGCCCTCGGGCACGCCGAGGCGCGCGATCTGCAGTTCGACCTCGGCGCGGGGCCGGGGGGCGTTGCTGACCAGCACGACATGGCCGCCGCCCGCGCGATAGCGCTCGAGCGCGGCGACGGCGGCGGGCCAGGCGCGCAGGCCGTCATGCACGCACCCCCAGAGATCGACGAAGGCGGCGTCGTAATCGGCGGCGATGGCGTCGAGGCTCTCGATCACGCGGGTCATGGGCGGCTCCGGCGGTTACGATGCGGAAAGAGCGGCTCGTCGCCGCTCTTGTTTCGTGCATGGCGCGTCACGGCGCACGGCGCGCCATGGTGGCCGCCGGATCAGACCTTGATGTTGGGGATGATCTGCTTCTTGCGGCTCATCACGCCGGGCAGCACCACCGTGTCGCCCGAGACGCTTTGGCCGAAGCTCGCCTCGGCGATCGCCTTCACCCGCTCGTTGGGAACGAGCAGCGTCGCCTCCTCGCGGATGATGTCGACGATGAAGAGCATCACCTGGTCGACCCCGTCCTCGGCCGCGACGTCCTGCATCGTGCGCATGAGGGAATCCTTTCGGCCGAGCGGGATCTCGGGCGCGGTCGTCTCGAGCACCGAGATTCGCAGCTTTGTGCCGTCGAAATCGCCCACCTTGCTGTCCATCCGGATCAGCTCGGCATCGGTAAAGGCCGAGACGTCGGACTTGGCGGCGAACATCTCGGCCGCGTAGTCGGGGATCGACACGCCGAGATCGGCGGCCAGCTTCTCGGCCAGCGCCTTGTCGGCGTCGGTCGTCGTGGGCGAGCGGAATTCCAGCGTGTCGGAAAGGATGCAGGAGAGCATCGCGCCCTTGATGCTCTCGGGCATGCGCTCGGCCTCGGCGCCCATCAGGTCGTGCAGGATGGTGGCGGTACAGGCCACGGCGCGCACCGTGACGTTGATCGGTCCCTTTGTCTGCAGGCCCCCGGTCAGCTTGTGGTGGTCGATGATCTCGAGGATGTCGGCCTGATTGACCGAGGGGGGCAGCTCGTCGGGATTGTTGGTATCGACGATGACCACGGGCGCCCCCTCGTCGACATCGGCAATGATCTGCGGCCTTGGCAGGTTCCAGCGGTCGAGCACGAAGGCGGCCTCGGTGTTGGGCTCGCCGAGCAGCCTCGCCTCGGCGGGGGTGCCGGCGACCTCGGAGAGATACCACGCCCAGATGATCGGGCTGCCGGTGGCGTCGGTGTCGGGGGCCTTGTGGCCGAAAACCTGGATGGTCATTGCATGCCTCGTCTGGTCGAACCGCCGGGGAGCGGCCTGGGTCGGGCGCCCGTATAGACCCGGGCCGGAGGGATGTCATGGGGGGTGCTGCGCCTGCACGGCCTCGGGTGCCACGGCAGGAGGCCGCGCCGTTACGGTCGGAGCGGCGAAGTCGGGCTTTTCCCGGCAGCGCCCGAGAACCCAGTCGTAGACGCAGGCCACCTGCTGCGCCTTCGCGGGCCAGGTGAAACGGTCGCGCACCAACACGCTTGCGGCGCGGGACAGGGGCGCGAGCGCCGCGGGCGCCGCGGCGAGGCGCTCGAGAGTGGCACGAAGGGTGGTTATGAGCGCGGGCCGCTCCGCCAGCGGCAGGGCGAAACCGGTCTCCGGCGTGACGAGCTCGCCCGGACCACCGTAATCGACCACGACCGGCACAACGCCGAGGGCCATCGCTTCGAGCACGACGCCGCCGCCGAACTCGCGGATCGAGGGAAAGACGAGGGCTTCCGCTCGCGACAGCACGCCCAGCGCGTCACGGTGGGGGACCTGACCGTGAAACGTGACAGCGCTCCCGACGCCCAGGGCTGCCGTCCGGGCCTGCAGATCGGCGCGCAGCGGCCCGTCTCCGACGATGTCGAGCACCGCGCGACCGTCGCGCAGCAAAGGCGCCGCCGCTTCGAGGGCCATGTCGGGCCCCTTGTAGGGCACCAGCCGGCCAATGAAGCACAGGCGCAGGGGCACGCCTCCCCCGCGCTGCGGCCCCGGCGGCGGAATGCGCGCGGGGTCGACCGCGTTTTCGGGCAGCCAGAGCGCACGGTCGCGCACGGCGTCGGGCAGCTCCGACAGGGTGTGACGAGATCCCACGAGGATCGCCGCCGTCGCGCGCAGGCTGGCGCGGCGACCCGGCAGCGCCCTGTAGGCGCCGCGCACGTATGACAGCCACTCCCGTTCGCGGCGCCGCTCGGCGTCGAAGCCGCGGGGCCACGGCACGCCGCCGTTGAGCGGGCCGAGCACGAAGGGCACGCCGGCCCGCGCCACCAGGGGCGCGATTGGGCTCCTCGCTGTCGGGCTGAGCGGCGTGACGCGGTGCACCACGTCGAAGTCACCGCGCTCGATGCCGACGCCGAACTTGCGCCAGACCAACCGCTCGAACCACGGATAGCCCAGCGAGGAGAGCGCCTGCTGGGTGGTCCAGCCGGCGTCGGTGCCGCCACGGAGCAGTTTACCCGCACGATAGAGTCCGCGCGCGACTGCCTCGCTGTCGATAGCGGTAAAGTCCTGCGTCTCGCTCCAGCCCGCCCGCAGCAGCGCGTCGCGATTGCGAATCTGGGTGACAACATGCACGTCGGCGACAGCGCGAAGGGCATTGGCGAGCGACCAGCCGACGAGGGGCACGCTCACCCATTCGGGATTGGCAGCCTCGGCGATGACAAGGACGCGGGGTCGGTCGCGCATGAGCTCTCCTCGTTTTGTGAAGGGCATAAGGCCAGTCGGCGCACTTGGCCACAGGCTCTGCGGTCCCTGAACGAAGCCGCCGGGTCGCCCCTCGGGTCGGCGATCAGGCCATTGACAGGGTGTCGCGGTTTTCCTATTTGCGCCGTCGTTAGCACTCGCCCGGTGTGAGTGCCAACACTCCGGACCCCGCCGGAAGGACCGCGAGGCCCCGGAAACGGGCTGACACCGGACCTGAGCATGAACCGCCGGGCGGCGCCGCCGTGACGGGCCACCGGCAGATCGAGACCCTGAGCCAAGGAGACTCAGACATGGCTTTCACCCCGCTTCATGACCGTGTGCTCGTCGAGCGCGTCGAGAGCGACGAGAAGACCAAGGGCGGCCTGATCATCCCCGACAGCGCCAAGGAAAAGCCGCAGGAAGGCATCGTGCGCGCCGTCGGCGCCGGCGCCCGCGACGAGGACGGCGACCGCATCGCGCTCGACGTCAAGGAGGGCGACCGCATCCTGTTCGGCAAGTGGTCGGGCACGGAAGTCACGATCGACGGTCAGGAACTGCTGATCATGAAGGAGAGCGACATCCTCGGCATCGTCACCGACGCCGCGGAATCCAAGGCCGCCTGAAGGGCGCCTGTCGCTGACATCTCCAGACCGCCGGTGCCGCCGGCGGGCGTGATCCCTTTTCCGAACCAACCCACTCAGGAGTAGCAAGCAATGGCTGCGAAAGACGTACGCTTCGAGACCGACGCCCGGAACAAGATGCTCAAGGGCGTCAACGTTCTCGCCGACGCCGTGAAGGTCACCCTCGGCCCCAAGGGCCGCAACGTGGTGATCGAGAAGTCGTTCGGCGCCCCCCGCATCACCAAGGACGGCGTGACGGTCGCCAAGGAAGTCGAGCTCGAGGACAAGTTCGAGAACATGGGCGCCCAGATGGTGAAGGAGGTCGCCTCCCGCACCAACGACGAGGCCGGCGACGGCACCACCACTGCCACCGTGCTCGCCCAGGCGATCATCAAGGAAGGCATGAAGTCGGTCGCCGCCGGCATGAACCCGATGGATCTCAAGCGCGGCATCGACCTGGCCGTCGACAAGTGCGTCGAGCACATCAAGTCGGTGGCGCGTGACGTCTCGGGCTCCGACGAGGTGGCCCAGGTCGGCACCATCTCGGCCAACGGCGAGGAAGAGATCGGCCGCCAGATCGCCGACGCGATGCAGAAGGTCGGCAACGAGGGTGTCATCACCGTCGAGGAGAACAAGGGCCTCGAGACCGAGACCGAGGTCGTCGAGGGCATGCAGTTCGATCGCGGCTACCTGTCGCCCTACTTCGTGACCAACGCCGACAAGATGGTCGCCGAGCTCGACGACTGCATGATCCTGCTGCACGAGAAGAAGCTCTCGTCGCTGCAGCCGATGGTGCCCCTGCTCGAGCAGGTGATCCAGAGCCAGAAGCCGCTGCTGATCATCGCCGAGGACGTCGAGGGCGAGGCGCTCGCCACGCTCGTCGTCAACAAGCTGCGCGGCGGCCTGAAGATCGCCGCCGTCAAGGCGCCGGGCTTCGGCGACCGCCGCAAGGCCATGCTGCAGGACATCGCGATCCTGACCGGCGGCCAGGTGATCTCGGAAGATCTCGGCATGAAGCTCGAGAACGTCACCATGGACATGCTCGGCTCGGCCAAGACGGTGAACATCACCAAGGACGAGACCACCATCGTCGACGGCCACGGCGAGAAGGCCGAGATCGAGGCCCGCGTCAACCAGATCCGCCAGCAGATCGAGGAGACCACCTCGGACTACGACCGCGAGAAGCTGCAGGAGCGTGTCGCCAAGCTCGCGGGCGGCGTCGCCGTCATCCGCGTGGGCGGCATGACCGAGGTCGAGGTGAAGGAGCGCAAGGACCGTGTCGACGACGCGCTGAACGCCACCCGTGCCGCGGTGCAGGAAGGCGTCGTGGTCGGCGGCGGCGTGGCCCTCGTGCAGGCCGTCAAGTCGCTCGACGGGCTGAGCGGCGCGAACTCCGACCAGGACGCCGGCATCGCCATCGTCCGCAAGGCGCTGGAGGCCCCGCTGCGGCAGATCGCCGAGAACGCGGGCGTCGACGGCTCGGTCGTGGCCGGCAAGATTCGCGAATCGAACGACGCGGCCTTCGGCTTCAACGCGCAGACCGAAGAGTACGGCGACATGTTCAAGTACGGCGTGATCGACCCCGCCAAGGTGGTGCGCACCGCGCTCGAGGATGCCGCGTCGGTGGCCTCGCTGCTGATCACCACCGAGGCGATGATCGCCGACAAGCCCGAGGAGAAGGGCGCGGGCGGCGCGGGTGCCGGCATGCCCGACATGGGCGGCATGATGTAAGACGGCTCGGTTCGGAGCCGTTGGAAAGGGGCCCCTCGGGGCCCCTTTCTCGTTTCGCGGCACGGTCGCCGCGGCGGCAGCGCGGCAAGCATGTCCCCACGATGCCCTGTCGCGTTAAGGGATCGTTAGCGGTTTGAGCGCACCCTGCGGCGATAAAGTGCTCACCTCTTCATGAGATCTTGCCCGGCCTGCCCGATGATCCTCTACTCCCTTCTCGACAGGGCTCTGCCACGCTCCTTTCTTGCCAAGGTGCTGGCCGTGGTCGTGCTGCTCGGTCAGGGGCCGATGCTGGCCGTGGTCGCGCTCTACGGGGCCGGCCTGCTGTCGGCGCCGCTCGCCACGCCCGCGGTCGCAGCCGCCTTCGGGGTCGGCCTGTTCGGGACGGCGCTCGGCCTGGCGGCCATCCTCCGGCCGGTGGCCCGGCTCGAGGCGACGCTCGCCGCCTTCGAGCGGGGCGAGGCGCCGCGCCTCAGCCTGCCAGAGACGCACGGAGACGAGGTCGGCCGCCTGATGGCCCGCGCGGCCACCCTCATCCGGACGACCGAGCGGCGGATCGACGCCGCGGAGCGGCAGGCCGATCGCGATCCGCTGACCGGGCTGCTCAACCGCCGCGGTTTCGAGCGGGCCCTCGCCGCCCGTCGCGGGATGCGCGAGCGCGGCGCCCTGCTGATGCTCGACCTCGACCACTTCAAGGCGGTGAACGACACGCACGGACACGACGAGGGCGACCGCGTGCTGCGCGAGGCCGCCTCCCTGCTCTGCGAGCACATGCGCCGCCCCGACCTCGCCGCGCGCTTCGGTGGCGAAGAGTTTGTCGTGTATCTCTCCGGCATAGGCCGAGAGCCGGCCCTTCAGGTGGCCGAACGCATGCGCATGGCCGTGGAAGACAGGATCGCCGTCGCCGGCCGCCCTCAGACCGCCTCGTTCGGTGTGGCGCAATGGCCGGTCGCCGTGCCGTTCTCCGAGGTGCTCAAACGCGCCGACGCGGCGGTCTACGAGGCCAAGTCGCAGGGGCGGAACTGCGTGCGGTTCGCACATGTCGCCGCGGCCCGGGACAGGGTCACGCCCGCGCGGGTCACACTTCCCGGCGCCGGGCCGTCCACGGCCGAGCGCGCCACCGAAGACGGCTCGACCGATCCCGAAGCGGCGCCCCGGTGGCGACCCGGCCAGACCCGCGGCATCGGCGAGGCGCCGGACACCGCGCGCGAAGACGCCCCGGCGGCATCCCCACAAGGGGGCGACGCGGCCGGCCGCGACAGGATGATGCGCGGCGCCGCCTGAGGGGACCCCGCCCCGAAGATGACCGTGCGGGCGCGCCGACGTTCAAGCTCCTTTCCGGAAGGGGGCTTGCGCTGGCTGGCATGGGCGACCTGCCGCCTGCCTGCGCCCCACGCAAACCGGGTCTCGTCGGACGGGGGGTGGCATTCCGCCGAGCGCCCCGACACGCATCTCCGTCGCATGCCCCCGGGAATACCGTTGCACGGTGTGCCGCCGCCCCCCGGGTGATGCGTCGTCCGCGCGCTGCCCTGCATGACAGCCTCCCCCGGGCGGAGACGTTCCTGCAGAGCGGGCCTGCCCCGTGTGCTCCGTGCAGCAGATCGGGGCAGGTCCTGCCCGGCCCCTGCCCGGCCCCTGCCCGGCCTTTGCCCGGCCGGTCCGCTGCATGGCGCACGCCTTGACACGAGGCCACCGATCATGCCCGTGGAAACGGGAGGCATGGGGCGGATCTCACCCCGGTCGCTCGCGGGGCCGGTCCCGGTGAAGGCACGTCCGCGGGGCCCGGCCTGCTGCCTGTCACGGTTGATTGAACATTCACCGCTTTGGCGGACATATTATCGCCCAACTGACCCCCTATCGCCGCCGGAAGGCCAGCCGGGGTGCGGGCGGAGCGCCGATGATCGAACTCGACAACGTCAGCAAGTCGTTCTGGACCGGGGCGCAGCGCAAGGTGATCCTCGACCGGGCCAGCCTGCGGATCGAGCTCGGCAATTCGCTGGGCATCCTCGCGCCCAACGGCACTGGCAAGACGACGCTCATCAACATGATCGCGGGGCTGGAAAAGCCGGACGAGGGCGAGATCCGGCGCGCGTGCCGCGTGTCGTTTCCACTTGGCTTCATGGGCGGTGTCGTGCACCGGCATTCGGGCACCGAGAACGCGCGTTACATCGCCCGCCTCTACGGGCTCGATCCCGATTACGTAGAGGCGTTCGCCCGCTGGCTCACCGACATCGACGAGTATTTCGACATGCCGGTCGGCACCTACAGCCAGGGCATGCGCTCGCGCTTCTGCTTCGCGCTGATGCTGGCGCTCGATTTCGACGTGTATCTCATAGACGAGGGGATGCCGCACACCACCGACGTCGAATTCAACCGCAAGGCGGGCGCAGTTCTGCGCGAGCGTCTGAAGGACACGACGGTGGTCATCGTCTCGCATCAGGCGCAGACGCTGGAGAAGTTCGCGCGCTCGGCCGCGGTGATGAAGGGCGGCAGGATCCACCAGTTCGACACCCTCGAGGAGGCGAAGGCGCTTTATGACTACGAAGCCCAGGGTTAACAGGTATCGCCTCCGCCCCGACGCGCCACTGGTCGAGGGGGTCGACCCGGTCGCGGTGCGCCGCGCCGCGCTCGCGGAGGTGGACGCGGGAGAGGCGCGCGCCACCGGCACCGGCGGGCCGGGCACGGCGCAGGCCGCGACGGGGGGGGCGCATGGCGAGGTCTCCTCGGCGGCGGAGGTCGAATCCGAGACCGAAATCGCCCGCATCCGCCGCGAGGGGCTGACGGGGCGGCAGCTCCGCATGGCCCGCCGCGTCGCCCAGCGGCATGGCCTCGCGCCCACCTCCGACTTCGACGCGGTGCGCCTTCTGCGCGCACGGGGGATCGACCCGTTCAGCCGTGCCAACATGCTCTCGATCATGCGGCCCAAGGGCGGCGAAAAGGACGGTGCCGCCGGCCTGCCGAGCCCCGTCGCCCGGGCCCCTGCCCCCGCCGTCCAGCCGGCCATGCCGGGGGTGAAGCTCCCCGAGGAGCGGGCGGGCGAGATCTGGCAGATCCAGCGCGACATCGCCCGCCGGCGCCGCCGACGCATGCAATTGCTCGCGGCGCGGCTCGCGGCCTTCGTCCTGCTGCCGACCCTGATCGTCGGCTGGTATTACGCGGTCGTCGCGACACCGATGTACGCCACCCATTCCGAATTCGTCATCCAGCAGGCCGACAGTCCCGCGGGCGGGGGCCTCGGCGGGCTGTTCCAGGGCACCGGCCTCGCCGTCCAGCAGGACAGCACGACGGTGCAATCCTACCTGCAATCGCGCGACGCCATGCTGCGCCTCGACCGCGACCAGGGCTTCCGCGACCATTTCAGCCAGGACTGGATCGACCCGCTGCAGCGCCTCGATGCCGACGCCAGCAACGAGGACGCCTACGACCTGTACGCACGCAACGTGCAGGTCGCCTTCGACCCGACCGAGGGCATCCTCAAGATGGAGGTGATCGCCGCCGCGCCCGAGGCGAGCCAGCGCTTTTCGGCGGCACTGATCGGCTACGCGGAAGAGCAGGTCGACAACCTCACCCAGCGTCTGCGCGAAGACCAGATGTCGGGCGCCGAGGAGGCGTTCGCGGCGGCCGAGGCCCGCGTGGTCGAGGCGCAGGCCCGCGTGCTCGACCTGCAGGAGCGGCTCGGCGTGCTCGACCCCGCCTCCGAGACGGGCTCTCTGATGCAGCAGATCACCCAGTTCGAGATCGAGCTCCGCCAGAAGGAGCTCGAGCGCGCCCAGCTTCTCGCCAACGAGCGGCCCAATCAGGCGCGCCTCGCGGGTGTCGAGGGCGAGATCGAGCGGCTGCAGGCTCTGGTCGGCGAGTTGCGTGCCTCGATGACCGAGAGCGGCGGCGGCGAGGCCTCGCTCGCCCGCGTGTCGGGCGAGCTGCGCATCGCCGAGGCAGATCTGGCGACGCGGCAATTGCTGCTCCAGCAGGCCGCCCAGCAGCTCGAGACTGCCCGCCTCGAGGCGAACCGGCAGGTGCGCTACATGGCGGTGGGCGTCTCGCCCGTGGCGCCCGACGAGCCGACCTATCCCCGCGCCTTCGAGAACACGCTGCTCGCCTTCTTGATCTTCTCCGGCATCTACCTGATGCTTTCGCTCACGGCGTCGGTGCTGCGCGAGCAGGTCTCGGCCTGATCGTCGGGCGACGCCGGTCCTCGGCGCGACGCCGGCCTACGCTGCGACCGCGGGAGAATTCCGATGCGCGATGTGACCGTGGGCGACGTGGTGTTCGGCAACGACCGGCCGCTGGTGGTGATCGCCGGCCCGTGCCAGCTCGAAGGTCTCGACCAGGCGGTCGAGATCGCGCAGACGATGGCGGCGGCCTGTGCCGAGGCCGGTCTCGGCTATGTGTTCAAGGCGAGCTACGACAAGGCCAACCGCACGTCGCTGTCGGGCCGCCGCGGCGTCGGCATGGGTCCGGGGCTCGAGATGCTGGCGGACGTGCGGAGGATCGTCGGCTGCCCTGTCCTGACCGACGTGCATGCGCCCGATCAGTGCCGGATCGCCGCCGACGCCGTTGACATCCTGCAGATCCCCGCCTTTCTCTGCCGGCAGACAGACCTGCTTGTCGCCGCAGGCGAGACGGGCGCGGCGGTGAACGTCAAGAAGGGCCAGTTCCTCGCCCCGTGGGACATGGCCAACGTCGCCGAGAAGGTGGCGAGCACCGGCAACGCGCGCATCCTGCTCACGGAGCGGGGCGTGAGCTTCGGCTACAACGCGCTCGTGGCGGACATGCGGTCGCTGCCCATCATGGCCCGCACGGCCTGGCCCGTGGTGATGGACGCCACCCATGCCGTGCAGCAACCCGGGGGCCTCGGGGGCGCGTCCGGCGGGCAGCGCGAGTTCGCGCCGGTGCTCGCCCGCGCCGCCGTCTCGCTCGGGATCGCCTCGGTCTTCATCGAGACACATCCCGAGCCCGACGCCGCGCCATCGGACGGACCCAACATGGTGCCGCTCTCCGAAATGCCCGCCCTCGTCGCCGGCCTCGCCGCCTTCGATCGCCTCGCCAAGGTCGATCCAGCCCGCGTCTGACCGGCGCAATTTTCCACCCCCGCCCCTTGCAGACCCAGCCCGCGGGCGGTAAATCGCCCCCCACTGCTGGGGTGTAGCCAAGTGGTAAGGCAGCGGTTTTTGGTACCGTGTACCGTAGGTTCGAATCCTACCACCCCAGCCATGACGCAGAAAAAAGTCATCTCTTCCAATGGGATAGCCCTTGATCAAGGGGCGATCCTCCCGTCGGCACGCGGTCGTGCATCACAAACTGTGTCACATCGCCGGTCGAGCCGGCGGACACCGAGCAGGACGTGGGGCCTCCACCTCGTCCGCAGAAACCGCATCTTCTATTTCCGCCGCCGCTGGCCCCGACCTCTGCGTGACCTTGGGGCACCCGTGTTTCTGGTCGTCTCCCTGCGAACCGACCTTCCCGAAGAGGCGCTGCGCCGGTCCGTGATCCTGCGCGACGCCCTTTCGGAAAGGGAACGACAGCTCATGCAGGCACACGCGGACGGCTCGGTCTCCGAGGCGCAGGTCAGCACCATGCTCGCGGAGATGGTGCGGGCGACGATCGCGCAGATCGTCGAGCAGCAGGAACAGGCGCCCCCCGACGAGGGCGGCGCGGCGCTCGCGGAGATCGCCGCGCGCCGCGAAGCGGTCACCGGCGCCCTCCGGGCCCGGAACTGGCCGGAGGCGCGCACCGTCGCCCGCGACGCGGCGCAGACCTGCGCGGTGCCGGAGGAGGCGCTGGCCGACCCCGGCGTCGCGCGGCAGATCCTGCTGACCATGCGCCGCCTGCTCGACATCGCCGAGGTCGCCGAGCGGGATTTCGAGGACCCGCTGCGCGAAGGGCGCGACCTTCTGCAGGAATTCGGGCTGCCGGCGCGCCGCGATGCGCTGAGGCCGCCCATGACGCTGTCCGCGGCGACCGAGAAGGCCGCGGCATCCACATCGAAGGAGGTCGCCAAGAAGATTAGAACGTTGGGCCGGCTGGCGGTGGAGCGCTTCGGCGACGTGCCGGTCGCCTCCCTGTCCTTCGACGAGGTCGTCGGGTTTCTCGAGTTCATCTGGTGGCTGCCCAAGCACTGGGGCCGGGCGCACGGGAAGAACCGGTTCAACTCCGAGGGACGGGACCTCACGGCGGCCGACTATCGGGCGAAGGCGGACGCGCACGACGCGGCCCTCGTCGAGGAGGTCTTCGGCGATCCGGGCATGTCGTACATCGAACGGCGGCGCACCCTTTAGTCCGTGCTGGTGCCTCTGGGCTGTCGTGTCCGACGGTGAGCCATCGCGTCGCCATGCGTTCGAGACCGATGGCGAACGGCCATGGCGGCGCCGACCCGCCGATCGTGCTGTTCCATTATGCCTCCGGCCGGGGGAAGCAGCACCCGCTGAAGTTCCTCGCCGGATACCGCGGCCGGTTCCTGCAATGCGATGCCTACCAGTCCTACAACGCGCTGGCCGGCGTGAACCCCGTCGACTACCTCGCCGACACCCTCCGCGCCATCCTCGACGGACACCCCAAGTCCCGCATCGAGGACCTCATGCCCTGGCGCTACGCCCAGCCGTCAAGCCTCGCCGCATAGGGCCGCCCCGTCGCGCTTACCCGGCAGGACATCCTTGCTACCGAACGGTCGCATGGCAGCTCCGAACCCGGCTCGTTCGTCGGAGGCCGGGCACCGCTCTCAGCGCGCCGGCGCGAGAGTCAGGACATGCACCCCGCCGTGGTCAGGGCGGATCTCGTCCACCTGCATTGGAAGGTAGCAGCCGTCGCGCCACAGCATGTTCTGATCGCGGTAGTGCGGCGAGAGCGGGTGGCCGGACTGGCCCGTGGCGAGAAGGAAACGCGAGGAGTCCGGCGCGGCCATGTCGTAGAGGCCGCGATAGCCCGAGGCGTGGACGTTGTCGAACGGGCGCACCGGGCCGCCGCGGGTCAGGCCGCGCAGGAGCGTATCGTCGCCGCCGGGCGAGGGATGGCGGATGTTGACGATCCGCCCGATGATCGGCAGGGCGCCGAGCGCCGGATGGTCGTGCATCGCCATGTGGGCCGGCCGGTTGACGACAGGCCCCAGATGGAACCCGGCGACGCCGACCCAGTCGGCCAGGGTACTGCGATGGATGTCGATCCCTGACCGGGCGAAGATCTGGCTCTGGCGATGCAATGGGAGATGGTCGGCATACTTGCCGACCAGCACATGGGCGATGGCGCCTTCGGTGGGCAGGCTCCGCTTACAGTGCTCAACGGCTACACCGCGCTCGGCATACCTGTCACAGAGCCCGTGGGATAAGTCCGTCTAGGGAAAGGGGAGCTCCGGGCCTCACGCCCTTTGCGCAACATGTATAACCGCCCCATGCGCAAGAGGGATTTTGCGGAGCTGGTTTTGGCGCATCGTCGGGTGCTGACATGTATCCGGCCTCGTGATGCGGCCTTGCCTGCCGCGGGCCCGTA
>NZ_QPLK01000109.1 GCF_003340565.1 Rhodovulum sp. 12E13 | reverse complement strand
CTTTTGTGGATGCCGCTCGGTTTGCAAGGAATTTCTGATCGTCGGGGCATGTGATCGAGTGCGTTCTTTTGTCAGGCCTGTTCGTGCGGCTGACATGGCGCCGCTGGCCGGGATGGTGATGCGCGGACCGGGGCCAAATCTCCAACAGCGAGTTCGAGACTCGGAGAACGTTACTGGTTTGCCCGGCCCGGATCGTTTCGATCATTTGTCCATTCGGATCATGCCTTCCTCACAACTCAGTGGCCCCAGCCCTGCCGGACGCCCGATCAGGCGCCGATCAGCACTGGACCACGATAGCTCTCACCGCGCGTCAGCATCGCCCAGATCCCGCGCGCCATCTTGTTCGCCAGCGCTACCGCCACGACCGGGATCGGCTTGCGCTCCAGCATCCGAGCCAACCACGAGCCCTTCGGCGCGCCTCGCCGGGTGGCCCATCGGATCACGGCCATGGCACCGGTGATCAGCAATCGTCGGATGTCGCGCTGCCCCATTTTCGAAGTCTTCCCCAGCCTCTGCTTGCCGCCGGTGGAATGCTGCCTCGGCACAAGACCAAGCCAGGCGGCGAAGTCGCGCCCGCGGCGGAACTGGTCCATGGGCGGTGCGAAGGTCTCGACCGCAAGCGCGGTAATCGGGCCGACACCCGGCATCGTTTGCAGCTGGCGCGGCAGGTCCGCTTCGTTCGACAGCGCCGCGATCCGCGCTTTCAAGGCGTCAATCCGCTTGGTCAGATGGGCGATCTGCTCGAGGAGCATATGGCAGATGTCCCGGGCCAGGTCGGGAATGCCTGTGTCTGGATCCTCGACGACTTTCGCGAGGCGCGGGACGTAGCCGATCCCCTCTGGGGCAACATGGCCGAACTCGTAGAGATGCGAGCGCAGCGCGTTCACGGCCTCGGTGCGCTGCTTCACGAGCTGTTCCCGCGTCCGGAATGCGACGGCACGTGCCTGCTGATCGGCCGATTTCGGTTCGACGAACCGCATCGTCGGCCGCAGCGCCGCTTCGACGATCGCCTCGGCATCCGCCGCGTCGTTTTTCTGCCGCTTGATGAAAGGCTTGAC
>NZ_QPLK01000108.1 GCF_003340565.1 Rhodovulum sp. 12E13 | reverse complement strand
GGCCAACAAAAGCTGCGCACTTTCCTGCAAAGCTCACGTCCCATCCATCGCAACATCAGGGTTAAATGGATCAAGCAAACCTCGCCTCAGGAAGAGAGGGCACCGAGCTGCCGCTTACTAAAGACCGACTGGCGCCGCCAGATCACCGGCGCGGGGCTTGGCCAGCGGCTTGCCAAGAGCATCCGCGCGGAGACATGGCCCAAGGGCACGACCAGCATCGGCGCGGCGGCGCTGGTCTGGTCGAAGGCGCCCGCCATCGTCGGCGCCCACGACACCGGCCCGCTGATCCGCTCGGAAACTGGCTTCTGGCTCGCGATCCCGACGCCCGCCGCCGGACGGGGGCTTCGCGGCGGCAAGATCACCCCCGGCGAATGGGAGCGCCGCCGCGGTCTGCGCCTGCGCTTCGTCTACCGCCGCCGGGGCCCGAGTCTGCTGGTCGCCGACCGCGCCCGGATCAACAAACGCGGCCAGGCAGTGGCGTCCCGTGCGAAGACCGGCCGCAACCAGGTCACCGCGCCAATCTTCCTGCTGGTCCCGCAGGTCAAGCTGCCGAAGCGGCTGGACCTGGACCGCGACACCGAGCGCACGCATGACAGCGTGCCGGGCCTGATCGTGGCGAACTGGGTGGAGGGGAAATCGTGATATCGGCTCTGAGGGACAAGCTGGGCTTTCGCTGCAGTTGGCTGAAAGGTTTGTTTCCGCCGAATGCACCTGTCTAAAAGAGAAAAAATTTGGAAGGGATGAACTAGAGGATCGTCTGAACGACCGCTTCGGCTTCGCCGATTTCGGGCTTTGGAGGGTCTGGTAAGGGCGTTTCACCCGGTGAGACGGGCGCTTTCGGCGTATCTCCCGGCCCGAATGGCCGGGATTGTCGTCCGAGGGCAGACTCCGCCTCATGTGAGCAGCCTTCGTCGGACGAGGAACAGATTGCCGAGGGCGAACAGCGTGAAAAGCTGCGCCCGGTTCTTCGCGAGGCCGCGGTACCGGGTCTTGAGATACCCGAACTGCCGCTTGAGCACCCGGAAGGGATGTTCGACCCGGGCCCGCACCATGGCGATGATCCGGTTGATGTCCTC
>NZ_QPLK01000107.1 GCF_003340565.1 Rhodovulum sp. 12E13 | reverse complement strand
CGGGGTGATCGTGGTATCGTCGTCCATGGCGTATCGCTCCTTCGGGAGGTTCTGGCAGGCTTCATCACCGGCCACGATACGCCGCCTTCGCAGGCCCCATCACCCATTTCCCGGCATAGCTCAGGACTGACGACATGACCGATCTGATCACCCGCATCCGCGAGATTGCCGACCGCCGCGCCCGCTATGCCCGCACGGTGCAGGAGTTGCGCGCGATGCCACTCGACGTGGCGCTCGACCTCGATCTCCACAAGGGGGACGCCGAGCGCATCGCCCGTGCGGCCGTCTACGGCGACGCTGGCGGCAAGAGCCTTCGCTAAGGCTCTTGCAAATCCCTTTCTTGAAGGGATTCGCCGTTATCCCCCAAAAGAAGCATCACTCCTCAGACCACACGAAAGCCATAATTCGATGATCGCCGGATCTGGCGTCCGGTCGCATTGGCCAGGAGTTCCCGCATCAGGTCCATCAGGGGCAGGGGTTTCCAGACGATATGCCTTCCCCCGTTCGCCGCGATCCGGGTGCTCGACTGCCTGCGGTTCCATCGCCAGCAGAGTTCATTCAGGTAGCGCTGGACGTGCGCACCTGTCAGCCGATGCCAGACCCCGACCCGCGCGCGTTCGACATAGCCGGAGAAGGCCTCGACCGTATTGATGTGCGCATCCGTCGCCGTGTTCACAAACTGCTTCGCGCTGTGCTTGACGGCGTGGTGCGCTTGGTAGCCGCGACCGATCGCGCGGAAAGTCGACCCTCGATCTGACATCAGCGTCGTGGAGGAAGGGTCTGTCCAACGATCCAGCACCGGACGGATATCCACGGCGCGCCCAGAGGGAACGCGTGCTGCGCGGGCTTGGCCCGTGCGCGTCGCGGCAACCAGAACGATCTGCTTCTTCGTTCCTCTCCCGCGCTTGTTCTTGACGCCCTTCCGATACTTCGGCGCCCCGCCCACGAATGCTTCATCCAGAGCTATGCCGGGAAATGGGTGATGGAGCCTGAGAAGGCGGCGTATCGTGGCGGGTGCTGAAGCCTGCCAGAACCTCCCGAAGGAGCGATACGCCATGGACGACGATACCACGATCACCTCGCTTC
>NZ_QPLK01000106.1 GCF_003340565.1 Rhodovulum sp. 12E13 | reverse complement strand
AGCTTCTGATGACCGCCTTCGCCGCCGCCCTCGACGCGCTCTTTGCCGACGCGCATCTCGCGCGCGACGTCGTCTACACCGCCGAGGGCGGCGCACCGTCGCTGGTCCGCGCCATCCTGCGCCGGCCGGACGATGTCACCGGTTTCGGCGAGGCGCGCATCTGGTCCGAGACCACCCGGCTGGATTTGCGCCTCGCGGAGGTGGCCAACCCGCGTCCCGGTGACCGGATCGAGATCGACGGCGAAGGCTTCCTCATCCAGGGCGAGCCCGTCCGCGACCGCGAGCGGCTCGTCTGGACCGTGGATCTGCGTCCGGTCTGATCGCGATGAAGCTGAAACTCGACTTCACGCCCGAACTCGTCGCCGCCATGGCCGCTGAGGTAAAGGCAGGCGAGAAAGCCGTCACCGCCGCAATGCGCGAGGCTGGCACGGGGCTGAAGACCGCCTGGCGTGGGCAGATCACCGGGGCGGGGCTCGGCCGGCGGCTCGCCAACTCGATCCGGAGCCAGACCTACCCGAAGGCCGGCGAGAGCCTGAACGCCGCTGCACTGGTCTGGTCCAAGGCCCCGGTCATCGTCGGCGCGCACGACACCGGTCCGCTGATCCGCTCGAAGGACGGGTTCTGGCTGGCAATCCCGACCGAGGCCGCCGGGCGGGGCCTCCGAGGCGCCAAGCTCACCCCCGGCGAATGGGAGCGTCGTCGCGGCCTCCGCCTGCGCTTCGTCTATCGCCGCCGCGGCCCGAGCCTGCTCGTCGCCGACAGAGCTCGCATCAATAACCGCGGTCAGGCGGTCGCCTCGCGTTCGAAGACCGGCCGTAACCAGGTCACCGCGCCGATCTTTCTGTTGGTACCGCAGGTCAAGCTGCCGAAGCGGCTCGACCTCGACCGAGACGCCGAGCGAGCGCATGACAGCGTACCGGGGTTGATCGTGGCCAACTGGGTGGAGGGGAGGATATAGTGAGCCTACCGCTTGAACCCGCAGTATTCACCGAATGCGTCTGAGCGGCGGATTTGGCGGTCGTGGGCCGGTCGTGAGGACCGGTCGAGGGTTGTGCAGACCCTCCCGAGCGGCGCGACGCCTGTTGACGGTGCGCGT
>NZ_QPLK01000105.1 GCF_003340565.1 Rhodovulum sp. 12E13 | reverse complement strand
CCGGACGAGACCACGATCCTCAACTTCCGCCACCTCCTGGAGCGGCACCATCTGACCGAGCAGCTGTTCGCGGAGGTGAACCGCCACCTCGCCGAGCAGGGGATCACGCTGCGCTCGGGCACGCTGGTGGACGCGACGATCATCGACGCGCCGTCCTCGACCAAGAACGAGGCCCGGGCCCGCGATCCCGAGATGTCGTCCACCAAGAAGGGCGACACCTGGTACTTCGGCATGAAGGCGCATGTCGGCGTGGACGCTGACAGCGGCATCGTGCACAGCCTCGAGACGACGACCGCGAAGGTGCACGACAGCCAAGTCTGGGACGAGCTCCTGCACGGCGCGGAGACATCGGTCTGGGCGGACAAGGGCTATGTCAGCGCCGCGCGGGAGGCCGCGTTCTCTGGCCCCGGCAAGTTCTGGGGCGTCATGAGGAAGGCGCCGAAGGGCGGCGCGCTGCATCCCGTCGATGAGGACATCAACCGGATCATCGCCATGGTGCGGGCCCGGGTCGAACATCCCTTCCGGGTGCTCAAGCGGCAGTTCGGGTATCTCAAGACCCGCTACCGCGGCCTCGCGAAGAACCGCGCGCAGCTCTTCACGCTGTTCGCCCTCGGCAATCTGTTCCTCGTCCGACGAAGGCTGCTCACATGAGGCGGAGTCTGCCCTCCGACGCCGAGACCGGCCGTTCGAGCCAGCCGATACCCGGAAATCGCAGGCATCCCCGGCCGACGTGCCCTCGTCAGACCGCCTCTGCCCGAAAATCGGCGAAGCCGAAGCGGTAGATCAGACGATCCTTAACAATTTCAATTCTGATGTCGATCTGTGGTTGAGCTTCCTGTCTTTCCTAAACTCTGAACGAAAGCCGCGCCATCGACGGGCCGCGGCGCGGCGATCCAACGCCCGAGCGGCGCGCTTCATGCCCGCCAGTTCCGCACACCGCCCGAGCGGAGCGCCAAGACCAGCCCAGTCGCCGGGCCGCCTCGCCAAAGGCGAGCCGAGGGCGGTGTCAGCAAAGCGTGTTGGTTCGCTCTTTGTTCTTTGGCGCCAGTAGGATAGCTTCGGCGGTCCGAGACCGTCGAGGAGACCTGCCATGCCCCGCTTCGATCCGACCGAGTTCG
>NZ_QPLK01000104.1 GCF_003340565.1 Rhodovulum sp. 12E13 | reverse complement strand
CACCAAACGTGTGACGACACTACATCCGCACTTCACCACCCTCTCGCAACCTAACCCCTTGAAATCCCCCCACCGGCCTCTCGCAGAACTCACAAATCCCCCCGGGAGGTGTCGAACTTCGGAGGCCAGGGTGAATTCAGGGAGTATTTCTGATGATCAGGCAATCAAGCGTCTTCGCTATCTGCGGCAGATGATCGATGAATTTCATGATCTTGCAGGAACTCTACCGAGCCAGATCTTCAACCCCGTCGCCGGTTTCAAGATCAGGCCGATTCCCAAGAAGGATAAGGCTTCGAATCAAGGTGGAAAGCCGGCATTGCCGGTGGGATGGGTCCGAGACCTTGCCAGCGGCAAGCTGACCGCGGGACTCGAAGTCGATGAGCGCGTTGATATCGGGATTGTCATCGCCGAAACGGGCTGCCGGCAGACGGAAATCGTGCACATCCCGCCCGAAGACATCGTGCTGGATCATCCGATACCGCACCTGCGGATCAGGTATGTCGAGGATGGAGAGCATGCCCGGGACATCAAGAATCTCGCATCCATCAGGCTCGTGCCTCTCCTCGGCGCTGCGCTCGAGGTAATGTGTCGCCATCCCGCCGGCTTCCCCCGGTATCGCGCAAAGGGTAGCTTTTCAGACGACATCAACAACTTCATGAGGGAAAATGGGCTTTTCCCGGCTCAACCTGAAGGTGGAAAACCTTACACCTTCGGCGGCACGAGGCACACCTGGGAAGAACGCGGACGGGCTGCGGGCATGACGAACGAGGAACGAGCATTCCTACTCGGCCATTCCGTCGGGAAGCTTCGTGGACGCCCGGTCTACGGCGATGGACCGGAACTCAAGCTTCGTGCGCTCTATGCCGAGCTGGTCGCCTTCCCCGCGGACACATGGCAGCCGCGCCCACACGCGGAGGTCTGGAGCCTCATCGAGGCCGAATTCAAGGCCCAAGGATATCGCGTCGAGTAAGCCATTTCCGTCGCTCTCGAAACAATTCAAGGAACGTCTGAAAAACCTCGCTCTCTGATCGGCGTGGGGTAGACTGGGCGGGACCACGAAGGAGGCCCCCGATGCCCAAGCAGCCCGCCTTTCCCGGCCTCCGCCACGCGATGAAGAAGAAGCAGAC
>NZ_QPLK01000103.1 GCF_003340565.1 Rhodovulum sp. 12E13 | reverse complement strand
GTTGTCGTCGCCTGCTTGTGAAGAAAGATTAGCATGCCCGCCCCCCGACCAGAACCTCGCTCAGGATCGAGCGTGCCAGGAACAGCGCCCGTCGGCGAGGGTCGATGTGATCATCCGGGATGGGACACCTAGAGTTTAATCCCTGATACCGCTTCTAACAGCGCATCGATGCAGGCGCGCGGCGAAGTAGGTCGAGATGATCTCGTTCTCAGCAAACTCTTCAGGGGCTTTCCAATAGGCGCCGAGGCGACCTGTTAGGCCGGCAATCCAATCAGCGGCTTGCATTGTCTGGTAGCGATGGCTTTCTAGTTGAAAAGGCGGCTCAACAAGGCACCGTCGCCGATCGGTTCCATACATGGCGATCGCCGCTTGTGTGACGAGGGCTGATCGCTGATCGTGCTCGTCAAGGGCGAGGAGGAACTGGCCGACGGGTGTGCAATCTTCTGCACAGTGCTGGTCTATGCGCTTGATCGCCTCGCGTAAAACATGCCGATAAAGGGCGTTTGCATCATGAACGTCAGGTGAGTCGTGCTTTCCCTGACCAACATAGAAGGCAAAGCCATCAAGCGTTTTTATCTTGTTGAAAAGCCGGTTGGTAAAGTTGCGCAGCTCTCGGTACCTCTCGACATTCCGCACCGTGTAGAGAGCTGAGCCCTTCTTTTCCCAGACGGATGGATGCAGATCTGAGCGGTCAATCTCGAACTTCAGTAGTTCACATTTGCGCTGATAGAACCAAGTGCCAAAGTTGCGGACCTGATCGAGAGGAAGCACAAGCCCGGCTAGGCCGAAAACTGGGCTGTCGTTGTGCTGAGGATCGTCGCGGCTAATGTAGGGGCCGATGTGGCCAAACTCATCCAAATAGGCAATGTAGGTCAAAGCGCACTCCAAAAACACGAAAGCCCGCGCTTTCGCGCGGGCCTCGGAAAGAGGGCAAAACGAGTCTGCGCCTCTGACTTTTATATGGATGCTCTGGCTTTGATTGTCAACCCGTTTGAAGCTGACGTTCCGCGACGCCGCAGCACACTTTACTTAGCAGGCCGCTGAAGAAGTGCGGCTGGAAGGACGTTTTTCCGGGCGCGGGTTTCCAAGTTGAGGCGGTGGCGGCCCGGGACGTGTGGATCGGTTCCGAGATGCCCCGTGTTTCAGGCCGCCA
>NZ_QPLK01000102.1 GCF_003340565.1 Rhodovulum sp. 12E13 | reverse complement strand
TATGTCGCTTGAAACGCTCGCCCGCGTCACCGACAATCCCAACGTCAGGCTGCCCGCCGTGGCGACCTGATCAAGCCCTGACCTCTCCGAGGGTCGGCGCTCCTACACCACGCCGTGGGACACTATCATCGTCGATGGCGTCGACCGGCGCCTGTACGAGGCGTAGGTTCAGCAGCAGGCGTCCAGCCGGCGACATGGACACCCCACTTCTGCCACGTCTGGCGTACGATAAGACCCTTCAGCTAAGCTGCGCTGGGATCCGAGAAGAGATCAAGACAGAGCTCTATCCGCTCCGGAAAGTTGATTTGGGCCTGGTTCCCGTACCACGCCTCGACCAGTTCGAGTGTCACCACAGGCCTGACCGGCCGGCGCGTCTGCACGACGAAAAAGCCGCGGATCAGCTTCACGCTTTCGAACCCACCGCCATCTGTTGCTACACCAGTCAACAGAGGGTACTACTAAACGCAAAATATTGGGGACGAATGTGACAACGCAGGTGCATCTAGTAGATCGAAGGCCGCTCGCGCACTTCCGTCCGATTCAATATCTTGGAAACAAGACGCGACTGCTGAGCGACATCCGGTCGGCTATGCAGAATCTAGCTTCGCGAGGCGCCCCAGTTGCCGATCTCTTCTCTGGAACAAGCGTGGTTGCACGTGCTCTTTCTATCGACCATCCCGTGACAGCTGTGGACGTACAAGCCTATGCAGAAGTGCTCGGTCGAGCCATGTTGACCAGCGGCCGCGCTGAAATCGATTGCATAGACCAAGAGCAGCTTGTTTCAGATGCAGGCAGGATCGGTGAAGAGCTTCGCTCAAGCTTTGGGGCGCAATTGGAGGACGAGGAGAATGCGCTGCGATCACTAGAACATGGCGACGCTACGCCAATGGCGCAGATCATCAATCGGGGCTCACTTGCGGCAGCGGCGCAAACAGGGGAACAACTGTCGGCGGCAGTTCGTCCTTACTTAGAAGACAATGGAAAGGATGCTACCGCGACTATAATGTTTGGGGGTGTCTACTTCTCCTATGAGCAAGCCGTCTTGTTGGATGCTTTAGCCGGAGCAATCTGCCATCAGCCAGAAGGCGCTCGTCCTTTGCTTAACAGGCCGCTGAAAAAGGCCGCCTCGACACGGGTTTGAGGACATGATTCACCCTTTCCGGGTCACGAGGGGGGCGGTCATGCGCGGGACAGACGAGGCGAGCGGGTCGCTGTTCAGCTATGTG
>NZ_QPLK01000101.1 GCF_003340565.1 Rhodovulum sp. 12E13 | reverse complement strand
TGGAGCCCCGAACGGATCAGCGCCGCGCCGGCCGCCGCAGCCGCGGCGCCAACGACCCGGGCGATCCGCGTCGCCTGCCGTGCGAAGCGGGCGAGCCGGCGGTTGGCCGCCTCCATCTCGCGCGAGAGCCGCCGAAAGCCCTGCTGCCCCGCTTCGCCCACACCGCGGAGCGCATCCTTGACCTGCCGCCCGCCCGTCGCCGACAGGCGCACGCTGACGCGTTTCTCGGCCATCAGTCAGCCCCCATGGCGCCGCCGTCCCCGCGGGCCTCCTCGCTTCGTTTCTGCAGCGTCTCCACCACCACCGCCTCGACATGCGGGAGGAGCTCGGCGGTGGCGACCGGGTCGACGCCGCGGGCGCGCGCCATGGCGAGCAGCGCGGTCATGTCGAAGCCGATCACGCCGCCCATCGGGGCCAGCCGCAGCTGGCCGCCCGCCGCCTGGACCAGATCCCACACCTGGCGGCCCTCGACCGTCAGCGGGCGCTCTTGGATTTGCGGGCAGTCCGGGCACGGCCCTTGGCAGCCTGCGCAGTAATCCGCGCCCCCGCCCCAGACCCAGGCTGCGAGGGCGCAGAGGCGTTTTTTTCCTGCTCCAGTAGCAGACCCTTCTGGACATAGCGGGTCTGGAACGCCTCGAAGATCGGCCAGATGTCCATCAGCGCCGGGATCGTCTCGGGCCCGGGGTCCACGAGATTGCCCTTCGCGTCGCCGACGCCCTCCCACTCCACGATCGCCAGCCGGGCCAGCGCCACCGCGAAGGGGATCGCGACCGCCTCGTCCGTCGCGCGCGACATCTCCGCGTCGTCGCCCTCCGCGGGCACGGTCTCCAGCGCCGCGACCACGTCCGGGTGGCGACGCGCCTCGGCCATCAGCGCGGTGGTGATCGGCAGGAGTTTCAGGCGCACGCCGCCGGGCATCTCGTGCCAGGCGGGTTTGCGGGTCATGTCGAGTCGGAGCATCAGTACTGGTCCACGTCGTTGATGAGGGTTGCGGTAGCCATGCGGCCGGTGCCGGGGTCGCGCGCCGCCTGCCAGTCGAAGGTCGCCTGGATGCCCTGGGGCCCGTCGATCCCGATGCGCGGGCGCGGCAGGTAGACGGCATGCGCGGTCAGCGTGAAGCTCTCGCCCGAGGGCAGCGCATAGCCGAACACCAGCTCGCAAGCCGCCCCGTCGATGGCCTGCTGCAGCAGCGTCTCGTCGGCAAAGCGGACCACCACGTTGCCCGTGAGCGCGGCGATGCCGGGCTCCACGCCGGCGATCTTGCCGTCGGCGCGGATCGTCTCCACCCGGTCCAG
>NZ_QPLK01000100.1 GCF_003340565.1 Rhodovulum sp. 12E13 | reverse complement strand
GACCACGTTGAAGAACCGCCCGCGCCGGCCGCTGCGGATGCAGGCCCGGGCGATCGCCACGGCGAGGTGCGACTTGCCAGTCCCATTCGCCATTGTCGCTCGGACCAATGGCGCGACAATGGCTCATCTCCGATCAGCACCACGTTGCGCTGATGATCGAGGGCGAGCCTTTGTCCGCCATTGGTCCGAGGACAATGGCGAGCGCCGCCGGCGAGATCGCGGACGAGGGTCTCGTTGACCGGGGTCTCCTCGAAGGCGAACTCGTCGATCTCCTTGGCGAGCGGGAGCCTGGCGATGGTCATCTGGTACTTGATCGAGCGCGCCTGCTTCTCGCTGATCTCTGCCGTGAGCAGGTCGCCGACGATCTTCTGCGGCTCATGCTGGCGCTTCACGGCGGTGGCGATGATCTCGTCATAGGCTGCCTTCATCCCGTAGAGCTTCAGCTGGCCCATCGCGTCCAGCACCTGCGATCTTTCCATGGTCCGGTCTCCTGAGGCTGTCGTAACGTCCGCAATCGGCGACCGGCTCGCAGGCCAGGCGCAACGCGTCCGGCGTGGCGATGGTCAGCGGGGGCGCGGGCTCGCGACGCCGCGCGAGGATGTTGAGGATGACGTCGGCCGAGTGGACGCCTTCGGTCAGCGCCTCGGCGCAGGCGGCCTCCACCGCGTCCAGACCGTCGATCAGCACGGCGCCGAGGATCTCGACCATCTGGCGATCGCCGTTCGGCACACGGCCGAGCTTGCGCTGCACGCGCCGCATCGCCGACGGCAGGTCCCATTCCTTGAAGGGGGCGCCGTTGCGCAAGGCGCCGGGCTTGCGGGCGAGCACGGGGATGTAATGCAGCGGATCGTAGACAGCCTTGTTGCGGCCGAAGGCGCGTGTGTGCTGCCCGACGATCTGGCCGTCCTGCCAGAACTCCACACGTTCAGCGTAGGCACGGATCTCGACCGGCCGGCCGACGGCTTTGGCCTCCACCGAGTAACGGTTGTTGTCGAACCGCACGAGGCAGGTCTTCGACACCGAGGCCGGAACGGCGTGGAAGCCGTCGAACGGCCCGACATAGGGCACGAGGCTCGGCCGCTCCGCCTCGAACACCTCCCAGACGGTCTGGCCGGGCAACTCGGGATGCGGGTGCGCCTTCGCCCAGGCGACGCAGCGGTCCTCGAGCCAGGCGTTGAGCTCGGCGTAGTTCCTGAACCGCGGCCGCGGCACGAAGAGCCGCCGGCGGATCACCCCGACCTGGTTCTCGACCTGCCCCTTCTCCCAGCCCGAGGCGGGAGTGCACGCGACCGGTTCGACGAGGTAATGCCCGCACATCTGCTGGAAGCGGCGGTTGTACGCGCGATCCTTGCCCACGAAGATCGTGTC
>NZ_QPLK01000010.1 GCF_003340565.1 Rhodovulum sp. 12E13 | reverse complement strand
GCAGTCACCGGGCCGATTCCGGGGATCGTGCATAGCCGGCGCAGCTCCTCGTCCGTCTTCGAAGCTGCTTCCAGGTCGGCTGCGAGCTTCTCGATCACCTCGGTGAGGTTCCCGATCTGCTCGAGGTGGCCAAGGGCATCCGTAACGTCGATCGGCTGCTCGAGGCGGCAAAGGACCTGCCCGCCGCGGCACGGCCGGCCATCGACCTTCTCGCCGAGCAGCCGCAGGAGACGCAGGAGACGCAGGAGACGCAGGAGACGCAGGAGACGCAGGAGACGCAGGAGACGCAGGAGACGCAGGAGACGCAGGAGACGCAGGAGACGCAGGAGACGCAGGAGAAGATCGACGCGGTGACCGCACGGATCAAGGCGGCCCAGAAGACCGACCCGCTCGCCCGGCGCCTGGCGACGATCCCGGGCCTTGGCGCCATCACGGCGAGCGCGATCGCCGCGTCACGCCGCAGGCGTGCCTCCGGCACGACGCCTGAGGTCGACAACTTCCGCACGGCCCGCGATTACGCCGCCTGGCTCGGGCTCACGCCGCAACCCCACTCGAGCGGCGGCAAGGAGCAGTTGGGCCGGATCTCGAAGGCCGGCAACCGGTATCTCCGGCGGCCACTCTATCTCGGCGCGATGGCGCAGATCAGCGCACGGCGGTGCCGCCGACCCGGCGACGACTGGCTCTAACGCATGCTGGAGAAAAAGCCCGTGAAGGTCGTCCCGCCGCCAATGCTGCTCGAACCATTGGCGCGATCATTGGCGGCCGCTGGCGAACCGCATGGCGCGGGTCGTCTGGGCTCTGATCCGAAGCGGCGAAAGCTACCGGGCCAACCCGGCCTGACAGAGGACACGCCGGGCGCTCCCGGCCGGCACCGAGACGGTGAGGTCGACTGCATCTCGAAGCGCAAGGCGCGGGTCCGCTACGAGTTCGGCTGTAAGGTCTCGGTCGCGACCACGCACGGGGAGGGCTTCGTCGTGGGCATGCGCGCGATGGCCGGCAACCCCTAAGACGGCCATACCCTGCGCGAGGCGCTCGAGCAGGTGGAGATCCTCACCGACACCCGCCTCCGCCGCGCCTTCGTCGACCGCGGCTACCGCGTGCGCAACCGTGACACCGCGCTCGGCATCCCTGTCACGGAGCCCATGGGATAAGTGCGCCTTGGGAAAGGGGACGTCCGGCCTTCCCCCTCCTTGCGCGAGAAAGCCGCCGCACTCGACCCGTTCGGTCGCCGGCCGCACGGCGCCCTCGCCGCAGGCGGGCATCAGCGCCTGCATGCGACGCGACAGCGGCCCGCGCCAGGCCCGGGCGCCGAACTCGTCGAACAGCCGGTCGATCTCGTGTCGCAGCGACAGAAAGGATGGCCACGCCTCGCCCGCGCCCGCACCGGCGTCCGACGGGGCTTCGCGGCGAGCCCTCAGGGGCGCGTGGCGTCGAGGCCACGGACACCGGAAGCGCACGCATTGACGGCCATCATCCGCCGGGCCGGAGACTGCGACGCGACGCGGTCCGGCGCCGCCGGGAGCGGGCCCGCCGCGGCGGCGCGGCGCACGGGCGGATCGACGCCGGCGAGCGCCGCCAGCCGCTGCAGGTCGGGGATGCGGAAGCGGTAGGGCGAGAGGCTGCAGACCAGCCCGCGCTCGCCGAGGTCGCGCAAGGTCCGGCTGATCGTCTCGACGGCGGTGTTCGTCAGGTCGGCCCAGTCGCGCCGGTCGATCTCCATCGTGACGACGACACTGCCGTCCGGCATCGGCTCGGTCGGCATGATCCCGGTCGCCCAGACGAGGAAGGCGGCGATGCGCTCCCGGCTGGTGAGGGTGCCGTTGCGCCACAACGTGCCGAGAAGGCGGCGGTGCATCTCGTCGGCCTCCCGAACGAGCAGGCCGAGAACGGAGATGGACCCCTCCAGGCTCCACCCGAGGCGACGGGTGTCGTGGACGCACATCTCGACCTCCGTGGCCGCTTCGAGGTCACAGGGCGAGGTCGTGCCCGGCACCCCGCCCAAGATGTCGCCCGGCAGGGCGAGATCCAGCAGGATCCGCTTGCCGTCCATGCGCATCGTCGTGCGGCGGGCATAGCCGCGCCGGACGACGGCGAGAAAGCCCGCCGCCTCGCCCGCGGCGAGGATCTGCCTGCCCCGGCCGGTCGTCCGGAGCGCGGGCGGAGGGGTCCCCGTCGGGGCACTCGCGCGAATGGCGCGGCACAGATCGGCGCCGCGCAGCGTGCAGCCACGGCAACGGGCCGCCGGGGTGCCCTCTCCCGGGACGGGCGACAGGTGCCGCGTCTTGCGGTGTCGTGCTGCTGGTGCAGGCATCATCGCCCTCGCTCCTTTCGACTTGCGTCCGAGGCGGCGCCCCGCGGCCCCGCCTTGGACAGGTGGACAGCTCTCGCGTCCCGCTCGGGACAGACGCTGTTGACGAGCGGGGCGGGCAGCTCTGCGCGCGGGCCGAACGGCCATTTCGGAGCAAGGACAGCGCGGCACGTCGGGCGGCGGCTGCGGAGACGTGCCTCGCGGACGGGGCGCGAACCGCGCGCGGCGACCTGCATGCCCCGCGGGACCGGATCCGATCCCGGCCCCATCGCCCTGCCGCATCCGGTTGCGTCCGAGACGAACGGCCGTCCGGCCCTTTCGGAGAGGTGGTGGCGCAGGTACAGCGGCGTCGCCCCGCTCGCGCGGTCGACCCAACTCTCGCGGCGGCCTCCCCGGCCCCCAAGATCGCGCGCAGGAACCGCAATGGCCACAGGGGCCCACGTCGTCTCACGAGCCATGCCCCCCTCCCAGGACAGACCTGCACTGTCATCTCGCCCGAACCGGTCGGAGGGATCATTGACAGCTGTCAACGAAATCGTGGCGGACATGCACCGGTCATGTTATCATATCTCTATGTGAAGGGCAGAGGCGCGTCATGTGCTCGCACGAACAGCGGCCCCAAGGGGCAGACATGACGTCGGGCGTCGGCCAGACCTCGCATCGCTGTCACGCCGGCTCGTCCGCCCTGTCCGACGTGAAGGCGGAGACACGCGCCGCGCTCGCGGCGATGTGCCGGCCGCGCCGCCTCGGCGCGGGCCAGACGGCCATCCACGAGGGCGAGACCAGCGACTATGTCGGCTGCGTCCTGTCAGGCATCCTGCGATTGCAGAAGACGCTGGCGGACGGGCGGCAGCACATCGTGGGCCTGCTCTTCGAGGGCGACATGTTCGGGCGGGTCTTCGACGGGGCCAGCGACTTCTCGGTGGAGGCCGCCACCGACGCAGAGGTCTGCGCCTTTCCGCGGCGGCGCTTCGAGGAGCTGCTGTCGCACGCGCCCGATCTCGACCGGGCCTTGCTCATGAACATCCTTACCGAGCTCGACCGCGCCCGCGACTGGATGGTCCTGCTGTCGAATCGCAAGATCTCGAGCCGTCTCGCGGGCTTTCTCGTCCTTCTGTGTTCGCGCTTCGCGTCGGTCGACCGGCTTGTCGAGCTGCGGCCGGACGGGTTCGAGATCAGGGTCCCGATCAGCCGCACCGACCTCGCCCACCTGCTGGGCACGCGGACGGAATCGATCTCGCGCGCCTTCCACTGGCTCGAGGACGAAGGGGACATCGAGATCCTCGGCCCCGACCGCGTGCTGGTGCGCGACGTCTCGGCACTGGCGAGCCGCACCGGCGACGGCGAGACCGATGCAATCGCCAGCCTCAAGGCCGTGCTGGCCTCGCGGCGGCAGGCGAGCGGCTGAGACCGTAACGCCCGGCGCATCGGCCGGCGAAGCCGACGGCACGGCCAGCCCTCCTGTTGGCCCGAGCCGTGGCGACTCCACGACGGCGACCACGGCGCGGGGCCGCGCGCACCGGCGGCGACTGGCGTCTCGCCTGCGCGGCCGGCAGGGGCGCCGGTCACCCGCCGGCGATGCGCCGGCGCATGACGTCGATCTCGTCGGCGAAACCGGCGACGGCCGGGCGCATCCTCTCCAGATCGGCCTGACGCGCCCGGTCGAGAAAGGTCGCCGCCTCGTCCAGCAAGAGGTTGGCCTCGTGCAGCTTGCCGTGGGCCTCGTGCGTCTCGGCCTGCGAGAAGCGCGTGCGCGACCGTTGCAGCCACAGCTCGGCGTTGAGCCGCACGACGGAGCGCCGGGCGAAGGAGGCGGCCTCGAACGCCTGGAAAATGCGCTCGAAATTGCCCTCCACGGGAAACCTGGTCTCGTCCATGTCGAGGTCGCGGGCCTCCAGCGTGGGGCAGGCCCGCACGAGGGCCGCGTTGCCTTCGGCGAAGTTGGCCTGGAAGCGGCGCGCGGCGTCGCGCGACAGGCTGATCGGCATCTCGACCGGCAGATCGTCGATGTAGATGTCGTGGTTCCAGTTGCGGTGCCCGTCGGCGTCCCACTTGGTCAGGTCGAGGGCGCAGGTGAGCATCGCGGCGCGATAATCGACCTTCTCGTTCATCCGCGGCTGCGCCTGGAAGGCGTCCTTGTCCACGGCCAGGATCTCGCACAGGCGTTCGATCACGTCGGGATTGCGATCGAACGCCAGGAACTCGACCCGCGCGAAATGCGCCGTCCATCGCTGCCACATGGCGTGATAGTCGAAATAGGGCCGGTTCAGCCGGACGAACACGTCGAGAAGGTCCGGGCGGAGCGCCCCTTCCCTTGCGGCAACCGACAGGCGGCTGACCGCGAGGTCGATCTGCGGGCGGATGAAGGCCACCACCGTCACCTCGTCGAAGAGGGGCGCGAGAAGGCCCTTCAGGCGGCCGACCTCGTCGGTGGTGATCATGCGCGAATGCAGGTGTTCGCTCGAGATCACGAAGGTCGAGCAGCCCCGGGCGCGCGCCGCGGCGACTTCCTCGGCGAGCCGGCGCGCGAGCCCTTCGCGGAAGCGGGCCAGATCCGCGGGGCTGCGCAGGCCCAGTTCCCAGAAGCCGTCGTCGGGTTCGCTCATGTCCTTCGGATAGACGGCGATGCCGCGATGATCCGGGCGGCCCTGCGCGTCGGCATACCAGATGCCGTGCTCCCTGAGCGCGGCGGCGTTCACGACGCACCAGTATTGCAGGCTGGTCGATCCGGTCTTTTCCGTACCGATGTGGAGCAGGAGGCGCAGCCGGCCGCCGCGGCGCCGACCGAGCCCGGTTGCCGCGGCCCTGCCGCCGAGCGCCCGGACGAGGCGCCCGAAGGCGTCGCGCGGAGACGGGAGAGCACGGGGCACGCCCCTGCCGTTCCGCCCCGCGTCGACCGTCGCGGGCGGCCCGGCCCCTTGATCGTCTCTGCCGGGCGCCATCGCCGACCTCTGCCGTGTCCGATCGCATCGGGATATGCCATCCTTTCGGGGTCGATCAAGCGGGCCACCGCGACGCCACCGCCGCATGGCCCCGTCGACAGGGCCGGTCGGCCCCCATTGCCCGGCGCACGACCGGTCCGTCCGCCGGGTCGGCCCTGGTCGAGCCGATGCCGGCCGCGTCTCCAGCCGCCACTACGTCGAGCGCCGTGCCCGCCCCTCCCGCGACACATTGGAAGACGCAAGGGGCGACCTGTTCACGCCCCTCCGCGGGCGATAGACCGGCCCCATGACGCGCCAGCTTCTGCCCATCTCCGCCCTGCTTCTGGGCTCGGCCCTGCTCCTCTTCGCGGGCGGCCTGCACGGCCTCCTGCTGCCGGTGCGCGGGGGGGCCGAGGGGTTCTCCGCATTGTCGCTCGGCCTGCTCGGCACCGGCTGGGCGATCGGCTACGTGGCGGGATGCGTGACGATGGCGAGCGTGGTGGCCCGGGTCGGGCACATCCGCGCCTTCGGGGTCATGGCGGCCCTCGCGGCCGTCTCGATCCTCGGCGCGCTGCTGATCGTCGAGGCCTGGGCGTGGATCGCGCTCAGGGCGCTCTCGGGCTTCTGCTTCGCCGGCGCCGCCATGATCGTCGAAAGCTGGCTGTCCGAGCGCAGCGAGCCGCAGACGCGAGGCCGCATTTTCGGCGTCTACACGATGGTCAACCTCGTCGCCTCGACGGCCGGCCAGCTCGTCCTGCCCTTCGGCGACCCGCTGGGCTACGCCTTCTTCGTCGTCGCGGCGATCGGCTATTGCCTCGCGCTGGTGCCCACGGCGCTGTCGAACACGGCGACGCCCGCGCCGCTGGTCAGCGTCCGGCTCGATCTGGGGGCGTTGTGGCGCAACTCGCCCGTCGCGGTGGTGGCGGTGTTCCTCGTGGGCATCTCGAACGGCTCGTTCGGCACGCTCGCGCCCGTCTACGCCGAGCGGACGGGCCTCGAGCTGACGGCGATCGCCATCTTCGCGGCCATGCCGGTGCTGGCGGGCGCGGCGGCCCAGATCCCGGTGGGCGCGGTGTCGGACAATGTCGACCGGCGGCTGGTGCTGATCGGCCTGTCTCTCGTCGCGCTGGTGGCCGACGCGGCGTTCCTCGTCCTCGCACCCGAGGGACGGGCGGCGAACCTCGCGCTGGCGGCCCTGTTCGGGGCGGCGATTTTCTCGATGTATCCGGTGATCCTCGCCCATGCCAACGACCACGCCGCGCCCGGCACCTTCATCCAGGTGTCGGGGGGGGCTGCTGATGGTCTTCGGCCTCGGCAGCATCGTCGGCCCGCTCGTCGCGGGCGTGGCGATGACCGGGCGCGCGCCGTCGCTCCTCTTCGCGATCACGGCGGCAGCGCATGTGGGCATCGCGTTCTTCGCCTTGTGGCGGATGCGCCGTCGCGCCGAGGTTCCGCAGGAAGAGAAGGCGGATTTCGTTGCCAGCCCGCCGGCGCGGATCGCCACGCCCGAGACGGCGGTGCTGGCCGCGACCGAGGCCGAGGCAGAGGCGACGCTGGCCCCCGAGGCAGACGACGGCGCGCCGGAGGCAGTGTCGGACCCGGCCACCCGGCCTTCGGGGACGGACTGAGCCGCGCCGGCCACAGCCGCAGGCACAATCGACGCGCGTGCGGCCCATCTCTCCGCCGCGGGAGGCTCTTGCGATCCGGGCTCCCACGGTGGGCCTCGAACCGCTGTGCCCCCGGGGGGGCCTACTCCGCCGCCTTGAGCGCGCCCGGGTTGTTGGGGTGGGTCGTCCAGTCGCCGTGCTCGGCCGGCACCACCTGCCCCGTGCGCGGGTCGATCGCGCCGGCCGCGAGGCGCTCCATCGTGATGCAGTCCTCCACCGGGCAGACGTCGACGCACAGGTTGCAGGCCACGCATTCGGCGTCGATCACCATGAACACGCGGTCGGGCGACATGGCGATGGCCTGGTGGGAGGTGTCCTCGCAGGCGGCATAGCAGCGGCCGCACTTGATGCAGCTGTCCTGGTCGATGCGCGCCTTGGTGACGTAGTTGAGATTCAGGTGCTGCCAGTCGGTGACATTGGGCACCGCGCGGCCCGAGACGGCCGAAACCGAGGCGTAGCCCTTCTCGTCCATCCAGTTGGACAGGCCCGCCGCCATCTCCTGCACCACCTTGAAACCGTAGGTCATGGCCGCCGTGCAGACCTGCACGTTGCCCGCGCCCAGCGCGAGGAACTCGGCCGCGTCGCGCCAGGTGGTCACGCCGCCGATGCCCGAGATCGGCAGGCCTGCCGTCTCGGGGTCGCGGGCGATCTCGGCCACCATGTTGAGCGCCAGGGGCTTGACCGCCGGGCCGCAATAGCCGCCATGGGTGCCCTTGCCGTCGATCATCGGCTCGGGGCACATGTTGTCGAGATCGACCGACGTGATCGAATTGACCGTGTTGATGAGGCTCACCGCGTCGGCGCCCCCTGCCCTGGCCGCGCGGGCGGGGTAGCGGATGTCGGTGATGTTGGGCGTCAGCTTGACGATCACCGGCATCCGGGTGTTCTGCTTGCACCAGCGGGTGACCATCTCGATGTAGTCGGGCACCTGCCCCACGGCCGAGCCCATGCCGCGCTCGCTCATCCCGTGCGGGCAGCCGAAGTTCAGCTCCACCCCGTCGGCCCCGGTCTCTTCCACCAGCGGCAGGATCGCCTTCCACGCCTGCTCCTCGCAGGGCACCATCAGCGAGACCACCATGGCGCGATCGGGCCAGTCGCGCTTGACCGCCTTGATCTCGCGCAGGTTCACCTCGAGCGGGCGGTCGGTGATCAGCTCTATGTTGTTGAGCCCCAGCACCCGCCGGTCGGCGCCGTAGACGACGCCGTAGCGCGGGCCGTTGACGTTGACGATGGGCGGGCCGGCCTCGCCCAGCGTCTTCCACACCACGCCGCCCCAACCCGCCTCGAAGGCGCGGCGCACGTTGTATTCCTTGTCCGTCGGCGGCGCCGAGGCCAGCCAGAACGGGTTGGGGGACTTGATCCCCACGAACTCGGTCGTCAGGTCTGCCATCGCGTGTCTCCCCTCACTCGGCTGCCAGCTGTGCGGCGCCCACAAGCGTCGCGTGGATGTCCTCCGCCGCGTCGCGGCCTTCCGCCACCGCCGTCACCGTCAGGTCGTCGCCGCCGGTGGCGCAGTCGCCGCCGGCCCAGACGCCAAGCCGCGTGGTGCGCCCCGGGCCGGTCACGGCGATCTTGCCGGCCTCGATGTGGACGTCTTCCGGCGCGCCGGCGAGGTGCTGGCCGATCGCCTTGAACACCTGGTCGGCCTTGAGGCGGAAGGTCTCGCCCGTGGGCGTCAGCCCGTCCGGCCCCTCCTCGGTATAGGCGAACTCGACCGCCTCGAGGTGATCGCCGCCGATGATCCGCAGCGGCGCGGCGCCGGTCACGATGCGCACGCCCTTGGAGGCCGCGTGATCCTGCTCGTGGGTCGAGGCCGACATGCGGTCCTGCCCGCGGCGGTAGACGATGGTCACGTTCTCGGCGCCGAGCAGCTTCGACTGCACCGCCGCGTCGACCGCGGTCATGCCGCCGCCGATCACCACCACGTCGCGCCCCACGGCGACGGTCGACAGGTCGCCCGCCTGCCGCAGCCCGGCGATGAAATCGACCGCGTCCTGCACGTGGTGATGCTCCTCGCCCTCCGAGCGGAGCGCGTTCACCCCGGCGAGCCCGAGGCCGAGGAAGACCGCGTCGTATTCTGCCTCGAGCGCCGCGAGCGACAATTCGCGGCCCAGCCGCTGGCCGGTGCGCAGCTCGATCCCGCCGATCTGCAGGAGCCAGTTGACCTCGGCCTCGGCGAAATTGTCGACCGTCTTGTAGGCGGCGATCCCGTATTCGTTGAGCCCGCCCGCCTTCTCGCGGGCATCCATCAGCACCACGTCGTGGCCTTTCATGGCCAGCCGGTGCGCGCAGGCGAGGCCGGCGGGGCCGGCGCCAACGACGGCGATGCGCTTGCCCGTGGGCGCGGCCCGCTCGAACGGGTGGACGCCGCGCTGCATCAGCGTGTCGGTCGCGTAGCGCTGCAGCCGCCCGATCTCGACCGGCTTGCCCTCGGCCGCCTCGCGCACGCAGGCCTCCTCGCAGAGCACCTCGGTCGGGCAGACGCGGGCGCACATGCCGCCGAGGATGTTCTGGTCGAAGATCGTCTTCGCCGCGCCCTCGGGCTGACCCGTCTGGATCTGGCGGATGAAGAGGGGGATGTCGATCGCCGTCGGACAGGCCGTGATGCAGGGCGCGTCGTGGCAGAAATAGCAGCGATCGGCGGCGACCATCGCCTCGTGCGCGTCGAGGGGCGGCTCCACGTCGGCGAAGTTGCGCGCGTAGGCCTCCCGCGGCAGGCGCGCGGGCGCGATTCCGGGTGTGCGGGGGGAATTCGTCATGCGCTGGCGCTCCGTGGCTGGCTCTCGAGCCGAAACGCTGCCACGGAACCTGAATTTGACCAAATGGAAAATTCTCGGGCGATGCCCGCGCCTCCGGTTTGTGCCCAGCCCTAGGGCAGCCCGCCCGAAAGGCGGGCGCAGCGCGTGCGCGCGCCGCCTTCCCCTCGCGCGGGGCATGGGCTAGAGGGAGCGGCGACGCAGCGAGCAGAGGGGCGGCATGAGCGACGACGACAGGCAGGATCGGGACGTGGCCTTCATCCGGGCGCTCGCGGAGCTTTTGCGCGAGAACGATCTCACGGAGCTGCAGGTCAAGCGCGAGGACGCCGAGGAGGGAAGCCTCAACGTCCGGGTCTCGCGCCAGCCCCTCGCCCCGCCGCCCCCCGCGCCTCCGCCCGCGAGCCCTGCCGCCGCACCGACGACCGCGGCGAGCCCCCCCGAGGCAGCCGCGCCCGAGGTCGAGGTGGAAGACCCCGCGCTGCTGCCCGGTGCCGTCACCTCGCCCATGGTCGGCACCGTCTACCTTGCGCCCGAGCCCGGGGCGGCTGCCTTCGTCTCGGTCGGCGACCAGGTGGCCGAGGGGCAGACGCTGCTGATCGTCGAGGCGATGAAGACGATGAATCAGATCCCCGCCCCCCGCGCGGGCCGCGTCGGCCGCATCCTCGTCGAGAACGGCGCGCCGGTGGAGTTCGGGGCGCCGCTCATGGTCATCGACTGACAATGTTCGACAAGATCCTCATCGCCAATCGCGGCGAGATCGCGCTCCGCGTCATCCGCGCCTGCCGCGAGATGGGCATCCGCTCGGTCGCCGTGCATTCCACCGCCGACGCCGATGCGATGCATGTGCGCCTCGCGGACGAGGCGGTGTGCATCGGCCCGGCCCCGGCCTCGCAGAGCTACCTGTCGGTGCCGGCGATCATCTCGGCCTGCGAGATCACCGGGGCCGAGGCGATCCACCCGGGCTACGGGTTCCTCAGCGAGAACGCCGCCTTCGTGCAGGTGGTCGAGGATCACGGCCTGACCTTCATCGGCCCGTCGGCCGAGCACATCCGCACGATGGGCGACAAGATCACCGCGAAGGAGACGATGGAGGCGCTGGGCGTGCCCTGCGTGCCCGGCTCGCAGGGGGGCGTCGCCTCGCTGGACGAGGCGCGCCAGGTGGCCGCGGAGATCGGCTATCCGGTACTGATCAAGGCGACGGCGGGCGGCGGCGGGCGCGGCATGAAACTCGCCCGCACCGAAAGCGATCTCGCCCATGCCTGGTCGACCGCGCGCGCCGAGGCCAAGGCCGCCTTCGGCAACGACGAGGTGTATCTCGAGAAGTATCTCGGCCAGCCGCGCCACATCGAGATCCAGGTCTTCGGCGACGGGCGCGGCGGCGCGGTGCATCTGGGCGAGCGCGACTGCTCGCTGCAGCGCCGCCACCAGAAGGTCTGGGAGGAGGCGCCGGGACCGGCCATCGACGCGGCCACCCGCGCCGAGATCGGCCGCACCTGCGCCGAGGCGGTCGGGCGGATCGGCTATCGGGGCGCCGGCACGATCGAGTTTCTCTACGAGAACGGCGAGTTCTACTTCATCGAGATGAACACGCGCCTGCAGGTCGAGCACCCGGTGACCGAGGCGATCTTCGGCGTCGATCTCGTGCGCGAGCAGATCCGCGTGGCGCAGGGGCAGGCGCTGTCGTTCGCCCAGGACGAGCTTTTGCTCAACGGCCACGCCATCGAGGTTCGGATCAACGCCGAGAAGCTGCCGACCTTTTCGCCGTCGCCCGGCCGGGTGGGCACCTACCACGCGCCCGGCGGCCTTGGGGTGCGGATGGATTCGGCGCTCTATTCCGGCTACGTCATTCCGCCCTATTACGACAGTCTGATCGGCAAGCTGATCGTGCACGGGCGCGACCGGGCCGAGGCGCTGGCACGGCTCCGCCGGGCGCTTGTCGAGCTGGTGGTCGAGGGGGTGGACACGACGGTGCCGCTCTTCCACGCTCTGCTGGACGAGCCAGACATCCACGCCGGCGCCTACGACATCCACTGGCTCGAGGGCTGGCTGGAGGACATGGCTGCGGCCTGAACCCTCTGCAGACGGGGCCATGGACGAGCCGCTGACGCCGGAAACCCTGCTGCGCGCCTATGCGATCGGCATCTTCCCGATGGCAGAGGACCGCGCCTCCGACCGCATCTTCTGGGTCGATCCCCGCAGGCGGGGCATCCTCCCCTTGGACAATTTCCACATTTCCCGCTCGCTCCGGCGCAAGATACGCCGCGAGGATTACACGATTCGAACCGACAGCGCGTTTTCGCAGGTTGTTGCGGGCTGTGCCGACCGCCCCGAGACCTGGATCAACGATCAGATCACCGAGCTCTATTCCGCGCTCCACCAGGCCGGCTTCGCCCACTCGCTTGAGGTCTGGCAGGAAGGCGAGCTCGCTGGCGGCGTCTATGGCGTGACGCTCGGCGCGGCGTTCTTCGGCGAGAGCATGTTCTCGCGCCGCACCGACGCCTCGAAGGTGGCGCTGGCCTACCTCGTCGACCGCTTGTCGCTGGGGGGCTTCACCCTCTTCGACACGCAATTCGTCACCGACCATCTCAAGAGCCTGGGGGCGGTCGAGGTCACCCGCGGTGAATATCACCGCCGACTGATCGCCGCGCTGGACCGCGCGGCCGATTTCGATGCTGCCGGCTCCCCCCCCTCGCCTCAGGAGCTCTTGCAGCGCAGCACCCAGATGTCGTAGCGCGGGTGGTCCATTGCATGGAGCGCGGGCGACGAGGCCAGCATCCAGCCCGAGAAGGCGGGCTCGGTCATCGCGGGGTCTCGGATCTCGAGCCAGGCATAGGCCTCGGAGGCGGGATCGTCTGTGGGATAGCGGCAATCGCCCAGAACGATGGAGAGACGTCCGTAGCGCCGCGGCTCGCCGCGGACGAGTTCGAGATCGGTGGTCTGGCCCGATATCTTGTCGAGCGCCCGCACGACGGCGACGGAGGCCGACGACACCCGCTCCTGCGCGGGCGAGGGCGCAGGCGCGCAGAGAGCCACGACCAGCGCGGCGGACAAGAGCGAGCGCATGCGCGTCAGTCTCCCGCGGCGGCAGAGATGATGTCGGCCATCAGCCCGAGCAGATCCTGTGCGCCGCGCGTGTCGAGGATCTCGGCGCCCGGGGCAAGCGCGAAGGGCGACTCTCCCGGCACCACCTCGACGAAGGTGCCGCCGAGCAGCCCTTGAGATGCGATTGCGGCCGAGCTGTCCTCGGGGATCACGACGCCTGCGTCGATGGCGAAGGTGATGTCGGCGCGGAACGTCTCGGTATCGAGCGCCAGCCCCGTGACCGTGCCGACGCGGATGCCGGCCAGGCGCACGTCGGTACCAGGGGCAACGCCCTCGGCCGAGCCAAAGCTGGCCGAGAGCGGGTAGGTCGGAGCGCCGCCCCACGCCCAGCCGGTGGTCTGTACGGCATACACGAGAAAGCCGCCCGCGACGGCCAGCGTCAGGGCGCCGACGGCGACCTCTGCGGGGCTCTCGGCCATGGTGACTGCTCCCTCATTCCGGTGTCCAGGCCTCGTAATCCTTGGTCTCCACCGGATCGGCGCGGCGGATCGACCCCGGAGGCGCGTAGGCCGCAAGCGTGCCGGTCATGTTCTCGCGGTGCGGCTTTTCCCATGCTCTGTGCTTCACCGGGCGCTCGGTCGGGGGGGCATCCCAGGTGTGGTGGAGCCAGCCATGCCAGTCGGGCGTCACGCGGCTCGCCTCGGTCTCGCCATTGTAGATCACCCAGCGCTTCTTGCCGTCGCGGGACTGGTAGAAGACGTTACCCTGCTCATCCTCGCCGACCTTCACGCCGTGGCGGGCGGTGAAGATCTGGGTGCCGATGGTCTGGCCGTTCCACCAGGTGACGGCGCGGGCGAGCGTGTCGAGCAATCCCATGGGTGGCTCCTGCTTGGCGTGTGACCCGCATATGGACGAGGACCGACGCAAGGTCCAGAGACAGGCCGACGCGGCGCGCGATGTCCGCGTTGCGCATGTCGGGCGGTTCCCTATGGTGCGGACATCTTCACCATCCGCGGAGGCCGACATGGAGCACTTTCCCGCCGCCGAGCGCCCTGCGCGTCCGGCCAACCCGGACTGGTTCACGGGGTCCGTGTCGATGGTCGCGCTGATCGAGGCGCCCGCCCCCGCGCGGCTGCGCGCCGTATCGGTGACGTTTCAGCCCGGCGCGCGCACCAACTGGCACACCCACCCCCTGGGCCAGACGATCTACTGTGTTTCGGGCCGCGGCCGCGCCCAGCGGGAGGGCGGCGCAGTCGTCGAGTTCGGCCCCGGCGATGTCATCTTCTTCGCCCCGGGCGAGCGCCACTGGCACGGCGCCGCCCCCGACAGCGAGATGTGTCACGTCGCGATGCAGGAGGCCGACGAGACCGGCCGCCACGTCGACTGGGCCGAGCCGGTCGCCGACGCCGATTACCGGGGAACGCAGGCCTAGCCGCCGTTCGAGGCCGCGCGACAAAAGCCTTCGTAAAGGCTTTTGCAAATCCCTTCTTCAAGGGATTTGCGCCGAGCCCGAGGGGCCGTCAGCCTGCGGTTGCGCCGCTCGACTTCTGGTCGGCGTAGATCAGCAGCGGCGCCGCGTCTGTCGTGACGACCTCGTCGTTCACGACCACCTCGTCGACGCCCTCGAGCGAGGGCAGGTCGAACATCGTGTCGAGCAGGATGTTCTCCATGATCGAGCGCAGGCCGCGGGCGCCGGTCTTGCGTTCGATCGCCTTGCGCGAGATGGCGCGGAGCGCGTCCTCGGTGAAGGTCAGCTTCACGTCCTCGAGTTCGAACAGGCGCTGGTACTGCTTGACGATCGCGTTCTTCGGCTCGGTGAGGATCGTCACCAGCGCGTCCTCGTCGAGGTTCTCGAGCGTGGCGATCACCGGCAGGCGCCCCACGAACTCGGGGATCAGGCCGAACTTGAGCAGGTCTTCCGGCTCGAGCTTCGTCAGGATCTGGCCCGTGTCCTGCTGGGATTCGTCCTTCACGTCGGCGCCGAAGCCGATGGCCGATCCCTTGCCGCGCTGGGCGATCACCCGGTCGAGCCCGGCGAAGGCGCCGCCGCAGATGAACAGGATGTTCGTCGTGTCGACCTGCAGGAACTCCTGCTGGGGGTGCTTGCGGCCGCCCTGCGGCGGCACCGAGGCCACGGTGCCCTCCATCAGCTTCAGGAGCGCCTGCTGCACGCCCTCGCCCGACACGTCGCGCGTGATCGAGGGATTGTCGGACTTGCGGGTGATCTTGTCGACCTCGTCGATGTAGACGATACCGCGCTGCGCCCGCTCGACATTGTACTCCGACGCCTGCAGCAGCTTGAGGATGATGTTCTCGACGTCCTCGCCGACATAGCCGGCCTCGGTCAGCGTGGTTGCGTCTGCCATGGTGAAGGGCACGTCGAGGATACGCGCCAGCGTCTGGGCGAGGTAGGTCTTGCCGCAGCCCGTGGGCCCGATCAGCAGGATGTTCGATTTCTGCAGCTCGATGTCCGAGCTCTTCTCGGAGTGGTTGAGCCGCTTGTAATGGTTGTGCACGGCGACCGAGAGGACCCGCTTGGCGCGGCCCTGCCCGATCACGTAGTCGTCGAGGACCTGGCAGATCTCCTTGGGCGTCGGCACGCCGTCGGAGGCCTTGAGCCCGGCCGATTTCGTCTCTTCCCGGATGATGTCCATGCACAGCTCGACGCATTCGTCGCAGATGAACACCGTCGGGCCCGCGATCAGCTTGCGCACCTCGTGCTGGCTCTTTCCGCAGAAGGAGCAGTAGAGCGTGTTCTTGCTGTCGCCGCCTTGAGAATTCGCCATCGTCTCTCGTCCTCCGGGCTGTCGCGGCCCGCTGTTCGCATCGGGCGCCTGGCGCGCCTCCCGTTTCGCGTCGCCGGGCGCGCGAGCGGCACGCCCGGGCGACCGGCCTGCTCGGCTTGCCTTAAAAGCCTAGGGCAGACCCCCGACCGGCACAATGGCGAATTCCCGTGAAATCCGCCGCACCCCCGGGGGGCCAGGCTGGCTTCGCCGGCCCTGCGCCCCCGGGGCCGCGATCACGTGTCGCCACCCTCGCCGCCCTCGGGCGCAGCACGCGACGACACGATCTCGTCGATCAGGCCCCATTCCTTGGCTTCCTCCGGCGACATGAAGTTGTCGCGCTCGAGCGCGGCCTCGACCGTCTCGAGCGATTGTCCGGTATGATGCACGTAGATCTCGTTAAGCCGGTCCTTGAGCTTCTGCGTCTCGCGGGCGTGGATCATGATGTCGGTCGCCTGCCCCTGGTAGCCGCCCGACGGCTGGTGGACCATGATGCGGCTGTTGGGCAGCGAGAAGCGCATGCCCGGCGCGCCGGCCGCGAGCAGAAGCGACCCCATCGAGGCGGCCTGGCCCACGACCAGCGTCGACACCTTCGGCTTGATGTACTGCATCGTGTCATAGATCGACAGACCCGACGTCACCACCCCGCCGGGCGAGTTGATGTACATCGAGATTTCCTTCGAGGGGTTCTCGGCCTCGAGGTGCAGAAGCTGCGCCACGACGAGCTGGCTCATCCCGTCGTGGACGGGGCCGTTCACGAACACGATCCGCTCCTTCAGCAGGCGCGAGAAAATGTCGTAGGCGCGCTCGCCCCGGCTCGTCTGCTCGACGACCATCGGCACGAGGTTCATGTAGGTCTCGGTGGGATCTTGCATGGGGCTCGCCTCAAGGTCTGGGGCGCAGGGCTGCGCCGTCGCGGGTGGCAGAGTCTTAGTGTCGGGCCAGACCGGCCGCAAGGCGGGGGCCGCCACGCTGCGCGCAAGGTTCGGGAAAATGCGCGACAGCATTGCCGCCGGACGAAGGTGGTCACCCGGGACGCGGCGCTGCGCCGGGGGCGATGGGGCCGTCTTCGATGCGGGGGCCTCTCCGGGGCGGTCTTGCGACCTTGCTGCCCGTCCCCCCCGCCGCCCCCGGCGCGCACGGCTTGAACGAAAACCGACGTGCCGAGCTTTGACCGCGCCCCCTTGCGCGATACCTCCCGCGACGGGTGACGGGAGACCATCATGCAGACAGATTTCCCGCCCTCGCGCGCCGAGGGCCTACAACGATTGCGCGATTTCGTGCCGCACGCTGGCAAGGACTATGCCGCGCGGCGCAACCACGACGAGCCGGGCCATGCCAACGTCTCGCGTCTCTCGCCCTACCTCCGTCACCGGATCGTGACCGAGGACGAGGTGGTGCAGGCCGTGCTCGGCCGCTTCGCCCCTTCGACGGCGGAAAAGTTCGTTCAGGAAGTCTTCTGGCGCACCTACTTCAAGGGCTGGCTCGAGATGCGCCCCTCGGTCTGGACGGCCTACACCGCCGGCCTCGCCCGCGCGCAGGACAGGCTCGCCACCGAGAGTGGCCTGCGCAAGGGATGGGAGCAGGCCTGCAGCGGCGCGACCGGCATCGCGCCGTTCGACCACTGGGCGCGGGAACTGGTCGAGACAGGCTATCTGCACAACCACGCCCGCATGTGGTTCGCCTCGATCTGGACGTTCACGCTCGGCCTGCCGTGGGAGCTGGGCGCCGACTTCTTCCTGCGGCACCTGCTCGACGGCGACCCGGCGTCCAACACGCTGGGCTGGCGCTGGGTGGTGGGCCTGCACACGCCCGGAAAGGTCTACGTCGCGCGTGCGTCGAACATCACGAAATACACCGGCGGGCGCTTCGGCGCAGTGCACGGCCTTGCGACCGACCCCGCGCCAGCGGAGGGGCCGGCCAACCCGCCGCGCGGCGCGCCCCCCGTATCGGAGCCGTGGGAGCGGACGGCACGCACGGGCCTGGTGCTGACCGAGGACGACCTCTCGCCTGGCTGGCTGCTTGACGACGGGCTCGCCCCGGTGACGACGGCCGTCGCCACGGGCGTGCCGCACCGCTCGCCGCTGGCGGTGGCGCCCCAGGTCCACGCGTTCACGCGCGAGGCGGTGGCGGATGCGCGGGCGCGTTACGGCGCGCGGCTGGGGCAGCCGGGGCCGGAGACGGGCCTTGCGCCCGGCGAGACCATGGCGGCGCAGGCCGAGGCGCTGGTGGCATGGGCGCGGATGCACCGGCTGGAGCAGGTGGTCGCCCCCTACCCGCCTGTCGGCCCGTCTGCCGACGCCTTCGCCGGGATCCGCCGCGCGCTCGAGGCCGAGGGGGTGCGCGTGGCGACGCCGATCCGTCCCTTCGACCAGCGTGCCTGGCCACACGCGACGCACGGCTTCTTCCGGTTCAAGGACAGGATCCCGTCGCTGCTTGGCGCGATCCGGGGCCTGCGGGCGGCGTGAGCTGCGTGCACCACGCCGGCGGGCAGAGGCGCGGTGGTGTGCCGCGCGCGTGTGCATCCGCGTTGACCCGACTCGCATTCGACGCCAGTGTCGACGCGTCGGCGACCGGCCCGCACGGGCCGGCCGGTGATCGTCCCCAGCCGCATGTCGTGCGCGGCGCGCAGGCCCCGTATCCGCCCGGGCCGGACGGAATGGGTGAACGAGGCCGCGAGTGAGGGCCGTAAAGGTGATCTGCACTTGGTCCGTCGACCGAACAGGCCCGCGCCGGCCGCCCGATCCGACCGGCGCGCGCGCCCCGCGATGGAGAATGCGATGAGCCTCGCGCTCGTTCTGGACAAGCTCAGGGCGGCCCCGACCGACCCTGACCGCGCCGAGGAACTCGGGCGGATGGCCTTCATCGAGTGGTTGGAGACGCTGCCGCCGCACACGAGCTTTCCCGTGGCGGCGATCGTGGCCTTCGACCGCTCGCGCCGCACCGCGCGGCGCGTGCCAGCGGCGGCCGAGTTCCGCGCGTTGCTGGTCGAGGCGGTGCATCGCTCGCCCCTGCCCGTCGACCTGACGCTGCCCGCGCCGCAGCGTCGGGGCGGCCGCGGCCGACGGCGTGAATCCTCCTGAGGCGAGGGGTCAGCCCCCCAGCGCCTTGGCCAGCCGCGGCAGGCGGGCCTTCTTCAACAGTGCGCGCAACTCGGCGGGCGCGGTGTCGAGCCGTTCGGCCTCGGCACGGACGGACTCCGCCGCCTGCGCCACACTGTCGGGCGCGCGCAGCCACAGAGCCATCAGGAAGGCGTCCGGATCCCACCGTGCGAGGCCCTCTTCGGCCAGGGTTCCCCTGGGAAAGTCGCGGGCGTTGAGCGTCACGATCCCGTCGGCCGAGGTGGCGACGGCGGTGGCGAGCACGTGGATGTCGCCCGGATCGGGCAGCCACAGGCGCTCCCCGGTGCCTTGGACGGGGGGCGCCTCTGCCAGCGGGAAGGTTGCGCGCGTCGCCGCGATCTCGCCCCGCGCCTGCGCTTCCTCCAGCGTGCCGCGGCGCGCCGCGGCAAGCGCCCATTCCTCGAGCAGCCGCGCCGACCAGAGCGGCGCGAAGAGGCCCGCCCGCGCGACCGCCAGAAGCACTTCGCGCATGACGGTGGGGTAGAGCACGCAGGCGTCGAGCACTGCGCGCGGCCGCTCTGGCAGGTCGGGGATCACGGGGCGCACCATGCGTGAGCGGTGCCGCCGCCGCACCGAGCGGCGGCGCGGCTCATCCGTCGAGCCGGAACGTCAGCGCCTTGAGATAGGCCGTCTCGCCCAGTTCCGGCAGGCTCGGGTGGTCGGGGCCGGCAAAGCCCGTCTGGATCAGCTGCCCCCGCCGCCCCGCCCGCCCGATCCCCCGCCCGCAGGCGGTGCGGAAGCGGGCAAGGTCGGCCGCGTGCGAACACGAGCACAGCACGAGAAAGCCCCCCGGCGCCACCAGCGGCGCGGCGAGGCGTGCCACCCGCTCGTAGGCGCGCAGGCCCTGCTCGAGCGCCTGTTTCGACGGCACGAAGGCCGGTGGATCGCACACCACGAGATCGAAGCGCGCCCCCTCGTCGCCCAGCGCCCCGAGCGCGCGGAACGCATCCTCGCGCCGCGCCTCGAAACGATCCGCCACACCCGTCGCCTCGGCCCCCTGCGCAGCCAGCGCAAGCGCCGGCTCCGACCCGTCGACGGCGAGGGCGTGCCCCGCCCCGGCCGCAAGCGCGGCGAGCGAGAAGCCCCCGACATGGGAAAAAACGTCGAGCACCCGTGCATCTGCCCGTTCCGCGACCAGCCGGGCGGCGAAGGCGTGGTTGTCGCGCTGGTCGTAATAGAGCCCGGTCTTCTGTCCGCCGGTCAGGTCGGCCATGTAGGTGGCGCGGTTCATCTCCACGGGCACCGGCGCATCGGCCGAACCTTCCAGCACGACGGTCTCCTCGGGCAGGCCCTCGGCGGCGCGCGCCCGGCCCTGGCCGTTCTTCACCACCGTCCTGGCGCCGGTCACCTCGACCAGGGCCGCCACGATCTCGCCCAGCAGCCGGTCGGCCCAGGCCGCGTTGGGCTGGATCACGGCAGCGTCCCCGAACCGGTCGATCACGAGGCCCGGCAGCCCGTCGCCCTCGGCATGGACGAGCCGGTAGAACGGCGCCGGGTAGAGCCGCTCGCGCAGCGCGAGCGCCCGCCCGATCCGGTCGGCGAGCCACGCCCGGTCGATGACCGCCTCCGGGTCGCGGTCGAGCAGGCGGGCGGCGATGCGCGAGGCCGGCGTGAGCGCGGCGGTGCCGAGGGGCCGCCTCTCGGCATCCTCGAGCCGCGCGATCGTGCCGGGGGCAAGCCCCGTCGTGCGCCGATCGAGCACCAGCTCGTCGGCATAGACCCAGGGAAACCCGTGCCGGATGGCGCGCACGTTGCCCTTGGGGCGCAGGCGGATGACGGGGCGGTCGGCCCCGACGCGGGACGGGATGTCGGAAGCGGAATCCATCCGCCCGACCTATCGCGCGGCCCGGGCCGGCGGAAGGCCCTCGTCACCGATGCCGGCAACGGGGCGGCTGCGGTCGGAGGCCGCCAAGGGCTGCGGGCCGGAGCGGGTAGGGCGGGAAAGGAAGGCCCCGGGCGCCGTATGACCGGCGCGCCGGGCCGGGAAGGCGCCGCCGTGGCGGCACCGCGGATCGCGGATCAGGCCGTGCGGCCCTCGGTCGCGGGGCGACCGCTCAGCCAGCGCCGCAGCGCCGAAAAGCCCTCCGCGAGCGCCTCGGCGCGCATCTGCCGCGCCCGCTGCTCGATGGCGATATAGTCGAGTTGTCCGTCTTTCGTGGTCATGTCCGTCTCCTGAGGATCGATGTCGCTCCTCCCATGCGCTCCCAGCTATGCCCCTCGCCCGCCGGGCGACAGGCCCATGCCCGAAACCCCGGCTTGCGCCTCGCGCAAGGCTGCGCGACGCCCTTCCGGTTGAACCGTTATCGCTAACAAAGTATTGTCCCGCCGTCGGCGCCCGGTCCCGCGCGGCCGCGCGGTGCCGACCCAGCCACGCCCGAGACACCCAAGCCGGAGCGCCCATGCCCCTCCACCCCACGATCGAGAAGGTGACCGAACGGATCAAGCGCCGCAGCCGCGACAGCCGCGCCGCCTACGAGGCGCGGATGCGGGCGGCGGCCGAGGAGGGGCCCGTGCGCGCACACCTGTCCTGCGGCAACCAGGCCCACGCCTACGCCGCCAACCTCGCCGACAAGGAGCGGCTGGCGGAGGGCCGCGCCCCCAATCTCGGGATCGTGACCGCCTACAACGACATGCTCTCCGCGCATCAGCCGTTCGAGCGCTTCCCCGACCTGATCCGCGCGGCGGCGCGGCAGGCGGGCGGCACCGCGCAGGTGGCGGGCGGCGTGCCGGCGATGTGCGACGGCGTCACCCAGGGCCAGCCGGGGATGGAGCTGTCGCTCTTCTCGCGCGACGTGATCGCGCTCGCCGCTGGCGTGGCGCTGTCGCACAACTGCTTCGACGCGGCGGTCTATCTCGGCGTCTGCGACAAGATCGTGCCGGGGCTGGTGATCGCCGCGGCCACGTTCGGCCACATCCCGGCGGTGTTCATGCCGGCGGGGCCGATGCCCTCGGGCCTGCCCAACGACGAGAAGGCGAAGGTGCGCCAGCAATTCGCGGCCGGCGAGGTGGGCCGCGAGGCGCTGATGCAGGCCGAGATGGAAAGCTATCACGGCCCCGGCACCTGCACCTTCTACGGCACCGCCAACACCAACCAGATGCTCATGGAGTTCATGGGGCTGCACCTGCCGGGCGCCTCCTTCGTCAACCCCAACACCCCCCTGCGCGACGCGCTGACCGCGGCCGGCGTCGAACGGGCGCTGTCGATCACCGCGCTCGGCGACGACTACCGCCCGGCGGGCACGATCCTCGACGCGCGCGCCTTCGTGAACGGGATGGTCGGGCTGATGGCGACGGGCGGCTCGACCAACCTCGTGATCCACCTGCCGGCGATGGCGCGGGCGGCGGGGGTGCTCCTCGACCTCGAGGATTTCGAGGAGATCTCCGAGGTCACGCCGCTCATGGCGCGCGTCTATCCCAACGGTCTGGCCGACGTGAATCACTTCCACGCCGCGGGTGGGCTGGCCTTCGTGATCGGAGAGTTGCTCGAGGCGGGCCTGCTGCACCCCGACACCGAGACCGTCGCCGGCCGTGGCCTGCACCGCTACGTGGCCGAGCCGAAGCTGGGGCCGGACGGCCTGCGCTGGGACGAGGCGGCGCCTGCCTCGCTCAACGACAAGATCCTGCGCCCCGTGGCCGACCCGTTCCAGCCCAAGGGCGGGCTGAAACAGGTGCAGGGCAATCTCGGGCGCGGCGTGATGAAGGTCTCGGCGGTGAAGGAGGAGCACCTCTCGATCGAGGCGCCGGCCCGCGTCTTCGACGACCAGCAGGCGGTGAAGGACGCCTTCCGCGCCGGCGAATTCACCTCCGATACGGTGGTCGTGGTTCGCCACCAAGGGCCGCAGGCCAACGGCATGCCGGAGCTCCACAGCCTGACTCCCGTGCTGGCGGTGCTGCTCGACCGCGGTCTCAAGGTGGCGCTGGTGACCGACGGGCGGATGTCGGGCGCCTCGGGCAAGGTACCGGCGGCGATCCATGTCTCGCCAGAGGCGGCCGCCGGCGGCCCGCTCGCCCGGCTGCGCGACGGCGATGTCGTGCGGATCGATGCGCGGGCGGGCACGCTGGAGGCTCGTGTCGACGGCTTCGAGGCACGCGCCCCGGTCGAGGCCGACCTCTCGGCCAACGCCCACGGCATCGGGCGCGAGCTGTTCGAGACGTTCCGCCGCAATGCGGGCCATTCCACCACGGGCGCCTGCGCTCTCCTGCCCGGCTGACCGGCCGACCCTCCCGGCCGGCCGGCAACGCTCCCGCCTGCCCGCGCGGCCGGCCGGCCCCGTTCCGCTCGTGTCCGACCGCGCCGTTGCCCTCCGGATCGAACCGCGGGGCGCGCGGTCAATCCCGGTGCCTCCGGCGGGGATATTTTCCGGCAAGAAGAAGGAGGGGACGGCACATGGCTTCTTCTTGCTGCAAGTATCCCCGCCGGAGGCACGGCCCCGCGCAGGCGGGGCCCGCCAGGGGTGTGCGCCGCAGGCGCTCCGCCGGATCAGTTGGTAGTGGGGTCGCTCGCACCACCGGGGCGGCGGCGGGCACGCCAGCCGCCCCGGCGCGCCGGGGTGCCGTGCGCACCGCGTGCGCCCTCGCGAAGGACCATCGTCATGGGATGGTCCGGCGCGGTGATCGCATGACGCGCCAGCAGGGCGGCGGCAACCTCGTGCGGAGCGACGCCGTCGGGCAGGGACAGCGCCCAGTCGAGGAAGATCGAGCGGCATTCGGAGCCGCCGATCCCCTCGATGCGGTAGGCCTCGCGGATCAGGCCCTTGGGATCGAGCGGGTCGCGCCCCTGCGCTCCCCCCGCACTCATGCGCCTCGGCCCCGGGGTGCGGCGGCGGCGGGGCCGCCGCTGGCCGCGTCGCTGCCTTCCTGTACCTCCACGCCCCCGGTCACGGCGGCGTCGATCAGGGCGGCGGCCTCGGCGCGCTCCTCGGCCAGCCGCGCCTCGAGGGCGGCGAGGTCGGCCATGCCGGTCTCGCGGCAGAGCACGGCCCGTGCGCCCTGCCCCAGCGCCTCGGGCGCGAGCGGGCCGTCGACGAGAAGCCGTCCGGCGCTCTGCACCGACCGGGCGAAGCGATAGGCCCGCTTCAGGCTCTCGGCCGTCTCGCGCGGCATCAGGCCGGCCCGCGCCGCGGCGTCGAGTTGCGCGGCGGTGCGCCGCGCCGTCGAGCCTGCGAGCAGCGCCGCGGCCTGCCCGACGAGCTCGATGTCCTGCAGCCCGCCCGGACCCGGCTTGACGTCGAGCGGGCCCTTGGGCGGCTTGGCCCCGGCGAGCCGGGCGCGCATCTTCGCGAGGTCCATCCAGACCTGCGCGGGAGCGCGCGGCGCGCCGAGCACCGCGGCGCGGACGGCTTCGGCCTCGGCGCAGACCTGCGGGCTGCCGGCCACGCAGGCCGCGCGCGTGAGCGCCATGTGTTCCCAGGTCCAGGCCTCTTCGCGCTGGTAGGCCTCGAAGGCGGCGAGCGCGGTCGCCACCGGCCCCTGCCGGCCCGACGGGCGCAGACGCATGTCGACCTCGTAGAGCTTGCCGGCCGCCGTGGGGGCGGTCAGCGCGGTCACCAGCGCCTGGGTGAGGCGGGCATAATACGGGCGCGAGGACAGGGGCCTCGGGCCGTCGGACCCCTCCTCCCCCGCCGGATCGTAGATCACGATCAGGTCGAGATCTGAGCCCGCCGTCAGCCACCCCGCCCCGAGAGATCCCATGCCGAAGACGGCAACGCCGCGCCCCGGCGGCGCCCCGTGCTTGTCGGCAAAGTGCTCGACCACCACGGGCAGGAGCGCGGCGAGGATCGCCGCCGCGAGATCGGCGTATTGCCGCCCGGCCTCGGCGGCGTCGGTCAGCCCGCGCAGGTGATGGACGCCGGCGCGGAAGTGCCACTCCTTCGCCCAGCGGCGGGCGGCGTCGAGCCGGTGCTCGTAGTCGCCGCGATCGCGGGCCAGCACGTCGGCCAGTTCGCGGCGCAGCGCGTCGCGCCCCGGCCACGGCGCGAAGAACGAGCCCGAGACGACCGCCTCGAGAACCCGGGCGTTGCGCGAGAGATACTGCGCGAGGGCCGGCGCGGTGGCCGCGATGTCGACGATGAGCGCGCGGAGCTGCGGGTTGGCCTCGAACATCGAGAAGAGCTGCACCCCCGCGGGCAGCCCGCGCAGGAAGCCGTCGAAGGCGGTCATCGCCTCCTCGGGCCGGTCGGCGGCCTGCAGACGCGCGAGCAGGTCGGGCTTGAGCCGCTCGAAGATCGCCTGCGCGCGAGACGAGCGGAGCGCCGGGTAATGCCGCCATCGCGCGACGATCTCGGGCTCGTCGCCCGCGCCCGCGGGGCCGGGCGCCCCCGCGAGCCCCTCGGCGCGCGAGAAGAAGCCCTCGGTCAGCCGGTGCACGGCGTCCATCCGCTCGGCAAGCCCGGCGCGGAAGCGCGCGGTGTCGCCCTCGCCCGAGAGCCGCGCGAGCCGGTCGAAACCCGCCGCGTCGGCGGGCAGCAGATGCGTCCGCGCGTCGGCCACCTGCTGCACCCGGTGCTCGGCCTCGCGCAGCGCGCGGTAATGGCCGCGCAGCTCGTCTGCCACCTCGCCCGGGATCCAGCCGCGCTCGGCCAGCCGTGCAAGGCCCTCCTCCGTCCCGCGCACCCGCAGCGCGGGGTCGCGCCCGCCGGCGATGAGCTGTCGGGTCTGGGTGAAGAACTCGATCGCGCGGATGCCGCCATGCCCGAGCTTGAGATCGCGCCCCTCCAGCGCGGATGCCTCGTGCAGGCCCTTGTGATCGCGGATGCGGCGGCGCATGTCGTGGGCATCCTCGATGGCGGCGTAGTCGAGATGGCGGCGCCAGACGAAGGGGCGCAGCCGCTCGAGATAGGCCTCGCCCGCCGCGAGGTCGCCCGCCGAGGGGCGCGCCTTGATGTGCGCCGCGCGCTCCCACGTGCGGCCGAGGCTCTCGTAATAGCGTTCGGCCGCCTCCATGGCGAGGCAGACGGGGGTGACCGAGGGGTCGGGGCGCAGCCGCAGGTCGGTGCGCCAGACATAGCCATCGCCGGTCTGCTCCTGCAGCGTCGCCGTCATGGCCCGCGTCGCCTTGATGAAGACGGCGCGCGCCTCGGCGATGTCGGCCCCCTCGAAGCGCGAATCGTCGAACAGCACGATCAGGTCGATGTCGGAGGAATAGTTGAGCTCGAAGGCGCCCATCTTGCCCATGGCCAGCACGCACATGCCGGCCGCGTCGGCGATGTCGCCCCCGCCATGGCCCGGCACCTTGCCGCGCGAGAGGGGGCCGGCGAGCGCGGACCTGAGCGCGCGGTCCACCGCGGCGTCGGCGAAGGCGGTGAGCGCATGCGTGACCGTCTCGAGCGGCCAGACACCGGCGAGGTCTGCCAGCCCCGCGTAGAGCGCGAGCCGCCGCTTGACGCAACGAAGGCCCGGCGAGAGGTCGGCGTCGGGCAGCGCGGCGGTCTCGGCGAGAAGGCCGGGCAGGATCGCGGCGGGCTCGGCGGCCAGCGCACCGTCGAGCCAGTCCGCCTCCTTTTCGATCAGGCCGCGCAGATGCGGCGAGGAGCCGCCCGCGCCACGCAGCACCTCGGCCACCTCGGGCGGCTGGCCGGGCAGGTGCGCGGCAGCTTCGGCGCCGGCCTCGGCGTCGTGCGGCAGCGGCGTGCGGCGGATGGCGGCGGCGAACGACATGCGCGGATAGAGACGCCCCCCGCACGCGCTGTCAATCTCGCGGTCCGGCACCGCGACGGCCACGCACGCGGTAGTGTGTGCGGAACGCGGCCCCCGACGGAAGACGCCGCACGGGCCGTGCGCCCGCGATTGCCGCGCGCGGCCTAGACCGCGGCGAGCCCGGCGCGCAGGTCGGCCAGAAGGTCGGCGGGGTCTTCCAGCCCCACCGACAGGCGCACGAGGCCAGGCGTGATCCCGAGGGCCGCCTTCTGGTCGTCCGGCAGGCGCTGGTGGGTCGTGGTGGCGGGGTGGGTGGCGATGCTCTTGGCGTCGCCGAGATTGTTGGAGATCGTCACGACGTCCAGCGCGTTGAGGAAGCGGAACGCAGCCGCCTGCCCGCCAGCCACATCGACCGACAGCACCGTGCCGCCCCGCTCCATCAGCCGCGCGGCAACGGCGTGCTGGGGGTGCGAGGGCAGGCCCGGGTAGAGCACGCGGGCCAGGCGCGGATCGCCCTCCAGCGCCTCGGCCAGCGCCTGCGCGGTTTCGGCCTGCGCGCGCACCCGCAGGTCCATCGTCTCGAGCCCCTTCAGCATGACCCAGGCGTTGAAGGGGCTCATCGCGCCCCCGGTATGCTTGAGGTAGGGCTCGACCGTCTTGCGGACGAAATCGCGCGTGCCGAGGATCACGCCGCCCAGCGCCCGGCCCTGCCCGTCGATGTGCTTGGTGGCGGAATACACCACCACGTCGGCCCCCTGCTCGAGCGCGCGGGAGAAGACGGGCGTGGCGAAGACGTTGTCGACGATGACGGTCGCGCCGACGCCGCGCGCCAGCTCGGCCACGGCAGGCAGGTCGATCACCTCGAGCGTCGGGTTGGCGATGGATTCGAGAAACACGGCGCGCGTCCCGGGGCGGATGGCCGCGCGCCAGGCGCCGAGGTCGGTGCCGTCGACGAAGCTCACCTCGACACCGAAGCGCGTCAGCACCTCCTCGAGGATGTAGAGGCACGAGCCGAACAGCGCGCGTGAGCTGACCACGTGGTCGCCCGCCTTGAGCATCGACATGAGCGCGCCGTTCACCGCGGCCATCCCCGAGGCGGTGGCGAAACCGTCTTCCGCCCCTTCGAGCGCGGCGATCCGCTCCTCGAACATGCGCACGGTCGGGTTGCCGTAGCGGGCGTAGACGAACTCGTCGTCGCCCGCCTTGAGAAAGCGCTGCTCGGCCTGCTCGGCACTGTCGTAGACGAAGCCCTGCGTGAGGAAGAGCGCCTCGGACACCTCACCGTAGCCCGAGCGGCGGATGCCGGCGTGCACGGCGCGCGTGCGGGCGCCCTGTCTCTTCGGTGTCTCGCTGTCCTTCATCGGGCCCTCCATGCCGACCTCCCGATCAGGGAGCCCGAGGAGGGCCGCGCCTGACCTCTTTAGCGGAATGTTTAGCGTGGCCCGCAATCCGGTGGACAAATCGCCACGATGCCAAGCGCTTACGCTCCGTGTGGCGCGAGGTCAACAGTCACCGAACCGTCACCGGACCGTTACGGTCGATTAACCGCCCTGTCACCGACAATTAGAAAACTCGGCCTAAGCGACCCACAACATGTTGTGGAGGCAGGCAATGCCGCTCTGTCAGGTCAACATCGAGGGGACGGGCCTCGCCGATCCGGCCGACACGCGGGCTCGCCTCGCGCGCGCGCTCGCCGAGGCGCACCCGCAGGCGCCGGTGATCGTGCTGGTGCATGGCTACAAGTTCTCGCCCACCATCGCCGCCCACGACCCCCACACCCACATCCTCTCGCTCGATCCCCGCCCCTCCTGGAAGGCCGTGAGCTGGCCCCGGCGGCTGGGGCTGAGCGAGGCCGGCGGGGCGGAGCCGGTCTGCATCGGGGTGGGCTGGGAGGCGCGCGGCACGCTGTGGCAGGCCTATGGCCGGGCGAAAGAGGCGGGCGCGGGCCTCGCCGCGCTGATCCGGCTCGTCGCCGCCCTGCGACCGGGCTGCCAGGTGCAGGCGCTGGCCCATTCGCTGGGGGCGCGGGTCGTGCTTTCGGCCCTGCCCCACCTGCCCCGTGGCGCGATGGGCCGGGCGGTGCTTCTGGCCGCGGCCGAGATGCGCGGCCGGGTCGGCGATGCGCTGACGACGGAGGCGGGCCACGCGCTCGATCTCGTCAACGTCACCAGCCGCGAGAACGAACTGTTCGACACCCTGCTCGAATGGCTCGTCGCGCCGCATGCCCGGGGCGACCGGGCGCTCGGGCGCGGGATGGGGCCGCTCGCCGGCCCGGGCCGCCTCGACCTGCGGATCGACGACGACGGCCACCGGGCGGCGCTCGCAGCGCTCGGCTTTCGCATTCCGCGGGCCGACCGGCGTTTCTGCCACTGGTCGGTCTACCTGCGCTCGGGGCTCTTCGACGTCTACCGCGCGGTGCTCACGGGCGCCCTGCCGGCCGAGCGCCTCGCGCCGCTCCTGCCGGTCGCGCAGGCGCCCGCCCGATCACGCCTCGGTCAGCGGATCGCCCGGCCCTTGCCCTTCGGCGCCGGAGAGGCATCGTAACGCGCGACCAAGCAAGGAGCGCACGACATGACCCAGGCCCCCATCGACCTGTATTACTGGCCCACGCCGAATGGCTGGAAGGTGACCATCGCGCTCGAGGAGATGGGGCTGCCCTACGAGCTGCACCTGATCAATATCGGCAAGGGCGACCAGTTCGACCCCGCGTTTCTCGAGATCGCGCCGAACAACCGGATGCCCGCCATCGTCGATCCGGAGGGGCCCGACGGCGCGCCGATCTCGATCTTCGAATCGGGGGCGATCCTGCAATACCTCGCGCGGAAGACCGGGACGTTCTACGGCGAGACGGAGCGGCAGCGCATCGAGGTCGACCAGTGGCTGATGTGGCAGATGGGCGGCGTCGGGCCGATGGCGGGGCAGGCGCACCACTTCCTCAAGTATGCCCCCAGCATGGACCCGCCGCAGGACCTGCCCTACGCCAAGGACCGCTACCGCAACGAGACGGGGCGCCTCTACCGCGTGCTCGACAAGCGGCTGGCCGACCGGGAGTTCGTGGCGGGCGACTTCTTCTCGATCGCGGACATGGCGATCTGGCCCTGGGCCAGCGGGTGGGAGCGGCAGGAGCAGACGCTGGACGACAAGCCGAACCTCAAGCGGTGGCTCGACGCCGTGGGGGCGCGGCCGGGCGTCAAGGCGGGCCGCGCCGTGGCCGAGGAGATGCGCAACGACGCCTCCTCGACCGACCGCGAGGCGCAGAAGATCCTGTTCGGGCAGCGCTGAGCGCGGGCGCGCGGCGCAGGCAGCGCGCCGCCGTGCCGCCTTCAGAGCCGGTTGTGGCTGCCGTCGCAGAGCGGCTGGCCGGCGGTGGCCTTGCAGCCGCAGAAGAACAGCCGCCCGTCTTCCGCGGCCTCGTATCTCAGCGGGGCGAGGCCCGTCCCCTTGTGGCTGCCGTCGCAGAAGGGCTGCCGGGCCGAGCGCCCGCACGAGCACCAGAAATAGGTCTTGCCCGCCTCCACCTCGACGGGGAACGGGGCCTTTTGCGCAACGATCGGGGCGTCCGACATGGGTGGCGTCTCCTCATTCTTCGATCCGGGGTCGTCAGGCGGGGCGGTCGTCGTCGGTCTCGACGTATTTCTGCAGCGAGATGATCGAGACCCAGAGCCACAGGAACAGCACGAGCGGGAACACGAAAGTCTCGATCTTGACCCAGGCGTCGGTCGACATGGTGCGCCAGACGATCTCGTTGGCGACCGCCAGCACGCCGAAGCCGAGCGTCAGGCGGCGCGTCAGCTTCATCCAGCCCTCCTGCGCCATCGGCATGAACTCGCCCAGCACCCAGGCGAGCCATGACTGGCCGCGCAGCAGGCCAAGCCCGAGCACCCCGGCGAACAGGCCATAGACGATGGTCGTCTTCATCTTGAAGAACGTCTCGTCGTTGAACCACACGGTCAGACCGCCGAACACGACGACCAGCACCCCCGTCACCGCCTGCAGCCGCGAGAGGCGGCCGGTCAGCTTCCACAGGATGCCCATGGTGAGCAGCAGCAGCGGCACGAAGCCGGCAGCGGCGATGATGAACCCGTCGTAATCGGTGCCCCCGATCGTGAAGGTCTCTTCGCGCAGCCACAGATAGGCGACGAAGAAGGCGAGCGGGGGCCCCAGCTCCAGCACCTGCCGCAGCACGGGGTTGATGCGGCGCTCGTCGTCGATGCGCGGCGGTGAGCGGGCAGGCGCCCGGTCGGGTCGGGGCTCGTCGGTCATGGGCGCTCCTCTCGGCTTCGGGGGGAGGTGCGCGCGCGGGCACCGGCTGTCAAGCGTGGGCTCAGGCGTCGTCGGCCCCGGTCAGGGCGCGGGCGAAGTCCTCGGGGTCGAACGGGGCGAGGTCGTCGATCTGCTCGCCCACGCCGATCGCATGGATCGGCAGGCCGAACCTGTCGGCCAGCGCCACCAGCACGCCGCCACGGGCCGTGCCGTCGAGCTTGGTCATGACGAGGCCCGAGACGTCGGCGAGCTTCTGGAACGTCTCGACCTGGCTCAGCGCGTTCTGGCCCGTGGTCGCGTCGAGCACCAGGAGCGTGTTGTGCGGCGCGCTCTCGTCGCGCTTGCGAATGACGCGGACGATCTTGGCGAGCTCCTCCATCAGGTCCTGCCGGTTCTGCAGGCGGCCGGCGGTGTCGATCATCAGCAGGTCGGCGCCCTCGGCCTCGGCCTTCGCCATCGCGTCGAAGGCGAGGCTGGCAGGGTCGGAGCCTTCGGGTGCGGTCATCACCGGAACGCCGGCGCGGTCGCCCCAGACCTGGAGCTGCTCGACGGCGGCGGCGCGGAAGGTGTCACCGGCGGCGATCACCACGTTCTTGCCGGCGGCGCGGAACTGGCTGGCGAGCTTGCCGATGGTCGTCGTCTTGCCCGAGCCGTTGACGCCGACGACGAGCACGACCTGCGGCTTCTTCGCGTAGAGCGGCAGGGGGCGGGCGACCGGCTCCATAATGCGGGCGATCTCGCCCGCCAGCAGCCGCTTGATCTCGCGGGTCGACAGGCGCCGGCCCATCCGCCCCTCGGCGAGGTTGGCCGCGACGCGGAGCGCGGTGTCGACGCCCATGTCGGTGGCGATCAGAAGCTCCTCGAGGCTTTCGAGCATGTCGTCGTCGAGCACCCGGCGGACGACGGGGCCAGCGGGCTCGCGGCCGGGCTGCGGCGCCGGCTCCGGCATGGGCATCGGCGCGGGGCGCTGGTCGGGCTGCGGGCGCGCGCCGACGGGGGCCGCCGCACCCGCCTCCGGCTCGGGCTGGGCTGCGCTGCCGCCGCGCCCGAGCAACCGGCCGAGAAAGCCGGGGCGGCCCTGCGGCGTCTGCGGGATCTCCTCGGGCGGCGTGTCCTGCGGCACCTCCGCAGGGGCATCGCTGCCCGGCACCTCCTGCGGGGCCGGCCCGGGCACCGGGTCGGCGGGCTGCGGGGCGCCTGGCGGCTCGGGCGTCGGCCGTGGATCCCGCGGCGCGGGCTCGGGCGGGCGGGTCGGCTCTGGTTCGGGCTCGGGCGCCGGCTCGGGCTGGGGCGTCGGCTCGGGCGCCGGCTCGGGCGTCGGCTCGGGCTCTGGCTGCGGCTCGGGCTCTGGCTGCGGCTCGGGGGGCTGCTCCGGTGCGGGGGGCGGGGCCGGCTCCGGTGTCGGCTCCGGGTCGGGCTCGGGCGCCTGGCCCGCGCCGGCCACCTCGTCTGCGCGAGGGGCAGCGCGAGCAGATGCCTCCGGGCCGGACTCGCGATGCGTCTCCGGCTCGGGGGGCGTCGCGTCTTCGGTGCCGCCCTCCTGCACGATCGCCTCGAGGCCCTCGTCGAGCTTCGAGGAAGACTTGAACATCTTCTCGCGGAGTTTCCTGAAAAACGCCATCGGTCTCTCCCGACCCTGCCTCGAACCTCACCTAATCCGCCCGGCGAACGGATGGAAGGGTGCCGCGCCCCTTCCCGCATCCCGCCTGCACGCCGTGGTCCCGCTGGCCAGAGCGGGCACGATCTGCCATTGTGCGCGCGCAGCGACGAAGGAGAGTCCATGCCCCCCCTGCCCCTCCGGTCCGCCGCACTCGCGGTGCTGCCCCGTGCCTTCGCCGTCGCCCTCGTCGCGGCGGCCGCGACCGCCGCCGCCCCGCCCGCGACGGCCGCCCAGAGCCCGATGACGGCCGAGGAGTTCGAGGCCTACACCACGGGCAAGACGCTCTATTTCTACTCGCAGGGTCAGGCCTACGGGGTCGAGGAATACCGCGAGAACCGCGAAGTGACGTGGTCGTTCCTCGACGGCGAGTGCAAGGAAGGAGTCTGGTATCCGCAGGGCGACCAGATCTGCTTCACCTACGAGGACAATCCGGTGCCCCAGTGCTGGACGTTCTACCGCGAGGGCGGGGGCCTGCGCGCGCTGTTCGAGGGCCGCGAGACAGGGACCGAGCTCTACGAGGCCGGCGAGGCCGACGAGCCGATGATGTGCCTCGGCCCCGACGTGGGCGTCTGAACGGCGAGCCGCACGAGCACCGGACCGGGGCATTCCCTCTGTCGCCTGCAGCCATCGCGGCTCTCCGGTTTGACGTGGCCGCGCGCGCGGCATGCGCTCGGTGGCGGTGCGGGTCCGATCCGGTGCGCCGGCCGGCGGGCGGCGGGATGGGCGCGACCCCGCCCGACCCTGTCGGGCGCGCGAGGATCCGCGATGACCGGCCCGCCCGCACTCCGGCGGAACGGCCCCTTCCCGGTGAAGCTTGGTCGCGGCGGCCCGCGCGGCGCACGAGGGCTCTCGGCACATCCGTCTGAGCAGCCCGCACCGCCGGTGGGTGGCGGGCGGACAGCCCCAGGGGCGGATGACGGGCGCTGCGGGTGCGAATGTCGAGACCGACGGAGCAAGATCGGACGCGCCGGGCGGGCGAAGCGATCAGGCGGGCTGGTCGCCGGCCTTGCAGAGCGGCGGGCGGAAATCGGGCTCGAGCAGGCGGTCGAGCATGGCAGATATATCCTCGATCTCGTCGGCCACGACATGCAGCACCGGCCCCTCGCGCTGGATGCGGCCCGTCACGCGCAGCAGGCGCCCGGCGATCACCGCGCGGCGGAACCGTTCGTAGACCTTGGCCCAGACCACCACGTTGACCGTGCCCGTCTCGTCCTCGAGCGTGACGAAGATCACGCCCTTGGCGGTGCCCGGCCGCTGGCGCACCAGCACCAGCCCCGCCACCGTCACGCGCGCGCCGTTCGGCGGCTCGGACAGGCGGGCGGCCGGCACAGCCGCGGGCGGACGGGGCCAGGCGGGCGGGGGAGCCCAGGTGTCGGTGACGGGGCGACTGCCGCGCATAGGAACGAAAATAGAACATCTGGCCGCGCAGGCAAGCCTGGCCGCGTCCGCGGGCCGCCCTCACGCGGCGCGGGGCGGCTCTGGCCATCGCGCGCACTTTCGCCTAAATGCGCGGGAGTCAGACGAAGCGGCCAGGGGGACGGACCGACGTGGCGAAGATCACCTATATCGAGCACAACGGAACCGAGCATGTGGTGGACGTGCCCACCGGGCTGACCGTGATGGAGGGCGCGCGCGACAACGGCATCCCCGGCATCGAGGCCGATTGCGGCGGCGCCTGTGCCTGCTCCACCTGTCACGTCTACGTCCACCCCGACTGGGTCGACAAGCTGCCCCCCGTCGAATCGATGGAAGAGGACATGCTCGATTTCGCCTACGAGCCCGACCCCAAGCGCTCGCGCCTGACCTGCCAGCTCAAGGTGAGCGACGCGCTCGACGGCCTCGTGGTGCAGATACCCGAAAAACAGATCTGATGCGGCTCGCCGCCGCTCTTGCCTATCTCGCCGCGGCCGGCTGCGCCGCGGCCGACGGCGGGCCCGACGTCAGTATCGTGGGCGCCCGTTACGAGGTGCCGCTCGACACCTATCCGCATCGCATCATGGGATCGATCCGGGAGAAGGCCGTGCTCGCCGTGACCACGTCCGACGGGCGCACGCTGCGGGTCGACCTTCGCGAGGGTCTCGAACCCGACCACGTGTTCGAAGACATCGCCCCCCGCGTCGCGGATGCCGACGGCGACGGCGCGGCCGACGTGATCGTCGTCGAGACCGACCCGCAGCTGGGCGCACAGCTCGCCATCTATTCGCTCCGGCTGGGCGCGCTCGTGAAGGCGCACGCAACGCCGCACATCGGTCAGCGCTTTCGCTGGCTTGCACCGGTGGGCGTCGCCGATCTGAACGGGGATGGCGTGACCGACCTCGCCTATGTGGACCGGCCGCACCTTGCCCGCACCCTTCGCGTGTGGAGCTGGGCCGCCGGGGGCCTGACCGAGGTCGCCACGCTCGAAGGCGTCACGAACCACCGGATCGGCGACGAGGTGATCTCGGGCGGCATCCGCGACTGCGGCGCGGGGCCCGAGATCGTCACCGCCTCGGCCGACTGGGCGCGACTGCTGGCGACGCGACTGGAGGGCGACCGGCTCGCGAGCCGCGAGATCGGGCCGCACGAGGGCCGGCAGAGCTTCGCCGCCGCGCTCGCCTGCCGCTGACGGCAAACGGCCCGCGCCAATGGCACGGGCCGTTCGGTGCCGAAGCTGATCGGGCCGCGTCGCGCGCCCGCCTCACTCGGCGAGCTGCGACCGGAGGAACGCCGCGCGCTGACGGTCGTCGCTCTCTTCGGCGTGGCGGAGCGCCACTTCGAGGGCCGACACGCGGTTGGGGCTGCGCGTTGCGACGAAGGCGGTCATTCCGTCCGTCCGCGACGCCTGGAGCTGATCGCGGATGTGCTCGGCACGCTGGCGATCGTCGCTCTCTTCGGCGTGCTTCAGGGCGACCTCGAGCGCCGAGATGCGTGCCGAGCCTTCGCCGAAGGTCGTGTAGCTGCCGTCGAACCCACCCCGCTCGATGAAGCGGACGGTCTGCTGCTGGCCGGTCTCGGCGGCGTGGCGGGCGACGATGTCGGCCGGCGAGGCGACACTCTGGGCGAAGGCCGGCGCTGCAAGGGCGAGGGCGGCGGCGGCGAGGGTCAGGGTGCGGGTCATGATCGGTCTCCTTGGGTTGCGTGTATCGATTTCTGTCGCTTCGGGGCGGGTGCCTGCGGCGTGTCCCGCTCTCGATGAGGGGCACCTGGTGCCCTGCGCAGATCCTTGAAACGCCCACGGTGGACGTGCCCTCGGTGCAAATTTGCACATCACGAAGATGCGCGTGGACTTGCCGGCGTCCGCTTGCGGATGCCCGAGCAAAATCAGGGCATGCGACGGGATGCCGGCCACGTTCGTTTCAGGACCGGGGCGCGCTTGCGCCCCGCGCTCACACGAGATCACGCTGCGCGAGGCGCGAAAAAAATGCCCCGGCCTCTTGTTGGACGGCTCAGCCCTCGTGCGAGGGCTTTCCGAGCGCCCGCCAGCCGATATCGCGGCGCATGAGGCCCCCGGGGAGCTCGACCGCGCCGGCCAGCGCGTAGGCCCGGTCGCGCGCCTCCGCGAGCGTGGCGCCGCGTGCGGTGGCGTTCAGCACACGACCGCCTGCCGCCACGATCCGCCCCTCGGCAAAAGCCGTGCCCCCGTGGAACATCATGTGAAAGCTGTCCTCGGGCAGCCCGTCGAGCCCGCCTATGGGCGCCCCCTTCTCCACCGCGCCGGGGTAGCCCTGCGCGGCGATCACCACCGTCACGGCGTGGTCGTCGGCCCAATGGACGCGGGCGCGGTCGAGGCGCCCCTCGGCCGCGGCCAGCATCAGGTCGAGCGCCTGCCCCCCGAGCCGCATCATCAGCGCCTGGCATTCGGGATCGCCGAAGCGGACATTGTATTCCACCAGCCGCGGCCGCCCGTTCTCGATCATCAGCCCGGCATAAAGCACCCCGCGATAGGGCGTGCCGCGGCGCGCCAGCTCGGCCACGGTGGGCCGCACGATCTCGTCGAGCGCCCGCGCCTCCACCTCCGGCGTCATCACTGGCGCGGGGGAATAGGCGCCCATGCCCCCCGTGTTCGGGCCGGTATCGCCCTCGCCGATGCGCTTGTGGTCCTGCGCGGTGCCGACGGGCAGGACATGCGCGCCGTCGCAGAGCACGAAGAACGACGCCTCCTCGCCCGCCATGAACGCCTCGATCACCACCTCGGCGCCCGCCTGCCCGAAGGCGCCGCCCAGCATCGCGTCGATGGCGGCCTCGGCCTCGGCCACGCTCTCGGCCACCACGACGCCCTTGCCGGCGGCGAGCCCGTCGGCCTTGACCACGATCGGCGCGCCCCGTGCGGCCACGTGGGCCTTCGCGGCTTCGGCATCGGTGAACCGCGCATAAGGGGCCGTGGGGGCCCCGCAGGCATTGCAGACCTCCTTGGCGAAAGCCTTCGACGCCTCGAGCCGCGCCGCTTCGGCCGAGGGGCCGAAGACGAGGATGCCCGCCTCGGCCAGCCGGTCGGCCACGCCGGCGGCCAGCGGCGCCTCCGGGCCGATGATGACGAAATCGACGCTCTCCTCCTCGGCGAAGGTGACGACGGCGCCCGGATCGGTGATGTCGAGATCGGCGCAATCGGCGATGCCTGCGATCCCGGCATTGCCCGGCGCGACGATCAGGCGGTCGCAGCGCGGATTCTGCAGGACGGCCCAGGCCAGCGCGTGCTCGCGGCCGCCGCCGCCGAGGATCAGGATGTTCATGGCGCCGCCTCCGCGTGTCCCCCGCGGTGTCTAGGGTCGGCGCGCATCAGGAGCAAGCGCCGGCGCACGCGCCTGGCAGGCCGCCCGGCGCGCGACTGCGCCCTTGGTCCCGCCCCGCGCGCGCCCTAGGATGGCGGGCGAGGAGAGGCGCATGGACGACCTGATCGAGGATAGCCGCGAGGGCCCGAGCCCCGGCAACACCCCCGAATATACCGTCGCCGAAATCTCGGGCGCGGTGAAAAGGACGCTCGAGGGCGCCTTCGGCCGGGTGCGGGTACGGGGCGAGGTGGGGCGCGTGTTCGTGGCGCGCTCCGGCCATCTCTATTTCGACATCAAGGACGAACGGAACGTGCTCGCTTCGGTCTGCTGGAAAGGGCAGGTCGGGCGCCTGCAGCAACGCCCCGAGGAGGGGATGGAGGTCGTCGCCACCGGCCGCCTGACGATCTTCGGCGGCCAGTCGAAGTACCAGCTGACAGTCGACCAGGTGGAAGCCGCGGGTGAAGGCGCGCTGATGGCGATGCTCGAGAAGCGCAAGCGCGCGCTCGCCGCCGAGGGGCTGTTCGACGCGGCGCGCAAGCGGCCCCTGCCGCGCCTGCCGCGCGTGATCGGCGTCGTCACATCGCCCTCGGGCGCGGTGATCCGCGACATCCTGCACCGCCTGTCGGAACGCTTTCCGCGCCACGTGATCGTCTGGCCCGTGGCGGTGCAGGGGCCGGCCTGCGCGCCGCAGGTCGCGCGTGCCATAGAGGGGTTCAACGCGCTTTCGCCCGGCGGGCCGATCCCCCGGCCCGACCTGCTGATCGTGGCACGCGGCGGCGGCTCGATCGAGGATCTCTGGGGCTTCAACGAAGAGGTCGTGGCGCGCGCCGCCGCCGCCTCGCGGATCCCGCTGATCTCGGCCGTGGGGCACGAGACCGACACGACGCTGATCGACCACGTCTCCGATTGCCGGGCCCCCACGCCCACCGCCGCGGCCGAGATGGCGGTGCCGGTGCGGCTCGACTGCCTGTCGGCGGTCTCGGGGCTCGAATCGCGCGCGACGGGCGCGATGGCACGGGGCCTCGACCGGCGACGCGAGCGCCTGCGCGACCTGTCGCGCGCCCTGCCCCGCCTCTCGCAGCTCCTGGAGGGGCCGCGCCAGCGGCTCGACTACGCCGCGATGCGCCTGCCCGCCGCCCTGCGCGGGGCGGTGCAGGGGCGGCGACTGACGCTGGCGCAAGCCGGCGCGGGTCTGCGTGCTCAGGGGCTGCGGGCGCGGCTCAGGGGCGAGGCGGCGCGGCTCGACCGCCTCGCGGAGCGGCTGCGGCCCGATCTCGTGGCCCGCGGGATCGCCGCCCGACGGCGCGAGGTGGCCGCGCAGGGCCGACGGCTCGATGCGGCAGCGTCCGGCCTCTTGGAACTACGGGCCGAGCGGGTCGCGGGCTTCGGCCGCCTGCTCGGCTCGCTCAGCTACAAGGGAACGCTCGCGCGCGGCTATGCCGTGGTGCGCGACTCCGCCGGCCAGGTCGTGACTGGCCGGGCCGAGGCAAGGGCGGCGGGCGCGCTCGAGATCGAGTTCGCCGACGGGCGCCTGAGGATCGGCGGCGCCTCGCCCGGTCCGGCACCGCGCCCCAGGGCGCGGCCCGAGCCGCCGGACCAGGGAAGCCTGTTCTGAGCCCCGCGATTGGCCGCGGAGCCGCCTGCGGCCAGCATTCCCGCGAGGTCCGCCGCCCGATGCGGGCCCAGGAGGGCCTGAGCATGCACCTGCGCATCCTGCTGACCTGCTGGCCCCTCGCCGCCTGCCTCGCGAGCGGGGACCGCGCCCCGCCGCAGGCGGCGGCGCCGCGCCCGGCCGAGCGCATCGAGACCCTCCCCGCGCGCCCTGAGGATGCGCCAGCGGATGCCTGCTGGGCGCAGGAGACACGCGACGCCACGGTGGCCGTCGAGCTTGCGGAGATGACCGTGGAGCCGCCGGGTCTCGCGCCTGACGGCACGCTGCGTGAGGCGCCGATCACCCGCATCGAGCGGCGCGAGACAGTGGTTCGGCCGGCCGCAGAGCTCTGGTTCGACGCGCTCTGCCCCGGGGAACTGGGCGAGGCACGGATCGCCGCGCTCCAGCGGGCGCTCGCGGCGCGCGATCTCCATGACGGGCCGGTGACGGGCCGGCTCGATCAGGCGACCCGGGAAGCGGTGCGCGCGTATCAGACCCCCCGCGGGCTCGACAGCGGCACTCTCTCGCGCGCCGCCGCCCGGCAGATGGGCCTCGTCACCGTGGCTGCGCCCGCCGGGGAGTGAGGCGCATCGGCGGCCACCCGGCCAAGCGGCTTCGAAGCCGCTTGCCGCCGCTTGCCAGGGCGGGAACAGGCACAGGCCCTGCGCATCTGGCCCTCACGGGTGCCGCTCCTGCAGGGCGTCGATCGGCGCGCGACCTCGACGGAAGCGCGCCGGGAGAAGCGGCTTCGAAGCCGCTTCTCCTGCAGCAACCGGCGCACGAAAAGAGGCGCCCCCGGCAGGGCGCCTCTCCCCTCGCGAGCGCGGTCGCGATCGGAAGTCCTGCGTCACTCCAGCGACAGCGCCACGAAGCGCGGCTCGCCGTTGCGGCGCACCAACAGGAGGAGCGACTTGCGACCGGCTTCGCGCGCTTCCTCCATTCGATCCTCGAACTCGGCGACCGTCGCGACGGTCTGCTGGCCGGCCTCGGTGATCAGGTCGCCCACGCGCAGGCCCTTTTCGTAGGCCTCGCTCGCCGGATCGACCTCGGCCACGACGATCCCCGCGGCATCCTCCGGCACGCCCAGGTCTTCCGCGAGATCGGGTGTGACCGCCGAGAGCGTCATGCCGAGCACCTCGCTCTGCGCGGGCGCCTCCGGCTCCGTGGCGGGCGCGGCGGCCGGCATCGCCTCGGCCTCCTCACGGCGGCCGAGCGTCACGCGCAGCGTCTCCGTCTCCCCGTTGCGGAAGACGATGACGCGCACGGTCTTGCCCACGTCGGTGTTGCCCACCTGCCGCACGAGGCTGCGGGTATCCTCCACGTCCCGCCCGTCGAAATTGAGGATCACGTCGCCCGATTCGATCCCGGCCTCCATCGCGGGGCCTTCGGGCACGTCGGTCACCAGCGCGCCACGCGCCTCTTCGAGGCCGAGACCCTCTGCAAGGTCGTCGGTAACATCCTGAATGCGCACGCCAAGCCAGCCGCGGCGCGTCTCGCCGTAGCGCTGGAGCTGGTCGATGACGTTCTGCGCCACGCGGCTCGACATCGCGAAGCCGATGCCGATCGAGCCGCCGTTGGGCGACAGGATCGCGGTGTTCACGCCGATCACCTCGCCGTCCATGTTGAAGAGCGGGCCGCCCGAGTTGCCGCGATTGATGGCGGCGTCGGTCTGGATGTAGTCATCGTAGCTTCCCGACAGCGCCCGGCCGCGGGCCGAGACGATACCCGCCGACACGGAGAAGCCCTGCCCGAGCGGGTTGCCCATCGCCATCACCCAGTCGCCCACGCGGGCGGCGTCGCTGTCGCCCCACGGCACGAAGGGCAGCGGCTCGTCGGCCTCGACCTTCAGCAGCGCGAGGTCGGTGTTCGGGTCAGTCCCGATGACCTCGGCTTCCAGTTCCTCGCCCGAGAAGAACTCGATCGTGATCTCGTCGGCCTGTTCGATGACGTGGTTGTTCGTCACGATGAAGCCGTCTTCGGAGATGACGAAGCCAGAGCCCAGCGCAGAGGAGCGGCGCGGCGGGCGCCCGTCGGGACCGTTCCGGTCGAGGAAGTCGCGGAAGAAATCCTCGAACGGCGAGCCCTCGGGCACCATCGGGCCGGGGCCGGTCGAGGTTTCGACCATGGTCGCGGTCGTGATGTTGACAACCGAGGGGCTCACCTGCTCGGCCAGACTGGCGAAGCTGTCCGGCCGGCTCTGCGCCTCTGCGCCCTGCGGCGCGCCGAGGACGAGAGACAGGCCGACGAGCGCGGCGGCGGCAGTGCGCACGGCCGCGCCGGGCTGCGGGAAGAAGCGTGGGGCCTGGAGCGTCACGGAGGTCTCCTTGTGTCGGTCGTCATTCGATCTCTGGCCGGCCGGGCCGGCCCTGCCGCCGCTGGGTCTCTCCCGACCCGAGGGCAGTCGCGCCGTCCATGGCGGCGACGGGCGCAGTGCATAGAATATCTAGGAGGCGGCGCCGGCAACTCAAAGCCCCTCTCGACGCGTCACGTGCGCGTGACGCCGCCATGCGCTCCCGCCCGGGCACCGTCAGGCGGGGCGAAGAGAGAGCGCAGGCCGGGGTGACGGCGGGATCGCGGGTCGGTGGCGCGAGGCGGGTCTGGCGCAGGACGCCGCGCCCACCGACCGCAACAGGCCCGCCGCCGGCCTCGGCACCCTCCGGCGAGCGGCCATGTCCCTCGCCCCGGGACGGCCGCACGGGACGCCCGGCGCCCGATAGGCGGGGCACCAATGCCACACATGCCGGAGGGTCCGGGCACGGTGCGACCCACGGGCTCGCGTCGGTGCAAGGGCAGGTGCCGCTCGGCCTGCGGCCGGGCGTTTCCGTCTGGCAAAGCCGCGGCGCCGGGATAGCGCCGCGGGTTGCGCGCCTTTGGCATTGGGCGTCCCGGCACTCGCCGTCGCCGGTCGTCCTGTGCAGCGCCCGCCGCCGTCGCGGCCTCAGGCGGCGATGCGACGGGCGTAGTCCACGACCCGGCGGGCCTGGTGGGCGATGGCGGCGCGCCCCTCGTCGCCGATCTCCCCCGCGGTCTGGGTATAGCCATAGGGGTTGCCGCCAGAGGCGAAGATCGAGGCGTCGGTATAGCCGGGCGCCACGATCACCGCCCCCCAATGCATGAATGTCGTGTAGAGCGACAGGATCGTCGCCTCCTGCCCGCCATGGGCGTTCATCGCCGACGACATCGCCGAGACCGGCTTGTCGGCCAGCTTGCCTTCCTGCCAGACGGGGCCGAGCGTGTCGATGAAGGCGCGCAACTGGCTCGCCACCACGCCATAGCGGGTCGGCGCGGAGAAGAGATAGGCGTTGGCCCAGACGAGGTCGTCGGGCGTGGCCACGGGGATGTCGGCCATCTTGTCGGCCTGGGCCTTCCAGCCCTCCTGCCCCTCGACGACCTCCTGCGGCGCGGTCTCGGCGACCCGCAGGAGGCGCACCTCGGCCCCCGCCTCGCGGGCGGCCTCGGCCGCGATCTGCGCCATGGCGTGATTGGTTCCGTAGGTCGAGTAGAAGACGATCGCCAGTCTGACGTCGGACATGTCGGGTGCTCCTCTTGCACGCGGGTGAACCTGCGCGAGAGAGCTAAATGTTCCCGCCGCCGACGGAACTCCACGACGCGGCACAGACCGTGTGCGCCAACGGAGACGGCGGGGCGCCCGGCCTCAGCCGCCGAGCCACCCCGCCAGCCAGACGAAGATCGCCCCGCCCGTCATGGCGAGCAGCCCGATCAGGCGCACCGTCTCCGGCGGGAGGGTGGCGAGCAGGCGCAGCGCCTCCTCCAGACGCGAAGGGGCCAGTGCGAGCACCAGCCCCTCCAGAAGGAACACCAGCCCGAGCGCGAGCAGGAACGTCGTCATTCCTGCCGCGTCTCGCCGGCCTGCGGCGTCTCGACCTGGCCGAGCGGGCCGCCGGTCACGCCGGGCGCGGCGCCGGCCCCGCCGCCCAGGCGCACGCCCGAACTGTCGAGATAGTTGAAGAACTCGCTGTCGGGCGAGATCACCATGGTCGAGTTCGAGCCCTGGATCGCGCGTTCGTAGGCCGAGAGCGAGCGGTAGAACTCGAAGAACTCGGGGTCGGCGCCGAAGGCCTGGGCGAAGATGGCGTTGCGCTCGGCGTCGGCCTCACCGCGGATCACCTCGGCCTCGCGCTCGGCATCCGAGGTCAGCTCCACCACGGTCCGGTCGGCCTGGGCGCGGACACGCTGTGCCGCTTCTTCGCCGCGGGCGATCTCGTCGGCCGCCTCGCGCTCGCGCTCGGCCCGCATCCGGGCGAAGGTGGCGTCGAGGTTCTGGCTGGGCAGGTTGGTGCGCTTCAGGCGAACATCGACCACCTCCAGCCCGAGCGGCAGGGCACGGGAGCGCACCTGATCGGTGATCTCCTGCATCAGGCGGCTGCGCTCGGCCGAAAGAATCGTGTTCGACGTGACGCCCTCGTTACCGAGCACCGCGCGGATCTGCGGGTTGATGATGCCCTCGAGGCGCTGCTCGGCGGCGCGCAGGCCACCCACGCCGACGGCCTGGCGGAACTGCACCACGTCGTTGATGCGGTAGCGGGCGAAGGCGTCGACCACGAGACGGCGGTCGTCGGACGGCGTGACCTCGGTCGGCTGCGTGTCGAGCGACAGGATGCGGTCGTCGTAACGCACCACCTCCTGGATGACCGGCAGCTTGAAGGCGAGGCCGGGATCTTCCTTGACGCGCTTGATCTGTCCGAACTGGAGCACCAGCGCCTTCTCGCGCTCGTCGACCACGAAGATCGACGACAGGAAGCCCACGATCGCCACGACCAGGATGGGTATCAGGAAACCGAGTTTCTTCATCTGTCTCTCTCCTCGCCTCAGTTGCCGTCGGCCTGCGCGGTCGTCGACCGGCGCAGCTCGTTGAGCGGCAGGTAGGGCACCACGCCCTGTCCGCCGGCCCCGGTCTGGCTCTCGTCGAGGATCACCTTCTCGACGTCGCCGAGCACGCGCTCCATCGTCTCGATGTAGAGGCGCTTGCGCGTCACTTCGGGCGCCTTGGCGTATTCCTCAAGAACGGCGGTGAAGCGCGACGCCTGACCCTGCGCCTCGTTGACCACCCGGGCGCGGTAGCCCTCGGCCTCCTCGAGGATCTGGGCGGCCTCGCCTCGGGCGCCGGCGAGCACGCGGTTGGCGTAGGCATCGGCCTGCCGCTCGAGGCGGTCACGCTCCTGCTCGGCCGCCTGCACCTCGCGGAAGGCGTCGATCACCTCGTTCGGCGGGTCGGCCTTGTCGAGGTTGACGCGGATGATGTTCACGCCGCTGTCGTACTGGTCGAGCGTCGTCTGGATCAGTTCCTGCACCTGCGTCGCCACCACGTCGCGGTCGCGGTTGAGCAGCGGCGCAAGCTCGCGCCGGGCCACCACCTCGCGCATCGCCGCTTCCGACACGGCGCGAATGGTCTCGGCCGGCTCGGCGAGATTGAACAGGAAGAGGGCCGGATCGCTGATGTTCCAGACCACTTCGAAGTCGACGTCGATGATGTTCTCGTCGGTGGTCAGCATCAGGCCGTCGTCGGCCCCGCCCTGCCGCGTCGCGAGCTGTTCGGTCTGCTCGCGGGTCACGGGCAGCACCTCGGCGGTGATCAGGGGCCACGGCGCAAAGTTCAGGCCCGGATTGCCGGTGGCGTGATAGTCGCCGAGAAACAGCTCGACCGACTGCTCCTCCGGCCGCACGGTGTAGAAGCTGGCCAGCCCCCAGAGGATCACCGCCGCGCCCAGGCCGATGAAGACGGTGCCGCGGGTGAGCCTGAAGCCGCCCCCCCCGTCGCCGCCGCCCGAGCCCTTTCCGCCCATCAGGACGCGCAGCTGTTCCTGACCCTTGCGCACGATCTCGTCGATCTCGGGGATCTGCGGGCCGTCGCCGTCGCCGGGCCGTCGCGGCCCGCCGGGGCCGCCGCGGCCCCCGCCGCCGTTGCCGTTGTTGCCGGAGCCGCCGCCGGAGCCTCCGCCGCCCCAGGGACCGCCGCTGTTGCCTGCCATCGGGTTCTCTTCCTCTCGGTTCGCGTCGTTCGGAATCTTGAGCGATTAGGTGGGGGAACACCCCCTCATTTCAAGCGCGAAGGGGTGCGTCATCCGCTCCGCACGGGCGATTTCATGGTCACGATCTCTTCCGAGATCGTAGGGTGAACGGCGACCGTGCGATCGAAGTCCTCCTTGGTGGCGCCCATCTTCACCGCGACGCCGGCGAGCTGGATCATCTCGCCCGCCCCGTCGGCCACGATATGCACGCCGAGCACGCGCCGCGTTTCCTGGCTGACGACGAGCTTCATCATGACACGATCGTCGTGCCCGATGAAGGCCGTGCGCATCGGCCGGAAACTGGTGCAGTAGACGTCGATCGGCTCCATCTCGCGGGCCTGCTCTTCCGACAGGCCCACGGTGCCGTATTCGGGCTGGGTGAAGACGGCCGAGGGCACGAGAACGTGATCGGGCTCGGTCGGCTCGCCGCCGAAGACGGTGCGCGCGAAGGCCATTCCCTCGCGGATCGCCACGGGCGTCAGCTGCAGCCGGTCGGTCACGTCGCCGATGGCGTGGATCGAGGGCACCGCGGTCTGGCTGTAGGCGTCGACCGCGATCTCGCCGCGGCGGCCCAGCTTCACGCCCGCCTCCTCCAGCCCCATGCCGGCGGTGTTGGGGCGGCGGCCGGTGGCGAACAGCACCTGGTCGAAGGTCTCCTCCCGCCCGGTGGTCGACTTGACCCGGATGCCGCTCTCGGTGCGCTTGATGTCAAGCACGTTGGTGCCGGTGTGGATGTCGATGCCGTGGCGCTCCATGTGCTCGGCGATGTGGCCGCGCGCCTCGCCGTCGAACCCGCGCAGGATCTGCGCGCCGCGGTAGTATTGCGTCACCTGCGTGCCGAGCCCGTTGAAGATGCAGGCCATCTCGCAGGCGATGTATCCGCCGCCGACGATCAGCAGGCGCTTGGGAAGCTCGTCGAGGTGGAACACCTCGTTCGACGTGATCCCGATGCCGTCGGCGCCCTGCAGGGGCGGCACCTCGGGCCAGCCGCCGGTGGCGATCAGGATGTGCTTGGCCGTCACCGTGCGCCCGTCGCCCAGGGCCACGGTATGCGGGTCGGCCACGGTGGCGCGGGTGTCGTGCACCTCGACCTTCGAGCCGTCGAGGAGGTTGCGATAGACGCCCTCGAGGCGGTCGAGCTCTCCCTCGAGCCGGGCGCGGAAGCGGGGCCAGTCGAAGTTTTCCGGCTCGGGGAACTGCCAGCCATACTCGTTGGCCTCGTGCACCGCCTGCCGGAACTCGGAGGCGTACACCATCAGCTTCTTCGGCACGCAGCCGCGGATGACGCAGGTGCCGCCCATGCGGCTCTCCTCGGCGAGGCCCACCTTCGCCCCGTATTCTCCGGCCGCGACGCGCGCCGCGCGCACGCCGCCCGAGCCGCCGCCGATCACGAAAAGGTCGTAGTCGAAGTCCATTCCCAGTCCCTGTATTGCCGCGCCGGGCAGGCGCTCAGTCGGGGTCGGCGAAGAGATTGCCCTCGAGCATGTCAGGCTCGCGCGGCTCGCCCGCGCGCCGCTCGGTCACCGAGCCGTCCTCGTGGCCGACGATCACGAGGTCGCAGATGTCGACGAAAAGACCGTTCTCGACCACGCCGGGGATCTGGTTGAGCACCATCGCCAGCTGACGCGCGTTGCCGATCCGCTTGCAGTGCAGGTCGAGGATGTAGTTTCCCTCGTCGGTAATGTAGGGCACCTCGCCGTTCATCCGCATCGTGGTGTCGCCCCCCGCCACGTCGAGGCTGACGAGCGCCTCCTCCACCAGCGCCTGCGTGGTGCGCCAGCCGAACGGCACCGTCTCGACCGGGAGCGGGAAGGCGCCGAGCGTCTCGACCTCCTTGGCCGCGTCGGCGATCACCACCATCTCGTCGGACGCGCAGGCGACGATCTTTTCCTGCAGGAGCGCCCCGCCCCCGCCCTTGATGAGGTCGAGCCGGCCGTCGAACTCGTCGGCGCCGTCGATCGTCAGGTCGAGCCATTGCGCCTCGTCGAGCGAGACGACCCGCAGCCCCAGATCGCGCGCGAGATCCGCGGTGCGCGTCGAGGTGGGCACGCCAACGATGTCGAGCCCCTCGTCCCGCACCCGCTCGGCCAGCAGGCGCACCATCCACGCCGCCGTCGACCCGGTGCCCAGCCCCACGCGCATGCCGGTCTCGACCAGACGCACGGCCCGGCGCGCGGCGACGAACTTGGCGCGGTCGACAGGAGAGAGGTCTGAGGTCATGGGCGGCTCCTCGTAGCGTGGCCCGCCTCGTAGCGCAAAGCGCACCGGCCTGCGAGCGGGCTTTTGCCGCGCCCGGAACGGTGGCCCCGCAAGAGCCAGGAGGCCGCGATCATAGCAAAAACCTATCGCCATTCTCCGCTCCTCTGACTTTAACCTATGAGGTCGCCCCCCATTTTCCCGGCAAGGCCCAGACAGAGGAGTTCGCCATGACGACCGGTACCGACCGCGCGCCCGACGCGCCTGACCCCGCAGCCTCGCCCCGGGCGATGCGCCCCCTTTCGCTGGACTGGCTCGGGGGCGAGGTCACCCTTGCGATGCCGCGCTGGGCGTTCGCCGCCGCCGGGCTCGCAGCCCTCGTCCTGATCGCCGTCGCGCTGGACTGAGGAGACGCGGATGGTCAGCCGTTTTACCCCCGCTCGTTTCGCGGCCACGCTGTCGGGCGGCGCGCTCGCGGCGCTTGTCGCCGGTGCGCCCGCCCTCGCTGGCCCGCCGGCCACCACCATCGCCGACGTTCAGCGCAACATGAGCGTGACGCTCGCGGGCACCGTCGACCGGATCACCGACGAGGACGAATTCGTGCTGCGCGACGCGACCGGCACGATCCGTGTCTATGTCGGGCCCAATCGTGTGCCCGCCGGGCCGGGCGAGGCCGTCACCGTGATCGGTCATGTCGACGACGACCGCCCCGTCGAGGTCTACGCGACCGAGATGGTGCGCGCCGACGGCACCCGCGTCTCCCTGCCCCACCGCTACTGAGGCGGACGCCCCCCGTCGATCTGCGCGCCGCGGCCCTTCCACGGCGCGCACCCTGCGCCGATGGTCGCATTCGGGCGTTCTCGGCCCCACCTTATGGGGCATGGGGAGACGCAACCGGAGGCCTGCGCGATGTTCCTGTCCGTCTTCGACATCTTCAAGGTGGGCATCGGCCCGTCGTCGTCGCACACGATGGGGCCGATGGTGGCGGCGGCGCGCTTTCTCGACCTGTTGCGCGCGGGGCCGTTCCGGCCGTGGGGGCTGCGGGCGCGGCTGCACGGCTCGCTCGCCTTCACCGGGGTCGGCCACGCCACCGACCGGGCCGTGATCCTGGGCCTCGCCGGCTTCCGCCCCGACGATTACGACGCCGATGCCGCCGAGGCGGCGCTCGCGCGCATCCGCGAAGCGCGCGAGGTGACGCCCGAGGGCCTGCCCCCGCTCGCCTTCGACCCCGCCGCCGACCTCGTCTTCGACTACGGGCCGCCGCTCCCCGGCCATCCCAACGGAATGGTCCTGGAGGCGACCGATGCGCAGGGCGACGCGCTGGTGGCCGAGACCTACTACTCGGTCGGCGGCGGCTTCGTGCTGACGGCGGCCGAGCTGGAGGGCGGGGCCGTGGCCGAAACCGGCCCGGCCGTGCCCTACCCCTTCGCCACGGCGGCCGGGATGCTGGCCATGGCGCAGGACACCGGCAAGAGCATCGCCGAGATGAAGCGCGCCAACGAGCTGGCCCGGCGCGGCGCGGCCGAGCTCGAGTCCGGCCTCGGCCGTCTCTGGCAGGTGATGGACGACTGCATCGACCGCGGCCTGGCCCGCGAGGGCACCCTGCCCGGCGGACTGAACGTGAAGCGGCGCGCACCTGCGATTCACGCCGCGCTGGAGGCGGAGAGCGGCATGAACCTCTCGCCGCCCCACCAGGTCAACGACTGGATCGGCGTCTACGCCATGGCGGTCAACGAGGAGAACGCCGCCGGCGGCCAGGTGGTGACGGCGCCCACCAACGGCGCGGCCGGCGTGGTGCCGGCGGTCATCCGCTACTGGCTGGGCCATGTGCCTGGCGCGCACCGCGACCGCCTGCCCGACTTCTTCCTGACGGCGGCGGCGATCGGGGGCATCATCAAGACCAACGCCTCGATCTCGGGCGCCGAGGCCGGTTGCCAGGCCGAGGTCGGCTCGGCCTCGGCCATGGCGGCGGCCGGCCTCTGCGCCGTGATGGGCGGCAGCCCCGCCCAGGTCGAGAATGCCGCCGAGATCGCGCTCGAGCATCACCTCGGCATGACCTGCGACCCGGTGCGCGGGCTGGTGCAGGTGCCCTGCATCGAGCGCAACGGGCTGGGCGCGATCAAGGCGGTCTCGGCCGCCTCGCTGTCGCTCAGGGGCGACGGCACGCACCTCGTGCCGCTCGACGCCTGCATCGAGACGCTGCGCCAGACCGGGCGCGACATGTCGGAAAAGTACAAGGAGACCTCGCTCGGCGGCCTCGCCGTCAACGTGCCGAATTGCTGAGGCGTCACCCTGCGCCCACAGGCGGCGCGCGCCCGCACCGGCCGCCCTTCCCGCCTCCGCCCCGCATCGCGTAAGGCAGGAGGCAGGGTCGGGGGAGCGGGGGCATGCCATGGACGAGACATCGCTGATCGAGGCCTATGCCGACGTCTCGCTGCCCATCCTGCCGCTCTGGTTGCTCACCCTCGCCCTGCTCGTCGCGCTGCCCGCGGCGGCGCTGGCGGGCCACCGCGTGGGCGCCGCACGCATCGCCCGGGCCGCCCCTGGCGAGCGCGAGGTGCTTTCGCGCTTCGGCGAGACGACCGTGGGGGCGATCCTGGCGCTGCTCGGACTCCTCGTGGCGTTTCTCTTCGGCAACTCGCTCGGCTGGGCGGAGGACGGCAAGCAGGCGGTGCTGCAGGAGGCCAACGCCCTCGGCACCGCCTACCTGCGCGCCGGCCTTCTGCCCGAGCCGCGGCGGGACGCGCTGCAGGAGGCGCTGCTCGCCTATGCCGAGACGCGCATGCCCGACCGCGCCGACTTCGCCACGGTCGGTGGCGCGCGGGCCTTTCTCGCCGCGACGATGGAGGCACAGGGCCGGCTCTGGCCCGCGACGCTCGAGGCGACCGCCGCGCCGGTGCCCGCCGCCACGCAGAGCTTCGTCGCCGGCGCGGTGAACGAGGTGATCGACGCCCATGCCGAGCGGATGGCCGCGCTCAACCGCCCGGCAGCCGAGATCACCGGCCTGATGGTCGTGTCCGCGGCGCTCACGGGGCTGTTCCTCGTCGGCAACCGTTCCGCGCTCCAGGGGCGGCCGCTGACGTGGCGCACCTTCATCTTCGCGGGCTTCCTCTGGGTCGTGATGTCGACCATCGTCGACCTGCAGCGCCCGCTCGAGGGTGCCATCCGGGTGGATTACAGCCTGCTGGAGGCGACGGTCATCGACATGCGGCGGGGCGGCGGGGCGGAGGCCCGCTGAGCCGTCAGCCGATGCTCGCCGCCCGCTCGAGCGCGGGGTAGCGGGCGGCGAGCGTGACGCCGCGGGCCACGAAGGAGACGATCAGCGCCGCCCAGAGGCCGTGCGCCTCGAAGGCCGGCACCAGCACGGCGACGGCGACGGCGTAGATCGCGGCCGACAGCACCATCATGTTGCGCATGTCGCGCGCCCGCGTCGCGCCGATGAAGATTCCGTCGAGCATCCAGGGCGCGAGGCCGACGAGGGGCGCGGCCACCATCCACGGCAGGTAGGCGCGGGCGGCGGCACGCACCTCCTCGGCCGTGGTCATCAGGTCGATGATCGCGCCGCCTGCCAGCGCAAAGGCCAGCGCGAGCGCGAGGGCCGCGCCCATCCCCCAGCCGCTCGTCAGGAGCGCCCCGCGGCGCAGCCGGTCGAGCCGCCCGGCGCCGAAGGCGCGCGCCACCAGCGCCTCGGCGGCGAAGGCGAAGCCGTCGAGCGCGTAGGCGGTGATCTGGAGGAACTGCATCAGCACCTGCGTCGCGGCGAGCCGCACGTCGCCGAAATCGGACGCGAGGAACAGGAACGACACGAAGACGCCCTGCAGGAGCAGCGAGCGGATCAGGATATCGCCGTTGACGCTCGCCATGGTGACCAGCCGTGCCCTGTCGAACACGCGCGGCCAGTCGCGCCAGGCCGGCAGCCGGAAGGCGTCGCGGCAGAACCACAGGCCGAGCGCGGCGCCCGAGACCTCGGCGATGACGGTGGCGACGGCGACGCCCGGAACGCCCCAGCCCAGCCCGAGCACGAACCACAGGTCGAGCAGGATGTTGACGCCGTTCATCGCCACCTGAATGACCAGCACCGCCCGCGTCCGCTCCTGCGCGATGAGCCACCCGGTGATGCCGTAGACCGAGATGGCGAAGGGCGCCGACCAGATGCGGATGGCGAGATAGTCGCGCGCCAGCGCCTCCACCTCGTCAGAGGCAGGGGCGATCCGGAAGGCGCCGGCGAAGATCCAGACCTGCAGCGCGATGAGCGCAAGGCCCCCCGCCGCCGCGATCATCAGGGCACGGGTGAGCAGCGCAGAGACCTCGGCGTCGTCGCCCCGCCCGGCCGCCTGGCCGACGAGGCCGGTCGTGCCCATCCGCAGGAAGCCGAAGACCCAGTAGACGGCCGAGAGGATCACCGCGCCGATCCCGACCGCGCCTATGGGCGCGGCCTCGCCCATCTGGCCGACCACGCCGGTATCGACCGCGCCGAGGATCGGGACGGTGGCGTTCGACAGCACGATGGGCAGGGCGATCGCCAGCACGCGCCGGTTGGTGATCGGCGCCTCCTCGAGGCGGGCGGTCACGTGGGGGAGGACTCCGACCGGGGGGCGGGGTCCGACTGGAGGGCGGGCTCCGACTGGGGGGCGGGCTCCGACTGGGGCATCAGGAAATGGCCGGTCGCGGCGGCGAAGAGTCGCTCGCGGTGATCCTGCCACGCCTCGACATGAACCGAGGCGTAGCGCCGCCCCAGCCGGTTGACCCGGGCACGGGCATAGGCGTCGCGCGGCAGGCCGGCGCGCAGGTAATCCACCGTGAAGTCGATGGTCTTGGGCAGGCGCGGCAACTCGAGATGCTCGGCGTCTAGACGGCCGGCCTCCATCTCGTCCCACAGCCAGATCCACGACAGGTGCAGCGTCGCCGTCACCTCGAGGAACGAGGCGGTCACCCCGCCGTGCAGCGCCGGCAACAGCGGGTTTCCGATCAGGTGGTCGCCGAAGCGCAGGATCGCGGTCAGCTCGTCGCCGTGACGGTCGAACCCGATCCCGACCAGGCGGACGTAGGGCACCGACGAGATCAGCCGGGCGAGCGCCCGGTCGCGCCGCTCCTTGACGACCTGCACCGGCTCGGGCCTCTCGCGGCTCATGCTCCCTCCGCCCTCTGGAAGGTGAAGGCGCCCGTGGCGGTCGCCACCGGCGTGCCCGCTTCCTCGTCGCGCGCCACGGCGCGGACGAAGGCGACGTGCCGCGTCACGTGGTGGCAGGTCGCCTCGGCCGTCACCCGCTGGCCCGGCGTGGCCGCGCGCATGTAGTCGATCCGCAGGTCGATCGTGGCGGTCGAGACCGCGCCCTGCGGGTGCGCCATCACCGCCGCGCCGCCGCAGGTATCCATCAGCGCCGAGACCGCGCCGCCGTGGATGACGCCGGTGCGCGGCTCGCCCACCAGCGCCTCGGACCACGGCATCGAGATGCGCGCCCAGCCGTCGCCGATTTCCTCGAGCTCCATCCCGAGGGCCTGCGAGAAGGGGATCGCCCCGATGAATTGCGCGGCGATCTTCGCCTTGTCGGGGCGTGCGCTGTCTGCGTCGCTCATGAGCCGCCTCCTCTCGCCGACGCTTATCGGCCCGCCCCTGCCCCTCTGCAAGGGGTGGCCGGAATGCGCCTGCCGCACCCCCCCGCCCATTGCCCCGGCAGGACGTGGGCCTTACGTCTCGGCACACAGGAGGGGCGATGACGGAGACACGGCTCAGCTTCAAGGAGATGTGCGCACGGTTCGAGGTAACGCCCCGGACCTTGCGCTATTACGAGTATCTCGAGCTTCTCTCCCCCGACCGCGACGGGCGGGCCCGCTTCTACGGCCCGCGCGAGGTGGCGCGCATGACGCTGATCCTGCGCGGCCGTCGCTTCGGCTTCTCGCTCGAGGAGATCCGGCAATGGCTGGACCTCTACGAAAAGCAGGGCACCACGGCGCAGCAGCGCGCCTTCGTCGCCCAGGCCGACGACCAGCTCGCCGAGCTGGAGCGGCGCCGGACCGAGATAGAGGAGGCGATTCTCGACCTGCGCCGACTGAGAGACGACGCAGCGTCGCGCCTGAACTGACCCAGTCGCACAGCGCACCGCGCCTCCGTACGGTAGCGAACAGACAAGTGATTGTTCGTGAACGGAAAAGTGAATATCGCAGCGGACGCCTCCCGGGGCCCATCCGCAGGTCGCGGTGTGACGCGACGTTTCGTTTACGCGGGCGTCACCGCTTCTTGTATGGTCTCGCCCGGATAGGCATCTCCCGCCGCGAAAACGTAACGTGGAGATGACACTCATGACGGAGCAACTGATGACAATCCGCGAGATGTGCGACGCCTTCGAGGTCACGCCGCGCACCCTGCGGTTCTACGAGCAGAAGGAGTTGCTCGCGCCGATCCGCCAGGGGACCAAGCGGCTGTTCACCCGGCGCGACCGGGCGCGGCTCAAGCTGATCCTGCGCGGCAAGCGCTTCGGCTTCTCGCTGGAAGAGATCCGGCAACTGCTCGACCTCTACCATGTGGGCGACCAGCAGGTGACCCAGCTGACCAAGACCCACGAACTCGGCCGCCAGCACCTTGCCGACATGGAGCGCCAGCGTGCTGCGCTCGACGAGGCCATCGCCGACATGAAGGAACAGCTCGAGTGGGTCGAGACACGCCTCGGCGAGCTGACATCGGACCACGCCGCCCAATGACGGCAGGGCGGCGCGACGCCCGAGCCTGACCGAACAGGAGACGCCTCGATGCCCCACTACACCGCGCCCGTGCCGGACATCGCGTTCGTGCTGCACGATGTCCTCGAAGCCGAGAAGCAGGACGTTCCCGGCTACGCGGAGCTCGAGCGCGAGTTGACGAGCGCCGTCCTGCAGGAGGCCGCCAAGATCTCCGAGCAGGTCCTGCAGCCGCTCAACGTGGTGGGCGACCGCCAGGGGTGCGTGCTGGAGAACGGGGTGGTCCGCACCCCGGACGGCTTCAAGGAAGCCTACGACCAGATCGCCGAGGGCGGCTGGATCGGGCTCGACGCCGACCCGGAGTACGGCGGACAGGGCATGCCCTACCTCTTGTCGACCGCCGTGGGCGAGATGTTCGTCTCGGCCAACATGGCGCTCAACATGTTCTGGGGCCTGACGCACGGCGCCTATTCGGCGATCATGGCGCATGGCAGCGAGGAGCAGAAGCGCGCCTGGCTGCCCAACATGATCTCGGGCCGCTGGGGCGGCACGATGAACCTCACCGAGCCGCAGTGCGGCACCGATCTCGGCCTGATCCGCACCAGGGCTGAGCCGGCCGATGACGGCAGCTACCGCATCACGGGACAGAAGATCTGGATCTCGGCCGGCGAGCACGACCTGACCGAGAACATCGTCCACCTGGTGCTTGCGCGGATACCCGGCGCGCCGGAGGGCACGAAGGGCATCTCGCTCTTCATCGTGCCCAAGGTCCTCGTAGGCGACGACGGCGCGCTCGGCGCGCGCAACGCGGTCACCTGCGGCGGCCTGGAGAGCAAGATGGGCATCCATGGCAACGCCACCTGCGTGATGAATTACGACGGCGCCGTGGGCTACCTCGTGGGCGAGCCGCACAAGGGGATGCGGGCGATGTTCACGATGATGAACGAGGCGCGGATCGGCGTCGGCCTGCAGGGCTACGCGATGGGGGCCGTCGCCTACCAGAACGCGGCCGCCTTCGCGCAGGAGCGGCTGCAGGGCCGCGACGTAACCGGCCCCGCCAACCCCGACGGGCCGGCCGACCCGATCATCGTCCACCCCGACGTGCGGCGGAACCTGATGGCGCAGAAGAGCTTCGTGGAGGGCGCGCGCGCCTTCGCGCTGTGGGGCGCCGAATTGGTCGACCGGTCGCACCGGGCGGGCGATGCCGAGGCCGAGGCGCTGATCTCGTTGCTCACGCCGGTCATCAAGGGCTTCCTGACCGACAAGGGTTTCGAGACGACCGTGCTCGCCCAGCAGACGCTCGGCGGCTCGGGCTTCACCCGCGAATGGGGGCTCGAGCAGTTCGTGCGCGACGCGCGCATCACGATGGTCTACGAGGGCACCAACGGCATCCAGTCGCTCGACCTCGTCGGCCGCAAGCTGCCGAGGGACGGCGGCAAGGCGATGATGGCGTTCCTCGAGCTCGTGAAGGCCTTCTGCAAGGACAACGCGGGCAACGCGACCCTGCAGGACGGCTTTCTCGAGCCGCTCAAGTCGGCGTCGAAGGATCTGCAGGCTGCCGGCCTGTTCTTCCTGCAGAACGGTGCGAGGAATCCCGCCCATGCCCTCGCCGGCTCCTACGACTTCATGCACCTCTTCGGCCATGTCTGCCTCGGCCTGATGTGGGCACGCATGGCCAAGGCGGCGGCCGACATGCTGGCGCGCGGCGAGGGCGACCCCGAGTTCCTGCGCGCCAAGATCGCCACGGGGCGCTACCACATGGCACGCGAGCTGCCGGCGACGAAGACACATCTCGCCCGCATCGAGTCGGGCGCCGAGCCTGTCATGGCCCTCGACGCGGCGCGATTCTGAGCCGCGTCGTCGAGCGAGCCGAGGCACGTCATGCCGCCCAGACCGTCCGCACCGCCCCCCCGCCGCCCGCGCCCGCCCCCGGCGGCGGGAGCGCGGCCCGCGGCCGCGCGCCTCCGGCGGGGATATTTTGAGCAAGAAGAAGGCGCGGGATGCGCCCCGACCAAAGGGACCGCGCTCTCGAAACGCGACCGCGCGCGATGGCCGGGGCGACTTCTCCTTGCACGGTCATCGGCGTCCCCGCCTGTACCGTGGCACCAGCCTGCCGCGATTGACGTTAACGCCGGATTACCCCGGCCCGATCTTCTTCTTGCCCGCAATATCCCACGGGGGTGCGGGGGTGTGAAACCCCCGCTTCCGCCCGCGCAAGGAGGCCCGACGGCATGATCGAACTCTACTGTTTCGGCGAGAGCGGGAACGCCTACAAGGCGGCGCTGCCGCTTGCGCTTGCCGGCCTTGCATGGCGGCCCGTCCATGTGGACTTCTTCCGCGGAGGCGCGCGCACGCCGGAATATCGCGCGATCAATCCGATGGGCGAGGTGCCGGCGCTGGTCGAGGGCGATACCGTGATCACCCAGTCGGGGGCGATCCAGGACTGGATCGCCGCGCGCAGCGGCCGCTTTGGCGGCGACTCGGAAGCGGAGCGGCGGGAGGTGCTGCGCTGGGTGCTGTGGGACAACTCGAAGATGTCCGGCCTCGCCGGGCCGCGCCGGTTCCTGATGAACTTCGCGCCCGAGGAAAAGCGGCCCGCACAGGTGATCGACTGGCTGGGCGGGCGGCTCGCGTCGAGCCTTGCAGTGCTCGACGCGCATCTTGCGGGCCGTGACTGGATCGTGGGCGAGGGCCCGACCAACGCCGATCTCTCCTGCTGCGGCTACCTGTTCTACCCCGAGCCCTTCGGCTTCGATCGTGCGGCGCACCCCGCCATCGACGCCTGGCTCGACCGGATCGCGGCGCTCCGGGGCTGGCGCCACCCCTATGACCTGATGGAGCGGGCCCTGCCCGGCCCGGCGGCCGATCACCGGCCCGATCACCGGCCCGATCACCGGCCCGATCACCGGCCCGATCACCGGCCCGATCACCGGCCGGGTCCGCCTGACCCACGACAGACCACGAGGTTCAGATGACCGACGCCTATATCTACGACGCCGTGCGCACGCCGCGTGGCAAGGGCCGCAAGGACGGCGCGCTGCATGAGGTCACCGCCGTCCGCCTCTCGGCCCAGGTGCTGAACGCGCTGACCGCGCGCAACGGCCTCGAGGGCAATGCAGTGGAGGATGTCATCTGGGGCAACGTCACCCAGGTCGGCGAGCAGGGCGGCTGCCTGGCGCGCACGGCCGTGCTGGCCTCCGAGCTCGACGAGAGCATCCCCGGCCTCGCCATCAACCGCTTCTGCGCGTCGGGGCTCGAGGCGGTCAACCTCGCCGCCAACCAGTTGCGCGCGGGCGCGGGCCGCGCCTACATCGCGGGCGGCGTCGAAATGATGGGGCGGGTGCCCATGGGCTCCGACGGGGCGGCGGTGGCGGTCGACCCCACCGTGGCCATGGAGCATTACTTCGTGCCCCAGGGCATCGCGGCCGACATCATCGCCACCGAATACGGCTTCACCCGCGACGACGTGGATTCCTACGCCGTCGAAAGCCAGCGCCGCGCGGCGCGAGCCTGGGAAGAGAACCGTTTCGGCACGTCCGTCATCACCGTCCGCGACCAGAACGGGCTGCCGATCCTCGACCGCGACGAGCACATGCGGCCGGGCACAGACATGCAGTCGCTGGGCGCCCTCGAGCCGTCGTTCCGGGCGATGGGCGAGCAGATGCCGGGCTTCGACAGGATCGCGCTCATGAAATACCCGCATCTGGAGCGGATCGAGCATGTCCACCATGCCGGCAACTCGAGCGGCATCGTCGACGGCGCGGCGGCGGTTCTCGTTGGCGACCGCGCGTTCGGCGAGGCACACGGGCTCAGGCCGCGGGCGAAGATCCGGGCGAACGTCAAGGTCGGCACAGATCCGACCATCATGCTGACCGGCCCGGTGCCCGCGACCGAGAAGGTGCTGCGCGCGGCCGGCATGGAGGTGGGCGATCTCGACCTGATCGAGGTGAACGAGGCGTTCTCCTCGGTCGTGCTGCGCTTCCTGCAGGCCTTCGGCGCAGATCCCTCCCGGGTGAACGTCAATGGCGGGGCCATCGCCATGGGCCATCCGCTCGGTGCGACGGGGGCGATGATCCTCGGCACGCTGCTCGACGAGATGGAGCGGCAGGACAAGGCGACGGGGCTCGCCACGCTCTGTGTCGCCTCGGGCATGGGTGCCGCGACGATCCTGGAACGCGTGTGAGGACGGAGACGATGACCGATTTCCACTATTCCGTCAACGGGGACGGCGTCGCCGTCATCACCTGGGACGTGCCCGGCCGCTCGATGAACGTGATGAGCCGCGAGGGCTTTGCCGAGCTCGACGCCCATGTCGACACCGCGCTGGCCGACGACGCGGTGAAGGGCGTCGTCATCACCTCGGGCAAGGACAGCTTTGCCGGGGGGATGGACCTCAACATCATCGCGAAGATGCGCGACGAGGCGGGGGACGAGCCGGCGCGCGGGCTCTTCGAGGGGATCATGCAGATCCACGCCATCCTGCGGAAGATCGAGCGCGCGGGGATGGACCCCAGGACGCTCAAGGGTGGCAAGCCGATCGCCGCCGCCCTTCCCGGCACGGCGCTCGGGATCGGGCTGGAAATCCCGCTCGCCTGCCACCGCATCTTCGCGGCGGACAATCCGAAGGCCAGGATCGGCCTGCCGGAGATCATGGTGGGCATCTTTCCCGGCGCGGGTGGCACGACGCGGCTGGTGCGCAAGATGGGCGCGATGGGCGCCTCGCCCTTCCTGCTCGAGGGCAAGCTTTCGGACCCGAAGAAGGCGAAATCGGCCGGCCTGATCGACGAGGTGGCCGACGACCCGGTGGCGGCGGCGAAGGCGTGGGTGCTGCAGGCGAGCGACGCCGACCTCGTGAAGCCGTGGGACAGGAAGGGCTACAAGATGCCCGGCGGCGCGCCCTACACGCCCGACGGCTTCATGACCTTTCTCGGCGCCTCGGCGATGGTGAACGGGCGCACGCAAGGGGTGTACCCGGCCGCCCGGGCGCTGCTTTCGGCGGTCTACGAGGGTGCGCTGGTGCCCTTCGACACGGCGCTGAAGATCGAGGCGCGGTGGTTCACCAACGTGCTGATGAACCCGTCGTCGTCGGCCATGATCCGTTCGCTCTTCGTCAACAAGGAGGCGCTGGAGAAGGGGGCGAACCGCCCCGACGTGGCGGACCAGACGGTGCGCAAGGTCGGCGTGCTGGGCGCGGGCATGATGGGCGCCGGCATCGCGCTCGTCTCGGCGCAGGCGGGCATCGAGGTGGTGCTGGTCGACCAGTCGAGGGAGGCGGCCGAGAAGGGCCGCGCGCACACCGCCGATCACGTCGAGAAGGGCATCAAGCGCGGCAAGACGACGACGGAGAAGGGCGAGGCGATGCTCGCCCGGATCGCCGCGACCGACGATTACGCCGACCTTGCGGACTGCGACCTGATCGTGGAGGCGGTGTTCGAGGACATGCGCGTGAAGGCCGAGGTGACGCGGAAGGCCGAGGCGGCGGCGCCCGGGGCGGTGTTCGCCACCAACACCTCCACCCTGCCGATCACCGACCTGGCGAAGGCGAGCGCGCGGCCGGCTGACTTCATCGGCATCCACTTCTTCTCGCCGGTCGAGAAGATGATGCTGGTGGAGATCATCAAGGGCCGCGAGACGGGCGAGCGCGCGGTGGCCAAGGCGCTCGACTACGTGCGCCAGATCCGCAAGACGCCGATCGTCGTCAACGACGCCCGCTTCTTCTACGCCAACCGCTGCATCATCCCCTACATCAACGAGGGGATAAGGATGGTGAAGGAGGGGGTTGCGCCTCCGCTCATCGAGAACGCGGCCAAGCTCGTGGGCATGCCGCTCGGGCCGCTGCAGCTGGTGGACGAGACATCGATCGATCTCGGCGTGAAGATCGCAAGGGCGACGAAGGCCGCGATGGGCGATGCCTATCCCGACGAGGCGGTCGACGAGGTGCTGTTCTGGATGGCGGACGACGGCCGTCTGGGGCGCAAGGCGGGGGCCGGCTTCTACGCCTACGACGAAAGCGGCAGGCGCGCGGGCCTCTGGGACGGGCTGGTGGCCAAATACCCGCCGGCCGCCGAGCAGCCCGACCTGCTCGAGGTGCAGCACCGCCTGCTCTTCGCGCAGGTGCTCGAGGCGGTGCGCGCCTTCGAGGATGGCGTGCTGACCGACATCCGCGAGGGCGACGTGGGCGCGATCCTCGGCTGGGGCTTCGCCCCGTGGTCGGGCGGCCCGTTCTCGTGGCTCGACATGCTGGGCGCGCCCTATGCCGCCGAACGGGCGGACGAGCTCGCCGCCGCCCACGGCGATCGCTTCGGCTGCCCGGGGCTGCTGCGCGAGATGGCCGAGAAGGGTCAGAGCTTCTACCGCCGCTTCGGCGACGGCGCGGCGGCGACCGCCGCCTGACGGCGCGCAGCGCCGGCGCAAGGCTCTTGCAAGAGCCTTGACCGCGCTCGCGCGAGCGCGGAACGCCCTTGGAAGGGCGTTCGCCCGCCCCGTCCGTCCGGTCAGCCGATCCGGGGATCGGGCGACGGCGCGAGCGATGCGGCGAGCATACGCGCCTCGCCCGCCCCCAGCATGGCGTAGCGGGGCGGCGACGCGGTCGCCGCATCGTCCAGCGTCGCGGGCTGGCTCCACGCACCGGCACACTGCACCAGCGCCTGCCCCTCGGCGAAGACCATCTCGTCGGCCTCGAAGCCGAGCGAGACGACCACCAGCGGCGCCTCGGGCAGCACCTCGGCCACGCCCGGCAGCCCGGCAAGCGACGCGGCGGGCACCAGCGCGAAGGGATCGCCCCACGCGGCCTCCGCCAGGTCGCTCTCGATCATCACGCCCTGTCCGGGGCCCACGAGCAGCGGCGCAGCGTTGCCGATCAGGCCCGCCGGTAGACGCAGAAGCGCCTCCGCCCCGCTGCGCGGCCCGGGCACCAGCCGTCGCGCGACCGACCGCACCGTCTGGACCCCCGAATCGAATGTCACGACGCGGTCACCCGCGCCGAGGTCGTCCGCCCGGCACCAGCCAGTTGGCGTGGCGATGCGCGTCGTGCCGACCAGACCCGCCGCATCGGCACTCTGCGCGCGCCCCTTGCGCGGCGCGACACGCTCCCCGATCCAGTCCAGCATGGCCAGCCTCCCTCACCTGCCGCGCGCCCATTCATTCAGCGCGCATTAACCATGGCAGCCGACGGATCGGCCGAAATGACGGACGGCATGGGGCAGTATCGGGGCACCGTTTCTCGATGGATGACGATCACCACGGCCAGGCGGCGACTGGCCACGGCCCGCGATCACCCGTCGAAGGCGTAGCCGAAGCGCGCGATGTCCTCGGCACAATCCTCGGCCACCAGCGCCGCCGTGCGCGCATCATAATAGCCGCGCCAGTCGGCCGCTCGCTGCGAGGCGTTGACGCGCTCCGGCAGCCGCAGCGAGACGCCGAGGTGCCGCTCGACCGGAGCGATGTCGGCTGCAAGGACCTCCAGTCGCACGAAGGCGTCGCAGCGCTCCTCCCCCGATGGCAGCCGCATGGGAGCGCCGTAGGGCGCGGCGCGGAAGCCCGCCCGCGTCTGCGGATGGGCCAGGAAGTCGGCGAAGCCCACGCGCTGCGCCAGCGCCACTGCCGGATGGGCGAAACGCTGCCCGCGCAGCCAGTGGTAATAGCTCACTGCCCGGTCCCACGGGTTGCGCACGAGGGTGAAGACGAAGAGCGCGCGCAACTCCTCCTCGCTCACGAGGCCCCGCAGGTCGGCGAGTCGCGCGTGCTTCCGGAGCCGGCCCGCCGCCCGCAGGCCCCGCAGCGCCCCCTTGCGCCGCCGCGCCTCGGGCGTGTCGCCGATGAGCAGGTCGCTCTCGGGCGCCCCCGCCTCGAGCGCCTGCGCCAGCGCCGTGCCCCCCGTCTTGGGGATGTGGACGAAGACGAAGCCCCGTTCACGGCTGACGATCATCGCGCGCGCCCCCTCATCCGCTCTTTTCCCAAAGGTCCGATCCGTGGATACTGCGACAAAATGGACCGAGGGAGGACGCCATGGGCTGGCTGGCCGACGAAACCGGGCTTGAGAAGTGCGCGGCGAACTACGCCCCGCTCACGCCGCTGTCGCATCTGAGGCGCGCGGCCGAGGTATTCTCGGGGCACGAGGCGCTCGTCTATCACAACCATCGCCTCACCTACGCCGACTATGCCGAGCGCGTCACCCGCCTTGCCGCGTCGCTCGCCGCCATGGGGGTGCGACCGGGCGACGTGGTGGCCACCCTCCTGCCCAACGTGCCGGCGCACGCCGAGGCGCATTTCGCCGTGCCCGCCTGCGGCGCGGTGCTCAACGCCATCAACATCCGCCTCGACGTCGACACGGTGGCCTACATCTTCGGCCATGGCGGCGCGAAGGTGGTCCTGTGCGACACCCAGTTCCTGCCGCTTGCCGAGGCCGCGAAGGAGCGGATGGAGGGCCCGGGCCCCGAGATCGTCGAATGCTCCGACCACGCCGCGGGCTTTCCCGCCACGGGGCGCTACCCCGACTACGAGGAGGTCATGCGCCGGGGCGATCCCGGTTTCGACTGGATCATGCCCGAAGACGAGTGGGAGTCGATCGCCCTCAACTACACCTCTGGCACGACGGGGCGGCCCAAGGGCGTCGTCTACCACCACCGGGGCGCCTACCTGAACACGATGGGCCAGCCGATCAGCTGGCGGATGACGCTCTACCCCCGGTATCTCACCATCGTGCCGATGTTCCACTGCAACAACTGGTGCCACACCTGGATGATCCCGGCGCTGGGGGGCACCACCGTGTGCTGCCGCGACATCAATGCCGAGGCGATCTACAACGCCATCGCCTACGAGGGCGTCACCCACCTGGCCGGCGCACCGATCGTGCTGAACATGCTGGTCAACGCCGACGAGCAGATCCGCCGCCCCTTCGACCACACGGTGGAGGTGTTCACCGCCGGCGCGCCGCCGGCGCCCGCCACGCTGCACGCGATCGGCAAGCTCGGCTTTCACGTCACGCAGGTCTATGGCCTGACCGAGACCTACGGCCCCGCGACCGAAAGCACGTGGAACCCCGACTGGGACGGGCTGGCCGACGAGGACAAGACGGCGAAGAAGGCCCGGCAGGGCGTGCCGATGCCGTTCATGGACGGGCAATACGTGGCCGAGCCCGAGAGCATGGCGCCGGTGCCCCGCGACGGGCAGGTGCAGGGCGAGATCATGATGCGCGGCAACGGCGTGATGAAGGGCTACTACAAGAACCCCGAGGCGACGAAGGAGAGCTTCCGCGGCGGCTGGTTCCATTCCGGCGATCTCGCCGTGCAGCACCCCGACGGCTACGTGCAGATCGCCGACCGCGCGAAGGACATCATCATCTCGGGCGGCGAGAACGTGAGCTCGGTGGAGGTGGAGGGGGTGCTGATGCACCACCCGGCGGTGCTCCTCTGCGCGGTGGTCGCTCGGGAGGACGAAAAATGGGGCGAGGTGCCCTGCGCCTTCGTCGAGCTGAAGCCGGGGGCGAGCGCGACCGAGCAGGACCTGATCGCCTTCTGCCGCGAGCGGCTGGCGGGCTTCAAGACGCCGAAGGCGGTGATCTTCGACGAGTTGCCCAAGACCTCGACCGGCAAGATCCAGAAATTCGAGCTGCGCCGGCGGCTCAAGGAGCAGGCGGCCGCCTGAGGCGACGCGCTGTCCCCCCGGCCGGTGCCTTGGCGGCCGGCATCGGAGGGGGCGCTGCCCCCGTCGGCCGTTCCGGCCGACTCCCCCGGAGTATTTGGACCAAGATGATGGGAGGGGGCGCCCCTTTCGGGGCGCGCCGTTGGGCGGGCAGCCATGCCGCGCGTTGTGGGGGGGCCGGCGTTGGAGTATGCTGCGCGCCAACCAAGAGGCAGAACAGGCCCGAGAGCAGTTCCGCGTGACCGCCCTGACGCGATACGCCCGGCTGGAATGCCCGGGAATCTGGCGTGCCGAGCCCGACGCGCAGCGCCTCGACGTGGTCGTGGGCTTCGGCGACGCCTCGCTGGTGATCTCGGACCTGGCGGGCCGCCCGCTGTCGCACTGGTCGCTCGCCGCGGTGGCGCGGATCAATCCCGGCGAGGTGCCGGCGCTCTACACGCCCTCGGCGGAGGCGACGGAGCTGCTGGAAGTGGCCGACGACACGATGGTGGAGGCGGTGGAGACGGTGCGGCGCGCGGTGGCGCGGGCGCGGCCACGGGGCGGCCGGGTGCGCGCGCTGGCGCTCGTGGCGAGCCTCGCGTCGATCGTGGCGGCCTCGGTCTTCTGGCTGCCCGAGGCGCTGGTGCGCCACGCGGTCTCCGTGCTGCCCGAGCCGAGCCGGGCAGAGATGGGAACCCGACTTTTCGCGGCCATCGAGCGGGTCTCGCGCCCGCCCTGCCGGGGGCCGCGGGCCGACCGCGCGCTCACCGCGGTCGCCGCGCGCCTTGCGCCGGCGGTGCCGGGGAGCGTGGCCTCGGTCGTGGTGGTGCCGGACGGGGTGGAGCGGGCTCTGGCGCTGCCGGGGGGCACGATCGTGGCGGGGCGCGCGCTCGTCGAGGACCACGAGACGCCCGAGGTGCTGGCGGGCTACGTGCTGGCCGAGGCGGTGCGCGCGGGCGCAGAGCCGCCGCTCGCCGACCTGCTCGAGGCGGCGGGCACATGGGCGGTCGTGCGCCTGCTGACGACGGGCCACCTGCCCGAGACGGCCTTCGCCGGCTACGCGGAGGCGCGGCTGACCGACCCGCCCGCGCCGCCCCCGGCCGAGGCGCTGCTGCCGGCCTTCGCCACGGCGGAGTTGACCTCGACCCCCTACGCCTATGCCCGCGACGTGACCGGCGAGAGCGTGCTGCCTCTCGTGGAGGGCGACCCGATGCGGGGCAAGGCGGCCGCGCGGCCCCTGATGTCGGACGGCGACTGGGTGGCCCTGCAGAACGTCTGCGGACCGTGACGACGGGGTCAGGTGCGCGTGCGGGTGCGCCTCAGTGCCCCCAATCGGCGCCGGGGCGCACCCGACGGGGGACGTCGTCTGTCCAGACCTGTCCCATGCGGGCGGCGCCGGCGGCGCTGCGCCCGCCGCGCTCGGGGTTCAGCCGCCCGTCGCCGAAGGCGTATTCGTAGCCCGGCGGCGGCCCGCCGACGCCCCTGGACACGGTGCCGCCGGCGACCGGGACCAAGGCCCCGGCCCGGGGCAACACGCGGCGGGGAACGTCGCGCGTCCAGACCCGGTCGGTCATCTCGTCGCCGAGGGCGGAGCGGCTGGCGCGATGCGGGTTGACGCGGCCATCGGTGAACGCGGGCTCGAATCCCGGCGGCGGGCCCGACGATTGGGCAGCAACCCCGGGGGCTAGCGTCAGGGCAAGGGCGGCACCGAGGGCAAACGCCGAAACGAGGCGTGCGGCGATGAGGCGCGAGGCGAGGGGGCGGGGCATGGCATTCTCCGGTCGGGTGCCGCCAGCATGGCGCGGCCGGGCGGGCGGGTAAAGCCGGCCCGATCGGGCCGCGCGCCGCTCACCTGGTGCCGAACATCCGGTCGCCCGCGTCTCCGAGGCCGGGCACGATGTAGCCCTGCTCGTTCAGCCGCTCGTCGAGCGCCGCCGTCACCACGGGCACGTCGGGGTGCGCCGCCTTCATGCGCTCGACGCCCTCGGGCGCGGCCAGCAGGCACAGGAAGCGGATGTCGGTCGCGCCGGCCTTCTTCAGCAGGTCCACCGCGGCGGCCGAGGAATTGCCGGTGGCGAGCATCGGGTCGACGACGATCACGAGGCGATCCTCGAGCGTTTCGGGCACCTTGAAGTAGTACTGCACGGGCTGCAGCGTCTCCTCGTCGCGGTAGAGTCCGACGAAGCCCACCCGCGCGGCCGGGATCAGGTCGAGGATGCCCTCCATCAGCCCGTTGCCCGCCCGCAGTATCGAGATCAGCGCCATCTTCTTGCCGGCGAGCGTGGGCGCCTCGATCTCGGCCAGCGGTGTCTCGATCACCTTGGTCGTGAGCGGCAGGTCGCGGGTGACCTCGTAGGCGAGCAGGTGGCTTATCTCGCGCAGCAGCCGCCGGAACGAGGCGGTCGAGGTATCCTTCTCGCGCATGATCGTCAGCTTGTGCTGGATCAGCGGGTGATCGACGATGGTGAGGTGGTCTGTGGCCAGGGTCATGTCTCGTCCAGTCGCTTGAGCAGGCGGTCGCGGGTGGCGGCATCGCAGAAGGCGGCGCGGGCGGCGGTGCGGGCGATCTCGCGGAAATCGCCCTCGTCCCAGCCGAAGGCCGCGTTCAGCGCCTCGTACTCCGCCGTCATCGTGGTGTGGAAGAAGGGCGGATCGTCGGTGGAGACGGTGACGGGCACGCCGGCCGCGCGCAGCCGCTCGATCGGGTGGGCGCGCGTTTCGGGGTAGACGCGCAGCGCGACGTTCGAGCCGGGGCAGACCTCGAGAGTGATTCCCGCCTCGGCCAGCCGCTCCACCAGCGCGGGGTCTTCGATGGCGCGCACACCGTGGCCGATCCGCTCGACGCGCAGGTCGTCGAGCGCGGCGGCCACGCTCTCGGGGCCGCGCCACTCGCCGGCATGGGCGGTCAGCCTGAGCCCCGCCTCGCGGGCGCAGTCGAACGCCCAGAGGAAGTCGCGCGGCTCGCCCACCGTCTCGGCCCCCGCGATGCCGAAACCGGTGAGGAAGCGGCCCGCCGTCTCGGCGGCGCAGATCGCCACGGGTTTCGCGCGCTCGGGGCCGAAATGGCGGATGCAGGTGACGATGCCTCTCAGCACCGGCCCGCCCTGCGCCTCGACCCCCTCGGCCGCCTCGCGGATCGCCGTCAGGTAGTCGCGCCACGCCTCGACATCGCCGCCACCGCAGAAATCGGGCGACAGGAACGTCTCGGCGTAGATCACGCCGTGCTCGGCGAGGCTCTCGCAGACGGTCCGCGCGAGGCGGCCGTAGTCGTCGGGCGTCGTCAGGACCGACGTCGCCGCCTCGTAGACGCTCAGGAACTCGGCGAAGCCGTCGTAGGCGTAGGCGCCGCGCTCGTCGAAGAGGCCGGAGAGATCGACATGCTTCTCGGCCGCCAGATCGCGGATGAGGGCCGGCGGGGCGGCCCCCTCGATATGCAGGTGCAGCTCGATCTTCGGCAGATCCTTCACGCGGGTCTCCTGTCCTGCCCCTGTCCGCGCTCGGCCAGCCCCAGGTGGGCGGCGAGCGTCGCGGCAACGTCGGCGAAGGCCATGAGGCCCAGCTCGCCGGCTCCCTGCCCTGCTCCGAGCACCGGAACGCGCTCGCGCGTGTGGTCGGTGCCGCTCCAGGTCGGGTCGTTGCCGTGGTCTGCGGTCAGTATCATCAGGTCGTCCGGGCGCAAGCGGTCGAGAACGGGGGCGATGGCGGCGTCGAACCATTCGAGCGCGCGGGCGTAGCCCGAGACATCGCGGCGGTGGCCGTAGAGGCTGTCGAACTCGACGAAGTTGGCGAAGGTCAGGCTGCCGTTTTCGGCCTCGTCCACCAGCCGGCCGAGATGGCCCATCAGCTCGGCATCGGTGCCCTTGGCCACGTCGTCGATCCCCTGCATCGAGAAGATGTCGCCGATCTTGCCAACGGCATGCACGCGCCCCCCCGCCCCCTGCACCCAGTCGCAGAGCGTGGGCGCGGGTGGCGCGATGGCGAAGTCGCGGCGGTTGGCAGTGCGGGTAAAGGCGCCCGGCTCACCGGTGAAGGGCCGCGCGATCACCCGCCCCACACGCAGCCCGTGCAGGATCGGTGCCACCGTCTTGCAGAGGGTCAGCAGCCGCTCCAGCCCGAACGCCTCCTCGTGGGCCGCGATCTGGAAAACGCTGTCGGCCGAGGTATAGCAGATCGGCCAGCCGGTGCGCAGGTGCGTCTCTCCCAGCCTTGCGACGATCTCTGTTCCGCTGGCGTGACAATTGCCGAGAATGCCCTCCGTGCCCGCCGCCTCGCAGACCACCTTCGTCAGCTCCTCCGGAAAGGCAGGCAAGGTGTCGGGAAAATGGTGCCACTCCCAGGGCACCGCCACGCCGGCAAGCTCCCAGTGGCCCGAGGGCGTGTCCTTCCCGGGCGAGACCTCTTGCGCGGCGCCCCACAGGCCCCGCGGCGCGACGCCCGGCCCCGGCATGCAGGCCCCGCTCGCCAGCCGCACGGCCGCCGACAGCCCCAGCGCATCGAGAGCCGGCATTCGCAGCGGGCCGGAGCGCCCCTCCTCCGCCCTCCCCTCTGCGCAGGCCCGGGCGATGTGGGCCAGCGTGTTGGCGCCGGTATCCGGGCGAGCGCCGTTGAAGAAGTCGCCCGCGTCCGGCGCGCCGCCCGCGCCGACCGAATCCATCACCACGAGGAAGGCGCGGCTCATGGCCCCACCCGGCCGAGCACCAGCGGCGGAGGGTCTTGCGCCTCGTGCCCCAGGGTGAAGGCGGCCCGAACGGCGGCCTCGGCCATGTCGGCGTCGGCATCGCTCGCCGCGTGAACCTCGGCGAGCGGCCGGCCCGGCCCGACCTCCTCGCCCAGCCCGGCGATCCGCGCCAGGCCGACTGCCGGGTCCACCCGGTCGCTCTCGACCATCCGCCCCCCGCCGAGCCGCACGACGCACATCCCCAGCGCCTCGGTCTCCACCCGTGCGACAAAGCCCGCCCGCTCCGGCGCGACCACCCGTCTTACCGGCGTCCCCGGCAGCCGGTCGCGCCATGTCTGCAAAAAATCGGCCGGCCCGCCCTGCGCCGCCACCATCGCGCCGAACCGCTCCGCGGCGGCGCCCGAGCGCAATGCGCCGTCGATGCGTGCGCGCCCGTCCGCGACGTCTTCCGCCGCCCCGCACAGCGCCAGCGCCTCGCCGCCCAGCGCCACCGTGATCTCCCAAAGCGGGGAGGTGACGTAGGCCATGGTCAGCGTCTCCATCGCCTCGGCCACCTCCAGCGCGTTGCCGGCGGCCGTCGCCAGCGGCTGATCCATCGCCGTGATCAGCGCGGCGGCCCGGCACCCCGCGCCCGCTGCCGTGCCGACAAGGCTCTCGGCCAGCTCCCGCGCGCCCTGCCGGCTCTTCATGAAGGCGCCCGAGCCGCACTTCACGTCGAGCACAAGCCCCTCGAGCCCCGCCGCCAGCTTCTTCGACAGGATCGAGGCGGTGATCAGGTCGATCGACTCCACCGTCCCCGTCACGTCGCGGATCGCGTAGAGCCGCCGGTCGGCCGGGGCGAGCGCGGCCGACGCCGAGACGATGGCGCAGCCCACCTCCGCCGTCACCGCGCGAAAGTGGGCCTCGTCCACGTCGACGCGGTAGCCGGGGATCGCCTCGAGCTTGTCGAGCGTGCCGCCGGTGTGTCCCAGACCACGGCCCGAGATCATCGGCACGAAGACGCCGCAGGCCGCGAGCGCTGGCGCCAGAACCAGCGAGACGCAGTCTCCCACGCCCCCTGTGGAGTGCTTGTCGACCACCGGGCCGGGCAGATCCCAGACCAGCACATCCCCCGAATCGCGCATCGCTTCCGTCAGCGCCACGCGGGCCGGGGCGTCCATCGGCGCCCGGCACACCCCCATGGCGAAGGCGCCCGCCTGCGCGTCGGTCACCGCGCCCGTGCCGAGCGCCCGCCCGAACCAGCCGGCCGACTCCGGCGTCAGGGCCTCGCCGCGGCGCAAGGCGGACAGGACGGTGCGCGCGTCCACCCTCGCCCTCAGCGCTCCATGTGGCCGGCCGTGAAGGCCCCGGGCAGGAGCTCGGCCACCGTCATTCCCAGCCGCGCGCCGCCCGTCGTGGCCATGACCACGGGCACCTCGCCACCCGCGAATTCCGCCAGCTTCTGCCGACAGCCGCCGCAGGGGGGCACCGGGGCGGGGCTGTCGGCGATCACCGCGATTTCGGCGATCTCGCGCTCTCCCGCAGCGACCATCGCCGCGATGGCCCCCGCCTCGGCGCAGGTGCCCTCCGGGTAGGCCACGTTCTCGACGTTGCAGCCGACATGGACCACGCCCGACACGGTGCGCAGCGCCGCCCCGACCCGAAAGCCCGAATGTGGCGCATAGGCGTTCTCGCGCACCTGCCGCGCGGCGGCGATCAGATCTTCCGACATGCGCATCCTCCCCTCTCGCGCCAGACTGCGCCCAAGCCCGCGGCGGATGCAAGCGCCCGCACCCTGCCCCTGACCCTTCCTTCTTCTTGCGCCAAGTATCCCGGGGGAGTCGGCCGACCGGCCGACGGGGGCAGCGCCCCCATCTCGCCCCGGGGGCCCGAGAGCCTGCACCGCGGCCACTTCGCGCGGGTCCGCGCCCGGGGGTGCGGGGCGCCGCCGCCCGCGCTATGATGGGCGCCATGTGCGGACGGTTCGTCATCACCCATCCAGACGCGGCGCTGGCCCGCCTGTTCGGGGCGCGGCCGGCCAACGACCTGCCCGACACGCCCCGCTACAACGTCTGCCCCACCCAGCCCGTCGCCACGATCCGCAGCGAGGGCGGCACGCGGCTCCTCGCGCCGATGCGCTGGGGCTTCCTGCCCCACTGGTACAAGAGCGAGACCGACGGCCCCCTCCTGATCAACGCCCGTGCCGAATCGGTGGCGACCAAGCCCGCCTTCCGCGCCGCCTGCCGCGAGCGGCGCTGCATCGTCCCCGCCTCGGGCTTCTACGAGTGGACGAAGGACGACGAAGGCCGCCGCCTGCCCTGGTACATCGCCCGACCTGGCGGCGCCCCCCTCGCCTTCGCCGGCATCTGGCAGGACTGGGAGAGGGAGGGCCGTGCCCACCGCACCGTCGCCATCGTCACGACCGAGGCCGCCGAGGACATGGCGACGCTCCACCATCGCTGCCCCGTCGTGCTCGAACCGGCCGACTGGGCGCTCTGGCTCGGCGAGGCAGGCCACGGCGCCGCGACGCTCATGCGCGCCCCCGCCCCCGGCACCCTCGCCTGGTACCGCGTCGACCCGCGGGTGAACTCGAACCGCGCCGAGGGCCCCGGCCTCATCGAGCCGCTGGCGGCCTGAGCCGCCCGAGGCCACGGCGCCACGCGCCCGGGGCATGGCACGGCCACGGCGCCATGGGCCGGCCATCGCCCCCCGTCCCGCCTGCCGTGGACACGCCCGCCGCAGGTGCGCGCCCGGCACCGGCGCGAGGCGGGAGCAGGCGCCGCGAGGCGCTCCGCGTGGTTTCCCCGGTCAGCCGCCCAGCGCCGCCATCCAGCCCAGGGACTCCTCCGTCGGCCCGCCGGGGTGATACTCCGCCCCGACGAACCCCCGCCAGCCCAGCCGCCGCGCCTCTGCCAGCACGAACGCCAGGTCGAGTTCGCCCTCGTCGGGGCGGCCGCGCGACGGGGCGCCGGCGATCTGGATGTGGGCGATCAGCGGCAGGGCGGCGGCGAGGCGGCGGGTGACGTCGCCCTCGGCCACCTGCACGTGGTAGCAGTCGAACATCAGCCGCAACTCGGGCCGCCCCACCGCCGCGATCGTCTCGAGCGCCTGCGCCACGGACCGCAGGTGGTAGCCCGGCACGTCGTGCCCGTTGAGCGCCTCGATCACCACGCGCAGCCCGTGCGGCGCGGCCACGGCGCAGGCATGGGCAAGGCTCTCGCGGTAGGTCTGTTCGCAGGTCTCGCCCTGTCCCGCCAGCACGTGGACCTGCCGCGCGCCCGCCTCCACGGCATAGGCCACCGCCTCGTCCACCGCTGCCCGCGTCTCCGCGCCTCGCCCGGGCAGAGCCGCGGTGCCGAAGGACTCGCCCCGTCGCGTGTTGAGCGACAGAAGCGGGACGCCCGCCGCGACGCAGGCCGCGCCCAGCTCTTGCGCAGGGGTGTCGAAGGGCCATTGCACCTCCACCGCAGAGAAGCCGGCGCGTCCGGCGGCCACCACCCCCTCTGCCAGAGGCAGCTCGCGCCAGAGCATCCCGAGATTGGCCGAAAATCCCTGCATGGCGGACAGCTTGGCAGGCGCGCGCGCTCCCGGCAAGATAGCTGACCCGCGCGGCGAGAGATCGGCCGGAGGACAGCTGCAACCGGCGAGCCCGGCCTTCCGCGCCGCACCTCGGGCGCGGGAAGCGCCCCCCTGGGCACGCCGCCCCAGGAGTGGCGCGCACGGCCGTCTCATGGCCGCTTGCGCCGCAGGTCGCCGGCCGGGCGCCCGGCTTCGCCGGCTGAAACGGCAGAGGGGCGCGGGCCGACAAAGGCCCCTGCCAGCACCGCAACCCGTCGAGCCGGGTGGCGGAGGCCGAGGAACGCGGCCCGAGCGGGCTATGGGAGACCGTGAGGTCGGGTGCTCGGCGGGGGGGTCGGCCCCCGAAGGACGGTCGGCATGACCCGATGCCTGACGCCGTGCTTGCGCACGACCCGCGGCGGATCGCACGGCCTCATTCCGGCAGGCAGATCTCGCCACGCACCATTGCCAGGCCCGTCCGTGCGATGAGGCCGACCACAATCACGACGAGCAGCGCCAGCACCCCCGCCCCGATCCAGAGATGGGCGGGCGAGGCGGCGAGCGCGGCGAAGCGCATCGAGGCGATGCCGAGCGCCGCGACCGGAAAGCTCAGCGCCCAGAACGACAGGGCGAAAGGCAACCGGAAGAGCTTCGGCACCTGCACGGCCACGATGGCGGCGAAGACGTAGGCGGCGTTGAGCAGGATCCGTCCGAACGGATCGGCGCCGCCGCCCGAGAGCTGCGCCCAGGCGAGAAAGGCGACTGCCGGCGGCGCGATCAGGATGACCAGCGTGGGCAGCAGGCGGCCCGGCAGCGGGTCGTGGAAGATCAGGCGGTTGACCACGAGCGTGAGCAGCACCAGCCAGAAGATCAGCCCGGCCGAGAAGAACAGCCACGACACCTCGACATAGCCCAGCGGCACGCCCGCGATGGGCACCACCACGTTGCCCACCGCGGGGATGAACCACGCGGGCGAGACGTGCATCGGCTGGAAGGGCCGCCGACCGATCCAGCCCGAGACGACCGCGACCGTGAGCGCCCCCTGCCCCGCCACGCCGGCGAGCCAGACGAGCCGCGCCACCCCCTCGGCGTCGGGCGCGAGCGCCGTGGCGATCAAGAGAAGCGAGATGGAAATCGCCGGAAAGAAGGCGAGCTTGACCGGATGGTGCCACTCGGCGGCGACGGCGTGGGGGTAACGCGCCGCCTTCAGCCCGTAGAGCACGGCGATGCCGGCGAAGGCGGCGAGGGTGGCCCAGAGCGCCGCCTGCGCGGGCCAGCCCGGCAGCCCCAGCGCGCTCTGGCTCGCGTGCAGCGCCAGCGTCAGCCCCGCAAGCCCCATCACCGCGGCAAAAAAGCTGATCGGCAGATGCGCCAGTCGCGGCTCGGCCGCCGTGGCCTCGGCCGCCCCCGGATGGGTCGCCTGGGCCATGCGCTCAGACCTCCAGTTCCCTGTCGTCCTGCTTGCCGCGGATCAGCGACTGCAGCGTGTAGACGAGGATCGCGCCGCCGATCGAGCCCACGGCGAAGATGCCGATCAGGGTGATCGCGTCGATCGGGCCGCCCATGTCGGCGAGGTTCGATTTCGTCACCCACAGCACGAACCAGACGGCCGCGGCGCCGGCGAAGGGCATCGAGAGCTGTGCAAGCAGGAACTTGCGCATCGACAGGTGGTGATCGCGGATCAGCACGTAGAGGTAGGAGAGGGTGATCAGCACGGCGACGACGACCATGGCCCAGAACAGCCAGAAGCCGAACATTTCCTCGAAGACGGCGATCAGGGTGCCGAATGTCAGTTCTTCCATGGGTCCGTCCTCCTCTCAGGCCTGCCCGCGCAGCATGGCGTTGTAGGTCGCCTTCAGCGCGACCTCCTTCATCAGCCACGATACCCAAAGCTCCTCCAGCGGCGCGATCACGCCGGGGAAGGAGGGCACGAGGTTGTTGTCGTAGTCGAACTCGATCAGCATCGCCCGGCCGACCCGGGTGATGAGCGGGCACGACGTGTAGCCGTCGTAGCTTTCGGTGCCCTCGCGGCCGGCGATCTGCGCGACGAGGTGATCCTCGACCACGGGCACCTGCCACTTGACGCTCGCCGCGGTCTTGCCCTTCGGCACGCCGGCCACGTCGCCCACCGCGAAGACCTCGGGATAGCGGGCATGGCGCAGGGTATGCATGTCGACCTCGACCCAGCCCTGGTCGGTCCACCGGTCGGCCCAGGGGAGCGGCGAGTTGCGCACGGCGTCCGGCGCGCGCATCGGCGGGATCACGTTGGTGAAGTCGTAGGGAAGCTCCACGTCGCCCTCGGGCGTGGCGAAGGTGCAGAGCTTCGCGCCCGGGTCGATCGCCTTGAGCACGTGGTCGTGGACGACGTTCACGCCCCGATCCTCGTAGAGCATGCGCACCTTCTCGTTGACGATGGGCACGCCGAACAGGCTCTTGCTGTGGGCGGCATAGGTGATCTCGACCTTGCCCCGATTGCCCTTCCGCCGCGCGTAGTCGTCGGTCAGGAAGGTGTACTTGAGCGGGGCGCCCGCGCATTTCATCTCGGTCGCGGGGCGGGTGAAGAGCGCCTGCCCACCCGTGTCGGTGAAGCGGTCCATCGCGCGCCAGGTCGCCTCGGCATAGTCGGGGCCGGCATAGACGGCGCCGATGCCGTCCTTGCCCACCATGTCGAGCGAGAAGCCCTCGATCGCCTCCCAGTCGAGCTTCAGCCCCGACGCGACGATCAGGAAGTCGTACTCGACCACCTCGCCGCCCACGGTTGTGACGCGCTTCGCCTCGGGGTCGATCTCGGCGGCCCAGTCCTCGATCAGGGTGGCGCGGCGGGGCAGCCACTTCGGCGTGCGGCTGACCGAGTAGCTCGCCGGTTGCAGGCCCGCCGCGATGAGGGTGAAGCCGGGCTGGTACCAGTGCTCCACGCGCCCGTCGATCAGGGTGATCTCGGCGCCGTCGAGCCGCTCGTCGAGCCGGTTCGCGAGGGCGGCGCCCGCCGCTCCCGCCCCGATGATGACGATCCGCGCCGAGGTCGATACCTTCTCCTGCGCAGGGGCCTGCGAGCCGGCGGCGGCCAGCGCGCCCGCCCCGGCAGCCAGACCCAGAAATCCGCGCCGCGTGGGCGTGAGGTCGTCGATGATCGGCATGGCGTCTCTCCCGGTCGGCCGCGGTTCCATGCCGCTTTCTGAATACTTTCGCACACCGAGACATTGACCCAGATCAACACGGGCAATTCCGAGCAAGGGTTCAGCCTTGCAGCGAAGGGAGATGCCCCGCTCAGGCGCTGCGGCTGGCGCGCGCCTCGACCAGCGGCGCCAGCCGGTCGAAATGGGCGAAGGCGGCGGCGTGGGTCAACGTCTCGACCGGCGCCTTGCGGTAGCCCTCGGTGAACAGCAGGAACGGCACGCCGGCGCGGTCGGCCGTCTCGGCGTCGACCTCGCTGTCGCCGACATACAGGCCGCCGGGCGCGCCGAGCTCGGCGAAGACGGCGAGCAGCGGCGCGGGATCGGGCTTGCGCACGGCGAGGCTGTCGCCGCCAAGCACCGCGGCAAAGCGGTGGGCGAGGCCGAAATGGGCGAGCACCGTGCGCGTCGGTCCGATGGGCTTGTTGGTGCACACACCGAGGGCGTGTCCCCGCGCTGTCAGCAGCGCCAGCGCGTCGAGCACACCGGGGTAGAGGGCCGAGTGCTCGACCGCACCCTCGTAGCGATCGAGGAACGCCGCGAGCAGGCGGTCGTGCTCGGCATCGGGCAGGCCCCGCGCGGCCCGCATGCGCCGCACGAACATGTCGGCGCCCGAGCCGACGTAGCCGCGCGCCTCTGCCAGCGTGAGCGGCGCGGCACCCTCGCCCGCGAGCACCGCGTTGGCGACGGCGCAGATGTCGGGCGCGCTGTCGACGAGCGTGCCGTCGAGGTCGAAGACGATGGCGGGCGCTTCGGGCGAGGGGTGCGCGCTCACGCCGGCGCGGCCTCTGCGACGGCGGCTCGCAGGGCGCGGATGTTGTCGCCGTAGGCGTCCGGCGCCTCGGCCGAGCCGCCCCTGAAGACCGCCGAGCCCGCCACCAGCACGTCGCCCCCGGCCGCCGCGGCGAGCGGCGCCGTCTCGGGTGTCACCCCGCCGTCGATCTCGAGGCGGATGGGTCGGTCGCCCACCATCTCGCGCAGCCGGCGGATCGTGGCGAGCTGCGAGCGGATGAAGCTCTGGCCGCCGAAGCCGGGATTGACCGTCATCACGCAGATCAGGTCGACCATGTCGAGCAGCGGCGCGGCGGCCTCGGGCGGCGTGCCGGGGTTGAGCGCCAGCCCCGCCTTGCAGCCCGCGCCGCGGATCGCCTGCAGCGTCCGGTGGATGTGCGGGCCCGCCTCGACATGGGCGGTGAGGATGTCGGCGCCCGCCTCTGCGAAGGCCTCTATGTAGGGGTCGACGGGCGCGATCATCAGGTGCACGTCCATCACCGTGGTCACGTGCCGGCGGATCGCCTTCACCAGCGGGGGCCCGAAGGTGAGATTGGGCACGAAATGCCCGTCCATCACGTCGACATGGATCCAGTCGGCGCCCTGCGCCTCGGCGGCGCGGATCTCGGCGCCGAAATCGGCAAAGTCGGCCGACAGGATCGAGGGAGCGATGAGCGGGCTCTGTGTCATGGGGCGCCTCCGGTTCGCCGCGCCCATAGCCGGACGCGATGGCGGGGTAAAGGCTCGCGCGGGCGCACCTGCGGAACGGGCCCGCGACACGGGAACCGGGCAGAATGGCGCTGCGCGCCCTTTTCATCGCCCTGACGGAGGGCGAAGGTAGAGGCATGGACGCGCCGCGCCATCCCCGCCTGCGCCGCCTCGGAGAGGAGGCGGTGATCGTCGAGTTCGCCCCCGCGCTGACCGACGCGGCCAACCGTGCCGCGCTCGCCTTCCGCGCGGCGGTGGAGGCGGCGGCGTGGGACGGCGTGGCCGAAACCTCGGTCACGCTGAAGTCGGCGCTGGTGCGGTTCGACCCCGACAGGCTGCCCCATGCCGAGATCGAGGCGCGGCTCTCCGACCTGCTCGCCGCGCGCGACTGGCAGGGGGCGGAGCTGCCGCCCGGGCGCACGCTCTGGCATATCCCGGCGGCCTTCGGCGGCGCGGCGGGGCCGCAACTGGCCGAGGTGGCCGATCTCGTCGGGGCGCCGGAGGCGGCGCTGCTCGAGGAACTGGCCGCGCACAGGCTGCGGGTGCTGACCATCGGCTTCGCACCCGGCCAGCCCTATCTCGGCCGGTTGCCCCACCGGTGGGACATCCCCCGCCAGAGCGGGCTGACACCCCGCGTGCCGAGGGGCGCGGTGGTGACCGCGATCCGGCAGATCGTGCTCTTCACCGTCGAGACGCAGACAGGCTGGCGGCAGATCGGCCTGTCGGCCTTCGAGGGGTTCCGGCCGGGGGCCGGTCGCCCCTTTCCGCTCTCGGTGGGAGACGAGGTCGCCTTCGAGCCGGTCACGGCCGAGGCGCTCGCCCGCTGGCAGGCCCGCGCGCGCGAGGGCGAGCTCGCGGCCCGATCCGAGGCCATCGCGTGAGCCGGGCGCGCTTCCCCCGCCCAGCGCCTGCCCGGCCCGGACACACCTGGCCCGGGCACCCCTGGCCCGGACACCCCTGGCCCGGACATCCCCGCCCCGGCGCTCCGGAGGCGGCATGACACGCTGGCTCGCCGTGACGGCGGCCCATGCGGGCGTCACGATGCAGGACAGGGGCCGGCCGGGCCTGCTCGCCTCGGGAGTCTCGCGGGGGGGGGCGGCCGACCCGCTCGCGCTGGACGAGGCCGCGGCGCTGCTGGGTCAGCCGGTGACCGAGGCCATCGAGATGGCCGCGCAGGGCGGGCGCTTCCACGTCGACGGGGGCGCAGCCGTCGTCGCGCTGACCGGCGCGCCGATGCGGGCTGAGATCGCGGGCGCGCGCCTCGCCTGGCCCGGCACCCACCGCCTGCCCGAGGGTGCGACCCTCTCCGTCGGCCCGGCCACCGCCGGCACTTACGGATACCTCGCGCTCGACGGCGGCATCGCTGCCGAGCCGCTGCTCGGTGCGCGCTCGGCCCATCTCGCCGCCGGCATCGGCGGCCCTCTCGCGGCGGGCGACCGCCTGCCCCTGGGCGAGGGGCGCGGCGCGCAGGCGGGGCTGACGCTCGACGCAGACGACCGGTTCTCGGGGGGCGTGCTGCGCCTGCTCCCCTCGGCGCAGACCGATGCCTTCCCGAGCGAGCAGATCGCCCGGCTCGAATCGGAGACCTTCACGAAAGACCGCCGCGCCAACCGGCAGGGCGCGCGGCTTGTGCCGGAGGGCGCAGGCTTCGCCGCCGAAGGGGGGCTCTCGGTCACCTCGGAGGCGATCGTGCCGGGCGACATCCAGATCGTCGGCGGGGGCGGCGGCGCAGACGGCCAGCCCTTCGTGCTGCTCGCCGAGTGCCAGACGACGGGCGGCTACCCGCGCATCGCCACCGTGATCTCGGCCGACCTGCCGCGCGTGGCGCAGGCTCCGCCCGGCGCCGCCTTTCGCCTGCGCTTCGTCACGCTGGCGGAGGCGCTCGCGGCCCGCCGCGCCGCCCGCGATCACGGCGCGCTCAGCCGCGCGATTCGGCCGCTGGTCCGCGACCCCGCCGACATCCCCGATCTTCTGGGCTACCGGCTGATCGACGGGGTAACCTCGGGCCACGACCCCGACCCAGCCGCCGATCCCGACCAGGACCAGGACCCAGACCCAGACCCAGACCCAGACCCAGACGATGGAGGCCCGACATGACCCACAGCATCGATCTCAACGCAGACATGGGCGAGAGCTTCGGCACCTGGGTGATGGGCGACGACGAGGCCCTGCTCGACATCGTCACCTCGGCCAACATCGCCTGCGGGCTTCACGCCGGCGATCCGCAGGTGATGGCGCGCACCGTTGCCGCGGCCGCCGCACGCGGCGTCTCGATCGGCGCGCATCCGGGCTTTTCCGACCTTCAGGGCTTCGGCCGTCGCCGGATGACCCTGCCCCACGGCGAGATCGCGCACCTCGTCCAGTACCAGGTCGGCGCGCTCGCCGGCATCGCCCGGGCCGAGGGAGTGCGGCTCGCGCACCTGAAACTCCACGGCGCGCTGGCCAACATGGCCGCCGAGGATACCGGCCTCGCCCGCGCGGCCTACGAGGCGGCGCTGGCGGTCGAGCCCGACCTGACGCTCTTCGTGATTGCGCGCACCGCGCAGCAGGGCGCGGCGGAGCAGATCGGCGCCCCCTTCGCCGCCGAGATCTTCGCCGATCGTGCCTACGAGGCCGACGCGCGGCTCGTCGACCGGTCGCGGCCCCACGCGATGGTGCACGACCCCGCGATCGCCGCGCGCCGCATGATCGAGATGATCAGGCGCGGCGCGATCCTGCCCGAGGAGGGCGCGCCCATCGAGACCGCGATCGACACGATCTGCCTGCACGGCGACGGGCCGCAGGCGCTGGCCATCGCCGGCGCCGTGCGCGCCGCGCTGCAGGAGGCCGGCATCCGCCTGGCCGCGCCCCGGGCCGCCGCCGCGCCAGAGAACTGAGGGAGGGGGCGCATGCCCGAGATCCTCGCCCAGGTCGCCCTGCCGGGCTACGCGGCGCTCGTCGCCACCATCGGGGCGCTGTTTCTCGGAGGTCTTGCGCTCGACACGCTGGGTCGGCGGGTCCACGTGCCGCGCGTGTCGCTCCTGATCCTGCTCGGCGTGGCGACGGGGCCGGCGGGTCTGGGGCTGCTGCCGCCCCCGCTCGCCGGGGCGGACGGCCCCTATGCCGACGTGGCGCTGACGATGATCGCCTTCCTGCTCGGCGGCGGTCTGACCCGTTCGCTCCTGCGCGACGAGGGCATCCGGCTGATGGCGATCTCCGCGGTGGTCGTCGCGGCGGCGGTGCTGATCGTGGGCGGCGGCCTCTGGCTCGCCGGCGTTCCTGCGGCGCTTGCCCTGGCCTTCGGAGGCCTCGCCGGCGCGACCGACCCCGCCGCCACGGCCGACGTGGTGCGCGAGGCGGGCGTGCATGGCCCGTTCTCCCGCCGCCTGCTCGGGATCGTCGCGGTCGACGACGCATGGGGACTGATCGCCTTTTCCATGGTCATGGCGGCGGCGAGCCTGCTGACCGGAATGCCGGCGGTCGAGGCGCTGGCGCTCGGCGCGTGGGAGGTGCTCGGCGCGCTCGCCCTGGGCGTCGCCGTGGGCCTTCCGGCCGCACGCCTCACCGGCCGGCTCAAGCCCGGCGAGCCGACGCTGGTCGAGGCGCTCGGCGTGGTGTTCCTGACCGCGGGCTTCGCCATGGCGCTGGAGGTCTCTTTCCTGCTGGCCGGCATGGCCTGCGGCGTGACGATCGCCAACCGCGCCCGCCACCACGAGCGGCCCTTCCACGAGATCGAGCGTATCGAATGGCCCTTCATGCTGCTCTTCTTCGTCATGGCGGGCGCCTCGCTCGAACTCGACGCGCTCGCCGCCGCCGGCGCGCTCGGCGCGGGATATGTCGCCCTGCGAACCGCGGGGCGCCTTGTGGGCGGGGTCGCGGCGGGGCTCGCCGTGGGCCTCGGCGCGCGCACGGGCGCGCTCACCGGGCTCGCGCTGATGCCGCAGGCGGGGGTGGCCATCGGGATGGCGCTGGTCGCGGCCGAGCGACTGCCCCACCAAGCCGAGGCGCTGCTCGCGGTGGCCGTCGCCTCGACCGTGCTGTTCGAGGTCGCCGGGCCATTCGCCACCCAGGCGGCGCTCGCCCGCGCCGATGCACGGCAGGGCGACGGGGCGAGCCGCCCGTGAACGGCGCATTGACCGTGGGCGCCCCGTCCGGTAGCGTGGCGAGCAGGCAGAACCACAACATATGGGGGCAGACATGCCGGAGGACGGGCGCCCGCCTTCCGCCGACAGGGCCGCGTTCCTCGGTGTCTCGGCGTCGCTGACGGGGCGGCGCTGGCAGGGGCCGACGCTCGAGGCCGAGCGCAGGGCGGAGGCGCTGGTGCAGGCCACGGCCCTGCCCGACCCGCTGGCCCGCGTGCTCGCGCGGATGGGCGTGGCGCCCGAGGCGGCCGAGTCCTACCTCGCCCCCACCCTGCGCGACCTGCTGCCCGATCCCGCACGGCTCGCCGATTGCAGCCGCGCCGCGGCGCTCCTCAACGAGGCCGCCGCCGCCCGCGCCCGCATCGCCGTCTTCGCCGATTACGACGTCGACGGGGCGTGCTCGGCCGCGCTCCTGTCGGACTGGCTGGGCGCCCGTGGCCTGCGCCCCACCCTCTACGTGCCCGACAGGATCGACGAGGGCTTCGGCCCCAACGCCCCCGCGATGGCGGCGCTCGCCGCCGATCACGACCTGATCGTCTGCGTCGATTGCGGCACCGTTTCGCACGAGGCCATCGCGGCGGCCGACAGCGCCCGCGTGATCGTGCTCGACCACCACATGGGCGAGGAGGCGCTGCCGCCCGCCGACGCGGTGGTCAACCCCAACCGGCCCGACGAGCCGGGCGAGCTGGGCCATCTCTGCGCCGCCGCCGTGGTGTTCCTGACGCTCGTCGAAGCCAATCGGCAGGCCCGCGCCGGGGGCGGCCCGGCGCCCGACCTCATGGGCGCAACCGACCTCGTGGCACTCGCCACCGTGGCCGACGTGGCGCCGCTCACCGGCGTCAACCGCGCCTTCGTCGCCACCGGCCTCAGGGTCATGGCGCGGCGCGCCCGGCCCGGCCTGCGCGCCCTGGCCGACGCGGCGGGGCTGGCCGAGCCGCCCCGGGCGCATCACCTGGGCTATCTGCTGGGCCCGCGGATCAATGCCGGCGGCCGGATCGGGCGAGCCGATCTCGGCGCGCGCCTGCTCTCGACCCGCGACGAGGGCGAGGCCGCGCACCTCGCCGCCGAACTCGACCGGCTGAACCGCGAGCGGCGCGAGATCCAGGAATCGGTGGTCGAGGAAGCGCTGGCGCAGGCCGAGGCACGGGGATCCGGCGGCCCGCTCGCCTGGGCGGCGGGCGAAGGCTGGCACCCCGGCATCGTCGGCATCGTCGCGGCGCGGCTGAAGGAGGCGACAGGCCGCCCTGCCGTGGTGATCGGGCTCGATCCGGCCCGCGGCACCGGAACCGGCTCCGCCCGCTCGGTGGCCGGCATCGACCTCGGCGCCGCGGTGCACCGGCTTGCCGCCGAAGGCTGGCTCGTCAAGGGGGGCGGCCACAGGATGGCGGCCGGGCTGACGGTGGAGGCGGACCGGCTCGACGGGGCGATGGAGAGGCTCGGCGCGCTGCTTGCCCGGCAAGGGGCGGGCGCCGATGGCCCCCGGGCACTGTCGCTCGAGGGCCTGCTGATGCCGGGCGCCGCGACGGTGGAGCTGGTGGAGATGCTCGAGCGCGCCGGCCCCTACGGCGCCGCCGCGCCCAGCCCCCGCTTCGCGCTCGCCTCGATGCAGGTGATCCATGTCCGCGAGGTCGGCTCCGGCCACCTCAAGCTCACCGTCGGAGACGGCGCGGGCGCCCGGCTGGACTGCATCGCCTTCGGGGCGATGGACGGGCCGCTGGGGGCCGCCCTGATGCGCCACGACGGTGCCCGCTTCCACCTCGCCGGGGCGCTCGAACTCAACGTCTGGAACGGGCGGACGCGTGCGCAACTCCGCCTCGAGGACGCAGCGCCCGCCGGCTGAGCGATGCCCCCCGCAGCAGGCCCCGGCCCCAGTCCCGGCACCGCCGCCACCCCCGACCTGGTCGTGTTCAGCGGCTTGCCGGGCAGCGGCAAGTCGACGCTCGCGCGCGGCCTCGCGCAACGGTTGCTCGCCGCCGGCCGCCCTGCGCTCTGGCTCAGGATCGACACGATCGAGCACGCCCTCGCGGCCTCCGTGCTGCGAATCGCGCGGGCCGAGGACGCGGGCTACCTCGCGGCGCAGGGCGTGGCGCGCGACGCGCTCGCCCTCGGCGTTTCGGTGGTCGCCGACTGCGTGAACCCCTGGCCCCTCACGCGCGATCAGTGGGCGGCGCTCGCCCCCGCGACGGGCGCGAGACTGACGGAGCTGGAGATCACCTGCTCCGACGTCGCCGAGCACCGGGCCCGCATCGAGGCGCGCCACGCTGCCGGCGAGGGCCCCGACTGGGCGGCGGTCGAGGCGCGCGACTGGCGGCCGTGGCGACGCCCCGTCCCGCGCCTCGACACGGCCGGTCGCCCCCCTGACGCGGCCCTCGCTCCCCTCTGCGCCGCGCTCGGCCTCGCGTGATGCACCGAGGCGGGGGCGGCCCGGGAAAGGCCGAAAAAATCCCCTTGCCCTGCGATCCGGTTTTTCCTAGGAACCGCGGCACCGGCGCAAGTGGCCCGTTCGTCTATCGGTTAGGACGCCAGGTTTTCAACCTGGAAAGAGGGGTTCGATTCCCCTACGGGCTGCCAAATTGCCTCTCTTCGGCTTGATTTCGTTGGTTTTCCATCCTGAGATGGACCACGCGGCGTGCACCGTGGTCCACGATCGGCCCGCGCGCGCAGCCTCGGCGCCGAAGCGGAAGTGCGGCGCCGGATCTCGGACGGCGTGACGTGGCGCGCCAGCAGCGTCATCGGCCCCTTTCAGGTGACGTCGAGCGCCCGCGGGTGCCCGGTGGATGCCGCGGCGCAGGCACGCCAGGCGACAGGTCTGGTGCTGCACGAGGTCACGGCGTCGCGTCACCTTCGGCCGCAGCGCGACGGCGACCTCGTCGTCCAGCACGATGGGCCGTTGATCGCGCGTGCGGGCGAGGTCGGCGATGCGGGCGGCCCGGCACGGGAAGCCATCCAAGGCAGCCAGCCTTACAGCCATACCCGCATCGCCTGCGCCCGAGCATCCTGCAGTCGCTCATCGCGCAGGGAAACAGGGCAAGGCGCCGCCCGAGCGGCCGGGCCGGGCGGCCCGACCTTGGCGCGAGGCGCCCGCAGCGCCGCCGTCGACCCGGCAGCGGCGTGCGAAGGGCGCGCCGCCGGCCGGGGCAGGCGCAGCGCCGAGCCGCACGTGCCCCCCTGGCCCGGGCGCGGCTTGCGCGACGACCGCAGGCAAACCCCTGCCCGGTGGCATCCGGGCGCGGGCCCGCCGAAGCGCGGCCGCGCTTCGGCAGGGTGTCGCGCGCGTGACGTCATGTGACCCGCCCGCGCATCTTGCATCCCCAGGTCGAGCCTCCGTAGGCTTCGGGATCTCTAAGAGGGAGACCGTCCATGACCCGCCACCTGCTGACCGCCACGGCACTGGCCCTTGTCCTCGGAGCCACGTCCGCATCCGCGCAGACCTATCTTCGCGGCAACGATGCCAACCCCGAGACGCTCGACCAGCACAAGACCTCGACCGTCGCCGAGGCCAACATTCTGCGCGACCTCTACGAGGGGCTCGTCGTCTACGACCGCAATGCCGAGGTGATCCCCGGCGTCGCCGAAAGCTGGGAGGTGTCGGAGGACGGCACGACCTACACGTTCACCCTGCGCGATGATGCGCGCTGGTCGAACGGCGACCCGGTGACGGCGGGCGATTTCGTCTACTCGTTCCGCCGCATCATGACGCCCGAGACGGGCGCCAAATACGCCAACATCCTCTACCCGATCGCCAATGCCGAGGCGATCAACAAGGGCGAGATGGAGCCCACCGAGATGGGCGTGCGCGCCGTCGACGACCGCACGCTCGAGATCACGCTGGCCCAGCCCACGCCCTACTTTCTCGAGTTGCTGACCCACCAGACCGGCCTGCCGGTGCACCCCGCCTCGGTCGAGGAACACGGGTCCGACTTCGTGCGCCCCGGCAACATGGTGTCGAACGGCGCCTTCACGCTGGAAGAGAACATCCTCAACGACCGCATCGTGCTGCGGAAGAACGAGAATTTCCACGACGCGGCGAACGTCTCGCTCGCGCAGGTCAACTACCTGCCCTTCGAGGATCGTGCGACCTGCGTGCGCGCCTGGGAGGCGGGCGAGGTGCATTCCTGCTCCGACCTGCCGGCGGAAGACATCGAGCGGCTGCAGGCCGAGCACGGCGAGGCGGTGCGCATCGCGCCCTATCTGGGCACCTACTATTACGCGCTGAACCACGATGACGAGGTGCTGAGCGACCCGCGCGTGCGGCAGGCCCTGTCGATGGTGATCGACCGCGAGTTCCTCGCCTCCGAGATCTTCCAGGGCACGATGGTGCCGGCGGAAAGCTTCGTGCCGCCGGGCATCGGCAATTACGGCGGCTCGCCGGAGGTCGCGTATTTCGACGCCTCGATGCTCGACCGCGAGGACGAGGCCATCGCCCTGATGGAGGAGGCGGGCTACGGCCCCGACAACCCCGTCACGCTCGAGCTCGCCTACAACACGTCGGAAAACCACAAGAACGCCGCGACGGCCATCGCCGACATGTGGTCGATCCTCGGGGTGAGCGTCGAATACAACGTGCGCGACGCCTCGGCCCATTACGCGCATCTGCGCGACAAGGGCGATTTCGACGTGGCTCGCGCGGGCTGGATCGGCGACTATTCCGACCCGCAGAACTTCCTGTTCATGGTCGAGTCCGACAACGACGGCTTCAACTACGCCAACTACGACAACGCGGAGTACGACGCGCTGATGGACAAGGCGGCAGCGACGACCGACCTCGAGGCGCGGGCCGACATCCTGCAGCAGGCCGAGGCCATGTTCATGGAGGATCTGCCGTTCATCCCGCTGCTCTACTATTCCTCGCGGTCGCTGGTGTCGCCCGACCTGCAGGGCTGGAACGACAACATCCAGAACGTGCACCCCTCGCGGTTCCTCAGCCTCGCCGGCTCGTGAGGAACGCAGCGTAACCGATGCATGACGTCGCGGCGCGGGCTTGATCCGCGCCGCGATGTGCCGTTCACGGACGCGCCCCCGGGGGCCCAGTCGCCCCGCCGCCCCGGAGCCCCGCGATGCTCTCCTACGCCCTGCGCCGCCTGCTTGGCGCGATCCCGACGATCTTCATCATCATCACCGCCGCGTTCTTCATGATGCGGATCGCGCCCGGCGGCCCGTTCGACCAGGAGCGGACGCTCGAGGCCACGGTGATGGAGAATCTCAACGCCACCTTCGGGCTCGACCGGCCGCTGTGGCAGCAATACGGGATGTATCTGGGCAACCTGCTGCGCGGCGACATGGGGCCCTCGTTCATCTACCGCGACATGCGCGTGCAGGAGATCCTGGGCGAGGGGCTGCCCGTCTCTGTCCAGCTGGGGCTGACGGCGCTGGTGCTGGCCTTGGCGGTCGGGGCGCTGCTGGGCACGCTGGCCGCGCTGCGGCAGAACTCGTCGACCGATTACGCGGTGATCGCGGTGGCGACCTTCGGGATCACGGTGCCGAACTTCGTGGTGGCGCCGGTGCTCTCGCTCGTATTCGCCGTGATGCTCAGCTGGCTGCCGGCGCAGGGCTGGGGCGAGGCGCGGCAGATGGTGCTGCCCGTGATCGCACTGGCCCTGCCGCAGGTGGCCATCGTCGCGCGACTGGTGCGCGGCGCGATGATCGAGGCGCTCCGGTCGGACCATGTGCGCACGGCGCGGGCCTATGGCCTGCCGGCGCGGATGGTGGTGCTCAAGCACGCGCTGCGCGCGGCGATCCTGCCGGCGGTGTCCTATCTCGGGCCCGCGGCGGCGGCGCTGCTGACCGGCTCGATCGTGGTGGAACAGGTGTTCAACCTGCCGGGGATCGGGCGCTATTTCGTGCAGGGCGCGCTCAACCGCGACTATACGCTTGTCATGGGTACGGTGGTGATCGTCGCCGTCTTCGTGGTGGTGTTCAACCTGATCGTCGATCTGCTCTACGCCCTGCTCGACCCGAGGGTGCGCTATGACTGACCTCGCCAACCCCGCCCCCGAGATCGCCGCCGGAGAGGGCACGGCGGGCCGCTCGCTCTGGGCCGTGGCGATGATGCGGCTCAGGCGCAACCGCGCCGCCATGGCCTCGCTCGTCGTGCTGGTCCTGATGGCGCTGGCGGGCATCTTCGGGCCGATGGTCGCGCCGCACGACTATTCCGAGGTGTACCCGGAGTTCGTGAAGGTGCCGCCCAGCCTGGCCCCCTACCCGCAGCAGGACCAGATCGTGCCGGCGGCCGAGGAGGCGCTGGCGCGCGCCCGGGTCGAGATCGCGAGCATCGAGGTGGGCGGCGGCGGCGTGACGATCATGGTGACGTCCGAGAGCCGCGAGATCGACCCGCGGATCACCCGCTACCTCGACCGCTCCGACGTGTTCTCGGGCAGCGAGATGGTGGAGGTTTCGGGCGATGGTCTGTCAGCCACGATGCGGGCCGACGTGCGGGAGCTCTACTTCATCGCGGGGACCGATGCGAACGGGCGCGACCTGTTCTCGCGCATCCTGATCAGCTTGCGCATCTCGCTGATGATCGGGGCGCTGGCCACCGGCGTGGCGCTGGTCATCGGGGTGCTCTACGGCGCGACCGCAGGCTTTGTCGGCGGGCGGCTCGACAACGTGATGATGCGGGTGGTCGACATCCTCTACTCGCTGCCCTTCGTGTTCTTCGTGATTCTGCTCGTGGTGTTCTTCGGGCGGAACGTGGTGCTGATGTTCATCGCCGTGGGCGCGGTGGAATGGCTCGACATGGCGCGCATCGTGCGGGGGCAGACGCTCTCGCTCCGCCGGCGCGAGTTCGTGCAGGCGGCCGAGTCGCTCGGGGTGCGCTCGCGCGACATCGTGCGGCGCCACATCATCCCGAACACGCTGGGCACGGTGATCATCTACATGACGCTGATGATTCCCAAGGTGATCCTGCTCGAGTCGTTCCTGTCGTTCCTCGGGCTGGGGGTGCAGGAGCCGCTGACCTCGCTCGGCGTGCTGATCGCGGAAGGGGCCAAGAACATGCGCAACGCGCCCTTCATGCTGTTCTGGCCGGCGGCCACGATGACCGTGCTGCTCTTCGCGCTCAACTTCCTCGGCGACGGCTTGCGCGACGCCCTCGACCCGAAGGACCGCTGACATGGCCGAGCATCCGGATAAGGCGGGGCGCATCTTCGAGGTGGACGACATCCGCGTGACCTTCGACACGGCCGACGGCGCGGTCGAGGCGGTGCGCGGCGTGTCGATGCATGTCGGCCGGGGCGAGACCGTGGCGGTGGTGGGCGAGAGCGGCTCGGGCAAGAGCCAGATCATGATGGCGGCCATGGGCCTTCTGGCGAACAACGGCAGGGCCGCGGGGGCGGTGCGCTATCGCGGGCGGGACATCCTGAACGTGTCGGTGGCAGAGCTGAACCGGCTGCGGGGGCGGAAGATCACCATGATCTTCCAGGAGCCGATGACCTCGCTCGACCCGCTCTACACCATCGAGGACCAGCTGTCGGAGCCATTGCGCGTGCATGGCGGGATGAGCCGGCAGGCGGCGCGGGCGCGCATACTGGAGCTGTTGAACCTCGTGCAGATCCCCAACGCCGCCGAGCGGATGCGATCCTACCCCCACGAATTGTCGGGCGGGCAGCGGCAGCGGGTGATGATCGCGATGGCGCTGGCGAACGACCCCGAGCTGCTGATCGCCGACGAGCCGACCACCGCGCTCGACGTCACGATCCAGGCCGAGATCCTGCAACTGCTCGCCGAGCTTCAGAGCCGGATCGGCATGTCGATCCTGTTCATCACGCACGATCTCGGCATCGTCGAGGCGTTCGCCGACCGTACGTACGTGATGAACAAGGGCCGCGTGGAGGAGGAGGGGCCGACCGCCCGCCTGTTTTCCGCGCCGCGCACGGATTACACGAAAATGCTGCTCGCGGCCGAGCCCGAGGGGACGAAGGCGCCCCTGCCCGCGAACGCGCCCGCGCTGATGGAGGCGCGCGAGATGCGCGTGACGTTCGGGCGCGGGCCGGGCCTGTTCCGCCGCGACACGCGGCTCGAGGCGGTGCGCGGCATCGACGTGACGCTCCGCCAGGGCCAGACGCTGGGCATCGTGGGCGAATCCGGCTCGGGCAAGTCGACGCTGGGCCGGGCTCTGTTGCAGATGATCCCTTCGGAGGGGCAGGTCGTCTGGCTGGGCGACCGGATCGAGGGCCTTGGCACCGAGGGGATGCGGCCCTATCGCAAGGGCCTCCAGATGGTGTTCCAGGACCCCTACGGCTCGCTCTCGCCCCGGCTGACCTGCGGCGAGATCGTGGCCGAGGGCCTGCTGGTGCACGAACCGGGCCTCGACTCCAAGGCGCGCACGGAGCGGGTGTCGGAGGCGATGGCCGACGTCGGCCTCGACCCGGCGATGCGCAACCGCTTCCCGCACGAGTTCTCGGGAGGGCAGCGCCAGCGCATCGCCATCGCCCGCGCGCTGATCCTGCGGCCGAAGCTGATCGTGCTCGACGAGCCGACCTCGGCGCTCGACCGCTCGGTGCAGAAGCAGGTGATCGAGCTCCTGCGCCGCCTCCAGCGCGAGAACGACCTGACCTACATCTTCATCTCCCACGACCTCGCCGTGGTGCGGGCGCTGTCGGATTACGTCATGGTGATGAAGGACGGCGCGGTGGTCGAGGAAGGGCCGACCGGAGAGCTCTTCGACCGGCCCGAGACAGACTACACGCGCGCATTGATGCGGGCCGCCTTCGACCTGCGGGGCCTTCTGGCCGACAAGGCGGCGTGACCGGGGGTGCCTGAGCCCGCCCGGCGGGATGCTTGCCATCGGGGGGCGTGGCGGCGCATACCCGGCAGACCCCAAGGAGACCGCCCATGCACCTCGCCCGTTTCCCCCGCCTCCGCGCCGCGCACCTGCCGACGCCGCTCGAGCCACTGCCCCGCCTGTCGAGGGCGCTGCGCCGCGAGATCTGGATCAAGCGCGACGACTGCACGGGCCTGTCGACAGGCGGAAACAAGACCCGCAAGCTCGAGTTCCTGATGGCCGAGGCAGAGGCGATGGGCGCCGACATCGTGATGACACAGGGCGCGACCCAGTCGAACCACGCCCGACAGACCGCCGCCTTCGCCGCGAAGCTGGGCATGCGCTGCCATATCCTCTTGGAAGACAGGACGGGCTACACCGAGCCCAACTACACCACCAACGGCAACGTGCTGCTCGACCATCTGCACGGTGCCACGACAGAGGTGCATCCCGGCGGCACCGACATGGCCGCCGCGATGGAGCGGGTGGCCGAGGCGAGGCGCGACGAGGGGTTGCGCGTCTACACCATCCCCGGCGGCGGCTCGAATCCCACGGGCGCGCTCGGCTACGTCAACTGCGCGATGGAACTGGTGGCGCAGGCCAACGACGCGGGGCTGGCCATCGACCGGATCGTGCATGCCACCGGCTCGTCTGGCACCCAGGCGGGGCTGGTCACGGGGCTCGCCGCGATCCACGCGGGGATCCCGGTGCTGGGCATCGGCACGCGCGCGCCGCGCGAGAAGCAGGAGCAGATGGTCTTCGACCTCGCCATGCGCACGGCCGAGCGGCTGGGCTGCCCCGGCGTCGTGACGCGCGACATGGTGGTGGCGAATACCGACTACGTGGGCGAGGGCTATGGCCTGCCCACACCCGAGGGCCTCGCCGCGATCCGCATGTTCGCCGAGCTCGAGGGCCTGCTGCTCGATCCGGTCTATTCGGCCAAGGGCGCGGCCGGCATGATCGACCTGATCCACAAGGGCGAGATCGGCCGCGACGAGCGGATCGTGTTCCTGCACACCGGGGGCGCGGCGGGCCTGTTCGGCTACGACTTCGCCTTTTCGGGCGGGCAGAGCGCGGCGCCGGCCGCGGCGGGGTGATGCGGCCTGTCGGCATCCTCGGGGGGATGGGGCCCGAGGCGACGATCCTGCTGCAACGCAAGCTGATCGAGGCGGTGCCGGCGCGCGACGATGCCGACCACCTCCCGCTCATGATCGACATGAACCCGCAGGTGCCCTCGCGCATCGCGCACCTGATCGAGGGGACGGGCGAGAGCCCCGCGCCCGTGCTCGCCGCGATGGCCGCGCGGCTCGAGGCGATGGGCGCGACGGCGCTGGCGATGCCCTGCAACACCGCCCATCACTACACCGGCGCGATCCGGGGCGCGGCGCGCATCCCCTTCCTCGACATGGTGGCGCTGTCGGCCGCCGCCTGCGCCGGCGCCGAGGGCGGACGGATCGGCATGCTCGCCTCGCCTGCCGTGCGCCGCACCGCGCTGTTCGAGCGGGCCTTCGCCGCGCATGGGCTCGAGGCGGTCTGGCCCGACGACGAGGCGGGCGTGCTCGCCTCGATCCGCGCGATAAAGGCCGGCGGCGCGAGCGAGGCCGCGGCCGCGGGGCTGCGTGCGGCCTCCGAGCGGCTGGCCGAGGCGGGTGCGCGGGTCCAGCTCGTCGCCTGTACCGAGTTCTCGCTGGCGATGCACCTGCTGCCCGGGAATGTCGATGCGCGCGACACGCTCGACGCGCTCGTGGCCGCCATCGTCGCCCACGCCACGACCCCGGCGAAGGTGCCGCAACGATAGCGCGCGGCGCATGCCACGGTATGCGAAAGCGGCGCCATTTCAAAGGCATGCGGGCTTGATCTGGCTCAAAGCCGGGCACCCGCGACCCGTGCCATTCGAGGACTTGCCCCGCAGGTGAGCAGTCTGCCCGCGCCGGGGCCAACCCATTCAGGCGCGACGGGAGGCGGACATGCACGAGGCTCTGACCGGACTCGACCCGCGGATTTCTCTGGCGATTCACTCGGTTGCCGCCATCCTGACGGTCGCGGCCGTGCTTGGGGTGGCCGCCCTGCTGCGGGCGAAGGGCGAGTCGACCCGCGCCTGGGGCGTCTACGAAAGCGGCGCGCCTGTGCGCGGGCCGGCCACGGCGCCGGTGCCCACGCAGTATTTCCAGATCGCCGCCTTCTTCGTGATCTTCGACTTCGAGGCGGCCGTGCTCTTCACCTGGGCGATGGCTGCACCGGCCGCGGGCGTGGCCGGCCTCGTCTCGGCCGCGATCTTCATCGGCGTGCTGCTGGTCGCGCTGTTCTACCTCTGGGCCGACGGCGCGCTCGACGTGGGCGCGCAGTCTTCCGGCGGCGCGGCGAGGCAGGCATGAGCGAGCACCCGCACAACAGCCCGCCCGCCGGCGTCAGCATGGCCGCCGGCCAGCTCTTCGCCCGGCTCGACGACCTCGTGGCGTGGTCGCGCAAGAACAGCCTGTGGCCGTTCAACTTCGGCCTGTCGTGCTGTTACGTCGAGATGGCGACGGCGCTGACCCCCGTCTTCGACCAGGCGCGGTTCGGCGCAGAGGTGATCCGCTCCACCCCGCGTCAGGCCGATCTGCTGGTGGTGTCGGGCACCGTCTTCACCAAGATGGCGGTGCCCTTGAAGCGCCTCTACGAGCAGATGCAGCCGCCGCGCTGGGTGATCTCGATGGGGGCCTGCGCCAATTCGGGCGGCATGTACGACATCTATTCGGTCGTGCAGGGGGTGGATTCGTTCCTGCCGGTCGACGTCTACATCCCCGGTTGCCCGCCGCGCCCCGAGCAATTGCTCGACGCGATGATCCTGCTCCAGCAGAAGATCGGGACGGAGAGCCGCCCCCTTGGCATCACGCTCGGCGCCCCGCAGCCGACCTTCGCGGCCGAGCCCCGCAAGGACAGGTTGCACGACGCGCGCATGGCCGTGCGCCGCTACGACGACCCGGAGGCACCATGAGCCTCGACGCGCCCCGCATCGACGACCCGGCCGACGAGTTGCGCGCCCGCCTCGGCGCGGGCGTCGTGGCCGAGCAGGCGACGGGCGAGCCCTTTCCCGTGCTCTGGATCGCGCGCGAGGCCTGGGTCGAGGCGCACCGCGCCCTGCGCGAGATGGAGCGGCCGTTCACGCTGATGGCCGACCTCTGGGGCACCGACGAGACCGCACGCCATCACCGCCCGGGCCTGCCGCCCTCGGGCGTGACGGTGACGAGCCACCTCGTCTCGCCCGCGCGCAACGCCGACATCCGTCTCAAGCTCGCCTGCGACGGGGCGGCCCCGCGCGCGCCCTCGTTGACGCCCGTCTATCCCGGCGCCGACTGGTACGAGCGCGAGACGTTCGACATGCTCGGCGTGCAGTTCGAAGGCCACCCGCTGCTGCGTCGCATCTACATGCCGAACGACTGGCAGGGCCACCCGCTGCGCAAGAACCACCACGCGCGGGCGACCGAAAAGCCTCCCTACCGGATGACGCCGGAAAGCTTCGCCGCGACGGAGGAGGCCAACACGCTCGACCCCGCGCGGCTCGGCCTGCCCACGCACCGCGACGGCGTGGAGCTGATGGTGCTGAACATGGGGCCGCATCACCCCTCGACGCACGGCGTGTTCCGCATCCTGCTCGGCCTCGACGGCGAGGAGATCGTCTGGGCCTACCCCGATCTCGGCTACCACCACCGCGGCGCCGAGAAGATGGCCGAGCGGCAGACATGGCACGGCTTCATCCCCTATTGCGACCGGATCGACTATCTCGGCGGCGTCACCCACGAGCTGCCCTACCTGATGGCGGTCGAGAGCCTGTGCGGCATCGAGGTGCCCGAGCGGGCGCAATGCATCCGCGTGATGCTGTGCGAGATCTTCCGCATCACCTCGCACCTTCTGTTCTACGGCACGCTGGCGCAGGACGCCGGCGTGATGTCGCCCATCTTCTACATGTTCGTCGACCGCGAGCGCGCCTACGACGTGATCCAGGCGATCACCGGCGGGCGAATGCACCCCGCCTTCCTGCGCATCGGCGGCGTGGCGATGGATCTGCCGACCGGGTGGGACGGCCTCGTGCGCGACTTCCTCGACTGGATGCCCCGGCGGCTCGACGACTACGAGGGCATGGTCATGCGCTCCGAGATGTTCCGGGCGCGCACGAAGGGCGTCGCGCTGGCCGATGCCGAGACCTGCCTGAAATGGTCGATGACGGGCCCCTCGCTGCGTGCCGCCGGCCTGCCCTGGGACATCCGCAAGGAGCGGCCCTATTCGGGCTACGAGACCTACGAGTTCGACGTGGTGACGGCCGAAGCCGGCGACATCTACGCCCGCACCCGCGTGCGGGTGGACGAGATGCGCGAGTCGCTGAGGATCATCCGCCAATGCGTCGACCGGATGCCCGGCGGCCCGGTCAAAGCCGACCACCCGCGCGCCTTCCCGCCGCCGCGGGCGCAGACGCTCGAGGATATCGAGACGCTGATCCACCATTTCGTCGGCACCGCCTGGGGGCCGCGGGTGCCGGTCGGCGAGGCGACGGGGCAGATCGAGTCGGCCCGCGGGCTGGCGCAGTATTCCATCGTCTCCGACGACGGCGGGCACAGCTACCGCACCCGCATCCGCACCCCCTCGTTCGCCAACCTTCAGGCGATCCCCGAAATCGCGCCCGGCCTGACCGTGGCCGACCTCGTGATGCACATCGCCTCGCTGGATTTCGTCATGTCGGATGTCGACAAATGAGCCTCGCCCCCGATCTCCGCGCCGCCATCGAGGCGGCGAAGCACCACCACGGCGGCCCGCGCCCGGCGATGCTGGAAGCCCTGCGGATGATCCAGCAGGACCATGGCTGGGTGTCCGACGCGCATCTGGAAGAGGCCGCCGCGCTGCTCGGCGTCACGACTGCCGAGATGGAGGACGTCGCGACCTTCTATTCGCTCATCTTCCGCCGGCCCGTGGGCGAGAAGGTGATCCTGCTGTGCGACGGCGCGTCGTGCTGGCTGAACGGCGGCGACGCGGTGCGCGACGCGGTGATGGCGCGGCTCGGGATCGGCTTCGGCGAGACGACCGCGGACGGGAAATACACCCTCGTCAACATCTGCTGCGTGGGCGGATGCGACCATGCGCCGGCCGCCGTGATCGGCCGCGACCGCAAGCTCGTCGGTCCGCTGACCGCGGACGATCTGGAGGGGCTTCTGGGGGAGGACGCGCGATGACCGACAAACCCCTGACCGGCCGTGCCCGCCCCGACCGCAGGCCGCACACGCTGGAGGAATGGCGCGACCTCGGCGGCTACGAGGCCGTCGAGCGGGGCCTGCGCGAGCTCAGCCCCGAGCGCGTGCTCGACATGGTCGACGAGGCGCGGCTGAACGGGCGCGGCGGCGCGGGCTTTCCGGCCGCCAGGAAGTGGCGCTTCATGCCGAAACCGGGCGAGGCGCCCGGCGACGGGCCGAACTACTTCATCGTCAACGGCGACGAGATGGAGCCCGGCGCCTTCAAGGATCGTATCCTGCTCGAAGCGCTGCCCCACCAGCTGATCGAGGGCGCGATCCTGGCCGCCTACGCCACCCATTCGACCGAGATCATCGTGCTGATCCGCGACGCCTACCGCGACGCGATCCGCAACGTCTCGCGCGCGATCGAGGAGGCCGAGGCGGCGGGGTATCTCGGGCGCGACGTGCTCGGCTCGGGGGTCGACGTGAGGATGTGGGTGCATCCCTCGGCCGGCCGCTACATCGTGGGCGAGGAGACGGCGCTGATCGAGGCGCTCGAGGGCAAGCGCGCCGTGCCGCGCAAGCGCCCGCCCTTTCCCGCGCAATCGGGCCTCTGGGGCCGGCCGACCACGGTCAACAACGTCGAGACGGTCTCGTGCGTCAGCCACATCGTGGCGAACGGGTCGAACTGGTTCCAGGGGCTGTCGCGCACGCAGGAGGGCGGCACCAAGGTCTTCGCGGTCTCGGGCCGGGTGCACGCGCCGCAGGTGATCGAGGCGCCGATGGGCACCACGGCGGCCGAGCTGATCGAGATGAGCGGCGGCGTGTCGGGCAACGGCGTGCTGCGCTGCTTCCAGCCCGGCGGGGGCGCCTCGGGCTTCCTCGAGCCGGACGCGCTCGAGGTGCCGCTCGACTTCGGCCATGTGCGCGCGGCGGGCAGCATGTTCGGCACCGGAACGCTGATCGTGCTGGACGAGACGGCCTGCCCGGTGGGTGTGATCGCGCGGCACATGGCGTTCTACGCACGCGAAAGCTGCGGCTGGTGCACGCCGTGCCGCGACGGGCTGCCCTGGGCGGCGAAGATCATGGCCGACATCGAGGCGGGGGCGGGGCACTTGTCCGATCTCGACATCCTGCGCATGACGGTGCAGGTGGGCGGCCCGCGCGGCCGTGCGTTCTGCGACCTGATGGGCGGCGCGATGAGCCCGCTCGGCACCGGCCTCGACCGTTTCGGCGCTCTCTTCGAGCAGCACATTTCCGACAAGTGCTGCCCCGTAGCCCGCGACCACGGGAGGGCGGCGGCATGAGCAAGGTGCGCCTGACGATCGACGGGATCGCGCGCGAGGTCGAGGCGGGCCAGGATCTGCTGTCGGCCTCGCTCGGCCTCGGCGTCGAGGTTCCGCATTTCTGCTGGCACGCCGCGCTCGGCTCGGTCGGGGCCTGCCGGCTCTGCGCCGTGCGCATCCATGACGGCCCCGACGACGACGAGGGCCGCATCGAGATGGCCTGCATGACGCCCGTGGCCGAGGGCCAGCGGGTGGAACTGGCCGATCCCGAGGCGGCCGAGATGCGCGCCCGCGTCATCGAGTGGCTGATGGTCAACCACCCGCACGACTGCGCCGTCTGCGAAGAGGGTGGCGCCTGCCACCTGCAGGACATGACGGTGGCGACCGGGCATCACCGGCGGCGATTCCGCTTCGAGAAGCGCACCCACCGCAACCAGGATCTCGGGCCGCTGCTGACCCACGAGATGAACCGCTGCATCGCCTGCTACCGCTGCACGCGGTTCTACCGGGGCTATGCGGGCGGCCGCGACCTCGACGTGTTCGGCGCCCATGACCGCGCCTATTTCGGCCGCTACGAGGACGGCCCGCTGGAGAGCCCCTTCGCCGGCAACCTCGCCGAGGTGTGCCCCACCGGCGTGTTCAACGACAAGGGCTGGTCGGAGCACTACGCCCGCAAGTGGGACATGGCCGCGACCCCGGCGATCTGCACGCAGTGTTCGGTCGGCTGCAACCTGTTCGCGGCCGAGCGGGGCGGCCGCGTGCGCCGGGTGCAGAACCGCTATCACGGCGCGATCAACGGGCATTTCATCTGCGACCGGGGGCGGTTCGGCGCGCTCCACGTCGCCGAGGCGCGACTCGACCACCCGCGCATCGGCGGTGCCCCGGCCGATGCCGAGACCACCCGCGCGGCCGTGCAGGAGGCCCTGGCGAAGGGCGCGGTCGGCATCGGCTCGCCGCGGGCGAGCCTCGAGACCAATGCGGCGCTGCGGCGGCTCGTGGGGGCGGAGCGGTTCTTCGCCGGGGTGGGCGAGGCCGAGGCGCGCGCCGTCGGCCGGATGGCCGGCTGGCTCGCCAAGGGGCGCGGCGCCTCGCTCAAGCAGATGGAAGCCGCCGACGCGGTGCTGGTGCTGGGCGAAGACCTGACCGGCACGGCACCCCGCGCGGCTCTGGCCCTTCGGCAGACGGCCCGGGGCGCGGCCGATGCGCTCGCCGCGGAAAAGGGCGTGCCCGCCTGGCTCGACAACGCCGCCCGCGTCGCGGGCGAGGGGCGCAGGCCTCCCGTCGCGCTGGTGACGCCGATGACGGACGCGCTCGACGACGTGGCGACATGGGCGCTGCGCCGCCCGCCGGAAGAAGTCGCCGCCTTCGGGCAGGCCGTCGCCGCCGCCCTGCGGGGCGAGGCCGCCGAGGAGGCCGCGCGCGAGGTGGCCGAGGCGCTGAAGGCCGCCGAGCGGCCGCTGGTGATCGCGGGCTTCGGCACCGGCCGGGGCGACGCGGTGGAGGCGGCGGGCGCGGTGGCCGAGGCGCTGGGCGAGCATGCCCGGCTCGCCCTGTTCCCGCCGGAGGCCAACAGCCTCGGCCTCGCGCTGGCGGGGGCGGAAGGGCTCGAGGGGGCCGTCGCCGCGCTCGAGCACGGGCGCGCGGGAACGGCCGTCATCGCCGAGGTCGACCTGGTCGAGCGGGCCGATCCGCGGCTGGTGGAGCGGCTCTTCGCGGCGGCCGAGACGGTGATCGCCCTCGACAGCGCCGAGACGCGCACCACTGCCCGCGCCGATATCGTGCTTCCGGTGGCCGACTGGTCGGAGGCGGCGGGCACCCTGGTCAACCACGAGGGGCGCGCGCAGCGCAGCTTCGCCGCCGTTTCGGGCGGCCGCCCCGCCGGCTGGCGCGTGCTGGCGGGGCTGATGGCCGTGCGCCCGGGCTGGGACACGCTCGACGCGATGCTCGACGCTCTCGCCCGCGACCTGCCGCAGCTGGCGCCCGCGAAGGAGACCGCACCGGGCGCCGCCTTCCGCCTGCCGCTCGGGCAGGTGGCGCGCGCCCCATGGCGGATGTCGGGGCGCACCGCGCAAGACCTGGCGGGGCGGGTGCCCGAGGGCACCCCGCCGGCCGATGACGACGCGGCGCTCGCCTTCTCGATGGAGGGCGCGCAGGGGGCCGACGCGCCGCCCGCCTTGCGCACGTCCTACGGCGTGCCGGGCTGGCATTCCGCCTCGGCCGCGCCTTTCCTGACCGACGGCCCCGACGGCCCGATGGCGGGAGACGACCCCGGCGTGTCGGTGCTCCCGGGCTTCACCGCGCCCGCGCCGCTGGCAGAGCACGCGCCGCGCGGCGCGGGCCTCGCCCCCCTGCCCCTGCACGAGCCGTTCTCGGGCGACGAGCTCGGCCGCCGGGCGCAGCGGCTGGCGCAGCGCTGTCCGGCGCCCGTGATCGCGCTGCACCCCGACGACGCCGCCGAGATCGGCCTCGCCGATGGCCAGCGCGTCGCCGTCGACGGCGGCGAGGCGGTGCCGCTCACCCTCGACCCGGCGGTGCCGAAGGGCCACGTCGCCGCCACGGCCGGGCGGCTTCTGCCGCGCGGCGGCGGGCACCGGGCCATCGTGGAGGCGGCGGAATGAGCGCGGCTTTCACCCTCATCCTCTCGGTCTGGCTGATCGCGGCGCTGCTTGTGGCGGCGGGCGTCTTCACCTGGGTGGAGCGGCGCGGCCTGGGCTTCCTGCAGGAGCGGCTGGGGCCGAACCGGGTGGGCCCCTTCGGCTTCTTCCAGTGGATCGCCGACACCGTGAAGCTGCTGTTCAAGGCCGACGAGGTGCCGCCCGACGGCGACGCGCTGACCTTCCGTCTCGCGCCCGCGCTCGCCGCGACGCCGGTGCTGGTGGGCTTCGCCGTCGTCGCCTTCGCGCCCGGCTGGGCGATCTCGGCCCTCGACATCGGGGTGATCTTCATCCTCGCGATGCTGGCGCTGACGGTCTACGCGATGGTGCTGGGCGCCTGGGCCTCGCGCAACCGCTACGCGATGCTGGGCGGCCTGCGGGCGGCGGCGCAGATGCTTTCGTACGAGGCGTTCTTCGGCCTGTCGCTGATGGGCGTGGTCATGCTCGCGGGGTCGATGAGCCTCGGGCAGATCGTCGCTGCGCAGGAGGGGCTGTGGTTCGTCGTGCAGCAGCCGCTCGGCGCGGCGCTGTTCACCATCGCCGGCATCGCCGCGGCCCACCGCCTGCCCTTCGACCTGCAGGAATCCGAGCAGGATCTCGTGGCGGGCTTCATGACCGAGTATTCGGGGATGGGCTTCGCGCTGTTCTTCCTCGGCGAATACCTCGCCATCCTGCTCGTCTCGGCGCTGGCCGTCACGCTGTTCTTCGGCGGCTGGCTGGGCCCCTGGCTGCCCGCGCCGGTGTGGTTCGGCCTCAAGGTCGGGGCGCTCGCGCTCGCCTTCGTCTGGATCCGGGCGATCCTGCCGCGGCCGCGCTACGACCAGCTCGTCGCCTTCGCGTGGAAATGGGCGCTGCCGCTGGCGCTGGCCAACCTGCTCGTGACGGGCGCGGTCGTCGTTCTGGGAGGGTCGGCATGAGGGGAGTCGTCCAGAGCCTTGCCGCGGTCGGGCGCAAGCTGCTGACGCGCAAGTACACCGCCGGCTACCCGGAGGTGAAGCCGGAGCTGCCCGCCCGCTACCGCGCCCGGATCGTGCTGACGCGCGACCCCGACGGGCAGGAGCGCTGCGTGGCGTGCAATCTCTGCGCCGTGGCCTGCCCGGTCGACTGCATCGACGTGGTCAAGGCCGAGACGGAGGACGGGCGCTGGTACCCCGAGACGTTCCGCATCAACTTTGCCCGCTGCATCTTCTGCGGCTATTGCGAAGAGGCGTGCCCGACCCAGGCGATCCAGCTCACCCCCGATTTCGAGACGGCGGATTACGAGCGATCGAGCCTCGTCTACGACAAGGACGACCTGTTGATCGCGGGCGAGGGCAAGCAGGCCGGCTATACCTACTGGGCCGTGGCGGGCAAGGCGATCGCCGGCAAGGACAAGGGCGAGGCGCAGGGAGAAGCGCCGCCGACCGACCTGCGGGATCTGTGCCCATGAGGTGGGGGCCATGAGCTGGGGACTGGCGATCTGGGCGAGCGCGCTGGCGCTCGCCGCGGCGGCGCTCGCGGTGACGCGCGACTCGGTGGTGCACGCGCTGCTCCTGCTTCTCGCGGCGCTGGTGGCGCTGGGGGTGGCCTTCTTCGCGCTGGCCTCGCCCTTTGCCGGGGCGATCCAGCTGCTGATCTACGCGGGCGCGGTGGTGGCGGTGTTCGTCTTCGTCATCATGACGGTCGAGGCGGGGCCCGAGGCGCGGGCGCGCGAGCGCGCACTGCTTTCGGGCGCGTGGCGCTGGCCCGCCGTGGTGGCGGTGCTCGCCTTTCTGCCGATGCTCGTCGGCCTCGGCGGCACGGCGGACGGGACGCCCGGCGGCGTCGGCGCGGCCGACCTCGGGCTTCTGATGTTCGGGGAGTGGGCGGTGGCGACCGAGCTCGTCTCGCTTCTGCTGATCGCCGGCATGATCGGGGTGCGCGCGCTGTCGCGGAAGGGGAGAGACGGGGAATGACGGGGCTCAACGCGCTGCTGGCGCTCTCGGGCGGACTGTTCGTGACGGGGCTGTTCGGCGTGCTCGCGCGGCGGACGATCGTGCTCCAGCTCGTCTCGCTCGAGATCATGCTGGCCGGGCCGGCGCTCGCCTTCGTGGCGGCGGGCGCCCACCACGGCGCGGTCGAGGGGACGGCGATGTTCCTGCTGGTGCTGGCGCTGGCTGCCGCCGAGGTGGCGGTCGGCCTCGCGATCTACCTGCACCTGCGGCGGCACGAAGGCGGCGGCGACGCCGATGCCACGGCCCGGCTGAGGGGGTGAACGGGATGCTGGCCTACCTGCTCCTTCTCGTGCCGATGCCGTCGCTCGGGGGCTTCCTGCTTCTGGCGCTCGACCCTTACCGCCTCGACCGGCGCGCGGTGCAGGCCGCGGGGCTGGCGGCGGGCTGCGCGCCCCTCCTCGTCATCGGGCCACTGGCCGCGCTGCATCTCACCGGCGCGATCGGCGATCAGGTCGCCCCGATCTTCTTCATCAACGTGGGCAACTTCGAGGTGGCGCTGGCGATGGGCCTCGACGCGGTGAGCGCGGTCGCGGCGCTGACCGTCGCCTTCGTGGCGGCCTGCGTGATGATCTACGCGCTCGATTACATGTCCTATGCCGGCACACCCGACCTGCGCCGGTTCTTCGCGCTGATGAACCTGTTCGTGGCCGGCATGCTGTCGATGGTGCTGGCAGCCGACTCCATCACCTTCTTCCTGGGATGGGAGCTGATGGGCCTGTGCTCGTTCTTCCTGATCTCCTACAACATGACCTCGCCGCGGGCCTTCGCCGCCGGGCAGAAGGCGTTCCTGATCACCCGGATCGCCGACGCCGCGCTGCTCGCGGGGCTACTGCTGCTGTTCCTCGAAGCCGGCTCGGTGCGCCTGACCGAGCTGATCCCGGCGGGCACGGTCGCCGAGCCCGTTCGGGGCAGCATCATCGCGGCGCTGCTGCTGATCGGCGCGCTCGGCAAGTCGGCGCAGGTCCCGTTCCATACCTGGCTTCCCACCGCGATGGCAGGGCCGACGCCGGTCTCGGCGCTCCTGCACTCGGCCACGATGGTGGCGGCGGGGGCGGTGCTGCTCGCCCGCTTCGCGCCGGTGATCGAAGCCTACCCCGTCGTGGCCGGTGCGACGGCCGTGGCGGGGGCGACGACGGCGCTGTTCGGGGCCGCCAGCGCTGTGGCCCAGACCGACGTCAAGCGCCTGCTCGCCTATTCATCGATCAGCCAGATCGGCTACATGGTGGCCGCCGTGGGCGTGGGCGCTCCGGCCGTGGCGATGGCGCATTTCGTCGTTCATGCCGCGTTCAAGTCGCTGCTGTTCATGGCGGCGGGCGTGATGAGCCACGCGGGCGGCGGCAGCACGACGATCGACTCGCTGCGCGGGGCGGCACGGGCCACGCCCATCGCCTTCATCTGCTACGCCGCCGGGGCGGCCTCGCTCGCGGGCCTGCCCTTCGTCACCGCGGGCTGGTGGTCCAAGGAGGCGATCCTCGCCTCGGCCGTCGTCTCGGGGCCGCTCGGGGCGGCGGTCTGGGCGGTGGCGCTCGCGGCGGCGGTGCTGACGGGCGTCTACGCCTTCCGGCCCGTGCTCGTGGCGGCGGCGACCCCGGCCACGCCGCGGCGACGCTGCCGCGAGCACCCGCTGGCCAGCGGCCCGCTGATCGTGCTGGCCCTGCTCGCGCTGGCGGGCGGCCTCGCCGTGGCGCCGATGACCACGCTGATGGGCGGCCACCCGCCTCACCCGGCGCACTGGGTCGAGATCGTGGGCGCCGTGGCGGCGCTGGCCGGCCTCGCGGGATCGGTCGCGGTGGTCTTCGTGCCGACCCTCGCGGCCCGGGTGCGCGGCGCCCGAAAGCTGCGCGCCGGCCTGCAGTTCGATGCGCGCTACTACGCCCTTCTCGTGCGGCCCTACCGGCGGCTCGTGCGCCGCCTTTCCGGGCGCGAGGGCGCGTGGGTCGACCGGCTCGGCCGCCCGCCCGACGGGGCCACGGCCGACCCGGTGGGGCAGGCGACGGTGGCGCTCGGCCTCTGGCTGCGGCGGGTGGTTCTGACGCCCTTCTCGCCCGACCGCATGGACATCGCGTGGATGCGCGGCGCCGCCGGCATCGGGCGCGCGGCCGAGCGGGGGCGCAACCTGCAGACGGGGCGGGTGCGCGACTACGCGCTGGCACTGGCCGTGGGCCTCGCCGCACTTCTGATCCTTGGATGGGGAATGACATGGCGCTGACGCTGCAGATCCTGCTGCCGTTCTTCGGGGGGTTCGCCGCCCTGCTCGCGCCGCGCCTTGCGGGCCTTAGCGAGCGCTGGACGACCATCGCGGTGATGGCCCTGACGCTGATCGTGCTTCTGCTCGCCGTGGTGTCGGGCGACGACGGGCGGTGGCTCGCGTTCACCCGGGCCGACTGGGCGCCCTCCTTCGGCATCCAGGTGCTGCTGGCGATGGACGGGCTCTCGGCGGCGCTGCTGGCCGTCTCGGCGGGCCTCGGCATGATCTGCGTGTTCATCTCGTGGCATGTCACCCACCGCTCGCCTCTCTTCCACGCCGCGATCTGCTGGACGGTGGCGGCCTCGAACGGCGTGTTCCTGTCGTTCGACCTGCTGATCCTCGCCTTCTTCTGGGAGCTGATGATCGTGCCCGCCTTCCTGCTGATCGCCCTCTGGGGCCACGGCGACCGCGAGGCGGCGGCGATCAAGTTCCTCGTGTTCAACGCGGTGGCGGGGCTCGGCCTGCTGGCGGCCGTCTTCTGGATGGGCGCGACATCCGACCCGATCACGTTCGACGCCTTCGAGCTGGCCCGCGACGAGCGCTCGCACACCGCGCAGGTGCTCTTGCTGCTCGGCTTCGCGGTGGCCTTCATGGTCAAGCTGCCGGTGCCGCCCTTCCACGCGTGGCTGCCCGATGCGCATACCAACGCCCCCACGGCGGGCTCGATCCTGCTCGCGGGGCTGCTGCTCAAGACGGGCGCCTACGGTCTCTTCCGCTTTCCGCCGCTGCTGTTCCCCGAGGGGCTGGTGACGCTGGCGCCGTGGGGCATGGCGCTGGGGGCGTTCGGCGTGGTTTACGGCGCGGTCCTGGCCTGCGGACAGACCGACGCGAAACGGCTCGTCGCCTATACCTCGGTCGCGCACATGAGCATCGTCCTGATGGGCGTGTGCGGCGGCGTGCACTTCGCGCTGATGGGCGCCGGCGTCGAGATGATCGCGCACGCCTTCTCGTCGTCGGCGCTGTTCCTTCTGATCGGGGCGCTGCAGCACCGGACCGGCACGCGCGACCTGCGCGAACTGGGGGGCCTGCAGAAGACGGCGCCGGCCTTCGCCACCTCCTTCGCCCTGTTCTTCGCCGCGGCGCTGGCGATGCCGGGCACGGCGAACTTCCTCGGCGAGGCGCTGGTCATCACCGGCATGTTCCAGGTCAACTGGGTGCTCGCGGCGATCGCGCTGGTGTCTCTGGTGGTGTCGGTGGTCTACGCCACGCGGCTGATCGGCGGCATCGTCTTCGGCGAGCCGAAGCCCGCGGTGCAGGGCGCGCACGACCTCTACCGCCACGAGCTGTGGCCCATCGCGGTGCTCGGCCTCTGCACGCTGCTCTTCGGCCTGTTCCCGCAGGCGCTCATCTCGGTGCTGCGCCCGGCGGTCGAGGCCGCTCTGACGCCGCTTCTGTTCGTGCAGCCATGAGCGGGGCGGAGTTCCTCTCGCTCGCCCCGCTTGCGCTGACGGGGCTGGCCGGGATCGCCGGCATGGCGCTGGCGCCGGTCGCCCCGGCGCGTGCGGTGCGGGGCGTGACGGCGGCTCTCGTGGCACTCGCGCTGGTCGTGGCGCTGAGCCGCGCCGGGGCGGAGCCGGCGGCGCCCTACGCGCTGATGGTCGATGACGGGCTGGCGCGGTTCGGCACGGTGCTGGCGCTGCTCGCGGGCCTCGGCGTGCTTGCCTTCGCCCGGGCCGAGGGCGGCGCGCGGGAGGCACCCGCGCTTGTCGCCGTCGCCACGGCGGGAGCGGTGGCGCTGGCGGGAGCGGCGCATGCGGCGGTGCTGTTCCTGGGGCTCGAGATCACCACGCTCGCCATGATCGCGCTCGCCGTCCTGCCCCGCACGGCCGAGGCCGCGGAGGCCGGCTACAAGCTGTTCCTGATGGCGGGCGCCGGCGCGGCGGCGCTGCTGCTCGGCCTCGCCTTCGGGTTCGCCGACAGCGGGTCGCTGATGCTCGACGCCTGGGCCGGCGGCGGACCGGTGGCGGCCGTGGGGGCCGCGCTCGTCCTGGCCGGTCTCGCCTTCAAGTTCTCGCTCGTGCCCTTTCACATGTGGACGCCCGACCTGTTCTCGGGGGCGCCCGCCTCCGCCGCGGCGATGGCCGGCGCCGTCTCGAAGGTGGCGGTGGGCATCGCGCTCCTGCGCCTGACCGAGGCGGCGCCGGGCGGCGCGGCCTGGCCGCTCGGCCTGGCGCTCGCGGGCGGCGCGGCGGCGATCCTCGGCAACCTCGTCGCGCTGCGCCAGGAGAGCCTGTCGCGGATGCTCGGCTACTCGACCATCGCCCATTCGGGGTATCTCGCGCTCGTGCTGGCGGCGGGCGGAGGGCTCGCGGGCGAGGCGCTGCTCGTCTATCTCGCGGCCTACGTTCCCGCGATCCTCGCGGCACTCTGCGTGGCGGCGGCGCTCGGCCCGGTCACGCGCGACGATCTGCGCGGCCTCGTGCACCGGCAGCCGCTGGCGGGAGCGGCGATGGCGCTCGCGCTGCTGTCGATGGCGGGGCTGCCGCCCACGGCGGGCTTCATCGGCAAGGTCTACCTGTTCTCGGCGCTGGCGGCGGCCGAGGCCTGGGCGCTGCTCGGCGTGGCCGCCCTCGGTGCCGCGCTCGCCTTCGTCTACTACCTGCGCTTCGCGGTGGCGGCCTTCGCCTCGGCCGAGGGTGCGCCGGGGCCGACCCTGGGCTGGCCGGCGCGCGCCGCGCTGGTGGTCGCGCTCGCCGCGCTCGTCGGCCCCGGCCTCTACCCCGAGCCGCTGATCGCCCTCGCCTCGGCCGCCGCCCTGCCCTGAGGGCCGGCCATCGTTCAGCGGTTGGGGCGCCGCTCGGGGAAGAGGGCGAGCAGGCCCTCGGCGCTCGCCTCGGCGATTCCGCGCTCGGTGACAAGGCCGGTGACGAGGCGCGCGGGCGTCACGTCGAAGGCCGGGTTGCCGCCCGGCGACCCCTCGGGAGATATGCGCACCCAGTCGGTCTGCCCGTCTTGCCGGACCCCGTAGACATGGGTGACCTCGCGGCCGTCACGCTCCTCGATCGGGATCTCCGAGAGGCCGTCCGATACCGTCCAGTCGATGGTCGAGGACGGGAGCGCCACGTAGAAGGGCACGCCGGTGTCGCGGGCGGCGAGCGCCTTGAGATACGTGCCGATCTTGTTGCAGACGTCGCCGGTGGCGGTGGTGCGGTCGGTGCCGGTGATGACCATGTCGACCTGCCCGCGCTGCATCAGGTGGCCGCCCGCGTTGTCGACGATCAGGTGGTGGGGGATGCCGTGGCCCGCCATCTCCCACGCGGTCAGCTGCGCGCCCTGGTTGCGCGGGCGCGTCTCGTCGACCCAGACATGCACCGGGATGCCCGCCTCGGCCGCCTGGTAGATCGGCGAGGTCGCGGTGCCCCAGTCGACCGTGGCGAGCCATCCGGCGTTGCAATGGGTCAGGATGTTGACCGGCTCGCCGCCCTTGCGCGCCGCGATCTCCTCGATGAGGCGCAGGGCGTGGCCGCCGATGGCACGGTTGACCGCGACGTCTTCGTCGCAGATCGCATCGGCGCGGGCGAGGGCCGCGGAGGCGCGGTCGGCGGGCACCAGCGGCATCAGCCGCGCCTTCAGATCGTCGAGCGCCCAGCGCAGGTTGATCGCGGTCGGGCGGGTGGCATGGAGCACGTGATAGGCCGTCGCGAGGCTCTCGTCGGAGGGGTCGCGCGCCATCTGGCGGGCCACGCCATAGGCGGCGGTCGCACCGATCAGGGGCGCGCCGCGCACCCACATGTCGCGGATCGCGGTGGCGAAGTCGGCCAGCGTGTCGAGCGCCACGACGCGGAACTCGTGCGGAAGCCAACGCTGGTCGATCACCCGGATCTCGTCGGTGGCCGCATCGCGCCAGATCGAGCGGTAATGGATGTCGCCGACCTTCATCTTTCGCCTCCCGTGCCTGTCTACCGGCAGGTGGTGGTGCCGTCGCTCGCTTGTCAACGGCTACGGTCACGAAGCCCCTCGGCTTCAGGGCGTGGGCACGCGTCTACGGCGCCACGGGGAGGAGCACTGCGCGTCCATGGACCGAGTCACCGCCGCCACACCCCGAGCCCCGGCAACGACAGCGGCCGCGTCATGGCCGGCTCAGGGGGGCCGGGAGACGAGGCAGGAGCCTCGGACCCGACCGCCACCCGAGCCGACGGACACCGGCCCGAAAGGTGGTCATGCCTCGGTGCGAACCCCGGATCACGTCTGGGGGAAAACCAGAAGGCTCTCCCCGGCATGCGACCAGGCCACCATCTCGGTGCGGCCAAGGAGCGCGATCAGGGGTCCCCGGAGATGATCTCCGATGGCGCGACAGCTTCGTGCCGGTCAGGTGCGGGCGGTTCTCCCGTGCCTCGTCGGGGCGCCGCGATTTTCCGGTCGCTGCAAAGCGCCCTTGTCGGATCGAGGCCAGCGCCTCGACAGCGCCCTTCACGAGCCGAACGGCCGCCTTGCGAACCGCCTTCAGAACACCAGGACGTTGCGCCGGGCACGGCCCGCCTTCGTGTCGGCAATGGCGTCGTTGATCTCGTCCAGCGCCCAGCGGCGCGACACCAGCGCGTCGAGTTCCAGCCGCCCCTGCGCATACAGGTCGACGAGCCACGGGATGTCGCGGGCGAGCACCGTGTCGCCCATCTTCGAGCCGGTCACGCCTTGACCGAGCGCGGCGAGGATTACCGGCTCGTAGTCGACCGTCTGGCCCGAATGCGGCATCCCCACCATCACCACGCGCCCGCCGCGGCCGAGCAGGCGCGGCGCCGTCCGGAAGGCGGGCAGAGCCCCGGTGCAGACGAGCACGGCGTCGGCCATGCGCGGCGCGATCTCGGCGAGGCGGCGCCATGGCTTGTCCTCGGTGGCGAGGATCGTGTCGGTCGCGCCGAAGGCGCGGGCATCGGCCAGCTTCTCCTCGCTCACGTCCATCGCCACCACCCGGGCGCAGCCCGCAAGCCGCGCGCCCTGGATCGCGTTGAGCCCCACGCCCCCCGCGCCCACGATCACGGCCGTCTGGCCGGGGCGAAGGGCGGCCGCGTTAACCGCCGCGCCGACCCCCGTGATGACCCCGCAGGAGAGCAGGCAGGCCGAGGCGGCCGGCATCTCCTCGGGGATCTCGACGAGCTGCGAGGTATCGACCACGACCTCTTCCGCGAAGGCGCCGCACTGCATCGCCTGCACGATGGGCGTGCCCTGCAGCGTGGAAAGCGGGCCGTCCCGGTGCAGCCCCTCCTCGCAATAGGCGGGCCGCCCAGCGGCGCAGGACGGGCAGGCGTGGCACGACCGGATCAGCGTCACCAGCACCCGCGCACCGGGCGCGAAGCCGCGCACGCCGTCGCCGGCCTCGACCACGCGGCCCACGCCCTCGTGGCCGAACACGGCGGGGAGCGTGCCGCCCCAGCCCCCGTCGGCATAGGAGATGTCGGAGGCGCAGATCGCCACCGCCTCCATCCGCACCCGCACCTCGCCCGGCCCGGGCGGCGCGAGCTGCACCTCCTCCACGAGAAGCGGCTCTGCATGCGCGTGGCATACGGCGGCCCTGATCGTCGGCATCGTCCCTCCGTCCCCTTGTCGCCGCCAGATCACTCCGCCGGGGCAGGCATGGCGCGCGGACGCGCGACATAGACCACGCCGCAAACGACCATCAAGGCCATCGCGACGAGGAACGGCGCACCGGGGAACCAAACCCCGCCCCCCTCGCGCGTGAAGGCGAAAAAGACGCCCGTCATCACCAGCGGCGACAGGATCATGGCGACCGAGCGGGTCGAGGCGACAACCCCCTGCAATTCGCCCTGCCCGTCGGCCCCCGCCTGCGCCGACATCATCGATTGCAGCGCCGGCGTGACCACCGCGCCGAGCGCCGTCAGCGGGATCAGCACGAGCCCGAGCCACCCCGCCTGCACCAGCGCCATGGCGAGGAAGGCGCAGAAGTTGAAGGCGAGGCCATAGAGCACCGCCCCCCGCTCGCCCAGCGCGCGCAGGATCAGCCGGATCAGCCCGCCCTGCACCGCCCCGATGGCGATGCCGAACAGCGCCAGCGACAGCCCGATGGTCGCCGGCTGCCAGCCGAACCGCGCCTGCGTGAAGAACGCCCAGATCGCCGGATAGACGATGAAGGCGCATTCGTAGAGGAAATAGACGATCAGCAGTCGCCCCACCCCGGGCAGCCGGCTCACGTGCGCGAAGGCGCCGAACGGGTTCGCGCGGGCGAGGCGAAAGGGCCGGCGGATGCGATCGGTCACCGTCTCGGGCAGCACCAGCGCGCCGAGGATCAGGTTCGCCGTGGCCAGCCCGGCCGCCGCCCAGAAGGGCGCCCGCGTGCCGAGCTCGCCGAGCAGGCCGCCCAGCAGCGGCCCGAAGACGAAGCCCATGCCGAAGGCCGCGCCGACCAGCCCGAAGCGCGCCGCCTTCTGCGCGTCGGTCGAGATGTCGGCGATGAAGGCGCGGGCCGTGGCCTGCTGCGCCGCCGCGATACCGCCCACGATGCGGGCGGCGAGCAGCAGCCAGATCGACTGGGTCAGCGCCATCACGAGGTAGTCGAGCGCCATCACCGCGAGCGAGACCAGCAGCACCGGACGGCGGCCGTAGCGATCCGACAGAGAGCCCAGCACCGGCCCGAACAGGAACTGCATCACCGCGTAGGAGGTGGCGAGCACGCCGCCCCAGAGCGCCGCGTCGGCCAGCGTGCCGCCCGAGACCTCGCCGATCAGGTCAGGCATCACCGGCAGGATCAGCCCGATCCCCATCGCGTCGATCGCGAGCGTGACGAGGATGAAGGTCAGCGCCAGACGCTGCCGCCTCGGCTCTCCATCCTGCGCAGGCTCCGCGTCGGGGGCGACCGTCATGGGCGGACTCATCGTCGGTGGGCGCGGCCGCTCCGCCGCACTGTCAGGATAGCCTGACAGTCGGCGCCGTCAATCCGGTCGCCGACCCAGAAGCAGCCCGCCGCCGGCGCCGATCGCCGCGCCGATCAGGCCGGGCAGGCCGAGCGTGCCTGTCAGGAAGCTCGCGGCCGCGGTGCCGAGCGCCAGCGCCACGAGGAAGCTCAGCACCTTGCCACCGCGGAAGGGCAGCTGCCGGTCGACCGACACCGCGATGAGCAGCGCCAGCACGCAGGAGACGGCGAAGGGCAGGATCATGCCGTGCCTCCCGAATGTCCGATCTCGCGCAGGAACTCCGCGAGGACGGTCGCATACTCCCCGGCTGCATCGATGCAGGGCAGGTGCCCTGCACCGCGGATCAGGTGGACGCGCGCCCCGGGGATCAGCTCCGCCGTTTCGCGCACGAGGTCGGGCGGCGTCGAGCCGTCGCGGTCGCCCGCGATGGCCAGCGTCGGCAGGCGCAACGCCGCGGTCGGCGTGTAGAAATCGGTGCCCGAGATCGCCGCCGCGCAGCCGAGCCACCCCTCGAGCGGCTGCCGCTCGAACAGACGGCGCACCAGCGCCGCCTCCGGCCCAGAGCGGAAAGGCTCGGGAAACCACCGCTCGAGCGTCGCGTCGGCCAGCGCCGACAGGCCGCCCGCGCGCGCCGCCTCGATCCGCTGCGCCCATGTCTCCGGCGTGCCGATCTTGGCCGCGGTGTTCGACAGCACCAGCCCGCGCACGAGGTCCAGCCGTTTCACCGCCAGCCCCTGCGCGATCATCCCCCCGATCGACAGCCCCACCACGACCGCCTCCGAAAGGCCCAGCGCCTCCATCGCGCCCTCGGCGTCGCTCACGAGCGCGCCCATCGCGTAGGGCGCCGGCGGGCAGGCCGACAGCCCGTGCCCCCGCATGTCGAGCCGCACGCAGCGCAGCCCGCCGGGAAGCCGCGCCACGACACCGTCCCAGATGCGCAGGTCGGTGCCGAGCGCGTGCAGGAACACCACCGCCGGCGCCCCCTCCGGCCCCGTATCGGCGACGTGCAGCGCCGTGCCGTTCGTCTCGATCTGCTTCATGGCGCCTCCCCGTATCGACCCAGAACCTCGGCGAAAAGGGCGGCGTCGACATTTCCCCCCGAGGCGGTCACGATCACCGGTCCCGGCGCCAGCGCCTCGCCCCGGAACAGCGCCGCCGCCAGTGCCACGGCGCCCCCGGGCTCCAGCACCAGCTTCAGCCGCGAAAACGCCGCCGCCATGGCCCGCCCGGCCTCGTCGTCCGTCACCGCCAGCCCCGGACCGCAGAGCCGCCGCATGACCGGAAAGGTCAGCCGCCCCGGCGCCGGCGTCAGGATCGCGTCGCAGATCGAGGTCGGCACCTCCTCGTTGCGCAGGATCGCCCCCGCCGCGAGCGACCGCGCCGTGTCGTCGTATCCCGCAGGCTCGACCGGTCGTACCGTCAGCGCGGGCGCCCGCGCCTCCAGAGCCAGCGCGATGCCCGCGGTCAGCCCGCCGCCCCCGCAGCAGGTCAGAACCGTGCCGGTCGAAACCCCCGCCGCTTCCGCCTGCACGGCGATCTCCAGCCCGCAGGTGCCCTGGCCCGCGATCACGTCGGCGTCGTCGAACGGCCGCACGAGATGCAGCCCCCGCTCGGCCGCCAGCCGCTCGGTCAGCGCGTCGCGGTCCTCGCGCGTCCGGTCGTGGAGCACCACCTCCGCCCCCAGCGCCGCCGTGTTCTCCCGCTTCGTGCGCGGCGCATCGTCCGGCATCACGATGACCGCCGGCAACCCGCGCATCCGCGCCGCGAGCGCCACGCCCTGCGCGTGGTTGCCCGACGAGCAGGCGATCACCCCGCGCACGCCTTCGGGCAGCGCGCTCACCGCCGACCATGCGCCGCGGAACTTGAACGATCCCGTCTTCTGCAGACACTCGGCCTTCACGTAGACCGGCCGCCCCGCCACCTCGTCGAGAAACGGCGACGACAGGAGCGGCGTCACCACCGCCTGCCCCTTCAGACGCGCCGCCGCCGCCTCGATCGCGGCCCGGTCCGGCGCCCCCCTCACGTCGCCCCCCGTCACGTCGCTTCCCGTCAAGTCTGCCCCCGTCACGTCGCCCCCCTCGCATCGTCCCCGCATGGCGCGCTCTCCATCATCCTGGCCCAAATACTCCCGCCGGAGGCACGCGCCCGGACCGGGCGCAGGAAAAGGGAAACGCGCCGCAGGCGCTCCGCTGTCCTCACGACAGGCGGTCCAGCCAGGCGGCAATGGCCGCGACCGATTCGGGCTCGTCGAGGAAGGGCACGTGGCCCCGGTCGGGCACCTCGGCGGACACCATGTCGGGCCGGCGGCGGCGCATCTCGGCCGCGGTCTCTGCCGACAGCAGGTCGGAATTGGCCCCCCGGATCAGCCCGAGCGGCTTGCCTGCCAGCGCGTCGAAGAGCGGCCAGAGATCGGGCAGCGCGCCGTCCTGCCCCCCTTCCAGCACCGCCTCGCGCAGGCGCGGGTCGTAGCGCAGCGCCAGCCCCTCCGGCCCCTCCGACCAGAGCCGCTCGGCATGGGCCCGCCATGTCGCCTCCGGCACGCCCGCGAAACGCGGCGCCATCGCCTCGGGCAGGGCGGCGGCGGCCTCGGCATGGGTGCGCCACGCGGGAGGCCGCCCGATATACCCCATGATGGGCTCGAGGCCTGCCTTCTCGATCACCGGCCCGATATCGACGAGGAAGACGCCGGCGAGACGGTCGGCATGGCCCACGGCCAGCGTCATCGCCAGCAATCCCCCGCGCGACGTGCCGAGGATCGAGGCGGTCTCGAGGCCGAGATGGTCCATCAGTTCGAGCACGTCCTGCGCCTCGCGCGGCAGGCTGTAGCTGCGCCAGTCGGGCGCGTGGTCGGACAGGCCGCGCCCGCGCGCGTCGAGCCGGATCACCCGCGCGCGGTCTGCGAAGCTGGCCACCACGGGGTCGAAGTCGGCCATGTTGCGCGTCAGGCCCGCGAGGCACAGGACGGGCTGGCCCGCGCCCCTGTCGTCGTAGGCCAGCGACAGCCCGTCGGAGGTGGTGAAACGGGTTGTCATGCTGCGGCGAGCCCGGGCACGGCGGTCAGGTCGGGCGCCTCGTGGCTCGGCGCGTGCGGAAGCCGCTCGCGCGGCGCCCCCGCCCGGTTCACCCAGAGGGTCGGAAACCCGTAGCCAGCGGCCGCCGCGGCGTCCCACCCGTTGGCCGAGACGAACAGCACCTCGGCGGGCGGCTGGCCGAGGTGGTGCTCCACCATGGCATAGACGCGCGGGTCAGGCTTGAACGTGCCGACCTCGTCGACGCTCAGGACGTGGTCGAGCGTGTCCGCAAGCCCTGCCGCCTCGACCGCAGCCGCCAGCATGTCGGGCGAGCCGTTCGACAGGATCGCCGTGCGCCGGTCTGCCGCCCGCAGCGCGGCCAGCACGGCGGGCACCTCGGGGTAGGCGGCGAGCTCCCAGTAGAGCGTCAGCAGCGCGTCGCGCAGGGCCGCGTCTCCGTCGAGGCCGGTCGCGGCGAGGGCGTGGTCGAGCGCATCCCGGGTCACCTGCCAGAAGCTCGCGTAGTCGCCCGTGACCGCCCGCCACCACGAATAGCCGATCTGCTTCTCCCGCCAGAGGCGCGACAACTCCCCCTCGTGCTCGGCGAGCCGCTCGCGGCCGGGCGCGGCGGCGGCGCGGCGCGTGGCCGCGCCCACGTCGAACAATGTCCCGTAGGCGTCGAAGACAACAGCGCGTTTCGGCATGGGTCCTCCCGGGCGGCGGCTCTGGGCCGGCGCACGGCCCCGCGGGAGCACGTAATCACAGCGCCGCGCCGAATGGAACGGGCGCCGCGCGCCCGGTGGCCGAGGCGCGCGGCGCCGGTCCGGCCGTCGGTCAGGCGCTTTCGGCCTCGAGCGTCGCCGTCGACGAGAAGAACAGCGCCTGGCTGATCGCCGTGCGCACCTGCTCCTCGTCGAACGGCTTGGCGATGAGGAACGCGGGCTCGGGCCGCTCGCCGGTCAGCAGCCGCTCGGGGAACGCGGTGATGAACAGCACCGGGATATCGCCGAACTGCGCGAGGATATCGTGCACCGCGTCGAGGCCGCTCGAATTGTCGGCAAGCTGGATGTCGGCGAGGATCAGGTCGGGCTTGTCGCGCAGGCCGAGCTTGACGGCGCCCGCGCGGGTGCGGGCGATCCCCGTCACTTCGTGGCCCGCCTCGACCACGAGGCTCTCGAGGTCCATCGCGATGATCGCCTCGTCCTCGATGATCAACACGCGGCCGCTGACGGCGTCGGCCATCTCCTCGCGCGCGGTCTGCACGCGCAGGCGAGCCTCCGCGCCGTCGGTGCCCATGATCTCGCCGATCTCGTCGAAGCCGAACCGCTCGATCGTGTGCAGGATCAGTGCCTCGCGCGTCTGCGGTGTGAGCGCGGCGAGCCGCGCCTGCGCGCGGCGCTCGGGCAGAGGCAGGTCGGGGTCGGGATCGGGGTCGGCAGGTTGGCCGGTCGTCTCCCAGATGTCGTGGAACGTGCGGAACAGAAGCACACGCGGATCGGGCGCGCGGCGCACCTCGTCGCGGGCGGCGACCAGGGCCTCGAGCGTGGCGACGGCATAGGCATCGCCGCTCTGTTGTCGGCCGGTCAGAGCGCGCGCGTAGCGGCGCAGGCGAGGCAGGTGCTCGGCCAGCCTGTCGGACAGCGGCTCCGGCCCGCCGGGGGCAGCTTGCGGATCGATCATTGTCGGTCTTCTCCCTGTAGCGCCCTGGTCAACGCTCCAGACACACGATCGTTCCGCGCGCGCGGGCGAAGGCCGCGCGCGCGGGCGAAGGTCTGATTTTGGCGGCCCGCCGCGCCGCCTGCGGGGCCATTCTCGCGTCTTCGTGACCGCACCCGTGCCGCCCGTCGCCGGAACAGTCGCAGACGCCGTCCGTTCCCGAGGGGATGTGCCGGGCCGTGTCCGTGCCGGCGCGCCCGACGCAACGAACGAAATACCGAGTCGAATGAGGAAAGCTGTAGATATGGCCGACGCATTGAACGTGGTTCCGAAACCGTCCGATCCCGCCACCGGCGTCCGCGACGAGGACAAGGTGGCCGAGGCGCTGGCCGACGTGGTGGCAGACACCTACCGGCTGACGATCAAGACGCACGCGATCCACTGGAACGTTGAGGGCCCCCTGTTCCACGCTGTCCACGAGATGACGGAGGAGCAGTACGAGGAGATGTTCGAGGCGGTCGATGATCTCGCCGAGCGCGTCCGCGCGCTGGGCCGGCTGACGCCGATGCGCTTCAAGGGGCTGATCGACGATTCGGTCGTGGCCGACATGGAAGACACGCCGAGCGCGGGAGAGATGGTGGAGAGCCTCGCGGCCGACCATTCCCGCGTCGCCAAGCGCATGCATGCGCTGGCCGAACTGGCCGGCGGGCAACGCGACATCGTCACCGAAGACCTGGCGGTAAGCCGCTCGGCCTTTCACGAGAAGGCCGCCTGGATGTTGCGGGCCATCGCGCGCCACTGATTGACCGCGCGTGGGCCGGGGCCGTGCGCGGTGCCGCCCCGGGCCGGCTGCCCGGCCCGGGGCGGCACACGTTTCCGGGGGCGGCACAGGTCGCGGCCCCGACCATGCCGGGTCCGCTGCCCGCCGAACGAGCCCCACACTGGAAGAAAGGATATGCCATGGAAGTCGGGATCTTTCTGCCCGTCCTCGCCCTTCTGACATTGCTCGCCGTATGCGTCATCGCTCTCTGGTCGAAGCGGGCGACCGATCAGAGATGGTACGACACCGTCCGCGGGCGGGTCACCAAGTCGACCCTCGCCGAGGATGCGCCGAACAGCTATCGGCCCTCGCGCGACCGCGACGACGCACCCCGTTGATCACGCGCCAAGGGCCCGCGACGCTCGCCCGGTCGGGCAGACAGACCCGGCCAACCGGAGGGAGAGCGCGATGAGCCAGCTGCACGGGATCGTCTGGTGGAGCGAGTTGATGACTCGCGACGTGGACGCGGCGAAGGCCTACTACGAGCGTGTCTGCGGCTGGCGCTTCGACGACGTGCCGATGGAAGGCGGCGTGACCTACAATGTCGCCATGGCCCATGGCCGCCCCGTGGCCGGCGTGATGGACATGACCGGTCTCGAGGGCATGGAGGAGGTGCCGCCGCACTGGTTCACCTATCTCGCCGTCGACGATCTGGACGTGGCGCTGGATGAGGCCGGCGCCGCGGGAGGGCGGGTGATGCGCCCCCCCTTCGAGGTGCCCGACGTGGGCCGCATCGCCATCGTCGCCGACGCTTCGGGCGCCGCGCTGGGCCTGATGGTCCCCGCCACCGAGTGGGATCCTCCGGAGACCGACACCGGCTCGCTCGAGAACGTCCCCGTCTGAGCGCGCGATGTCGCCGAGGCCGAGCGCCCGTTCCGGGCGCGGGCCTCCGGCGGGAGTATTTGGGCCAAGATGATGGGAGGCGCGCGCCCGGCGCCCGCGGCGAGTGGCGCCTGCTCAGATGTTCTCGGGCTGGGGCATGCCGAGGACGTGGAAGCCACCGTCGACATGGACGATCTCGCCGGTGGTGCAAGCGCCGTACTCCGATGCGAGATAGACCGCGGTGCCCCCCACCGCCTCGAGCGTGGCGTTGGCGCGCAGGGGCGCGTTCTCGGCCGTCAGCCGGAAGGTGCGGCGCGCGCCGCCGATCGCGGCGCCCGCGAGCGTCTTCATCGGGCCCGGCGAGATCGCGTTGACGCGGATGCCGTCGGGGCCGAGATCGTTGGCGAGGTATCGCACCGCCGATTCGAGCGCCGCCTTGGCCACGCCCATCACGTTGTAATAGGGCGTCACGCGGTTCGAGCCCTGGTAGGTAAGGGTGAGCACGCAGCCCCCCTCGTCCATCAGTTCCGAGGCGCGGCGGGCCACGTCGATCAGCGAGTAGCAGGAGATCTGGAGAGAGTGGGTGAAGTTGGCCCGCGTGGTGTTGATGAAGCGGCCCGTCAGCTCGGTCTTGTCGGAATAGGCGATGGCATGCACGACGAAGTCGAGTCGGCCCATGTCGGCCCGCAGGGCCGCGAAGGCGGCATCCATGCTGGCATCGTCGGTGACGTCGGCGTCGTAGAGCAGGCTGGAGCCGACCGACTCGGCGAGCGGAGCGACACGGCGGCCGAACGCCTCGCCCTGGTAGGTGAAGGCGAGTTCGGCCCCTTCGGCGGCCATCGCGCGGGCAATGCCCCAGGCGATCGACCGCTCGTTGGCCACGCCCATGATGAGGCCCTTCTTGCCCCGCATCAGATCCGCCATGTCCGTCAGTCCCTCATTCCGGAGAGAAGCATAGAGCCGTTGGTGCCGCCGAAGCCGAAGCTGTTGGTCATCACCGTGTCGAGGCCGGCATTCTCGACCAGCTCGGTGGCGATCTCTTCGGGTTTGAGCGCGGGGTCGAGCGTCTCGACGTTGATCGAGGGCGCGATGAAGTCGCCCCTGAGCATCAGCAGGCAGTAGATCGCCTCCTGCGCACCTGTGGCGCCCTGGGAGTGGCCGGTCATCGACTTGGTCGACGAGATCGGCGGGGTGGCGCCGTCGCCGAAGACGCGGCGCGCGGCCTCGACCTCGCCCACGTCGCCGACGGGCGTCGAGGTGCCATGGGCGTTGATGTAGCTGACCGCGCGGCCCTCGGGCAGGGTCTTCACCGCCCCGCGCATCGCCCGCTCGCCGCCCTCGCCCGAGGGGGCCACCATGTCGTGCCCGTCGGACGTGGCGGCGAAGCCGGTCACCTCGGCGTAGATCGGGGCGCCGCGGGCCTGCGCGCGCTCGAGGCTTTCGAGCACGACCATGCCGCCGCCGCCCGCGATCACGAAGCCGTCGCGGTCGGCGTCGAAGGCACGGCTCGCCCGCTCCGGCGTGTCGTTGAACTTGGACGACATGGCGCCCATCGCGTCGAAGAGGCACGACAGCGTCCAGTCGAGCTCTTCCCCGCCGCCGGCGAACATCACCTCCTGGTTGCCCAGAGCCACCTGCTGCGCGGCCATGCCGATGCAATGCAGCGAGGTGGAGCAGGCCGAGGTGATGGAAAAGTTGATGCCCTTGATCCGGAAGGCGGTGGAGAGGTTGGCCGAGATCGTCGACGACATGCACTTGGGCACGGCGAAGGGCCCGATCCGCTTGGGCGAGCCCGATTTCAGCACGGTCTGGTGGGCGGCGAACATCGCCGAGGTCGACGGCCCGCCCGAGCCCGCGATCAGGCCGGTGCCCTCGTGGCTGACCTCGGCTTCGGTCAGGCCGGAATCGGCGATCGCCTGCGCCATGGCGATATGGGCGTAGGCCGCGCCAGGCCCCATGAAGCGCAGGGTGCGCTTGTCGACATGCTCGGCCGGGTCGATCTTGAGCGTACCGGCCACCCGGGAGCGGAAGCCGTGCTCCTCCATCTCGGCGACGTGCTCGATTCCCGAACGGCCTTCGCGCAGGCTGGCCGTGACCTCGTCGGCCGAGTTGCCGATGGGCGAGACAATGCCGAGGCCGGTGACGACGACGCGGCGCATGTGGGGGCTCCCTCGTGGCTCCGGCCGGCTCTCAGCTTTCCGAGAGGGCGACCTTCATGTCCGTGACCTGATAGATGGTTTCGCCGTCGGCCTCCACCCGGCCGTCGGCGACGCCCATGCGGATGCGGCCGCGGTTCACCGCCTTGGTGAAATCGACGAAGTAGCGCAGCATCTTGCGGTCGGGGCGGACCATGCCGGTGAGTTTCACCTCGCCCACGCCGAGGGCGTAGCCGCGGCCGGGCCACCCGCGCCAGCCCAGATTGAACCCGGTGAGCTGCCACAGCCCGTCGAGGCCGAGGCAGCCCGGCATGATCGGGTTGCCCGGAAAGTGGCACTCGAAGAACCACAGGTCGGGGTCGATGTCGAACTCTGCCACGACATGGCCCTTGCCGTGCGCGCCGCCATCCTCCGAGATATCGGTGACGCGGTCGATCATCAGCATCGGTGGCAGGGGCAGCTGGGCGTTGCCCGGGCCGAACAGCTCGCCCCGCGCGCAGGCCAGCAGCGCCTCCCTGTCGAAGCTCGTCGGATATTGGGCCATGCCCGGCCGGTCCTCCCTCGGGCGAAATCCGGTGTCGTCTATCACCGCGCCTTCGCGGGGTGCAAGGGCGGCCCCGACGGTAGCGCCGGCGCCAAGGGGAACCGGACATGGTGCGAACAAGACCCGTTTTCGTTTGAATATCGGGCAGATCATGCCATATACGGCTCACATGACCGATGCATCGCGAGAGATGGACACCGCCGCCCGCACGCGCGGGTCTGAATGGCTTGGCCGGGCGGGGCTGCGCCCCACGCGGCAACGACTCGTTCTGGCCGCGCTTCTGGTGGGCGACGGGCACGATCGGCACGTGACCGCCGAGAGCCTGTTCGACGCCACGCGCGACGCCGGCGAGAAGGTGTCGCTCGCGACGGTCTACAACACCCTGCGGGCCTTCTGCGATGCCGGCCTGATGCAGGAGATCACGGTCGACGGCTCGAAGAGCTATTTCGACACGCGCATCGACGATCACCCGCATTTCTACTGGGAAGATACCCACGCCCTGACCGACGCGCCGGCCGAGGAACTCGAGATCGCGCGCCTGCCCGAGGCGCCCGAGGGCGCCGAAGTCAGCAAGGTCGACGTGGTGATCCGCCTGCGCCGCCGCTGACCGACGGTCGGCGCCCTCCGATGACGGCTGCGCAAGGGGCGCCGGGGGGCGATTGTGTCGACACTTGATCTTCTTTCTCCTCGGCCTGTGGCTCAGCCCTCGTCCGTCGGCCTGTCTCCGACCGCCTCGCGCCAATGGCGGCGACAGAGCGAGACGTAGGTCTCGTTGCCCCCGATCTGCACCTGCGCGCCCTCGGTCAGCGCACGGCCCCCGGCGTCGGTCCGGACCACCATCGTCGCCTTCTTGCCGCAATGGCAGATCGTGCGGACCTCGCGCATCTCGTCGGCGAGCGCGAGAAGCGCCGCCGACCCGGGGAAAAGCTGGCCGCGGAAATCGACCCGTAGCCCGTAGCACATGACCGGCACGGCGAGGTCGTCGACCGCGCGGGCGAGTTGCCAGACCTGCGACCCGGTCAGAAACTGGGCCTCGTCGACGAAGACGCAGGCGAGCGGCCCCTCCGCGCGCCGCGCGGCGATCCGGGCGAAGAGATCGTGCTCGGCGCCAAAGACCTCGGCCGGAGCCGAGATACCGATGCGCGAGCCGATGGTGCGGGCCCCTGCGCGCGTGTCGACCCCTGCCGTCAGCAGGAGCGTCTCCATCCCGCGCTCGCGGTAATTGTGGGCCGCCTGCAGCAGGATCGCCGACTTGCCGGCATTCATCGTCGAATAGTGAAAATAGAGCTTGGCCATGCGCGGCGGCTTACGGCGCGGCGCATGAGCGGGCAAGACGCGCGCTGGCTCCCCCCGCGACCGCGCGGAATCAAGGGGAACGTCACACGGGCGCCGCATCCTCGACGCCGATCCTTCGCATCGGGCGGCCTTCCTCGCATGACAGCTCGAGGAGCCATCCATGTCTACCAAGCAGCGTGTGCCTGCCGTCCGGTCCGATCGATACCCTGGCGAAGACGCGGGGGATGCGCCCTCCGATCCGCCGGTCTGTCGCATCGACAGGCCGGATCCGTCGTCGCCCCGGATCGAGATACCGATCACGCCGGAGGCCCGTGCCGACATGGAGGAAAACAAGCGCCTGCTGGCACTGGCAAGCGACCGCGAGCTGCTGCGCCACGCACTGTCGCTGCAGAGATGGGCGGTCACCGTGCTGCGCGGTGGCAAGCGTGTGTTCGTCACCGATGCCGACGGGCGCATCGAGGCCGAAATGAACGTGGAGCCGGTGCACAAGCCCGGGCGTCAGGAGCTAATCTTCGACATCGCGCCGCGTCGCCCGTGAACGGGGCGCGCGCGATCCGGCATGCCGGTGATCCCGCGCCCCGACCGGGGTCGCCATCCCGCCCCGCCCGTGTCGGGCGAGGCGCCCCCCGGCGCCGCGGCCGAGAGGCGCCGCGCTCCTCCTCAGCTCGGTGGCACCTGCACCGCGCCCAGCGTGGCCAGCGGCCAGCGCGGCGCGCCGAGAATGTCGAACAGCGGCACGTAGCCCGCCGTCGCCCCCCCGTCGACCGCGGAGCCCGACAACGGGGCGTAGAGGCTTGCGGTGCCGTCGGGCGTGGCAAGCGACGTCACAAGAGCGGTGTCGTATCCGCCCTCCCACCGGCCGAGATAGCGTGCCTCGAACATCTCCGTCGCGTCGAACGGGGCGAGGTCGACATGGCCCGGCTGGCCCGCGACGCCCGGCGCGTAGATCACGTTGTTCGACACCGTGTAGATCTCGAACTCGTCCGCGATGCTGACGGAATCGTCGATCACGACGCCGTTGTTCCCGCCGAGCACGACCATCGTGTTCCCGTAATCCGCCACCGGCTCCCATGCCAGTTGCTCGACCGTGTAGGCGAGGCGGGCGTTCATCCGGAAAGATGAGAAGACCGACGAAAACGGCCGACCGCCATTGACATAATGATAGACGGCCATGTTGTTGCGGACGGTCACGCTTCCGCCCTCTTTGGAACAGAAGCTGACGGGGTTGGCCCCGAACAGCTTGTAATTGCCATCTATCAGGACGTTCTGGACGGACGTGCTGAACTGCCCCAATGAGTTGAACGACCCCATCGAGCCGTCGCCCTCGCCCGTGTTCCGGGTGAATACGACCCGCCCGTTTCCGCCGATCCTGACATGCGGCTGCGCCGCGACCTGTGGCGTTCCATCGGGCCACCCGATGCCACCTGTCCAGCCGTGCCGGGTGAAGAAATCGTTGCCGTCCACCACGAAGTCGCCCGACCCGCCGCTGCGTAGAGGCCCGTGATTTTTCCTTCCTGCCTGTCCCGGCCCCTCGCCTTGGAGGTAAGTCGGCGCCTCGGCCGGGTGCAGCGCCCTGTTGCCGATGAACGCCGTCTTGCAGCCCCGCCCCGGCCCGTAGCTGCCGAACCACGCATAGTCCATCACGTTGTCGAACGCGCAGTCATGCACCACGGCGATATAGGGGTTGGCCTCATATTCTGCTCCGCCGGCAGTTGGGAGCCAATAGATGCCGATGCCCCAAAAGTCACTCATCGCAAACCCGGTGAACAGGTGATACGATCCGGGCTTGGGCTTGGGGAAATACCCTCTGATGGAAGTATTTTCCTCGTAATCGCGGGTGATGTGATTGAGTGATCCCTTGATGTCGATGTTGGCCGCTATGAATGTCTCGCTATTATTCGGGGCTTGCCCGTTGCCGTAAGCAAGAGAGCCGTCTGTTATCGGGTTGGGCCCTTCACCCCACGCCCCCAAAACGACATGCGGGAAACGCTCCCCAAATCGGCCAACCAATTCGTCGATGTTGAACCACTCGCCGCTGATCGGAGTATCCTGCCCCTCGCCGCGCTTGAGCAGCACGCGCACGGCTTTCGTCCCGTCGCCCAAATCGGGGGCGTTCGCAAAGGCGCTGGCGAGCGCAGTGCGGTAGGCGTTGCCTGACCCCGCAGGCTCGTAGGCGATGTGGTGGCCGGTCGGCGCTCCGGTGAAGTCGCCGTCTGCGGCCATGCAGATCGTGTTGTCGGCCGTCCATAGCGGGTCGCCCTCGGTCGGGCCGAACAGGTCGGCGCCGACCGTCACCGTCTCGGACGCCGAGACCTCCACGAAGGTCAGGGGATCGACCGACTTGACCTGCCGGGCGGTGCAGGTGATCTGCCAGTCGCCCGGCTCGGGCATCACGAAGCAGGCGAACCGCCCGCGCTGCTTGCCGGCGTCCTCGAACCCCGGAAGCACGTTCTGCGGCGCGGTGTAGGTCAGGCGCGTGCCGTCCGAGGGGCGCACGCAGTCCCACTCGTAGAAAATCTCGTGGAACTCCGGATCGTAGAGGTGGGGCAGGTCGTCAGCGAAGTCGGCCGGAAGCTGCCCGGACCAGATGGACACGTCGCCCACCGTGCAGTCCGTCAGCGCGCCGGTCGCGACCCCGGCCCGCACCTGGCCGTTGGCCTGACCGACACCCACACCCCCCGCATCGGCCCATTGCGAGATGCCGATGGACTCCGTGTCATAGAGCGAGGCCAGCCAGCCCTGGATGGCGAGGCGCTCGGCCTCGGTGACCGCACGGTTGACGACGATGCCGCCGTAGAAATGGCCAGCGCCAACAATGCCATCCGCCCTGCCGACCGGCGACAGGTAAGCGGTGTTGCTATACGTCACGGGGCTGCCGACAGTCGACGGCCCGTCGCTCACCCCGTTCGTCCACAATTCGGCCGAGGTGGTGGTGGCGATGCCCACCCCGATATGGGGTGTCAGGTCCGCGACCGTCTCTCCCGAAAACTCGACCCCGAAAGGAAAGTTCCTCCCGGTGTCGTAAGGGTAAAAGCGTGGCTCGGTGGTTCCAGCCTGATCGACAATCAGGCCCCAAACGGCCTCGTTTGGGGAGCTTTCGCGCGCATCCATGATATGCACGTTTTCGCCCGTGGCCAGACCAGCATAGCCCACGGTGCCGCCAGTGGAGGCCCCGAACCACGCCACCCTGTTCGCCGTGAGCATGAAGTCGTCTACCCCGTCGAACTCCAGGTAATACTTGCCGCCCGCGTCCTGGCGCAGGATCGGCCGCGCATCCCCGCTCGCGGTCAGGTGGTTGCCGTTGCCCGACTTGTCGGCAACATGGCCCACCCGGTCGCCGACGCTCACCGCGCCGGTGCCATCGGGGTTGGCCGCGAGAGTCGACAGGTCGTTGACGTCGAACCACGCCCCCTGTTCGGAATTTGAAAAGAGCGCGGCAATCGCGGCAGCGTTACCGGTGCCGGAAAGCGCCACCGATGTTCCGGGCTTCGTCAGCACGGCGCGAAGCTCGCCCGTGGCGGAGTCCACCACGTGGGCCCGCATGCGCTGCGAGGCGGGGTCGAAGGCGAGCCAGAGGTCGGTGGTGCGGTTCACGAACCAATTGCGCGGCACGCGCAGGAACACCGCGCCCGGCCCGCTTTCGGTCGCCGTTCCATCGCCTGCGCCGATCACGAGATCGCCCTCGGCGTCGAAGGCCGCGGCGAGGCCGTCTCCGGTGCCGCCCGCCTCGAAGACCACCCCGCGCGGGTCTGCACCGGCCTCGATGCTGGCGAGATGGAAGAGAGCCGGGCCGCTGCGCGTCGCCACGTCGAGCGCCGCGTGGCTGCCCGGCCCGTTCGACCAGGTCGCGCTGCCGGAGGGGCTCGGCACCTCGATCAGGCGCGTCAGACCCGAAAAGCCCGCGGTGACCGCCTCGGCCCAGATCGCCTCGGGCGCGCGGCGGAACTCGGGGCGCGTGCGGGACAGCGCGAGGGCGAGCGTCTCTGTCGAGCGGGCGACGTTCCACGGCGCCACGGTGATGTCGGCGGTCTCGGTGTCCTGGCTCGCCACGAGCGAGACGGACGAGCCGGTGGGAAATCCGAGGAATCTGACGAGGGGCATCGGGGCTCCTTTCGATGGGGCTCATCGGACCGAGGGCGCATTGCGGTCCGCGCGGATGCCGCTGCGGCATGGTCCCCCGTGTCTCGGTAGCCCACCGACCGCTCCGATCCAATGGCAAGACCGGGGCGACGGTGTCTCGAGGAGCGCGAACGGGAGCCGAGGGCACGCAGCGGCACGGCGGACAGTGCCAGCGCACCGTGCAGCAAGCGTTTCGCGCGCGCACGCCCCGACCGGCGTCGGCGCAACGGCCATGATGACGCTGGTGCGCCGGACCTGCTGTGACCGCCGTCGTCTGCCGGGTGGAGAGTGTCGCCCGTACCGGTGGCGCTCCAATGCCGACCATGCCCGAGAGGAGCTTCATCGCAAGGCATGTCCGGATCGCGCTCGTCGGCGGGCAGCCCCGATTGCCCGGAAAACGCGCCACCGGCGACTGTCCGTTTTGGCCGCGCCGGTTGCCGATCCTCCGCGCCGCCATGTTGCGGCCGCCGGCCTCGCTTGCCGGTCGGCGGCGGCACCTCGGCCATGTCGGGGTCGAACCGGCCCCCCGGGGAGCCGCGCTGCTTCGGCGCTTCGTTGTCGCCCGTCCGGTTCTCGGTCTCCTGGCCCGGGGGGACGGGTCTGCCGATGCAGGCCACCTGCCACGCTGGACTCGCGAGATGGCTCCCCCCGGCCTATGCGCGAAGACGCCCCGGTGCCGCCGACATGCACGCCGCGGTCGCAGCCAGGACTATCGTCATGCGGTTCCTCATTTCCGGGCAGCGTGTCCGAACAGGCGCGGCGGCGCCAAGGTGGCCCGCGTCCAGGAGCATCCCCGAACCGGTTCGTGCGGGGAACAACATACTTCCGCCGACTGTTGCCGGATTGGACGAGTGCGAAATCCTCGACCGTGGAGAGGCCCGCATGAACAGAGCAGGAATGGCATTCGCCTCGACCGCCTTCCTTGGCGCGACAGTCGCCTTCGGCCAGAACGGCGCCGGGCAAGCGGACCAGGGCTACGCAGCCGAACTCTGGCAGATGATGACGGAGCGTGACCTGGCGGGCGAGAATGCGGTGCAGGCATTTCCCTACGCGGGCACCGATCCGCACGGGATGATGCTCGAGACGTTCTACACCGAGGCCACGATCGACGGCCATTCGGGCGACCTCGTGATCAAGCGCAACTATGGCCCCGAAGGGGTGACCGTGGAGGAGGTTCTCGGCGCGGGCGACGACCACCTCGCCTCAATCACGATCATGTTCCGACGGGGCGACGGCTATGCGCCCGACAGCGGCAACTGGTTCTGGGCGAAGTATCTCCCCAACGGCAGCCTCGACCGGGCGCCGGACGGCACGCCACTGGCCGGGCCGGCACGAGGGTGCATCAGCTGCCACGCGGACGCGGACGGCGGCGATTACCTGTTCACAACCAATGCCCTGTCCGACTGACGGCGACCGACCGACCACTCCCTGCCCGGGAGCGCGTCGGCCCGAGCGCCTGCAGCGACAGGCCCTTCCACACGAAAGGGAGCATCATGACACGCACCTACCGCGTGGCCGGGATTTCCGGGAGCTTGCGCAAGGGCTCGTACAATACCGCGACCCTGCGCGCCGCGCAGGAGCTCGCCCCCGGAAGCCTCGACATCGACATCGTCACGCTCGATGACACCCCTCTCTTCAACGAGGACGTCGAGGCCGTCGGTTGGCCCGACCGCATTCAGGATCTGCGCGAGCGGGTGCAGGCTGCCGACGCAGTGATCTTCGCCGCGCCCGAGTACAACTACTCCATCGCGGGAGTCCTCAAGAACGCGATCGACTGGCTGTCGCGCCCCGAGGGGGACGCGCCCCTGAACGGAAAGCCCGCCGCCATCGTCGGGGCGACTCCCGCGTTCGTGGGCACGGCGCGCGGGCAGGCGCATCTTCGCCAGGTCGTCTTTTACAACGCGATGCCCCTGCTGCCCACGGCGGAGGTTCTGATCGCCCGTGCCGGTGAACGGTTCGACGACGAGGGCCAGCTCACCGACGAGGAGACGCGCGCCGTTCTCAAGGACATGCTGGAGAAATTCGCCGCCTGGGTCGATCGCCACGCGTGACGATCGGGACCGCGACCGGACGATGGCGGCAAGATCGGCAGCTGCGCCTCGTACCGGAAATGCTTGCCGCCGGCGCGTCGGCGGCTGACCTTCGCTGGCCGGCGTAGCGCATCGAGCGGCCTGGTCACAGCTCGGTCGCGCTGCGCTCGGCGGCCCCCGATGCATGCCCTCGGACGCCGTGGCGCATGCCGTGGCGTGCGCCGATCAAGCATTGCTGGCGCACGAGTTCATGAGTTTCGTGATCGAACGGCGCGATGACGGGCAGAGGGGCCTGAGACGTCATTCCTGCGACACGTCGATTTCCCTCGCCATTGCCCTCAACGAACCCGCCTGGGGCTCGTCCGCTCCCCAAGCAGGACGGCCCATTCATGGTGGGCTCCACCATCCTCGCACGGGTTGTACGGCGCCGGGCAGCCCCCCTGCCCCGCCAGCCGACGGCCCGATGTCGTTTTTGTGCCGGAGAGCAGACCGACCGCCGGCCCATGCGCGCAGCTTGAGGGCCGGCGGCCGGGAGACGTGGCACTGCGCCAAGGCATCGCGCGAGACTGAAGCTGCTCGTAGTCGAAGTTCTCGAGCGTGTCGATCTCGACCGGGTCATAGGGAATTTCGTATCGGGGGCTCATGGCGCCACGATAGGAATAGGGGTATGCGTAATAGCCGGGGCGGCCGTAAGCCGCCGCATCCGTGACGACGGCGGAAATCGCCCCATCCTGCACGATGAGGTCCGCCACGTAACCGTACCGCGCCCCATCGGAGAGGTAGGCGTAATCCCCGACGAGGTCGGTCGCCTTGAAGACCCCCGCCCCTGCAGCGAGGTCGTCGTCGACCGGCTGCGTTTCGCCTGTATCGCTCTCGTCGATGACCTGTTCGTCGAAGTCGAAGTCGCCGAACACGTCGTAGTCGTCTACGGTTTCTTCCGTTACCGGGATTCCCATCCGCTGAATGCCCGCTTCCATGGTCACTTCGTCCCATGGGACATACACATGCGTATCGAGAATGTCCCAGAACCCGCCGACTTGGGCGATGATGCCGAGCACTTCTCCGTCGTTGGCGAATAGGACGTTCTCGACATCGCCGATTTCCTCGCCGGCAGCGTCGACGATTTCCGTCATGTCGAACATGTTCTCGACGCTCCAGCCTTCGGCGTAGAGCGGATCGTAGCTCCAGTTTGACAGCAGCTCCACTCCATCCTGCTCCTGGTCCTGCGCCGAGGCAGGAACGGCCGCGATCAGGGCGACTGCGCTGGTTGCAGCCTTGGCGATCCTGAACAGCATGTCGATCTCCTTTGCGAACGAATTCCCCGATGGAAAGGGCTGTCACGGTGCATTGTTCCAGCCGGACGGCGCCGCCTTCCGAAGAAGGCTGGGGGCTTTCACGACCGCGCCGACGTGGCGGAACGGGAGGCCATCATCGCCGGGACGTTCTGAACGTCGCTGTGGGGGATGGCGGCGAGGAACCTCCTTCGGTCTCTCGCGTTTCGCGGATGTCGGACCACGGCGTGGAGACGGCCGCCCGGGCAGGAGAAAAACGGGATGCCGATCTGCCCACGCTTCCGGCCTTCGGGGTGCCGCTGACATCACCGACCGTATGCGAGGCCGCAATGACACAGATGATCGAGACGGGCGAGATACATTTCTTCTACAGGCCCAAGATCGACGTGTACCAGCCCTCGGGCGTCGACGACCTCCAGCGCATGTATCTCGCGCTGGTGCCCGACGACCGGGATCTCGCCCGGTTGTTCATCGTCGGTCGCAAGCAGTTGCCCGACATTCTTGCCGGGGAGGCCGACCCGTCGGAGCGGCACTGGCTGCTGTTGGCCGAGGTCGGCACGCCGGTGGAGATCGGCGAGGCGCTGCGCCCCGTACACTACGAGACGAAGACCCGTGGCGAACGGCAGACGCCGCAGGCGATCCCCGTTGGCTCCGGCCGCTACGTGATCGCGGCGCGCGACGACTCCACGCAGATCGCCTACAGGCTGCGCGCGCCCAAGACGGTCGGCGCGGCGCAAGAGGCTCTGAACATTCAGGACGAGGCGCGCTTCGTGATTGCCGTCAGAAACCCCTCGGTCAAGGTGCCTGGGTTTCCCGACGCGCAGCCGGACTATCCGAGCGATCTCTCCGTAAAGTTCGCCGACGAGCGGTGGATCGACATCTCGGACTCCCGGCTTCTGGATCACGAGGACGCACAGCTCGTGCTGATCGGCGCGGAAGAGCAGGCCGCCCCCCTGGAGATAGGCGCCAACGGCAAGGCGGACCCGTTCGCGACCTTTGGGCTCGCGGCGGGGGACTGGCCCGACGACCCGCTCGAGAGCGGCGCCTTCGCCGCGGCGACGGGCGACGCCGAGCCGGTGGAGTCCGAGGGTGACCGCAGCAAGGGCGGCCGGCGCGGCGGGCCCGTGGCAGCGCGCACCGATTCCGCGGCCGGCGTGACCTCGGCGCTGACGGGCATCTCCTTTCCGTCCGATCGCGCCGGGCTGGTCCGCCAGGCCCGCGACAACGACGCGCCCGACGAGGTGATCGACCTGATCGAGAACATGCCGGAGCGCCGCTTCGAAACAATGGCAGATGTGAGCAAGGCAGTCGGGGAGGTGCGCTGATGAGCCGGCACCGTTGCGAGATCTGCGGCGCGGAGTTCGACACGTTGTCGGAGTACCGCCGGCACATGCAGACGTCACACCCGGAGCGCGCGCCCTCGGCGGCCGATCTGGAACAGGCCCTCTCCGGCATGGAGTATCCGGCGTCCCGCGACGCGCTGGCCCGGCATGCGCACGACAGCGGCGCGGACGAGATCGCCGACATTCTGGAACAGTTGCCAGACCGCGACTATCGCGACGCCGCTGATGTCGCGCGGGCCTTCGGCGGGATCCGCGCGCACGAGGAGAAGCCGGACGATCAGCCGAGCCGACGCGGTGGCGACGCGGCGATGCAGACCGAAGCGATTTCGGCGGCGCGCGCAGCAAGCCTCTTTGCCGAGATGGAGTTCCCCGCCTCCGCGGAGGACCTGAAATCCCACGCGCGCGCGCAGGCCGGAGAGCGCGAAATGGATGTCATCTCCCGCCTGCCGGATCGTCGATACAGCGACATGTCCGATGTCGCGCAGGCCTTCGGCGAGGTGAAGGGCGCGGACCGGTCCTGACCGGCCGCTCCGTCGAAGCCCCCTGTCACGCAACGAAAATGGAGAACACCGAAAATGGCGGACTTCTTCTTCTGGCTTCTCATCCTGCTGCTGGTCGTGATGATTTTCTCATGGCCGACCTGGCCCTACACCTATGAGCGCTGGCCCTACCGCCGCGGCGGCGGCTACCGATACGCGGCGAGCGCCACGGCGGCCGGCCTCGCGATCCTGATCCTGGTCTTGTTCTGGCTGGGCCTGCTGGCCATCGCCTGGCCATGGACGGCGCCGCCCGTCGTCGTCGACTGACCTGTCGAGACACCCGCCGCGCCGGCGTCGTCTCCGGACAAGGGAGCATACTGATGAACGTCGAGAATCTCGGAGACCGCTACCTCGCCGAGCTGCAGGAAGCGCGCTCGGTCGAGGCACAGCTTTCAGAGGCCCTGCCGAAGATGGGGGATGCGGCGAACGCGAAAGACCTGAAGCGCGCGCTCGCCGACCATCTGGGCGAGACACGGTCTCAGCTCGACAGGATAGACGATATCCTCCGGCGTCACGGCGTCGACACACGCGCCCACAGCGACCAGTCGATGCAGCGGATCATTGCCGAGACCGACAAGTGGGCCGGCATGGTAGATGACCAGGCGTGTCGCGATGCCGGGCTGATCGCTTCGGCGCAGCGTATCGAGCACTACGAGATCGCGGTCTACGGAACGCTCGCCAGCTGGGCCGTGCAGCTTGGTCTCGAGAAGGATGCCGCGACCCTGCGCGCGATCCTCGCGGAGGATAAGTCGGCAGACGACGCGCTGACCCGGCTGGCGAAGGGCGAGGTCAACCCAGATGCGGCCGCGTAGAGACGCCATGCCCGGAACCGAAGACGCCCGCAACAGGATGGTCGACGTCCAGATCGCGCGGCGCGGCGTGCGCGATCCGAACGTGCTCGGCGCGATGCGGAAAGTGCCGCGCGAGGCCTTCGTCGCGCCCGGTCACGAGGAGTTTGCCTACGATGACGCTCCGCTGCCCATCGGGCACGGCCAGACGATTTCGCAGCCTTACATCGTCGCGTTGATGATCGAGGCGGCCGGCATCCAGCCGGGCGACCGCGTGCTCGAGATCGGCGCCGGCTCCGGCTACGCCGCCGCGGTCATGGGCGAGATCGCCGCGCATGTGCATGCGATCGAGCGGCAGGGGCCGCTGGGCCATGCCGCGCAGCAGCGGATCGCCGCCGCCGGTATCGACAACGTCGAGGTGCACGTTGCCGACGGCACGCTCGGCTGGCCCGACGCCGCGCCCTTCGACGCGATCGTGGTGGCCGCCGGCGGACCCTCGGTGCCGGAGGCGCTGAAGGAGCAGCTGAAGGAGGGCGGTCGACTTGTGATTCCGGTCGGCGAGGCCGAACTCGGGCAATCCTTGCGGCGTATCACCCGCACCGGCCCCGACAGCTGGGACGAGGAAGATATCGGCGCGGTCCGCTTCGTGCCTCTGATCGGCGCGCAGGGCTGGACCGAGGACGGGCGCCGCGCTGCCTCCAGCCACGTGCCCGGTCAGAACAGCGGCAAGACACTGCCTCGGATGCTCGCAGACGCCGCGGAGCCGCTGCCCGATATCGACGACCCGGCCTTCGGTGCGCTGTTCGACCGCTACGGCGACCGGCGCGTGGTGCTCCTGGGCGAGGCCAGCCATGGCACGTCGGAGTTCTACCGCGCCCATGCCGCGATCACGCGGCACCTGGTCGAGAACCACGGATTCACCATCGTCGCCGTTGAGGCCGACTGGCCCGACGCCGCCGCGGTCAACCGCTACGTCACGCACCAGACCGCGCGCGATTTCGAGGATCCCGCCTTCACCCGCTTCCCGACCTGGATGTGGCGCAACACCGTCATCGAGGGCCTGGCCGAATGGCTGCGCGTGCATAACGGCCGCCTCGCCGACCCAGAACGGCAGGCCGGTTTCTACGGTCTCGACATCTACAACATGCGCGGTTCCATCGCGGCGGTGCTCGACTATCTCGACGAGGTCGACCCGGACGCTGCGCGCATCGCCCGCGAGCGGTACGGCTGCCTGACGCCCTGGCAGCGCGATCCCGCCACCTATGGCCGGGCGGTTCTGAGCCAGCGCTATCGCGACTGCGAGGACGAGGTGGTGGCCCAACTCCGCGACCTGCTCGAGCGCCGGCTGGACTACGAGGCGCAGGACGGGGCGAGTTTTCTCGACGCGGCACAGAACGCGCGTCTGGTGCGGTCGGCCGAGCAGTATTACCGCGTCATGTATTACGGCGGCGCCGAGAGCTGGAACCTGCGCGACAGCCACATGTTCGAGACCCTCGAGCACCTTCTGGAGGCGCGCGGCCCGGAGGCGAAGGCGGTGGTCTGGGCGCATAACAGCCATATCGGCGATGCCCGCGCGACCGAGATGGGCGCCGTCCGCGGAGAGCACAATATCGGCCAGCTCTGCCGCGAGCGGTTCGGCGACGAGGCCGCGCTGATCGGCTTCGGCACCCACACCGGCACCGTCGCTGCGGCGACCGACTGGGGCGGAGAGATGGAGGTCAAGCGCGTGCGGCCCTCTCGCGAGGACAGCTACGAGCGGGTGTGTCACGACGCGGGCATGCCTGGCTTCCTGCTCGACATGCGCCGCGACGAGGCGCTGCGTCGGCGCCTCATGGATCAGCGGCTCGAGCGCTTCATCGGCGTGATCTACCGCCCCGAAACCGAGCTGGCGAGCCACTACGCCAACGCCGCCCTGCCACGACAGTTCGACGGTTGGGTCTGGTTCGACGAAACCCGTGCCATCACGCCGCTGCCGCCCGACCACCGCCGCGAGGGCGTGCCCGACACCTGGCCGTTCGGTCTCTGAGCGAGGGCGGCATTCAGGTGGACGGGCGATCTCACGAATGCGGACGAGCAAGCCACTGCAGAAGGGGTCTCGATGAAGACTGACACCACGGCGGCGATGCGCCCGATGGACGACTTCGCCGCACGCACTGGAGGCGGTTCCGGTGCCGGTCGGCTCGGCGACCGGCCCGAGGGTGACCCGCTCCGCGCTCGCACCGAGACGAGCGGGCGCAGTCCTGCCACTCGGTCCGCTTCGAGGCGGCGGCAGGCTCCGGGGTGGCAGGATCACCCCGACATCAACGAGGTGGTGCTCGCAACAGCCGCGCTCGACGCCTGGATCGCCACGTCGGGGCTCGGGCCCCTGTCCCGCTCCCGTCCAGCGGACGGGGAGCCGGATCAGGCATGAGACGCGACCGTTCGGAAACCCTCGCCAAGACCCTGATACGTCGCTACCTTCCGGAGCTGGTCTACGGCGCCAACGATGGGATCGTCACGACCTTTGCCATCGTTTCGGGCATCGTCGGCGCCTCCCTCACGAGCAGCGCCATTCTGATCCTGGGCTTTGCCAGCCTTTTCGCGGACGGGATCTCGATGGCGGCAAGCAACGTCCTGGCCGAAAGATCGAGATCCGAGAATCGCCCGTCGTTACGCGAAGCGTCACGCCACGGCGCGGCGACCTTCTGCGGCTTCATCGCAGCGGGCTTCGTTCCGCTTCTGGCCTATCTCCTTCCGTCCTTCCAGATTCCGCGCTTCGCGCTCTCCGCAGGACTGGCCGGGGCCATGCTGTTTTTCGTCGGCGCGTCGCGCGCCTTCTTCACTGACCGCACGTTTCTTCGCGCCGGTCTAGAAATGCTGCTCATAGGCGCTGGCGCGGCGACCGTGGCGTTCGGTGTGGGCCATCTGGGCGCGCAAATCACCGGCAGCGCAGGCCGGCCCCCGTGAGCGTCACCGCGGGCCATGCATGCCGCACATCGCCCGAAGCCGTCAGCCCGTGCGGATCATTCGGCTTTCTTCTCTGACTTCCGCGCCCGGCCGATCTGGGCGGGCCACCGCCGGAACATGACTTCGAGGCTCACGGGCGCGACCAGACAGGTGATAGCCGACACAAGCACGAAGGCCGCATAAAGGTCGTCCGGCACCGCCCAGTCGCCGAGCCGCTGCCCGCGTTCCATGATGATCATCGTGATTTCCGCCCGGGGCACCATGCTGACCCCGATCAGCGCGGCCCCCGTCGCGCCGGTGGCGACAAGCGCCGGAAGGCCGGCCCCGACGACCTTGCCCGCGACGGCCACCGCCGCAAGCGCTGCGCCCGCCCCGAGGGCAGAGGCGAAGGCCGCGGGCTCGAGGGACAGGCCGATGCCGATGAAGAAGAACGGCGTGAAAAGATGGTACAGGCCGGTGAAGCCGGTATCGAATTTCACGGCGTCGGGATCACGACTGAAGGCCAGCCCGGCGAAGAGCGCGCCGACCGCGGCCGAGAATCCGAGCCAGGCCGACACGCCCGCGATCGCGATCCCGATGCCCGCGACGAAAACGATCGTCTCGGATCGCGTCGCGTAGCCCTCGAAGGCGCGGGTCATCGGCTTTTCGAGATGGCGCGCAAAGGCCACGCACAGCGCGCCGAAGCCGAGAAACTTGGCAAGAAGGATGCCGCCCGTGGACAGCAGTTGCGACCAGATGCCACCGCCGGACCCGTGCCCGTTGGCACCGGGGCGGTTGCCTTCGGCGCCGGCCACGGTCTCGTGCAGGATCGGCACGATGGCGAAGAGCATGACCATCAGCGCGAGGCCCGACAGGTCGTCCAGCTCGGCCACGTCCGTCAGCAGCTGGCCCTTCGGCGTTCCCAGCGCATCGTGCTGCTGCCACATGCCGACCGAAACCCCGATGCTCGTCGCCGTCAATGCCACGGCCGCGATCAGGCTGGGGATCTGGTCGTAGCCCAGGAGCCACGACATGACGAAATAGCCGGGCACGGCGCTCAACAGGATGTTGCCCAGCCACACGAGGCTGGCGCTGCCGAGTTGCCGTCGCAGCCCGGCGATGTCGCTTTCCAGCCCGACCCGGAACAGGAGCGCGACGATGCCCAGCTCCGCCAGAATGTCGAACGCGGCGTGGCCATCCTCGGAGAGGAGGTCGAACCTGTCGTCTGCCAGCCGAAGCAGGATGCCCAGACCGATGAAGCCGACGAGCGCGGGCACGTAGGTGCGGTCGAGAAACGCGCGCACCGCGACCGCTGCGGCGATCAGCAGGCCGATCAGCAGGATCAGGGACGACGTCGACTGAACGGCGTTCGTCATGGAAACCTCGCGCCTCTCATCGACGGTGGAGCTGGCCGGACTCGTCGAGGTAGCGGCTGCCGCTCGGCCGCAGCGCCTAGTCGAACTCGTAGACCAGCGGCACGCCCGTCGGGATCTCGAGGCCCGGGATCTCGTCGTCGGGGATACCGTCGAGATGCTTCACGATCCCGCGCATGCTGTTGCCGTGCGCGACGACGAGGGGTGTGCGGCCTGCCATGAGCGCAGGTTCGATGCGCATCCGCCAGTAGGGCAGCATGCGCGCGATGCAGTCCTCCAGGCTCTCGGTGCGCGGCACTTCGGCGTCGGGCAGGCCGTCATACTTGCGCTCGTGACCAGGAAAGCGCTCGTCCGTCTCGTCGAGGGCGGGTGGTCTGGTCGCAAAGCTGCGGCGCCATTCGTGCACCTGCGCCTCGCCGACCTCGCGGCGCTTCTCGTCCTTGTTATGGCCCTGCAGGGCGCCGTAATGGCGCTCGTTCAGGCGCCAGTGCCGCTCGACATGCATGTACATGAGGTCGAGCTCGTCGAGGACGATCCAGAGCGTGCGGATCGCGCGTTTCTGCACCGAGGTGAGGCATAGGTCGAACGCGATGCCGTCGCGGGCGATCAGCATCGCGGCCCGGCGTGCCTCCTGTATGCCGTCCTCGCTGAGGTCGACATCGGTCCAGCCGGTAAACCGGTTGTCGCGGTTCCACAGGCTCTCGCCATGGCGCAGAAGAACAAGTCGCGGCATTCGCCCCTCCTCTCGCGGTGTCCGCCCGGGGCCGGGCCTCGATGGCGGCCTCGCGTGTCCGGGCCCAACGTCGCAACCCGAGGTTCGGGTTCACGGCAAGGGAACCGATTTTCGCGCCCGGGGTTTTACCGGGTGGACCGGCGCGCGCGTCCGCTCCGGCAAGGCGAGAGGGCGTCTGGCGAATTGGACGGGGAGTCAGGAATGAACGGGTCTGCCGGCCAGAACGGCGCGGACATCGCGGCGGTCGTCTTCGACATGGACGGTGTCGTGACCGACACCGCGGGTGCGCATTTCGCAGCATGGAAGCGGGTCTTCGACAAGGTTCTCGAGGCGCGCGGGGAAGATGCAGCGTTCACGCGGGACGACTACCTCGCCCATGTCGACGGCATTCCCCGCCACGACGGCGTGCGCCAATTCCTCCGCTCGCGCGGGATCGAGCTGCCCGAGGGCGCGGATGACGACGACGGCCTGGGAACAATACGTGGCATCGGCAATCGGAAGAACCGGTATTTCCGCGAGTGGCTGGAAGGAAACCGCGTGACGGTCTTCGACGATGCCGTCGAGTTGATCGACGAACTGAAGAAGGGCGGCATCGGCGTCGGCGTCTTCTCGGCCAGCCGCAACGCGCCACGGGTGCTGGAAAGCGCCGGGATCGCCGAGCTCTTCGGCGCCACGGTCGGCGGTGCGGATGCACACGAGCGCGACCTGTCGCCCAAGCCCGCACCGGACCAACTGGTGGAGACGGCGCAGCGCCTCGGCTGCGCGCCGTCCGAGGCCGCGGTGGTCGAGGATGCCGTCGCCGGTGTGCAGGCTGGCGCGGCCGGGCGCTTCGGCCTCGTGATCGGCGTGGACCGGCAGGCCGATTCCGGCCGCCATCGCCATGCCCTGCGGTCGAACGGTGCCGACCTCGTCACACGCAATCTGCGGCAATTATGTCTGCCCGAGGGCGGGATCAGGTTCCTGGACCGGCTGCCGCTTGTCTGGGACCGGATGGACGACATCCGCGACCGCCTCGGGTCGCGGCCGCTCTCCGTTTTCCTCGACTTCGACGGCACGCTGTCGCCCATCGTCGCCGATCACCGCGACGCGACGATCTCCGAGGAAACCCGCACCGCCGTCGCGCGCCTGGCCGGGCGCTGCCCGGTCGCCGTCATCAGCGGCCGCGACCTCGGCGACGTGCGCGAGCGTGTCGGCCTCGACGGAGTCATCTATGCCGGCAGCCACGGGTTCGACATCGCCGGGCCCGACGTTCTCGAGGCACGCCCCGACGAGGCCGAGGGCTTTCTGCGCCCCATCGACGACGCCGACGCCGACCTGCGAGAGGCGCTGTCGGGCATCCAGGGGGCCGACGTGGAGCGCAAGACCTTTTCGGTGGCGGTGCACTATCGCCGCGCTGCCGAGGCGGCGGTCGCTGCGATCGAGGACGCGGTGGACAGGGTGGTCGCACGCCACGAGAAGCTGCGCAAGGGCCGGGGCAAGAAGGTCTTCGAGATCCAGCCCCGCGCCGACTGGGACAAGGGCCGGGCCGTCGAATGGCTGCTCGCGCACACGCGGCTCGGCGGCGGCGACGCCCTGCCGATCTATCTCGGCGACGACCTGACCGACGAAGACGCCTTCAGCGCCCTGGGCGAGTCCGGCCTCTGCATCGCCGTGCGAGGCGACAGTCGTGCCACACTCGCGGATTACGCGCTGGCCGATCCGCAGGACGTGCGCCGCTTCGTCGACTGGCTGGCCGGACCGGACACGGGGGAACGATGAACGCCTGGCATCTGAAGTATTCCGGCTACGATCCCGCATCCGAGGGCCTGCGCGAGACGCTGTGCGCGCTCGGCAACGGCTACATCGTCTCGCGCGCAGCGGCTCCGAATGCCCATGCCGACGAGGTGCATTATCCCGGCACTTACCTTGCCGGCGGTTACGATCGGCTGACTTCCGAGATCGCGGGGCACCGGATCGAGAACGAAGACCTCGTCAACATTCCCAACTGGCTGCCGCTGACCATGCGGGCGGAGGATGGCGACTGGCTCGGCCCCGACGATGTCGAGTATCTCGACTATCGGCAGGAGATCGACCTAAGGGGAAACGTGCTGACGCGCTTCCTGCGCTTTCGGGATCAGGCCGGACGGGTGACCCGGTGGGACGAACGGCGCTTCGTGTCCATGCACGATCCCCACCTCGCCGCTCTGTCGGTGACGCTGACGCCCGAGAACTGGTCGGGCGAGATGCAGCTCCGGGCCGGTCTGGACGGAAGCGTCATCAACTGGGGCGTGGCACGCTACCGCGATCTGGCGAGCCGACATCTCGAGACGGTGCATACCGGACAGGAGGAGGGCGGCGTTCTCGTCTTGCGGTCCCGGTTCGTGCAGGCCCGGCGAGAGGTGGCGCTGGCGGCCCGGACCTCGGTCGTGATCGACGGCGGGCATATACCGGCCGCACGTTGCGAGATCCTGCCCGATATCGTCGAGGAGCAGTTCGATCTCGAGGCGAAGGAGGGGCGCCCGGTCGCCGTCGAAAAGATCGCGGCCCATTTCGACAGCCGGGACGCCGGTATCACCGAACCGCTTCACGAGGCGGCGAACCATGTGCGCCACGCCCTCGATTTCCGCGCCCTCGAAGAGGAGCACTCGCTGGGCTGGCACCACCTGTGGGACCAGTTCGACATTCGCCTCGACGACGCCGACAGCGACGCGCAACTCAAGCTGCGCCTGCACATCCTGCACCTGCTGCAGACCGCGTCGATCCACTCGGTCGACATGGATGTCGGTGTCCCTCCGCGCGGTTGGCACGGCGAGGCCTACCGCGGCCACATCATGTGGGACGAGTTGTTCATCTTCCCCTATCTGACGCTTCGCATGCCGGTGCTGACCCGCGCGCTCCTGCGCTACCGCTACCATCGTCTCGACGAGGCCCGGCGCGCGGCGCGCGAGGCTGGTCTGAAGGGCGCGATGTTTCCCTGGCAGAGCGGGTCGAATGGCCGGGAAGAGAGCCAGCGCATCCATCTCAACCCCCGGTCGGGGCGGTGGATTCCCGACAATTCCTGGCGCCAGCGACATATCGGGGCCGCCATCGCCTACAATGTCTGGGAATACGTACAGGCCACCGACGACCGCGACTTCCTGCGCGACTATGGCGCGGAGCTGTTCTGCGAGATCGCGCGGTATCTCTCGAGCCTCGCCGAAGAGCGCCCTGATGGCCGCTACGGCATCTGCGGGGTGATGGGGCCCGACGAGTTCCACACCGCCTATCCCGGCGCCGATCCCAGCACCGACGGCGGGCTCGACAACAACGCCTACATGAACTTCATGACCTCCTGGGTGCTTTCGCGCGCCGACGACGTGCTGGAGCTGATCCCGGCGGATGAGCGGCGGCGCCTGTGCGAGCGCATCGGGCTCGGCCCCGAGGAAATGGCGCACTGGGAGGACGTGAGCTGCAGGCTCTTCATCCCTTTCCACGAGGACGGACTCATCAGCCAGTTCGAGGGATACGAGAAGCTGCGGGAACTCGACTGGGACGGGTATCGCGAGAAATACGGCAACCTACAGCGCCTCGACCGAATCCTCGAGGCGGAGGGAAAGGATCCCAACGACTACAAGGTGTCCAAGCAGGCCGACACGCTGATGATCTTCTACCTCTTCAGCAGCGACGAGATCGGGCACATCCTCGACCGGCTGGGCTATGCCTTCGACCCCGAGATGATCCTGCGCAACATCCAGTACTACATGCGCCGCACCTCGCACGGCTCGACCCTGAGCTGGGTGGCGCATGCCTGGGTGCTCGCCCGCGCCGACCGGCAGCGGTCCTGGCAACTGGCGCTCAAGGCGCTGGATGCCGACATCGCCGACATCCAGGGCGGCACGACGAAGGAGGGCATCCATCTCGGCGCCATGGCCGGGACGGTGGACCTGATGCAGCGCTGCTATACGGGCATCGAGCTCAGGGCGGGGACGCTGATGTTCAACCCGCGCCTGCCCGAGGAGGTGAAGCAGCTGCGCTCGACGGTCCGGTTCCGCCGCCAGATCCTCGATTTCGAGATCACGCAGGACGAACTGACCGTGACCAGCCGACCGATGACCGCGCATCCGGTGACGATCTCCTACCGTGGGCAGGGCCGTGAGATGAGCCCGGGGCAGTCCTTCACCTTCCGCCTTATCCCCGAGATCAAGCCCGACCGCTCCGAGCGCGAGCGGATCCGGGTAGAGCAGCAGACCCGTTTCGAAACGGCGGCAAGCTGACCCGTGCGGCAGTCGGGGGGCGCCCGCCCGCCCCGGCCGCCGCCTCACTCCCGGAGTTCTTCGCCACGGGGAGGGGCGGCGACGCACTCAGGTCTGCTTGCCTCCGGGCAGGAGCCGGCGGACGAAAGGCAGCTTGACGATCTGGCCGATGATGAGCGGAACGAGGCTGCCGACCGCGATCAGGAGCCAGCCTTCGCCGCTGGGCGCCACGGTGCCGAGCACGGGGCTCAGGCCCGGCAGGTAAGCCGCGGCGAGCGTCAGCGCGACGCCGATGGCCAGCGCGATCCAGACATACCCGTTCGTCGTCACCTCGTTGCGGAAAAACGGCGCGTCGGGATCGCGCATGTTGAAGACGTGCCAGAGCCGGGCGAAGGCGAAGGTGAGAAACGAGATCGTCACCGCCTCATCCGCGCCCAGATCGAGCTGGAAGGCCATCCAGAAGACCGTCAGCACCGACAGCCCGATCACCGCGCCGTAGCCGCCGATCACGCCCCAGTGAAAGCGGGTCAGGATCGGCTCCTTCGGGTCGCGCGGCGGGCGCTTCATCACGTCGGCCTTGGTCCCGCCCATGCCAAGCGCGAGCGCCGGGAACACGTCGGAGACGATATTGATGTAGAGGATCTGCAGAGGCAGGAGCGGCAGCGGCGCGTTCAGCAGCGCCACCAGCGAGACGGCGAAGATCTCGCCCGTGTTGCCCGAAAGCATGTAGATCACGAACTTGCGGATGTTGCCGAAGATCGTGCGGCCCTGCCGGATCGCCTCGACGATGCTGGCGAAGCTGTCGTCCCGCAGCACCATGTCGGCCGCCTCGCGCGCGACCTCGGTGCCGCGCCGGCCCATGGCGACGCCGATATTGGCCTTCTTCAGCGCGGGCGCGTCGTTGACGCCGTCGCCGGTCATGGCGACGACCTGGCCGTCGTCCTGGTAGACCTGGATCAGGTCGAGCTTCTGCTCGGGGTCGAAGCGGGCGAAGATCGGCGTCCTGAGGATGCGGCGTCTGTCCTTCTTCGACAGCTGCACCGCCGACTTCATGTCGCTGCCGGTCATCACCGCGGCCTCGTCGGCGTCGTCCACCAGCCCGACGGCTTCGGCGATGGCGCGGGCCGTGCTCGGCTGGTCGCCGGTGACCATCACCGCATGGATGCCGGCCTTGCGGCAGTCCTGCACGGCCTCGCGCACCTCCGCCCGCGGCGGGTCGAGCAGACCGACGAGGCCGATCAGGGTCAGGCCCTCGTAAGGATCCTCGTCCGCGCTGTGTGCGGTCTTCTCGGCCAGGGCGAGGGCGCGCAGCCCCTCGGCGGCCGTGGCCTCGTTGCGCTCCAGCCAGGCGTCGCGCCCCTCGTCATCGAGCTCGCGACGGCTCTCGCCCCGAAAGACATGCGTGCAGACCTCCAGCACCGCTTCCGGCGCGCCTTTGACTGCGACGCGGATACCGTCCTCGTCCTCGTGGAAGGTCGCCATCATCTTGACCGAGGGATCGAACTCCTCGCGCCGGACCTCCTCGTATTCGCCGACGAGTTCGTCCCGCAGCATTCCGGCCCGACTGCCACCGACCAGCAGCGCGATCTCCATCGGGTCGCCCGTGCCGCGCTCGTCCTCGTCCGAGCCGTCGAGGTCGGCCGCGTTGCAGAGCACACCCACCTCGAGCGCACGGCGGATGACGGGACGCTCCCTCGGGTCGACATCCTCGCCATCGAGGCGGAAGGCGCCGCCCTCGTCCCCCGGCACCTCCACATCGCCCTCCGGCAGGGCGAGGCGCGCAAGCGTCATGCGGTTCTCGGTCAGCGTGCCGGTCTTGTCGGAGCAGATGACGTTGGTCGCGCCCAGCGTCTCGACCGCCGACAGCCGCTCGATCAGCGCGTTGCGCTTCGCCAGCCGCCACATGCCGCGGGCGAGCGCGACGCTGGCGACGATCGGCAGCCCCTCGGGCACGGCGGCCACGACCAGCGCCACCCCGGTCTCGACCATCAGGAACAGCTCGCGCCCCGCGACGATGCCGATGACCGAGGTCACGGCGGCGACGATGACGATCACGACAAGCAGCCGCCGCGCCAGCCGGTCGAGGCGCTTTTCCAGCGGCGTCTCCTCCTCCTCGGCCTCCTCGGCGAGTCGCGAGATATGGCCGAGCTCGGTGCCCATGCCGGTCGCCACGACGACGCCCACGGCGCTGCCGTTGCTGATCGAGGTGCCCTTGTAGGCCATGTTCTCGCGGTCGGCGAGGTCCACCTCGCCCTCGATGGGGTCGGTCGTCTTGCCCTGCGGCACCGACTCTCCGGTCAGGGCGGATTCGTTCACCCGCAGGTTCCCCGCTTCGATCAGGCGCAGGTCGGCCGGCACGATATCGCCCGCTTCCAGCAGCACGATGTCGCCCGGCACCAGCTCTGCCGCGTCGATGTCGCGCTTCTCGCCGTCGCGCCGGACGCGGGCGGTAATGCGCTCCATCTCGCGCAGGGCTTCCATCGACCGGGTGGCCCGCAACTCGGTAAAGTAGCCGACGCCCGCGTTGATCGCGATGGCGACGAGAATGGCGATGCCCTGCACCACCTCGGAAAAGGCGAAGGACAGGGCCGCCGCACCGAAGAGGATGGCGAAGATCAGGCTCTTGAACTGATCGACGAAGATGCGCCAGGCAGAGCGTCGCTCGGCCTCTTCCAGCACGTTTTTCCCGTGCTCTTCGAGGCGGCTCTGCGCCTCCCGTTCGGAGAGCCCGGTCGCGGGGTCTGCGCCCCAAGCTTCGATCACCTCGTCGCCGGATTTCCGATAAGCGTGTTCGGCCATTCCCCGCCTCTCTGGTATCCGTCAGGGTGTGACGAGGTTCGGCGCCCGGCCCGCCATGAAGCCCTCGATATTCTCCCGCGTGGTGTCCAGGATCCTTTGAACGGCCTCGCGCGTGTTGAACCCGGTATGCGGCGTGATCAGGACGTTGCGCATCCTGAGCAGGATATGGTCGGCCAGCAGCGTGTCGAGATGGTGCGCGCGGTCGAAATACGAGCGCAGGAGCTCGGCCTCCTCGCGCACCACCGGCTCCTCGGGCAGGACGTCGAGCCCGGCTGCGCGGAGCTTGCCGCTCGACAGCGCCTGAAGCAGCGCCTCCGTCTCGACCACCGTGCCGCGGGCGGTGTTGATGAGCACCGCGCCGTCCTTCATCCTGTCGAAGACGTCGGCATCGATGAGGTTGCGCGTCTTCTCGTTGCCCGGAACATGCAGCGAGATCACGTCGGAGCGTCGCAGCAGTTCGTCCATCTCCACATAGTCGAACCCAGTCTCGCGCGCGACATCCTCCCTCGGCTTCACGTCGAAGGCCAGCACCTCCATTCCGAAGCCCCGCGCGATGCGGGCCGTGTGCACGCCGATGTCCCCTGTCCCGATCACGCCCATCGTCCTGCCCATCAGGTCGAAGCCCTGCAGGCCGCCCTGCATGAAGTCGCCGCGCCGGGTGCGCTCGGCCGCGTCGACGACATTGTGGCTGATGGCGAGCAGAAGCGCGAAGACATGCTCGGCAACGGTGTTGGCGCCGTAGGTCGGCACGTTCGAGACGGCGACACCGTTTTCGCGGCACCAGTCCATGTCGATATGGTCGACGCCGGTCGAGCGGGTCGCGATGAACTGCAGGTTGCCGAAGCGGTCGAGAACCTCGCGCGAAAAATCCGAGTAGATGAACGCCGAAACGATATCGGCGTCGACGTGCTTCTCGGCCGCCTCTGCATCGAGTGCGTCCTGCTCGAAGACGAGTTCGTGTTTCTCCTGCAGCGGCTCGAAGGTCTCGCATTCCCAGGGCTCGACATCGAAGATCACGATCTTCATTGCGCGGCCTCCTGATGCTTGCGCCGATCGGCCAGCGCTTCCGCCTCGGCGATCTGCCGTTTCACCTGCAGGAAGCTGTCGGGGCTGACCGAGATCGAGCCGATGCCGTGCCGGACGAGGAACTGCGCGAATTCCGGGTGGTCGCTCGGCGCCTGCCCGCAGATGCCGGTATGCACGCCGGCACGGTTCGCCCTGCCCAGCAGCTCCGCGATGGCGGCCTTCACCGCATCGTCGCGCTCGTCGAAGAGGCGGCGGAGGCGTGCGCTGTCCCGGTCCACGCCGAGGACGAGCTGCGTCAGGTCGTTGGAGCCGATGGAGAACCCGTCGAAGCGGGCGGCAAAGCCTTCGGCAAGGAACACGTTGGCCGGGATCTCGGCCATCACGTAGACCGACAGGCCCGCCCTGCCCCGCATCAGCCCCTCGCCCGCCAGCGTCTCCAACACGCGGTCGGCCTCGTCGAGCGTGCGGCAGAACGGGATCATCAGGACGATGTTCGACAGCCCGATCTCCTCCCGCGCCCGCCGCACGGCCCGGCATTCCAGCGCGAAACCCTCGCAGTAGTCGTCATCGTAATAGCGTGAGGCGCCGCGCCAGCCGAGCATCGGGTTCTCCTCCTCCGGCTCGAAGGCGGCGCCGCCGATCAGCTCGGCGTATTCGTTGGTCTTGAAGTCGCTCATCCGCACCACGACCGGGTTCGGGTGATGCGCCGAGGCGATGCGTGCGATGCCGCGGGCGAGCGTATCGACGAAATATTCCGCCCGGTCGTCGTAGGCGCGCGTCAGCTCGTCGATCCGCTTCTTGGCGTCCTTGTCCTCCAGCTCGTCGTAGCGGATCAGCGCCATGGGGTGAATGCGGATCATGTTGTTGATGATGAACTCCATCCGCGCCAGGCCCACGCCGTCGGTCGGAAGGCGCCACCAGCGATAGGCGGCCGCAGGATTGGCGAGGTTGACCATCACGTCCGTCCGCGTGTCCGGCACGTCGTCGAGCGCGATCTCCCGTGTCTCGAAGTCGAGGATGCCGTCATGGACGACCCCCTCGTCGCCCTCGGCGCAGGAGACCGTGACGTCTTGCCCGTCCTCGAGTGTCGACGTGGCATGTCCCGTGCCGACGATGGCGGTCAGCCCCATCTCGCGGCTGACGATGGCCGCGTGGCTGGTGCGTCCGCCGTGGTCGGTGACGATGGCCGACGCCTTCTTCATGATCGGCACCCAGTCCGGGTCGGTCATGCCGGTCACCAGCACGGCGCCGTCCTCGAAACGCTCGATCTCGTCGGGGCTGTCGAGGCGCAGGACCTTGCCCGCCGAGATGGAATCGCCGATGGCCAGCCCGCCCACCAGCACTTCGCCCGTCTCGTTCAGGCGGTAGGATTTCAGCGTGTCGGCCTCCTTCTGCGACTGCACCGTCTCCGGGCGGGCCTGGACGATAAAGAGCGCGCCCGTCTCGCCGTCCTTGGCCCATTCCATGTCCATCGCCTGGCCGTAATGCCCCTCAATGGTGGCCCCCCAGCGGGCGAGATGCAGGATCTCGTCGTCGGTCAGGACGAAGCGCGCGCGTTCGTCCTTCTTCGTGTCGACCAGCTTCGTCTCCGACCTGTCCCCGCCATAGACCATCTTCCGATCCTTGCCGCCGAGATGCTTCGACACGATGGGGCGCATGTCGGGATCGCCCAGAAGCGGCTTGAAGACGTGGTATTCGTCCGGGTCCACCATCCCCTGAACCACCGTCTCGCCGAGGCCCCAGGCCCCGGTGATCAGCACCGAGCGCGGGAAGCCGGTCTCGGTGTCGATGGAGAACATCACGCCCGATCCAGCGAGGTCGGAGCGCGCCATCTGCTGCACGCCCACCGATAGCGCGATGCCCATGTGGTCGAAGCCGTTCTCCTCGCGGTAGGCGATGGCCCGGTCGGTGAAGAGCGAGGCAAAGCAGCGTTTCACCGCGTCAAGCAGCGCCTCCTCGCCCCGGATATTGAGGAAGGTCTCGAGCTGCCCGGCGAAGCTCGCCTCGGGCAGATCCTCGGCGGTGGCGGAACTGCGCACGGCCACGTCGAGATCCTCGCGCTCCAGCCGCGCGGCGAGATCGCGATAAGACTGCCGGATCGCTTCGGCCACCGGGCCGGGCGTCTCGCCGCCGAGGATGTGCCCGCGCACCGCCTCGCCCACCTTCGACAGGTTGCTGCGGTCGCCCTTCAGCTTGTCGAGGTCGTCGGAAATCTTCTGCCGCAGGTCGTTGTCGTCGATGAAGCGCCAGTAGACGTCCGCCGTCGTCGCGAAGCCTGCAGGAACCCGGACGCCCACCTCGTGCAGGTTGCGGATCATCTCGCCGAGCGAGGCATTCTTGCCCCCCACGACCGCTCCATCCCGCCGCCCGAGATCGGCAAGGTCGCGCACGAAAACCGGCCCGCTGCTCATGATGTGTTCTCCTTGTCCTTTCGGTCGGACGGTGCTTGGTCCGAGACGATCCTCTCCGCCCGCTCGGCGGTCTTCGCGTACTCGGCATGTTCGGCGCGCTCGGCGTAGTCGGCGGTTTTTGCGTGATCTGCGATGACCGGACTTGAGCCATCGCCCTTTTTCGCACGGTACGAAGGCTGCCGCTGCGTCTCTTCGGCCAGCTTACGAGCCCGGAATGCCTTGTAGCCCTCGACGATGGCGAACTTGGTCAGCGTGATGGCCAGAAGGATCGCCCATGTGGTGAAGGCGACAGGCTCGACTTCCAGCACGGAGCGCCAGCCGGGGACGAACATCGAAAGGATGTGCGCGCCCTGAGAGGCGATGACAGCGCCGACAAGGAGCCAGTTGTTGCCGAGCGGAATACGGAAGGCGGAGCGCGTCTCGGAACGGACGTTGAAGGCGTGGACGTTCTCGAACAGCACCATCAGAAGCAGAAGGTGATTGCGCGCCTCGAAAGTGTCGAAATTCATCTCGGCCGTCAGGAAATGGAAGACGGCGAAGGCCACGAGCCCCATGTACACGCCTGAAACCAGGACTTCCTCGATCATCAGCCGATTGAAGATGCGCTCGTCGGGATCGCGCGGTCGCCTTTTCAGCACGCCGGGCTCGCCTTTCTCGAAGGACAGCGCGATGTCCTGGATGCCGTTTGTCACCAGGTTCAGCCAGAGAAGCTGCACCGGCGTCAGCGGCAGCGCGGTGTCGAAGATGACGGACAGGGTGAACAGGACGAGTTCGGCCACCCCGGTTGAGCCCGCAGTATTCACCGAATGCGTCTGAGCGGCGGATTTGGCGGTCGTGGGCCGGTCGTGAGGACCGGTCGAGGGTTGTGCAGACCCTCCCGAGCGGCGCGACGCCTGTTGACGGTGCGCGTGGGCCCTTCGACGCGGTGCGAGGCGGGTCCGTGGGCAGTCGCGGTGCATGTCGGACCGGGCCGCCGGGCGCGGCGGTGGTGTCGGAGCCGGAGATGTTCAGGCGGTCGTGGTCAGGGGCCGGCCCAGTGCATCCTGTCGATCCTCGGCCAGAGGAGAGCCCAGAAGGGCGCGGCGCTGCTGGAGAGCGCGAGCGTCATCCGGCGGCCCGAGAGGACGAGCCTGGCGCCGGCGCGGAGCACGCGTT
>NZ_QPLK01000001.1 GCF_003340565.1 Rhodovulum sp. 12E13 | reverse complement strand
CGGCGCGGCTCTCGACCCGCAGGGACTTGTTGAAGCCCGTGACGACCGGCTGTAGCGTTTCACCCATGGCGTGCTCCGAGGGCTGCTGTCGGACTTGGTGTAGCAACTTGATTCTACAGAGCTTTCGCGGGCACGCCAGCCATTACCCCCGATTTCGATGAATAAGGCGGGCTAAAGGTGCTACCTCCGCCTCGTTGCAAGAGACAATCCGGTAACCCCAGACGTCAAGCCCCCTAACCACGCCAAGCTCTCCGACTATAGCCGCGTATTTGTCCCGCAATGCCTCCACAGCCGTGTCGAGTCCCTCGACAAAGTCAAGAAGCCATTGTGGGTCACGAGCGCTCTCAAAGAAATCAACACCTATTTCTTGCCACGCAACAGCGAGGCAAAGGGAAGGCCCCATTGGCTTCATTGCCGCCTTGGCCTCGAAAATGCCAAGGTCTCGAGCCCCTGGAGGAAGATCATGAAATAGACGCAGAACCAGCGGCCGCACAAATATCATCGTAATGCCTCTGCTCACGCCGCCTCCGGCCCCGCCGCCTGATCGCCGCGGCCCGCCAGCAGGCCGGCGACCGAGATGTTCTCGTCGAGCGCCTCCCAGTGGAGGCCGAAGGGGCTGATCTCGACGGTGGCGCGCTCTTCGGGGCGGGCGTGGAGCAGGCGTGGGAACCATGCGAGAGGCACGCCGATCACCCGCCCGTCGGCCAGCGTCACCCACATCGCGTCGTCATCGAACCGCACGCTTTCAGCCGAAATGGACACATGCGTTCCCCCACTCCAGTTCCAAGAGACGGTATCGTATGCGATTGGATGGGGGAAGCCCACGGTCACGCTCAGCACCGAGGGCAGCGCCCGGCCCGCGGGGTGGGCGAGAAGCGCCCGCCCCGGGGGGGCGGGTCGGGCGCTGCCCGGCGTGAACGCCGGGCGGGACGGTGAGCGGTGGCTACGGGACTGCGCGTCGGTTCTGGTTGGGAGGGTCGGTGGTGCGGGCAAGCCCGCACGCCTCATGAATCCATCTTGAGCGCGTTGATGAACGCCTCCTGCGGGATGTCGACCTTGCCGAATTGGCGCATCTTCTTCTTGCCGGCCTTCTGCTTTTCCAGCAGCTTCTTCTTGCGGGTGGCGTCGCCGCCGTAGCACTTCGCCGTCACGTCCTTGCGCATGGCCGAGAGCGTCTCGCGGGCGATGACGCGGCCGCCGATCGCCGCCTGGATCGGGATCTTGAACATGTGGCGGGGGATCAGCTCCTTCAGCTTTTCGCACATCTGGCGGCCGCGGCTCTCGGCCCGGTCGCGGTGGACCATCATCGCCAGCGCGTCCACCGGCTCGTCGTTGACGAGGATCTGCATCTTGACGAGGTTGTCGGCGCGGTAGCCGGTGATCTCGTAGTCGAAGCTGGCATACCCCTTGGTCACCGATTTCAGCCGGTCGTAGAAGTCGAACACCACCTCGTTGAGCGGCAGGTCGTACACCACCATCGCGCGGGAGCCGGCATAGGTCAGGTCGAGCTGGATGCCGCGCCTGTCCTGGCAGAGCTTGAGCACGTCGCCGAGATAGTCGTCGGGCACGAGGATGGTGGCCTTGATCCGCGGCTCCTCGATCCGGTCGACATTGGCGGGGTCGGGCATGTCGGCGGGGTTGTGCAGCTCGTGCATCTCGCCGTCGCGCGTGAAGACGTGGTAGACGACGGAGGGGGCGGTGGTGATCAGCTCCAGCCCGTATTCGCGCTCGATCCGATCGCGGATGACCTCGAGGTGCAAGAGCCCGAGGAAGCCGCAGCGGAAGCCGAAGCCCAGCGCGGCCGACGTCTCCATCTCGTAGGTGAAGGAGGCGTCGTTGAGGGCGAGCTTCTCGATGGCGTCGCGCAGATCCTCGAACTCGGCGTTGTCGACGGGGAAGAGGCCGCAGAAGACCACCGGGATCGAGGGCTTGAAGCCGGGCAGCGGGGTGTCGGTGGGCTTGGTCACGGTGGTGATCGTGTCGCCCACGCGGGTGTCGCGCACCTGCTTGATCGAGGCGGTGATGTAGCCGATCTCGCCGGGGCCGAGCTCTCCCACGTCGGTCATGGCGGGGCGGTAGACGCCCACGCGGTCGATCTCGTAGGTGCCGCCGGTCTTCATCATGCGGATCTTCTGGCCCTTGCGGAGCACCCCGTCGATCACCCGCACCAGCACGACGACGCCGAGATAGGGGTCGTATTTCGAGTCGACGAGCATGGCCTTGAGCGGCGCGTCGGCGTCGCCCTCCTTGGGGGGCGGCAGGCGCTGCACGATGGCCTCGAGCACGTCGGGGATGCCGACGCCGGTCTTGGCCGAGATCAGGCAGGCATCGGTGGCCTCGATGCCGATCACGTCCTCGATCTGCTCGATCACGCGCTCGGGCTCGGAGGCGGGCAGGTCGATCTTGTTGAGGACGGGGACGATCTCGTGGTCGGCCTCCATCGCGGTGTAGACGTTGGCGAGGGTCTGCGCCTCGACGCCTTGCGTGGCGTCGACCACCAGCAGCGAGCCCTCGACGGCCTGCATCGAGCGGCTGACCTCGTAGGCGAAATCGACATGGCCGGGCGTGTCGATCAGGTTGAGGATGTAGGTCTTGCCGTCCTTCGCGGGGTACTCGATGCGGACGGTGTTCGCCTTGATGGTGATGCCGCGCTCGCGCTCGATGTCCATCGCGTCGAGCAGCTGGTCCTTCATGTCGCGCTCGGCCACGGTGCCGGTCAGCTGGATCAGCCGGTCGGCCAGGGTGGACTTGCCGTGGTCGATATGGGCGACGATCGAGAAGTTGCGGATCAGCGAGCGGTCGGTCATCGGGCCTCTGGCATGACGGGCGGCGCGCGGCGCGCCGGGCTGGGCGACACATACGCCAATTGGCGTCGGAATCCAGTGGCCGTCGTGCCCGGTCGGCCTGAGAGACAGCCGCTGTCCGTCTCCGCATCCAGGCCGGCCGCACAGGCGGCCGCCGGAGGCGACGCTGGCCACCGCGCCACACCGCGCCGCCCACCGGGGAGGCTTCTTGACCCAGCGCAAGGCGCGCCGTGCCGCGATGCGGCACGAGCAGGCGAGTCGTACACGAAAGCATGCAGGAGCGCGGGATGGCGGATGGGCGGACGGATCTGATCGAGGCGGCCGAGGCCGAAGGCATCGAGGTGGACACGCGGATCGAGCACGCCGACGCACCGCCGGTGAGCTTCGAGCAGGGGCGCTATCCCTACAAGCGCAGGATGGGCCGCCGGCAGTACGAGGCCGAGAAGGCGGCGCTGCAGGCCGAGCTGCTGAAGGTGCAGCTCTGGGCGCAGGAGACCGGCGAGAAGTTCGTGCTGCTGTTCGAGGGGCGCGACGCGGCCGGCAAGGGCGGCACGATCAAGCGGTTCACCGAGCACCTCAACCCGCGCTCGGCGCGGGTGGTGGCGCTGAACAAGCCCACCTGGGAAGAGAAGGGCCAGTGGTTCTTCCAGCGCTACATCGCCGAGTTGCCCACGACCGGCGAAATCGTGCTCTACGACCGCTCGTGGTACAACCGCGCGGGCGTCGAGCGCGTGATGGGCTTTTGCGAGCCGCACGAATACCTCGAGTTCATGCGGCAGGCGCCGGAGCTGGAGCGGATGCTCGTGCGCTCGGGCATCCGCCTCTACAAGTACTGGTTCTCGGTGACGCGCCGCGAGCAGCGGGCGCGGTTCAAGGCGCGCGAGACCGATCCGCTCAAGCGGTGGAAGCTCAGCCCCATCGACAAGGCGAGCCTCGACAAGTGGGAGGACTACACCGAGGCGAAGGAGGCGATGTTCTTCTACACCGACACGGCGGACGCGCCGTGGACGATCGTGAAGTCGAACGACAAGAAGCGGGCGCGGCTGAACTGCATGCGCCACTTCCTGTCGTCGCTCGACTATCCGGGGAAGGATCCCGAGATCGCCTGCCCGCCCGACCCGCTGATCGTGGGCTCGGCCGACCAGGTGCTGTCGGCCTCGGCGGCAACCCTGAGCGCGCCCCTGCCCTGAGGCGCCGCCCGTGGCATGCGGCCCGCCGGGCGGCGGGCCCGCGCGGCGGGTGTCCTAGCGACAATGCCCTCGCGCGTGCGGATGAAGAATGACTCGCTTATTGTTGATGTTTCGGGGATAATGTAGTTGACGGACTCGCGCGCACCGGCATACCGCCCGGAGTGATCCACAAGAGGCGGGTGCCCATCATACGAGGCAAGACCCATGCGACTTCTGAGCACCTCCCTTCTCGTCTTTTCGCTCGCCCTGCCGGCGGCGGTCGTGCTGCCCGCGACGCAGGCCGAGGCCGGCCGTATCGAGCGGGCCTGCAATGCGTCCGACCGCAGGGCGGCCAACCCGGCGCTCTGCTCGTGCATCCAGCGGGTGGCCGACCAGATGCTCACCACCCGCGACCAGCGCAAGGCCGCGCGCTTCTTCCGCGATCCGCAGCGGGCGCAGGAAGTGCGCAAGTCGGACACGCCGGCCGACGATGCGTTCTGGAGCCGGTGGCGCGACTACGCCCGGTCGGCCGCAGATATCTGCGGCTGATCCGGCCGCGTCGCAGCGGAGCAGGCCTCAGGCCAGCCCGTCGCGTGCCATCTCGTCGAGCAGGCGGGTGGAGGTGCGCTCGATCAGGCGCACCACCCCGTCGAAGCCGCCCTCGAGATAAGGGTCGGGCACGTCCGCGGCCCGCCCCGCGCCGCCCTCTGGGTCATGGCCGCGAAAGAGGCGCAGCTCGGCCGACTCTCCCCCGGGGTGGAGCGCCTCGAGATCGCGCAGGTTCTGCCGGTCCATCGCGTAGAGAATGTCGAAGCGGCCGAAATCGTCGGCCGTCACCTGCCGGGCGCGCAGATCGCCCAGGTCGTAGCCCGCCCGCGCCGCGGCATCGCGCATCCGCCGGTCGGGCGGCTCGCCCAGGTGCCAGTCGCCGGTGCCGGCGCTGTCGATCGAGAGCGGCAGGCCGCGCGCCTCGGCCAGCGCGCGCGTGACCGCCTCGGCGGTGGGCGACCGGCAGATGTTGCCGAGGCAGACGAAGAGCAGGCGCGGCGCGGGCATGCGCGTTGCCTAGCAGGAGACCGGCGCGGTGTCACCGCTTCCCCTCCCCGCCGCGGCCCGGTAGTCAGGCGGAAAGGAGGCGCCGATGGCCGGATACCTGACCACCCACGTTCTCGACACCGCGCAGGGGCGGCCCGCGGCGGGCCTCGCCATCACGCTCTACCGGATCGAGGGGGGCGCACGGGACAGGGTGGCGCAAGCGGTGACCAACGCGGACGGGCGCACCGACGGCGCGATCCTGCCCGCGGAGCGGTTCGCCACCGGCGAGTACGAACTGGTCTTCGCCGCGGGCGCCTACCTCGCGGCCGCCGGCCTGCCGACCACGTTTCTCGGCGACGTGCCGGTGCGCTTCCGGATGGCCGAGGCGAGCCATTACCACGTCCCGCTGCTGCTCTCGCCCTTCGGCTACTCCACCTATCGCGGAAGCTGAGGGCACGGGCGCCCGGCGCGCAGGCAGATCGCGCCGTGCGGCGCTCTGCCCCGTCGGCCCAGCCATCGCCCCGTTCCGCCCCGGGCGGAAACCGGCTAACACGCTGGCGACACGGGGAGAGAGCGCATGACAGACCTCATGATCGGGCCCGTCCTCTGGGAGTGGGCGGCCTTTGCCCTTCGCTGGCTGCACGTCATCACCGCGATCGCCTGGATCGGCTCGTCGTTCTACTTCATCGCGCTCGATCTCGGGCTGACGAAGCGGGCGGGCCAGCCTGCGGGCGTGACCGGCGAGGAATGGCAGGTGCACGGCGGCGGCTTCTACCACATCCAGAAATACGCCGTCGCGCCCGAGCACATGCCCGAGCATCTCACCTGGTTCAAATGGGAAAGCTACTGGACGTGGCTCTCGGGCGCGGCGCTGCTCGTCGTGCTCTACTGGTTCGGGGCCGAGCTCTACCTGGTCGATCCCGGCAAGGCCGACCTGCCGCTCTGGGGAGCGGTCGCGATCTCGGCGGGAACGATCGTGGTGGGCTGGCTGCTCTACGACGCGCTCTGCCGCAGCCCGCTCGGCCACCGGCCGACGCTGCTGATGGGGGTGCTCTTCGTCATCATCGTAGCGATGTCGTGGGGGCTGAACGAGGTGTTCACCGGCCGGGCGGCGCTGCTGCATCTCGGCGCCTTCACCGCCACGATCATGACGGCGAACGTGGCGATGGTGATCATCCCCAACCAGAAGGTGGTGGTGGCCGACCTCAAGGCAGGCCGCAAACCCGACCCCGACTACGGCCGCATCGCCAAGCTGCGCTCGACCCACAACAACTACCTGACGCTGCCGGTCATCTTCCTGATGCTGTCGAACCACTACCCGCTCGCGTTCGGCACCGAATACGCCTGGATCATCGCGGCGCTGGTGTTCCTGATGGGCGTCACGATCCGCCACTTCTTCAACTCGATGCACGCCCGGCGCGGCCGCCCGTGGTGGACATGGGGGGCGACGGCGGCGGTCTTCGCCGCGATCGTGGCGCTCTCGACCGCGCCGGCGTGGCGCGTGGACGGCGCCGAGGAGGTGGCGAGCGCGGTGCCCGAGCGGCATGCGCGGGCACTGGCGGCGCCCGAGTTCGAGGAGGTGCGCAACATCGTGCTCGGCCGCTGCTCGATGTGCCACGCCGAGCAGCCGAACTGGCCGGGCCTGGCCTCTGCGCCCGGCGGCGTGGCGCTGGTGACCGACGCGCAGATCGCCGCCCATGCGCGCCAGATCTACCTGCAGGCCGGTGTGAGCCACGCGATGCCGCCGGCCAACCTGTCGTGGATGGAGCCGGCCGAGCGCGCGCTGATCGTCGCCTGGTATCGCGGCCTCGGCGCGGGGCCGGGCGACGGCGAGACCCGGCAGGCGGCGCTGCCCGAGTGATCGCGCCGGGCAGGGCTCAGCCCGCGCTTTCGCTGCGCTGGCTGCCGGGGGCGACGTAGGCGCGTGCGTATTCGGCGAAAGCATCGGCCGTGAGCGGCGGGGCGAAGGCGTAGCCCTGCAGCGTGTCGCAGCCGATGCGGGTGAGCATCCGGGCGTGCTGCATCGTCTCGACCCCCTCGGCGGTGATCGACACGTCGAGCGCACGGCCGATCTCGACGATGGCGCGCACCATGCGCTGCATGGACTCGCGTTGCGGAAGCGGGCGGATCAGCCGCTGGTCGATCTTGAGCGTGTCGGGCCCGGCCCGGATGACGCCGAGCACCGAGGCGCGGCCCGAGCCGAAATCGTCGATCTCGATGCCGATGCCGGCCTCCTTCAACGCGTCGAGATGGAAGGCGAAGACCTGGCTCTCCTCCTCGATCATGGTCGACTCGAGCAGTTCGAAGGCGATGCGCGGCCCCTGCCCCGCGAGGCGGCGCGCGGCCTCGAGGAGGCCTGGCTCGTGCATCCGCTGGGACGAGACGTTGAAGGCGAGCTTGGGCGGGCAGACCCCGAGCTTCTGCCAGAGCGCGACCGTCTGCGCGGCCCGGTCGAGGATCGCCGCGTCGATCTCGGCGGTGAGGCGCAACTGGCCCGCGATCTCGAGGAAGTCGCCGGGCTGGCGCAGCCGCCCGTCCGGGCGGCGCCACCGGGCAAGCACCTCTGCGCCCGTGATCGTCAGGCTGCGCGCGTCGAACTGGGGCTGAAAGAACGGCTCGAACTCGCCGTTCTCGAGCCCCTCGCGCAATTCGTCGGCGAGGCGGCGGTTGCGGGCGAGGCGGGCATGGATCGCCGGCGTGAAGAGCTCGGCCCGGGCGCGGCCGCGCGCCTTGGCCTCGTAGAGCGCGGTGTCGGCGAAACAGAGCAGCTCGTCGCTGTCCTTCGCGCCCGAGGACGACGCGGCGATGCCGCAGCTCGCCGAGAGCCGGCAGACCTTGCCCTCGTGCTCCATCGGTTCGGCGAGGCGAGCCTTGAGGCGCTCGGTCAGCGCGCGGGCGGCGGCGGTGTCGCAGCCGGGGGCGAGCAGCAGCACGAACTCGTCGCCGCCGATCCGCGCCGCGAGGTCGCCCGCGCGTGTCTCGTCGCGCAGGATGTCGGCGACATGGCGCAGAGCGGCGTCGCCCACGGCATGGCCGAACACGTCGTTGACATACTTGAAATCGTCGAGATCGATGCGCACGAGCACCACCTCGTCCGCCCCGCCGATCACGGCGACACCGGGCACGCGCGCCGCCTCGCGCGCGGCGCCGCGCTGCGCCAGCGCCTCCTCGAAGGCGCGGCGGTTGGGAAGCGCGGTGAGCGCGTCCTCGCGGGCCTGCCGCTCGACCTCCCGGTTGGCGGCGGCGAGCGCCTCGGCATGGCGGCGCTGCACGATCTCCTGCCGGCGGTGCAACGTGCGGTCGGAGAGCACCACCACGCGGTCGCCCGTTGCCGAGGCCGTCTGGCGGGCGTGGATGTAACGGTCGTCTTCGGTGACCAGTTCGACCGCGAGGCCTGCCTCGAGGCGGGCGAGGTAGGCCTCGACCAGCGCCGTGAGCGTGCCGGGTGCGACGGCACCATAGCTGCCGCCGGCGAGCGCGCTGCGCATGATCTCGGCACGCGTCAGGCCCGGCACGACGCGCTCGGGCGAGTCGGACGAGAGCTGGCGGTAGGCCTCGTTGCAGGCGAGCAACCGGTCGCGCGAATCGTAGATGGCGAAGCCCTCGTCGACAGCGGCGAGCGCAGCGTCGAGTCGCTTTCGCTCGCGTTGGGCGGCATCCCAAAGCGCGAGGGTCGTGCGGTTGGCCCGCCACACGAGCGTGGTGAGGACAGCCCCGAGCACCGCCGAGGCCAGCATGACGGCGGCGAGCGCCTGCCGCTCCACCCGCGCGACATAGGGCTCGAACGCGGCGGAATAGGCCATCATGTCGGCGATCTTGGTCGACAGGGTGGCGATCGCGGTCTGCAGGCCGACGCGCCCGTCATAGTAGGAGTTCACGAGCTCTGTCGCCTGCTCGCCCGCGCGCAGATCGGCCTCGCACAGGCGCAACGCACCCTCGGCATCGAGCAGGCGCAGCACCGCCTTCTCGAGGCGCGTCGACGTCTCGAGGCACCAGCGCGCCTCGTCGAGGGCGCGCTCGACATAGGTCATCACCGCGCGCATGTCGTCGGGCGTGGCGACGTAGTCGATCAGCAGGCGGGCCTCGGCGACGTTGGAGAGGTGGACGAAGTTGCGCCGGTTGAACTCGCTCGTGCGCTGAAGCGCGGCGTAGCCGGCGAATCCCGTCGCCACCGAGAGGGCAATCGCGACGAGGATCAGGCTCGCGCGGCGCCGCAGCGCCCGGCGCCGGCTGCCGGGGCGGTCGGGGCGGCTGGGGATCATCCGACAGCCGGGTGGGTCGCTGGCAGGCCGGTCCGGCGCTGGCCCGGGCGCACCTCGAGGGCCGGGCCGGCGGGCGCCTCCGATCCGGCGGCGATCCCGATGGCGACCCCCGCGACCGAGCGGGACGACCTGCAGGCGCGGGCGCCGCGAGATGGGGCAAGACGCCTGCAACAGCCGGCGCCGTGGCCCGTGCCGTGGCCCGTGCCGTGTCGAGTGCAGTGCTCCGTGCCGTAGCCAGTGCCGTGGCTCGTGCGGGAGCCCGCGCCCCGGAATGTCACGTCTTCCATGCCCGACCTGCTGCCGCTTGGTGCGGGCGGCGCTGCTCCGCCCGCTGCGACCCTAGGCGCGAGACGTGAACAGATCGTGAGCGCGGCCGCCCCCGGCGGGGGGCGGACGCAAGGTCAGCGGTGTCAGTCCTGACGGTCGAGATCGACGGGGATCTCGACGAGCATGTCGCCTGCCTGTTCGAAGGTCAGCGTCACCGCGACGGTCTCGCCCTGCTCCATCGGCCCGGCGAGGCCCATGAACATGATGTGACGCCCGCCCCGCTCGAGCGACACCGTCTCGCCGGCGGGCAGCTCGAAGCCCTCTTCGACATGGACCATGCGCATCACGTCGCCCTCCATGACGTGGGTGTGCAACTCGACGCGGGCGGCGATGTCGGAGGCGGCGGAGACCAGGCGGTCGTCGGTGCTGCCGGTGTTGACGATTTCCATGAAGGCCGCCCCCGACATGGCGGCGGGCGAGGAGGCGCGGGCATAGGCGTCGCGCACCTCGATGTCCTCGGCAAGGGCGGCGGGGGCGAGGGCGAGAAGCGCGGCGGCGGCCGCGAAGGAGATTCTGAGGGTCATGACGAACTCCACATGTGGGGCGCGCGCCGCTTCCGCGGCGGCGCAGGACGGGGACCTGGATGCGACACGCAAGGCGCCGGCGCCCCCTCACGCACGAGGCGGTGGGATGCGGCGCCGTCAGGCGGGCGACGGAGGAGCGCGCGCCTCCTGTATCCCCAGCGGGCGCCCCGTCGCGACCTGCGCCGCCGGGCGGAGGGGGAGCGGTGCGAGACGCGGCAACGTGGCGGGAAGCGCGCCGGGCGGGACACCGGCACAGGCGAGAAGAGACAGCACGCAGTCAGGGCATAGCACCCGCCGCTCGACCGGCTGGCCCTCGGCGTCGACAAGAACCGTGACGACACCCTCGCCGGTGCAGATGACGATGGCGCCGGCGTGCTGCGCGTGCCCGCGCGCATGTCCAGCGGCCACGGTCGCGAGGCCGAGGACGAGCGCGGTGAGAAGCGCAAGGAGGCCGGGAGCGCGCCGCATGCGCGTCGTTCTAGGAGCAAACCCGTCGTTCGGGAAGCGCAAGGAATACGCCCCGCCGGGGGGCGGGGCGGTCACGGTGTCGCGGAGGCGGCCGCGGCACCCGTTCGCGGACGGGGGCGCGCAGCGAGAGGCGCTCAGGCGGCGGCAGAGCCGGCCTGCGCCTTCTCGATCTCGCGCTTGAGCTTGAGGGCGCGGGGCGAGAGGTCGTCGTCCTTCGCGCGGGCCAGGAAGGCATCGAGGCCGCCACGGTGATCGACGGTGCGCAGCGCCGACGAGGCGATGCGCAGGCGCACCGACCGGCCCAGCGTGTCGGAGATCAGCGTCACGTCCTGCAGGTTGGGCAGGAAGCGCCGCTTGGTCTTGTTGTTGGCGTGGCTGACATTGTTGCCCACCATCGGGCCCTTGCCGGTCAGTTCGCAGACGCGCGACATCGGTTCATCCCCTGAAGCTCGGACTGGAAAGGGGCGCCGCCCGGCCGGGCCGGGGCGCCCCCGCAATACATCGGCGCCTTGAACACCCCGGGGGTCGCCCTGTCAAGCCGTTTCCCCGCCGCTTTGCGAGGCGCGCGGCACGGAACCGCCCTGTCGAGAGATCCACGCCGCTGCTTGGAGGCGACGGAGGGCATCGACACGAGCCGGTGCCCGAAACCGCGGCCGCGAAGCATCGGCCGCAGGCGGGATCGACGGAGCCGATCCGGAGCGTTTGCCGCCGCGAGAGGGCCTCCGTGCCGCCTGCCGGCGGGTGTGGGGCAGTGGCGCAAGACAGCGGCACCGCCCCGCTCGGCAGGGTCGCCGCAAGCCCGGCGGAGCGGGCTTCGGGGCTCGCACGTCGCCGGCGCGGGCTGCGCGCACGCGCTTCCCCCCTGGCGGCTGCGGAGGCGGTCCGGGGGCGGAGAGGCAGCAACGTCCGGCCGGCCCCTGCCCCGGCGCATCGCCGGCGTTGCCCCTGGAACGGGAAGGATCGCGGAAGGCTGGCAGACCCGTCTTGGCGCTCGGCGCTTTGGCGGGGCCAGACGGCGCAGGGGCGACGGCGCGGACGCCGGCGCCGGTCCGTTCCGGCAGCGACAGCCGAAGCGCATGACCGGCCCCCGGCGCCCCGTTGCGGCCCGTCCGCCCCTCTCAGGCGGCGAATAGCTCGCCGATCAGCGGGTTGGGATAGCGCCGCTCCAGCGTGACGGCGGTGAAGGTCTCGGCGAGATCTTCGAACCGGTGCGCCTCGACCAGCGTGCCAGCGGCGAGCTCGTCGGCCACCACGATGGCCGGCACCACGGCGAGACCCGCGCCCTCGCGCGCGAGGAGGCGGATCATCGCCATGTCGTCGACCTCCGCCGCGATCCGGGGTGCGATGCCGAGCCGCCCCAGCAGCGCGTCGATCCCGCCGCGCAGGGGGCTCTCGATCGTCGGCAGCACCAGCGGCTCCGCCGACAGGATCTCGGTCAGGTCCGACCGGCCGGCGAGGAGCCCGGGCGTGCCGACGAGGCTGACAGGCTGGGCGTCGATCTGCCGGGCGATCCAGGGGGTTGCCGCGTCGCGGGGCGGGGCGGCGTTGAGCAGCACTAGATCGAGCCGGTGCGCCTCGAGTTGGGCGAGCAGGTCGGGCTGGGGGCCCGAGCGCAACACCACCTCCACGTCGGCACGCCCGATCAGGGGGCGCAGGAAGGACAGCTGGAAGTTGCGCGACAGCGTCGAGAGCGCGCCGACCCGCAGCACCCGGCGCGCGCCCGTGCTCTGGGCGAGAGTGGCGGCGAGCTCGGCCCCGGCCGAGAAGATCGCGTCGGCATGGTCGCGGGCGATCCGGCCCGCCTCGGTCAGGGCGAGGCCGCGGCCCTGCTTCTCGAAGAGCTTCGTGCCGAGGCTCTCCTCGAGCTTGCGGATCTGGGTGGAGAGCGCCGATTGCGACAGGTTCAGCCGCTCGGCCGTGCGGGTGAGATTGCCGTCATGGGCGACGGCCCAGAAATAGCGCAGGTGCTTGTAGTTGAGTTCGGCCATACCGTTCCAATAAAGCGAACGCTCGACGCGGGGCAACCCTGCGCCAAGGCCCATTGCTCGCGCTGGTGGCAATCGCCGCGCCGTGCGTATTGCAGACAGAAAGAAGCCGGCAGGGTGGCGCAGGCGGGGGGGTCCTGCGGCCTCAACTCCTGCATCTTTCCGGTCCAGCCACCGGTGGCGCTCCCTGCCTGCGGCAGAGCGCTCAGCCGCAGGCAGGGCAGACAGGCGGCCCGGCGCGGGTGGGCGGGCGGGGCGCCGGGCCGCCTGTCTGCCCTACCTGCCCGACGCCGGCGGCTCAGCCGGGGAATACCGGGTTGGTCCAGGCCTTGCGGCCGGCGGCGTCGGTGACGACGAGGCGCGTCCAGGGCGCGCCGACGAGGCGGCCGAGAGGGAGCCTGACGCGCGTCATCGACAGGCCGTCGACGACCGCCGCCGCGCTGCCGGGGCCGAGCGCGGCCACGGTGACGGCAGGCGAGCACGCGACCTCGACCGCGCGGGCCTCCCACGTCACGCGGTGGATCTGCGGGCCGGTCGACGAATACATCCGGCCCGCCTTGAGCGCGGCGAGCAGGGCGTCGGGGTCGTTCTCCCCGGCCTTGACCATCACCCACCCGCCGAAATGGTCGGCCGTCTTGAAGTGGGCGTCGTCGGTGGCGACGAGCGTCAGGCGCCGGCCCGCCTCGAGCAGCCGGTCGAGCGTGTGGAAGCCGCGGCCGCGGTCGGTCTCAACCTCCGAGCCGTGGTTGTAGACCTCGACGGCGTGGGCTGCTTCGAGCGAGAGCGCGTCGGCCTCGGTCAGCCCCGACCATTCGGGGTGGGCGATGGCCACGAAGGCGCCTGCGGCGCGGGCGCGGGCGGCAAGCTCCGGCCCCGTCTCCTGGCCCTCGACAGGCACCATCCGCGGCGTTTGGGAGGGGGCGAAATCCTCGGGCAGACCGACGGCGAGGATGTGCCAGAGCTCGCCGTTCTGCAGGGCACCGGAATGGAGCTCGGCACCGGGAATGGTGGTGAAGCCGTTCGAGCGGAAGGGTTTCGTGTCGGCGACGGGATAGCCGAAGGGGCCGACGAAGTGGTCGGTCAGCGAGATGAAATCATAGCCTTCGTCGCGGTAGCGGCGACAGACCTCGGCCGGCGCGAGCGCCCCGTCCGACAGGGTGGAGTGACAATGCAGGTTGCCGCGCCAGAACCGGCCCGGCGCCTCGAACGTCTCGTCGCGCATCCTGTCCTCCGATCCACGCACCCCGCTCCTGCCAGCGCACCGTGACCCGCGCGTGACGGGTCAGCCGCCCTGCCCATGCGCGCCGGGCGCGAGACCGGCGCGGTCGAAGGCGTCGGCGATGGCGGCGGCGCTGAGGGGCTTCTCGACGAAGACGAGGCCCGCATGCTCAGCCTCCATCTCGTGGCGGTTGTAGCCCGAGGCGAACACGACCGGGATGCCCCGCGCCATCAGTCCCTGCCCGAACTCGATGCTCAGGCCCTCGCCGGCGATGTTGACGTCGAGCAGCGCGCAATCCGGCAACTTGGCCTCTGCCTCCGACCTTGCGCGGCGCAGGTTGTGCACCAGCCGCACCTCGGCGAAGCCCATGTCCTCCAGCGTCTGGGCCGTATCGAGGGCGACGATGATCTCGTCCTCGAGATACAGGAGCGCGCAGTCACTCGGCCGCATCGGCGCTCACGTCCAGGAGGTTCTCGCGGGCGAGATCGTAGTCGAACTCGATGGTGCAGCGCAGGCCCTCGCGCCGCCAGTCCATCTCGACCCGGCCCTCGAGCCCGCCCTCGATGGTCGAGACGATGAGCTGGCTGCCGAAGCCCTGCCTGCCCTGGCCGGACACCTCCGGCCCGCCGCCCTCTTCCCAGACCATGCGCACGATCTCGCCCTCGCCCTCGTCGAGGCGGCTCCAGGAGAGGGCGACGGTGCCGCCGGCATTGGAGAAGGCGCCGTATTTGGCGGCGTTGGTGGCGAGTTCGTGGATCGCCATGCCGACCGACAGGGTGGCGCGGGCGTTGAGCAGAAGGTCGGGGCCGCGCAGGCGCACCCGGTCGGCGCCGTAGACGGCGGAGAGCTCGGGCTCGAGGATGTCGCGGATACGCGCAGCGCCCCAGTTGGCGGTCGTGAGCAGCTTGTGGGTATTGGCCAGCGCCTCGATCCGCTTTGCGAGCGTCTCGAACACCTCGACGTCGGTGGTGGCCTCGCGGCGGGCGCGGTTCACCAGCGCGAGCACGTTCGAGAGCATGTTCTTCACGCGGTGCTGCAGTTCCTTCATTACCCGCTGCAGCTCGCGGCTCATGTCGGCCTGGTGGGTGACGTCGCGCACGTTGACGCCGACGGCGCGGACGGCGCCGTGCTCCATGATCGGATACCAGTCGACCTCCCACACCCGCTCCTGCTCGGGATGGGCCTCGGTATGGCCCGAAATGCGGCGGTCGAGCACCGGTTCGCCCCGCTCGAACACCTCGCGGACGGGCGGCGCCATCTGGTCGCCGAGCCTTGGCATGACGTCGGCCACGGTGCGGCCGAAATGCTCGTCTATGGACACCCCGTCGATCTCGGCCATGCGCCGGTTGACGCGCAGAAAGCGCATGTCGCGGTCGATGAGCGCCATCGCCTGGGGAGAGACGCGGTAGAGCTCCTCGATCTCGGCGAGGTTCTTCTGCGCCTGGGCGCGCTGGTGCTCGATCTCGCGGGCGCCGGCACGCAGCTCGGTGACGTCGGTCAGGGTGAACACGACGCCGGCCACCGGCGCGCTTTCGGTGCGGTAGGGCAGGACGCGCAGCACCATCTCCGCCCTTCCGTCGGCCGTCTGCAGCTCGGCCTCCTGCGCCTGGCCCGTGGCCAGCACCTCCTGCGACAGCCTGACCACCGTCGGCAGATCGATATCGGCGCCGATATCGTCGATCCGGCGGCCCTTGTCCTGCTCGACGAAGCGGAAGACGGTCTGCGCCTCGGGCGTGAAGGAGCGCAGCCGCAGGTCCTCGTCGAGAAAGACGGTGGGAATGCGGGTGGAATGGATGAAGTTCGACAGGTCGGAGTTGACCTCGTTGAGCTCGGCGACCTTGTTCTGAAGCTCCTCGTTGATCGTCGAGAGCTCCTCGTTGGCCGACTGGAGCTCCTCGTTCATCGACATCATCTCCTCGTTCGAGGATTTCAGCTCCTCGTTCGAGGTCTCCAGTTCCTCCACCGTGGTGCGGATGGTCTGGCGCGCGCCGTCGAGCTGCTCCTCCAAGTCGCGCACGTAGTCGGTGATGCCGCCGTCGTCGGCCTCGCCGTGGCCGGGCCGGTCGTCGCGCAGGTCGAGGTAGTCGCGCAGCACCAGCAGCGTCGTGTCGTCCTCCAGCCGCTCCAGCGTGAGCACGAGGCGCACCGGCTTGCCGTCAATCTCGCCCTGGTATTCGCGCTCCGACCGCTCTCCGCGCTCGGGCGCCAGGTTGACGAGCCGCCGCGCGACGCCCTCGAGCTCGGGGCGGATCAGGTGGAGGACGCCGGTCTTGGTGGCGCCGGGCTTGACGGCGAGATACCGCGCCGCCCCGTCTGACGCGTAGATCACCTCGTTCGACAGGTTGAGCACGATGTAGGGCGGCACGTGGTGGTCGAGCAGCGCCTGCTCGTAGCTGCGCTGCTGGAACTCGCTCGCCATCGCGTCGCGCTGGCCGACGGGCGTGATCGTGGGCACGCCGATGTTGGGCAGGTTGAGGGGGCGCGCCGGCCCCGCCCGACGGCGGAAGATGCGCGCGCCGGCCACGAAATCGGTGAAGTAGCGCTGGAGGACGGGCGGGTTCTCGGAGGGGCCGATGAACAGGAAGCCGTCCTCGCGCAGGGCGTAGTGGAACACGCGGATCGCGAGATCCTGAAGGACCTGGTCGAAGTAGATCGTCACGTTGCGGCACGACACGAGGTCGATCTTCGAGAACGGGGGATCCTTGACGATCGACTGGTTCGAGAAGCGCACGATGTCGCGCAAGGTGGGCGCCACCTCGTAGCCGCCCGGCGTGGGTCGGAAGTAGCGCTCGAGATACTCGGCCGGCACCTCTTCGGCGATCGCGTTGGGATAGACGCCGCGCCGGGCGACGCGCAGGGCATCGTCGTCGATGTCGGTGCCGAAGACGGCGATGCGGGGGCCGGCATCGACGCGGCGCGCCTCGTCGGCCATCAGCATGGCGATCGAATACGCCTCCTGCCCGGTCGAGCATCCGGGCACCCAGACACGGATCTCCTCGTCGCGGTCGCGGGACTGCACGATCTTGGGAATGACGTTCTCGCGCAGCGCCTCGAAGGCCTCGTGGTCGCGGAAGAAGGCGGTGACGTTGATCAGCAGGTCGCGGAAGAGGCGCCCCGCCTCGGCCTTGTTGTCGATCAGCTCCTTGAGGTAGGCCGCCGGCGTGTCGATGCCGAGCACCGACATGCGCACGGCGAGGCGACGCAGGAACGTGCCTTCCTTGTAGTGGCTGAAATCGTGCCCGGTGCGGTAGCGCACGTGCTTGGCCACCCGCTCGATGAACTCGGCATCGTTGCGGATCGACGGCTCGATGCCGGAGCGGCGGTTGTAGTAGTCGTTGAGCACGTCGACCATCTCGGACGAGGGCAGCACGAGGTCGACCGCGCCGGTGGCGAGCGCGGAGCGGGGCATCCCGTCGTACTTGGCCTGCTTGGGGTCCTGCACGAAGACGAGGCCACCGGCCTCCTTGATCGCCTTGACGCCCACCGCCCCGTCGGAGCCGGTGCCCGACAGGATGATGCCGGTGGCGTTCGCGCCCGCCGACTGCGCGAGCGAGACGAGGAAGCGGTCGATCGGACGGCGCAGGCCGCGCGGGCTGTCGAAGGCCTGCAGCCTCAGCCGGTCGCCCTCGAGCGTCAGCGACGAGCCGGGCGGGATCAGGTAGATGTTGCCCGGCCGCACCTCCATCCCGTCGGTGATCGACTGGACGGGGGTGTGCGTGCGCTTCGAGAGCAGTTCGGGCAGCAGGCTCTCGTGGTCGGGGTCGAGATGCTGGACGAGCACCAGCGCGAGATCATGCCGTTCGGGCAGGTGCGACAGGAGCGTCTGGAACGCCTCGAGGCCACCGGCCGAGGCGCCCACGCCGATGATGAGCGGCGCCGACCCCTCCCGCGCGGCGGAGTCGCTCTCCGCTGCTGTCACGTCTCCGTCCTGCGGCATGTTCTAGCGCCCTGTTCCGCTCGCCGTGCGCCTGTTCTAGTCTAGCGCCGACGCCGAAGGATGTGGCAAAGACGCCGGATTATGATCGACAAGGACGACCCCGAACGCAAGGCCCGGCGCCCCGGCACGGCGCGCGACGCAACGGCCGACGCTGCGGCAGGCGGCGTCGGGAGGCCGGGTCTCGAGCGGCTTGCCGAGTTGTTCGAGCGCTCGCCCGTGGCGCTGACATTGGCCGACACCACGCTGCCCGACGCCCCGCTGGTGCTGGCCAACGCCGCCTTCCTCGACCTGACGGGCTACGCGCGCGACGAGGTGACGGGGCGCAACTGCCGCTTCCTTCAGGCCGACCTGCCCAACGACGCGGCGCGCGCCGAGACGCGGCAGGTGCTGGCCTCGGGCGGACAGGGGCAGGTCGTGTTCCGCAACCGTCGCAAGGACGGCGAGGCCTTCGACAACCTGCTGTTCCTGCAGGCGCTCGTCGATCGCGGAGGCGGCTCGCGCTACTTCATCGGCTCGCAGTTCCCGCTCGACCGCAGCGTGACCGAGCGGCGCATCGACGCCCATATCGCCCAGATCGACGCGGCGGTGGCCCGCGCCGTCGAGGCGCAGGAGACCCTGCGGGCCGAGCAGCGGCGGATGTTCGCCAACGCCGCCCACGCGGTCGCCAACGCCTGGCTCGCCCTGCGCTGAGGCCCGTCGGCCGCCGGGCCCGAGCGGCGCCGGCGGCGACGTTGCGGCAGGACGGCGGAGAGGGTCACCCCGGCGCGTCGCGCTTAAGTCGCCATTAAGGACAACCTGACAGGGTGCGAGTCGTGGCGACGGGGCGGTTCGCCGCCATGCGGGCGTGCCCCCTGCCGCTGATGACGGACGAAACGAGGCGTCTCGGCTCCGCCGGCCAGCGCCCGGGCGCGTGCCGGCACGCATCCCGGGGCGGGCAAGGGCGGCTCCGTGCCCGGCGGTGGCCGGCGGGCGCCCAGGACAGGTAGAATACCATGCTCGACCGCGACCCCGAGACGCCGATGGCCCCCTCTGCCCCCGATGGCCCGGTGCCGCACGCCGCCGCACCGCCGCGCGCGCCCCTGCGCAAGAGCGTGCCCTCGACCCTGTCGCGCACCATGATCCACCTTGCAGGGCTGGAGCGCATGGTGCGCACCCTCAAGGCCGAGACGGCCGCTCAGCTCGCCGAGTTCGCCCCCGACGCGCTCGACGGCAGGGCCGACGTGCCCACCGGCCTCTCGGCGTTGCTGGCCGAGGGCGCCGCCTTCGCGCCGGTCGCCGTCACCCCCTACGCGCCGGTGGCGCCCGGCGTCTGGTTCGGGATCGATCCGGAGGTGGGCGGCGCCGCGCTCGCCGCCACGATGAAGGCCGCCCATGTCGCGCTGCCCCAGGCGGGCACCGTGCGCACGGCGCGTCTCTCGGCCAACCCGACCTTTCCCCTCGTGGAAAAGCCCCGCTGGGTGACGCTCGAGACCTCGGTCGACCGCGCCGCGCTCGCCGCCGCCGGGGCGCTCGACATCGCCCTGGTCGCCTCGCTCGAGATCGGGCCGGGCAATCGCGCCGCGATCCCGCCGCACTATGCCGTCACGCTGCGTGTCGCGCGCGAGGGCGGCACGGTCGAGGACCATCTCGACCACAAGGTGCCCGTGACCACGATGCCGATGGAGCATGCCCTGCGCGTCGCCCCCGAGACGCTGTCGAAGATGGACATCGAGAACGCCGAGTCGGTCACCCTGATCTTCGTGCTGCCTCTCTGCGGCACCTACACCTTCCACCTGGACTGGCTGTCGGTGACGGCGGTGGCGGGCTGAGGCCGGACATGCGCATCCTCTACGTCTCGAAGGAAACGCCCTTCGCGCCGGCGGGCGGCATCGCCACCTACCTCGCCCATATCGTGCCAGCGATGCGGGAGGCGGGCCACGAGGTGTTCCTCTTCACCTGGACCGAGGGGGACCGCGCCGCCCGCCCCCCCGACACCGCGCCCTTCGACGAGCACAACGTGCATGTCGAGCACGTCAACTACGACGAGACATGGCGCATCCTGCCGGTGGCGTCGCGCAGCCTGTGCGTGTCGACGTGGCTCGCCGACCGGCTGATCGCCAAGGCCGAGGAATGGGACGTCGACGTGATCGAGGCGACCGACTACCTCGCCCCGGCGCTCGCCGCCTTCCAGCGGATGCAGACGCGCAGGGGCGCCGCCCGGCGTCTCTGCGTCACCTACAACCATGGCTTCATCGAGGATTTCTACGAGGCCGACCAGATCGTCGCGCCGGTCGCGGCCGAGCTCGACCACCTGTGCGAGCGCCAGCAATGCCGCACGAGCGACCTCGTGATCGCCCCCTCGCAGGCCGCCGCGGAACGACTCGACGGCTACCGCATCGGGCGCGTCCACGTCACCCGCGAGCCCTACGTCTTCCGCTGGCCGGAGGGGCCCGCTGCGCCGGTGCGCGACGAGATCTCCTATATCGGCCGCATTTCCGTCTCGAAGGGGCTCGACAAGCTCGTCTACCTCGCCAACGCCCTGCACGCGGTGCGCCCGCTGCGCCAGATCCGCCTGATCGGGCGCATCGTCGACACGCCGTTCCGCAAGTACGACATGCGCGGCTACCTGCGCGGCCGGCTCCACCCCAAGCTGCGCGACAGCCTGTTCTTCACCGGCTACCTGCCGCGGGAGACCGCCCTGTCACTGCTCGAGCCGGGGGCGATCTGCCCCAGCCTCGGCGCGGCCGAGACCTTTTCCTACGCCTGCGTCGAGAGCATCGACGCGGGTCTGGTGCCCATCGTCCGTCACGGCACCCCGATGGCGGAGTTCTTTCCCGACGACCTGCGCCACCACGTGCTCGACGGGCAGATGCGCTCGGTCCGCGGTCTGCAGCGGCAGGTCGTGCGCTTCCTCGACGAGGCGCCCGCCGCCCTGCCCGAGATCCGCCGCCACTGCCGCGAGACCCTCGCGCCGGAGCGTGTCGCCGAAGACATGGGCCGCACCTACGACGCCGCGCTGCGCGCCAAGCGGCGCATCCGCACCCATGCCGTCGCCACGACCGAGCGCGCCTGCCTCGACGACGTGACCGTTCTGATCCCCGCCTACAAGCCCGATGCCGAGTTCATGGAGACGGTCGACAGCCTCGCGTGGCAGAGCGCGGGCGTGCCCCGGGTGCTGATCTGCGACGACGGCACGCCGGGCGACTTCCAGCCCTGGTTCGACTATGCGCAGGCAATGCTGCCCGACTGCCGACTCGTGCGGCAGCCCAATTCGGGCCTGCTCGCCGCCCGCAACACGCTGGCCGAGGAATGCGACACGCGCCTCGCTCTGTTCCTCGACACCGACGACCTGCTCGCGCCCGATTTTCTCGAGCACGCGCTCGAGGCATGGAATGCCTCGCCCCGGCGGCCCGATGCCGTGCTGCCGCAGCGGCAGAATTTCGGCGAGAGCGCGGAATGCGTGCTGGGTCATCTTCTGGGCGACCACCTGCATCTCCTGCAGAACGACTACCGCATGACCGCGCTGATCCGCAGCCAGATCCTGCGCGAGATCGGTTTCGACGCGACCCGGCGCAACGGAGAGGCCGACGACTGGGCCTTCTGGCTGGAGTTCACCGGCCGGGGCCATGTCGGCGTGCTCCTGCCCGAGCGCGGGCTGCACTACCGCTTCCGCAAGGGGTCGATGTCGTGGCCGTGGTCGCAGGGCCAGCGGGTCGGCACCCAGACGATGCTGAGCCAGGCCGCGCGCGCCATGTGCGCCGCCGATCCGGGCCAGGTCGCCAGCCTCGCCCGCGCCTTCTATTCGCAGGCGCTGCGCCAGTGAGGCCGCGCGCCCCGATGCCGCCGGTGCGAACCGGCATCCCCCAGTCCCGGCCGGCAGGCCGTGCTGTCCCTGTCGTTCCAGAAGGAGTGAGCTTCCCATGATCGCCCCCGCCCCGCGCGCCGACACGATGTCGGCCACCGTCTGGTCCTTTCGCAACGTGATCGACACCCTGCGCGACAGCGTCGCCTCCGAGCGGGGGGGGTATCTCTACGTGCCGGTTGGCAAGGCCGCCAACACCGAGGTCAAGAATTTCCTGTGGAGCGTCGAGCAGGCCCGCGGCGCCGACATCCCCGACTCCGAAGGGTATTTCTCGGTCCACAATGACGGCTGGGCCAAGTCGCGCGGCGAGTCGCTCACGCCGTGGACGCATTACGGCCCCGAGGATGTCACCGGCTTTATCGGCGATGCGCGGCGGCACTTCCTGTTCTCGGTCGTGCGCAACCCCTATTCCCGGCTGCTTTCGGGCTATCTCGACAAGATCGGCAAGATCCGCGCCGCCAACGACCCCGAGGCCGGGCTGCGCCAGCATTCCCTGCCCCATCTGCCCGAGAGCTTCTCGGAGTTCGTCGAGATCGTGTGCGCCCAGCCCGACGTCGAGCGCGACGTGCACTGGACGAGCCAGGCCGCGCGCACCAGCGCGGCCTTCCTGCCCTACGACGCGATCGGCCATCTCGAGGCGCTTGGCCTGTTCCTGCAGGGGCTCGCCGCTCGCTTCGGCATGCCGCCTCCAGAGACCGGCAACCGGGCAGAGCATCGCACCGAGGCGTCCGGGAAGATCGCCGCGCATTACACGCCCGAAGACATCCAGCGCGTGCGCGACGCCTTCGCCGCGGATTTCCAGGCCTTCGGCTACTCCGACGATCCCGCCCACCTGCCGCCCGACCCGGCCGAAGCGGCGCCGGTCGGGCTGCATGCCGGTCTCGCCGAGAGCTTCGCCGCGCTCTGGCTGGCGGCCCGCCGGAAGGATGCGGCCGCCTATCGCGCCGCCCTGCCGGGCTTCGCCGAGGCCGAGAGTGCGGCCGGCCGCAGCTACGCGCTGCCCGCCGATTTCGACCCCGTCCACGAGGCCGCGGTCGCGCAGCCGCTCGTCCTGCCGCGCATCCCGGAGGTGCTCTGCCGGGTTCCTGCCGCGCTCGCGCCGGCCGCCGCTCCCTCGACCGAGGCGCAGGTGGCCGAGGTCGAGGAGGTCCGCCGCGCCTTCCGCCGGCCCGAGAGCGGGCCCGGCTACTCCGTCGACTACGCCCGGGCCTTCCGCCTCGCCCGCGGCGCGCGCTGCTACGTCGAGGTGGGCTCGCGCGACAAGGGCACGCTCGCCTGGGTGTCGGGCCTGCTCGCCCCCGACGCCACGATCGTCGACATCGACCTCGAGCACCTGCCCGAGGCGGCCGCGCGGCTCCGCACCCACCTGCGGCCCGACCAGCGGCTGGTGCAGATCGAGGGCAATTCGGTCGAGGAAAAGACGCTGTTCCGTCTGCGGCGCGAGATCGGCCCCGAGGCGGCCGACCTGATCTTCCTCGATTCGAGCCACATGTACGAGCACACGCGCGACGAGGTCGCCAAGTACTGGACCTTCCTCAAGCCGGGCGGCGTGATGCTCGTCCACGACGTGTTCTGGGAGGGCAACGGCACCGGAAAGGGAAAGGCGCAGCTCTTCGCCGCGCTCGACCGGGTCGTGCCGGTCTATCAGATCTACATGAACGAGGCGCTCTGCCGCTTCCACGTCAATCCGCGCAAGGGCGACACCTGGGGCGGGTTCGGCCTGATCGTGAAGCCGGGGGAAGAGGGCACGGTAGCCGCAGCCTGAGCCTGGCGGCCCCGGCCCGGGCACGCCATTGCCCGGCCGGGGTCTGCCGCCGCCTCAGGCCATCCGGGCAGTCAGCCGGTCGCAGCCGCGGTTGACCGCCCAGTAGAGCGCCAGCGTCAGCGCGGCGAGCACCAGCAGCGCGGCGAACATCAGGTCGGTCTTTGCGCGCCCGTTGGCGAGCAGCATCAGGTAGCCAAGGCCGCCCGCCGCGCCCACCCACTCGCCGATGACGGCCCCGATGGGCGCGTAGACCGCGGCGAGCCGCAGGCCGGAGGCGAGCGCCGGCACCGCCGCCGGCACCCGCACGCGCCACATCAGCCGCCAGGGCGCGGCGCCCATCGTGTGGCCGAGGTCGAGCCAGCCCCGCGGCGTGCGCATGAGCCCGTCGAAGAAGGCCGAGGTGACGGGGAAGTAGATGATGAGCACGGCCATCAGCACCTTCGAGGCGAGGCCGTAGCCCAGCCAAAGGGTCAGGATGGGGGCGAGCGCGAAAACCGGCAGGGCCTGCGTGGCCACGAGGGCGGGGCGCAGCAGCGCGCGCGCCAGCGGCGAGGCGGCGAGGCCGATCGCCGTCGCGGCGCCGAGCGCCACGCCGAGCACGAGGCCGAGCGCCACCTCGGCGGCGGTGATCGCGGCGTGATGCGCGATCAGGCCGGCGTTGTCGCGCAGCGCCGCCAGCACCCGCAGCGGCCCCGGCAGGATGAAGGGCGGCAGCGCGAAGAGCCAGACCGCCCCCTGCCATGCGGCCAGAAGCGCGCCGGTCACCGCCGCGGCCTGCCCGGCCCTCGCCAGCCGGCCCGACGGCGCCGGGCCGCGGGCGCCCGAGCGGGGGCTCGATGCCCCCCGAGGGCGCTCCGCCGAGCCGTCCGTGCCGCCCGGCCGTCTCACGCCGCCCGCAGCCGCGTCAGCAGATCGGCCCCGAAGCGCAGCGTCTCGGGGTCCGATACCGGGCGGATCGCGGGCGAGCCCGGCACCGGCACCGCATACAGGGCGCCGCCCTCCATCAGCCACACCGCGTCGCCCATCCGCGCGGCCTCGGCCGGGTCGTGGGTGACCAGCAGCACCGTGCGGCCCGCGAGCGTCTCGGCCGCAAGCTCCTGCATGTCGACCCGGGTGCGCGCGTCGAGCGCCGAGAACGGCTCGTCGAGCAGCACGACGGGGCGCTCCTCCATCAGCGTCCGCGCCAGGGCCACGCGCTGACGCTGCCCGCCCGACAACGCGCCGGGCCGCTTGTGGGCATGATCGGCAAGGCCGAGGCGGGCGATCAGCGCGTCGCGGCGGCCCGCATCCTCCGCCTCGCCGCGCAGCCGCGCGCCGAGCGCCACATTGCCCGCCACGTCGAGCCACGGCATCAACAGGTCGTCCTGCGCCATGTAGGCCACCCGCCCCGCCACCGGGCGCCCGTCCGATGCCGCGATCTCGCCGGCAAAGGCTGCACCGGTCTCGAGCCCGGCGATCAGCCGCAGCAGGGTGGACTTGCCGCAGCCCGAAGGGCCGAGCAGGCAGGTCCACTGCCCCGCCGCGAGCGACAGGCGCACGTCCTCGAACAGCGCCGTGCCGCCGAACCGGGCGGTGCCGGCCAGCGTGACGCCGGGCGCGCTCACCCCGAAAGGCCCATCTGCCAGAAGCCCGCCTCGAGCCGCGTCGCGGTCACGAAGCGCCGCGTCAGCCGGCTCCAGCGCGGCGCGGCCTCGAAGCTCTCGCCGATCCGGCGGGCCAGCGCGGCGTCGATCAGCGCACCGGTCTCGCGCGCGAGCGCCTGGTACTCCTCGCCCGCATAGGTCTCGATCCAGTCGGCATAAGGTCCGCCCGGCGGCGCCTCGGCGCCCAGACGCGCGCCGATCTCGCCATATCCCAGAACGCAGGGCGCGAGCGCCGCCAGCAGATCGGCGAGGTCGCCCGCCTGCCCCGCCTCGAGCACGTAGCGCGTGTAGGCGAGGTTGGCCGCGTGCTCCTCTGCCGCTTCCAGGTCCGCCTCGCCGATGCCGGCCTCGGCGCAGGTGCGGACATGCAGCTGCATCTCGTGGTTCACCAGCCCGTCGACGACGCCGGCGGCCATCTTCATCTCGGCCAGCGTCTCGGATTTCACCACTGCCAGCGCCCAGGCGCGCGAGAAGTGGATGAGAAAGACGTAGTCCTGCACGAGGTAGCGCAGGAAGGCCGCGCGCGGCAGCGTGCCGTCGCCAAGCCCGGCGACGAAGGGATGGCGCGTGTAGGCGTCCCACTCCACGCCCGCCGCGGCGCGCCAGAGGGCGAAGGCACGCCCGTATTCCGGCGCGCTCATTCCGCCCCCACGTCGATCGCAAGCTCCGAGGCGGGCCGCGTGCCCGCCACGAGCCCCGCATCCGACAGGAACGCCTCGAAGGCCCTGTAGCGGCCATGGTCGAAGGCCGCGGGCGTCAGCGAGAAGCGCGGCACCGTGTCGAAGAAGGCGCGCTCGTTCAGCTCGTCCTGCAGCTCGGGCGCGGTCGCGGCGAAGGTCTCCCACGCGCCCTGCGGATCGTTGATCATGTGCTGCACGGCCAGCTCGGTCGCCGCGAGGAAGCGGGCGATCCTGCCGGCGTCCATCGTGTCGGGATTGGCGATGTAGACGAGTTCGTCATAGGCGGGGATGCCCAGTTCCTCGAGGAAGAGGCAGCGGCCAGGCACGCCCTCGATCTCCATCTGGTTGAGCGTGAAGTTGCGGTAGGCGCCGATCACCGCGTCGACCTGCCCCGACATCAGCGCCGGCCCGAGCGAGAAGTTGACGTTGACCATCTCGATGTCGTCGAGCGTGAGCCCCGCCTGCGACAGGAGTTGCTGCAACAGCGCCTCCTCCACCCCCGCGACCGAAAACCCGACCCTGAGGCCCTCGAGGTCGGCGGGCCCCTCGACCGGACTGTCGGCGCGCACCATCAGGCAGTTGAGCGGCGTGGCGATCAGCGTGCCGACGCGGACGAGCGGCAGCCCCTCGGCCACCTGCAGGTGAAGCTGCGGCTGGTAGGAGATGGCCAGATCGGCGCGGCCTGCGGCCACCGTCTTGGGCGGGGCCGAGGGGTCGGCCGGCGCCGTCACCTCGACCTCGAGCCCCTGGTCGGCGAAGTAGCCGAGCTCCTGGGCCAGCACGACGGGCGCGTGGTTGGGGTTGACGAACCAGTCGAGCAGCAGTGTGAGCCGGTCCTGCGCGGCGGCCGGGGCCGCGGCGAGCAGGAGGGTGGCAAGCGCGAGGGCGCGGGTCATGTGGCGTCTCCCTTGTGGGTCTCTGGCCGGTCGTCAGGCACCGGCCAGAGCGCATGGAAATGGTGGACGGGGCCGTGTCCGTGGCCCACACCGAGGCTGTCGGCGGCCGCCAGCGCCCCTTCGAGCCAGCGCTTGGCGTTCCGCACCGCGTCGGGCAGGGGGCGGCGCCTCGCCAGTTCCGCGGCGATGGCAGACGAGAGCGAACAGCCGGTGCCGTGGGTGTTGGTGGTGGCGACACGCGCCCCCTCGATCCAGATCGCGTCGTCGTCGTGCACCAGAAGGTCGGGCGACTCCCCGCCCTCCAGATGCCCGCCCTTGATCAGCACCGCGCGGGGCCCGAGCGAGAGCAGCGCGGTCGCCTGCACCTGGATCTGGTCGCGGCTCGTGGCCAAGGGCGCGTCGAGAAGGCGCGCGGCCTCGGGCAGGTTCGGCGTGACGAGGCCCGCCCGCGGCAGCAGACGCTCGCGCACGGCCTCGACGGCGCTGTCTTCGAGAAGCGCGGCACCGCCCTTGGCGACCATCACCGGGTCGACGACGATCGGCGCGGGGAGCTCCTCGAGCGCGCCGGCGACGGCGCGGGCGATGTCTGAATTGGCGATCATGCCGACCTTGACCGCGCCAACACGGATGTCGACCAGCACCTCGGCGATCTGGCTCGCCACGAAGTCGGGCGGCAGGGCATGAACGGCGGCGACGCCCGTCGTGTTCTGCGCCGTCAGCGCGGTGATCGCGGCCATCCCGTAGACGCCGCGCGCAGAGAACGCCTTGAGGTCGGCCTGGATGCCGGCCCCGCCCGAAGGATCGGACCCGGCGATGGAGAGGGCGGTGGGGATCATGCCACCTCCCGCGCAGCGCGCATGGCCTGCGCGATGTCCCGCGCCGCCGCGGCGGGGTCAGGCGCGGCGCAGATGGCCGAGACGACGGCGAGGCCCATGGCGCCCGCGCGCACAGCCGCGGGCGCGTCTGATGCGGTCACGCCGCCGATGGCGACGGCGGGCACGGGCGAGGCGGCGACGATCCGCGCGAGCCCGTCCCACCCGGTGGGCGCGGCGTGGCCGGGCTTGGTGGCGGTGGCGCGCACGGGGCCGGCGCCGATATGGTCGACACAATCGGGCACCGCGCGGGCCTGCGCCTCGGTCTCGACCGACAGGCCCAGCAGCCGGCCCGCACCGATGGCGCGGCGCACCTCGGCGGCGGGCATGTCGCCCTGCCCCACGTGCACCCCGTCGGCAGACAGCGCGAGAGCGGCCTCGATATCGTCGTTCACCACGAAGAGCGCGCGTCCGCCGATCGCGGCCTGCACCGCGCGGCCCGTCGCGATGCGCTGCGCTGTCGTCGCCTCCTTCATGCGGAGCTGCACGATGCCGGCGCCGCCCGCCACCGCCGCGCCGGCGACCTCTGTCAGCCGGTCGCCGCAGATACCGGCGTCGAGCACGAGGTAGCAGGAGAGATCGGGGGTCATGCAGCCTCCGCCCGGCCGTCGAGATCGTCGCCGCCCACGGCCGACAGCGCGTCGATGAAGGCGACCGCGAAGCTGCCGGGGTGGTCCGCGCCATGGCCCGCCCGCTCGCCCGCCGCGGCGTAGTGGCAGAGCGCGGCGAGCGCGGCATCGAACGGCGCCTCCTGCGCGGCATAGGCGCCGGTCACTGCGGTCAGCGCGCAGCCGAGCGCGGTGACCCTGGGCATCAGTTCGTGCCCGCCGGTCACACGGGCGGCGCGCGTGCCATCGGTCACGAAATCGCGCACGCCCGTCACCGCGACCACCGCGCCCGTCTCTGCCGCCAGCGCGCGGGCGGGCGCCTCCGCCGCCGCCACGTCGTCGCCCGAATCGGCCCCCTGCCCCGCGGCCTCGGCGCCGGCCAGGGCGATGATCTCCGAGGCGTTGCCGCGGATGATCGCAGGCTTCAGCGCGACAAGGCGGGCTGTGGCCTCGCGCCGCCAGGGCGAGACGAAATGCGCTACCGGGTCGAGCACCCAGGGTGTGCCGGCGGCATTGGCGCCCTCTGCCGCGGCGACCATCCCGGCCAGCCAGTGCGGCGAGAGGGTGCCGATATTGATCGTCAGCGCCCCGGCGATGCCTGCGACATCGCCCGACTCTTCAGCGGCATGGACCATCGCGGGCGAGGCGCCGGCGGCAAGCACGGCATTGGCGGCCACGTTCATCGCGACGTAGTTGGTGATGCAGTGCACCAGCGGGCAGGCTGCGCGCATGCGCGTCAGCGCGGCTGCGGGAGGGGGAAGGGTGTCGGTCATGGGCTCCTCCGCCGGCTTCGGGGAGGCGCAGGCCACGGGCTCGAATGCGCCACGGCCTTGAACGACTCCCTACGCCGGCATGATCCGGTTCAGGTTCAAAGGGTGCTTCTCAGCCCCGGATCTGCCGGGACGCCCCTGTCTGGTGCCTCGTGTAACGCCCCGGCCGGCCGCTTGTCACGAGACTTTTTCAAACCGTCGGCGCGGCCGATGCGCCTTGCGCCCGGTCCGGGCTTGGGCAATCACGACCACGATGGAAAAGCAGATGCGCAAGGACGCGCCCCTTTCGGGGCTGAAGGTGGTGGAACTCGCGCGTATTCTCGCGGGGCCATGGCTGGGGCAGGCGCTGGCCGACCTCGGCGCCGAGGTGATCAAGGTCGAGGCGCCCGAGGGCGACGACACGCGACAGTGGGGCCCGCCCTTTGTCGAGCGGCCCTGCCTCGATGGGGGAACGGAGCGGTCGGCCGCCTATTTCCACGCCGCGAATCGCGGAAAGCACTCCATCACGGCCGATTTCCGCACCGAGGCGGGGCGCGAGAGGGTGCGGGCGCTCGTGGCCCAGGCCGACATCCTGATCGAGAACTTCAAGGTCGGGGGGCTGGCGAAATACGGGCTCGATTACGAAAGCCTCTCGGCGCTCAACCCGCGGCTCATCTACTGCTCGATCACCGGCTTCGGGCAGGACGGGCCGTATGCCTCCCGCGCGGGCTACGACTTTCTCATCCAGGGCATGTCGGGGCTGATGTCGGTGACCGGAGAGCCCGACCAGCCGCCGCAGAAGGTCGGCGTGGCGGTCACCGACATCGTGACCGGCCTCTACGGCGCGGTCGGCGTTCTGGCCGCGGTCGAGCAGCGGCACCGGACAGGGCGGGGCCAGCACCTCGACCTGTCGCTGCTCGATTGCGCGGTGGCGCTCATGGCGAACCAGGCGATGAACGTGCTCGCCTCGGGCGAGGCGCCGCGGCGGCTGGGCAACGCGCACCCCAACATCGTGCCCTACCAGGCCGTTCCGGCGGCTGACGGCTGGATCATCCTGGCCGTGGGCAATGACGGCCAGTTCGCACGGCTCTGCGAGGTGCTGGGGCTCGCCGGGCTCGCCGCCGACCCGGCCTATGCCACCAATCCGGCCCGCGTGGCGCACCGCGCCACGCTGATGCCGCTGCTCGAGGCGGCGACGCGGCGCTGGCCGGCGGCCGAGCTTCTCGCGGCGCTCGAGGCGGCGACGGTGCCGGCGGGGCCGATCAACGACCTTGCCGGCGTCTTCGCCGACCCGCAGGTGGTGGCGCGGGGCCTGCGGATCACGCCCGAGGGGGTGCCGGGCGTGCGGGGGCCATGGCGCTTTTCCGACGCCGAACTGAGGCTCGACCGCGCGGCGCCGAGGCTCGGCGGAGACGACGCCACCCCGGACTCGGCCCCCGGTTGACGCCGGATAAGGGGGGCTTGTGCATAAATCCGGCGCCGCGCGGGCGCCGACCCCGTCGCCGCGTCCATCAAGCCGCCGCGACGGCCGCCCCGAAGCGGAGCGGGGTTCGCACACTCCGCCACGCTGCGGCGCAGCGATGCAAACGGCTTTTGAAATCAGAGGCCTACAGGTGAGCACCGCGACATGATAACGCGAGCGAGATGACGTAACGTTCGCGCTATGCGCGAACCGGTTTTCCCAGGCCTGTGGAAAAGTCTGGGGATGCCCTCACTCGGCGCGGCTGTCTGGGGGCGGCCCCTGCCACCGGTCGGGGACACGGTCGGTCTTCCAAAGGGGCACGCCCTGCCGCAACGCCGCACGCCCGATCATGTGGGCGGCGATGGGCGCGGTGAGCATCAGGAACAGCACCGCGAGAATGACCTTGGCGGTCATACCCGCATCCTGGAAGAACAGAGCGACCGCCGCGAGGATCAGGCCCGAGCCGAGCGTGCCCGCCTTGGTGGAGGCGTGCATGCGGATCAGCACGTCGGGCAGGCGCAGGATGCCCAGCCCCGCGATCAGCGCGAAGGCCCCGCCGATCAGGCAGAGCGTGCCGACGACCCATTCCATCAGCGTGTCTCCTCGGCTGTCTTGGTGTCGGTCGGCAACGCGCCCGCGCCCCGCCGCGCCTCGCGCCGCTCGGCGAAGCGGGCGAGCGCGACCGTGGCCAGAAAGCCGATCAGCGCCACGATCAGCGCCACGTCGAGAAAGGCCGGCACGGCGGTGAAGATGCCGAACAGCCCGCAGAAGGCCACCACGAGCACCGTCATCATGTCGAGCGCCACGACCCGGTCGGCCAGCGTCGGCCCCTTGGCGAGCCGCACGAAGGCCAGCACGATCGACGCCATCACCATCCAGAACCCGGCCTGAACCGACCAGTGGAGGAAGAAGTCTGCCCCGGTCATTCGAACACCTCTCGGACCATGCGCTCCATGCCCCCCTTGAGATCGCGGACGAGGCCGTCGGTATCGTCGGCAAACATGGCATGGACGAGCAGCGTAGAGCGATCCTCGCTCACGTCCACCGAGAGCGTGCCGGGCGTGAGCGAGATCAGATTGGTCACCATCAGGATACCGGCGTCGGACTTCACGTCGAGGGGCATCTCGATCAGCCGGGGCCGCGAGCGATGGGTTGGCGTCACGACGTCCCACGCCACGTCGATCGACGACTTGATGAGCTCGTAGAGGAAGAAGACGAGCAGGCGCAGCCCGTTCCAGACACGCCCGAAATACCGGCTGGGGCCGCCACCGAAGATCGGCTGGGTAAACCACAGCGCCAGGTAGCCGAGCACGAAGCCGATGGCGATTCCGGCGAGCGAGAAGCTGTCGGTCAGCGCGGCCCAGGTCGCGGCGAGCAGGATGTTGAGCAGCAGATATGTCATTCGCGCGCCTCCAGCGCGGCGATCCGGGCCGCCCCCTCTGCGGCGTCGGCCCCGAGCACGGTCGCCACATAGTCCGACGGGTCGATCAGCTGCGCGGCAGAGCGTTCGGCGAACTGCACGAAGGGCTCGGGCGCGAGGCCGATCACGCAGGTCAGCACCGCGAGGGCGGCGATGGGCGTCACGAGCGCCAGCCGGTCACGCGCCGGCAGCGCCGAGAGAACCGGCGCGTGCCCCTCGGGGTGCGGCTTCCAGAAGGCCTCGGCCCAGATCTTGGTCATCGAGTAGATGGTGAGCGCGCCGACCACCAGCGCGGCGGCCGCGAGCACCCATGCCTCGGCGTCGAGCGAGGCCTTCACCACCACGTATTTCGCCCAGAACCCCGAGAGCGGCGGGAACCCCGCGAGAGAGAAGGCGGGGATCAGGAACAGCACGGCGAGCAGCGGCGCCGAGGCGTAGAGGCCGCCGATCCGTCCGAGCTCCGTCGAGCCGGTCAGGCGGTTGGCCACCCCCGAAACGAGGAAGAGGTTCGCCTTCACGATGATGTGGTGGACGAGGTAAAAGACGGCCCCCACGATCGCCAGCGGGGTCAGCAGCGCAAGGCCGAGGATCATGTAGCCGATCTGGCTGACGATGTGGAACGACAGGATCTTGCGGAAATCCTGCTGCGCTGCCGCGCCGAGAACGCCCGTCACCATGGTGAAGCCCGCCACCCAGAGCAGGATCGTGTGGGTGAATTCGGTGTCGCCGGTGAAGACCAGCGTGAACATCCGGATCAGCGCATAGACGCCGACCTTGGTCAGCAGCCCCGCGAAGACCGCCGACACCGAGAAGGCGGGCGTGTGGTAGGCTGCCGGCAGCCAGAAGAACAGCGGGAAGAGCGCCGCCTTCACCCCGAAGGCGATCATGAACATCATGGCGACGACCGTCACCAGCGCCTGGTTCTCCAGGCGCGGCACGGTCACCGCGAGATCGGCCATGTTGAGCGTTCCGGTCATGCCGTACAGCAGGCCGACGCCGGAGAGGAAGAGGATCGTCGAGACGAGGTTGAGCGTGACGTACTTGATGCCGCCATCGAGCTGCTCGCGCGTGCCGCCGAGCACCAGCAGCCCGAACGAGGCGATCAGCATCACCTCGAACCAGACGTAGAGGTTGAACAGGTCGCCGGTCAGGAATGCGCCCGTGACGCCGGCGATCAGCACCTGGAAGAGGGCGTGATACCCCATCCTCTCCTGCACCGCGCTGACGTCGGCGAGGGCGTAGACGGCCACGGCGAGCGCGGTGATCGCGGTGATCACGACCATGACGGCCGACAGCAGATCGGCGACAAGCGTGATGCCGAAGGGGGCACGCCAGCCGCCCATCTGCCCCGCGATGACACCCTCGGCCAGAACCTGTGCCATCAGCACGGCGGACGCCGCGAGAAGCAGGGCCGAGCCCGCGACCGAGATCCACGCCGCGCGCGGCGTGTCGCGGGTGAGGTAGCAGGCCACGGCCGTCAGGAACGGAATCGCCAGGGGAATCGAGAGAACCCAGCTCATTCCGCGGCCTCCCGCGCCAGATGGGGCGTGGTCGCGCGCCGCGAGGCCGGCGCCGCGCCCTCTTCTCCCTCGGGCGGCTCGGCCAGCCGCATCTCGTCGCTGTCGACGGTGCCGAGCGCGGTGTAGGCGCGAAAGACGAGCGCGAGCGCGAAGGCCAGCAGACCGAAGCCGATGACGATGGCGGTCAGCACCAGCGCCTGCGGCAGCGCGTTGGCCACCAGCGCCGGCGGTGCCTCGGCGCCTTCGTCGATCAGCGGCGGCGCACCCAGCGTCAGTCGCCCGCCGGTGAAGATCACGAGGTTGGCCGCGTTCGAGATCAGCACCAGCCCGAACAGGAAGCGCACCACGTTGCGCGACAGCATGAGCCAGACGGACGCGGCGACGAGAACGCCGATGAGGATTGCGAGGATCTGTTCCATCACGCCTCCTCCTCGAGGGCGAAGACGAGGGTGAGGATCGCGCCCATCACCACGAGGTACACGCCGATGTCGAAGACGAGCACCGTCGACAGCGGCAGGCCCTTGCTGTCCTCCGTCGCGCCGATGAACAGCCATTGCCCGGTGAAGAGCGCGTCGCCGAAGAGAGCCGCGAAGAGCCCCGCGAGCAGGGCGATGCCGAGGCCGGCCATGGCGATGTTGGAGGGGTCGACGCGCAGCGCCTTGCGCGCGCTCTCGGTGCCGCAGGCGATGGCCTGGATGACGAAGCCCACCGCGCCGACCAGCCCCCCGATGAAGCCGCCGCCGGGCAGGTTGTGGCCCCTCAGCAGCATATAGACGGAAAAGACCAGAAGCAGCGCCACGAGAAAGCGCGCACCGGATTCGACGATGACCGATTTCATCGCGCGTCCTCCTCCTTGGTCGGGGCGATCTTCGTCTTGAGCAGGGCAAGGGCGGCGATGCCGGCGACGGCGACCACGGCGATCTCGCCGAACGTGTCGAGCGCGCGGAAATCGACGAGGATAACGTTGACGATGTTGCGGCCGAAGGCCTCGGGCCACGACGTGACCTCGAAATAGTCCGACAGTCGCCGGTCGATCGGGACCTCGAGCACCATCAGCATGATCGCGGTGACCGCGCCGCCGATGCCGAGTGCCAGCGCGGCGTCGAACCAGCGGCGGCGGCCCGTCTCGGGCTCGAGCGAGGGCAGCTTGAGAATGGCGAGCGCCACCAGCACGACCACCAGCACCTCGACGAGCAGCTGGGTGATGGCGACGTCGGGCGCGCCGTAGGTGATGAAGATCAGCGCCACGCCCACGCCCACCACGCCCAGCCCGGCGAGGGCCGTGATGCGCGAATTGGTCGAGACGACGACGCCGGTGCCTGCAAGCACAAGCAGGGCGATCCCCCATTCCTTGACCAGAAGATACGGCATCTCGAGCACGATCGGCCCGGGCCCCGTCGCGATCAGCGCCGCGACGAGGCCGGCCAGCAGGGTGACGAAGGTCACGGCCATGTAGTTGACCAGCCGTCCCGATTGCAGGATGCGGGTCTGCCACGCGGCAAGCGCCTTCAGCCCGTCGAGGAACCTGTCCCACCCGGCATCGAGCGAGGGCAGGTGCGTGCCCAGGCGGTTCAGCCCGTCGCGCAATGTCACGTGGGCAGCATAGAGCACGATGCCCAGCGCGAAGGTGACGAGCGACAGGATCAGCGCGAGGTTGACGCCGGCCCAGAGCCGCAGGTCACGCGCCTCTCCGTCGCGGCCCAGCACGGCGTCGACGCCGGGCGACACGAGGATCTGCTGCTTGAGCCAGGGCATCAGCCCGAAGGCAAGCCCGAGCACCGACAGGACGACCGGCCCGGCGAGCATCTGCCACGGCCCCTCGTGGGGTTTCACCGGCGTCTCGCCACGTGGCCGACCCCAGAACGGGCGAAGGCAGACGATCCCGGCCACGGCGAACATCAGAGCGTTCGAGGCGAGCGCGAAGGCGGTGACGATGGTGCCGAGGGCGAGCTCTCCGGCCCCCTTGTAGAGCACCTCCTTTGCGATGAAGCCCACGAAGGGGGGCAGACCGGCCATCGAAAGACCGGCAAGCGCCGCGGCGAAGGCCGTGACCGGCATCGCGCGCGCGAGCCCGCCGAGGATGCGCGCGTCGCGCGTCCCCGTCCCGTGATCGACCGTGCCGACCACGAGGAAAAGGGCCGCCTTGTAGAGCGAATGCGTCACGAGGAACGCCATGAACCCGGTGATCGCGTAGGACGACGTGCCGTCGGCAAGGAAGAGCACCAGCGTGCCCAGCGCCATCAGCGTGGTGTAGGCCAGCGCCTGCTTGAGGTCGGTCTGCCGCAGCGCCATGACGCTGGCGAAGACCGCGGTCACGCCGCCGAACAGCGTCAGCGACCACAGCCAGACGTCGGTGCCCGCGAGCGCCGGATGCAGGCGCGCGAGCAGAAAGACGCCCGCCTTCACCATCGTGGCCGAGTGCAGATAGGCCGAGACGGGCGTCGGCGCGGCCATCGCGTTGGGAAGCCAGAAGTGCAGCGGGAACTGCGCCGACTTGGTGAAGGCACCCGCGAGCACGAGGACGAGGATCGGCAGATAGAGCGGGCTCTCGCGCAGCACGTCCCCCGAGGCGAGCACCACGGCGAGGTCGAACGAGCCGACGACCGTGTAGATCAGGATGAAGCCCGCAAGCAGCGCGAGCCCGCCCATCCCCGTCACCAGCAGCGCCTGAAGGGCCGAGCGGCGCGACTTGGCGTCGGCATGGCCGAAACCGATCAGGAGGTAGGAGGTGATCGACGTGAGCTCCCAGAAGACGAAGAGCGTCAGCAGGTTGTCGGCCAGCACGACGCCGAGCATCGCGAGCATGAACAGGAACAGGTAGAGCGCGAACCGGCCCGAATGATACTTCCCCTCCATGTATTTCGCGGCGAAGAGCATCACGAGCGCCCCGATGCCCGAGATCAGAAGAGCGAAGGTCAGGCTCAGGCCGTCCACCAGGACCGAGAAGTTCACGCCGAGCGAGGGCACCCAGGCGGCACCCCAGCGCAGCACCTCTCCTCCCGCGACGGGAGGCATGGCCGGCCAGAGCGCGGCGAAGATGGCCGCGGCAAGCGCCGCGGGCACCCAGGTCAGCCCCTGCCCACGCCGATTCGCCGGCTTCGCCCCATGCGCTGCCGCCTCGCCTGTCGCGCTGCCCATCCTCGCCTGCCTCTCGTGCGCTGCAATCCCGTCGGCCGCGGACGCGGCGGCGCCCCGGTTAACCGATGCTGTCGCGCAAAGCTAGACATGCGACACATAGGTTCCATAAGATCGCGGCAGAAGTTCCGATAGGTTTTGCCTAAAACACACCGGTGGCGCGGCCGGCCCGCCGGCTCACGAGCCGGTACGGCAAGGCCGCCCGGCGCGTGGCGCAGCCGTCAGATCCCCTTTTCGCGATAGCTCTTGGCCACCCGCTCGATCGCCACGATGTAGCCCGCGGTGCGCAGGTCCTGCACGTCGTCGCGCGCGTGCCAGACCGCGCGCATCGCCTGGTAGGCGCCACGCATCGTGTCGTCGAGGCCCGAGCGGACGAGTTCCAGCTCGCCCGCGCCGCGCAGGTATTTTTCCTTGAAGTCGGGCGAGAGCGTCCAGCCGATGCCGGTATCGGCCGAGAGCCGCTCGAGCTCGTCGACGATGAGCTGGTGGCGCGACTCCTCCTGGCGGCGCTGCATCCGGCCGAACCGGATGTGCGACAGGTTCTTGACCCACTCGAAGTAGCTGACCGTCACGCCGCCGGCGTTGGCATAGAGATCGGGGATGATCACGACGCCCTTGTTGCGCAGGATCTCGTCGGCGCCGGCGGTGATCGGGCCGTTGGCCGCCTCGATGATCAGCCGCGCCTCGATCCGGGGGGCGTTGTCGCGGGTGATGACGCCCTCCAGCGCGGCGGGAATGAGGATGTCGCACTCCTTTTCGAGCACGGAGATCCCCTCGAAGACGAACTGCGCGTCGGGGTAGCCCTTCACGCCGCCATGCTGCGCGATCCAGTGGCGGACCCGCTCCACGTCGAGGCCGGCATCGTCGATGATCGCGCCGTCGCGCTCGACCACGGCGGTGATCCTGCAGCCGTCCTCCTGGCTGAGAAAGCCGGCGGCGTGGTAGCCCACGTTGCCCAGGCCCTGCACGATCACGCGCTTGCCCTCCAGCGTGCCCGCGAGGCCGGCCGACGCCACGTCCTCGGGGTGGCGGAAGAACTCCCGCAGGGCATACTGCACGCCCCGGCCGGTCGCCTCGACGCGGCCCTGGATGCCGCCCGCGTGCGGCGGCTTGCCGGTAACGCAGGCATTGGCGTTGATGTCGGTGGTGTTCATGCGGTGATACTGGTCGGCGATCCACGCCATCTCGCGCTCGCCGGTGCCCATGTCGGGCGCGGGCACGTTCTGGGCGGGGTGGATCAGGTCGCGCTTGGCCAGCTCGTAGGCGAAGCGGCGGGTGATCAGCTCCAGTTCGTCCGGCTCGTACTCGCGCGGGTCGATGCACAGCCCCCCTTTCGAGCCGCCGAATGGCGTCTCGACGAGGGCGCACTTGTAGGTCATCAGCGCCGCGAGCGCCTCGACCTCGTCCTGGTTGACGACGGGTGCGTAGCGGATGCCGCCCTTGACCGGCTCCATGTGCTCGGAATGGACGGAGCGGTAGCCGGTGAAGGTGTGGATGCGTCCGCGCAGCCGCACGCCGAAGCGCACGGTATAGGTGGCGTTGCAGACGCGGATCTTCTCCTCCAGCCCCGGCGGCAAGTCCATCACCGCGACCGCGCGGTTGAACATCAGGTCGACGGATTCGCGAAAGCTCGGCTCGCGCAGTGCCTGGTTCATGACTGCCCCCTCCCTCGGGCTGTGAATGCGCCACGCCGGGCGCGCCGCCTGACCCTAGCCGCCCCGCGTTGCAAAATCATGGGGGATCAGGCGGGGCGGAGTGACGCCGGCGCGCCCCCTGCCGGCCGTGCCGCGTCTGGCCACGACGCTTGCCCGCCGCCGCCCCGTTGATGCCGCATTCGCCCGAGGCAGGCGGGCACAGGCGATTCGCGGCACCTGCCCGACACGCCGTGCCGGGAAGCGCCGGATCGGGCCCGGCAGCGCCCCATTTCCGCCACGATGCGAAACAGTCGGCCGCCGCCGCCGCCTTTCTTTCTTCGGCGATCCCAATGCTGCCGGCGATGTGACTTTGCGGAAAAGTCGCGGCACTTTTCAGGCCGTCGGGTGGGGGCGCCCGGTCTGCCGCGCGTCGGGAGCGATGCGCGCGCGACATCGTTGGAGGGGCTGCCATGCTGACGAGACGCGACGAGATGCCGAACTTTCGCCGGATTTGCGCGGCCCGCGCCGGGGCCTTCGCCGCCGAGACGGGGGGCGCGATCCTGGTATGGTTCCTCTTTGCGGTGATGGGCATCGTTCTGGCCGTCGGCCTCGGGCTCGACACCTATCGCACCGAGAGCGTGCGCACCAACGTGCAGAACACGATCGACCGCGCGATCCTCGCCGCCGCCGACCTCGAGCAGGAACGCGATGCCGAGGCCGTGGTGCGCGACTATTTCGACCGCGCCGGCCTGCCAAGCGACAAGGTGAGCGTCGAGACCGTCGAGAACGTCAACGAGAAGATCGTCTCGGCCTCGCTGAACTCGATGGTCGGCACCCGCTTCATCGACATGATCGGCTTCGACGCGCTGCCCGCCCCGGCCGGCGGCACCGCCATAGAAAGCCTGACCGATATCGAGATCTCGCTGGTGCTCGACAATTCCGGTTCGATGGGCTGGAACGGCAACTATCGCCTCAACCTGCTCAAGCCCGCCGCGAAGGACTTCATCGACACGGTGGTCAAGCCCGGCCCCAACGGCCAGCCGAGCACCGTGTCGGTCTCGATCATCCCGTTCTCGACGCAGGTCAACGCGGGGCCGACGCTCGGCGCGGCGCTGAACCTGACGGCCGAGCACGACTATTCCCAGTGCGCGGAATTTCCCGGCGCGAGCTACTCCGACACGGCGGTCGATCCGGCCGACGCGCTGCCGCGGGCGGGCCATTTCGACATCTTCACCTGGGATTCGCCGGTCGACACGTTCGGCGTGGTCTGCCCCTTCGACGCAAGCCGCCACATCACCGCCTGGTCGCAGGACAAGGACGCGCTCAAGGCCCAGATCGACGCGATGTGGGCCGGCGGGAACACGTCGATCGACATCGCCGCCAAGTGGGGCGCGGCGCTGCTCGACCCGGCGTTCCGCCCGGCTCTGACGCAACTCGTGGACGACGGCGAGGTGCCGGCGAATCTCGCAGGCCGGCCCTACGATTACGGCCGCGCCAACACGCTGAAGGTGCTGGTGGTCATGTCCGACGGGCAGAATACCGACCAGTTCCGGCTCGAGCCGGCCTATGCGTCGGGGCCCTCGCCCGTGCATGTCGACGGAAGCAGCGGCACGGTCTCCTATTACGACGCCGGCCGCGACGAATACTTCGTCTTCAACGGCACGACCCTTTCGGCGACGCCCGGCGGCTCGTGGCAGGCCGAGCCTGCGGGCGGCGCCGCGGCGACGCAGCTCGACTGGCCGGAGGTGTGGGACACCTGGTCGGTCCGCTACTTCTCCCGCTACATCAAGGCCGAGGCCGTGGGCGGCAACTGGGGCAGCCATTACAACGCCGTCTTCGACAGGGTGCCCCCTGCCACCAAGAATACCCGCACCACCCGGATCTGCGACGCGGCGCGCAATGCGGGCGCCATCGTCTACTCGATCGGGATGGACACATACGGCCAGGGCGACGCGACCCTGCTTGCCTGCGCGGGCGACTCCCTGCGGTTCTTCGACGTGCGTGCGGAGGATATCGGCGTGGCGTTCTCCAGCATCGCCCGCCAGATCAACCAGCTGCGCCTGACCAACTGACGACGGAGAGGCGGAGGAAGCAACGGCCGGGCGACCGCCCGGCCGCGGCCACGGGCCGGACGGCTGTCGACGCGTCGAGAACACAGCGTTCTGCCGGCAGGTGGCCGGGCGGGGCGATCGTCAGACCGCTGTCGCTGGCCTGCCCGATTCCGGTCACCGGTTAACGACCTGTTCACCTACGTTGATTGGTGGACGGAGGTTATCATGTTCCTATCGCCTCGCATCCGGAGCGACGGCTGGCTGACGCGCGCGGTGCGTCGATTCGCGGAAGACACTGCGGGCACGCTTGTCGTCTGGTTCCTTTTCTGCGTGGTGGGCGTGATCATGGCGGTCGGCATGGGGCTGTCGCTGTACTTGTACGAGACAAACCGCATCTCGCTGCAGAACACGCTCGACCGAGCGGTGCTGGCCGCGACCGACCTCGATCAGACACGCGACGCCGTGGCGGTCATCGAGGATTATGCGGCGCGCGCCGGGGTAGGAAACTACCTGACGGACGCTCAGGTGACCCAGGGTGTCAATTACCGCACCGCGTCGGCCGCGGCCGAAATGGACGTGCAGACCATCGCGATACCCGGTGCGGACACCTGGAGGGTGGAGGTGCAGTCCGCCGCGTTCGAGTCGATCACGGACGTCGAAATCGCCCTCGTTCTCGACAACTCGGGCTCGATGGGCTGGAACAACGACTATCGCCTCGATCTGCTGAAACCGGCCGCGCGCGACTTCATCGATTCGGTCTCGCGGCCGGTCGTCGCGGGGATGCCCGGCTCGGTGGCGGTCTCGATCATCCCGTTCTCGACGCAGGTGAATGCCGGCACGCTCCTCGCCGAGCACGTCGACTTCTCGTCGCAGCACGCCTTCAACGCCTGCGCGCGGTTCGACGACGACGATTTCACCACGACCGCGCTCGACCCGTCCGACACGCTGCAGAGGGCCGGCCATTTCGACATCTTCACCTACGACGCGCCGGTGGACACCTTCGGCGTCGTCTGCCCCTTCGACGAGAGCCGCCACATCACGCCCTGGTCGCAGAACCCCGAGGCCCTCAAGGACCAGATCGACGCGACGTGGGCCGGCGGAAACACCTCGATGGACGTGGCGACCAAGTGGGGCGTGTCGATGCTCGATCCCGCCTTCCGCCCCGTGCTCGACGGCCTCGTGGCGTCGGGCGACGTCGACTCCAACATCTCGGGCCAGCCGTTCTCCTACAACCGGGAGAACACGCTGAAGGTGCTGGTCGTGATGTCGGACGGGCAGAACACCGACGAGTTCCGGCTGAGAGAGGCATACCGGTCCGGCGATTCGCCCGTCTACCGCGACCCCGAAACGGGCGCCCTCTCCTACCGCTACGGGACAACGAGCTGGTACTACTCGCTGAATGCAGGCGAATGGCGCAACCGGCCCGACGGCGGCGACGACGCCGAGCGGGTGAGCTGGCCGGACCTGCTCGACCGGATGTCCGTCGCCCACTACGCGCGCTTCGTCAAGGCCGCGGCGATCGGGGGCAACTGGGGCAACTACTACAACGAGATGTTCACCTTCGTGCCGGCGTGGAAGAAGAACCAGCGCACCAGCGACATCTGCGCAGCCGCACGCGCCGCGGGGATCGTCGTCTACACGATCGGCATGGACACCTACGGACAGGGCGCCGACACGCTGGAAGACTGTGCCGGGTCGAGCACGAGCTTCTACGACATCGACGCCATCGAGATTAGCCAGGCGTTCTCCTCGATCGCTCAGCAGATCAACCAGCTTCGCCTCACCCAGTGACACGCGCGGCGGCGTGCCCGGGTCGCCCCCGGGCGCGCTGCCTCATTCCGGACACGATCGCGCCGCGAAGGAGCCGGGTCTTGATGGTGTAAATCGGGCAGTCCCAGCGAAAGGGAAGCTGCCATGTACCGTTCCTTCAACCAGCGATTCGCACGCCACCGCGATCCGTCGGGGCACGCCGGCCCCGCTGACCGGGGCTCGCGCCGCACGCCCCGGCGCGAGCCGCTCGACAGGTTCCTGCGCGACGAGAGCGGCATGCTCATCGTCTGGAACTTCTTCATGATCTTCGGCATCCTGCTCGCCGTCGGCATCGGCATTTCCGTCCAGATGGCCGAACAGCGCCGAAGCTCGATGCAGGCCGTGCTCGACGGCGCCGTGCTGGCCGCGGCCGACCTCGATCAGCTGCGCGAGCCGAAGAGCGTCGTGGAAGACTACATGGCCCGCGCCGAGATGACGGACTTCCTCAAGGGGACGACCGTCGACTCCGGCATCAACTTCCGCACGGTCGGGGCCGTGGCCGAGGCCGAGCTCAAGACCTTCTTCATGGTCTCGCCCGAGACCTGGGGCGTGGTGGCCGCCGCCGAGGCGAACGAGACGGTCGAGAATGTCGAGATCTCGCTCGTGCTCGACATCTCGGGGTCGATGCGGTTCAACGACCGGATCACGCCCCTGCGCAACGCCGCGAAGGATTTCGTCGACCTCGTGCTGATGGGCGACAAGGTCGACGGGACGACGGTGTCGATCGTGCCCTATGCCGGCGCGGTCAACCCGGGGGCACTGATGTTCGACGAGCTCGGCGGGGTGCGCGTGCACGACGACAGCTCGTGCATCTTCCTCGAGGACGCCGACTTCACCCATTCCGGCATGCCTTACCAGTCGACCGGGCAGATCCCCCACTTCCACAAGTGGGACATCGACTGGGGTCACATGGATTGGGGCTGGTGCCCGTCGGAGTTCATGCGCATCCGCCCGCTGCAGAACGACCCGACGTATCTCAAGACCTTCATCGACGCGATGCGCCTGCATGACGGGACCGGCACGATGTTCGGCATGAAATACGGCCTGGCCCTGCTCGATCCTGCCAGCCGCGACGAGCTCGACGTGCTCGAGGCCGCGGGCGAGCTCTCCGACCTCGGCAAGAACCGCCCGCTCGACTGGAACGAGCCCTCGACCTCAAAGTTCATCGTGCTGATGACCGACGGCAAGATCACCGACCAGTTCCAGCCGAAACACGTGGGCTTCCGCGACCCCGACGACGACGACGAGGACAACGAGAGCGGCGACCGCGACGACATCGACGGGATCGACCACGACAAGCTCAACGCCGAGCGCGAGACCAACCGCCAGGGCTCGATCGGCGGCGACAAGCGGGTAAAGTCGCGCTCGCAGAACCTCACCAACTTCTACAACGTCTGCAACGAGGCAAAGTCGAAGGGCGTGATCGTGTTCACCATCGCCTACGAGGCGCCCTCCGGCGCTGCCGACGAGATGCGCAACTGCGCGAGCTCGACCACCCACTTCTTCGAGGTGAGCCAACTCGAGATCGATGCCGCGTTTTCGTCGATCGCGAGGCAGATCAACAAGCTGCGCCTGACGCAGTGAGCCAAAGGGGTCATGCCCCGACGCATACCCACCAGCCATCGGCGCCGCGGACCTTCGGGTTCGCGGCGCCGCCGTCCGCGACAGGCGACGACGCCGGCGCCATCCCGCCCCGTGCCATGCGAGCGGCCGCCCTCTTGAACAATCAGGCGCCAAAGGCGGGATCTGTCGGCGCGGGGTCGACGGAGCCACGCGAAATTCGCCGGCCCGCCCCATTCAAGCCATAAAATCAGGGTCTCTGGGTCGGGGAGTGTGCCTCGGGGCACAGATGGAGTCTGACATGAGCCCGCTGAAGCGATCGAGAATAGGTGTTGGGCGCACGCCTGCCGCGACCGGCCGCCGCTTCGGGGCACGGCTCGGTCTGTTCCGCCGGTCCGAGGGCGGCGCCGCCACGGTCGAGTTCGCCATCATCTTTCCGGTATTCGTCGCCCTCTTCGTCGCCGCGTTCGAGCTGGGGCTGTACATGACGCGCCAGGTCATGCTGGAACGCGCCACCGACATGACGGTGCGCGCCCTGCGTCTCGGCCAGATCCCCAACCCCGACCTCGCGACCCTGCGCAACTCGATCTGCGAGCGCGCGGTCGTGCTGCCGAACTGCCACAGCAGCCTTCTGATCAACATCACGGACGTGCCGCTGCAGGGCTGGACGGCGCCCGTGTCGTCGGCCGAGTGCATCGAGCGCGACCCCACCGGCGACCTCAAGCCGGTGGCGAACTTCCTGCTCAATCCCGGTCAGCCCAACGACATGATGCTGATCCGCGTGTGCTCGCTGCAGAAGCCGGCCTTCCCCACGACCTATCTCGGCCTCGCCATGCCGAGCCACGACGACTTCTACGCGCTCACCACCGCCTCGGCCTTCGTGGTCGAGCCGCAGACCTGAGGAGGGTCGCCGATGCGACGCACGCCTGGTCTCGCACGCCGCCACCTGTCGGCCTTCGCGCGTGACACGCGGGGAGTCGTCTCGGTCGAGGCGGCGATCATCGCGCCCTTCCTGCTCGGTCTCTTCGCCGCATCGTTCGTCTGGTATGACGCGTTCCGCACAAAGAACGAGGTGATCAAGGGCACGTACACGGTCGCCGACATGATCAGCCGTCAGCAGACCACGCTGCCCGAGGAAGCCTTCGACGGCCTCGCCTACGCCTTCAATTTCATGGTGCGGTCGCGGGCGGCGACCCAGCTCCGCATCACCTCGATCGTCTGCATGGCGGATTGCGACGACGAGACCAAGCGCGACCTCCGGATGTGCTGGTCGTGGGCGCAGGGCGGCTTTGCCGGGTTCGAGCCTTACGACGAGAACACGGTCAAGGTCCTCTTCCCCAAGGTGCCGTTGATGACGCTCGGCGACACGGTCGTGGTCACCGAGGGGCGCGTGAATTACCAGCCTGTCTTCGATCGCTGGCTGAACGAGATGGAACTGTCGAACACCATCGTCACGCGCCCGCGTTTCGCCCCGGAAATCGGCTACGAGGATCAGGAGTGCTTCTGATCGTCGGACGGGGCGTCGCTGCCGGTACCCGCTGACCGGGTTCGTTCGGCCAGCGCGAGCGCAATCAGGTCGGCCATCGCCCGTGTCTCGCCCGCGCCTGTCACCCCGCCGACACCCACGCGCCGCCCCAGTCGCCACCACAGGCCGGGCGACCAGTGCCGCGTTCCGGGGCGGGACAGGTGCAGCAGGAACCCGTTCGACGGCTTGAAGGCGAGCATGCCCCGCTCGACCGCCACGATCTCGTCGAGCCGGGCGATGGTGCGGCCGGTGGTATCGGCCAGGCCCTCGTCGGTCAGCACGAGCCCCGTCGCGGTCGCCTGCCACAGCCGCCAGCCTCCGAAGATCGCAAGCCCGCCGAAGGCCAGCAGGAAGAGGCTCCAGCCCGGCGCGGACGGCGGCGTGGCAAGGGCGACCCAAAGCAGGATGGCACCGAGCAGACCCAGCATCCCCGCCCCTGCCGCGCGCCGTGCGGGCGCGGCGTGAACCGTCAGTCGCGGAGCGGGGTAGGCCGGCCGCCCGCCCTCGCCGCGGCCATCCTTGCCCGGAGATTCCCGATCGCGCCGCCGCCCCTGATCGCGCGGACCGTCCGGCGGGGTCATCGTCTCTCCCCCCTGCATGTCTCGACACGCCGTCGCCCGACCTCGCCGGCCTGCCGGGCGAATGGCCGGCACTGGTGCGGCCGGACACGCCCCGACGGCGCGTTTGAACCCACCTGTCGGCGCGGCGCCACGGCCTCAGACCTGTTCGATGCGCAGCGCGACAGGGACGGCGAGCACGACGCCGGTTCCCTCCATCCCGGCCAGCGCCGAATCGAGCGCGGTGCGGGTGGTCGGATGCGTGACGATCAGGACCGGCGCCTCGCCCGCCTCGTGCCGGGTCTGGCGCATCCGGTCGATGCTCACCCCGGCCTCGCCGAGGACCGCCGCGACCTTGGCGAGCGCCCCCGGACGGTCGGCCAGCGCCATCCGCAGGTAATAGGGCGCCGGCAACGTGGCGCGCGCCGGCGCGGCCGCCACGAGGTGCTCCGCGCTCTGACCGAAGGTCGGCACCCGGCAGCCGCGGGCGAGGTCCATCACGTCGCCCATCACCGCGCTCGCCGTCGGCCCCTCGCCGGCGCCGGCGCCGCGCAACACGATCTGGCCCACCTGGTCGCCCTCGAGCACCACCATGTTGGTCGCGCCCTCGAGCTGGCCCAGCGGGCTGTCGGTCGGAACGAGGCAGGGCGCCATCGACGCCTCGAGGCCGCGCCCCGTCATCCGCGCCACGCCCAGGAGCTTCACCCGGTAGCCCAGTTCGGCAGCCTGCCGGATGTCCTCGATCGAGATGCGCTCGATCCCCTCGATGTCGATGCCGCCGAAATCGACCCTCGTGCCGAACGCGACCGCCGCCAGAAGCGCCAGCTTGTGCCCCGCGTCGATCCCGCCCACGTCGAGCGTCGGGTCGGCCTCCAGATACCCCAGCGCCCGGGCCTCCGCGAAGACATCGTCGTAGGACAGTCCGCCATGCTCCATCCGCGTCAGGATGTAGTTGCAGGTGCCGTTCATCACGCCCATCACCCGGGTCATGCCGTTGGCGGCGAGGCCCTCGGTCAGCGCCTTCATCACCGGGATACCCCCGGCCACGGCGGCCTCGAAGCGGATGGTGGCGCCGTTCGCCTCGGCGTGCTCGGCCAGCGCCTGACCGTGGATGGCCAGCATCGCCTTGTTGGCCGTCACCACGTCCTTGCCGGCGTCGAGGGCAGCCTCGGTGGCGGCCAGTGCCGGCCCGTCCGAGCCGCCCATCAACTCCACCAGCACGTCGACGTCGTCCCGGCGCGCGAGCACGACAGGGTCGTCCTCCCAGGCATAGGCGTCGAGCGGCACGCCCCGGTCCTTGTCGCGGGTGCGCGCGCACACGGCCGAGATGGCGACTGGCCGCCCTGCCCTGGCCGCGAGCGCGGCGGCGTTGCGGCGCACGATCTTCGCCACGCCCGCACCAACCGTGCCCAGCCCCGCAAGTCCCAGCCTGATCGGTTCCCTGTCGCCGCCCATGCCCCGGCCTCCCTGCCTGCGTCCGGTGGCGGCCTTAGCCCGTCGCCCGGTCGGGCGCAACGCGCGAGCCGCAGGGCCGCGTCGGCGATCGGATCCCCACCGCGCGCCTCCTGCCCGACCGCGCGGACCGCGTTCTTCCGAACGACGGCCCACCCGCCCGGGCCTCCCTCGCCTGCGCGCGCCGCGCCCCTCGCATCATCTTGGCCAAAATACTCCGGGGGAGTCGCCGCAGGCGACGGGGGCAGCGCCCCCTCCGCCCGAAAGGGCAAAAGCGAATGCGCCGCAGGCGCTCCGCTTCGCGGCCGGCCCGACGCATCGAGGACCCTCCCCCGTGGAGCGCCGCGGCTCTATACTTCACGCCATGCCTGCGCTCTGCCGCTCCTGTCTCGCCCAAACCGATGGCGCCCCGAGGCGCTGCCCCGCCTGCGGCAGCCCGCGGGTGCTCGTCCATCCCGAGCTCTTCGACCTGACGATCGCCCACATCGATTGCGACGCCTTCTACGCGGCGGTGGAAAAGCGCGACGCGCCCGACCTCGCCGACCGCCCCGTCATCGTCGGCGGTGGGCGGCGCGGCGTTGTCTCGACCGCGTGCTACGTCGCGCGCACCTACGGCGTGCGCTCGGCCATGCCGATGTTCAAGGCGCTCGCTTTGTGCCCCGAGGCCGTGGTCGTGCGCCCCCGCTTCGAGGCCTACGTCGCCGCCTCGCGCGCCATCCGCACCATGATGGAGGACCTGACGCCCGCGATCGAGCCGCTCTCGCTCGACGAGGCGTTCCTCGACCTCACCGGCACCGCGCGCCTGCACGGCGCGCCTCCCGCCGTGCTGCTTGCCCGCCTCGTCAGGCGGATGGAGGACGAGCTGGGCCTTTCCGGCTCGATCGGGCTGTCTCACAACAAGTTTCTCGCCAAGGTCGCCTCCGACCTCGACAAGCCGCGCGGCTTCGCGGTCATCGGCCGGGCCGAGACCGAGAGTTTCCTCGAGCACCGTTCCGTCGGCCTGATCTGGGGCGTGGGCCGCGCAACGCAGGAGGCTCTCGCCCGCGCCGGCATCCGCACCTTCGCCGACCTGCGCCGCTGGGAGCCGCGCGATCTCTCCGCGCGCTTCGGATCGGCCGGCCTGCGACTGCACCGCCTTGCGCGCGGAGAGGATGCCCGGGCGGTCAAACGCGACGCGCGCCCGAAGTCGATCTCGAACGAGACGACCTTCGGCGAGGACATCGCCGACGCGGACCTGCTCGACGGCCACCTGTGGCGTCTGGCGGAAAAGGTGTCGGACCGGGCGAAGGCCAAGCAGCTCGCAGGCCGGGTGATCGTGCTGAAGCTCAAGCGCCCGGATTTCGCTCTGCTGACCCGCCGCATCGCGCTGCGCGAACCCACCCAGATCGCCGACCGGATCTATCGCACCGCCCGCGCCCTGCTCGACGAAGCGCCCGAGGGCCCGTTCCGCCTGATCGGCGTCGGGCTGGCCGAGCTCGCCCCCGACGCCGGCGCCGACGGTGGTGGCGACCTCTTCGACGCCGACGGCGCGCGCCGTGCCGAGGCCGAGCGCGCCACCGACGCCATCCGTGACCGCTTCGGCGACGGCGCGATCCTCAAGGGTCGCGCACTGCGGTGACGACCGGGCCGGGACACCGCCCTTCGAAGGGCGGTGACGGCGCCGCGCATCGTCATCGCCCCAAGCCGTCATCGCCCCAAGCCATCGCGGTTCGCCAGGAAAAGGCGCTTGAAAGCGCCTTGCCATGCGCTTTGCAAAGCGCATCGCAACGCCCTTCGAAGGGCGTTGCCATCGTCCCGCAAGGACGGATCCCATAGCCGGCGACGCGTCGAGCCGGCCGGCAGCCCCCTACTCGGCCGCCATCGGCAGCGGTTCGGCGGGACGGGCGAGGGCGACGATCTCCGACATCACGGCCGTCAGCGTCGCCCGGAGCTCGGCGAAGCCGGAATGGGGCCTGATCTCGCGCTCGTCCATGTAGAGCGCGCGATCGATCTCGATCTGCACAGCGTGCTGTCCGCGCGAGGGGCGACCGTAATGCTGGGCGATGTAGGCGCCCGCGAAGGGAGCGTTGCGCGCCACCCGCAGGCCGGCCGCGGAAAAGGCCGCCTCGATCCGGTCGACGATCTCGGGCGCGGCCGCGGCGCCGAAGCGGTCGCCCAGCACGACGTCGGGCGTGCGGCCGCCCGACGAGATCGAATCGATCGCCTCGTGCGGCATCGAGTGGCAATCGACGAGGATGGCCAGACCGGCATCGCGCCGCGCCTCGGCCAGCAGGCGTTGCAGCGTGGCGTGGTAGGGCACCCACACCTCGGCGAGCCGTCCGCGCGCCTCGGCCAGGCTGATCTTTCCCCGGTAGATCGCGCGCCCGTTCGCCACCACACGGGGAATCACCCCGAGCCCCGACGAGATTCGGGGGTTGTGCACCACATGGCGCACCCCCTCGACCACGCCCGGGTCGAGCTCGTCGGCGCCGCGGTTGAGATCGACATAGGCGCGGGGAGCGCGGGCGGCAAGCAGCGGCGCCCCGAGCGCGGGGGCCGCCTCGAACAGGCTGTCGACGAAGGCGTCTTCCGACGAACGGATCGCGCGCTCGTCGAGCATCGAGCGGCGCAGGAACTCCCACGGATAGTCGCGCCCGCTGTGGGGCGAGGCGAAGACGACACCGGTCGTCCGTTCGACGGGCACGGCGAGCGTGTAGGGCGCGTGGGGCATGGGGGGCGCGTCTGGCATCGGCACTCCTGCGGCTGGTCTACATATAGCGGGATCGGGGAGCGCGCCAAAACCTTTCGAACCAGCCCTTGCGGCAGGTGGAGCGTGGGCGCCGGACCGCGGCATCCGGGCGCTGCCCGGCCGCCGCTCGCACGGCCGCGAGCGCAGCCCCCTGCACCGGACGGCGCGTGCGCGACGGAACCGCCCGGTGGAAAACTGGTGGGCCGGGATGCCTTGCCGGGCCACGAGTCGCGCGCCGGATGCTGCTGCTCCCGCGTGCGGCGAGAGAGGCGACACCGTACCGAAGATCGCGGCGGCGACGAACGGAAGGCCCCCCTCCGACGGGCCATCCTCGCGACAGGCCCCCTCCGACAAGCCCCCTCCGACAGGCCCCCATCCGGCACCGCGGCATCGGCCCGGAAAGGCTCTTGAACCCCCCACCCCGCCCGCGTATAGACCCGCTGTCGACGCCGAGGCTCGCCTTCGCGCCCTGTCGCTGTCGGGTCACGCGCCCGGCCGTTGGACGCGGCGGGCCTTGCGGCGGCGGGCGGTTAGCTCAGCGGTAGAGCACTACGTTGACATCGTAGGGGTCACTGGTTCGATCCCAGTACCGCCCACCATGCGTCGCGCCGGGTCGCCCCGCGGGCCGGACAGGATCAACCCGGGCGCGACAGCGCCGGATGGAATGGAGGACGACCATGAAGGTCCGCAACTCGCTCCGGTCGCTGAAGAACCGGCACCGCGATTGCCGTGTCGTGCGCCGCAAGGGCCGCGTCTACGTGATCAACAAGACCCAGAAGCGGTTCAAGGCCCGCCAGGGCTGAGCCACCCCGCGTCTTGCGCCAAAGGGCCGCCGGTCATGCCCCCGGCGGCCCTTTCGCGTTGCTAGTCCGGGTGCGCGCCGGGGGATGAGACCGGGCCGGCCCGCAGCCACCGTCGGATCCCGGGCTGAGGTCGGGGCGCCACGCCCCGCGCCCGCCGGAGTCTGCGCCCGGGCACGCTGCGGCGGACAGGCCTGCGGCGCATGGCGACTGCCCCGCGGCCCGGCCTCGCGATCCAGACGCTCCTCCCGCCCCGGATCGCGCCCGGCTATTGCTGTCCGAACAGCCCGCCGAGATCGGCCAGCATCCGCGCCACGGTCGCCTGCGTGAGATACCCCGTCGGCTCGAGGTCGCGGTTGCGCTGGAAGGTGCGGATCGCCCGCCGCGTGGACGCGTCGAAGGCGCCGTCGGCCCGCCCCGGATCGAGGCCGAGCTGGGCGAGGCGCTGCTCCACCAGCAGCCGCGTGACATCGTTCAACCCGAGCTGCCGCTCGGAGGCGCGGGCCGCCTCTCGCGCATCGGCGCCGGCGGCCTCGGCCCGGAGCGCCTCGATCCGCGCGCGCGCCTCCGGCGCGAAGGCGCCCTGCGGCCGTGCCTCGAGATAGCCGCGGTAGGCGTCGACCGTGTCGGCACCGACCGCCCGCTCCCACGCGGTGGCGTCGGCGGCCTCGGCAGCGGCGCGCCTCTCGCCTTCGATCGCGGCAAGCGCCTCGCGCGCTTCCTCGGCGAAGAGCCCGTCGGGAAAACGCTGCAAATAGGTGCGCAGCCCCGCCTCGTCGCCCTCGGCGCCGGTCGCCTGCCAGACCGCGCGGTCCTCGCGCTCGGCCTGCAGGCGGCGGCGCTCGGCCTCCGCCTCGAGCTCCGCCTGCCGGCGCGCGGCGGCGACCGACAACTCTTCGAGCTGTGGGCGGGTCAGATAGCCCGTCCCTTCGTAGCCCTGCGCGCGCTGGAAGCGGGCGATGGCGGCGCGGGTGTTGGGGCCGAAGACACCATCGACGCCGCGCGGCTCGTGACCGAGGATGGCAAGCTGGCTCTGCACCTGCCGGCGCCTCTGCCGATCGAGGTCGAGCGCCGCCTCGGCCTCGGCCGCCCGACGCTCGGGGTCGGCCTCGATGCGCGCGATGGCGGCGCGGGCCGCAGCGGCGCCGGCCCCATCCGGATAGGCGTCGAGATAGGCGCGCCAAGCGGCGCGGGTGTCGGCCTCCTCGGCGCGCGCCACGGCTGCGCGTTCCGCGGCGTTGTCGGGCTCGGGCCCGGGCTCGGCGCCGGACTCCGCGGCGGACTCCGCGGCGGGTTCGGCGGCCGGCGCTGCGGCGGCCGCCCGCTCGGGTCGGAGGGCATGGCCCTGCGGCAGAAAGCCGAGCGCCGTCACGCCGCTCTGCCGGCCGACCGCCGCGGTCACGTCAACGCCCGGTCGGAGCGCACGGTGGGCGAGCGCGGCCGTCACGCCGCGCAAGTCGCCGTGGAGCACGGTCACGCCTTGGGGTATCTCGCGCGGTGGCACGAGGCCCGCCTGCAGGCCGCGCCCCGGCTCCGGGGCCTGCCGCTCGGCCGCGTCGGCCAGCGCCACGAAGGCGGCACCCGGCGCGTCGGCGGCCACGGCCAGCGCGGTATCCACCGCGAGCGCCACGTCGCCCACCGCGCCGCGATCGGGGGCGGCGCCCTCGGCGCGCTCCATCAGCCAGACCTGCCGCCCGTCATGCACGAAGGCGCCCGCGAGCACGATGACGCGCCGCTCGCCCGGATCGGCGGCCGAGAGCAGACCCGACAGCGCAGCGCGCATGTCGGCCACGCTCTCGTGCGGCGCGTTCGTCACGTCGAAGCCGGCCTCGCGGAAGGCTTCCGGCAGCGGCGAGTCGTTCGGCAGGCCGATCAGCAGGGCGCGGTCGGCCAGCGCCGCAGCAGACGACAGGAAAACGGCGAGCGCGGCGGCGAGCGCGGGAAGCGGGGCGGATCTCGGGTGCACGGGCTCCTCCTTCGATCGAGCGTCGGAAGGGCAACGCACGGGCGGCGCGATTATTCCATCCGTCCCGCCATGGTCGTCCCGCCCGGCCGTGCCTGCCCCCGTTTCTTCCTGTCCCGAATACGCACGCTCCGGGCGATGGAGCCCCTCGCGCCGCGCGGCAGGGGCGCCCGGGCTCACGACCGCAGTCAGTCGTAGCTGCGCCGGTCGTCGATCACCTTGCCGTCGCGCGGCAGGTGGCCGGGCGCCACGAGCTCGACCCGTCCCGACAGCTTGAGCACTTCGCGCACGGTCGCGGCGATGGCGTCGGCATTGGCGCCCTCGGCCTCGACCTGCACCGTCATCACGTCCTGCTCACCCTCGCGCGTGGCGATCACGCGGGCGCGGCTGACCTCGGCGTGGCGGGCGACAAGGTCGGCCACCTGTTCGGGACGGACGAACATGCCCTTGATCTTGGTGGTCTGGTCGGCGCGGCCCATCCAGCCCCTGATGCGCATGTTGGTGCGGCCGCAGGGGCTCGTGCCCGGCAGCACCGCAGAGAGATCGCCCGTGGCGAACCGGATCAGCGGGTAGTCGGGGTTGAGCGAGGTCACGACCACCTCGCCCACCTCGCCCTCCGCCACCGGCTCGCCCGTGCCGGGGATGACGATCTCGACGATCACGCCCTCGTCGACGATCATGCCCTCGGGCGCGTCGCCGCCGGGCGCCGGCGCCTCGTAGGCGATCAGGCCCAGATCGGCGGTGGCATAGCATTGCAGGCAGGCGATGCCGCGCGCGGCATATTCGGCGCGCAGCGAGGGAAAGAGCGCGCCGCCCGACACGACCGCCTTGGAAAAGGCCAGCGCCACGCCCGTCTCGGCGGCCTTGTCGAGGATCACCTTGAGGTAGTCGGGCGTGCCGGCATAGGCGGTGCAGCCCAGATCTGCGGCCGCGCGCACCTGCAGCTCGGTCTGGCCCGTGCCGGCGGGCAGCACCGTCGCCCCCACCGCCCGCGCCCCGTTTTCGAAGATCATGCCGGCCGGGGTCAGGTGGTAGCCGAAGCAGTTCTGCACGATATCGCCCCGGCCCACGCCGCCGGCATGGAGGAACCGCCCCATTCGCCACCAGTTCTCGCTCACCTGCCCCGGCTCGTAGAGCGGCCCCGGAGACTGGAAGAGATGCGCGAAGGCCGTGGGGTCGATGGCCGAGAAACCGCCAAGCGGGGGGCGGGCCTTCTGCGCCGCGCCGAGTTCGGCCTTGCGCAGCACCGGCAAGCGGGCGAGCGCCTCCGGGCCGTCGATGGCGGCGGCATCGATCCCGGCGAGGCTCCCGGCATAGCCCGGCAGCGCCTGCGCGGCGCGGATCTGCGCGGGCAGGCACTCGGCCAGCCCCTCGGCCCGGACCTCCGGGCTGCGGGTCTCAAGATCGTCGAAATACGTGGTCATGCGGCCCTCCCTTGCCTCTCGCACCCGACCCTAGGGAGGCGCGGCCGGCCTGGCCAGCCGTGCGACGGGACGGGGCGGCGCTTCGCCGGCCGTCGCGCGGGAAACGGCGCCGGGGCACCCCCGCGAAGACCCGCGCCCGCCGCAGGGACATGCCGCCATGACCGGGCCCGAGCGGCCGCCTGTCTTCCGCGGGCCGCAAGACGGCACGGCGCGGCGCGGCGCGGCGCAACGCGGCAGACGGCGCGGGCTGCGGCAAGTGCGGCCCGGGCGCCGGGAGGGGGCCGGGAGGACGTGACGCACGGCGGCCGCCGCCTATGTCCCGCCGAATGACGGGGAACACGGGGACACGGCCGCGCCGCACAGGCCTGGCCGAACGCATCGGGGTGACGCGCGACCGGCGCGCGCTGGGGATCGCGCTGGCCTGGGGCGCGGCGTGCCACGGCATCTTCGCGCTGGCAGGGCTGGCGATGGTGTGGGGCCTCTTCACCGGGCTCATGCAGACATGGGGCGCGGTGCCCTGGCCCTGGGCGGCGCTGACGAACGGCTTGCTTCTGGTGCAGTTCCCGCTCGCCCATTCCTTCCTGCTGACCGGCCGGGGCCGGCGCATCCTCGCCCGGCTCGCGCCTGCGCCGCACGGCACGACGCTCGCCACGACGACCTACGCCACCATCGCCTCGCTGCAGCTGCTCGTTCTCTTCACGCTGTGGACGCCCTCGGGCATCGTTGTCTGGCAGGCCGAGGGCGCCGCCCTCGTGGCGATGTCGACGCTCTATGCCGGCTCGTGGGCGCTGCTGACCAAGGCGAGCTTCGACGCGGGGGCCGAGGTGCAGTCGGGCTTTCTGGGCTGGGCGGCGCTCGCCCGCGGGCGCAGGCCGGTCTTTCCGCCCATGCCGGTCACCGGCCTCTTCCGCGTGGTGCGCCAGCCGATCTACGTGAGCTTCGCGCTCGTGCTGTGGACGACACCGACATGGACGGCCGATCAGCTCGCGCTCGCCACCGCCTACACCGCCTACTGCCTCGCCGCGCCGCGGCTGAAGGAGCGGCGCTTCGCCCGCCTGTTCGGCGCCGAGTGGCAGGCGTATCGCGCGCGCACCCCCTACTGGCTGCCCCTGCCCCGCCACCGGAGACGCCGATGCCCGACGGAAAGCTGAACGACCTGACGATCTACGACGCCCATGCCGACGCGTGGTGGTCGGACGAGGTGCGCTGGGTCCGCGCGCTGAAGAACATGGTGCCCCCGCGCCTGCGCCATTTCGACCGCTACGTGGCGTGGGAGGGGTCGGAAGTGCTCGATCTCGGCTGCGCCGGCGGCTTCATGGCCGAGGCGCTGCACGACCGGGGCGCGCGCGTCTCGGCGATCGACCCGGCGGCCGAGGCGGTCGCGGCGGCGAGGGCCCATGCCGAGGCGACGGGGCGAGACATCGCCTACGCCGTGGGCCGCGGCGAAGCCCTGCCCTATCCCGACGATGCGTTCGACGCGGTGGTGTGCGTCGACGTGCTGGAGCACGTCGAGGACTGGCCGACGGTGCTCGCGGAAGTCGCGCGCGTGCTGCGGCCGGGCGGCTGGTTCCTCTTCGACACGATCAACCGCACCGCGGCGGCCCGCTTCGCGGTGGTCGCGATGGCCGAAGGGGTGCTGCGCCTCCTGCCGCGGGGCACGCACGACCCCGCGCTGTTCATCCGCCCGGCCGACATATCCCGCGAACTCGAGGGGCTGGGCTTCGTGCTGGCGCCGCTCGCCGGGCTCGGCCCGGTGGGGGTGACCCGGAGGGGCGACCCGGTCTTCGGGCGCGTGCCCTCCCGCCTCGTGCTCTACATGGGCGCGGCGCGGCTGACCCCGCCGCCGGACTGACGCAGGGGCCGCCCCTGACGCCACGGCCCGGGCGGACGCCCGGTTGACCCCGTCGCCTGCATCGGTAGCTTGCGCGCGGTGACATGGAGGCAGGCATGGCCGAGGATCTGAGGGCGCTGCTCGAGGCCGACGAGGTGGAGATGAGCGTCGTCTTCACCGACCCGCACCAGCCCGACAACCCGATGATCTACGTCTCGCCCGAGTTCGAGCGTCAGACCGGCTACACGCCGGAGGAGGCGCTCGGCCGCAACTGCCGCTTCCTGCAGGGCCCCGAGACCGACCCCGACGCGGTCGAGGCGATCCGCGCGGGGCTCAGGGCGCGCACCCGGTTCACCATCGACATCCTGAACTACCGCAAGGACGGCACGCCCTTCGTCAACCGCCTGCGCATCCGCCCGATCTTCGACGATGCAGGCAACCTGCTCTACTTCGCCGGGGCCCAGAACCCGGTATAGACCAATGCCAACCGCCCGCCCGGCCCCTCTGGCGCGCCTTGCGTATTTGAAGACAGAAAGAAGCAGGGACGACCCGCTGCAGGCCCGCCCGGGAGAAAGCGGCCTGACGGCGCGGGCGGCTCGCGCCCACCGGGTCCGGCGGCGCATCGCGGGCGGGCCGCATCGGGCCGAGACGCCCGCGCCGCGCTGCGGCAAAACGGTATACCGCTGCATACAGCCTTTTCGCCACGCCCCGGATGGTCTATGGGGCGCGCGAACACTGCATCACCGCGCGGGAGGCACCCATGGCGAACATCAGCGTATCCGACATCGTCATCACCAAGGTCGACGAGGCCCCCGAACTGGCGCGCGCCTCGCTCCAGCCGATCGTCGCCTTCTTCGCGGGCGCGGCCGGCGTCAGCGTCGAGACGCGCGACATCTCGCTCGCCGGTCGAATCCTCGCCGCCTTCCCGGACTATCTGTCGGACAACCAGCGTCAGCCCGACGACCTCGCCTGGCTCGGCGAACTGGTGAAGGAGCCGCACGCCAACGTCGTCAAGCTGCCCAACATCTCGGCCTCGACCCCGCAGCTCGTCGCCGCCGTGCGGGAGCTGCAGGGCCAGGGCTACGCCCTGCCCGACTACCCCGAGGCGCCGCAGACCGACGCCGAACGCGCGGTGCGCGCCCGCTACGACCAGGTCAGGGGCTCGGCCGTGAACCCCGTGCTGCGCGAGGGCAATTCCGACCGGCGCGCGGCGCCCGCGGTCAAGCGCCACGCCCAGAAGAACCCGCATTCGATGGGCACGTGGGACCCCGACAGCAAGACGCACGTCGCCTCGATGGCCGAGGGCGATTTCTACGCCAACGAGAAGTCCGCCACGATCACCGCGCCGCAGGCCGGCAAGGGCCGGATCGAGTTCGAGGGCGCGGGCGGGACGACGGTGCTGAAGGAAGGCGTGGCGCTCGACGCGGGCACGGTTGTCGATGCCACCTTCATGTCGGCCGCCGCGCTGCGCAGCTTCCTCGACGCGCAGATCGCCGAGACTGCCCGGCAGGGCGTCCTGTTCTCGCTGCACCTGAAGGCGACGATGATGAAGGTCTCCGACCCGATCATCTTCGGCCACGCGGTTTCGGCCTGGCTGCAGCCGCTGTTCGACAGGCACGGCGACGCGCTCGCGGCTGCCGGCGTCGACCCCAATTCGGGCATCGGCGACCTGCTCTACAGGATCGACCAGCTGCCGGCCGCGCAGCGCGACGCGATCCGCGCCGACTACGACAGGATCATGGCCGATCGGCCGCCGATGTACATGGTCGATTCGGGCCGCGGCATCACCAACCTGCACGTGCCCTCCGACGTCATCATCGACGCCTCGATGCCCGCGGTGATCCGCGCCGGCGGCAAGGGCTGGGGCCCCGACGACGCCAAGCACGACTGCAAGTGCGTGATCCCCGACCGCTCCTACGCGCCGGTCTATGACGAGGCGATCGAGTACTTCAAGGAAACCGGCGCGCTCGACCCGTCGACCGCCGGCGCGGTGCAGAATGTCGGCCTGATGGCGCAGAAGGCCGAAGAATACGGCTCGCACCCCACCACGTTCGAGGCGCCGGCCGACGGCACGATTCGCGTTGTCACAGAGGCGGGCGAGGTGCTGCACGCCCACGAGGTCGAAAAGGGCGACATCTGGCGCGCCTGCTTCACCCGCAAGCGCCCCATCGAGGACTGGGTGAAGCTCGCCATCGAGCGGCAGAAGGCCACCGGCGCGCAGGCGATCTTCTGGCTCGACACCGAGCGGGCCCACGATGCGCAGCTCATCGAGGTGGTCAAGCCGATCCTCGAGGCCGAGGGCGCGATGGAGGACTTCGTGATCCTCGCCCCGCGCGAGGCGACGCGGCTGACGCTCGAGACGATCCGCGAGGGCAAGGACAGCATCGCCATCACCGGCAACGTGCTGCGCGACTACCTGACCGACCTCTTCCCGATCCTCGAGCTCGGCACCTCGGCCAAGATGCTGTCGATCGTCAAGCTGATGAACGGCGGCGGCCTGTTCGAGACCGGCGCCGGCGGCACCGCGCCCAAGCACGTGAGCCAGCTCGTCGACGAGAACCACCTGCGCTGGGATTCGCTCGGCGAATTCTGCGCGCTGGCCGAGAGCCTCTACTTCCTCGGGCAAAGCCGCGACAACGCCCGCGCCAAGGTGCTAGGCACGGCAGCAGAGGCGGCCACGCAGGGCGTGCTCGATCACGGCCGCAGCCCGCAATACAAGACCGGCACGCCCGACAACCGCGACAGCCACTACTGGTTCGCCCGCTACTGGGCCGAGGCGCTGGCCGCACAGACCGACGACACCGCGCTGGCGGCCGAGTTCGCCCCCGTGGCCAAGGCGCTGGTCGAAGGCGAGGCGCAGATCGTCGAGGAGCTGGCGGCGGCGCAGGGCAAGGCGGTCGATATCGGGGGCTACTACCACCCCGACCCGGCCAAGCTGGCCGAGGTGATGCGCCCGAGCGCGACGCTCAACGCGATCATCGGCTGAGCCTGCATGGCGTCGGCCGCGCCTCTGGCGCGCGGCCGGCGTCCGCGCTGCGCGCGCCCGCGGGATGCCGGGGCGGGCGGGCCGCAGCCCGGAGGGCGAGGTGCCGCGCGGCCCGGCATCCGGCGGCGGGCCGGGCGCGCCCGCGCCGAAAAACCGGGCACCGCCGCTCATCGGCAGGCCGTGGGTGGGCGGGGGCCTTTCCCCGTGCACCGCTCCGGCCTAGACCGCCGTCATGGCCTCGCCGCTTCAGACCATCGAGATCGACCCTGACGCCGTGCGCCACACTCCGCTGGAGGATGCGCAGGGGCTCTCGGTCGGCCTCGTGCTCGTCGGGGTCGGCGTGGCGCTGCTGGCGCATCTGGGCTTCGTCACAGGCCAGACGGCCGGGCTGGCGCTGCTGATCGCCCATGCCTCGGGCTGGTCGTTCGGCTGGGTGTTCTTCCTCGTCAACCTGCCCTTCTACGCCGTCGCGTGGCGCCGGCTGGGGGCAGAGTTCACGCTCAAGTCGGCGGTCTGCGTCACCGCCCTGTCGGTGCTGGTGGAGCTCATCCCCGGCTGGATGCCGATGGGCGAGGTGAACCCCGTCTTCGCCGTCGTGGCCTTCGGCTGCCTCGCGGGCGTGGGCCTCCTCGCCGTCTTCCGCCACAAGGGCAGCCTGGGCGGCCTCGGCGTGCTCGCGCTGATGGCGCAGGACCGTCTCGGCATCCGGGCGGGCTATGTCCAGATCGGCTTCGATGCCGCGCTCTTCGCCGCGGCGCTCGCCCTTTTCCCCGTGTCGGTCGTGGCGTATTCGCTCGGCGGCGCAATCATCCTCAACGGCGTGATCGCCTTCAACCACCGGCGCGACCGCTACATCGCCCCCTGAGGCGGGCGGCGCCCCTGCGACGGGAGGCGGGCCATGCCGCTGCACTATCTCTGGCTCGTGCTGGCGATCGTCGCCGAGACCGTCGGCACCACCGCCCTGCAGGCGAGCCAGCAGTTCACCCGCCCCGGCCCCTCGGTGCTGGTCGTCGCGGCCTACGGCACCGCCTTCTACCTGCTTTCGCTGGTGCTGAAATCGATGCCGGTGGGCGTGGTCTACGCCGTCTGGTCGGGCCTGGGCGTGGTGTTCATCGCCATCATCGGGCGCGTCGTCTTCGGGCAGCGGCTCGACCCGCCCGCGCTGATCGGCATCGCGCTGATCCTGGCGGGTGTGCTGATCATTCACCTGTTTTCGCGGACCGCGGGGCATTGATGGGGACGCCGCCGGCGCCCATAACCGTCTCCGAGCGTCCCCCAGCGACAGGCCCCCGATGGACACCGCCCTCGACTTCGCCTTCTGGATCACCTCAGGGTCGATCCTGTTCCTGCTCGTCTGCTCGGGCTTCTTCTCGGGGTCCGAGACGGCGCTGACGGCGGCCACCCGCGGCAAGCTGCGCTCGATGGCCGACAAGGGCAGCAAGGGCGCCGGCAGCGCGCTGACCCTGAAGGAGGACAACGAACGCCTGATCGGCGGCATCCTTCTGGGCAACAACCTCGCCAACATTCTCGCCACCTCGCTCGCCACCGCGATGTTCACCCGCCTCCTCGGCGAGGGCGGCGTGGCGGTGGCCACGCTGGTCATGACGCTGCTGGTGCTGATCTTCGCCGAGGTGCTGCCGAAGACCTACGCCATTACCGACCCCGAGCGCGCGGCCGCCCGCGCCGCCCCCTTGATCGGCCTCGTCATCACCGCGCTCTCCCCCGCCGTCGCAGCGGTGCGGCTGATCGTGCGCGGCGTGCTGCGCGTCTTCGGCCTGCGCATCGAGCCGGGTGACCAGATGCTGTCGGTGCGCGAGGAGATCGTGGGCGCCCTCCAGATCGGGCACGCCGAGGGCGCGGTCGAGAAGGAAGACCGCGACCGCCTGCTCGGCGCGCTCGATCTCGGCGAACGGACGGTGGAGGAGATCATGCTCCACCGCTCGAAGATCGAGATGATCGACGCCGACGCAGACCCCGAGGCGATCCTCTCCCAGGCGCTCGCCTCGGCGCACACCCGCCTGCCCGTCTACCAGGGCGAGCCCGAGAACATCGTGGGCGTGATCCACGCCAAGGACCTGTTGCGCGCGATGGACCGGCTGATGCGCGGGCCGGAAGCGCCGCCCGAGGGGATCGGGGCGTTCCGCATCCTAGACATCGCGATGGAGCCCTACTTCGTGCCCGAGACGACGACGCTCGACGACCAGATGCGCGAGTTCCTGCGCCGGCACACCCACTTCGCGCTCGTCGTCGACGAATACGGCGCGCTGCAGGGGCTGATCACCCTCGAGGACATCCTGGAAGAGATCGTGGGCGAGATCACCGACGAGTTCGACGTCGACCCCGAGCATCCCGTGAGACGCACAGAGTCCGGCGACTACCTCGTCGACGGGGCGATGACGATCCGCGACCTCAACCGCGCCTGCGACTGGTCGCTGCCCGACGAGGAGGCGAACACGGTGGCCGGCCTCGTCATCCACGAGGCGCAGACGATCCCGACACCGGGGCAGGTATTCAGCTTCCACGGTTTCCGTTTCGAGGTGGCCGCCCGCCAGGCCAATCGTCTCACCCGCCTGCGCATCCGCCGCCTCTGAGCCCCTACCGGGCCGCGCGCTCCCCGCCCGGCGGCACGCCCGACGTATCCCGGAGCGCTCCCGCCTCCGCTCGCGGCCCGCTGGCCGCACGCTCCGTTGGGCCCGGCGCCCGCTCGCGCGGGCGCACGCCACCTGCCCCGCCAGAGCCTTGCTTCGGACCTGCGCGCCTTGTGCGACGACGAGCCTCCGGCGGGGATATTTTCAGCAAGAAGAAGATACGCGCGTTGAATTGGGTCACTGTCTGGGCGCTCGGCATGCCGCCGCACGCGGGCTCGCTCTTCTTCTTGCTCCAAGCATCCCGGGGGAGTCGCCGCGAAGGCGGCGACGGGGGCAGCGCCCCCTCCGTCGGGATCGCCAGCGCTCAGCGGCCGCGGAAGAGTCCACCGAGGACGCCGCGCATCACGGCGCGTCCCGTCTGGGTGCCGAGCTGGCGGGCGAAGCTCTTGGCAAAGGCCTCGCCCACGGAATCGGAGCGTGGCGATCGGCGCGCGGGACGGGACGGGTCGCTGCCCGAGCGGGCGCCGGAGTAGCGGCGCGCCGCCATGAATTCGCGCCCTTTCTCCGCCGCGGCGCCTGTCGCACCGGCGGCGTGCCCCTCGGCCGCGGCGGCGCGCGCGCGGGCGCGGGCAGCGAGGATTTCGGCCGCGCTCTCGCGGTCGAGCGACGCGTCGTACTTGCCCGCGACCGGCGAGCCGGCGAGCACTGCCGCTCGTTCGTGAGGCGCGATTGGGCCAAGGCGTGAGGACGGCGGGCGGATCAGGGTGCGTTCGGCCATGCCAGGCACGCCCTTGCGCTCGAGGAACGAGGTCACCGCCTCGCCCGTCCCGCATTCCATGATCGCCCGCGCGAGATCGAGGCGGGGATTGTCGCGGTAGGTCTCGGCCGCCGCGCGCAGCGCCTTGCGGTCGCGGGCGGTGAAGGCGCGCAGCGCGTGCTGCACGCGGTTCCCGAGTTGCCCGAGGATGTCGCCCGGCACGTCGTCGGGCGTCTGGGTGCAGAACCACACGCCCACGCCCTTGGATCGGATCAATCGCGCCACCTGCTCGACCTTGTCGACGAGCGCCTTCGGCGCATCGTCGAACAGCAGGTGCGCCTCGTCGAAGACCATCACCAGCTTCGGCCGGTCGGGATCGCCCACCTCGGGCAGTTCCTCGAAGAGCTCCGACAGCAGCCAGAGCAGGAAGGTCGCGTAGAGGCGGGGCGACCGGACCAGGCGGTCGGCGGCGAGCACGTTGACCCGGCCGCGGCCCTCGGCGTCGACCGCCATCAGGTCGGCGAGGTCGAGCGCGGGCTCGCCGAACAGGTGGGCGCCGCCCTGCTGCTCGAGCACCAGCAGCCGCCGCTGGATCGCGCCGACCGAGGCGGGCGCCACGTTGCCGTAGTTCAGCGACAGCGCCGCGCGATTCTCGCCCGCCCAGGCCAGCAAGGCGCGCAGGTCGGCGAGGTCGAGCAGCGGCCAGCCCTGCGCGTCGGCCGCGTGGAAGGCGACGTTGAGCACCCCTTCCTGCACCTCGTTGAGCTCGAGCAGGCGAGAGATCAGCAGCGGCCCCATCTCGGAGACGGTGGTGCGCACCGGGTGGCCCTGCTCGCCGAACACGTCCCAGAAGGTGACCGGGCAGGCGCCGTAGACGAGGTCGAGCCCGATCGTGCGGGCGCGCTCGGCAAAGGGGGCGTGGGTGCCGGCCGCCGGGTCGCCCGGGGCGGAGAGGCCCGCGAGATCGCCCTTGACGTCGGGCACCAGCACGGGGACGCCGGCCGCCGAGAATCCCTCGGCGAGGATCTGCACGGTCACGGTCTTGCCGGTGCCGGTGGCGCCCGCGACCAGCCCGTGGCGGTTGGCCTGGTCGAGCCGCAGGAGCTGGGGCACCGCGTAGCCCGCGCCGCCGCCGCCCACGAAGATCGTCTCCATCGCGCCCTCCCATTGAGGCGGACGCATGTCCGGCCCCGCCCCCGTCGTGCCGGGCGAGAATACAACCTTAATCTGTCGCCGCCAGACTGCGCGCGCGCGGCTGCCCCCCGAGGCCCCGCGCTTCCTCCCTGTCAGACTGGCCGCGCCTTCGGGCGCGGTCCTTTTCCGGGACAGGCGCGGGTGACGCGGCGGCTGGACAGGGCGCCGGGCCTAAGCGGATCGGCCGAAGAGCACGGGGGGGCGCGGGGCAAGACCGGCGTGCCGTCGGCCGGACCGCCGTTTCCTTGCCATCGCCAATTTGGCGCCATGGCCCGATTCCCCTGTTGACGCATTGTCGCGCGCGGCTTAGCGTCCGCTCCAAGTCGGCCCGTCCGACAGGGAGCAACAGCGCGAATGCGCAACGCGGACAGGGGGTTACCTGGTTCGCGCGGGGGCGTCGCCCCCAGGCAAAGGGTCCTCCGGGGCCCTTTTCCTTTTCCCGGCAATCGTGCGACGCGCAAGTGCCCTGCACCGGGTATGCGACGACACGTCGGGGCCTGACAGGGCCAACGCCGCGTGTTAACGGGCCGTGAAAGCAGGCGGCGCCTACGGCACGAGGGGCCGGCGACAGAGTCAGAAGAGCAGGGAACCCGTCCATGACCGCACCTTGTCTGCACGACAGCTTGGCCCTACGGAAGTCGACAACGCTCGCCGCGGCCCTGGCCGTCACGCTCGCATTCGGCGCGCCGCTCGCCGCACAGGAGCAGACCCCGCAGGATGACCTGCAGCTCGACATGGGCACGCCCGTCGCCGAGGATGCGGGCGCGGCCGAAACGCCGCTCGGACAGCCCTACATCCTCGAGGTCTCCACCGACTGGGAAATTCGCTGCGTGCGCACCTCGCTCGAGCACGACCCCTGCGCGTTGCACCAGGTCCTGCAGGACCAGCAGGGCAATTCCGTGGCCACGATCGAACTCGTCAACCTGCCCGGGGGACAGGATGCCGAGGCCGGCGCAACGATCGTGACACCGCTCGAGACCCTGCTGACGCGGCAGTTGACCCTGTCGGTCGATGGCGGCTCGGCGCGGCAATACCCGTTCAGCTTCTGCACCGAGCAGGGCTGCGTGGCGCGGGTCGGCTTCACCCCGGCCGAGGTCGACGCCTTCCGCCGGGGCGCCGTGGCGCGGCTGACGATCTACCCTGCGGGCGCGCCGGACACGGCGGTGGAGCTTGACGCCTCGCTCTCGGGCTTCACGGCGGGCTTCGAGCGCCTGACGGAGCTGAACGCGCTCAACGCCGAGGCCGTCGCCGCGGCCCGCGCCGCCCAGCAGGAGCAACAGGGCGACGCCCAGCCAGCCGAGTGATGACAGGCGCAAATCCCTTCACGAAGGGATTTGCAAATGCCTTGCTCAAGGCATTTCCCCGCGCCGCTTGGCCCGGTCTCCTGGCCACCGCGCGGCGCGCTTCATGCCCGTCGCAGCACCAGCACGGCGTTGAAGCCGCCGAACGCGAAGGCGTTCGACATGGCCACGTCGACCTGCGCCTCGCGCGCCACGTTGGGCACCACGTCGAGCGCGCATTCGGGATCGGGCTCCTGGTAGCCGATCGTCGGCGCGATCACGCCCTCGCGCAGCGCCATGATGCAGGCCAGCAGTTCCACCGCCCCTGTCGCCCCGATCAGGTGGCCGTGCATCGACTTGGTGGACGAGATCATGAGCGCATCGGCATGCGCGCCGAACGTGTCGGCCACCGCCGCGCATTCGGTCTTGTCGTTGGCCGCCGTCCCGGTCCCGTGGGCGTTGATGTAGCCCACCGCGTCAGAGTTCACCCGCGCGTCGCGCAGGGCGAGCGCCATCGTCCGCGCCGCGCCCTTGGCCGACGGCATCACGATGTCGGAGGCGTCAGACGCCATGCCGAAGCCGATGACCTCCGCCAGGATCTCCGCCCCCCGCGACTTCGCGTGCTCCATCTCCTCGAAGACGAAGACCGCAGCACCCTCGCCCTGCACCATGCCGTTGCGGTTGGCGCTGAAGGGGCGGCAGGCGTCCTTCGACATCACGCGCAGGCCCTCCCACGCCTTGACGCCGCCGAAGGTGAGCATCGCCTCGGAGCCGCCCGTCACCATCACCCGGCTGGCCCCGGAGCGGATCAGATGGAAGGCCTGGCCCATCGCGTGGTTCGACGAGGCGCAGGCCGTGGCCACGGTGAAGGACGGGCCCTTGAGATTGAACTCCATCGAGACGTGGCTCGCCGCGGCGTTGTTCATCAGCTTCGGCACGACGAACGGGTGGACCCGGTTCTTCCCTTCCTCGTAGACCGAGCGGAAGTTGTCGTCCCACGTCTCCATGCCGCCCGCGGCGGTGCCGAGCACCACGCCCGCCTCGGCCGAGAGCTCGCCGGCGAAAGTCAGGCCCGACTGCGCGATCGCCTCGCGCGCGGCCAGCAGCGTGAACTGGGTGAACCGGTCGTAGAGCGCGATCTGCTGGCGGTTGAACTCGGCCTCCGGGTCGTAGCCCTGCACCTGCCCGCCGATCTGCACCGAGAGGCGCTCGACGTCGCGCACCTGGAGCGGGCCGATTCCGCAGCGCCCCTCGGCCATGGCCCGCAGCGTCTCGGGCGCCGTCCGACCGAGCGCGTTGATCGAGCCCTGCCCCGTGATGGCGACGCGCTTCACGCGCGTCCCGTGTCGGACTGCGTCGGGCTTGGGCCCACCCCGCCCTTCTGATCGGCGACGAGCGTCTCGACGGCGGCGACGATGGCGGCGACCGACGAGATGTCGAAACCGCTCTCCTCCGGCGCGTTGGCGTTGAACGGCACCGAGATGTCGAACGCCTCCTCGATGGCGAAGATCGACTCGACGAGACCGAGGCTGTCGATCCCGAGATCCTCCAGCGTCGCGTCCATCGTCACGTCCGAGGGCTCGAGCACCGCCTGTTCGGCGATGATCTCGACGACCCTTCGGCTCACCTCCTCGGTCATGGGATGCGCCTTCCCTCATGAAAGTGGCGCCGATTTACTCGCTGCCCTGCCCGTTTGAAAGGTGCTTTCTCAGCGCCGCGACGTCGCGGAAGAGCCGCGGAAGCCGTCGCAACCCCTTGTAGGCCTCGACCGACAGCGCCATCGGCATGGCCGGGTTGCCCAGCATCACCCGCCCCGCCGGTTGATTGGTGCGCAGCAGGGTTCCCGCGCCCGCGATCACGTCGTCGCCGATGGTCAGGTGATCGGTGACGCCCGCCTGACCGCCCAGCACGACCCGGTCGCCCAGGCGGGTCGAGCCGGCGATCCCCACCTGCCCGCAGAGCAGGCAGTGGCAGCCCACGGTCACGTTGTGGCCGACCTGCACGAGGTTGTCGATCTTGGTGCCGTCGCCGATCCGCGTATCCGAGAGGGTGCCCCGGTCGATGCAGCTGTTGGCGCCGAGTTCGACGTCATCGCCGATCGTCACGGCCGCGAGCGAGTGGATGCGGGCATAGGCCTGTTGCCGCGCCCCCCCGGCCTCGCCCAGGGTGCGGCGCACCTCCTCGGCGGCCGAGGGCTCTGCCGTGACGAACGAAAAGCCGTCTCCTCCCACGACCGCGCCCGGCTGCGCCACGAAGCGGTCGCCGATCGTGCAGCGCGCGCCGATCGTCACGCGGGGATGCAGCAGCGCGCCGCGCCCGATCCGCGCCTCCGCCCCGATCACCACCTGCGGGCCGATGCGTGCGCCCGGCCCGATCACGGCCCCCGGCCCGATCACCGCGAAGGCGCCGATGGCCGCGCCGGGGCCGATCTCGGCGCCGGGGTCGATCTGTGCCGAGGGGTGGCGGCCAGCCGCGATGTCGGGCCCCGGGTCGAGCGAAGCCGAGAGGCCGGCCAGCGCATGGCGCGGCCGGGGCGCGAGGAGCGCCGCGTCGAGGCCATAATCGGCCGGGTCGGCGCCCTCCCACAGGAGGGCTGCCCGGGCCGCGCCCTGCGTGAGCGCATCGGCATAGGCCGGCGTCGCGGCAAGGGCGATGGCGTCGGGCCCCGCCTCGTGCGGCGCGGCGGCACGCGCCACGCGCACCGCGCCGTCGCCCCAGAGCGCAAGTCCGAGGGCTTCGGCAAGCTCCGCCATGCTGTGCGACCGACCGCCCATGCCACCTCCCGCCGGTTGCGCCCCGCGCGCCGCTCCCCATACCGGGGAACGCGCCGCCGCGAAAGGCGCCACCATCGACGTCGCCTCCCCGTCTGACATGCGGCCCGTCGCCCCCGGACGGCCACCGACAGGAATGCGCGCCCAAGGTCTGTGCGCCGAAGCCGGCGTCGCAGGAGACAGGCACGCGCGCTGCGCCCGGCCGCTTGCGAGTTGGAAGGACGGGCGCAGCGCGCGTGCCCTTGATCGGGCGGCGCGCAGTTCACACGCCGAGCGAAAGTCACGGCGGCTCCGGGGAACACGCCGGTCACTGGTCTCCGGTCAGCCGGATGCCGGCTGCTTCATCCATCCATCTCCGCCGCTCCGGAGCCGAGCGCGCCCGCAGCCGCGCCAGCGGCTGCCGGGCCCAACGGAGCGAGGCGCGCGAGCGCGCCGAGCGGAGGCGGGAGCGCCCCCTGCGCCGGCCTTCCCGGAGGCCGTCGCGCGGGAGCGGGCAGGTCAGCCCCGGGCTGCGTCGAGGGTCACGCCGGCGGCCTGAAGCGCGTCCCACAGGCGGGCATCGCGTCCGTAGAGGTCCTCGCGGTAGTTCACCCGGCCCTTCGCCTGGGTAAAGGCGGTGCGGTAGGTCAGGTGTACCGGCACCGGCTCCTCCAGCTGGATCCGCCGGATCTGGCCGGTGTTCAGGATCGTGTGGAAATCCTCCTTCGGCGTCGCGGTCTGCCGGGCCAGCAGGTGGTAGGCGAACTCGTGCGGCTCCTTCAGGCGGATGCAGCCCGACGAATAGGCGCGTCGGTGCCGGTCGAAGAGGTGCTTGTCGGGCGTGTCGTGCAGGTAGATCGCGTGCGGGTTGGGGAACATGAACTTCACCGTTCCCAGCGCGTTGCGCGGCCCCGGCGGCTGCACGAGGTTGAACGGGAAGGTGCGCGCCGAGTAGGCCGAGAAGTTCACCGCGCCGCGCGGCACGACCCGGCCCCGCGAATCCACCAGCTTGAGATAGCCCGCCGCGCCGGGGTTGCGCTTGAGCCTGGGCAGGTAGTCTCGCGCCAGGATGCCGCGGGGCACCGTCCAGGTCGGGTTGAGCTCCATGTACTCCATCACGTCGGAAAACTCCGGCGTGGGCTTGCCGCTCGTGGTGGCGCCGACCACGGCACGGGTCTCGAACGTGACGACCCCGTCGTCGACGACCTTGGCGGTGTAGTCCGTCAGGTTGACGAGGACGTGCCGCGCCCCCTTCCCCTCCAGCAGGTTGAGCCAGCGCTCGCGCTCGAGCGCGACGAGAATCTGCGACAGCCGCTTGTCGACGCTGGCGTTCACCTCTGCGATGGTGCCCTCGCCCGCCACGCCGTCGGCCTCGAGCCCGTGGTCGATCTGGAAGCGCTTGACCGCCGTCTCGAGCGCGCCGTCGAAGGTGGCCGAGGCGGTGCGCCGCAGATAGCCCTTGGCGATCAGCCGATCGCGCAGCGCGACGACGGCAGGCCCCGACATGCCGCGCTCGAGCCGGCCCGACGGCACCTCCGGCCCCCAGCCGCCGGCGGCGCGCACCCGCTCGAGTCGCATCTTCTCGGCGAGCAGGCGGTTGTATTCGTGGCTCCGCGGCGCCAGCCCCTCGATGAAGCCGCGCGGGTCATCGCCCGCCAGCCCCGCGAGCAGCGCGGCCGGCTCGCGCCGGGGCAGCTCGCGCGGGATTTCGAGGCCGAGACCTGCCGGCTCGAGCGCCCCGGAGGAGATGTCGCGGGCATAGGCGAGGAACATCTTCGCCGCCTCCACCTCGGCCCGGCCGCGGGCCCGCAGGCTGGTGGCGCCCGCGAAGAGCGCGCGCAGGTCGTCGGCCCGGTAGCGCTGCGCCGGCAGGCCATGACGCGGCGCTGCTTCGAGCGCGTGCAGCAGCGCGGCGCGGCGGGCCCGGTCGCCCGCGTCGTCGCCGGTGAACAGCGGCGCGTAGTCCCGCTCGCGGTAGAAGGCGGCGATCGTCTCGGAGCCGTAGGCGGCCTCGGCCACCGCCTGCCGGAAGGCGGCGCTCGCGTAGGCCTCGCCCAGCGGCGCGGCGGCCGCCGCGAACTCCACCCCGGCGCGCGCCTGGGGCGCGGCGGGCGTGGCCACCCCCGCCGATTGCGCGCCGGCCGGCCCGGCGGTCAGGCCATGAGCGCAGGCAAGGGCGACACCGGCGGCGAAAACGACCGCGGCAGGCAACTTGAACTCGATCATCCGTGCAGACCTCGAAACGACAGGTGGGACAGGTTCAGCGCCCCCAGAATGCCGATGGTTCCGCAGGAGTCCACACAAGATACCGTTGCGGAAGGGTTATCTGCCGCCGCCGTTGCCGCCGCGCTCCCGCGCCCGTCGCGCCCCCGTCACGCCGCCCATCACGCCCCCGTCGCGCCGCGCACCGCACCGCTCGCCCGCCGCATCGCTGGGGCATCGCGCCTCGGCGGCGTGGTCCGTGGCCCCGGCCCGATCGGTCAAATGTGACGAAAAGGCAACTCACTCGGCACACCGGCACCGAAACAGCCCTAAACACGGCTTAAGCAATTTTCTGCCTATTGACGTGCCCGTCGGGAACAGAAGGCCCCGCAGCCCTTGGAGGGGGAATCGGAATGTGGCATGCACGTGGCCGTGAGTGAGCGACAGTGCGATATCAAGCCGCACTCAAGCGGCGACAACGGGCGAAACACAGGCAGTTCACATGACAGATAGAACCGGCTCGTCGAGCCTGACCCGGCGCGGAGTGCTCGCGGCCTTCGCCGCCACGACGGTGGCCGCCGCCCCCGTCTGCGCCAATGCCTTCGGCTTCCTCCGCGGCGCCGGCGACATCCGCCGCATCAAGATGTACAATGGCCGGACCGGTGAAAGCCTCGACACGATCTACTGGATCGAGGGCGACTACATAAAGGACGCCAAGCGCGAGATCGACTACTTCATGCGCGACTGGCGGCGCAACGAGACGCATCCGATCGACTTCCGGACGATCGACATCATGGCCGCCGCCCACAACCTGCTCGACGTCACCGAGCCGTACATGCTGCTCTCGGGCTATCGCTCGCCCGCGACCAACGCGATGCTGCGCGCCCGTGGCAGCGGCGTGGCGAAGAATTCGCGCCACCTGCGCGGCGAGGCGGCCGACCTGCGGCTCGGCTCGCGCTCGGTCGGCCAGATCGCCCGCGCGGCGGCGGCCTGCAAGGCGGGCGGCGTCGGCCGCTACTCGGGCTCGAACTTCGTGCACATGGATTGCGGCCCCGTCCGCAGCTGGGGTCGCTGAGGCGGCGCACGGGTCACGCCGCGGGCGCGGTAGTCCCGCGGGTTGCCCGCGGCGCCACGGCGCCCCTGTAGAGCGACACGAGGCCGTCGGCCCACGCCTCCGGCGTCGTTGCAAGGCGCCCTGCGCCCTCCCGGGCGCGACGGCTCATGGCCGCGATGTCCGCCGCGCCCGCGCCGCGAACCCACCCGAGCGCCGCTTCCAGGCCGCGCGGATCGTGGGCGTCGTAGGCCAGGCCCATCCCCTCGGCCGCGATCTCCGCCGCCATCAACGCGATGTCGGGCAGCACGACCGGCACGCCGGCCCGCACCGCCTCGGCGGCGGCCAGGCCGAAGGGCTCGGGCAGGCGCGACGGCATGGCCAGCGCCCGCGCCCGGCCGAGATGGCGCGCGACGCCCGCCCGATCCTGCCATCCGGTGATCTCGGCCGCTGGATCGAGCCGCCGCACCTCCGCCTCGAGCGGCCCCGCGCCGACGAAGGTGACGGGCAGGCCCAGGGCCGCCGTCGCGCGGGCGAGGTCGAGCGGGCCCTTCTCTTCCGACAGGCGGCCGACGAAGACGACGCGGTCGTTCTCTTCGGCGCGCACCCGCTCCGCGCCGCTTGCCTCGGCAGGGTTGCGCAGCACCGTCAGCAGGCGCGCGGGCACGCCGGCGCGGGTCAGCGGCTCGGCCATGCCGGGGTGGATCATCGCCACCGCCGCCCAGTCCCCGCGCGCGAAGGCGCGGCGCAGGCCGGCATGGCGCAGGACGCGCCAGCCCTTCTCGGCGCGCGAGCGCTTGTCGCAATGGGTGGCGAGGCAGGCGGCCGAGAGCGGCACGCGGCGGCAGGGCTGCAGGCGCTGGAAATCCATGTAGACACCGTTGGGGCAGGCGAGGAAAAAGTCGTGCGCGTGCACCACCGTCCGCCGCGCGACCGGCGCCAGGGCGGAAAACACCGCGGGCGACAGGATCTGCGCCCAGCCATGCAGGTGGTAGGCGGTGCGCGGCGTGTCGTTCCGCCCGATCCAGTCCGCGAGCATTCGCGCCGCGGCGCGGTTCCACAGCCCCGCTTGCATGGCCGCGAGCCGCCCGCGCTCCAGAAGCCGCCCCTGCCCCAGCGAGACGACCTCGACGCCGAGCGCGGCCAGCTCGTCGTTCTGCCCCCCGTCGCCGCAGACATAGGTCACGGCGAGGCCCCGCGCGCGCAGCAGACGCACCGAGAGCAGCGCGAGCCCCGTCGCGCCGCCCCGCGCGGCGCTCGCGTCGTTGATCACGACGATGCGCTCCGGCTCCATCCCGCTCTGCCTCGCCCTTGCCCCATTCCCACCGTAGACGCCGCCACGGTGACCGGGAACAACGGCGCGGCAAAGGCGCGAGCCGGGCAAGACGGGGGAAACGCGAATGCGAATCGTGCAGTTCGGCCTGCCCTACAGCCCCAACCTGGGCGACGGGATCATCGCGGAGTGCTTCGCCCACGGCGTGGGCGAGGTGGCACCGGAGGCGGGGGTCGTGTCGATCGACCTGTCGGGGCGCACCGGCTTCGGCCACGCCGTCGTGGCCAACCGCGCCCGGGCGCTCGCGGTGCTGAAGCGCCTGCCGCGCCCGGCACGGCACGCGCTCGTGCAGATCAGGCTCGGCCGGGTGCTGTCGGGGGCGGCGCCCCTCTGGCGCGAGGCGCTGGAGGGCGCGGATCTCGCGGTGATCGGCGGCGGGCAGCTCTTCTCCGACGCCGATCTGAACTTTCCGCTCAAGGTGGCCCGCGCGGCCGATCTCGCGCAGGCGGCCGGTGTGCCGGTCGCGGTGCATGCGGCAGGCGCCGCGGAGAACTGGTCGCGCAGGGGAACCGCGCTGTTCGCCCGCCTGTTCGCGGCGGACCTGCGCGAGGTCGGGCTGCGCGATGCGCCGTCGGTGGCGGCATGGCGGGCGCAGACCGGCGGGCGCGGGCCGATTCCGTGGCTCGCCCGCGATCCGGGCCTGCTGGCGGCCGGCCGCTACGGGCCGGTCGAGGCGGACGAGAGAGTGGGCCTGTGCGTCGCGGCCCCCGACCTCCTGAGCTACCACGCCGATGGGGCGCTGGCCTCCGGCGCCGGTCTCTTCGCCGATCTCGCGCGGGCGCTCATGGCCGAGGGCCACCCGCTGCGCCTTTTCACCAACGGCGCGGAGGAAGACGACGCCGCGCTCGCGGCGGTGGCGGAGGCGCTCGCGGCAGAGGTGGCCGACGGCCGGGTCGCGGTCGCGCCCCGCCCGCTCCGCCCCGAGACGCTCGCCCGGACGGTCGCGTCGTGCCGCACCGTCGTCGCGCACCGGCTGCATGCCTGCATCGTCGCCTTCGCCTACGGGCGGCCCGTCGTCGGCCTCGGCTGGGATCGCAAGGTCGAGAGCTTCTTCGCGTCGGTCGGCGCGTCGCACGCCTTCGCCCCGGCCGGCGAGGCGGCGGGCCGGATCGCCGCTCGCCTCTCCCGCGCGATCGTTTTGGGCCCCGACGCCGCCGCCCGCGAGACGGCCGAGGGGCAAGCGCGCGACGCCATCCGCCGCACGCTCGACACGGTGACAGCGCCCGCGCGCACGGCGCCGGCCGCCTGAGCGGCAGGGCCGCGCCAGCCACGATGTCCCGCGCCGGTCGTCGCGCGCTCAGGGCCGGCGCAGCGTGAAGCGATAGCCCACCACGTCGCCCCGCGCGGTGCCGCCCGGCCCAACGGCGATCTCGAGCGCCGCTCCTTCTGCGAGCCTCACCGGCAGAGCGTAGACCCGTTCCTCCCGGAGGGTCTCGTCGACCAGCACCGGCCCGCCGTCGACCGCGATCCGCACCGTCACGCCGTCCTCGGAGCGGGCGACCGGGGCGAGGCGCGCCTCCAGCACCGCCTCCACCGGCGCGGGCGCGACGTGGCGGTGCACGATCTCGAGCGGCGTGTCGCCCCAACGCGCCAGGACCAGCGTGTCGGAGGTCATCCAGAGCCCTGCATCCTCGGCCGCCCCGCGATGGGGGAACCAGGGCACGCCGTTGCGATCCTGGCCCGGGCGGGTGTCGAGCGCGATCCGTCGCGCGCCCGCCCGCGCGTAGCGCTCGAACGGGTCGCCCGGCGCCTGCGCGCCCGCCTCCCTGGGAAAGTCGTATTGCTCGTAGCTGTCGGCCAGCACCCGCTGGGAGCCGAGCCGCACGGTGTCTCCGAGCCGCGCCGCACCGTCGCCCGGCGCCGAGATCAGGAGCGCCCGGTCGGACAGCGTGAGCCCCTCCGCCGGCAGCGCAGCGCCGGTCGCGTCGCGCGCCATCAGGCCCGGCGCGAGCCACACGTCGCGCGGCGCGCCCCAGATCACGAGGTGGCGCGGCGCCTCGGCCGGCCCGAGGGCGCAGGCATGGGTAAAGGGGTCGGGCGCTGCATCGGTCACCGTCTCTCCCGCCAGCTCGGCCCGGATCAGCGCATGCGCATCGCCCACGACGGTCCGCACGCCCTCGCGCGTGTAGAGCGCGGCGAGCCCGTCTCCGCGGGGATGCAGCGGATACCACACCGCCCGCGAGACCCCCGCGAGCGCGAACTGGCACCAGGAGCGCAGCAGGTGGTCGGCCGCGTCGGCGTCGCTGCCCGCGTGGCCGAACTCCGTCACCTCCAGGTCGATGCCCTCCGCCCCCGGCAGGCGCCGCAGGAAGTCGATATGCGGGCCCAGCTGCTCGACCGGCGTCGTGTAGGGGTGGATCGCCAGCGCGTCCATGTGCCGGCGCGCGCCGAGAGCGAGCAGCTCGGCGATGTAGGGGCCCGGGATCGAGTGGGTCGCGCCGCCCAGTACGCGCAGCCCGGGGCGCACCGCCCTGACCCGCGCCGAGGTTTCGGCCAGCAGGCGCATGTGGTGCCAGGCGCGGCGGTCGAGACCGTCCTCCAGCACCGGGCCGCTGACGAAGTTGGCCGCGTTCCACTCGTTGCCCACCTCGACGGTGTGGATGTTGGGAAAGCGGGCGACGGTCGCGGCAGCGTTGGCGGCGAAGGCGGCGATGCCGGCGTCGGTGTGGGGCGTGTGCCCGCCGTCATGCTCGGGGTGGCCGTTGTTGACCGTGAGCGACAGCGTGCCGCCGTCTGCCGCCACCGCGTCGGGCCATGCCGTCACCGCGCTGTCGAAGGCGACGTGGCCGCCCCGCTCGACATTCCGCCAGTAGACCGCGTCGCGGAAATCGGTCAGCCCGTCGGCCAGCGCCGCCTCGGCGAGCCCCGGCAGCCAGCCCTGCCCGAAATTGGACGCCGCCGCCAGGCGCGGGCCGACACGCTCCGGGCCGGGATCCGCCTCCTGTGCGAGCGCGGCAAGGGGCAGCGCCACGAGGGGAAGGAGGGCGAGACGCAATCGCATGGACATGGCGCGCGCCATGCCGCGCCAATGTGGCAGGGGTGAGGCGCGCGCGCGTGCAGGGGGGCGCGCGGACCGCGCCGGGCCGGGGGGCGCGGGTGGGTGGGTGGGGCGCGGCCGGGCGCGGGGCGGTCCGCGCGCCCCAATCCCGCCATGCCACCGCCACGAGGACGGCAAACCGCCCGGTCAGCGTCGCCCGCAGACGACGCCGGAGCCGTCCGTGGAAATCGTGCCCTCGACCCTGATCGCGCTGATCGCGCTCGCGGCGATGCTCGTGCGCGGGCCGGCGCGCAGCGTCGGGGTCTTCCTTGCGCTCACGCCGCTCGGCGCGGCGGCGGCGTTCAACCTGCCGGCGGTGGGCGGCGCCACGATCGGCGTGGCCGACATCGCCGCGATCGGCCTGTTCGGCCTCGTCTGCCTGACGCCGGCCGGCCTCTCCGCCCTTGTCGGGTCGGCCCGGCCCTTCGGTCCCGGCTTCTGGCTGCTGCTGCTCGCGGCCTTCTGCGTGGTCGCCGCGCTCTTCCTGCCGCGCCTCTTCGCCGGCGAGACGCAGGTCTTCGCCATCTCTCGCAGCGCCAATTCCGACGGGATCGCGGTGCACGACCTCGGCCCCACCACCGGCAACCTCACCCAGCTCTTCCGGATGGGCCTCGGCGTGATGGTCTTCGCCGCGCTCGCCACGCTCGCGCGCCGCCACCCCGATCCCGCGCGCATCGTCGCCGCCATGGCGCTCGCCACCGCGATCCACGCCGCCCTCGGCGTGCTCGACGTGGCGAGCGCGGCGGCGGGCCTGCCGCAGCTTCTGGACCCGATCCGCACCGCCAACTACGCCATCCTGGCCGACCACTACATGATGGGCATGAAGCGGATGATCGGCGGCTTCCCCGAGGCCTCCGCCTTCGGCTTCTACGCGCTGGGGCTCTTCGGCTTCTGGCTGGCCTACTGGACCTCGAGCCCCGGCTCGCGCGTCGCGCCGTGGATGCTCGCGCTCTCGGCGGTGCTGCTGCTGCGCTCGACCTCCTCGGCGGCCTATGTCGCAACACTCGCCTTCACCCTCACCTGGGGCTTCTGGACGGGCGCCATGCATCTGAGCGCGCAGGCCAGCCGGCGGGGCATCGCGATGGCCGCCTGGGGCGCGCTCGCGTTGTGGCTCGCGGCGGTTGCGCTCTTCGGCGCCTACCAGCTGGCCGACCCGGTGACCGCCTTCCTCGATCGCGCCCTCTTCGACAAGCTCGACACCGCCTCGGGCGTCGAGCGGATGAGCTGGAACGCGCAGGCCTGGCGCAACTTCCTCGACACGACCGGCTTCGGCGCCGGGCTCGGCTCGGTGCGCGCGTCGAACTGGCTGATCGCCACGCTCGGCTCGCTGGGGGCGATCGGCACTGCCCTCTATCTCGCGTTCCTCGCCGCGCTCGCGCGCCTGCCCGCGCCGCGCGGCCCCGGCGCGCCCGAGGGCGCGGCGAGGGTCGTGGTCGCGCTGCAGGCGGGGTGCCTGGCCATGCTGCTCTCGGCGTTGCTCACGCACGCCACGCCCGATCTCGGCCTCTTCTTCTTCGCGCTGGCGGGCCTCGCCGCCGGGCTCTCGCGCGGCGCGTTGCTCGAATCGCGCCCGGTTTCCGCCGCGCGCGATGCCGGATCGCCGCGCCTGAGTGTCCAATAACCGGCACGGCCCCGGTATTGTCGCCGGCTGCCCACCGAAAAGCGGCTCGAATTCGACACGCTTTGACAGCGCCGCCCCACGTGCCGATAGCGGGGACGGTGGGGGTGAGCCGGACGAGGCCGTGATGGGCCTCCCCGGCGCGTGGGACGAGTGACTGCCGATGCACCCTGCACCCCTCGAGGCGCGGCCAGAGCCGCCCGGCCACCGCAGGACGGGCCCCTGCGCCATCGCGCACGCAGCCTGCATGGATGCCAGATGAACAGTCGCTTCAACCCCGTCGAATTCGCGCCCATGTCACGCGCCCGCCGCGCGCTCTCGGGCTCTGCCGGCGACGACGCCGACGCTGTCGACCTGCGCGCGCTCGCCCGGGCCGTCTGGCGCGGGCGCTGGCTGGTGGGCGGCGCGATGGCGGGGCTCGGCCTCGCGGCCTACCTCGTGGTGGCGCAGGTCCGCCCCACATACGAGGCGACCGCGAAGGTGATGCTCGACCCGCGCAATGCCCAGATCGTCACCGGCGAGGAGGTGGTGCAGGACCTCGAACTCTCGGAGCAGGTGGTCAACGGCGAGGCGGCAGTGCTCAGCTCGAACGTGCTGATCGAGCGGGTGGTGGCCGAGATCGGGCCGCTGCGCCTCGACGCCGACGGCGAGATCGGCGTGACCGGGGAGGAGGCCGCGCGACTCGTGGCGTCGGTCGCCGACCCCGACGCGCGCGCCGCGGCCGACGACCGGATCATGCAGGGCCTCGTCTGGCTGATCCGGCGTGACCTGACCGTGTTCCCCCAGGGCGACAGCTACGTGATCGCCATCCGCGCGGAGAACCACGACCCCGAGCTCGCCGCCGACATCGCCAACGCCATCGCACGGGCCTACATCTCCGCCCAGATCGAGGACAGACGCGACACCACGACCGGCGCCACCGCCTGGCTCGAGGCGCGCGTGGCCGAACTGCGCGCCGACCTCGATGCGGCCGAGGCCGCGGTGACCGACGCGCGCGCGCAGGGGCTCTCGGCCGAGGGCGGCACGGTCGAGACCGTCCGCCAGCAACTCGCCGATCTCAACGGGCAACTCGTCGCCGCCCGCGCCGACCGCGCCGCGACCGAGGCGCAGATCGGCCAGCTCGAAGCGGTGCTCGCCTCGGGCGGGCTGTCCGACGTGGCCGATCTCGTCTCCTCCCCCCTCGTCGAGCAGATGGCGCTCGAACGGCTGGAGCTGACCCGGCAGGATGGCCAATGGGCAGAGCGCTACGACGAGAGTCACCCCGAGCGGCAGCGCATCGCCCGCGAGCTTGCCCGGCTCGAGACCGAACTCGCCGGCGAGGTCGAGCGCATCATCGCCCAGAGCCGCAGCGCCGCGGAGGTCGCCCGCGCCCGCGAGGACAGCCTGCGCGCGGGCATCGCCGATCTCGAGTCGCGCATCGTGTCGATCACCAGTGGCGAACAGGGCCTGCGCCAGCTCGAGCGCGAGGCACAGGCCAAGCGCCAGACCTACGAGGCGCTGCTCTCGCGCCTGACCGAGACCCGCACGCAGGAGCTGCTCCAGCAACCCGACGCCAGGCTGATAGAGCGGGCGAGCGTGCCGGGCGTGCCTGCCGCGCCGCGGCCCAAGCTGATGGGCGCCCTCGGGGCGATGGCGGGGCTGGCGCTGGGGCTCGGCCTGATCTTCGTGCGCGAGATGACCGCGCAGACCTTCCGCACGCCGCGCGATCTCGAGGCGGCGACCGGCCTGCCCGTGCTCGGCTCGGTCCCGCTGCAGACGGTGGGCGGGCTGATGGCCGCCACCGCCGCCCTGCGCGACGACCCCTACAGCATCTATGCCGAGCGCATCCGCCACCTGCGCACCGCGCTGCTGATGCGCGAGGGGCAGGAGGGCGCGCGCGCCGTTGCCGTCCTGTCGGCCGCGCCCGACGAGGGCAAGACGCGCACGACGCTCGCGCTCGCCCAGATGTCGGCACTCGCCGGCCTGTCGGTGATCGTGGTCGATGCCGACCTGCGCCGCTCGACGATGCAGGCCGCCTTCGGCTGGGACATGGAGGAGGACTTCGCCGACTTCATCCGCGGCGGCTGCCCGCTCGATCGCGCGATCTACACCGATCCCGAGTTCGGCTTCGACTTCCTTGCCGCGCGCGGCCCCCAGCCCGACGTGGCCGACCGGCTCTCGGCCGACTGGCTGGCCCGCGTGGTCGCCGAGCTCAAGCGCGTCTACGACGTGGTGCTGATCGACGCGCCCGCGCTGCTCGCGGTGTCGGACGGGCTGGTGCTGGCGCAGGTGGTCGATGCCCGCCTCTTCCTCGTGCGGTGGGACGGCACGCCGCGCAAGGCCGTCACCGAGGCGCTCGCCGCGATGGACGAGATGGGCCTCGACGTGACCGGCGCCGCGCTCACCATGATCGACCCCGCCCGCGCCCCCGAGCCGGAGACGCAAGGATACACCTATGCCTGAGGGCGGTTTCGAGCCGATCGGCACCCTCGTCCGCGAGGGCCGGCGGGACGGCGCGGCCGCACCGCGCGTGGCCCTGGTGCATTACTGGCTCGTCGGCATGCGCGGCGGCGAAAAGGTGCTGGAACAGCTCTGCGCCATGTTTCCCGGCGCCGACATCTACACACATGTCGCCGTGCCCGAGCGCCTGTCGGAGCGGCTGCGCGCCCACCGCATCGAGGAGAGCTTCATCGCCCGCCTGCCCTTCGCGCGCCGCCACTACCAGCACTACCTGCCGCTGATGCCGCGGGCCCTCGAGCAGTTCGACCTCGCGGCCTACGACCTGGTGATCTCGTCCGAGAGCGGGCCGGCCAAGGGGGTGATCCCCGCACCCGAGACGCCGCATCTGTGCTATTGCCACTCGCCCATGCGCTACCTGTGGGACCAGTTCCATACCTACCGCGCGGGCGCGGGCCGGCTGACGCGCGCCGCCATGCCGCTGATCGCCCATTCGCTCCGCCAGTGGGACGTGACAAGCGCGGCCCGCGTCGACCGTTTCGCGGCCAACTCCACCCATGTCGCGGCGCGAATCGGCAAGTACTGGCGGCGCGAGGCCGACGTGGTGCACCCACCCGTCGCGCTGGCCGATTTCGCGCCCGTCGCGCCGGCCGAACGGGGCGACTTCTACCTCTGGGCGGGCGAGCTCGCCCCCTACAAGCGCCCCGACCTCGCCATCGAGGCGTTTCGCCGCCTCGGCCGGCCCCTCGTGATGATCGGCGGCCCCGAGGCCACGCGCCGCCGCCTCGCCGCGCGGGCGCCCGACAACGTGACGGTCCTGGGCCAGGTCGATTTCGCCACGCTCCGGGCGCATCTCGCCCGTGCCCGCGCGCTCGTCTTCCCCGGCGAGGAGGATTTCGGAATCGTGCCGGTCGAGGCGATGGCCTCGGGCCGCCCGGTGATCGCTTATGGCCGCGGCGGCGCTCTCGACACCGTGGTCGACGGCGAAACGGGCCTGCTCTACCGCGAGCCCACCGCCGAGGGCCTCGCCGAGGCCGTCCTGCGCTTCGAGGCCGAGGGCCTCGACCGGCTCGACCCCGCCGCGCTCGCGACCCATGCCGCCCGCTTCTCGCCCGAGGCGTTCCGCATCGGCATCGCCCGCTCGCTCGCCGCCCTCGGCGCCCCGCTGCCCGCTCCCCTGCCCGCCCACCTGCGCCCCCCCGCGCCCGCCTGACGGGCCTCGCGACGCCACGCGGGGCGCGCGCCGCACCCCTGTCTTCTTCTTGCGCCAAGTATCCCGGGGGGTCCGGGGGGCTGGCCCCCCGGTTTCTCCCTCCCGGCCCGCGACCACCGGTCCGTTGACGGAACCGGACGCGCGGCTGATCCTCCGGACGGGATTGCGCCACACAACACGCGGAAGAGGCCCATGGACAGAACGATGAAGGCGGCGGTCGTGACCCGGCTGGGCGCGCCGCTCGAGATCCGCGAAGTCGACCGGCCGGAGCCGGGGCCCGGCCAGATCCTGATGAAGGTCGCCGCCTCCGGCGTCTGCCACACCGACGTGCACGCCGCCGACGGCGACTGGCCGGTCAAGCCCACGCCCCCCTTCATCCCCGGCCACGAGGGGGTCGGGCATGTCGCCGCCGTGGGCGCGGGCGTGACCCATGTCCGGGAGGGCGACCGCATCGGGGTGCCGTGGCTCTACACCGCCTGCGGACACTGCCAGCACTGCGTCGGCGGGTGGGAGACGCTCTGCGAGAGCCAGCAGAACACCGGCTACTCGGTCAACGGCGGCTTCGCCGACTACGTGCTGGCCGACCCCGATTACGTCGGCCACCTGCCGGCGGGGCTCGACTTCGCGCCCGCCGCCCCCGTTCTTTGCGCGGGCGTGACCGTCTACAAGGGCCTGAAGGAAACAGAGGTGAAACCGGGCCAGTGGGTCGCGGTCTCGGGCATCGGCGGTCTCGGCCACATGGCGGTGCAATATGCCAAGGCGATGGGAATGCACGTCGTCGCCGTCGACGTGGGCGCCGACAAGCTTGCGCTGGCCAAGAGCCTCGGCGCCGACATGACGGTGAACGCCGCCGAGGCCGACCCGGTGGCCGAGGTGACGCAGGCCGTCGGCGGTGTTCACGGCGTTCTGGTGACGGCGGTCTCCAACGCCGCCTTCGCGCAGGCGGTGGGGATGCTGCGGCGCGGCGGCACGATGGCGCTCGTCGGCCTGCCGCCCGGCGGCTTTCCGCTGCCGATCTTCGAGGTGGTGCTCAAGCGCCTGACGATCCGCGGCTCGATCGTCGGCACCCGCAACGACCTCACCGAGGCGCTCGCCCTCGCGGGCGAGGGTGCGGTGGCCGCCCATTACGCCCTCGACCGGCTGGAGAACATCAACGCGATCATGGGCGGGCTGAAGGACGGCACGGTCACGGGCCGCATCGTGCTCGACATGGCCGCCTGAGCACAGGCGGGGCGGCCACCGCACTTCAGTCGCCGAACCACGCCTCCGGTTCGGCAAGCTCGGGCCGGAAATAGGCCACCCCGCGGCCCTCTGGCGCCGGCGGCGCGGCCCATGGCGCGATGCCGTGCAACAGGTGCCGGTGCAGCAGCACCGCCTGGCCGGGCCGGAGCGGCAGCGGCACCCGCGGGCAGAGGTCGAATGCCGCGCGCCGGGCTGCGGTGTAGGCATCGGTCAGGTCGATGTCGCCCGCGGGACCGGAAGGCCCCGCCGCACGCGCCGCGGCCAGCGCGCGGCCGATCAGGCGGTGGCTGCCGGGCCAGATCACGAGCGGCGCTGCGTCCGCGTGGCTCTCGGTCAGCGGCAGGCCGAGGATGAAGGCATGCGGCTCGCGCAGATGGCGCCGCCGCTCCGGGCCCTCCGGCAACAGACCGTCGACATGGGCGGCGTCACGCTGCCGCCGGTAGCGCGCGGCGCCGGCGCTCTCTGCCGCGTCGGGGCGCGGATAGCCGGGCCATGTCACCGAGACCTGCGCCGCGTGCCATGCGGCGGGCGCGAGGCCGAGCGCCACCACCGCCTCGACAGAGGCCCCCGCGAGCGGCACGCCCGCCACCGAGCCGTCCGCCGCGTTGGGCAACAGGTCGACTCCGGCGAGCCACGTCCCGCCGCAGCGCAGGCCGCCGCTCCGCTGCGCCTCGGCCATCAGCGGGCCGGCCGCCTCCCATGCCGCCGCCGCCCAGCGTGCCGTGCGCGGATCGGGCTCGAAGACGACGACACCCTCTGCCGCCAGCGCCCGCGCCGCCGCGTCCGGCGTCACCGGCTCATTCCGCCGCCTCGCGGGCGGCGCCTGCGGCCATGACCTCGGCAAGCGCCGCGTCGAGCACCTCCAGGCCCGCGCCGGGCCGCGTGGCCCCCTCGCTCAGCACCCGTCGCCAGCCCCGCGCGCCGGGCCGCCCGGAGAACAGCCCCAGCATGTGCCGGGTGATCGCGTGCAGCCGCTGCCCCGCGCCGAGCTCGGCGGCTATGTAGGGGCGCATCGCCTCCACCGCGTCCTCCGGCGCGTCGAGCGGGTCATCGGCGCCGAAGACGCGGGAATCGGCCCGCAGCAGGATGTCGGCCGGGCGCTGATAGGCCGCCCGCCCGATCATCGCGCCGTCGAGCGACACCCCGTCGTCGCCCGGCGCGAGCTGCGCCAGCGTCGCGTCGAGGCTGTCGATCCCCCCGTTGATCGAGACGTGCAGATCGGGAAAGGCGCGCTTCATCGCATGGACGAGTGGATAGTCGAGCGGCGGCACATCGCGGTTCTCCTTGGGCGAAAGGCCCTGCAGCCATGCCTTGCGCGCATGGATCGTCACCCGACGCACACCCGCCGCACGGATCTGGCAGAGGAAATCCGGCAGGATGTCCGCAGGCTCCTGCGCGTCGACGCCGATGCGGCACTTGACCGTGACAGGCAGGGTCGTGGCGGCCCTCATCGCCGCAACGCATTCGGCCACGAGCGCGGGGCGCTCCATGAGAACGGCGCCGAAGCAGCCCGACTGCACCCGGTCCGACGGGCAGCCGACATTGAGGTTGACCTCTCGATACCCTTCCTGTTCGGCCATGCGGGCGGCCTGCGCCAGCTCGCCCGGGTCCGCCCCACCGAGCTGAAGTGCCACCGGCTGCTCCGCCTCGCCGAAGGCGATCAGGTGACGCGCCCCCCCGCGCACCAGAGCCGCCGCCGTGACCATCTCGGTATAGAGAAGCGTCCGTCGCGACAGCGTCCGGTGGAAGGCCCGGCAATGCCTGTCCGTCCAGTCCATCATCGGGGCGACGGAGAGGCGCGCTGCGGCGTCCATGCTGGAACTTGTTGAAACCAAAGCACTTCCCCGGTCTGCTCGGCGCGGCGGTTCCGCGATTTTCGCGGCGATAGAGGGCGGTTCGTCCCTCCGGGGCTACAAATGTAGTCCCGCACTCGGAGATGTAGTCCCGAGGCGGACGCTCCGCAAACGCATCGCACACCCGACCGACGGGGGCCTTGTTGGCTGTGAGGACCAGGCGAGTACGGTTGACGATGACCGTGCGTTAGCCGCGTTTCCGGGCGGTTCGCGCCGATCCGACGTCCCGAATGCAACCAAGCAAGGGGACGACCATGGGCACAATCCTTGTCCGCAAGCGGGCCGACGGCACGACCCGCTTCACAGCACAGGTCCGGAAAAAGAAGGCCGGCAAGACTGTTTTCAGCGCGGCTCAGACCTTCAGCACCGAAAAGGCTGCGAAGGCGTGGACCAAGAAGGTCAAGAAAGACCTCGCACAGGGTAAGCTGAACGGCCGGACACCTGTGGCGCCAGTGGATACCCTTTCTGGAGTAATCGTGGAGTGCGCCCCTGCGGTTGGACAGATCGGGTAGGCCGGAATTGACCGGGGCCGGGCTTTCCAAGGAAGAAAGCCCATGCCGAGACGCCACCGCAGGCCGCTTGCGGCGCGCCGACTTCAAGCGCCAGGTCGTCGCCGAGTATCACGCCGGCGAGACCCTCCACGCCCTCGCTCGCCGCCATGACCTGTCGAGGAACCTGATCCGGATCTGGGTCGAGAAGGCCGAGGCCGGCGCCCTCGACGAGGACGGCGCGGCCGCCGAGATGCTCACCGCCTATGAGGCCCGGATCGCGGCGCTCGAGCGGCTGGTCGGCCGCCAGGCGCTGGAGATCGGTTTTCTAAAGGGGGCTGTGCGCTCCGGACCCTCGCGGAAAAGCGCGCCTACATCCGTGACCAGCGGCCCCGCGGCCTCTCGGTCCGGCGGGGATGCGAACTGATGGGCGTCGCGCGATCCAGCTACTATGCCGAGCTCGAGGGCAAGCCCCGCGACGAGGAGATCATCGCGGAGATCCGCGCCATCACCGACGCCTTCGAGGGCTACGGCTATCGCCGCGTCGGCGCTGAACTCCGTCACCGCGGCTTTGTGGTCAACGCCAAGAAGGTGCGCCGGCTGGCCGCGATCAACGCCAGGCAGGTCTGTCACGACCCACGATCAAATGGTCATCGGGCACAAGCGGGCGGCCGAATGTCGTCGCTCGTTTTTCGCTTGAACTCGCGCGACCGGCCCCCTACACACCGCGCACGCTGCAGGCGGATGGTGCGACCTATCCGCTGATATGGGGCCATAGCTCAGTTGGGAGAGCGCCTGCATGGCATGCAGGAGGTCAGGGGTTCGACTCCCCTTGGCTCCACCATCCCCACCTCTAAGGCTGGAAGATCAGTAGCTTGCTGATTTCGGTGGATGATCTTCAGGGACTGTTACGCTGAGGTGTTTCAGTGGAGGCCCTGAAGAAGACTCCCGGCCACACCCGACTGTACCGTCGAGGCGCCACCTACTATCATCGCGCAGCGGTCCCACAGGACAGCCGTCAACCCTCGCCGCATAGGGCCGCCCCGTCACGCTTACCCGACACGGGCCGTCGCGAGGCGGAAGCGCCCGAGGTGCGAACCGCCCGACCGACGGTGCCGCGACGTCGCGCAACGCCGCGGCCTCGACCTGTCCCGGACTCGTGATGCGCCATGTCGGTCGGGTCCGCCGCGCCGACGTCGCGGCGCGCGGCGCGGCGCGGGTGACGTTCCGCATCGCCGGCTGCGAGGCGATGGCGGGGGCGAGCCTGTCGGGCAGGCCGGGCTCCGCCACCCTCGACCGGGCTGCGCTTGTCGTGGTCCGCAGGGCAGCGCCGTTCCCGGCGCCACCTGCGGGCGCGGCCCGCAACTTTACCGTCCAGATCAGGGGCCGCTGACGGTCGGGGCGGCGACGCTATTCCCGCGCGCGGAGGATGCGGGCGGGGCGGGCGGCCAGCGGCGCCCACGCGAAGGCGAGGCCGGCGAGCAGGGTTGCGAGCATGCCGCCCAGCACGATGGCCAGCGCCGAGACAGGCTCGAAGGCGTAGGACGTCTCCATGATGAAGGTCGTCACCCCCCAGCCTCCGAGCCCCCCGGCGAGGATCGCGACGGCCCCCGCCGCCGCGCCGAGCAGGGCGGAGCGGATGGCGAGGTAGGCCAGCACCTGCCCGCGTACCGCGCCCACCGTCTTGAGCACGGCGGCCTCGAAGATGCGCGCCTTCTGCCCCGCCGCGGCGGTGCCGACAAGCACGACGAGGCCGGTGGCCAGCGTCGCCGCCGCGCCCCAGGTGATCGCCGCGGCGATGCCGGAGAGCACCTCCGACACCCGGTCGATCGCGTCGCGGATGCGGATTGCGGTGACGTTGGGGTAGGCGTCGGCCACGTCGCGCAGGATCGCGGCCTCGGCGTCTTCCTCGGCATAGACGGTGGCGATGAACGTGTGCGGGGCGCCCTGCAGGGCGGCGGGGTTCATCGCCAGGATGAAACCGATCCCGGCGTTGGAGAAGTCGACCACGCGGAACGAGGTGACCGTCGCCGCGATATCGCGGCCGAGGATGTTGACCGTGATCTCGTCGCCGATCTCGAGGCCCAGTTCCGCGGCCTCCTCGGCGGCGAAGCTGACCTGCGGCGGCCCGTCGTAGCCCTCCGGCCACCATGCGCCCTCGGTGATCTCGGTGCGCGCCGAGGGCCGGGCGGAATAGGTCACGCCGCGGTCGCCCTCGAGCACCCAGTGATCGCCCGCCACCTCGCGGGCGGGCTGCCCGTCGATCCGCGTGATGACGCCGCGCAGCATCGGCGCCGTGTCGGTGCGCGAGACGGCGGGGTCGCCCTCGACGCGGGCGAGGAAGCCGTCGATCTGGCCCGGCTGGATGTCGACGAAGAAGTAGGAGGGCGCGACCTCGGGCAGGTCGCGGGCGATGGCGCTGCGCAGGTTCGATTCGATCTGGCCGATGGTGGCGAGCACCGTCAGGCCGAGGCCGAGCGACAAAACGACCGACGCTGTGGCGCCGCCCGGCCCCCCCACGGCGCCGAGGGCGAGTCGGAGCGCGGTGCGCCCGCGCACCATCCGCGCCCGCGCCAGGCGGCGCGAGAGAGCGCCGATGGCGGCGGCTGCGAGCGCGAGCAGGGCGAGCGAGCCGGCGATGCCGCCCGCGGCGTAGAGCGTCAATTCCACCGCGCCCGAGAGCAAGGCGGCGGCACCGACGAGCGCCGCCAGCAGGGCGGCAGTGGCGGCGAGGTAGGCGGGCCGCGGCAGGCGGCGCGAGCCGCCGACCGCATCGCGGAAGAGGGTCGCGGCGCGCACCTCCTCCGTGCGGGCGAGCGGCCAGAGGGTGAAGACGAGGGCGGTGAGCGTGCCGTAAAGCGCCGCCTCGGCGAGCGGGCCGGGATAGACCGAGAACTCGGCCGGCACCGGCAGGCGTGCCTCGATCAGCGGCGCGAAGGCCAGCGGCAGCGCGGCGCCGAGGGCGAGGCCGAGCGCGATGCCGAGCGCGGCGAGCGCGCCGATCTGCAGGAAGTAGGCGGCGAAGATCGTGCGCGATTCCGCGCCGAGCGTCTTGAGCGTGGCGATCACCTCGGTCTTGCCGTCGATGTAGCTGCGCACCGCCGCCGAGACGCCGACGCCCCCCACGGCAAGACCCGCCAGCCCGACAAGCACGAGGAAGGCCGAGAGGCGGTCCACGAACTGCGCCACGCCCGGCGCCCCGTTGCGCGCGTCGCGCCAGCGCATGCCGGTGTCGCGGAACCGCGCGGTCGCCTCTTCCTCCAGCGCGGCGAGGTCGGCGCCCTCTGGCAGGGCGAGGCGGTAGCGCGAGTCGAACAGCGTGCCCGGTTCCAGAAGGGAGGAATCGGCGAGCGCCTCCTTCAGCACCAGCGTCCGGGGGCCGAGGCCGAAGCCGTCGCCCGCGTCGTCGGGCTCTCGCGTCAGCAGGGCCGACAGCACGAATTCCTGCGTGCCGAGGCGGAACGTGTCGCCGGGGGCGAGGGCGAGGCGGTCGGCCAGCGCCGGGGCGATGACGGCGCCGGGCAGGCCGCCGCCGCCGGCCAGCGCGTCGGGCAACGGCATGGGCGGGTCGAGCTCGGCCGTGCCGTAGAGGGGCCAGGCGGCGTCGACCGCCTTGACCTGGGTCAGGCCGCGCTCGGTCTCGCCGCCGCGCTCGACCACCAGCATCGAGCGGAAATCGGCGATCTCCGAGACGCGCTCGGACACGCGCTGCATCCATGACAGCTCGCCATCGGAGGCGAAGCGGTAGGTGAACGACAGCTCCGCATCGCCGCCGAGCAGGATCGCGCCCTCGCGCTCCAGCCCCCGCTCGATCGCCTCGCGCACCGAGCCGACGGCGGCGATGGCCGCCACGCCGAGCGCGAGGCACAGCAGGAACACGCGAAAGCCGCGCAGACCGCCGCGCAGCTCGCGCCGGGCGATCCTCAGGGCGGGGCGCAGGGCCGCGCTCATTCCGCGGCGCTCCGGGCCTGTTCGCCGTCGAGAAGCCGCCCGTCCTCGAGATGCAGCACCCGGTCGCAGCGGGCGGCAAGGTCGGGCGCGTGGGTCACGAGCACCAGCGTCGCCCCGTGCCGGTCGCGCAGGCCGAATAGCAGATCCATGATCGCGCCGCCGTTGCTGGCGTCGAGATTGCCGGTCGGTTCGTCGGCCAGCAGGATGTGCGGCCGCGGCGCGGCGGCGCGGGCGAGCGCCACGCGCTGCTGCTCGCCGCCCGACAGCTGGGCGGGGTAGTGGCCGATGCGCTTGCCCAGCCCGACGGAGGCCAGTTCCTCCTCCGCACGCTCGAAGGCGTCGGCGTGGCCGGCCAGTTCCAGCGGCGTGGCCACGTTTTCCAGCGCCGTCATGGTCGGGATCAGGTGGAAAGACTGGAAGACCACGCCCATATGCTCGCGGCGGAAGCGGGCCAGCGCATCCTCGCCCATCGCCGTCAGGTCGTGGCCGAGGGCGGTGACCGTGCCGCCCGTGGCGCGCTCGAGCCCGCCCATCAGCATGAGGAGAGAAGACTTGCCCGACCCGCTGGGGCCCACCATGCCCACCGTCTCGCCCCGCCCGATGCGTGCGGTGATCCCCTTGAGGATCTCCACCGGGCCGGCATTGCCCATGAGCGTGAGGCGCGCCTCGTTGAGCGCGAGGATGGGGGCCGTGGTCTCGGCTGGCATCGGACGGTCCTTCCGGGGGTTGCGTCACGAGGCATATGGCGCGGGGCGCGCGGCTCGCAAGGCGGCGATGGCGCTCGCCCTCGTGCTCGCCGCCGGTGCGGCGGCCGCCGACGAGGTGGTGATCGCCGCGCTGGGCGACAGCCTGACCCAGGGGTATGGCCTGCCGCAGGAGCAGGGGCTGGTGCCGACGCTCGAGGCGTGGCTCGAGGCGCGCGGCCACGACGTGCGGCTGGTCAACGCCGGCGTGTCGGGCGACACGACGGCCGGCGGCCTCTCGCGCGTCGGCTGGACGCTGACCGACGAGGTCGACGGGATGATCGTCGCGCTGGGCGGCAACGACCTGTTGCGCGGCATCGCCCCCGAGGTGGCGCGCGAGAACCTGACGGGCATCCTCGAGGCGGCCGAGGGCGCGGGCGTCGAGGTGCTGCTGGCCGGGCTGGAGGCGCCGGGCAATTACGGGCCGGACTACAAGCGCGACTTCGAGGCGATCTATTCCGACCTTGCCGAGCGGTTCGGCGCGCTGCTCTATCCCGACATGCTCGCCGCGCTCAGGCAGGCGCAGGATGCGGGGGCGACGCTCCCCGAGCTCATGCAGCCCGACGGCATTCACCCCAATGCGCAGGGGGTCGCCCGGATCGTCGCGGCGATGGGGCCGCAGGTCGAGGCGCTGATCGGCCGGATCGAGGGCGGCGCCGGGGGGTGACGCCGGCTCGGCGCCCTCGTGCCGGCCGTCCGCGCAGCGGCGCCGTCGGGCCGTGCGTATTTGCGACAGAAAGAAGCCGGCAGGCGCGCGCGGGCGGTGCCGGCGCGCTCAGCGGGGCGACGGGAGCCGGCGCCGCGCACGCGGGAGCGGGGTCATGCGGAGCTTTGGGCGAGGTGCAGGCCGGGGGCGGCGTCGGTGAGCGTGCCGATGCGTGCAGCGTCGTGGCCGTGCGCGCACAGCGCGGTCACGAGGCGGTCGGCCTCTTGCTCCGCGACGGCGGCGAGGAGGCCGCCGGCGGTCTGAGGGTCGAACAGGAGCGCGGCGCGGGGGCTTTCGTCATCACCCGCGATGCGGCCCGCGAGGGCGGCGCGGTTCTCGGGCCAGAGGGTCGAGCGGATGCCAGAGGCGGCCAACGTCTCGGCGCCCGGCATCAGCGGCAGGGCGCCGAGGTCGAGCCGGGCGCCCGTGCCCGCGGCCGCGCAGATGTTCCACAGGTGGCCGGCGAGGCCGAAGCCGGTCACGTCGGTCATCGCGCGGGCGTGGGGCGCGAGGAGGCGTGCGGCGTTGCCCTGCGGGCGGGCCATCGCCGCGAGGGCGGCGGCGACGTGCTCCCCGCGCGCCCTGAGCCGCATCTCGGCGGCGAGCAGGGTGCCCGAGCCGAGCGGCTTGGTCAGGATCAGCGCGTCGCCGGGCTGCGCCCCGGCGAGGGTGAGGGGGGGCGTGTCGGTCAGGCCCGTCACGGTGAAGCCGAGCGTCAGCTCGTCGCCGAGGCTGGTGTGCCCGCCGACGAGCTCCGCCCCCTCGGCCCGGAAGGCCTGCGAGGCGGGCTCGAGCAGTTCGGCCAGCGTCGCCTCGGCCATAGCGGGGGTCATGCGCGGGAGGATCACCGTAGCCGTTGCCGCCTGCGGCATGGCGCCCATCGCCCAGACGTCGCCCAGGGCGTGGATGGCGGCGATGCGGGCGAGAGTGACGGGATCCTCGGTGAAGGCGCGCAGGTGGTCAGTGGTGACGACCTGCCAGCCCGTGCCGTGGCGCAGGATCGCCGCGTCGTCGCCGGGCGCCGAGGCCACGTCGGCGCGTGCCGGCGCAGGCAGGCGGGCGAGCGCGGCGGCCAGCGCCCCGCTGCCCACCTTCGCGCCGCACCCGGCGCAGGGCGGCTGGCGGCCCGCCGCCTCGCCCGCGCCGCGGGCGCGCTCGGCGGGAAGGGGTGTGCGGGGCATCGGCGGCAGGCGGTCGAGCCCCTCCATGAAGCGGCGGTCGATCCTGTCCTTCCACCGCCAGAGCCAGTCGCCCGACAGCGTCAGGCCGGAGCGGTCGGCGACCGCCTCCTTCCGCCCCAGCGAGATCAGCTTGAGATAGTCGCGTTGAGGGTGGAACGGGCGGCGCAGGCCGCCGGCGAGGTCGGCGCGCAGGTTACGGGCGAGGACCGGCGCGGCGCGCACGGCATAGACGCCGGCCTTGGGCCGGGGCGCGTGGGAGAGATGGGCGCAGTCGCCGCTGGCATAGATGGCGGGGTCGTCGACCGAGCGCAGGTAGCGGTCGACGGTGAGGAAGCCGTTCCGGTGAGACAGGCCGAGCTCTGCGAGCCACGGATGGGGCGTCGCGCCCGCCGTCCCCACGGCCAGCGCGGCGGGCAGCGTGCGACCCGAGGCGGTGCGCAGCGCCTCGGCCGTCACTTCGGTGGCCGCGTCGTGCTCGATCAGCCGGATGTCGGCGCGGCGCAGACGTTCGAACAGCACGCGGCGGGTGGCAGGGGCGAGGCCGGGCAGGGCGTCGCCCGCCTCGACAACTGCGATGCGGGGCGCGGCGCCGAGCGTCTTCAGGCGGTGGTGCATCGCGAGCGCCAGCTCCACCCCGCCGACGCCCGCGCCGATCACGGCGATCTCGGGCGGGGTGCCCCCCTCGCGGACGCGCGCGCAGAACGCCTGCCACCGCGTGGCGAAGGGGCCGAGCGGCTTGGCGGCGACGCCGTGCTCTGGGAAACCCGGCAGCGACGGCATGTCGGAGGTGATGCCGACGTCGAGCGACACCACGTCGTAGCGGATCGGCGGGCGGCCCGGGACATGCACCACCCTTGCCGCGCGGTCGATCCCCTCGGCCGCGCCGAGCACCAGCCGGGCGCCGGCGAACCGCGCGAGGCGCACGAGGTCGATCTCGAGCGCCTCGCGCGGGTAGTGACCGGCGACATGGCCCGGCAGCATGCCGGTGTAGGGGGCGGTCGGCGCGGGGTTGATCACCGTCAGCCGCGCGCCGGGCAGCGGCCGCATCCCCCAGCGGCGCAGGACGAGGGCATGGGCATGGCCGCCGCCGATCAGCACGAGGTCGCGGGTCAGGGGGACGGGTGTGTGCATTCTGCGCCTCGGGGCCTATCTCTCCGCCCGGGGCAGAGACCAGAGAGGCAGAGAGAGGACAAGCGATGAGCGCGGGACAGATCGCAGCAGGGCGGGTGCGCCGCGCCTTCCGGGGCGGCCTGGCACGGGCGGTGGTGGCCGCGGTCTCGGGCGCGGCGATCCTGCTCGCGCTCGCGATGCTGTGGCGCGAGGGGGCGGGGATCGCGCGCAGCCACCTGACGATCGGGCAGACGCCCGCGACCCTCTACCACGAGCCGGGGATCGAGGGCGCGCCCCTGGTCGTCATCGCCCACGGTTTCGCCGGGTCGCGGCAGTTCATGCAATCCTTCGCGCTGACGCTGGCCGATGCCGGCTATGCCGCTCTGTCCTACGACCTGCTCGGCCACGGACGGAACCCGGTGCCGATGTCGGGCGACGTGTCCGTGGTCGAGGGCACGACGCAGCTGCTCGTCGACGAGGCGACGCGGGTCATCGAGCGCGGTCTGGAACTGCCGCAGGCGGGCGGCGGCCTCGCGCTCGTCGGCCACTCGATGGCGACCGACGTGCTGGTGCGCACGGCCGCGGAGCGCGACGACGTCGACGCCATCGCCGCGGTCTCGATGTATTCCGAGGCGGTGACGGCGGAGTTCCCCGACCGCCTCCTGATGGTCACCGGCCAATGGGAGCCGCACCTTCGCGAAGCCGCGCTCGACGCGATGGCGGAGGTCGAGCCGGGCGCGGGCGAGGGCGAGACCGCGCGGTCGGGCGACGTTGTGCGGCGCGCCGTCGTGGCGCCCCACGTGGAACACGTGGGCGTCCTCTACTCCGAGACGACGCTGCGCGAGGTGCGGGCCTGGCTCGACGCGACGTTCGGGCGCGAGTCGAGCGGGCCGGTCGCGCAGCGCGGCCCCTGGGTGGCGCTGCTGATGGCCGGGATCGTGGGGCTCTCGTGGCCGCTATTCGTGCTGCTGCCCCGTCGCGTGACCGCCGAGCCGCCGGGGTGGCGGGCGCTGGGGCCGGGCTTCGGGGTGCCGGCCGTGGCGGCGCCGCTGATGCTCTGGCCGGTGGATCCAGCGTTCCTGCCGGTGCTGGTCGCGGACTACCTTGCGCTGCATCTCGGGCTCTACGGCCTGTTGCAGATCGCCGTGTTGTGGTGGGCGGGCTACCGCCTGCCGTCGGGGCCGGTCTGGCCGGCGGCAGCGCTCGCGGCCTACGGCATCGGGGTGTTCGGGCTGGCGCTCGACACGTTCGGGGCGAGCTTCGTGCCCCATGCCGGGCGGTGGGCCATCGTCGGCGCGGTGGCGCTCGGCGCCGTGCCCTTCATGCTGGGCGACGCGCTGGCGACGGCGGGCGGGCGGGCGCCCCTCTTGCGGCGGCTCGCGGTGCGCACGGCGGTCTTCGTGTCGTTCGGGCTGGCGGTGGCGCTCGATTTCGAGGGCCTGTTCTTCCTCGTTCTGATCCTGCCGGTGATCCTTCTGTTCTTCCTCGTCTTCGGCACGATGGGTGGCTGGGTCGGCCGCCGCTCCGGCCCGCTCGCCTCGGGCCTCGGTCTCGGCCTGGTGCTGGCCTGGGCGATCGGGGTATCGTTCCCGCTGTTCAGTGCCTGAGAGGCCGAAGCGTCACGGAGCCCGCAAGGCGCCCGCCCAGCCGTCCGCCCGCCGGTAGACCGCCCGCCGGTGGCGCTCGGCACCGAGATGGAGAAGCTCGATCTCGTCGATCGTGCAGACGAGCCGGGTAAACCTCTCCCGCGCGGCGCCCGGCGCGTGCGCCTCGGGCGCAGCGATAGGCCGCCCGGGGGGCGGATCGCCCCCGTAGGCGCCCCGTGCCGCCTGTGGCACCCGCGCCCAGGCCTCCGCGTCGGCATGGACAAGACGTGCCGTCACCCGCAGGCGGATCTGCAGCCGCGCCTTGTCGTCCCAGACCAGCAGGGTCGCGCGGGGCTCGGCCTCGAGTTCGCAGACCTTCGCCGACAACGCGTCGGTATGGATCTCCACACGGCCCGCCGAGGGCGATGCCGCGCGCAGCACGACGGTGCGGGCCTCGCCGCCACCGCCCATGGCCTGCGTGGCCAGCACCGGGTGACGGGCGGGCGCGCGCCTGTCGGTCACGCCGCGGCACAGGCGCTGCCAGGCGTCGCGGAGCAGGGTCTCGAGGGGCGCGGCGCCGCGCACATCCATGTCCGGCTCGGTCATGCGAAGGCTCTTGACGGGGCCGGCGGCCTTCCGTAATCGGCCGTGGCTCGTGGCGGAGTAGCTCAGTTGGTTAGAGCAGCGGAATCATAATCCGCGTGTCGGGGGTTCAAGTCCCTCCTCCGCTACCATGCATTCCCTTGATGTCGAACGATGTGTTCCTCCTATGTAGTTCGGACTCCCCGTGCTGATCCCTGTCCGGTCCGGCTGGGGTGGCAACGGGGTGACAAATCGTTGGCGGGCCTAGAAGCCCGACGGATCCAGTAAAGGGCCGAAAGAGCGCTTCCGCGCCCCCATGAACGATCCGACGTCCTCCCGGCATAGCTGAGTGGCCGCCATGAATGATCTTTCCGGCGACACGCTCGTCTCGATCGACACGGTACTGAGTCGGCTCGCGCGCTCACGCGCAAGCCGCTATCGTGACACCAGGCGCCACGCCTTCAGCCAGAAGAGATTGCTCATGTCACCGCACGCTTTTCGAGCGGTGACTCAGAAGCTTAGACCCCCATCAATGGGTCCTTAGCCTGGACCCTTTGCGCCAGCGTGCGCGGAGCTTACGACTTCGAGTGGCGCGGGGCGAGCGGCAACGGAGTAGCTCAAGACTCCCACGGAAAGGCGACGTCGTCGCGGACGAACACCGGCGTGAATTCTATCGGCGCCCGCACGACCGGCCGCGTTCCCCCGGCATGAACGGAGCGGTCGTGCAGGTTGCGCCACTCGGCACCCGACGGCAGATAGACGGCCCTGCTTCTGGCGCCGTGTTCGAGGATCGGCGCAACGAGCATGGCGTCGCCAAACATGAACTGGTCGTCGATATCGGCGGCCTGCCGGTCGCCGGGGAAATCGACGAGCATCGGCCGCATCGGCGGCAGACCCGTCTCGTGGGCGCGGCGCATCTGGTCGCGGATGTAGGGGCGCAGGCGCTCGCGCAGGTGCAGGCAGGCCGCCAGGTGGCCCTCGACCTCCGGACCGAAGGACCAGAGCTCGTTGGCCGCGCCCCCGGCGAGGAAATCGCGCCCCAGCCGGGGGTCGCCCTCCGAATCCTGCCGGAAGCCGTGCAGGCGGAAGACCGGGCAGAACACGCCGAACTGGAACCAGCGGATCAGCAGCTCGTGGAAGGCCGGGTCGCGGATGTCGCCGCCCTTGAAGCCGCCGATGTCGGTCGTCCACCAGGGGATGCCCGACATCGCCATGTTGAGCCCTGCCCGGATCTGGCGGGCGAGATCGGCGAAGGTGGAGTGCACGTCGCCCGACCACACGACGACCGGATGGCGCTGCGAGCCGAGCCAGGCCGAGCGCGACAGCATCAAACCGTCCGCGATGCCGTCCGCCGCCATGTGTTCGGCATAGCCCTGCTGGTGGAGCGCGGGATAGGCGTTGTAGACGGCCCGGCCCGCGCCGGCATGGTAGCGCATGTTGTCGGGATGGGTCGGGTAGACCTCGGGCTCGTTCGCGTCGAGCCAGAAGGCGCGGAAGCCGTGGCGGGCGTAGCCCTCGCGCACCCGTGCCCAGTGATAGGCGCGCGCCTCGGGGTTGGTGGCGTCGTAGAAGGACAGCGGCACGCGCCCCTCCGAATGTGCGTCGAGAAAGACCGACGAGGCCTGCACCCCCCGCCGGTGCTCGATCAGGAAGCCCGAATCGCGCATCTCGGCGAACGTCTCGGCGTTCGCGTTCACCGCGGGCCAGACCGAGATCATCGGCGTGATGCCCATCTCCTCCAGCTCGCGCACCATGCCCGCCGGGTCGGGGAAGGCGTCGGGGTCGATCCTCCACTCGCCGCCCTTCGTCCAGTTGAAGAAGTCGATCACGATCACGTCGATCGGGTGGCCGCGGCGCCTGTGTTCGCGGGCGACTTCCAGCACCTCGGCTTGCGTGGCGTAGCGCAGCCTGCACTGCCAGAAGCCCATCGCCCAGTCGGGCATCATCGGCGGGTGCCCGGTGAGATCGGCGTAGCGGCGCAGGATGTCGGCCGGCGCGGGCCCGGCGAGCACGACGTAATCGAGCTGCGGCGCGGCATCGAGCACCCAGCGGGTGCGGTTCGCGGCAAGTTCCACCCGGCCGGTGCCGGGGGCGTTCCAGATCAGCCCGTAGCCGCGCGACGACACGAGGAAGGGGATCACCACCTCGGTGTTCATCTGCACCAGGTCGATCACGCAGCCCTTCTGGTCGAGCCGGCCGTGCTGGTGCTGGCCGAGCCCGTAGAACCGTTCGCCCTCATGGGCGGCGAAGCACGTCTCGATCCGCCAGAGCGGGCCCTCCTCGGCGGCGTAGTGGCGGGTGTCGGGGAAGAGGATGTGCGGCATCTCTTCCTCCAGCAGCACCTCGCCCGTCACCGTGTCGGTGAAGGAGAGCTCCACGGTGGGGTGCAGCCCCCGCGGCATGCGCCGCGCGACGGCGCGCAGGCGGCCGTTGGTGAGGGTGGCGGTGTCGCCGTCGATCTCCACCGCGGCGCCCGTGGCCTCGGGGGCCGGGTCGAGCAGGCCGCTGGGCAGGTCGTCGTCGAAGGCGCGGTTTCGGGTGGCGCGAACGCGGATGGCGCCGTCGCCCAGGGCGGTAAGCGTCAGCGTCTCGCTGCCGATCCGGCAGAGCAGGCCGTCGCCCGCGCGTGCGAAGGTCTCGGGGGTCATCGGTCACTCCGTCTCGTTGGGCGCCCATCCCTCGGGGCGGGGGGCGCGCGGGCCGCCGTGGCCCGTCAGCAGCGTCCAGCCCCGCCCGGCGGCGCGGCGCGTCAGGTCCTGCCGGGCGCGCGTGGCGGCGGCGGCGTCGTGGTCCCAGTCGGTCGACCAGTCGGGCCGCGCGAGTTGCAGGGCCGGGACATGGAAGATGTCGCCCGCCGCGAGCGCGTCGTGCTCCTCGAACACCCAGGCGGTATGGCCGGCGGTATGGCCGTGGGCCGCCTGCGCGACCGCAGGCCCGACGCGGTCGCCCTCGCGCACCCGGTCGACGCGGCCGGCATAGGGGGCGAGGGCGCGGCGGGCGTCCTCGGCGATGGGGCGCAGGGGCGCGGGCGGCGCGGCGTCGAGCCAGAAGGCGGCCTCGGCCTCTGCCAGCGCGATGCGCGCCTCTGGGAACGCCGCCGCGCCGTCGGAGTCGAGCAGCCCGCCGCAATGGTCGCCGTGCAGGTGCGTGAGCCAGACGGTGCGGATGTCACGCGGAGAGACGCCAAGCGCGGCCAGCCGCCCGGCCAGCGCGCCGAAGCCCGCCCCCATCAGCGCGCCGCCGCCGGTATCGACCAGGCCGGGGCCGTCCTCCGTCTCGATCAGGTAGCACCAGACCGGCACCTCGACCGTCTCGGGCAGCGCCCCGGCGCCCAGCAGGCGCGCGGCCTCGCCCGGGGCGGCGCGCACGCCCGGCATCAGGCGCGGGTCGAACGCGAAGCTGCCGTCGCGGATCGGCACGACGCCCCGCATCAGAGCCCCCTTGTGGCGGCCCGCACGCGCGCCGCCCGCGCCTGCGCGATCCAGCCCGGCGGCGGCGCCTCGGCGCGGGCAGCGCGGGCCTGCGCGGTCAGCTCCGCCTCGGCGGCCGGCAGGTCCACCGCTGTCAGCCGCCCGTCGGCGACGATGCGGCGGCCGGCGACCCGCACCTCGCGCACCGCCTCGCGGCGCCACCGGCCGAGCGCGAGCGCGGCGAGCGTCTCCGGCGCGTCGTCCACCCGGTCGCCGGCGAGGGCAGAGAGCGACAGGCCGACCATGTCGGCCTCCGCGCCCGCGACGAGCCCCGGCGCGGCGGCGCCGTCGAACGCCACCCGCCCGTCCGAGAAGGCCGCGCGCAGCACCGCCTCGCGCGACAGGCCGGGCGTGTCGAAGCGGCGCGGGCCGAGCAGCATGGCCGTCAGCCGCACCTCGCGCAGCATGTCCGCGTCGTCGTCGAGCGCCATCCCGTCGAGCCCGACGCCGAGGCGCAGGTCGTTCGCCGCCAGCGCCGCGCCGTCGGCCACCCCGGAGGCGAGGCGCAGGTTGGAGCTGGTGTTGAGCGCGAGCGTCGCCCCTGCTTCGGCGAAGGCCGCGATCTCGCCCGGGCGCAGGAAGACACCGTGGGCCACGGTCAGCCGGTCGTTCAGCAGGCCCGCCCGTTCGAAGAAGGCGGGGGCGCCTTCGGGGCATTCGGCGTCGAGCCAGTCGCGCTGCAGGCGCGTCTCCAGCAGGTGGACATGGCTGCGCCAGCCCCCGGCCGCCGCTTCGCCCACCGCCTGCCAGCCGTCTTGCGACAGCCATTGGGGCCCCGGCGGGCCGAACTGGGTGACGATGCCCGGCCCGTCGATCGCCCGTGCCGCCTCGCGTACCAGCGCGATCTGCTCGGCCACCGGCGGCTGGGCCTGCGCGGCGCGGATCGCCTGCCAGTCCGGCGCCGCGAGCGCGGCCTCGACCGCCGCGCCGCCGTCGTATCCGGCAAGGTTGCGGTCGAGCACGGGCGCGACGAAGGCCAGCCGCAGCCCCACATCGCGCGCCGCCCGCGCCACCGCCTGCGCTTCGGTCACAAGGTCGGGCGACTGCGGCAGGTGGTTGTGCACGACCGTGGTCACGCCCGACAGCGCCATCCGCCCGAAGGCCACGAGCGCGGTCAGGTAGGGGTCGGTCGCCGGCGTGCGCCACAGGTCCCACAGCCACGCCTCCAGGGGCCCGTCGGGGGCGCCCGCTGCCAGGGGCAAAAGGCCCCGGCCGTGGTCGTGCGCGTTCACGAGGCCGGGAACGAGCAACAGGTCGCCCGCAGGCGGCCGCGCCTCGACCGCCGCCACGCGGCCCGCCTCGACCAGCAGCGCCCCGCCCGGCTCGGGCGGCCCGGCCCAGGGGCGGGGCCAGAGCGCGGCGGCGCCGACCGGCTCGCTCACAGCCCGAGCAGGCGGGCGAGGTTGCCGCCCTCGATCATCGCGCGGTGCTCGGGGTCCTCGACCGACTTGGCGATCTTCAGCCGTTCCATCTCGAAGTCGCTGCCCGGCCAGTCGGTGCCCATGATGATCTTCTCGGGCCCCAGGTCGCGGTAGGCCATGCGCACCTCGATGAGCTGGGTCGAGGACGTCTCGAGATAGATGTTGGGCGTGCGCTTGGCCACGAGGATCGCCTCGCCCACGTTCCAGACGGTGCCCATGTGCGCGATCAGCGTCGGCACGGTTGGGTGGTGCTTCGCGATCTCCTCGATCCCGAGGGGGTGGATGAAGGCGTCGTCGAGCGCGTTGAACAGCACCATCATGCCGCGCTCGGCGCAGGCCTCGTAGATCGGGTCGAGCAGGCCGTGATCGACGATGTGATAGCCGTGCAGCACCGGGTGCAGCTTCAGCCCCTTGAAGCCGTGCGCGTCGTGGTCGCGGCGGATCCGGTCTGCGGCGTCGGCGTCGCGGGCGTTGACCTGGCCGAAGGGGATGATCCGGTCGGGATACTTCCTGCCGACGCTCGCGGTGTAGTCGTTGTCGATCATCTGGCCGAGCGAGCAGCCCACGGCCATGTCGACGCCGGCGGCGTCCATGTCCTTCAGCATCATCTCGACGGAGTAGGTCTCGGCGGTCAGGTAGTCGGAGTTCTGACCGGCCTGCCAGATGTTGTTGTAGGCGTCGATGATCATGCGCGGACGGCTCCTTTCTGCAGGTGGGGTTGTGCGGCGGGCACCGGGTTGTGGCAGGCGGCCAGCCCGCCGCGGCCGGTGGCTGTGAGCGCGGGCGGCTCGGTGGCGCAGCGGTCGAGCGCGCGCGGGCAGCGGCTGCGGAAGGGGCAGCCCGCGGGCGGGTCGAGCTGGCTCGGCAGGTCGGCCGCAGGGCGCTCGCCGGCGGCGTCGATGGTGGCCCGGGCCGAGGCCACGTCGGGCCGCGGCTGGCTGGCGAGCAGCATCGCCGTGTAGGGGTGGGCGGGCGCGGCGGCGAGCGTGGCCGCCGCGCCGATCTCCACCACCTCGCCGAAATACATCACCGCGATCCGGTCGGCGATGGCGGCGACCATGTCGAGGTCGTGCGAGATGAAGACGAGCGTCAGCCCCCGCTCGCGCTTGAGCTCGACCAGAAGGTTGACGATCTGCGCCTGGATCGAGACGTCGAGCGCCGAGATCGGCTCGTCGGCCACCACCAGCTCCGGCCCGGCGGCGAGGGCGCGCGCGATGGCGATGCGCTGCCGCTGCCCGCCGGAGAAGGCCGCGGGGAAGCGATCGAGCGCATCCCGGTCGAGGCCCACGTCGGCCAGCAGGGCGGCGGCGCGCTCCGCGCGCTCGGACCGCGGCACGCCCACATGGCCCAGCACGTCGCCCAGGATCGTACCGATGCGGTGACGCGGGTTGAGCGAGGTGTAGGGGTCCTGAAACACCATCTGGAAACGCGGGCGCAGCCGGCGCATCCGACGTGCGGAAAGCGTCATCAGGTCGGCGCCCTCGTGCAGGATGCGGCCCGCCGAGGGCTCGACCAGCCGCAGCATCGCGCGGCCGAGCGTGGTCTTGCCCGAGCCGCTCTCGCCCACCACCGCCAGCGTCTCGCTGCGGCGGACCTCGAGGCTGGTGGGCCGCAGCGCGGCGACCTCGCGGTGCCCGAACCCGTGGCGCACCCGGTAGCGCACCGACAGGCCGTCGAGCGTGAGCAGCGGCGCGTTCATCGCTTGGCCTCCCCCGGCCCGGGCACCGGGTGGAAGCACGCGGCGAGGCCGCCGCCCAGGGCCGCGAGCGGCGGATGCTCGGCGCGGCATCGCTCGGTCGCGCGGCGGCAGCGCGGGGCATAGGCGCAGCCCGCCGGTCGCGCGTCGAGCCGGGGCGGCGCACCGGGGATGGCGGCGAGGCGGCCGGCAGCGTCGGGCTCGGCCGCGGCGGCGTCGATCAGGTCGCGCGTGTAGGGATGGCGCGGGGCGGCGAAGAGCGCCTCGACCGGCGCGCCCTCGACGATCCGGCCGGCATAGATCACGAGCACGCGGTCGGCCATGCCGGCCACCACGCCGAGGTCGTGGGTGATGAGCAAGAGCCCCATGTCGCGGGCAGCCACGAGGCGCTTGAGCAGGGCGAGGATCTGCGCCTGGATCGTCACGTCGAGCGCGGTCGTGGGCTCGTCGGCGATCAGCAGCGCCGGGTCGCAGGCGAGCGCCAGCGCGATCATCGCCCGCTGCCGCTGCCCGCCTGACAGCTCGTGCGGGTAGAGGCCGGCCCGGCGCGCGGGCTCGGGCAGGCCGACCTCGGCCAGAAGCTCCACCGCCCGCGCCCGCGCCGCGCGCCAGCCACCCCGCCCATGCACGACGATCGACTCGGCGATCTGGTCGCCCACCGTCTCGCAGGGGTTGAGCGAGGCCGCCGCGTCCTGAAAGACCATGGCGATACCCCGGCCGCGCAGGTCGCGCAGGGCCGCACCATCCATGCCGAGCACGTCGCGCCCCGACAGCGTCACACGCCCCGAGAGCGCCGTGCCCGGCCCCTCGTTCAGCCGCGCCAGCGCCATGGCGGTGGCCGACTTGCCCGAGCCGGACTCTCCCACGAGCGCCACGATCTCGCCCGGCGCGACGGAGAACGATACGCCTTCGACGGCCGGCAGCCGCGCCCCCTGCGGGCCGAAGGCGACCGACAGCCCGTCCACCTCGAGAAGCGCCGCGGTCATCGGCCCGGCTCCCGCCGCAGGCGCGGATCGGCCCAGCGATAGGCCAGGTCGGTCACGAGGTTCACCAGCACGTAGAGCACGGCGAGCACCAGCGCCGCGCCCTGCGCCACGGCGTAGTCGCGCGTGAGCACGGCATCGACCATCATGCGCCCGATGCCGGGATAGCCGAAGACCACCTCGGCCACGACCGAGCCGCCCAGCATCGCCCCGAATTGCAGGCCGATGACGGTGAGGATGCCGAGCGCGGCATTGCGCAGCACGTGGCGGAAGAACACGCGCCCCGGCGCCACCCCCTTCATCCGCGCCGTGCGCACGAAGTCGAGGCGCCCCGTCTCGATCACGCCGGCGCGGGCCAGCCGCATCAGCATGCCGGCGGTGGTCAGCCCCACGGTCAGCGCCGGCAGCGTCAGGTGCGCCAGCCACGGCCCGATCAGATCGGGCCGGCCCGTCAGAATCGCGTCGATGAGCACGAAGTTCGTCACCGGCTCGTAGGTGACCGACGAGGGCAGCCGCCCGAAGGCCGGCAGCCAGCCCAGCCAGAGCGAAAAGACCACGATCATCAGGATGCCGAACCAGAACCACGGCAGCGCGAAGAGCGCCATGGCGATGAAGCGCAGCGCCCCGTCGAGCAGCGAGCCGGGCCGCGCGGCGGCGGCGAGTCCCATGCCGAGGCCGACGACCATCATCACCACGAGCGAGGCCACGGCGAGCTCGATCGTCACCGGCAGCGTCTCGCCCACCATCGTCGCCACGTCGCGGCCCGTGATGAACGAGCGGCCGAGATCGCCGCGGACGAGTTCGCCCATGTAGATCAGGTATTGCTTCCACAGCGGCTGATCGAGGCCGAGCTGGGCGATCAGCTGGTCGCGCAGCCCGGCGGTCGAGAAGGACGAGGCGAGCATGTCCACCGTCGAGCCGGGCAGCGCCCGCAGCGCGAGGAAGACGAGCGTCGCCACCACGAAGAGCGTCACCGGCAAAAAGGCGAGGCGACGGGCGATCTCGGCGATCATGCCGCGCCTCCCCGCCGCTCGGCATCGGCCAGCTGGTCGCCGCAGAACGACACCGCCAGCGCGAAGACGGCGATCAGCAGGCCCGGCAGCAGCGCCTGCTCGGGCGCGATGAACAGCAGCTCCTGCCCCTCCTTCACCATGTAGCCCAGGTCCGGCGCGGGCGGGCGCACACCGAGGCCCAGATAGGAGAGCGCCGCGGCCGTCAGCGCGGCGAGCGCGACCACCGAGGTCGCCTGCACCAGAAGCGGCCGGGCGATGTTGGGCGCCACCTCGCGCAGCATGACGTGCCACTCCGGAAAGCCCGCGGCACGGGCGGCCAGCACGTAGTCGCGCGCCGCCTCGCCGGCGGCGAGCGCCCGGGCGAGGCGGGCGAAGATGGGAAGCTGCGAGACGGCGACCGCCAGCGTCACGTTCAGCAGCGACGGCCCCAGCGCGGCGAGCACGAGGATCGCGGCGAGGATCAGCGGGAACGACATCAGGATGTCGACGGCGCGCATCATCGCCCAGTCCGTCCGCCCGCCGGCGGTGCCCGAGACGAGGCCGTAGGCGCCGCCCGCCGCGAGCGCCAGCGCCACGGCGCCGAGCGAGACCACCAGCATGGGCCGCAACCCGTGGAGCAGACGCGAGAGCGTGTCGCGGCCCAGCGCATCCGTGCCCAGCAGGTGCCCGTCGGAGAACATCTGCTGCATCGGCGCCGCCCGGCCCGTGACCGGGTCATGGGGCGCGAGCCACGGCGCGAGAAGCGCGGCGAGCACGAAAAGCGCCGTCACCATCCAGGGCAGCGCGGTGAGCGCCGCGCCGGGCGAAAGGCGCAGCCCCGCCCCGGCCCGTGCCGCGAGCTTCTGTCCTGCGGTGTCGGCCATGGCGCCTCCGGTAAAGCCCGGCCGGGCACGCGATGCCCGGCCGGAGATGCGTCAGCTGGTGAAGGTGGCGTCCTCGAGGAACGTCCGGTAGGTGCCGAGCGCGTTGGCGTTGACGCCTGCCACGTTCTCGCTCACCGCCACCGGCAGGAAGGTGTTCACGACCGCCGCGATCGGCATGATCTCTTCGGCCATGTAGTTGTTGATCTCGACGTAGAGCTGGCCGCGCGCCTCGGGGTCGCTCTCGGCGTTGGCCTGCGCGATCAGCTCGTCGAGCCGTGCCTGCGCGGGCAGGCCGCTCTGGGCGGTGATGTCGTCGGCCCCGGCCGTGCCGGAAGCGAAGAGCGGCGAGAACCGCCCGTCGGGATCGGGGAAGAAGGCCGAGCGCTGCAGGAAGGCCAGCTCGTGCGCCGTCTTGTCGAACAGCCGGCCGTTGAAGGTGCCGCCGTCGAGATACTCGGTCGTCACGTTCAGCCCCACCTCGTTGAGGCTGCGCTCCACCACCTGCCCGAGCCGCGGCCAGAACCCGCTGTTCTCGGAGATGAGCGACAGCTCCGCCCCCGTCGCGCCGGCCTCTTCCAGCAGGGCACGGGCGCCCTCGGGGTCGTACTCGGAAAACCGCTGGTGCTCGGGCGCGTAGCCCTGCTCGGCGGCCGGCGTGACGTAGCCCGGGATCTCGGCCTTGCCGAAGAAGGCCTCGGCCACCACCGCCTCGCGGTCGATCGCCTTGTTGATCGCCTGCCGCACGCGGATGTCCGAGAGCACGCCCGCCTCGCAGTTCATCGCCAGCATGGCCGAGATGAAGGCGGCCGACTGCTCGATGCGGATCTGCTCCATCCCCTCCAGCCGGTCGATGTTGGAATGCGGGATCAGGTTGGTCACGTTCAGGTCGCCCGAGGCGAGCGAGGTCATCTGCGCCACCGCCTCGGGGATCACCTGCATGACGACCCGCCCGATCTCGGGCCGGCCCTTGTAGAAGTTGTCGAACGCCTCGAGCACGACGCGCTCGTTCGGCGTGACGTCGACGATGCGGTAGGGGCCGCAGGAGACGAAGTTGAGCCCGATCTCCTGCCCGTATTCCTCGAGCGCGGCGGGCGAGACGATCACCATGTCGGGCCGCGACAGGCGCCCGAGGATCGCCGCGTCGGGCTTGGCGAGGGTGATGCGGAAGGTCATCGCGTCGGGCGCCTCGAAGCCCGTGACGTTGTCGCCGCCGAGGTTGTCGAGCGCGAAGGACAGCTCCGGCCGGGTGGGGTCGTCCTCGTCGATCATCCTGCGGAAGGTGCGCAGCACCGCCGCCGCGTCGATCGCCGTGCCGTCGTGGAACGTCAGCCCCTCGCGGATGCGGAAATCGTAGGTGCGCCCGTCGTCCGAGATCGTCCAGCCTTCGGCGATGGCGGGCTGCGGCAGGGGATCGGTGAAGTTCATGTGGGTCAGGCCACGGGCGGCGGTGTCCATCACGTGCACCGTATCGCCGAAGCCGACCCATGTATGCGGCTCGAAATTGCCGACGAGGCCCGGCAGCGCGAAGACGAGCGTCTCGACGCCGTCCTGCGCCTCGACGCGCCACGGCAGGGCGAGGGCGGCGCCGGACAGGCCCAGAAGCTGGCCGAAGCGGCGGCGGGTGATCGCGGTGGGGGGATTGAAGTCTCGCTTGGTCATGGTCGTCATCCCTGTTGCTGCAGTGGCGTTCTCCGGTCCCGCGGCCCTTTGCCGGGCCGTTCTCGTTGCGAGCCTGTTCCGGCCCTGTTGCTTGCCGCCTACACCGTCTCGCCCAGCAGGCTGACGTGCGCCGAGACGATGCGCCAGCCCTCAGGCGTGCGCAGCAGCGTCTTGGTCTCGCGCCCCGGGCGATCGTGCCCCTCGCGCCGATACTCGGTGTTGGCGGTCGCGAAATCGCGCCCGTAGGTGGTGATCGTGGTGTTCGTCAGGCTGCGCCGGAAGGGGCCGGTGGTGCGGGCGCGGCGGAAAGCCGAGATCGCCTCCCAGCCGTAGAGGTTCTCGCCCACGCCGTAGCGGGTGGTGTGCGGGCTGTTCCAGAACAGTTCCTCCAGCACCGGAACGTCGTTTTCGGTCAGGGCCGTCTCGTAGCGGTCGAACACGGCGCGCACCTCGGCGACCACGTCGGGCAGGTTGATCTCGTGGCGCTTAGGCATGGGCTGTCTCCTGCGCGGCGGGCGGCATCACGAAGCCTTCCCGCTCCAGCCGGGTCATGGCGGCGAGCACCGCCTCCTCCTCGAACGGCCGCCCGATCACCTGCACGCCCACGGGCAGGCCGGAGCGCGCGCCCCGCCGAACGGCGACGCCGATGGGCACGCCGGTCAGCGTGAGCGGCTGGGTGAACATCCCGATGCCGAGGCGGATGGGCAGCGTCTCGCCCGCGACCTCGTGCTCGGCCGCTCCGAGCGGGAAGGCGGGGCACGGCGTGGCCGGGGCGATGAGGATGTCCGCATCGCGGTGCAGGGCTGCCAGTTCGTCCGTCACGCGGCGGCGCAGCTTTTGTGCCCGACCCGTCCACGCGGCGGGGACGAGCGCGCCCGCGCGCAGCCGGTCGCGCACGAGCGGGCCGAAACGCTCGGGGTGCCGGGCGAGCCCCGCGAGATGGCGCTGCCCGCCCTCGGCGGTGGTGATGACGAAGGCGGCGGCGCGGGCCGCCTCGGCCAGCGTCAGTTCCGCGCTTCGGCTGGCGCCGAGCGCCGCGCCCGCGGCCTCGACCGCCTCGGCCACGTCGGGGTGGAGCGGCGCGGCGAACCAGCCGCCGAGACGCGCGGCGCGCAGGTCCTGCTTTGCCGGGCGGGGCGCGGGGCCACGCGCCTGCACCGGGTCGTCCGGGTCGGGTGCGTCGAGCGCGGCGAAGGCGGCGCCGATATCCTCCGCCGTCGCCGCGAACAGCCCGACATGATCGAGGCTGTGAACGAACGAATGGACGCCGGCGCGCGACAGCCGTCCATAGGTCGGCTTGAGCCCCACCACGCCGGACAGCGCCGCCGGCACGCGGACCGATCCGTTGGTGTCGGTGCCCAGCGCCAGCGGCACCGCGCCCGCCGCCACCAGCGCCGCCGATCCCGACGAGGAGCCCCCGGCCGAGAGCCGGGCGTCGTGCGGGTTGCGCGTGTCGCCGTCATGGGCGTTCTCGCCGGAAAAGCCGTAGGCGAGTTCGTCCATGTTGGTGCTGGCCACTAGCACCGCGCCCGCCGCCTCCAGCACGCGGATGGCGAAGGCGTCCTGCGCCGCCGGTGCGTCGGCCTCGGTCGCGCGGCTGCCGGCGCGGGTGACCTGGCCCGCCACGTCGAACAGGTTCTTCACGGCGAAGGGCACCCCGGCCAGCGGCCCCGGCTCGTCGCCTTTCGCGATGCGGGCGTCGAGCGTCGCGGCGCGGGCGCGGGCGCGCTCGGCATGAACGTGCGTCGCCGCGTTCAGGCCGCCCGCCGCCTCGAGGGCCGCGAGCGCGCGCGCGACCGTGTCGGCCGCGGTGTCGCGGCCGCTGCGGACGGCCGCTGCGGTGGCCACGACGCTCATCGCTCGCCCTCCCCGGCGCGGAAGACGGGGGCGGGCTCGGCCGTGTCGATCTCCGGCACATCTGCAAGGAGCGCGGCGAACCCGGCGGTGCGCGCGAGATTGGCGGCGACCTCGGCCACGGCCTCCTCCGGCAGGGGCAGGCCGATGGCGGGCGCGGCGGCGCGGGCGTAGCCTTCGGCATCGAATCCGGGCGGCGGGGTCAGGTTCCTGGGCATGCTCACCTCCCCGCCGCGTAGGCGATCCGGCGCGGGTCGGCCGCCGCGACGAGGACCGGAGCGCCGCCCGCGTGCATCACCCGCGTTCCCGCGATGGAAACGGCGCCGGCGTCGAACTCCCAGTCGGGCCAGTCGTGGATGACATGGCCCCGCTCGGCGAGCGCCTCCCGCACGTCCGGAGCGATCCGGCCCTCGACGGCCACCCGCTTGGGGAAGGCCGGGTGGGGGTGGAACGAGCCGGGATGCGAGAACGTCGCCACGCGGGGCGCCTCCACCGCCTGCTGCGGGGTCATGCCGAAGCACACCATGTCGACGAAGCTCTGCAGCATCGACTGCACGATCACGTCGCCGCCGGGGCAGCCCAGCGCCAGCGCCTCGCCGGTGGCGGCATTGGTGGCGATGGCGGGGGCCGGCGTCAGGCGCGGACGCTTGCCGGGGCCGAGGCAGGCCGGGTGGTCGGGGTCGAGCCGGCTCTGCACGCCGCGCGGGCTGACGAAGAAGCCGAGGCCGGGCACGATGGGCGCCCCGTCGATCGTGTCCGACGGCATCGAGGAAAAGACGTTGCCCGCCGCGTCGGCCGCCGCGACGTAGGTGGTGTCGAACCGCCCCTGCCCCGGTGCCGGCGCCTCGGCCGCACCCGGCAAGGCGGCCTCGGGGAGGATCGCGTCGCGCAGCGCCGCGAGGTGGCCGGGGGCGAGCAGGGCCTCGAGGGTCGTCGCGGCGAAGGCCGGGTCGGCATAGGCGCGCTCGCGCTCGGCAAAGCCCTGCTTGAGCGCCTCGGCCACGAGGTGGAGGTGGTCGGCCGAGCCGCGGGCGTGGCGCTCGAGCGGCAGCCCCTCGAGGATGCCCAGCGCCTGCAGCAGGACCGGCCCCTGCCCGACGGTGCCGGGGGTCGCCACCTCCCACCCGCGGAAGGCGACGCGGGGCGCCCGCTGCACCGGGCTTTCGTAGGCGGCGAGGTCGTCGCGCGTCAGCCAGCCGCCGGTGGCGCGGTGGAAGGCGATCAGCTCTTCCGCGATCTCGCCCTCGTAGAACAGCGTGCGGGCGCGGGCGATCCCCGCCTCGCGGTCGCCCGTGTCGCAGGCGGCGAGGCGCGCGAGGGTGCGGGCGAGGTCGCTCTGGCGCAGCACCTCGCCGGGGCGCGGCGGGCGGCCGGCCGGCCAGTAGACGGCGCGCGAACTCTCGTAGGCGGAAAAGCCGTTGCCGAGCAATTCCAGCGCCGTCGCCGTGCCCCGGTCGAGCGGGAAGCCGTTGCGCGCATAGTCGATGGCCGGCGCCAGCACGTCGGCCAGCCGCCAGGTGCCGAAACGGGCGAGCGCGGTGCACCAGGCGTCGAAGGCCGCCGGCACCACGCCCGCGGGCGAGCCGAGCGGCATGGTGCCCTCGTGCCGCGCGAGGAAGGCGTCGAGCGTCACCTCGCGCCCCCACGGACCGACACCGTCGATCACCCAGGTCTCGGTGTCGCCCGCGGGGCGGATCAGCGTGGGCGCGACCCCGCCCAGATTGCACATGTCGACCTGCACGACGTTCGACAGAAGGCCGCCCGCCACGCCGGCATCCACCGCCGTGCCGCCGCGCGCCATCACCTCGGCCATGACCTGCGCCACGATCGGGTGGCCCGCCGACACCACGAAGTCGCGCCCGACCAGCGTGGGGCGGAGCGACTCGGGCGGCGGGAACATGGCCGGCGTGGGCGAGCCGGCGTTGCGCATGCCCCCGGTCCGGTCGGCGCCGGGGCGGAGCGCGGTTTCGGCATCCATGCGTGTCGGCTCCCGGTTCATGACAGCAGATACCCCGCATCGACGGGCACCGTGGCCCCGGTGACGCCCGAGAAGGCGTCGCCGCAGAGCGCGACGCAGACGCGCGCGACCTCTCCGGGCGCGAGGATGCGGTCGGCGGCGCCGGTGCGGGCCAGCCCCGCCCATACCTCGGCCTCGGAGCGCCCCTCGGCGCGGGCGATCCCTCGGGCGACCTCGCGCAGCATCGGCGTGTCGACGTTGCCCGGCGCCACGGCGTTGACGCGGATCCGGTGGGGCACGAGCTCGGCCGCCACGCTCTCCACCAGCCCGATCAGCCCGGCCTTGGAGGCGCAGTAGGCCGAGGCGTTGGCCTCGCCCCGCACACCCGCGGCCGACGACAGGAACACCATCGCCCCGCCGCGTCCACCGGCGATCATCGTGCGGGCGAAGGCGGCGGCGGCATGGGCGGCGCCGTCGAGGTTGACGGCGAGCACCCGCCGCCAGACGGCGGGATCGGTCTCTGCGACGGGCATGGTGGCGACCGTTCCCGCGGCGTAGACCAGCGCATCGGCGTCCACCTGCCTGGCGAAGCCGTCCACGGCCTCGGGGTCGGTGACGTCGAGCGGGTGCAGCCCGTCGCCCGCGTGCAGGTCGGCGCCCGTCGCCTCCCACCCCGCGTCCGCGAAGGTGGCGAGGCAGGCGCGGCCGATGCCGCCCCCCGCGCCGATGACCGCCGCCCGGCCCGCCACGCTCACACCCCCTTCGCCATCTGGCGGAGCCTGTCCGCGATCAGCTCCGGCCCCGGCACCACGGCCTTCTCCAGCGACAGCGCCGCCGGGATCGGCACGTCGGGCAGCGCGAGCCGTTCCACCTGCCGCAGCCCCGACAGGCCAAGCCGGTCGATCACGCGCAGCGACAGCTCGGCCGAGAGGCCAAAGCTCAGGTAATCCTCGTCGACGACCAGCAGGCGCCCGGTGCGGCCTGCGCTCGCGGCCACCGTGTCGGCGTCGAGCGGCACGACAGAACGCAGGTCGATCACCTCGACCGACACGCCCTCGCCGGCGAGTTCCTCGGCCGCGGCGAGCGCGTGCTCCACCGACGCCGACAGCGTGGCGAGCGTCACGTCCGAGCCCTCGCGCACCACCGCCGCCTCGCCGAGGGGCAGGGTGTAGGCGCCGTCGGGCACGTCGGGGTGGTGGCGGAAGTCGCGGCCCTTCCGCAGCAGCAGCGCCTTGTGCTCGATGAACACCACCGGGTCGTCGCTGCGCAGGGCGGCCGCCATCAGGCCCTTGTGGTCGTGCGGGTTGCAGGGGGCGACCACCTTCATCCCAGGCAGGTGGGCGAAGAGCCCCCAGAGGCATTGCGAATGCTGCGCGGCCGAGCCGATGCAGCCGCCCGCCGTCTTGAAGACCATCGGCATCCGCTGCCGCCCGCCCGACATGTAGGGGATCTTGGCCGCGGCGTTGTAGACCTGTTCGAGGCACACGCCGATGAAGTCGACGAACATGATCTCGACCAGCGGGCGCATCCCCGCCTGGGCGAGGCCGACACCCATGCCGGCGAAGCCCATCTCGGCGATCGGCGTGTCGACCACGCGGGCGCTGCCGAACCGCTCCTGCAGGCCCGTCGTGGTGCCGAACACGCCGCCCGCGCGGCCGATATCCTCGCCCAGGCACAGGATCGTGTCGTCGCGCTCCATCTCCAGCGCGATGGCCTCTGCGATGGTCGCGGGCAGCGGCATCGCCAGCCGGTCGTTCGCGCGTTCCGCCACCGCGCTCATGCCCGCGCCTCCTCGACGAAGCGATAGAGCATGGCGCCGGCCGGGTCGGGCAGCGGCATCTCCAGCACCTCGGCCAGCAACGCCTTCATGGCGGACTTCTCCTCGGCGAGGATGGCGTCGGCCTCTGCCTCGCCCACGCCCGCCGCGGCGAGCCTGTGACGGTAGAGCCTGAGGGGGTCGAAATTGTCGCGCACGCGCTGCCGCTCCTCCTTGCTGCGATAGCCCTCGGGATCGCCCTCGAAATGGCCGCGGAAGCGGTGGCACGTGGCCTCGACGATGACCGGGCCGCCGCCGCTGCGGGCGTGATCCATCGCTCGGGCGAAGGTCTCGGCCACCGCGTCGACATCCGTTCCGTCGACATGCAGGCCGAGGGCGGAATAGGCGGCGGCGCGCTCCGAGACGGTCTCGGTGGGCGAGACGTCGTCGAACTGCACCGAGATGGCGAGGGCGTTGTTCTCCACCAGTACGACCATCGGCAGATTCGCCGCGCCCGCCATCACCAGCGCCTCGTGGAAGCCGCCCGTGTGCGAGCCGCCGTCGCCGGTGACGCCGACCGCCACCGCCGCCTCGCCGCGCAGGCGGAAGGCATGGGCGTAGCCGAGCGCCACCGGAATCGAGGCGCCGACGATGCCGGTCGCGGAAAAGTTCGTCGCCGGGTCGAAGGGGTGCATGTGGCCGCCCCGCCCGCGGCAGAGCCCGGCCTCGCGCTCGCAGATCTCGGCCAGCAGCGCGCGCCGGTCGACCCCCTTGGCCAGCCCGTGGAAGTGGTTGCGGTGGGTCGAGACGACCGCATCCTCCGGGCGCAGCGACTCGGCCATGCCGGCGCCGATCGCCTCCTGGCCGAGCCCGACATGAAGCTCGCCGTGGATCGCCTTGCGACGCAGGGCCTCGAGGCAGGCCTCGTCGAAGGCGCGCATCGCGGCCATTCGGCGGAAGCGGGCGCGGGCCGTGGCGGCATCCGTCATTCGTAGAGCTCCTCCAGTTCGAAGACCGAGCCGCCCGGTTCGCGGCAATAGGCCGAGCGGCCCTCGGAAAAGGCCACGACCTCGCCCAGCACCTCGGCCCCGGCCGCGCGGGCGGCGTCCAGCGCGGCGTCGAGATCGGGCACGCAGAAGGCGACATGCGCCAGCGGGATTGCCTCGGCGGCCGCCCCAAGCCGGCCGGGGCAGGCGACGAATTCCAGCGTCTCCGGCCGGTCGGCATGGGTGAGCTGCGCCAGCCTGGCCGAGACGCCGGACACCCCGACCATCCGCGCGAAGGCGTCGCCGAGATCGGTCGGCGGCAGGGACGGCGTGAAGCCGAAGGCGTCGCCGTAGAAGGCCACCGTCCGGTCAAGATCGTCGACCATCGCGGAGAAGTGCAGGATCGGCGCGGCTTTCAGCATTCGCCCTCTCGCGGTCCCGGTTTCCAGTCTTCGTCTGGCATGGCGGCGTCACGCGCCGGCTCTGCGGCCAGATTGGATACAATGATCCTTGAATGCAAGCAGCCAATTGTCAAGCGGGGTCGCGGATGCCATGGTCGCGGCGTGGCAAGACGCGGAATGCCGCCTCCGCGGGCCGGGCTGCCCTGAATCCGGGCGCACCGGCAACGCGAAGTCGGCCCGCGGCGGTGTCGCGCGGAACGGCTCCGGAGGAGAGGATGGACCTGACGAGCGAGCGTCAGCGGCCCGAGCAAGGGCAGAGCGCCCAGGCGCTCGCCTATCGCTATCTCGTGGACGAGATCCGCTCGGGGCGGCTGGCCGGCGGCACGCATGTCGTGGCCGACAAGGTAGCGCAGGCGCTGGGCGTCAGCCGCATGCCCGTGCGCGAAGCGATCCGGCAGCTCGCCACCGAAGGCTTCATGACGATCCGGTCGAATCGCGGCGCGGTGGTCACGTCGCTCGGGCGCGACGAGATCGCCGAGCTCTACGAGATGCGCGCTGTTCTCGAGGCCTTCGCCATGCGGCTCGTGGCGGAACGGATCGACCGGCAGGGGCTGGAAGAGGCCGAGATCGCCCTGCAGCGGCTCGACCGGGCGCGCTCGGATGTCGACTGGTTCATCACCGCCCACGACCAGTTCCACGATGTGCTGCTCGACTACTGCCCGCGCCCGCGGCTGGTGGAAGAGATCCGCCGCATCCGACACGCGACCGAGCCCTACCTCCGGATGACGCTGCGCGTCAGTTCCACAGCCATCCGCAACACCACGCGCGAGCATGCCGAGGTGATCGCGCAGATACGCACGCGCGATCCGGAGGTGGCCGAGGCCGGTATGCGCGAGCACATCCTGCGGATCGACGTCGACGAACTGAGCGTTCGAGAACAGACCCCACGGGGCACCTGACGCTCGATGCCGTCGCATGGCGGCCACATCGGAAAACCGATCGCGCCCCCCAATCTCCCGGCCTCCGGCCGGCAGCATGCCGACCGACATCCTTCATGCGGTCCGGAGATCCGGGGGCCCGCTCGACGACGGCCGGGGCGCTTCAAGCGGCAGGCCGTCCGCCACGACCGGGTGAGCGAGAGATGCGTCCGGGGCCGGGGCTCATGACGCGGAAGAGATCGGGCCTCGCGGTGCGGCCCGGACTGCGCACACCACGTCGATTCCCCGACGCCGAACGCCACGATGCGGCCTCGGGGCGAAGACCACGAAGCCTGCCCCGGCGGTCGGCCCCGCATCCCCGCCCCGGGGAGCGACGCCCTCGACCCCAGAGATCAGAGAACGGCGCGGGGCACTGCTCCCTCCGTTCGACGACGAAAGCGGGATCTCGCGGAGCCTTCCGGGTCGTCCCGCCTGGTGCCGCCGTGCCCCATGACGTTCGATATCGAGAGCTGAAGGGGGGCCGAGCAGTCCACGCTCTCCTTGCCCCAAGGAACAGGCCGGACTCGCTGGGGCGCTGCCCCCGTCGCCCGTTCCCGGCGCCTGCCCCGGAGTGCTGTGGCCAGGATGATGTGGCGGGCCGGCACGAGACGGCTCCGCTCAGAGCGGCAGCGCGCGCTCGACGAGGCGGGCCAGGAGCGAGGCGCCGACCGGCGCGACGGCGTCGTTGAAGTCGAAGCCGGGCTGATGCAGCCCCGGCCCGTCGCCCTGCCCGAGGAAGAGGAAGGCGCCGGGCCGGGCGGCGAGCATGTAGGCGAAATCCTCGGCCCCCATCTCGCGCGGGGCGTCGGCCGTGATGCCGGACGCGATTTCTGCCGCGACCTCGGCGGCGAAGGCGGCGCGGGCGGGATCGTTCACTGCCACCGGGTATTCGCGGATGTAGTCGAGCCGCGCCCCGACGCCATGCGCGGCCGCGGTGCCCGCCACGATCTCGCCCATCCGCCGCTCGACCATGTCGCGCAGGCGCTCGTCGAAGCTGCGCACGGTGCCGTTCAGCATGGCATGCGCGGGCACCACGTTGTCGGTCGTGCCGGCGTGGACCTGGGTGAGCGACAGCACCATCTCGTCGGCCGCGTGGCGGTTGCGCGAGACGATCGTGGGCAGCGCCTGGCCGATGGCGAGAGCGGCCGGGATCGGGTCGCGCGTCTCGTGCGGGGTGGCGGCGTGCCCGCCCGTGCCCTCGACATGCACGAAGAAGGTGTCGACGGCGGCAAGGAAGGGGCCGGGCCGGGTGGCCACATGCCCCTCGGGAAGGCCGGGTGCTGTGTGGAGCGCGTAGACCTCGGCGATGCCGAAGCGCTCCATGATCCCCTCCTCGACCATGACGCCGCCGCCGCCGCCCGCCTCTTCCGCCGGCTGGAAGATCAGCGCGACGCGACCCGAGAAGGCACGCGTCTCGGCAAGGTAGCGCGCGGCGCCAAGCAGCATGGCGGTATGCCCGTCGTGGCCGCAGGCATGCATCCGCCCCACCACGGTCGAGGCGTGGGGCGCGCCGGTCGCCTCGCTGATGGGCAGCGCGTCCATGTCGGCGCGCAGGCCCACGGTGGGGCCGCGGCGCGCGCCCTCGATCACCGCCACCACGCCCGAGGTGGCGATGCCCTCGTGGATCGCGTCGACCCCGAACTCGCGCAGCCGTTCGGCCACGAAGCCGGCCGTGCCGTGGCAGTCGAACCCGAGCTCGGGATGGGCGTGCAGGTGGCGGCGCCAGGCAGCCATGTCGTCGGCGAAGGCGGCGATGCGGTTGACGGCGGGCACGGGGCGCGGTCTCTCTCTGCGGACAGGTCCGCGCAGACAGACACGGAAAAGGCGACCAGCGCAATGTCTCCTCCCCCGCCGCCCTCCGAGGGCCGCTCCATCGACCGGCTCGTCGCGATCATGGCCCGCCTGCGCGACCGCGAGGCGGGCTGCCCCTGGGACATCGAACAGACGTGGGAGACGATCGCCCCCTACACGATCGAGGAGGCCTACGAGGTGGCCGACGCGATAGAGCGGCGGGCCTGGGCTGAGCTTGAGGGCGAGCTGGGCGATCTGCTGTTGCAGGTGGTCTATTTCACCCAGATGGGCGCCGAGGAGGGACGGTTCGACTTCGACTCCGTGGCCGGCGCCATCGCCGACAAGATGGTCGCGCGCCACCCCCACGTCTTCGGCGACGAGAGCCGCGACAAGTCGGCCGACCAGCAGGTGCAGGACTGGGAGAGGGTGAAGGCCGCCGAGCGCGCGGCGAAGGGCGAGACGCGGGTGCTCGACGGGGTGGCGCTGGGCCTGCCGGCGCTGACCCGCGCTCTCAAGCTGCAGAAGCGCGCCGCCCGCGTGGGCTTCGACTGGGACGACCCGCAGGCGGTGCTGGCCAAGATCGCCGAGGAGGCGGCGGAGCTTGCCGAGGCGCAGGCGGGCGCCGACGCGGACGCGCTGGAGGACGAGACGGGCGACCTGCTCTTCGCCGTGGTCAACCTCGCCCGCCATCTTGGCGTCGATCCCGAGGCGGCCCTGCGGCGCACCAACGCCAAGTTCACCCGCCGGTTCGCCGCGGTGGAGGATGGGCTCGCGGCCGAGGGGCGCAGCCCTGCGGAGGCTACCCTCGAGGAAATGGAGTCGCACTGGCAGGCGGCCAAGCGCGCCGAGCACGGCGGACGCTGAGCACGACATGCAGCCCTGGCCGCTCGAGAGCCGGGGCCAGCGCCCCGATCCGCTCCTTTCAGCCTTGCCATTCCGCACGGGCCAGGCACGGCGCGCGATGCGCGCCCGGGGCCCCGCGGGCAATGGAGCGGCGCCCTACCCGAGCAGGTCACCGAAGACCGCCGGCAGCGCCTCGGGCAGATCCTCGGCGATCAGGCCGGGGCCGGCGTGGCGCGCGGCCTCGGCGTGGAGCCACGCGGCGGCCTCGGTGGCGGGGTGGGGGCTGGCGGTGATCGAGGGCGGCGCGAGCAGGCCCGCGATCAGGCCCGCCAGCACGTCGCCCGCCCCGGCCGTGGCCAGCCACGGAACCGCCCGCCCGTAGGCGGCGGCATGGAGCGAGGCGGCGCCGCCGGGCGAGGCGATCACCGTGTCGGCGCCCTTCAAAAGGATCGTGCAGCCGGCGCGGTCGGCCGAGGCCCGCGCGGCGTCGATCTTGGACAGGCCCGCCTCCGCCCGTGCCGTCTGCGACAGGTCGGGGAAGAGGCGGGCGAACTCGCCCTCGTGGGGCGTGAGCACGCACATCGGATGCAGGAGCGCGAAAAGGGCGCGCGGATCGTCCGCGAAGCTCGTCAGGGCGTCGGCGTCGAGCACGACCTTGCGGCCTGCCGCCCGGCTCGTCGCCCCGCCCCGGCAGGCGGCGGCGACGAGCGCGCGCGCCCGCTCGCCGATGCCGAGGCCGGGCCCCAGGCAGACCGACGACAGCCGCCCGTCCTCCAGCAGCCGGTCGAGGTCTGCGGCGGCATCGACCTCGCGCAGCATGATCGCGTCGAGGCGCGCGGCGTTCTCGGCCCGCGCATCCGTGGGGCAGGCCACCGTGACCAGCCCCGCGCCCGCCCGCAGCGCCGCGCGCCCGGCCATCCGCGCCGCGCCGCCGCGCCCCGGCCCGCCGGCGAGAACGACGACATGCCCGCGGTCGTACTTGTGGCGGGCGGCGCCGAGGGCGGGGACAAGGGGCACGGGCCAGCCGGGCGCGGCCTGCCCGACGCGGCGCACCCGGTCAGGCGACGGAGGGCCGAAGGGGTCGCCCGGCGGCCTGTCCCACGCGCCGAGGCCGATGTCGTGGACGGCGAGCCGCCCGCAGGCGGCCGGCCCCTCGCCGAGATAGTGGCCGAGCTTGGCGGCGTGGAAGGTGACGGTCAGATCCGCCCGGACGCGCGGCCGGCCCGCCGCGTCGACCACAGGCTCGGGCAGCAGCAGCCGGCCCGTGTCGCAGTCGAGCCCCGAGGGCGCGTCGACGGCCACGGCGCGGCAGGCGGCGCCCCCTTCCCGGCCACGGACGGCCTCGTGGCAGGCCACCGCATCCTCCGGGATCGGCCGGGCGAGGCCGGTGCCGAACAGCGCGTCCACCAGCAGATCGGGTCGCGCGCCCTGCCCCGCCACCGCCGGCTCGAGCGGGCCGATCGGGCCGAGCGCCGCCCAGCGGTCGCGGTTGGCGCGGGCGTCGTCCGACATCCGCTCGGGGTCGCCCATCGCGAACACCTCCACCCGCCAGCCGCGGGCGTGCAGCAGACGTGCCACGACGTATCCATCGCCACCGTTGTTGCCGGGTCCGCAGAGGACGACCGCGTGCCCCGGGCGCCCCGCCTCGTCCGGCAGGTCGGCCAGGGCCGCCGTCACGACGCCGCGGCCAGCGCGCTCCATCGCTTCCAGGCTCGAGACGGCGCCGCTGTCGAAGGCGGCCCGCTCGATGGCGCGCATTTGGGCAGATGTCAGAAGTTCAGCCATCGTGTCTGCCTTCGATTTTCGCAAAAAGCCCGCGCAAAAGGCGTTTCGCATATTTTTTGATCACATGAGCCAAATCCGCCTTCCCCGTCCGCGGCTCGGCCGGCTCGCCCCTTTCGCCCCCCTGCGCCCCGTGGTCTCACCCGGTGCGGGACAGGAGACAGGGAGTCGGCCACACCATGAAAAAGATCGAGGCCATCATCAAACCCTTCAAGCTCGACGAGGTGAAGGAGGCGCTGCAGGAGATCGGCGTCCAGGGCCTCAGCGTGATCGAGGTGAAGGGCTTCGGCCGCCAGAAGGGCCACACCGAGCTCTACCGCGGCGCCGAATACGTGGTCGACTTTCTCCCCAAGGTGAAGATCGAGGTCGTCCTGCCAGACGACCAGGTCGAGTCGGCGATCGACGCGATCGTCTCGGCCGCCAAGACTGACAAGATCGGTGACGGCAAGATCTTCGTCTCCGACATCTCGCAGGCCATCCGCATCCGCACCGGTGAGGAAGGCGACGAGGCGCTCTGAGCCAGTCCCCAGCCCCGGCGGGCCGCCGCCACCCCGTCCATCAACGGTAACCGAACTACCAGAGGAACACCCTCCCATGAGCAAAGACGACGTTCTCAAGCAGATCAAGGACGAGGAGGTCGCCTATGTCGACCTGCGCTTCACCGATCCGCGGGGCAAGCTCCAGCACGTGACGGTCATGGCCGACCAGGTGGACGCCGACTTCTTCGACGAGGGCTTCATGTTCGACGGCTCCTCGATCGCCGGGTGGAAGTCGATCGACCAGTCGGACATGAAGCTCAATCCCGACCCGAGCTCGGCCTACATGGACCCGTTCTTCGCCGAGAAGACGATGTGCGTGCACTGCTCGGTCGTCGAGCCCGACACGGGCGAGCCCTACAACCGCGACCCGCGCGGCACCGCGCAGCTCGCCGAGGCCTACCTCAAGTCGTCGGGCATCGGCGACACCGCCTTCTTCGGGCCAGAGGCAGAGTTCTTCCTGTTCGACGACGTCCGATTCTCGGTCGAGATGAACAAGGTCTCCTACCAGATCGACGCGCAGGACGCGTCGTGGAACACCGACACCGAATACGAGATGGGCAACATGGGCCATCGTCCGGGCGTCAAGGGCGGCTACTTCCCCGTGCCGCCCGTCGACGACGGAATGGACATGCGCTCCGAGATGCTGTCGACCATGAAGCGCATGGGCATGAAGGTCGACAAGCACCACCACGAGGTGGCCTCGTGCCAGCACGAGCTCGGCCTGATCTTCTCGTCGCTGACCGACCAGGGCGACCAGCTGCAGAAATACAAGTACGTGATCCACAACGTGGCCCACGCCTACGGCAAGTCGGCCACCTTCATGCCCAAGCCCGTGGCGGGCGACAACGGCACCGGCATGCACGTCAACATGTCGATCTGGAAGGATGGCAAGCCGCTCTTCGCCGGCGACAAGTATGCCGACCTCTCCCAGGAGGCGCTGTGGTACATCGGCGGGCTTCTCAAGCACGCCAAGACTCTCAACGCCTTCACCAACCCCTCGACCAACTCCTACAAGCGTCTGATCCCGGGCTTCGAGGCGCCGGTTCTGCGCGCCTACTCGGCGCGTAACCGCTCGGGCTGCATCCGCATCCCCTGGGCCGAGAGCCCCAAGGCCAAGCGGGTGGAAGCGCGCTTCCCCGACCCGTCTGCCAACCCCTATCTGTGCTTCGCGGCGCTGCTGATGGCCGGTCTAGACGGGATCAGGAACAAGATCGACCCGGGCGAGGCGATGGACAAGGATCTCTACGACCTGCCCCCCGAGGAGCTCGAGGGTATCCCCACGGTCTGCGCCTCGCTGCGCGAGGCGATCGAGAGCCTCGAGCGCGACCACGAGTTCCTGCTGGCCGGCGACGTGTTCACCAAGGACCAGCTCGAGGGCTACATGGAGCTCAAGTGGGAAGAGATCTACGCCTACGAGCACACTCCGCACCCGGTCGAGTTCAAGCTCTACTACAGCTGCTGATCCGGTCCCGCGGCCGGACGGGAAAGGGGCGCCCCCGGGGCGCCCCATTTCGTGTCTGATCCGGGGCGGTGTCCATGTTGCGCGCCTCCGGCGCACGGCAGGTGCGCCGCGGGGGGCTCCGCCCCCGGCACGATCGGGCGGCACCCTCGACGTGGGGTCGCGCTGCGCACGCGCCACGCATGGTGCAGAAAACAGGGTCGGAAAAGGGCCGCCCTAGTCGCCCACGGCCTCGCGCGCGATTCCGTCGAGCATCGTCTGCACCTGCTGCATTGGCCCTGCCGGGTAGGTTCGGTATCCGACCGTCACCGCGCCCTGCCGCTCGGCCACGAAGATGCCGTAGGGACAGTGGGCGATGTTCATCGGATCGGCCTCCATCACCTCGCGCGAGACGACGGCCGAGCAGAAGGTGAAGACGTCTGCCGAATCGAAGATGGCCGTGTCGCTTCCCACGTCCGCGCCCGTGCGCGCGAGCATGTCGCCCACGTGGCTCACATGGTCGATGACGAGCCCCTGCCCGACGATGGCGCTTTCGACGGCGAAGGTGGCGTCGTCGAAGCTGCCGTCAAAGGGATAGCTGACGACCTCCTGCGCGGCGGCACTTCCTGCGACGAGGGCGGCAGCGACGGTGACGAATGTGCGGTGCATGACGGTTCCTCCCTGAGCGGCCCGACGCGGCGCGTCTCCGGTCGCCGCAGGGCCGGCCTCCCGAGCGCGTCCCGCCGTCAGAGTGCCGCCGACCGGCGGAACCGATCAAGGCGCCGGGACGCCGCGCCCCTCAGGCGCGCGGTGCCTGCCCGGTGAACACCACGTTCTCGGGCGGCTCGCCGCGGGCGACCCGGCCGATATTGGCCGCCACGAAATCCCACCGGCGTTCCAGCATCTCGGGCGTGCTCGCGCTCTCGTGGGCCGACAGGATCACGTTGTCGAGCGTCTCGAAGGGGCGGTTGGCCGGCCAGGGCTCCGGGCCGTCGCCCTGGCGATAGTTCCACCACACGTCGATCACGGCACCGCCGATGCGGTTCGCGCGCAGCGCCTGCCACAGGGCCTCCTCGTCGACGACCGCCCCGCGGGCGACGTTGATCACGACGCCGCCCGGCTTCATGGCGGCGAGCGCCTCGGCGTCGATCATCCCGCGCGTCGCATCGTTGAGGTCGCAGGCGACGACCACGAAGTCCGCTTCGCCCATCAGCCGATGCAGATCGCGCGGGGTGCCCAGCCAGTCGAGTTCCTCCGGGCAGGGGCGCTCGGAGCGGCGGATGCCGATCGCCCGCATCCCGAAGGCGCGGGCGCGCAGCGCCACCTCGCGCCCGATATGGCCGTGGCCAACGATGCCGACCGTGCGCCCCCGCACCTCGCCGTGCCGGGGCCCGTGGGCGAGCACGTGCCCGCCCCATCCTTCGGCGCGAAACCGGGCATCCATCCGGCGCAGCCCGACCTGCCATTCGAGGATGGCAGCGAGCACATATTCGGCCATCGTCGTCTCGTGCTCGTAGCAGTTCGCCACGGGCAGCCCCGCCGGCACCCGGTCCGGCGCGGTGAAGTCCACGCCCGTCCACGGGATCTGCCAGAGCCGCGCCCTCGGCACGGGCGGCCACTTGCCCCCCGGCGGCGCACCGCCCACCAGCACGTCGGCCTCGGCGGCGAGCGGGGCGAAGGCGGCGGTGTCGTCCTGCGCAGGATCCCACGCGTCGATGCGCCAGCCGTCGCCCGCGCGCTCACGCAGCAGACCGGCGCGGGGCGCGGCGATCGTCCCGTGCACGAGCACCCGCATCAGCCCTGCCCCCCGGCATCCTTCAGGAGCGCACTGATCTCGGCCACCTTCGCGGCCACCAGCCCGACGTCGCCGGCCGCCTCGACGTTGAGGCGCAAGACCGGCTCGGTGTTCGACGCACGCAGGTTCGCCCGCCACCCGTCGAAGGTCAGCGACAGGCCGTCGAGCCGGTCGACCTCGCGCGCCGAAGGGGCATAGGCCGACTCGAAGGCCGCCCGCGCCGCCTCGGCATCCGCAAGCCGAAAGTTGATCTCGCCCGACGAGGGGTAGGCCGCCCGCGCCCCGGCGACGAGATCGCCCAGCGAGCGCCCCGTGCGCGAGACGTGCTCGGCCACCAGCAGCCACGGGATCATCCCCGAATCGCAGTACATGAAGTCGCGGAAGTAGTGGTGCGCCGACATCTCGCCGCCATAGACCGCGTCGACCTCGCGCATCTTCGCCTTGAGGTGCGCGTGACCCGTGCGCGAGACCACCGCCTCGCCCCCCGCCCCCGCGATCACCGCGCGCGTGTTCAGCACCACGCGCGGGTCGTGGACGATCTTCGCGCCGGCCTCCTTGGCGAGGAACGCGCCCGCGAGCAGCCCGACCACGTATTCGCCCGGCACGAAGACGCCCGTCTCGTCGAAGAAGAAGCAGCGGTCGAAATCGCCGTCGAAGGCCACGCCGAAATCGGCACCCGCCGCGCGCACGGCCTCGGCCGTCGCCGGCTGGTTCTCTGGCAGGAGCGGGTTGGGGATGCCGTTGGGAAACGCCGGGTCGGCGTCGTGCCACATCCGCTCGAAGGTCAGCGGCGCACCGGCCGCCAGCAGCGCCGCCGCGACGGCGTCGAAGGTCGGCCCCGCCGCGCCGTTGCCCGAATTGACGAGGATGGTCAGCGGTCTGAGCGCGCCGACCTCCACGAAGGACAGGCAGCGCGCCACGAACGCCGCCCGGGGGTCTTCCGACCGCAACTCGCCCCGGTTCGCCGCCGGCTCTGCGTCGCCCGCCTCCGCCGCAGCCCGCACCGCGCCGAGGCCCGCCTCGGCCGACAGCGGCGTCGCCCCGGGCCCGACCAGCTTCATCCCGTTCCAGTCGACGGGGTTGTGCGACGCCGTCACCATGATCCCGCCGCCCGCGCCGAACCGATCGGTGGCGAAATACACCTCCTCGGTCCCGCACAGCCCGATGTCGATCACGTCCGCGCCGCCCGCGCGCAGCCCCTCGATGAGCGCCGCCTGCAGCGCGGGGCTGCTCTCGCGCACGTCCCGTCCCGTCACCACCAGCCCGGGGCGGAGCGCGTCGGCGAAGCCCCGCCCGATCCGCCGCGCAATGCCCGCGTCGAGATCGACCCCCAGCCGACCCCGCACGTCGTAGCTCTTGAAACAGTCGAGCCGCGCCATCCACCGCTCCATCACCCTGGTCCAAATACTCCGGGGGAGTCGGCCGCAAGGCCGACGGGGGCAGCGCCCCCTGCCCCGTCTGCCGCTCAGCGCCCCGCGTAGATCTCCGCGACCCGCGCCACCGCCGCCTCGGGCGACATCTCCTCGCTCTCGCCCGTCCGGCGCGAGGTCAGTTCCACCACGCCGTTCTTCAGGCCCCGCGGCCCCACGGTGATCCGCCAGGGCAGGCCGATCAGGTCCTGCGTGGCGAACTTGGCGCCGGCGCGCTCCTCGGTGTCGTCGTAGAGCGCCTCGAGACCGTGGCCGGCGAGCGCGTGGTAGATCCGCGCGCAGGCGCTGTCGGCCTCGGTATCGCCCTGCTTGAGGTTGACGATCCCGCAATGGAAGGGCGTCACGCCCTCGGGCCAGACGATGCCGCGCTCGTCGTGGCTCGCCTCGATGATCGCACCCACCAGCCGCGACACCCCGATGCCGTGCGAGCCCATGTGCACCGGCACACGCTCGCCGCCCGGGCCCGTCACCACCGCACCCATCGGCTCGGAATACTTGGTGCCGAAATAGAAGATCTGCCCCACCTCGATCCCGCGCGACCGGCGCCGGCGAGCCTCGGGCACCCGGTCGTGGAACACCGCCTCGTCATGGGTGTCGTCGGTGCGGGCGTAACGCGAGGTGAACTCCTCCAGCACCGCGGCGCATTGCGCGTGGTCGTCGTAGTCGATCTCGCGGTCGCCGAAGGTCAGGTCGGTGATCTCGGCATCGTAGAACACCTCCGACTCGCCGGTCTCTGCGAGCACCAGGAACTCGTGGGTGTAGTCGCCCCCGATCGGCCCGCCCTCGGCCTTCATCGGGATCGCCTGCAGCCCCATCCGCTCGTAGGTGCGCAGGTAGCTCACCAGGTGCCGGTTGTAGGCGTGCTTGGCGTCGTCCTCGGTCAGGTCGAAAGTGTAGCCGTCCTTCATGTAGAACTCGCGCCCCCGCATCACGCCGAAGCGCGGGCGGATCTCGTCGCGGAACTTCCACTGGATGTGGTAGAGCGTGAGCGGAAGGTCGCGGTAGCTGCCGACATGCGCGCGGAAGATGTCGGTGATCATCTCCTCGTTCGTCGGCCCGTAGAGCATGTCGCGCCCGTGCCGGTCGGCGATGCGCAGCATCTCCTCGCCGTAATCGTCGTAGCGCCCCGATTCACGCCAGAGGTCGGCGGGCTGCAGCGTGGGCATCAGCATCGGGATGTGGCCGGCGCGGCTCTGCTCCTCGTGGACGATCCGCTCGATCCGGCGCAGGACGCGGTAGCCCAGCGGCAGCCACGAATAGATGCCGGCCGCCTGCTGGCGGATCATGCCGGCCCGCAGCATCAGCCGGTGCGAGGCGATCTGCGCCTCGGCGGGCGTTTCCTTGAGCACGGGCAGGAAGTAACGGCTGAGGCGCATGTCGGTCCCTTCTGTCGCACCCGGCATCGGTTACGACAGAGCCGGTCTCCGGGCAAGCGGATCGCGCCGCCCCAGGGGGGCGCTGCCCCCCGTCGCCCTTGCGGGGCGACTCCGCCGGGATATTTCCGACACGATGAAGGCACCGGGAAGGAGAAGGCGCGGGGCGGGGCTCGAGAGTGCCCCGAGCCGCGCAGGGGGCCAGGCCATCCTCGTGGAGAGCGGGGCGTTCCTCGACCCGAGGTAGGCCGAGGCGGCCACGCGCGCCGCCGTGCTGGCACTTGAGGCCGAGCACGCCGAGGCGACCTCGACGCCGCCCGGCTCGGGGCGAGGCTGGCCTCCGCCTGCGCTGCGCGCGCCCGCCGGCCGGGCGCCCCGTCGCCGGAGCGCGACCGCGCCGCGCGCCCTGCGCGCGCGGCGCAGGGCCTTACGGAGCGAGGGGCCTTCAGGCCCCGAACGGAGGCGGGAGCGCCCCGGTCGGGGCGACGCAGGGGTGGGGCGTGACGGCGGCGTCAGACGGCGACGCGCTCGGCGGTCCAGGTGCCGGCGTTGGACAGGATCAGGTCGGGGTCGGCGAAGCGCTCGCGCAGCAGGCGCTCGTAGAGGGCGCCCTCCTCCGCCCGGTCGAGGGGCCGCTCGGCGCCCGCGAGCGTCGTCAGCGCGCCCTCGAGGGCGGCGACCGTGCCCGAGCCCTCGTCGAACTGCGCCTTCTTGCGCCAGACGAGGCTCTGGGGCAGCAGGTCGGCGCAGGCCTTGCGCAGGATCCACTTTTCCGTGGTCTCGCCGGTGCTCTCCACCGCCTCCGGATCCGTCCGGCACAGCTTCAGCGTGGCCGGGATCGACTGGGCATAGTCGATCAGGTCTCGGTCGAGGAAGGGCGTGCGCGCTTCCAGCGATTCCGCCATCGTCACCCGGTCGACGCGCTGGAGGTTGATGTTGTGCATCGCCCCGAGGCCCCGCGTCAGCTCGTCGGCCAGCGCGCGGGGGTCGTCGACATAGGCGTGGTGATAGGCGTAGCCCGCGAAAAGCTCGTCCGCCCCCTCGCCCGTGACCACCGCCTTGACGTGCTCGCGCGCCAGACGCGCGGCGAAGAGCGTGGGCACGGCCGAGCGCACGAGATCGACGTCGGCCGACTCGAGGTGGTAGATGACGTGGGAGAGGTTCTCGGCGAGGTCGTCGGCGGTGAAGACGCGCTCGTAATGGTCCGAGCCGATATGTGCGGCCACCTCGCGCGCCGCGATCAGGTCGGGCGCGCCCTCGGTGCCGACCGCGAAGGTCTTGAGCGGGGTCTTGCCGGCCTCGCGCCGCTGCTGGGCGGCGATCGCGGCGATGATCGAGCTGTCGAGCCCGCCCGAGAGGAACGAGCCCACCTCGACGTCGGCGACCATCCACTTGGCCACCGCCTCTTCCAGCACCAGCCGCAGCTCGCGCGCGGTGGCCTCGACGTCGAGCCCCGGCTCGGGCTCGGCCGCGCCGTGGGTGAGGCGATACCAGCGCCGCTCGCCGTCGCGGCTGTCGATCAGGCTGCCGGGCGGGATCGCCTCGATCTCGGTCAGGCCCAGCCCGTCGAAGGCCTTGAGCTCCGAGGCGAAGGCGAGGCCCTCGCCCACGCGCGCGACGTAGAGCGGCTTGATGCCGAGCGGGTCGCGCGCGGCCAGCACCCGCTCACGCGTCGCCAGCACGAAGGCGAACATCCCGTCGAGCCGGTCGATCCAGCGCAGGGCGCCCGAGCGGAACAGGTGCAGGATCGTCTCGCTGTCGGACGCCGTCTCGAAGCTCGCCTCCCCGAGGATCGCGCGCAGGTCGGCGTGGTTGTAGATCTCGCCGTTCGCCACGAGGATGTCGCGGCCCTGGTAGATCGGCTGCTTGCCGTCCTCGGGGCCGATGATCGACAGCCGGCAATGGGCCATCACGATGGGGGCGCCGGGCAGGCGCGTCACCTCGGTCGCATCCGGCCCCCGGTGGGAAATCTTGTCCACCATCCGCGCCGCGAGCGCCTCGTCACCGACGTTCCAGAGCACCACGAAGCCGCACATGAGCCACCTCCTCTCGGCGGAGCAGCCTAGGCCACCGGCGCCCCGGGCGCCACCCGCCGGCGGGAGGATGCCCGGGCGAGACCTGTCAGCGGGACACGCAGCAGGTCAGAGGGCGGCTCAGGTCGCCCGTCGGGGCCGGGCCGGCGCGCGCGGGGCGACGCGACCCGGCCAGCAGCAGCGGCAGCGGCGGCGCGGCGGGCAGCGGCACCACCTCGGCGGGCTCGAAGGTCTGGTCGACATTGAGCCCGCCGGGCATCTCGGCCGGCGTGTCCTGCCATGTGACGTCGGCGCAGGGCGTGCGCCTGCGCTGCGCATCCGGCCTGCGTTACCACTGCGTGTCTAGCCCGTGCCCGCCCTGCGAGACGCTCGCGCCGTCGCGCCACAAGGCCCGTCTCAGCCGGGGCGCTCTTGCAACGCCGCGCGCTCTGGGCGACACCGAGCGCGGAGGAGCGCTGCCCATGGCCCTGCCCGCGGCACAACAGGCGAAGTACTGGTCGATCGCCGCGGCGGTGTTCCTCGCGGCGCTCTGGGTGCTGGGCGACGTCATCCTGCCCTTCGTGCTGGGCATGGCGATCGCCTACCTGCTCGATCCCGTCGCCGACCGGCTCGAGGCCGTCGGGCTGCCGCGCGCGCTGGCCGTGACCATCATCACGCTGGTGGGGCTGCTGGTCTTCACGCTGGCCGTCCTGCTCGTGATCCCGACTATCGTGAACCAGGCCGCGCGCCTCTTCGCCGCCGCGCCCGACTTTGCCCGCAACTTCTACGGCGCTCTGGTCGAGCGTTTCCCCGAGATCCTAGACGAGACAAGCACCATGCGGCAGTCGCTGGAAGAGCTCGCCGCGCTGGTTCAGTCGCGCGGGGCCGAGCTGGTGAACGCCGCGCTCGGCTCGGTCTCGTCGCTCTTCGGCATCGTGACGCTGATCGTCATCACCCCGGTCGTCGCCTTCTACCTGCTGCTCGACTGGGACCGGCTGGTGGCGCGCATCGACGAGCTGCTGCCGCGCGACCACGCCCCCACCGTCCGCCGCATCGCGCGCGAGATCGACGACACGCTGGCGGGGTTCATCCGCGGGCAGGGCACCGTCTGCCTGATCCTCGGCACCTACTACTCGGTCGCGCTGATGCTGGTCGGTCTCGACTTCGGGATTGTCGTGGGCGCGATCGCGGGGCTGCTGACCTTCATCCCCTATATCGGGGCGCTCGTGGGCGGCGTGCTCGCCATCGGGCTCGCGCTGTTCCAGTTCTGGGGCGACTGGCTGTGGATCGCGGTGGTGGCGGCGATCTTCTTTTCTGGGCAGTTCGCGGAAGGCAACTTCCTCACGCCGAAGCTTGTGGGCGACAGCGTCGGGCTGCACCCGGTGTGGCTGCTCTTCGCGCTGACCGCCTTCGGCACGCTCTTCGGCTTCGTCGGCATGCTGGTGGCCGTGCCGGTGGCGGCGGTGCTGGGCGTGATCGCGCGCTTCTTGGTCGGCGAGTACAAGTCGGGCCGGCTCTACCAGGGGCTCGCCCATCCGGCCGCGATGCGCGACGTCGCCGAAACGACGCATGACGCCGCGCCCCTCTCGCCCGAGGCACCCCCCCGCCGCCGCGAAGACGACGCCGCGGAATGACCGCCGCGCGCTCGCCCGGCCCCGCGCGCTCGCCCGGCCCCGAGCAGCTCGCCCTCGACCTGCCGGTGCGCGCCGCGACCGGGCGGCAGGCGTTTCTCGTGGCCCCGGCCAACGAGGAGGCGCTGACCCGGATAGACGGCTGGCGCGACTGGCCCGAGGGCAAGCTGGCGCTCGCCGGCCCCCCCGGCGCGGGCAAGAGCCACCTCGCCGCCGTCTGGGCGTCGGAAACGGGCGCCACCGTGCTGACCGCCCCCGCCCTGCCCGACGCGGGCGCGGTCGAGCCCCGCGCCGTGGTGGTGGAGCGGGCCGGCCGCGTCGCGGGCGACGCCCGCGCCGAGGAGCGGCTCCTGCACCTGCACAACCGCGTCGTCTCCGAGGGCGGGCGCCTGCTGCTGGTGGCGCGCGAGGCCCCTGCCCGCTGGCCCGTGGCCCTGCCCGACCTCGCCAGCCGCCTCGCCGCCACCCAGGTCGCCCGGATCGGGCCACCCGACGACGCGCTGCTCGCCGCGGTGCTGGTCAAGCTCTTCGAGGATCGCCAGATCGCCGCGCCGCCCGCCCTCGTCAGCTGGCTCGTGCCGCGGATGGAGCGCTCCTTCGCCGCCGCCGAGCGGCTGGTCGCCGCACTCGACGCGCGCGCGCTGGCCACGGGCCGCCCGGTCGGTCAGAAACTGGCGCGCGAGGTGCTGGAGGACGCGGCGCCGGGCATCGACCCTGAAGGAGAGAGGTGACGGGGCCGCCCTGCCGGGCTACACCCCTGTCAGGAGCCGGGAGAGAGAGATGTCCGAGGCCGACTTCCTGACGGCGCCCGCCCCCGCGCCCGTAGAGGTGCCGGTGGCCCACGCCACGGGGCCCAAGCGCTTCTTCAACCGCGAGCTGTCGTGGCTGGCCTTCAACTGGCGGGTTCTGGAAGAGGCGATGAACCCGCGCGTGCCGCTGCTCGAGCGGGTGCGCTTCGTCTCGATCTCGGCCACCAATCTCGACGAGTTCTACACCGTGCGCGTCGCGGGCCTGCGCGAGCTCGAGCGCGAGGGCAACCAGACGCCCGCCGCCGACGGTCTGACACCCACCGAGCAACTGCAGCTGATCGACGACGACGCCCGCGCGCTGCTGCGCACCCAGCAGGCGACGTGGAACAAGCTCAAGCGCGAGCTCGAGGGCGAGGGCATCCGCATCCTGTCGCCCTCCAAGCTGACGAAGGCCGATCGCGACTACCTCGACAAGCATTTCCTCGCGCAGGTCTTTCCCGTGCTGTCGCCGCTGGCGATCGACCCGGCGCACCCCTTTCCGTTCATCCCCAACACGGGGCTGTCGCTCGCGCTGGATCTGAGGCGCGCCCGCGACGGGGCCGAGTTGCACGCGCTGCTGCCGATCCCGGCGCAGATCGACCGCTTCACCGTGCTGCCTTGCGCGAACGGCGAGCACCGGGTGCTGCGGCTTGAGGATCTGCTGATCCTCTATCTCGGGGCGCTCTTCCCGGGCTACGAACTGGTCGACCATTGCGCCTTCCGCGTGCTGCGCGACAGCGATCTCGAGGTCGAGGAAGAGGCAGAGGATCTCGTGCGCGAGTTCGAGACGGCGCTCAAGCGCCGTCGCCGGGGCGAGGTGATCCGTCTGACGATCACCGAAGGCGCGCCACCGGGGCTGAAGCGCAAGGTGATGGACGAGCTGCACATCACCGAGCGCGAGGTGGTCGAGCTGAAGGGCCTGATCGGCGTGGCCGACCTCAAGGAGCTGGTGATCGACACCCGGCCCGACCTGCTGTGGCCCGTCTTCACCCCGCGCGTGCCCGAGCGCGTGCAGGACCACGACGGCGATCTGTTCGGCGCGATCCGGCAGAAGGACATGCTGCTGCACCACCCCTACGAGACCTTCGACATGGTGGTGCGGTTCCTGCAGCAGGCCGCGCGCGACCCCGACGTTCTGGCGATCAAGCAGACGCTCTACCGCACGTCGAAGAACTCGCCCATCGTCGAGGCGCTGTGCGAGGCCGCCGAGGACGGCAAGTCGGTCACGGCTCTGGTGGAGCTCAAGGCGCGCTTCGACGAGGCCGCCAACATCCGCCAGTCGCGCCGGCTGGAGCGGTCGGGCGCGCATGTCGTCTACGGGTTCATCCACCTCAAGACGCACGCCAAGATCAGCACCGTCGTGCGCCGCGAGGGCGACCGGCTGGTGACCTATACCCATTACGGCACGGGCAACTACCACCCTATCACCGCAAAGATATACACCGACCTGAGCTTCTTCACCTGTGACGCGGCGCTCGGGCGCGACGCAACCAAGGTGATGAACTACCTGTCGGGCTATGCCGAGCCTGAGGGGCTGGAGAACCTTGCGATCTCGCCGGAGGGGCTGAAGCCCCGGTTGATCGAGATGATCGCGGCCGAGGCCGAGCACGCCCGAGCGGGCCGCCCGGCGCGGATCTGGGCCAAGATGAACGCCCTGATCGAGCCCGACGTGATCGACGCCCTGTACGAAGCCAGCCAGGCCGGGGTGCGGATCGACCTCGTGATCCGGGGCATCTGCGGCATCCGCCCGGGCATCCGGGGTCTCTCCGAGACGATCCGTGTCAAGTCGATCGTCGGCCGCTTCCTCGAACACTCGCGGATCGTGTGCTTCGGCAACGGCCACGGCCTGCCCTCCGAGGGGTGCCGGGTGTTCATGTCGTCGGCCGACTGGATGGGGCGCAATCTCAACCGCCGCGTCGAGACGCTGGTCGAGACGACGAACCCCACGGTCAAGGCGCAGATCGTCAGCCAGATCATGGCCGCCAATCTCGCCGATACCGAGCAGAGCTGGATCCTGCGGCCCGACGGCCGCTTCGAACGGGCGCCGGCGGAGGAGGGGCGCGGCTTCAACTGCCATCGCTTCTTCATGGAAAACCCCTCGCTGTCGGGCCGGGGCTCGGCAGGTCAGGCCGACGTGCCCGACCTGACCCGCGCCCGCGAGACGGAAACCGCGGCCGCCGGGCGCGGCGGCGCAAGCACGAAGGCGGAGGCGGGCTGAGGCCTGGGCCCGGCGAAGGTGACGACGAAAGGACGGCCGATGGACGGCGAGCACGACACGCAGCGGCACGTCTGGCCGAGCCTCGAGGCGGTGTTCGAGGACAAGGCGGCGCGCGGCCTGCACAGGGTCGGCGTGGTCGACGTCGGGTCGAACTCTGTCCGCCTCGTGGTGTTCGACGGCGCCGCCCGCAGCCCGGCCTACTTCTACAACGAGAAGGTCATGGCCGGCCTCGGCGCCGGGCTCGACGAGACGGGCCGGCTCAACCCCGAGGGCCGGCGCCGCGCGAAGGCGGCGATCCGCCGCTTCGTCGCGCTGGCCGAGGGCATGGACATGGCCCCTCTCGAGGCTGTGGCCACCGCCGCCGTCCGCCGCGCCGAGGACGGGCCGGAGTTCGTGGCCGAGATCGAGGGCGAGACGGGGCTGAAGCTGACCGTCATCGACGGCGAGGAAGAGGCGCGGCTGTCGGCGCAGGGCGTGCTGCTCGGCTGGCCGCAGGGCGAGGGCCTCGTCTGCGATATCGGCGGCTCGTCGATGGAGCTTGCCCGCATCGAGGCCGGCCGCGTGTGGGAGCGGGCCACCTCGGATCTGGGGCCGCTTACCCTCACCGGCCTCGCCGGGGGCGCCAAGGGGCGGGCAAAGACGATCGAGGCGGGCCTTGCGCCCCTCGTCGAGCGACTCGGGCCGCACCCGCATCTCTACCTCGTGGGGGGCTCATGGCGGGCGATCGCGCGGCTCGACATGCACAGGCGGGGCTATCCGCTCTCGGTCCTGCACGATTACCGCATGACGCCGAAATCGGTGCGCGAGACGCTCGACCACCTCAAGGGCCGCGATCTCGACACCTACCGCAAGGAGGTGGGGATCTCGTCGGGCCGCATCTCGCTGGTGCCGGTGGCCGGAGAGGTGCTGCGCCGGCTGATGGCGCGCTTCGGGGTCAGGGCGATCACCGTCTCGGGCTACGGCATCCGCGAGGGGCTGCTCTACGAGCGTATGCCCGCCCGCGTGCGCGCCCGGGACCCCCTGATCGAGGCCGCCCGCCACGCCGAGATGCTGAACGCGCGAATGCCGGGATTCGGCGAGCGGCTGCACGACTTCATCGCGCCGCTCTTCGCCGAAAGCGTGACCGACCCGCGTCTGCACCGGGCGGCGTGCCTGCTGCACGACGTCTCGTGGCGTGCCCATCCCGACTACCGCGCCGAGATCGTCTTCGACAACGCCACCCGCGGCAATCTCGGCGGGATCGACCACCCCGGCCGGGTGTTCGTCGGTCTCGCCCTGATGCACCGCTATCGCAACGGCCGGCCGGGCCCGCATTTCGAGCCGCTCCTGGGGCTGCTGACCGAGGCGCAGATCCGCGAGGCCGAGATCCTCGGGCGCGCGATGCGGTTCGGGGCGATGTTCTCGGTCGCCGCGCCCGACCGGCTGGGTCGGCTCGACTGGCGCCCGCGGGCGAAGCGTCTCGAGCTGATCCTGCCGCCCCGCGCCGTGCCGCTCTACGGCGAGGTCGCCGAGGCCCGCCTCGCCTCCCTGGCAAAGGCGCTGCAGGCCGATCTGACGGTAACGGAAGAGTAGGGGCGGCACTGGCGCGACCTCGCCGCGGGGCAGACCGTGATCCATGCGGCCTTCCACAGGGCACCCCTTCGCCCGATCCGGCATCGCCCGGCCGGGCCGCGCAGCCCTCTGCCATCGCGGGGAGGGGTCATGGCTCGCGTCGCGCACCGAGCCACACCATAGGCATGAACGACACCGGTGCCTCGCGTCGCCCGCTTGACGCGCTACCCAGCCCCCTTGCACGGCCCGGCGCTGTCCTTCGCGCGTCCCGGGATACCCGGCCCGACCGGCGACCGCCCCCGCCTCAGATGTCGATCTGGCCCTCGTCGGGCGGCGGCAGGTCCTCGATCTCCGAGGGGGTCTTGCGCCGCAGGATGATGTCGCCGTTCGGCAGCCGCTCGGGCGGGTGGTAGGCGTCGATCTGGTCGACCAGCTCCACCAGCCGCGCGATCATCGGCCCCATCCCCTCGGCGAGCCCTCGCAACTCGGGCTCGAGCCGGCGCAACTCCGGCCCGATCTCGTCCATCAGACCGCGCAGGAACGCCTCGGCCCCGCGCTCGAGAAGGTCGAGACCTTCCTCGACGCCGCGCTCTTCGCCGTCTGGCGCCCCCTCTTGCTGCGCGGAAAGGGGCGCGGCGCCGAGAGCGAGCGCCAGGAGGGGCGGAGCGAGGAGCGATTTCATCATGCCGTCTCTCTACGCCGGGCGGCCGATTCGCGCCAGATGCGCCGCGCGCTCACCCCGCCCGCTCGCGCGAGATTTCTTCCCACGCGCGATTGACGTCGACCATCCGCCGCTCTGCGAGCCTGGCCGCCTCCCTGGGCACGCCGCGGGCGATCAGCGCGTCGGGGTGGCTCTCGCGCACGGCTTGCCGCCAGGCCGCGCGCACCGCGTCGAGCGGCGCGTCGGGCGCCACCCCCAGCACCGCGTAGGGGTCGGGCGCCGCCCCCTGCACGAAGCGCGCCCGGAGCGAGCGGAACTCGCGCTCGTGCAGGCCGAAGATCGCCGCCACCCGGGCGAGGAAGTCGTCCTCGTCGGGGTGGTAGGCGCCGTCGGCCAGCGCGATGTGGAACAGCCCCTCCATCAGGTCGACCAACGTCTGGTGGCCGGCGCCGAACATCGCCGCGATCCGGCGGGCGTAGACGTCGTATCCGGCCACGTCCTGCCGGGCGAGGTCGAAGACGCGGGCCGCGTTGCGCTCCTCCCCCGGCGGGATGGTGAAGACCTCTCGGAAGGCCGTCACCTCGTCGCGCGTCACCCGCCCGTCGGCCTTGGCCATCTTGGCGCCCAGCGCGATCACCGCGATGGCGAAGGCCACGCTGCGCTCGGGGGGCGTGCGCAGCCGGTCGAAGACGGTCGCGAGCCCCTCGCCCCCGGCGAGGGCCGACACGGCGTCGGCGATGCGCGACCAGAGCGACATGGGATCAGCCTAAGCCTCCCGCCCGCCGGGAGACAGGGTTTTCTGCATGGGTCCGCGGTCGTGGAAGCGGCCAACGTCCACCCGCGACACGCAGCCGCGCCCCCGCGGCCTGCCCGAGGCCCGCGCGACAGGCGATGCGCGCCGGGGGCTCCCCCTGCCGTCGGCGAACAGGCTGCGCCCGCCGGGCGGCCGCAAGGCATGCGACGGGGCCATTGGACACCACCGGGTGTGCCTGACGAAACCGGGGTGCCGCCCACCCGGCGCGAGCGTCACACCCCGCGCCGCCGCGCCATGCACTCCCGTCGTGGCGCCGCTCGCAGGCAGCCGCGATACGGCCGAAGTCCGTGCCATCCATCCCCGGTGCCTCCCGAGGAACGCCACGAACCGCGCCCCGAGCGCCGGCTCGACACGGCCTTGCGTCGATGCCCCTGCCCCCCTCGGCCATGACCAGTGGGCCGGCTGCCCCGCGCGGTTCCGTATCCAGGTGTGGGCATGCGGCCCGACCTCGTCCTCCGTGCCCCACGGCAGGAAGACCGGCACCGCCGCCCGCGCCAGCGGGATCGGCCCTGAGCGGCACCAGCTCGCCCTCGTGCCTCGCCCGGATGCCGCGAACCGGGGCGACCCAACCGCCCCCGGCCCCTCCGCACCGTGCACCACGACGACGCCCCGCAGCCCCGGGCCCCCGCCGCGCCCGCGCAGACCGCCCGCACGGCGCCCACGCGCGGCCGCGCCAGGCCCACGCCCCGCTCCATCATCCTGGCCGAAATACTCCGGGGGGCGCGGGGGGCCGGCCCCCCGCTCCCGCGCCCGCCGCAGGCGCCTCAGGCCGCCTCGGTGCGCGCCGCACGGATCAGGCCGAGGATGTTCTCCGCCGCTGCGGGGATGTTCGTGCCGGGGCCGAAGATCGCCTTCACGCCGGCACTTTTCAGGAACTCGTAATCCTGGTGGGGGATGACACCGCCGCAGACCACGATGATGTCGCCCGCGCCCTGGGCCTCGAGCGCCTTCACCAGCCGTGGCGCGAGCGTGCGGTGCCCCGCCGCCTGGGACGAGATGCCGATCACGTGCACGTCGTTGTCCACCGCGTCCTGCGCCGCCTCCTCCGGCGTCTGGAAGAGCGGGCCGACGTCGACATCGAAGCCGATATCGGCGAAGGCGGTGGCGATCACCTTGGCGCCGCGGTCGTGCCCGTCCTGCCCCATCTTCACCACCAGCATCCGCGGCCGCCGCCCCTCGGCCTCGGCGAACGCCTCCACCGCCTTCTGGATCGCCGCGAAGCCGTCGTCGCCCTCGTAGGCCGCGCCGTAGACGCCGGCGAGCGTCTTCACCTCGGCCCGGTGGCGGCCGAACACGTCTTCCATCGCCATGCTGATCTCTCCCACGCTGGCCCGCGCCCGCGCCGCCTCGACCGCCGCCTCGAGCAGGTTGCCGCCCTCGCCCGCGCGGCGCGTCAGCTCCTGCAGCGCCGCGGTGCAGGCCGCCTCGTCGCGCCCGGCGCGGACGCGCTCGAGCGCGGCCACCTGGCCCGCGCGCACCTTGTCGTTGTCGATGTTCAGGATGTCGATCTCGTCCTCGGTGTCGCGGCGGTACTTGTTGACGCCGACGATCACCTCCTCGCCGCGGTCGATCATCGCCTGGCGCCGCGCGGCCGTCTCCTCGATCCTGAGCTTGGGCATTCCGGAGGCGACGGCGACGGTCATGCCGCCCATCTCCTCGACCTCCTCCATCAGCGCCCAGGCGCGCTCGGCCAGTTCCGCGGTCAGGCTCTCGACGTAGTAGGAGCCGGCGAGGGGGTCGACGACGTTCGTCACGCCGGTCTCCTCCTGCAGGATCAGCTGGGTGTTGCGCGCGATCCGGGCCGAGAAGTCGGTGGGCAGCGCCATCGCCTCGTCGAGCGCGTTGGTGTGCAGCGACTGCGTGCCGCCGAGCGCGGCCGACATCGCCTCGTAGGCGGTGCGGATGACGTTGTTGTAGGGGTCCTGCTCCTGCAGGCTCACGCCGGAGGTCTGGCAATGGGTGCGCAGCATCCGGCTCCTGGGGTCCTTCGGGGCGAACTCGTCCATGACGCGCGACCAGAGAAGGCGCGCGGCGCGCAGCTTGGCCGCCTCCATGAAGAAGTTCATGCCGATGGCGAAGAAGAACGACAGCCGCCCCGCGAACCGGTCGATATCCATGCCCCGCGCGATGGCGGCGCGCACGTATTCGCGCCCGTCGGCCAGGGTGAAGGCGAGCTCCTGCACGAGATCGGCGCCCGCCTCCTGCATGTGGTAGCCCGAGATCGAGATCGAGTTGAATCGCGGCATCTCGGTGGCCGTGTACTCGATGATGTCGGCCACGATCCGCATCGAGGGCTCGGGCGGATAGATGTAGGTGTTGCGGACCATGAACTCCTTGAGGATGTCGTTCTGGATCGTCCCCGAGAGCTGGGCGCGCGACACCCCCTGTTCCTCGCCCGCCACGATGAACGCGGCGAGCACCGGGATCACCGCGCCGTTCATCGTCATCGAGACGCTGACCTTCTCCAGCGGGATGCCGTCGAACAGGATCTTCATGTCCTCGACCGAGTCGATGGCCACGCCGGCCTTGCCCACGTCGCCCTCGACGCGCGGGTGGTCGCTGTCGTAGCCGCGATGGGTGGCGAGGTCGAAGGCGACCGAGACGCCCTGCTGCCCGGCCGCGAGCGCCCGGCGGTAGAAGGCGTTGCTCTCCTCGGCCGTCGAGAAGCCGGCATATTGCCGGATCGTCCAGGGCCGGCCGGCATACATCGTCGCCCGCACGCCGCGGGTGAAGGGCGCAAAGCCCGGAAGCTCGCCCATCTGGGGCAGGCCCGCCACGTCGTCCTCGGTGTAGAGCGGCTTGACGCGGATGCCCTCGAGCGTGTCCCAGTCGAGGCTCTCGAGCGGGCGGCCCTTGAGTTCCCTGGCGGCAAGCGCCTCCCAGTCGGCGCGGGTCTTCTTGGTGTCGTCTGTCATCGGGCGGATCTCCGGGTCGGATGGGGGGCATGCGGCGTGCGACGCCAGGGCGTGCGGGCTGGGCCGGGCTCGGCCGCATCATGCGCGCGATCCCGGGGGGCGAGCCACGCGCCAGCCTGTCGCGGGGCGGGCCGGCACGCGGTGAGGGTGGAACGGGAGGGCGTCAGGAGGCGGGCCGGCCCGCGGCCGGGCGGTGAGGCGCTTGTGGCGCGGGCACGTCGCTGCGGCGCCTGCGCCGTGCGGTCACGGCGACGGCATCGGCGCGATTTGGATTTAGCAATGCCGGCTTGAACGCCTATATCCCGCGTGACAGGAGAGATCATGAGCTTGCGCAACTTCGCCATTCCCCTCGCCATGCTGGCCGTCATGCTGCCGATGGCGGGCCTGGCCCAGTCCGCCGCTCTCGGCGACGGAGCGGCACCCGGTACGGAGGCCGAGCCGACCGCCGCAGAGCGCACGCTCGAGATATACGATGCCACCAGCGTCTCGCTCGACGACTTCAAGTGGACGAACCGGCCCATCGTCGTGTTCGCGGACTCGGCCGCCGACCCCCGCTTTGCCGAGCAGATGCAGCTGCTCACATCGCGCCCGTTCGACCTGATCGAACGCGACGTGGTGGTGATCACCGACACCGATCCCGATGCGCGCTCGGATGTCCGCCAGAAGCTGCGCCCCCGGGGCTTCCAGGTGACCCTGATCGGCAAGGACGGCGAGGTCGAGCTGCGCAAACCCTCGCCCTGGTCGGCGCGCGAGCTCTCGCGCTCGATCGACAAGATGCCCCTGCGCCAGCAGGAGATCCGCGAGCGGAAGGCCGGCGCGGGCTGAGCGTCGCGCGGCACGCCCCGCGCGCCTACCCTTGGGGCAGAAGGAGCGTTCCCGATGGCCGACACGACCAAGCCGACCCAGCCGCTCAACCCGTATACGCCGATCCCGGTCACGGGGCGGACCGGGCCGCGCCCGGGCTACTGAGGCGCCGCGCCTCGGCCTCGGCGGCGGTCTTGCCGTCGCTCGCATAGCTTTCGATCACCGCCAGGCGGACCTCGCCGTAATCGCGCGCGAGCCCCCTCATCCTTATGTAATCCTCGTAGAGCGCGATGCGCCGCTCCTGGCCCAGCGCGGCGACGCCCTCGGCGCGCATGTCGTCGGCCAGCGCCTCGATGGCGTGCAGGTGGGTGTAGTGGGTCACCACCGGGTCGATCGTCACGCGGGGCAGGATGTGGATCTCGGGGATCAGGGCGACGAACCCGCGGTCGGCCCGCTCGCGCGGCACCAGCGGCACGGGTCCGGGATCGGCCCGCATCCGGTCGACCATCTCGTCGCCGTAGCGCCCCAGGTCCTCGTGGCTGACGAGCTGCAAGGGATAGGCGCGGATTTGAGCGAAGAGCGCGCGGTGGGCGTCGCGCAGCCGCTCGGCCCGGAGTGCCCGGCGCTCGCGCCGGTTCTGCCAGCCGTTGACAAGCCAGCCCATCGCGAGGAAGGCGCCCGCCACGACCGCCTGCCAGAAGCGGGCGTCGATCCCCGGGAGCGTGTCGCCCGGCGCCCCCGCCACGGCGTCACTCGAACTCCATGATCACCTCGTCGACGGCGAGGCTGTCGCCGGGCGCAGCGTTGATCTTGGCCACCACGCCCTTGCGCTCGGCGCGCAGGATGTTCTCCATCTTCATGGCCTCGACGGTGCAGAGCGGCTGGCCCTCCTGCACCTCGTCGCCCGCGGCCACGTCCAGCTTCACCAGCAGGCCCGGCATCGGGCAGAGGAGCAGCTTCGACGTGTCGGCGGCCTCCTTCACCGGCATGTGCCGGGCGAGCTCGGCCTGCTTCGGAGTCCAGACGTTCACGCGCAGGTCGGCGCCTCGCGTGCGGATGCGGAAGCCGCTGACGATGGGCTGCACCTTGAGGGCCAGCGTCTCGTCGTCGATCTGCAGCACCGCGAGCGGCGTGCCCGGTGTCCAGTCCGAGGCGACGCGATGCGTCGCGCCGTCGATCTCGACCGTCGCGCCCTCGCGGTCGGCATGGATGCGCGTCTCGAACAGGGTGTCGCCGACGGCCACCACCCAGTCGGTGCCGACGGTCCGCTCGTGGTTGCCCAGCCGCCCCGAGATGCGAGCGCGCCGGATCTCGTCGACGCGGAACATGGCGGCGGCCGCGGCGGCCACGTGGCGCAGTTGCTCGGCGTCGATCTCTGCCCCGGCGAAGCCGTCGGGATATTCCTCGGCGATGAAGGCGGTGGTGATGTCGCCCTTCACGAAGCGCGGATGGTCCATCACAGCCGACAGGAACGGCAGGTTGTGGCCGATCCCCTCCACCTCGAACCGGTCGAGCGCCTGCCGCATCCCCTCGATCGCCTCGACCCGCGTCGGCGCCCACGTGCACAGCTTGGCGATCATCGGGTCGTAGAACATGCTGATCTCGCCGCCCTCGTAGACGCCGGTATCGTTGCGCACGATGGCGGTATCGGTGACGTGCTCCTCGGGCGGGCGGTAGCGCGTCAGCCGCCCCGTCGAGGGCAGGAAGTTGCGGTAGGGGTCTTCGGCGTAGAGGCGGCTCTCTATGGCCCAGCCGTCGAGCCGCACGTCGTCCTGCGTGATCGCCAGCGGCTCGCCCGCGGCGACGCGGATCATCTGCTCGACGAGATCGACGCCGGTGATCAGCTCGGTCACCGGGTGCTCGACCTGCAGGCGCGTGTTCATCTCGAGGAAATAGAAGTTCTTCTGCCCGTCGACGATGAACTCCACCGTCCCGGCCGAGGTATAGCCCACCGCCTGTGCCAGCGCGCAGGCCTGTTCGCCCATGCGCTTGCGCGTCTCGGCGTCGAGGAAGGGCGAGGGCGCCTCCTCGATGACCTTCTGGTTGCGCCGCTGGATCGAGCACTCGCGCTCGCCGAGATAGATGCACTGGCCGTGCTCGTCGGCCAGAACCTGGATCTCGATGTGGCGCGGCTGGGTGACGAACTTCTCGATGAAGATCCGGTCGTCGCCAAAGCTCGACGCCGCCTCGTTCTTCGAGCTCTGGAAGCCCTCGCGCGCCTCGGCCTCGTTCCAGGCGATGCGCATGCCCTTGCCGCCGCCGCCGGCGGAGGCCTTGATCATCACCGGATAGCCGATCTCTCCGGCGATGCGCGCCGCCTCGTCGGCATCCTCGATCAGGCCCATGTAGCCGGGCACGGTGCTGACGCCGGCCTCGGCCGCGATCTTCTTCGAGGTGATCTTGTCGCCCATCGCCTCGATCGCGCCCTTGGGCGGGCCGATGAAGGCGACGCCGGCGGCGTCGAGCGCCTCCGCGAAGCGCGGATTCTCCGACAGGAAGCCGTAACCCGGGTGCACCGCCTGCGCCCCCGTCTGGCGGATCGCCTCGAGGATGCGATCGATCACGAGGTACGACTGCGCGGCCGCCGGCGGGCCGATATGCACCGCCTCGTCGGCCATCTCGACATGCAGTGCATGGCGGTCCGCGTCGGAATGGACGGCGACCGTCCCGATGCCCATGCGGCGGGCCGTCCTGATCACGCGGCAGGCGATCTCGCCCCGGTTGGCGATGAGGATCTTGTCGAAAAGCGGGGCGTCGGTCACGTCACGTCGTCCTTCCTGGGGTGGGGGCACTCGGGCGCTGCGGCGTGCCGCGCCCGGCCCCGGTCAAAACGAAAAGAGCGCCATCCGGGCCGGCGGGCCCGGATGGCGCTCTGGAGTGGGTCAGACCCGCGCACAGGCGCGGGCGAGGAGCACCGGCCTCAGCAGGCGCCCACGTCGTCGCACACGACGCCGGCCGTGCCGCCGACAACGGCGCCCGCCACCGGGTCCGCCCCGGCAAGCTCGGCAACGCCGGCACCGCCCGCGGCGCCGAGCGCCCCGCGCTCGAGATCCGTGCCCTCGCAGCCGGCAAGCGCGACCATCGCCAGGACTCCGGCCAGGCCGGCGGCGATGCGGGTACGGGGGAGGGTCGGTCGTGCCATCTCGCGTCTCCTTCTGGTGTCACCACGAGAACGGGACGGACCGCACGCTGTTCCGCCGGCGCGGCGTGCGCCGGGCGCGCGATGTGGCAACCGGTGCCAGGCAAGGGGAAAAGGCGGGTGGCCGGGGGATCAGGGGGAACGGCCACCCGCCAGGGGAAGGGGTACGGTCTTTCGAGGCGAGGCCTACCCGAGCCCCGCAACCTGACCGTGCCACAACGGCGTCGGCGCACAAGCGGCAAATCACGCACAACCGCGAGGCGAGCGCAATCCCGCCCAGGCACGGGGGACATCGGCACGATCATGCCCATTCCCCCCCCTCGCCGGCGTCGTCGTCCTCCCCGGCGTCGTCCGCGTCCGCGAAGAGAGCGGGAAAGCCGCGGCGCGCGGCCGCCATGTCGACCCTGAGACGCGCATCGTAATCCTCGGGGTCGAAGGCATCGGGCTCGGCCGGCACCACCTCGCGGCCCAGCAGCCACGACAGCCGGCCCGCGTCGAGATTTCCGCGGGGGAATGCATCCTCTCCGAAATGCTCGATAAGCGCGGCAAGAAACCCTTCGTCCGCCGCCCGGTCGCCCGGCCGCCGGTCGGCGTGACGCTTGCGCGCCACGAGCCGGGTCGCGCCCGCCTTCGACGCGCGCCGGATGGTGAACTGGTGATCCGTTCCAGGCAGGCGCGAGGGGAAGCCGCGATGCTTCAGCACGGCCCCCTCCCCTCCGGCGCGGCTTGGGCGACAGCCCGGGTCACGGCCATGTGCACCCCTCCGGCCCGGGAATGTAGGCCTCGATAAAGAGCGTCGCCCCGGGGTCGGTCGCGCCCCGCGGCACGGGCCGGTCCATCAGCGTCACCACGATCTGGTCGGGCGCCGGCCCCGTTGCCTCTGCCTGCGCCGCGGCAACCAGGCCCGGACCCGCGCACAGCGCGTCGAGATCGGCAATGACATCGTCGAAGCCGAGATCGCCGGTCTCCCGCGCGATGCGCGGCGCGAGGTAGCGCAGCACCAGCCAGACCTGCCCGTCTCCCTGCCGCTCGAGCGCCATGTCGAGCGGCACGACCTGCTGCCCCGACGGCAGGGCCGGCGGAACGGCCGGCATCTCCTGCGCCCCGGCCGCCGCGGCGCCGGATGCCAGGGCCACGGCGAGGCTCGCGCCAAGACGGGCAGGCGCGCGCCGGAGCCTCCCCTCTCCTGCGCGCGCCATCCGGGCCCTCGGGCCCGGCGCGATCGGGGCGGGGCGACTCATCGCGCCCCTCTTCCCGCTCGCGGATCCATCGCGGCGCCGGCCAGCCAGCGGCGCCGACGCACGGGGTCGCCAAGCACCTCCGCGAGCACCGCCTCGAGGCGCACGCGGTCGTGCGCCGCGGCCACCCGCCCACCCGCACGCACGGTGAGGCCCCCGGGCTGCGCCACCGCGCGCACCGCCGGCGCGAAGCCCCGCTGCCGCCGCAGCGCGCGCCACACGTCCTGCCGCACCTGGTGGGCGACCCGAAGCGGCCGCAGACCGGCCGCAGGCACGGGCAGCCGCGTCTCGGCCGCCACGTCCCAGCGGACCGGCACCGCCCGGCTCAGGGTCACGCCGCCCGGCTCAGCCACGATATGCCAGCCCCTGTGCGCCACGCCCGGACCGTCTCCCTCCCCGCTCGCTTCTTCTTGCTCCAAGTATCCCGGGGGGAGTCGGCCGGCACGGCCGACGGGGGGCTGGCCCCCCTTCCCCGGCCCGCCGTTTCAGAGCGGGATGTTGTCGTGTTTCTTCCACGGCATCGACCGGCGCTTCGTCCGCAGCGCGGCGAAGGCGCGGGCCACCCGCCGCCGGGTCGAGCGCGGCTGGATCACCTCGTCGATGAAGCCGCGCTCGGCCGCGACGAAGGGGTTGGCGAAGCGGTCGTCGTATTCCTGCGTATGCGCCTCGATCTTCTCCGGATCGCCCAGATCGCCCCGGTGCAGGATCTCCACCGCTCCCTTCGCGCCCATCACCGCGATCTCCGAGGTGGGCCACGCATAGTTGACGTCGGCGCGCAGGTGCTTGGCCGCCATCACCACGTAGGCCCCGCCATAGGCCTTGCGCGTGATCACCGTCACCTTGGGCACCGTCGCCTCGCCATAGGCGAACAGCAGCTTCGCGCCGTGCTTGATGACGCCGCCGTATTCCTGCCCGGTCCCCGGCAGGAAGCCGGGCACGTCGACGAATGTCAGCAGCGGGATCTCGAAGCAGTCGCAGAAGCGCACGAAGCGCGCCGCCTTGCGCGAGCTGTCGATGTCGAGCACGCCCGCCAGCACCATCGGCTGGTTGGCCACCACCCCCACCGTCTGCCCCTCGAGCCGGATGAAGCCGGTGACGATGTTGCGCGCGAAATCCTCCTGGATCTCGAAGAAATCGCCCTCGTCGGCGACCTTCAGGATCAGCTCCTTCATGTCGTAGGGCAGGTTGGGGTTGTCGGGCACCAGCGTGTCGAGCGAGGGCTCCACCCGCTCGGGGTCGTCGAAGAACGGCCGGACGGGCGGCTTCTCGCGGTTGTTGAGCGGCAGGAAGTCGACCAGCCGGCGCACCTCGGCGATGGCCTCGAGATCGTTCTCGAAGGCGGCATCGGCGACCGACGACTTCCGCGTGTGGGTGCTCGCGCCGCCGAGTTCCTCGGCGGTGACGTGCTCGTTGGTCACCGTCTTCACCACGTCGGGGCCGGTGACGAACATGTACGACGAGTCCTTCACCATGAAGATGAAGTCGGTCATGGCCGGCGAATAGACGGCCCCGCCCGCGCAGGGCCCCATGATCATGCTGATCTGCGGGATCACGCCCGAGCCCTCGATGTTGCGCTGGAAGACCTCGCCGTAGGCGGCGAGGCTGTCGACGCCCTCCTGGATGCGGGCGCCGCCCGAGTCGTTCATGCCGATCACCGGGGCGCCGTTCTGCATCGCCATGTCCATGACCTTGCAGATCTTGGCGGCATGCGTCTCGCTGACCGAGCCGCCGAGCACCGTGAAATCCTGGGAAAAGACATAGACCATCCGGCCGTTGATCGTGCCCCAGCCCGTCACCACGCCGTCGCCCGGATAGGTGTGGGCCTGCATGCCGAATTCGTGGCAGCGGTGGCGGACGAACATGTCGTATTCCTCGAACGACCCCTCGTCGAGCAGCAGCTCGATGCGCTCGCGGGCGGTCAGCTTGCCCTTGCCGTGCTGACCGTCGACGCGGCGCGCGCCCCCGCCGGCGCGCGCCTGCGCCCGGCGCTCCTCGAGCTCGACGAGTATGTCCTTCATCGCGGCCGCCTCCCTCGCTTGGCTCCCCGGCGCGGTCTGCCTGCGCCCCGGGTATCGTCGCGTCCTAGCGCGGCCTCGCGCGGGCGGGAAGGCATTTTCGGTAAATTTGCAAAGTGATGCGCCGGCCGAGCGCGCAAACTGCAAATACTGCAAGCCCACGCAAGGGCCGGCGGCCTGCCACGTGGACTTGGGCCGACTGCCCGTCTAAGTCGCGGGCATGACCACCGCGCCCGCGGTCCGGTTCCTCGACCGGGCCTCTCCGCCCCACATCCTGACGCTCGTCCTGATGGCCGGCATCGCCGCGACCAGCATGAGCATCTTCCTGCCCTCGCTGCCCGCTATGGCGGCGTATTTCGGGGCCGACTACGCCGTGATCCAGCTCTCCGTCTCGCTCTACCTGGCGGTGACGGGCCTGCTGCAACTGGTGATCGGCCCGCTGTCCGACCGCTACGGGCGGCGGCCGGTCACGCTGACGGCGATGGCGATCTTTCTCGTGGCGACGGTGGGCTGCCTGCTCGCTCCCACGGTGGAGATCTTCCTCGCGTTCCGCATGCTGCAGGGCGCGGTCGTGGTGGGGATCGTGCTGAGCCGGGCGATCGTGCGCGACATGGTGCCCGAGGCGCAGGCAGCCTCGATGATCGGCTACGTGACGATGGGCATGGCGCTGGTGCCTATGGTGGTGCCCATGGTGGGCGGCGCGCTCGACGAGCTGTTCGGCTGGCATGCCGTCTTCGTGTTCCTGCTGCTCTTCGGGGCCGCCGTCACCGCGCTCCTCTGGGCCGACCAGGGCGAGACGGCGACCGCGACGGGCCGCCCGATGCGCCAGCAAGTGCGGGAATACCCCGAACTGCTGGCCTCGCCGCGCTTCTGGGGATACGCGATGGCGGCGGCCTTCGCCTCGGGTGCCTTCTTCGCCTTCCTCGGGGGAGCACCCTACGCGGCCTCGGAAATCTACGGCATGAGCCCGTTCTGGACGGGCGTCGCCTTCGGCGCCCCCGCGATCGGCTACTTCGTCGGCAACTTCCTTTCGGGGCGGTTCTCGGCACGAGTCGGGATCAACCGCATGATGCTGTGGGGCTCGGTGACGGTCACCTGCGGCATGACCCTGTCGGTGCTGCTCGCGCTGTCGGGGCTCTCGCACCCGGCGGTGTTCTTCACCGCGATGACGACCGTGGGCGCGGGCAACGGCATGATGATCCCGAACGCGACGTCGGGGATGCTGTCGGTCCGCCCCCATCTCGCCGGCACCGCGAGCGGCCTCGGAGGCGCGATCATGATCGGCGGCGGCGCCGCGATGTCGGTGCTGGCGGGCGTGGTGCTGGAAGGGGCGGCGACCAGCCTTCCGCTGCAGGCGCTGATGCTGGGAACATCGGCCGCCGCGCTGTCGAGCACCCTCTACGTCATCGCCCGCACGCGGCGGCTCGCGCAGGTCGGAGGCGGCTGAGGGGGGCCAGCCCCCCCGTCGGCCGTGCCGGCCGACTCCCCCCGGGATACTTGGAGCAAGAAGAAGACGGGGCGGCGGCGCCAGGCCGGGCCCGGTTCGAGGGCGGGGCAATCGGGCGGGCGGGCGGTCGAGCGGGCGGGCGGGGGGCAGGCGCGCGCAGGCGAGGGCCGACGGGGCGGGCGGGCCGATGTTCCGCGGGCCTGCCCCGCGGGACGAGGTCCGCTCCCGCCCCGCTCCTTGCGGCGGGGCTTTGCAAAGGCCATTGTCAGCCTTGCGAAACTGCGAAGGGGGGCGCCGGGCGCATGGGCATCCGCAAGATCTATGCAGGCGCCAAGCTGCGCGAGATCCGCACGCGGCTCGGGCTGACGCAGAAGGCCTTCGCCGCCAAGCTCGGCGTCTCGCTACCCTATCTCAACCAGATGGAGAACAACGCCCGCCCGGTCTCGACGACCGTGGTCCTCGCGCTGGCGTCGGAATTCGGGCAGGACGTGACCGAGCTCTCCTCGGGCGACAGCGAGCGCCTCGTCTCCGACATGCGCGAGGCGCTGGCCGACGACGTCTTCACCGATCGGCCCGCGCTCGCCGACCTGCGGCTCGCGGCCTCGAACGCGCCCGCCCTCGCCCGGGCCTTCCTGCAGCTCCACCGCGCCTACCGCCAGACGCACGAGCGCCTCGCCTCCCTCGACGAGGCGCTGGGGCGCGACACGGGCGGCCCGGTGCTCTCGGCGTGGGACGAGGTGCGCGACTTCTTCCACTACACCGACAACCACATCGACGCGATCGACCGTGCCGCCGAGCGTTTCGCCGGCGAGCGCCCGCTGGCTGCCGCGCGCGCGATGCTTGCCGAGCGGGGCGTCACGGTGGTCGTGGCCGAGGACGGCGAGATGCGCCGCTTCGACCCGACGCGCGGGCTGCTCACGCTCTCGGCCCGCAGCCCGCGTGCCACCCGCAACTTCCAGCTTCTCCACCAGGTCGCGCTCCTGACGCAGGACGAGCTGCTGGAAGCGACGCTCGACCTCGCCCGTTTCAAGACGAAGGAAGCGCGCGCCATCGCCAAGATCGGGCTGGCCAACTACTTCGCCGGCGCCGCGCTGATGCCCTACGGCACCTTCCTTGCCGCCGCCCGCGAGCTGCGGCACGACCTCGAGCGGCTGGCGCAACGCTTCGACGCCTCGATCGAGCAGGTGGCCCACCGGCTCGTTACCCTGCAGCGGCAGGGCGCGCGGGGGGTGCCGTTCTTCTTCGCCCGCGTCGACCAGGCCGGCACGATCACCAAGCGCCACTCGGCCGCCAAGCTGCAATTCGCCCGGTTCGGCGGCGCCTGCCCCCTGTGGAACATCCACCGCGCCTTCGAGACGCCGGGGCGCTTCCTGCGGCAGCTCGCCGAGACGCCCGACGGCGCGCGCTACATCCTGCTCGCCCGCGACGTGAGCAAGCCCGGCGGGGCGTGGGGCCGGCCCGACCGGCGCTTCGCCTTCGCGCTCGGCTGCGAGGTGGCCCATGCCGGGGCGCTGGTCTATGCTGACGATCTGCCGGTGGGAGAGCCTGCCGCCTTCGAGCCGATCGGCGTCTCGTGCCGCATCTGCGAGCGGCGTGACTGTCACCAGCGCGCGGTGCCGCCGCTGGAGCGCCGCCTGGAGGTCGACGCCCACGGCCGCGGCGCCCTGCCCTACCGCATCGACGCCTGAGCGGCCCGGCGCCGCCCGGCTCATGCCCTCTGTCCATCCCCGCGTTGCGCGCCTCCCGGCCCCGGCGGGACGCGCCACCGCGCGCTCAGCCGTCGAGCAGGGCGCGCGCGGCGGCGCGGGCCTCGTCGGTCACCGTGTCGCCCGCCAGCATGCGCGCCAGCTCGTCGACGCGGGCCGCCGTGTCGAGGGCCGCGACGGTCGAAAGGGTCTGCTGCCCTGTCACCCGCTTCTCGACACGCCAGTGGTGACCGCCCCGCGCCGCGACCTGGGGCGAATGCGTCACAACCAGCACCTGCCCGCCCTCGGCGAGCCGGGCCAGCCGCTTGCCCACGGCGGCCGCCGTCGCCCCGCCCACGCCCCGATCGATCTCGTCGAAGATCAGCGTGCGCGCCGCGTCGTCGCCCCGGAGGCAGACCTTGAGCGCGAGCAGGAAGCGCGACAACTCGCCCCCCGAGGCGATCCGCGAGAGCGGCCCCGACGGGGCGCCCGGGTTGGTCGCGACACGGAACTCGACCGCTTCGCGCCCCTCGGGCCCCGCCTCGCACCGGGCGACCGAGGTCGAGAAGACCGCCCGCTCCATCTTCAGGGGGGCGAGCTCATCGGCCATCGCGGCGTCGAGCGCCGCTGCCGCCTCGTGCCGCCGCTGCCCGAGCGCAGCGGCGGCCGTGTCGTAACGGGCCTCGGCCTCGGCCAGCGCCGCCTCGAGCGCACCGAGATCGGCCGAGCCCGCCTCCAGCGCGTCGAGATCACCCCGCAGCCGCACACCCAGCCCCGCCAGCCCGTCCTCGGCGACGTGGTGCTTGCGGGCGAGGTCGCGGTAGGCGTGGAAGCGGTCCTCCACCCGTTCGAGCTCCGCCGGGTCGAAGGCCAGCCGCTCGGCCGCGGCGTCCACCTCGCGCTCGGCCTCCGACAGCGCGTCGACCGCCGCCGCCAGCGCGTCGAGCGCGGGGTCGAGCGCGCCCTCCGCCCGGTCGGCCGCGCCCTCGAGCCCCCGGAGCGCATCGCGCAGAAGCCGCCCCGCCGCCTCCTCGCCGATGGCCGCCTGCGCGGCCGCGACCGTCTCGCCGAGGGAGCGCGCGGCCTTGAGCAAACGCCGCCGCTCCTCCAGACGGGCGATCTCGCCCTCCTCGGGGGCGAGCGCCTCGATCTCCCCGACGGCGTGGCGCAAAAACTCCTCCTCGGCGGCCAGCGCCGCGATCCTTGCCTGCGCGGCTTCGAGCGCGGCAGCCGCCTCGCGCCGGGCGCCCCATGCCGCGCGCACCTCCACCCGCTCCGCCGCCACGCCCGCATAGGCGTCGAGCAGCACCCGGTGGCCGCGCGCGTTCAGCAGGCCGCGGTCGTCGTGCTGGCCGTGCAACTCCACCAGCGCCTCCGACAACGCCCGCAGCACCTCTCCGGTCGCCCGCCGGTCGTTGACCCAAGCCGTCTTGCGCCCTTCGGCCGAGTTCACCCGCCGCAGGATCAGCTCGTCGCGCACGGGCAGGCCCGCCTCTTCCAGCACCCCCCGCGCCGGGTGCCCCGTCCCGAGCTCGAACACCGCCGTCACCTCGCCCTGGTCCGCGCCGGGACGCACCAGCTCGGCCCGGCCCCGCCAGCCCATGACGAAGCCGAGGCAGTCCAGCAGGATCGACTTTCCCGCCCCGGTCTCCCCGGTCAGCACGTTCAGCCCGGGCTGCAGCTCCAGCTCGAGCCGGTCGATCAGCAGAATGTCCCGGATGTCGAGCCCGCGCAGCATCCCCGCCCCTGTTCAGACAGCCCCTTCGGATCCGGCGCACACATAGCGCGCGCCCGCCCGACCCCGCCAGCCCTGCCCCTTCTTCTTGCTCCAAGTATCCCGGGGGAGTCGGCCGGAACGGCCGACGGGGGCTGGCCCCCTCCTCCAGCCGCCACCCGGCGTCGCCCACCCGCAGGCGCTCAGCTCAGAGCCATTCGCCCCGCACGGTCTGGCGATAGATACTGGCGAGCCAACTGTCGCCCTGCGCTTCGGCTTCGAGCCCGCGCTCCACCAGCAGGCGATAGCTGTCGCGGTACCACTCCGTCGCCTCGAAGTTGTAGGCGAGAATCGCGCCGGCGCTCTGCGCCTCGGCCTCGAGCCCGAGCGAGAGATAGGCCTCGACCAGCCGGTGCAGCGCCTCTGCCGTGTGCGTCGTGGTCTGGAAGTCCTCCACCACCACGCGGAAGCGATTGATCGCGGCCGGGAAGTGGTCGCGCCGCAGGTAGTAGCGGCCGATCTCCATCTCCTTGCCGGCGAGATGGTCGAAGGCGAGGTCGAATTTCAGGATCGCCGACTGCGCGTACTCGCTGTCCGGGTAGCGCTCGATCACCGCGCGCAGCGCCTGCAGCGCCTGAAAGGTCAGGCCCTGGTCGCGGCCCACGTCGTCGATCTGGTCGTAGTAGGACAGCGCGAGCAGGTACTGGGCGTAGGCCGCGTCCTCGTCGGCGGGGTAGAAGTCGAGGTAGCGCTGCGCGGCGGTGCGCGCCTCCTCGTAGGCGCGGTCGGCATGGTAGGCGAAGGCCTGCATGATCAGCGCGCGCTGAGCCCATGCGGAGTAGGGATAGAGCCGCTCGACCTCGGCGAAGAGCTCGGCGGCCCGGTCTGGCCGGCCGCGGTCGAGCTGCACCTCGGCCTGCGCGTAGATCTGCTCGGGCGTCTGCGACTCGAGCGGAACCTCCCGGCTCGCGAAGAACCCGCCGCCCCCGCCGCCGAACCCGAGGAACCCGCCCTCGCCCCCGCCCCCGCCGCACGCGGCCAGAAGGGCGGCGAGGCCGAAGGGTGCCAACACTCGAAGCCTCACGCGATCCGCTCCCGTTCCTGCTCCCGTCGCCCGGCGGTCTCGAGCCGCCCGCCCCGGTCGCCTAGCACAGAAAAATCCGGGGTGGAACAAGCCCCGCCGCCGCCGCCCGCCGATGCGGCGCACAGGGCGCAACCGTGCCGCTCCGAAGAAGCGCGACGGGGAAGCCCCGCTGACGGGGCCTGCATGGGGCGCACACGGAAAAGGCGTGCCCGTCCGGCACGGCGGGCGACCGGCCGCCTCAGCCCTTGCCGCGGCCGCGGCCCTTGTCCTTCCCGCCTCCGCCCCCGCCCATGCGGCGGGCGCGGGCCGCGGCGGCGCGCAGTTCCTCGGCGATCTCCTCGGCCTCGTCGGGATCGAAATCGAGCGGCAGATCGATGCCCTCGGCCTCGACGTAGATCCGCACCATGCCGAGGTTTGTCGGCCCGATCTGGAGATTGGCGGAGATGTTGCTCTCGGTGTCGATGCCCATGGACGGCCTCCCGGCTGAGGCGATTGCCCTAGCCCGCCCGGAGGCGCCGCGCAAGCGCGGCCGACGCGCCCGGACTCGCCGCTTGGCCTGCGGCCCTGCGCCGGCCTGCCGCGCGACATGACCGACGATGCCCCTGCCGAGGCACGGCGCGGCCCGCCGGATTGATGCCGCGCCCGCTGCGGCGCGACGAGCGGGCCGACGCGCGCTTCGCCGCCGATGTCGACGCCGCGATTTCCGAGGTCCTCGCCGGCCCGCCCGACGAGCGGGGCCGGATCGCCGAAGCCGGGGCAGCAGTGGGCGGGGCGGCAGCGGGCGGGGCGGCAGCGAGTGGGGCAAGGAACGGCACAGCGCCCGCGGGCTCCATCCCGTGCGTCGGCGCGGCCGCCCCCGAGCCCGGCTGGCGCGCGCTGGCGCCGGGGCGGCCGACGCGCGAAACCTGCCCCGCCCATGCCCGCGCCGCCGGCCGCACCGACCTGCGCGTCGGCACCTGCGACAGCCACAGCGCGGCGGGCGGCTCAACGCGCAGGCCGGCTCCCTGTCCGTCGGCACCCGCCCGTTGCGACGCGGCGGGCGCGACCTGGCCGAGCACGGTCGGCAGAAGCGACATGACCGACGGCCACTGCCCATCGCGGGCCTTGCATCGCTGGGCCGCCGGGGCTAGGAACCCGCCCGGGCCGCCTTAGCTCAGTTGGTTAGAGCGCTAGATTGTGGATCTAGAGGTCCCCCGTTCGAGCCGGGGAGGCGGTACCACAAAATCAAGGACTTGCGTGGCAAAGATGTCGCCGGCAGTCCATTACGGACCGCCGGGGCAGCAAATGGGGTGACGGTGGTCACCCTGTCACCGCGTCGAACATGTCCGGCGTGATCGGCGACGCCGAGTTGCGCAGGACCATCTGCACGCGCGAGGGCGCGCTCGCGCGCGGTGCCGCGACGCGCGCCATCCGGATCATGTCCATGCCGTTGGATGTCGATGGGCTCCGGCTTCCCGGGGGCACGCGCATTCGGCGGCACCGCGCAAACTGTGACCGGGTTCGCCCCGTGCGGCCCATGCCCCGCAGCCCCGACAGCTGCAGGAGCGCCGGGCAAAGCGCATGCGCCACCAAGGGAGGCGTGACTAGCCCCTCGATCGCCCCCTCGACCGGCCCCCTCGACCGGATCGTCGCCGGGCATCGCTCGGGCCGACGACGACTCCCTTTAGCAGCGGCGGCGCCGCTCGCCCGACACCCGGCCCGGGCGAACCCGCCCCTTGGGACAATATTCCAAATCATAATGTTGACAATCGTGCCAACCTTTCACTACTTGGATAGCGCAGATCACGCGCTCGGGGAGGCTCTGTCAGATCCATGTCGCTTCATGTCGAGACTGCAGGCGCTGACGGGCACGGGGCGCACGGGCCGCTGGCCGGATGCCGGGTCGTCGAACTGGGATCCACCGTGGCGGGGCCGTTCTGCGCCCGTCTGCTTGCCGATTTCGGCGCCGACGTCGTCAAGGTCGAGCAGATCGAGGGCGATGCCGTGCGCAGCATGGGCAAGCGCAAGGAGGATCGGTCGCTCTACGCCGCCTCGATCCTGCGCAACAAGCGCATCCTCGCGGCCGACATGCGTTCCGACGAGGGGCGCGCCCTCGCCCGCCGGCTGTGCGAGCGCGCCGACATCGTGGTGGAGAACTTCCGCCCCGGCACGCTGGAACGGTGGGGGCTTGGTTACGACGCGCTCTCAGAGGTCAATCCCGGTCTCGTGCTCGTGCGGATCAGCGGCTTCGGGCAGGACGGGCCGAAAAGCCAGAGCCCCGGCTACGGCGTGGTCTGCGAGGCGTTCAGCGGCCTGCGCGAGATCACCGGCGACCCGGACAGACCGCCCGCGCGCGTGGCCGTCTCGATGACCGACTACATCACCGGCCTTTACGCCGCCTATGCCGCGGCGCTGGCCCTGCACGACCGGGCGCGCACCGGCAAGGGCCAGGTGGTCGACGCCGCCCTCTACGAATCCGCGTTCAGCTTCATGGAGCCGCATGTGCCGGCCTACCAGCAGCTCGGCCACGTCGCCACGCGGGCGGGCTCGCGCCTGCCCGACCATACGCCCAACACCCTCTACCGGGCGCGCGACGGCTTCATCCACATCACTGCCGGGGCACAGAGCGTCTTCGCCCGGCTGGCCGGCGTGATGGGGCGGCCGGAGCTTGTCGACGACCCGCGCTTCGCCACCGCCGTGGCGCGGTCCGCCCACGAGGACGAGATCGACGCCGAGATCGAGGGCTGGACGCGCAAGCTGCCGCTGGCCCAGATCGAGCGGCTGCTCGAGGAGGCCGCGGTGCCGGCCTCGCGCATCTACACGATGGCCGACATCTTCACCGATCCGCACTATGCCGCGCGGGGCATGATCGCGCAGGCGGACGACCCGGTGCTCGGCCCCGTCGCCATGCCCGCGGTGGTGCCGCGCCTGTCGCGCACGCCCGGGGCGGTGCGCTGGGCCGGTCACGACATCGGGCAGGACAGCGCGGCGGTGCTGCGCGACGAACTCGGCCTCGACGCGGCCGAGATCGCGCGGCTGGCCGAGGCGGGCGTGGTGGCGCTGGGCACGGCGCCGGAGCCAGTTGGCGACACCGACGCGAAAGGTGCAGCGCATGGCAGCTGAGGACGACACGGCCGAACTGCGCGCCCGCGAGGCGCGCGCCCGCGCGATGGGCGGCGCGGCAAAGCTGGCGCGGCGGCGCGAGGCGGGCCTTCTGAACGCCGAGGAAAGGGTCGAGCGGCTGGTCGACCCCGGCAGCTTCGTCGAGAGCGGGCTTCTCGCCGTCTCCTCCGCGCCGGGCGCCGACCCCGAGACCACCCCGCGCGACGGCAAGCTGAGCGGGTTCGGCCGGGTGGCGGGGCGGCCGGTGGCGGTCGTTTCCAACGATTTCACGGTCAAGGGCGCGTCGAGCAGCCAGACCAACATGAAGAAGATCGGACACGTCAAGCGCGTGGCGACCGAGCGGGGCTTTCCCATCGTCTTCTTCGGCGAAAGCTCCGGCGCGCGGATGCCCGACAACATGGGCGCCCGCGGCATGGGCACCCAGCTGGGCAACGACCCGCAGCAATACGTGCGCGAGCGCGAAAGCCCTTGGGCCTCGGCCGTTCTGGGGCAATGCTACGGCTCGTCGGCATGGTATACCTGCCTGTCCGACTTCGCCGTGATGCGGAAGGGCGCGACGATGGCGGTGGCGAGCCCGCTGCTCGCCTCGGCGGCCATCGGGCAGACGGTGGAGCCCGAGGAGCTGGGCGGCTGGAAGCTGCACTCGGAGGTGACGGGCCTGATCGACCGGGTGGCAGAGACCGACGCGGAGGCGATCGACCTGATCCGGCGCTTCCTGTCCTACCTGCCCTCGCACCGCAACGAGGCCCCGCCGCGCGCCGAGCCGCCGGGCGAGATCGGGGAAGAGGCGGCCGCGGCGATCCGCAAGACGCTGCCCGAGAGCCGCCGGCAGGTCTACGACATGCGCAAGATGGTCCAGGCCATCGTCGACCCCGGCAGCTTCTTCGAGATGAAGCCCGCCTTCGGACGCCCCGCCGTCACCGGCCTCGCCCGGATGGACGGGCAGACCGTGGGGATCGTGGCCAACAACCCGCGCCACAAGGCGGGCGCGATGGACGTGCCGGCCTGCGAGAAGTGCACGCGGTTCATCGTGATGTGCGACTCGTTCAACATCCCGCTGCTGCTCTTCGTCGACACGCCCGGCTTCGTGATCGGCGTCGAGGGCGAGCGGATGAAGGCCCCGGGCAAGATCATGAACTTCATGACCGCGCTGCAGATGTGCACTGTTCCGAAGCTGTCGGTGATCATGCGCAAGAGCTACGGGCAGGCGTATCTCAACATGGGCGGCGGGCGGAACTCGGACGAGGTGATGGCCTGGCCCGGCGCCGAGATCAGCTTCATGGATCCGGCCTATGCGGTCGAGGTCGTCACGTGGGGCCGCGACGTCGACGAGGCCGAGCGCGATCGGCTGCGCGCCGACATGGCGCGCGACAACACCGTCTGGGGGCTTGCCGAGATCTTCGCCGCACAGGCGGTGATCGCGCCCGAAGACACGCGCGCCCACCTGATCCGCATGCTCGAGGTGCACCAGGCGGGTCTGACGGGCGGCATCGGCCGGCACCGGATGGCGGGCTGGCCGACGACGTATTGAGCCTGGCGCCGCCGGGGCGAAAGAGGAGAGCGAAAGTGGCGGATCACGAGGTCGCGGCGGACGTGACGGGCACGGTGTGGAAGATCGTCAAGCAGGCGGGCGAGGCGGTTGCCGAGGGCGAGGCGATCATGATCCTCGAGTCGATGAAGATGGAGATCCCGATCGAGGCGCCCGCGGCCGGCAGCCTGTCCGAGCTCCGCGTGGCGGAGGGCGACCCGGTCGCGGAGGGCGATGTCGTCTGCGTGGTGTCGGCATGAGCCGGGACGGAAACCGCACCGCACAGACCGGGGCCGAGACCGAGACCGGGGCCGAGACCGGGCACGACTGGGACGACCCGCTGGAGGAGCTCGCCTTCCGCCGCGAGCAGGCGCTGCGCCAGGGGGGCGAGGCCGCCATCGAGCGCCAGCACGCGGCAGGCCGGCTGACGATCCGCGAGCGCATCGCCGCGTTGACCGATGCGGGCAGCTTCCGCGAGGTGGGCAGCCTCGCGGGCGCGGGCAGCTACGACTCCGAGAACAGGCTGGTGTCGGTCACGCCGGCTCCCTACGTCGCCGGCCTCGCCCGGATCGACGGGCGGCCGGTGGCGCTCGGCGGCGAGGATTTCACCGTGCGCGGTGGCACGACTTTCGGCAGCCAGCGGCGCAAGGGCGGACAGGGCGGCTTCGTCGAGGATCTCGCGTGGCACTACCGCATCCCTCTGGTCAACCTGATCGACGGCGCAGGCGGCAGCGTCACGTCGATCAGGAAGCGCGGCCACAGCGTGTTTCCCGGCGTGCACGGCTTCGAGCGCTCCGTGTCGCTGCTCGGCGCGGTGCCGGTCGCCTCGGCGGTCCTGGGCACCGCGGCAGGCGGGCCCGCGGGCCGGGCGATCCTGTCGCATTTCTCGGTCATGGTGCGCGGCCGCAGCCAGATCTTCGCCGCCGGCCCCCCGGTGGTGAAGCGATCCCTCGGCACCGAGATCGACAAGGAGGCGCTAGGCGGCGCGGCGGTGGCCGTCGACGCCGCCGGCACGATCCACAACGCCGCCGACACCGAGGAGGAGGCGTTCGCGCAGATTCGCCGCTTCCTCTCCTACCTGCCCTCCAACGTGTGGGAGGCGCCACCCGTCCTGCCGGCCGACGACCCCGCCGACCGCCGCGAGGAGGGGCTGGCGAGCGTCGTGCCGCAGAAGCGCACCCAGCCCTACGACATGCGCAAGCTGCTCAAGCTGGTGATCGACCGCGAGTCCGGCTTCGAGATCTGCCCGACCAACGGAAAGCCGCTGATCACCATGCTCGCCCGGCTCGGCGGCCGGCCCGTCGGGATCGTGGCGAACAACCCGATGGTCTATGGCGGCGCGATGGATGCCGCGGCCGCGCGCAAGCAGGTCCATTTTATGGAGCTGTGCGACACCTTCCACCTGCCCATCGTCTTCTTCGTCGACGTGCCCGGCTTCATGGTGGGCGAGAAGGCCGAGCGCGAGGGCACCCTGCGCGAGGGGATGCGCGCGGTCTTCGCCGCCGGACGGCTCAAGGTGCCGACGCTGACGCTGGTGATCCGCAAGTGCTACGGCATGGCCGGCATGGCCACCTGCAACAAGAACGACATCGACCTCAAGCTCGCCTGGCCCTCGGCCGAGTGGGGCTCGCTGCCGGTGCAGGGGGGCGTCGCCGCGGCCTTCGCCCGCGACATCCGCGCCGCGCCCGACCCCGCGGCGCGCGAGCGCGAGATCGAGGCCGAGTTCGCCGCCTATGCCTCGCCCTTCCGCAGCGCCGAGGCCTTCGCCGTGGAAGAGATCATCGACCCGCGCGAGACACGCCCCGTGCTGTGCGAGTTCGTCGAGCTTGCCGAGCGGCGCCAGCGGATCGAGCTCGGCCCGCGGCTGCGCGGCGGCGTGCAGCCCTGACCGCCGATGAGGCGGGCCGGCGCGCGCAGGGCGGCACCGGGCCGGATCCGGCCCCCGTGGAGGCACGGCGATGCCGCGTGACGCACGCCCGGTTCTGCCCGGCGCCGCGGCGGCGCCCCCGTCTCCGGGCGGGCAGATCTTCCGCGTCATGGGGCTCGTGCTCGCGATACTCTGGCCGATCGAGGTGGCGCGGCTGCTGTTCGATGTGCCGGGCCCGGTCACATGGGGCGCAAGCGGGCTGTTCCTGACCTTCCTCGCGCTCGCGTTGGCGACCGGCGACCTCGGCACGCGCGTGCTCACGCTGCTGCTGCTGGCGGGTATCGCCGCCCTCGTGCATGTCGATGCGGCGGGGCCCGAGGCGATCGGGGGCTTTCAGGACGCCATGATCTTCGCGGCCTTCCTGCCCTCGGTCTTCCTGCTGCGCAACGCCGTGGCGGGCGACCGGCGCCTCGTCGACTACCGCGACCGGGTCGCCGCGGCCGATCCGGAGCGGAAGAAGGGCCTCGTGCTGATCGGCGGGCACCTGATCGGGAGCACCCTGACGGTCGGCGCCTTCGCCGTCCTGTCGCCCGTCGTCCCGGCCGATGCGGGCGAGCGCGAGCGGCGCGACCTCGCGCTCGCGGCGATCTTCGGGGTGTGCCTGTCGGTCATCTGGTCGCCCGTCTTCGTGGCGATGGCCGTGGTTTCGGAGTTCATGCCGCAGATCGCCTTGTGGAAATTCGTGCTGGTAGGCCTCGCCCTCGCCGCTCTCGGCCTCGGCGTGGCCTTCGCCCGCATCAGGGTGCCGAACCGTCTGGCGCTCGCTGCCGATGGCGTGCGCGGGCTCAGCGGCATCCTCCCCTGGGTCGTGGCGACCGCCGTCTTCATCGTCGGCCTGCGGTCGGCCACGGGGCTGTCGACGCTCGAAGCCGCGGCGCTGACGCTGCCGCCGCTTGCCGCCGCCCTGCTGACGATGCAGCCGGGCGGCGGCGTGCGCCAGGCCCTCACGGCGACAGGGCGCTCGCTCGGACGCCTTGGGGCCGAGATCTCCATCGTCGCCTGGGCCTTCACCCTCGGTGCGGTGATGCGGGCGAGCCCGACGGTCGAGGGGACGGTGCGCGGCGTGCTGACACCCGACATCCCCGCGCCCCTGCTGGTGGCCGGGATCGTCGGGGGGATGATGGCCGTCGTGGTGATGGGCGGGCATCCCATCGTGATCGCCTCGATCCTGCTCGCCGTCTTCGCCAGCGTCGACACGCAGGTGCACGACCTCGTCGTCGGCGCCGCAGTGCTGCTCGGCTGGGGGTGCAGCGCGATGATCGCGCCGGCGGGCCTGATCATGATCGTCTCGACGGGCATGTTCGGCGTGCGCCGGGCATCGGTCATCTTCAGCGACAGCGCCGTGCTGCTGGTCGGATTCGCCAGCGCCGGAATCGGCCTGCTCGTGGCCCTCAACGCCCTGATGGGCTGAGGCACTGGGCAGCCAACAGAAAGGTCGGCAAGATACGCGACTAAATTGTTGACATTTATGCCCCGTTCTTGCCAACCTGCCCACGCAGGAGAATGCAGCCGCCAGGGTCGCCCTGTTCCGCGACGAGACACCGAGAGGGAGGAAAAGATGAGAACGATTGGCAAAGCGGCGGCCTCGGCCGCCTTCGCGGTGGCGATCGGCTCCGCGGCCCATGCACAGGACAACGTCACCATCGGCGCGGCCTCGGTCGGCGGCACCTACTATGTCTGGGCCGGCGGCCTCGCGAACGTGCTGAGCCAGGCGGGCATGGACGCCAATGTCGAGGTGACGGGCGGCCCGCTGCACAACATCCAGCTGGTCGATGCGGGCGAGATGCAGCTCGGCCTGTCGACCGCGGCCCCCGCCTACGAGGGCTTCAACGGCATCGAATGGGCCGACGGCGAGGAATACGACAATATCCGCGCCGTGCTGCCGATGTATCCCAGCTTCTTCACGTGGTGGTCGCTCGAGACCTCGGGCATCGAGAGCTTCCAGGATCTCGACGGCAATGTCGTCGCCATGGGCCCGACCGGCGGCACGCCCGACACCTACGGCCGCGTCGTATACGAGCAGACGGGCGTCACGCCCTCGCGCATGGTCAATGCGGGCTTCTCCGACATCGTCAACCTGCTGCGCGACGGGCAGATCGACGCCGCCTTCACCACGGCGGGCCTGCCGCACCCAGCGGTCGCCGAGAACGAATCCACCGACCCGATCAACCTGATCACCCTGCCGCCCGAGATCAGCCGCGCCTTCATCGAGGAATACCCCTATTTCGGCACCGGCATCGTGCCGGCCGGCACCTACGAGGCGGTGACCGAGGACCAGGAGACGCTGACGGTCTGGAACTTCCTCATCACGAACGCCGACATGCCCGACGATACGGTCTACGAGATCGTCAAGGCAGTGTTCGAGAACCAGGACGCGATGATCGAGGCGCACCCGGCCTCGCGCTACGTGCAGCTCGAGAACGTCGGCGAGATCACGATCCCGCTGCATCCCGGCGCGCTGCGCTACTACGAGGAGCAGGGCGTCGAGATTCCCGACCGGCTGCGCGGCGACGGCAGCGGCTCCTGAAGCTGATCGGCGCCGGGGTCGACAACGGCCCCGGCGCGCCCATCCCCACCGCAGCCCGACCGCCCGAGGGGCCTGATGCTGAATAACCTGTCCGGCGGCGCGCGCCCGGTCCAGGCGGCGATCGTCGCCCTGGCCGTGGCGATCGCGCTCTTCCATTTCTATGCCCTCGCAATCCGGCCGCTCGACCCGATGATCTTCCGGGCGTGGCACCTGGCGGGGCTCGTAGCCTTCGCGGGCGTCTGCGGGCTGACCTCCGACAACCGGATCACGCGCATCACGGGCCTCGCCTTCGCCGTCGCGGCCGTCTGGAGCGCGATCTACGTCACCGTGGACCTGCGCGGCATCACGATGCGCGCGGGCGTCCGCCCCTCGGAATGGGACATCATCCTGGGCACCGCGCTGCTTGTCACGGTGCTCGAGGTCACGCGCCGGACGGCGGGCACGGCGATCTTCGTCCTGGCGCTCGTGGCGATCCTCTACGCCCTCTTCGGCGACGTTCTGCCTGATGTGGTCAGCCACCGTGGCTACAGCTTCGAGCGGCTGGTGACGTATCTCTTCACCACCAACGGCATCTTCAACATCCCGCTCGGCTCGGCCGCGACCTATATCTACCTGTTCGTCCTGTTCGGCAGCCTGATGATGGCGTCGGGCGCGGGCGACTACCTGATCAAGGTCGCCATGGCGCTGTCGGGCAAGGCGCGCGGCGGGCCGGCCAAGGTGTCGATCGTCGCGAGCGGCTTCTTCGGCATGATCAACGGCACCTCGGCGGGCAACGTGGTGGCCACCGGCTCGATGACCATCCCGCTGATGAAACGCGCGGGATACAGCCCGCGCGTCTCGTCGAGCGTCGAGGCGGCCTCGTCGAGCGGCGGGCAGATCCTGCCGCCGGTGATGGGGGCGGCCGCCTTCCTGATGGTCGACATGACGGGAATCGCCTATTCCTCGATCATCGTCGCCGCGACCATCCCGGCGCTGCTCTACTTCCTCGCCGTCTTCGCCATGGCGCATTTCGAGGCGGTCAACCGCGGCATCGGAGGGGTCGACGCCGAGGACTACAACGTCGACCGGAAGACCCTTCTGACCGGGCTCTACTTCCTTGCGCCGCCCGCCGTGCTGATCGTCTCGCTGCTCTGGGTCGGCACGTCGATCATCCTGGCCGGGATCTTCGCCATCGCGACCACCTTTCTGGTCAGCTGGGTGAGCAAGTCCACGCGCATCGGCCCGGCGCGGGCGGCCGAGGCCAGTGTCGACGCGGGGCGCAGCATCCTTGCCATCTCGGCCACCTGCGCCACGGCGGGCATCATCATGGGTGTGCTGAACCTGACCGGCATGGGCCTGAAGATCGCCTCGGTCATCGTGACGCTGACCGAGGGCAACCTGTTGCTGACGCTCGTCATGGCGATGCTCGTGACCATCGTGCTCGGCATGGGGCTGCCCACGGTGGCGGCCTACGCGATCACCGGCACCGTCGTGGCCCCGGCGATCACCCGGCTGGGGGTGGAACCGATCGCGGCGCACCTCTTCGTTCTCTACTTCGCGGCAATGTCGGCGATCACGCCGCCCGTGGCACTGGCCAGCTACGCAGCCGCCGCGCTGGGGCGCGCCTCGGTCTGGGGCGTGTCGCTGACGGCCTTCAAGCTGGGCATGGCGGGCTTTCTCGTGCCCTACCTCTTCATCTACCGCCACCAGATCCTGATGGACGGCACGCCCGCCGGGATCCTGTTCGAGGCCGGCATCGCGATCGTTGCGATCGTCTCGCTCGCGGCGGCGCTTCAGCTCGAGGCGCGGTCGTGGGCCGCGCGGGGCGTGTGGCTCGTGGGCGGGCTCGCGCTGCTGATGCCCGATGTCACGATCACCCTTGCCGCGCTCGGCGCCGTGGCCCTGGCGACGCTCTGGGAGGTGCGGTGCCGGCGCCGGGCAGACGGCGGCCAGACCGCCTGAGCTGCCATGGACGCGCCGGCGCCCCTACATCACGAAGCTGCGGTAGCGCTCCAGCCAGTCGCGCGCCGAGCGGATGATGCGCTTCTTGGCCGCTTCGGCCGCCGCGGCGTCGCCGGCGCGCATGTGGCGCAACATCTCGACATGCATCTCGCGCCCCGCGGCCGCGCGCCCGGGCAGGAGCATGACGCGGAGCTTGATCAGGTGGGTCTTCTCGAGCAGCAGGTCGAGGAAATGCGTGGCGTGGCTGTTGCCGGCCCAGCGCACCGTCTCGCGGCGCAGATCCTCGAGCGTGTCGATATAGGGCTCGACCTCTCCTTTCGCGATGGCCTCTGCCATCCCGTCGCCGAAACGCTCGAGAAAGGGATCCCACGTCTGCGGCGGCGCGTTCTGCGTGGCCAGCCGGACGCACAGCCCCTCGAGGGCCTCGCGCACGTCGAAGATCTCGTAGATTTCCTCGATCTCCAGCCGAGCGACCACCGCGCCCCGGTTGGGCACGCGGTTGACGAGGCCGCGCTGTTCGAGCGCACCGAGGATCTCGCGGACCGCCGCCCGCGACACCTCGAATTCCTCGGCCAGCTCCACCTCCTGCAGGCGGGTGCCGGGCGGCAGCTCGTGATTGGCGATGCGCCCGCGCAGGATGTGCAGGATCTCTTCGGCACGTTCCTTCCTGTTGCGCTCGGGGCGCACGGAGACGTCCGGCGCACCGGCACTTCCGTCGCCCGCACTCTGCCCCCCACGGTCTGCCATCGCCGCCGCGCCCTGCACGTTCTTCTTCGCCATCGTCCGCCCGGTCCGTTCCCGCTCCGCATTCGCGATGTGCCGCGCCGGAGGGCGCCTGCCCGGTCGTTCCCGCCATCGGACGGGCGCCGTCATCGCACGGTCGGAAACATATACCAATCGCTTGCCGACATTGCTAGCGGTCAGAATGTCTTCAATATTGTTGACATTACTGTTGGGCAGCGCATAACATCGGGGAAACACGCCGGTGGCATGCCCAGCGCCGCCCAGGCCGGGAACAGGAGACACACATGCCGAAGATGAGCGGAGGCAGGGCCGCGGTGGAGGCGCTGCGGGCAAACGGGGTCGACACCGTTTTCGGGCTGATCGGCTCGGCCACAATGGAGCTGTTCGACGCTCTCTACGACGCGCCCGACATCCGCTTCGTCGGCGTCCGCGACGAGCGGACGGGCACCCACATGGCCGACGGCTACGCGCGCGCCAGCGGCAAGGCGGGCGTGATCATCGCCGGGCAGAACGGGCCGGGCGTGACCAACCTCGTCACCGGCATCGCGCAGGCGCGGGCGGCATACTCGCCGGTCGTGGCGCTGGCGGGCGCGCTCGCCTCGGGCCATGTCCACCGCGACGCCTTCCAGGAGGTGGACCAGATGGCCCTGTTCCACCCGATCACCAAGAAGACCTACCACGCCAACGCCGCCGCACGGGTGCCCGAGCTGGTCAACGAAGCGTTCCGCACGGCCCTGTCGCCACGCCGCGGGCCTGTTCTGGTCAACCTCCCGCGCGACGTGCTGGCGGGCGAGGCCGAGTTCGACGCGATCCGCCCCAGCGGGATAGAGCGGCTGGGCGCGGCGCTGCGCGGCGACGCCGGCCACATCGCCGAGGCCGCCCGGCTGCTGCAGGGCGCAGAGCGGCCGCTCATCGTGGGCGGCGGCGGCCTCAAGTCGGAGCGCGGGCAGAAGGCGGTGCTCGGGCTGGCCGAGGCGCTCGGCGTGCCGGTCGCCATGGCGCCCGGTCACGGCGACGCGCTGCCCTTCGACCACCGGCTGAACGCCGGGCAGGTCGGGCCGCGCGGCAACGACGTCGCCTCGCGGCTGGCGCGCGAGGCCGACGTGATCCTCGCGCTGGGCACGCGGCTGGGCTTCAACTCCACCTTCTACAGCTACGACAACGTCAACCCCGACGCGAAGATCGTGCAGGTCGAGATCGAACCGACGGCGCTCGGCCGCTTCTTCCCCGCCGAGGTGGCGATCTGGGGCGACGCGGCGGCGGTCGCCGACGAGTTGCGCGCCGCATGCGGCCCCTGCGATGGCGGCAGGGCGTGGCTCGAGCGGTTCCTGTCCGACCGCGCCGCCTATCTCGAGGCGCGCGAGCAGACGGCCGACCCCCACCGCACCCCGATCGGACCCGAGACGATGTTCAAGGCGCTGCGCGACGTCGCCCCGGCCGACGCGATCTACACGATGGACGCCGGCACGCTTTGCCTGCAGGCCACCGAAAAGCTGAACTACCGCACGGTGCCGGCCCTGTTCACGCCCCTTGATTTCGGGCTGGTGGGCTTCTCCTTCGGCTGCGGACTTGGCGTCAAGCTCGCCTGCCCCGACCGGCCCGTCATCAGCCTGCACGGCGACGGCGGCTTCGCCATGGGCGCGGCGGAACTCGCCACGGCGGTCGAACAGGGGATCAACACGGTGACCGTCGTGATGAACAACCAGTGCTGGGGCGCCGAGAAGGCCTATCAGCGCGACTTCTTCGGCCAGCGCTACATCGGGGCCGACCTGCGCAACCCGCCCTTCGACGAGCTCGCCCGCCTTTACGGTGCCCATGGCATCCGCGTCGAGGCGCCGGGCGACCTGCCCGACGCGCTGCGCGAGGCGCTGGGCTGCGGCAAGCCCGCGGTCGTCGACGTGATGATGGACCCCGACGCGCTCTACTCGTTCCGGCGCGACTCCTTCGCCCACCGCGCGAAAGCCTGAGCCATGGCAGACGTCTACGATTACGTCGTCGTGGGCGCGGGATCGGCGGGGGCGGCCGTCGCCGCGCGCCTGTCCGAGGATGGAACGCGGCGGATCGCGCTGGTCGAGGCGGGGGAGGAAGACGCCAACATCTGGCTGCACATCCCCCTCGGCGTGGGCCGGGTGCTGACGAACCCCGACTGGGTCTGGCCCTATCGCAGCGCCCCCCAGGAGCATCTGGCCGGGCAGGAGATCTATTCGCCCCGCGGCCGCGTGCTCGGCGGGTCGTCGGCGGTCAACGGCATGGCCTATATCTGGGGCGAGGCTGCCATCTTCGACCGCTGGGCCGACGAGGGACTGGCCGGCTGGGCGTGGGACGACGTGGCGCCCTGGTTCGGCCGGATGGAGAGCGCGGCCTTCGCCACCCGTCCCGAGCGCGGCAGGAACGGGCCGGTCCGCATCACCGATCTCGGCCGGCGCGACCCCGATCCGCTATCCGACGCCTTCATCGCAGCCTGCCGCAGCGTCGGCATCCCGCAGACCGACGATTACAACGCCGGCCCCTACGAGGGGGTCCGATACCTCGAACAGACGGCCTTTCGCGGGCGGCGCTGGTCGTCGGCCGTGGCCTACCTGCATCCGGCGCGCACCCGGTCCAACCTGCGGGTGCTGACGGGCGCGCGGGCGCGCCGCATCGTCTTCGACGGCAAGCGCGCCGTCGGGGTCGACTGCCTCACGCCAGGCGGTTTGCAGCGCCTGACGGCGCGGCGCGGGGTCGTCCTGTCGGCGGGCGCGATCATGTCACCGCACCTGCTGGAGCTGTCGGGCATCGGCGACGGCGCGCGGCTGCGCGCGCACGGGATCGAGACGGTGCACCACACCCCGGCCGTGGGCGAGCATCTGAGCGACCACCTGCAGGTGCGCCGCACCTACCGCGCCCGGCGGGGGCCCACGATCAACGACCTGATGCGCGACCCGCTGGTCAAGGCGGTGCAGGGGCTGCGCTACGCCCTGACGCGCAAGGGCCTGCTCGCGGGCACCTCGTCGACCGCCCACGCCATCGCACGCACCTCGGCCGGTCTCGCCCGGCCGGACGCCATGATCCGCCTTTACAAGATCAGCGGAAAGGACCGGTATGCCCGCGACGCCGAGGGCGGCATCGACCGCTTCGCGGGCTTCACCCTTGGCGGCTTCCAGCTTCACCCGCGCTCGCGCGGCTCGGTGCACCTGCAGAGCCCGGACCCGGAGGCGATGCCGCTCCTCCAGCCGAACTACTTCGCCGATCCCGAAGACGCCGCCTGCGCCCTGCGCGTGCTGCGCCTGCTCGACCGGGTGGCGCGCGATCCCGCCATGGCGGGCGTCATCGTGCGCGAGGAGCTGCCCGGCCCGGGGCATGACGACGACAACGCGCTGCTCGACTATGCCCGCCGCAGCGGCCAGACCGCATGGCACACCGTCGGCACCTGCCGGATGGGACCGCCCGAGACGGCGGTGGTCGATACCCGCTTGCGGGTGCACGGGGTCGAGGGGCTGCGCGTGATCGACGCCTCGGTCTTTCCCGACATCCCGTCGTCGAACACCAATGCCGCCGCGATCATGGCGGGCGAACGGGGCGCGGCCTTCATCGCCGAGGACGAACAGGAAAGGACCCACGCATGACCGAAGCCGCCGAGCCGTATCCTCAGACCCGCGCCCACCGCGAGGCCGGCGACTGGAACCCGCTGTGGGAGAAGTTCCGCGAGTTCGATCCCGATTTCCTCGAGGCCTACCTCGCCTTCCGGGCCGTGCCGCAGACGAAGGGCCCGCTCGAGCGCAAGCACAAGGAGCTGATCCTGATCGCCGTCAACGCGGCCACCACCCATCTCTACGGGCCGGGTGTCCGGCGGCATGTCCGCAACGCGCTCGAGGCCGGCGCCACGGCGGAAGAGATCCTGGAGACGATCCAGCTCACCTCGATCATCGGCATCCACGCCTGCAACCTCGCCCTGCCGATCCTCGAGGAGGAGATCCAGGCCCTGCGCGATGCGGATCGCGGCCCGTCCGACCCTGCCGCGAGCTGACCATTGGCGCCGGAGGCGGCGGGCTTCTTCGACGCGGCCTTCGTTCCGGCATGCGCGGCCCGCCTGTTGCCTGACATGACCCGCCCCGGTCCACCGGCCTTCGCGATGCCGATCAACCGGCCGGTCGTCGATCTTGCCCGAAGGGCGGCGCAAGCCGGCTGCCGCCCCGCCGCGACGTGCGATCGCTCACGGCCGCGCGGGGGCCGGGTTGCGAAGCATGACCGACAGGTTGAGCGCGAGGGCGAAGCTGCCCCACGCGAGGTAGGGCACCATCATGAGGGCCGCGAGCGCATCGTGCGCGGCAAAGGCCAGCGTGGTGGCCAGCACCGCCAGCCAGAGCAGGGCGATGACGACGGCACCGGCCCGGATCCGGTGCAGGCCGAAGAAGACAGGCGACCAGAGCGTGCTGATCGCGATCTGCAGCGCCCAGAGACCGAGGGCGACCTCGGTGCCCGGCTGCGACGCCACGCGCGCCGCGGCGAGCGACATCAGGACATAGAGCACCGCCCAGATCACCGGGAACAGCGCATCCGGCGGCGTCCAGGCGGGCTTGTCGAGCGCCCGGTACCAGGTGCCGGGCTTGAACAGGATGCCCGCGGCGGCCGGAACGGCGCAGATCGCGAGGTAGAGAGGGAACAGGGCCATCGGCGCCTCCGCGATCCGCATCGGTATGCCCTCAGGGGTATCGGCGTCGGCGGCGCGCGGCAATGCCTGCCGTGAGAGGTTCGGCCCGCGCCGCGGCGACCGACCCCGACTCGCCGCCTGCCCGGCGGCTGCCGGTCCGGGCGCCTCGAGGCCTCTCCCTCCCCGGCAGGCGCGCATCGCCTCCCGCAGGGCGCGCCGCACGGCGGGCCGAAAGCGCGACCGCCGGTCGGCGAGCCCCCTCGCCCGGAGCGGTGCCACGCGGCTGCAGGGCGGCGGACGGAACCGCCGGCGACGGCCCATCGAGAGCACCCGGCCGAAAAACGCGGCAGCGCCGCCCGTGAACGGGCCGGGGGCTCGTGCGTGGTCCGCTTGAAAAATCCGCGAAACGGGTTGGAGGACGTCGCTGTCCGGGCGAGGATCCAGCCGACCCCGCGGCGCGTTGGGCGGGCAGAAAGGGGCGGAACGATGTCAGACAAGGCCAACCTCGATCGGGAGGAAGAAGAAAAGGCGGAGGAATACGCCAAGGTCCCCTCGTCGGTCATCTTCGAGGCGATCCGGCGCGATGGCGAGCACGAACTGTCGCGGCCTGTCTCGGCGCTGTGGTGGTCGGGCGTGGCGGCGGGATTCGCGCTCAGCACCTCGGTGGTGAGCAAGGGAGTGCTGGCGTCGCTATTGCCCGAGGCCGAGTGGGCGCCGGCCATTTCCAACATCGGCTACACGATCGGCTTCCTGATCGTGATTCTCGGGCGGATGCAGCTGTTTACCGAGAACACGATCACGCCGATCCTGCCGCTGTTTCTTGCGCCGACGCGCACGAAATTCGCCCAGACCGCGCGGCTGTGGGGCACCGTGCTCGCGGCGAACCTCCTGGGGTGCGCGGCGGCGGCGCTCGTGCTCGCCTACGGCCACATCCTGCCCGAGGCGCGATTCGACGGAGTGCTCGCCGTGTCGCGCCACTATGCCGAGGCCACGCCGCTTCAGCACTTCGCCTGGGGCATTCCGGCGGGGTTCATCGTCGCCGCGCTCGTCTGGACGCTGCCGCGGATGGACGGTGCGGGCGAGGTGCTCATGATCCTCCTGCTGACCTATATGATCGGCGTGGGCGGGATGTCGCATGTCGTGGCCGGCGCGACCGAGCTGTTCCTGCTCGTGGCGCTCGGGGAACTCGGGCTGCGCGCGGCGCTCCTGGGCGGCGTGCTGCCAGCCTTCGCCGGCAACGTGCTGGGCGGAACCGGGATCTTCGCGGCCCTGACCTACGCGCAGGTTCGCAACGAGATCTGATCGGAGCGCCCGCAGCCCGGTCGGTCGGCCCCTTGCCGCCGTGGTCGTCGCTCGAGGCCCGGGAAAGCGTGTCTCTCGTGTCCAGGGCGCCGGCCCTCGGCTCGGCCCTTGCGGGCTGTCCGGCCGCACGCCCTGCCTCGGGGCCAGCTCCGCCCCGTCGATCTGCGGGCGGAGGGCGATCCCGGCGCCGGGCTGGACCTCGTCGTGCTTCGACTGCATCCTGACGGCGTCGGCCTCCCACTGGTCGAGCTTCTCCGCGGGGTTCTCGATGGACAGGTCCTTGTGCGACAATTCCGGCTTTCCGTCGTGCCCTGCACCCGCTGCACCGGGCTTTCCCGAACCCGCCGGCACGCATGGCACCCCGACCGCCGCGTTGCCCCGCCGCGGACATGCGTCGCCCGAGGCACGATCGGCGCGTCCCGCCGTTGACCGCGGTCGCGGCCCGTGCGCGGCGCCGCGTCCATAGGACGGGAATGGACGACACCGAGATCTTCCTCCGTCTCGGGCTGGCCCTGGCCATCGGCCTGCTGCTCGGGCTCGAACGCGGCTGGCACCGTCGGGACGAGGCCGAGGGACGGCGCATCTCCGGCATTCGGACATTTACCCTCGCGGGGCTGCTGGGCGGTCTCGCGGGCTGGCTCGCCGATCTCACCGCGCCGGTCGTGCTTGCCATCGCGCTCGCCGCCCTCGCCGCGCTGCTCGCCGTCAGCTATGCCGTGCGCCTGCGCATCGACGACGATCTGGGCCTGACGACCGAGGTCGCGCTGCTGCTGACCTTCGCCCTCGGGGCCGTATCGGTGCTGGGCGCGATGGCGCCGGCCGCCGCGGTCGCTGTCGTGGCGGCGCTGCTCCTGTCGATGAAGGCGCGGCTGCACCGATGGGTGGCGCACGTCCGCCAGCTCGAACTCGATGCGCTGCTCAAGCTCGCGCTGATCTCGGTGGTCGTCCTGCCGCTCCTGCCGAACGAGGGCTACGGCCCCGGCGAAGTGCTCAACCCGTACGAGCTGTGGTGGGCGGCCGTCGTGGTGGCCGGGCTGTCATTCTTCGGCTACGGCGCGATTAGACTGGGCGGCGCCAGCCTCGGCATACCGCTGACCGGCTTGTTCGGCGGCCTCGCCTCGTCGACCTCGACCACGCTGGCCCTCGCCCGCCTCGTCAAGGCCCGCCCCGCGATCGCGCCCCTCGCCGCGGCCGGCATCGTGGTCGCGGGGTCGGTAACGTTCCTGAGGATCCTCGTGCTCGTCGCGGTCTTCGAGCCCAGCCTCGTGCTGCCGCTCGCGTTGCCCATGGGCGTGATGGCCGCGACAGGGTGTGCCGGCGCCCTGCTCGTGTTCACCCGCTCGGACGGGGGGCCGGATGCGAGCGACGCGGTGGAGGGCATCGCCAACCCGCTGGAGCTGACCACCGCGCTTTCGTTCGGGGCCGTCCTCGCGGCCGTGCTTCTCGCCGTCCACTACCTCGACCTCTGGCTCGGCACGGGCGGCGTGTATGCGGGTGCGGCCCTGTCGGGCATCACGGATGTCGACGCCCTGACGATCTCGGTGTCGAAGCTGGTGGGCGAAGATCTGGCCGCGGCGAGCGGCGCCATCGCGATATTCATCGCCGTGTCCGTCAACACCGCGGTCAAGGGGGCCATCAGCGCCGTCGCGGGGTCGGCGCGGCTCGGCCTGACGGTGCTTCCGATCTACGCCGCGGTCATTGCCGTCGGCGCCGCCGCCGTGTGGCTTGGATGAGCGGGCTGCAGGCGCCGACGGAGACCGGGGGGCCGGCCCCCGCGAGCAGCGGCGAAGGGCGTGCAACCTCGCGGATGGCCAGGGCGGCCTCGCGCCACGCTGGCGGCCCGCTTGAGTGCCCGCGCGCCGATGCGTGGACAGACCCGCCGAAACACGCGGGCGAGGCTGGCCGCGGGAGGGCGCTCAGCCCTCCCCGCTCTCGCCGCTCATGTAAATCGACATGAAGGCCGGCTCGCCCATACGCTTGAGCGTGGCGAGTTGACGGTCGAGCCAGTCCCAGTGGCCTTCCTCGTCCATCACGATGGTCTCGAACAACGTGCGGGTGCCGATGTCGTTGGCCTCGGCCGCGTCGCGCGCCGCACGGCTGTAGAAGTCGATGGCGCCCTGCTCCTCGGATTTGTCGGCCTCGAACAGGCCCTCGAGCGTCTCGGCCATCTGCGGCGTCTTGGTCGCGCTCAGCTCGGGCGTGCCGCCGAGAAACATGATGCGGTCGATGAACTGGCCGGCATGGCCAAGCTCCTCCTGCATCTCGTCGCGCATGCGGCTGGCAAGCTTGTCGAGCCCCCAGTCCTCCAGCGTGTGCGCGTGCAGCAGGTACTGGTTGACGGCGGTCAGCTCCATTGCCAGCGCCGTCTGCAGGTTCTCGATGCTCTTGCTGCGGTCGGTCATGACATCCCTCTCGGTTGCGAAGTCGATCACATTCCAATGTCTGCATCGAATGTGAAGTTTGAAGCTCCGGCCCGCGCGGCAATCCGCCTCGCCCCGGTGCGGTTCATTCGGTTGCCGTTCACCCTCCGGCAGGCGCCCGCGGCCGGAGCGAGGACCTCTCGCGATCGGAGGTGACGAGACCGGAACCGCCCGCAGGCAGCACGGGTTCCGGCTCTGCAGACGCGTGCACTCCGTCGCACGGGCGCCATGTCAGGCGACACGTGAAGGAGCGGCGGTCGGCGCGACGGGTGGGGCCGGGGCGATCGTCCGTGAATTCAGGGGTCCGAGGCGATCCGCATGCGGGCAGATGTCCCTCTCGTGCCTGCCGCGCGTCGCGTGGTGACCGCGTCGGGCGTCGTCACAGTGTCGCGGCGGTGGGCGAGACCCGGCGCACGGATGCTTTCGGCCGGGCGTGGCCATCGCAAGGTCCGTCCAGCGGCGAGAACGCACGCGGTCGCTGTCATGATCGGCCAGCATGGCGGCGGTCGTTGCGGCAGGCTACCGGGTAGGCTCCTCGGTCCGGCGCGGCGCGTCGATCCGTGCCGCGGTGCGGCCCCGCCGTCGACCTGACAGGACAGGCGACCGCATGCGCCGCTCGCCCCAGGCCCGAGGGCGGCGATGCCGCCACGCCAGGCCCCTTGCCGCTCAGCTTTGACCGAACCGGATTGTGACGCTCCGCGCTCCGGGAAACAGGCGGGCACGCTGGCGGTCGGGAACGCGGACCTCGCCCGCCCCGGAGCGGGCGGCGCGCACCGTCACGATTCGCGGTTTGACCCTGCGGTTGTCCTCGAGCAGCGCGGTGGGCAGGGCGACCCGGTTGATGCCCTCCGAGAGCTCCGTTGCCACGATGTAGGTCAGGCTGCGCCCATGCCGCTCGACCGCATCGGGAACATGGCCCGCGGCAGACGCGGCGGCCTCGGACACGGGCTCGCCGGCCTCCCCCGTCTCGAGCAGCGCCCGGCAGGCCGCGACCGCCTCTGCGCCAAGCGGCACGCGGCGGGTCGCCACCCGTGGCCGGGCGCCCGTGGGCGACCGCCCGGTGCGGAAGCCGCGCGCCGCAGAAGCCGACGGCCGCGCGCCCGCCTCTCCATCGGGCCGCAACAGCTCGTAGGCGGCCTTGGCGCGCATGAAGTCGTCGTAATCGCCCCCGGTCCGGTCGGGATGCACCTCGAAGGCCACCCGCCGCCACGCCGCCCGGATCTCGCCCGGAGCGGCCGTCTCGCTCAGCCCGAGCACGTGGAAGGCTTCCGCTCGCTCGCGCATCCGCTCGATGGGACTCGTCATTCAGCAACCCGTTCACAATCTGCCCGCTCACCCTGCGCCGGCGGACACAACCGTGTCCAAATTTCTGCGAAATTGTCGCAAAATCGTCATTGGTTGCGCCGGATCGGCCGGATTGACGACGGAGCGCCGGCGGCAGGGCTGGTAGGCGGGTCGAGACCGGCCGCAATTCGGCGCCATTTCCGCCGCCGGACCGACTCGCGGCCGGATCAGTCGGCTGCGAGTTCCTCGGCCGCGATGCGGCGCAGGAGGGTGCCCTCGGCGTCGTAGAGCAGGATGTCGCCGGCCCGGGTCACCACAGCCCACCAGCCCGGCCCCGCCGTCACCGCCTGCGCCCGCGCCCCTTCCGGCAGGGTGATGGAGCCCGGCAGGGCCGGCAGCTGGGCCGGCAACGGGGCGGGCGCGGGCGGTGCAGATGCCGTGGCGCCCCCCGGCAGCCTGAGGTAGAGAAGCACCACGATCGCGGCGATGCCCGCGATCATCGTCGCCGTGAGCACGGTCACGAGGCCGCGCAGGAGGCGCAGGCCGCGCAGTTCCTCCGCCGTGGGCTCGCGCGGACCAGCACCCGCGGCAGGGTCGCGCGGCTCGGGCTCTTTGGGGAGATCCGGCATGGAACAGGGGCTCCGGCTCATCCGGGTCGTGATCGGGGACGACCCGCCGCCACGCCTCGATAGGGCATTGGCGCGAGACGTGCCAGAGGCGGCCGCCCTCTCGCGCTCGCGCCTCGCGCGGCTCATCGCCGGGGGCGCTGTCACGCGAGGCGGCGCTGCGCTGACCGAACCGAAGGCGAAGGTGGCGGCGGGCGACTTGATCGAGATCGCGCTGCCGGAGGCGGCCGAGGTGGCCACGGCGGCAGAAGCGATCCCGCTTTCGGTGGCCTACGAGGATACGCACCTTATCGTCGTCGACAAGCCCGCCGGAATGGTCGTGCATCCCGCCCCCGGCGCGCCGTCGGGCACGCTCGTCAATGCGCTGCTCGCCCATTGCGGCGCCACGCTGTCGGGAGTGGGCGGCGAGAAGCGGCCCGGCATCGTGCACCGGATCGACAAGGACACGAGCGGGTTGCTGGTGGCCGCAAAGACCGACGCCGCCCATCACGGCCTCGCCGCCCAGTTCGAGGCGCACGCGGTCGAGCGCGCGTATCTCGCGCTCTGCCACGGCGTCCCCGACCCGGCCGACCCGAGGCTGTCGGGGCTGCGCGGGGTGTCCTGGTCGGGCGGGCGCCTGACCCTGCGCACCCGGCTCGACCGCCACCGCACCGACCGGCAGCGCCAGGCGGTGACATGGGAACGGGGGCGCTCGGCCGTTACCCATGCGCAGGTGCTGGAGGCGTTCGGCACGCCGCCCGCCGCCGCGCTGCTGGAGTGCCGGCTCGAGACGGGGCGCACCCACCAGATCCGGGTGCACATGGCCTATGCCGGGCACGCGCTGATCGGCGACGCCACCTATGGCGGGCGACGCCGCGCCTCGGCGCGGGCCCTCGGGGGCGGCGTGGCCGGGGCCGTCGACGCGTTTCCCCGGCAGGCGCTGCACGCGGCCCGGCTCGGCTTTTTCCACCCGGTGACGGGGGAGCGGCTGGCGTTCGACAGCCCCCTGCCCGCGGATTTCGGCCGGCTGCTGGCCGCGCTGCGCGGCCCCTAGGAGGGAAGGGGAGACATCGACGCCCGGCCAACCGCGCCCCGCGCCTCCCGCGCTGGCCGCCCGAAGCGGGAACTTCGGCCCGCGCCATGCGCTCCGTGATCGGGCGCGCGGGGTGCCTGAAACAATCGGCAAAGGGACGTGATACGATGTTGCAGACCGTTCCATGCGCAGGCGCGCAGGTGTATCTCCTAACGTTGCGGAGGACTTCAACTTGAACCGATCGGTTCAGATGCCATATGTTAACGCAAACGACACCTTTCGCGCAGTATTCCCCTGCGTCAGGCCTGCTGGTAGGCCGGGACGCGCAGACCGGGCGACGCGGAACGAAAGGGGCAACAGGTTCGGAGGGCAAGCACAGATGAGTACCTACGCCAATCTTCCCGCCCCCTCTCCCGAGCAGGGGCTCAACCGGTATCTGCAGGAAATCCGCAAGTTTCCGATGCTGGAACCGGAAGAAGAGTTCATGCTCGCCAAGCGGTGGGCCGACCATCAGGATACCGAGGCCGCCCATACGCTGGTCACCAGCCACCTGCGCCTGGCGGCCAAGATCGCCATGGGGTATCGCGGCTACGGCCTGCCCCAGGCCGAGGTGATCTCCGAGGCGAATGTCGGGCTGATGCAGGCGGTCAAGCGCTTCGACCCGGACAAGGGGTTCCGGCTGGCGACCTACGCGATGTGGTGGATCCGCGCCTCGATCCAGGAATACATCCTGCGGTCGTGGAGCCTGGTGAAGCTCGGCACGACCTCGGCACAGAAGAAGCTGTTCTTCAACCTGCGCAAGGCCAAGAGCCGAATCGGCGCGCTGGAAGAGGGCGACCTGCGCCCCGAGAACGTGGCGCGCATCGCCCACGACCTCGGCGTGACCGAGGACGAGGTGATCTCGATGAACCGGCGCCTGTCGGGTGGCGACGCCTCGCTCAACGCCACGATCGGCACCGAGGAAGACAGCTCGACCCAGTGGCAGGACTGGCTCGAGGACGAGGGCGCCGACCAGGCGGGCCAGTATGCCGAGGCCGACGAGATGTCGGTGCGCCGCGAACTGCTCGCCGAGGCGATGGACGTGCTGAACGACCGCGAGAAGGACATCCTGACCCAGCGCCGCCTGACCGAGCCCTCGGTCACGCTGGAGGATCTGTCGGGCGTCTACAATGTCAGCCGCGAGCGTATCCGCCAGATCGAGGTGCGCGCCTTCGAGAAGCTGCAGAAGCGCATGCAGGACCTTGCCGAGGAGCGTGGCCTGGCCGAGACGGCCTGACCCGCATCCCATCCTCGCGGCGGCACCTGTTGCTCCGCGGGACGACACCCTGCCCCCAGACCACGGCCGGCCCGTCGCCGGCGGTGGTCCGGCGGCGTCGTCGCGGGCCGCCCGCAATGGCGGGCCCGTGGCAGGGGTCCATGCCGGGGCGCCCGTGACGGGGCGCCCGTGACGGGGCGCCCGTGACGGCGGGTCTGCGACGGCGGGCCTGCGACGCGTGCGCCGCCCGCCCCCGGCCGCAAGGCTGCAGATCGACGGCGCCGCCCCGTGCGGCCGCGCCCGGCAAGGATCGCCGCGCCTGTCCCCCGCAACCGGCCTCACCCCCGCCCCCCGCGCGCGGCGCTGCCGGGGTCCTATACGGAGGCCCCACATCCGGGGTGCGGCGGGCTCGTGGCCCCCAAGAGATGGGGAAGGTGCAACAATGTGTTGCCCGGCCACTACATAAATAGTGCCCCTTAAACCCCTGATTATTGCCCGAAAAGCGGATCGCGGGCAGTCTGCCGGCCAATGCGGGCACAAAGACCCGTTCCCCAATCGTGACAAGAGGCAGGTCACATGACAGTCAAGACGCTACTTCGGGCGGGTCTGATGGGCCTTGCCGTCACCCTCGCGGCCACGCCGCACATCGTCCAGGCCGAGACGCTCCGCCTGCAGGGCGGGACGATCCAGCGGGCGCTCAAGGTGCCGATCAACAAGGCCGTCGTCGTCGAGAGCGACACGCCCTTCGCCGAACTCTCGATCGCCAACCCCCAGATCGCCGACATCTCGACCCTCTCGGAATCGTCGATCTACGTGCTCGGCCGCGCGCCCGGGCGCACGACGCTGACGCTCCTCAACGAGGAGGGCCGCCTGATCACCAATGTCGAGGTGCAGGTCACCGCCGACGTGGGCGAACTGAAGGAGCGGCTGCGCGAGGTGCTCCCGGGCGAGCAGATCGAGGTGCGCCCGGCCAACGACGGGATCGTGCTGTCGGGCGTCGTCTCGTCGGCACAGGCGATCGACTCGGCGCTCGACCTCGCCAACCGCTACGCCCCCGAGCGGGTGTCGAACCTCATGGAGGTCGGCGGCACCCAGCAGGTCATGATGAAGGTGCGCTTCGCCGAGATGTCGCGCTCGGTGTCCAAGGCGCTCTCGGCCTCGGTGGCGGCGAACTTCCTCAACGACGACACCGACATCGGCACCGTGACGGGCACCGGCACCTACCTGCTGGGCGACAACCTCGCCAATCTCTTCGACGGCGACCCCGGGACCGGCGTAACGCTCGGCGGCGGCAACCAGGGCGCCTTCCAGATCGGCGTCGGCGCCGGCGACGTCGAGTTCGCCGTGCTGATCGAGGCGCTCGAGACGAACGGCTTCCTGCGCACCCTGGCCGAGCCGAACCTCACCGCCCTGTCTGGCCAGGCGGCCGAGTTCCTCGCCGGCGGCGAATACCCGGTTCCGGTGCAGACCGACGACGGCATCTCGGTCGAGTACAAGCCCTTCGGCATCCTGCTCAACATGACCCCCAGGGTCGTGGGTGAGAACATCAACCTGCGGCTGACCTCCGAGGTCTCGGGCCTCGATCCCTCGGTCTCGCTCGACACCGGAATCTTCCAGGTCAACGGCTTCCGCACCCGGCGGGCGACGACCACCGTCGAGATGCGCGACGGCGAGAGCTTCGCCATCGCGGGCCTGCTCGAGGACGACTTCGAGGATCTGGCCAGCCAGGTGCCCTGGCTCGGCGACATCCCGGTGCTCGGCGCGCTGTTCCGCTCGACGGATTATCGGCGCGAGCAGTCGGAGCTCGTCATCATCATCTCCGCCCACCTCGTGTCGCCCACCCGCGGCGAGACGCTGGCCCTGCCGACCGACCGCATCCGCCCGCCCTCGGAGGCCGACCTCTTCCTGCGCGGGGTGACCGCGCGCGAAACGCGCCCCGTCTCGGGGGGTGCCGGCGAGGTCGCCCGGCAGGACTTCTCGGGCTCCTATGGCTACGTGATGGAGTAAGGCACATGGACCGCTTCACCCTCCCCTCCCGCCCCGCGCGGCTCCGCCTCGCCACGGGCGCGGCCCTGGCCGTCACGCTCCTCGCCTCGGGATGCGCCTACGAGGCCGGCAGCCAGATCACGCCGTCGAACTTCGGCAACGCCACGATGAACAACCATCTCGTGCAGACCTGCCAGGTCGCCCCCGGATCGGCCGCTGGCAAGTATGTGAGCAAGGTCGGCGCCTGCCCGGGCCGTACCTGGGACGGCAAGTATGCCCGCGCGACCTATAACGGCTATGTCGAGAGCGCCGCGCCCGAGCCCGAGTTCATCACGTTCGGCGACGCCACCAACGAGTGACACCGGGGCGCCCCGGCGCCCTGACCCAGCGACACCCAGGAAACGGCGCGCCCCGGCGCGCCGTTTTCGTTTCCGGCCGCGCGCGGCGCCCGGGCGACTTTATCCTGCCCTGCGAAACAGAGCGCCCGGCCACGCCCGCGCCTGTGCCGAAACCGCACAAATGCGGCACTCTCGCCAAAATTCCGCCGCGTTCGGCGCCGACAACCTGCCAAGGAAGAGTGCGGCATACCCAGTCGTGCGAGGGGTGGCGACGCCGGACGTCGCGGCTGGACACGCCCGGCCGGACCGAGCCCGCCGCCGCCCCCTGGCGAGAAGGACGTGAGGCCATGGAAAGCAGTGCAGCCCTGCAGCCGGAGGCGGCTCCGATCACCGCCTGCACGATCTGCAGAGACGTGCAGAATTTCGACCTTCTGATCGAGGACATGGAAGCCGAGCTCGGAGAGAGCTGGGGCGACCTGTCGTTCGACGATGCGCTGCCCTTCTTCGCCCAGCCCGAGGCCGGATCGCTCGAATTCGTCGCCATCGCCATCGACAACGAGGACGAGGACCAGCTCCAGCTCATCGGCGAGATCATCTCGGCCGCCGACGAGCGCAGCATCCGCGTGGTTCTGGTGGCCGAGGACGTGAGCCCCGTCGCCCTGCACCAGCTGCTGCGGCTCGGCGCGACCGACTTCCTGCCCTATCCGCTGCCCGAGGGCGCGCTGTCGGAGGCGCTGGAGCGGATGCGCCGCCCGGCGCCGGAGCCGATGGCGCATGTCCATGTCGCGGGGTCGGGCCCCATCGCCGGCGGGGGCGGCGGGCGTAACGGCGTTGTCCTGCCCGTCCACGGCCTCGCGGGGGGCGTGGGCGCGACCACCCTCGCCGTCAACCTCGCGTGGGAGCTCGCCAACCCCGACAAGTCGCTGCGCAAGAGCAAGGACGCGCAGCCGCCCAAGGTGTGCCTGCTCGATCTCGACTTCCAGACCGGCTCTGTCGGCACCTATCTCGACCTGCCGCGCCGCGACGCGGTGTTCGAGTTCCTGTCCGACCTGCAGCAGGCCGACGCCGAGGCGATGCTGGGCGCGATGCAGCTCCACGAGGAGAAGCTGCACGTGCTGACCGCGCCGTCGGAGATGCTGCCGCTCGACATCGTGTCGGCCGACGACATGAAGGCGCTGATCGAGCTGGCGCGCGCGAGCTTCGACTTCGTGGTGATCGACATGCCCTCGACACTGGTCGTGTGGTCGGAGGCGGTGCTCTCGGCGGCGCATGTCTACCTGGCGCTGCTCGAGCTCGACATGCGCTCGGCGCAGAACACGCTGCGCTTCGTCCGGCTCCTGAAGGGCGAGGACCTGCCGATCGAGCGCATCCGCTACGGCCTCAATCGCGCGCCGCGCCTGACCGACCTGCAGGGCAAGGCGCGCGCCAAGCGGCTGGCCGAAAGCCTCGACATCGACATCGAGCTGATGCTGCCCGACGGCGGCCGACAGGTGGCCGAGGCCGACGATCACGGCCTGCCCCTGTCGGTCAACGCCGCCAAGAACCCGCTCCGCAAGGAGATCGCCAAGCTCGCCGCCTCGCTGCACGAACTCGCCGCCGCCGACGCGGCGGGCGGCTGAACCGAACCGCCGGAGATTGACGGATGTTCTCGCGCTACAAGAAGACCGGCCTGCCCGCCCGCACGGGCGCCCCGCCCGCCGCCGCGCCCTCGGGCGCCGAGCCCGCGACCGCCGCAGGCCCTGCCGAGGCAGAGGCGCGTCCGAGCGTTCAGCGCAAGCCGACCGGCGCCGCCCAGGGCCGCGGCACGCCGGCCCAGGCCGCGCCCGTCGACAAGGAAAAGCGCCGCAAGGAGCGACTGGCCGAGGTCAAGATGGAGCTGCACAAGGCGCTCCTCGACAACCTCAACCTCTCCGCGCTCGAGACGGCGACCGAGAAGGAACTGCGCGAGGAGATCGCGGCCATCGCCGCCGAGAGCCTCGAGGAAATGGGCGTCGTGCTCAACCGCGAGGAGCGCGGCACCCTGCACCAGGAACTCTACGACGAGGTGAAGGGTCTCGGCCCGCTCGAGCCGCTCCTGCAGGACGATGACGTCAACGACATCCTCGTGAACGGGCCGCAGCAGGTCTTCGTCGAACGCGCAGGCCGGCTCGAACTGTCTCACGTCACCTTCAAGGACGAGCGCCACCTGCTGCGGATCATCGACAAGATCGTGTCGGCCGTCGGCCGGCGCGTCGACGAGAGCAACCCCTATGTCGACGCGCGCCTGGCCGACGGCTCGCGCTTCAACGCGATGGTGCCGCCGATCGCGGTCGACGGCTCGCTGGTCTCGATCCGGAAGTTCAAGAAGGAGAAGCTGTCGGTCGACGACCTCGTCAAGTTCGGCGCCTTCACCGAGGAGATGGCGGCCTACCTCCAGGCCGCCGTGGCCACGCGGCTCAACGTGATCGTCTCGGGCGGCACGGGCTCGGGCAAGACGACCACGCTCAATGCCCTGTCCTCGTTCATCGACGATGCCGAGCGCATCCTGACGATCGAGGACACCGCCGAGCTCCAGCTCCAGCAGACCCATGTCGGCCGGATGGAGAGCCGCCCGCCCAACGTGGAGGGCAAGGGCGCCGTCACCCAGCGCGACTGTCTGCGCAACGCGCTGCGGATGCGCCCCGACCGCATCATCGTCGGCGAGACGCGTGGCGAGGAGGTGATCGACATGCTGCAGGCCATGAACACCGGCCACGACGGCTCGATGACCACGATCCACGCCAACAGCGCCCGCGACGCGGTGAGCCGCCTCGAGAACATGATCGCGATGGCCGGCATCGAGATGCCGCTCAAGGCCGTGCGCGCCCAGATCGCCAGCGCCGTCAACCTGATCGTGCAGGCCAGCCGCCTGCAGGACGGCTCGCGGCGCATGGTGTCGATCACCGAGATCACCGGCATGGAGGGCGAGGTCATCTCGATGCAGGAGATCTTCCGCTACGAACGCCTCGGGCTCGGCCCCGACGGCAAGATCATCGGCCGGTTCAACGCCACGGGCGTCCGCTCCTACTACGCCGACCGGTTCCGCCAGTGGGGCTACGACCTGCCCTCGACCATCTACGACCCCATCGCGGCGCAATGACCCGCGGCGCGACGACCCCCAGCCCCGAGAGCAGGTAGGCCCCCATGCAGATCTCCGCCGAACCCCTGATCTACGCCATCGTCTTCGTGGCGGTGCTGCTCGTGGTCGAGGGCCTGTATCTCACGGCCTTCGGCAAGTCGATCAGCCTCAACAACCGGCTCAACCGCCGCCTCGAACTGCTCGAGAAGGGCGCCGGGCGCGAAGAGGTGCTGGAGCAGCTCCGCAAGGAGGTCTCGCAGCACATGAACGCGAAGGGCATCCCGCTCTACGCGATCCTCGCCGAGAAGGCGCAGAAGGCCAATATCGCCTTCTCCCCACCGCAACTGATCCTGATCATGATGGTGCTGTCGGCCTTCGCCTTCGCCGGCCTGACGCTCGGCACCGAGGCCGGCCTCGGCGTGCGCGTCATGGTGGCGATCGGCATGGGCGTGGGCGGCGTCTATGTCTGGGTGAACAACAAGGCCAAGAAGCGCCTCGCGCTGATCGAGGAGCAGCTGCCCGACGCGGTGGAACTGATGGTGCGCTCGCTGCGCGTCGGCCACCCCTTCTCGTCGGCCATCAACATCGTCGCCAAGGAGGTGCCCGACCCGCTCGGCTCGGAATTCGGCATGATCGCCGACGAGGCGGCCTACGGGCGGGACGTGTCGGAAAGCCTCAAGGCGCTGGCCGAGCGCGTCGACATGCAGGACATGCGCTTTCTCGCCGTCGCCGTGACGATCCAGAGCCAGGCCGGCGGCAACCTCGCCGAGATCCTCGACGGCCTGGCCAAGGTGATCCGCGCCCGCTTCAAGCTCTTCCGTCGCGTCAAGGCGATCACCGCAGAGGCGAAGTGGTCGGGGATGTTCCTGTCGGTCTTCCCGCTCGTTGCCCTGCTCGGGATCGTGGTGATCCAGCCCGATTACTACGATGACGTGAAGAATACCGCTCTCTTCATCCCGGCATGTATCGCGGTCGGCGCCCTGCTCGTCGTCAACGTGATTTTCATGCGGATGATGGTGAACATCAAGGTCTGAGGGACGACACGGATGGACATGTTCGGACAGATCAACGACTTCCTTGTCGCCCGGTTCGGCGAGTTGGGCCCTCTCTACGCGGTCGGCGCGCTCGGCGTGCTGCTCGTCGCGCTCACGCTGCCGGTCTTCCTGCGGCAGCGGCGCGACCCGCTCGACAAGCTGCGCGACGATGTCCGCCGCGGTCGCGCTGCCGCCACGGCCGACCGCAAGGCCCTGCGCCACGACAGCGGCCGCGGCGACAAGCTCGACCGGTTCTCGAGCTTCCTCGAGCCCCAGACCGAGGAAGAGATGTCGTCGGCCCGGCTCAAGATGCTGCAGGCCGGCTATCGCTCCAAGTCGGCGGTGCGGAACTTCCACGCGCTGCAATTCGTGCTGGCCCTCGGCTTTCTCGCGATCGGGCTGCTCTATGGCCTGATCTCTTCGGCCAGCGGCGAGGTCACCACCCAGCAGCTGGTGCTGGCGGTGATCGGACCGGCGGCGATCGGCTACTTCCTGCCGAAATACTGGGTCGAGCGCCGGGTGCAGAGCCGCCAGGAGGAGATCGAGAACGGCTTTCCCGACTCGCTCGACATGATGCTCGTCTGCGTCGAGGCCGGCCAGTCGATGGAGCAGGCGATCCTGCGCGTCTCGAAGGAGGTGAAGGCCGGCTACCCCGCCCTCGGCGAGGAGTTCGAGCTGGTCTCCTCGGAGATGAAGGCGGGCAAGGACAAGTCGCAGGTGCTCAAGGACATGGCCACGCGCGCGGGCGTCACCGACATCGGCAGCTTCGTCACCGTGATGGTGCAATCGGCCCAGTTCGGCACCTCGCTGGCCGATGCGCTGCGGGTCTACGCCGCCGAGATGCGCGACAAGCGGGTGATGCGGGCCGAGGAAAAGGCCAACAAGCTGCCGACCAAGCTGACGCTCGGCACGATGATGTTCACCGTGCCGCCGCTGCTGATCATCCTGATCGGCCCCTCCATCTACGACATCTTCACCGTGCTCGGCAGCAACGGCATGCCCTGATCCGGCGGGCGGCGAGCCTGTCCCGCAGGCACGGCGCCCGTCGCCGCCGGCCGTCCGCTCTGGCAAATCAGCAACGCTGGCGCGGGCGGCGCCGAGGGGCGATGCGAGCAGCCTTGGCGCATCCCCTCCGCGCGGCGAACATGGGTTCGTCCCTGCCCAGCCGCGTTGCCCGCGATGCCGAGAAGACCCGTTTCAGCCCGCCCCGCAATCGCCCTCGCCCTCGTCGTGGGTCTCGCTGCCGGCTGCTCTGACGGCCGGCTCGCGCCGCTCGAGGGCGGCTCGGCGCCAGGCGTCGACCGACGCGCCGACGCGGTCGACGGGCTGACGGTCGGACACCGGCTGATGGAGGCGGGCGAATACGAACTCGCCCTGCAGGAATTCTACAGCGCCGGCGCCGAGAGCGGGCTGACCGCCGACGTGCTCTCGGCGCTCGGCTCGGCCAACCTTCGGCTCGGGCGCCTCGGCCAGGCGGAGCGGCTGCTGCGCCGGGCCATCGAACAGGACGAGACCGACGCCGCCGCCTGGAACAACCTGGGCGTCGTGCTGATGGAGACGGGCGAGACCGGAGAGGCCGCCCGCGTCTTCCGCACTGCCTTCGCGCTCGACAGTGGCGAAAGTGCCGAAATCCGTGAAAATCTCCGCACCGCCCTTGCCCGGCTCGAAAACCCCGCCGACACTGCCGAAAAACGAGAACGATACAAGCTGGTGCGCCGCGGCGAGGGAACCTACCGCATCCTGAGCGCACCCTGAGGCAGAACGAGCAGCAAAGGGACGCGACCCCATGCGCCATCCTTTCATCGTGGTGCTGTGCCTTTCGGGCGCGGCGCTCACCGCCGGCTGCGCCGGCCCCGACGACAACGTCGATCGCGCGATGCAGACGGTCAACGCCATCGACGAGAACAACCTCTCCGACCTGATGCTGACCGCGGCCGATCCGAGGGAGGCCGTGGCCTACTTCCAGCGCGCCGTGGGCGAGCAGCCCGACCGGATCGACCTGCAGCGCGGCCTCGCCCGGTCGCTGGTGCGCGCCCGCTCCAACGCGGCTGCCGTTCCGGCCTGGGAGCGCGTGCTGCAGATGGAGGGCGCAACCCACGACGACCGGGTGAACTATGCAGACGCCCTGATCCGCAACGGCAAGTGGACGGAGGCGGAGGCCGCGCTCGACGACATTCCGCCGACGCACGAGACCTTCAGGCGCTACCGTCTCGAGGCGATGGTCGCCGACAGCAACAAGGAGTGGAGCAAGGCCGACCACTTCTACGAGACGGCAATCGGGCTGACCACGACGCCTTCGGGCACGCTCAACAACTGGGGCTATTCCAAGCTGTCGCGCGGGGCCTTCGCCGATGCCGAGCGGCTCTTCGGCGAAGCGCTGCAATACGACCCCGACCTGTTCACCGCCAAGAACAACCTTGTGCTCGCTCGCGGCGCACAGCGCAACTACCAGTTGCCGATCCTCGACCTGACGCAGACCGAGCGCGCGAGGCTCCTGCACACGATGGCGCTGGCGGCGGTGCGGCAGGGCGACGTGGTGATCGGCAAGGAGCTGCTGCAGGACGCGATCGACACCCATCCGCAGCATTTCGAAGAGGCCGTGCGCTCGCTGCGCGCCCTGGAACGCGCCTGACCGGCGAGGGCGGCGCCCGCCTGGGCGCGCTGCCCCCGGAACTCCCGCGGCCTGCCACGCTCCTGCTGCATTCCGGCGGCACGTCGTGCGGCGAGCCGATGGAGGACGCCATGACCTCGACCGATGCCGGAATGCGCGGCACGAGCCCGGCCGCGCGCCTCGCGGGCCGCGCGCCATGGGTGGCGGCCGCCCTGCTCTATCTTGCCGCGCTCGGCTGGGTCGTGGCCACGGGCACGCGGCTGGGCCCGTGGGCCTTTCTGCCCGTCGCGGTGCCGCTGGCGGTCTATGTCGCCTGGTCCGACATGGCGCGCATGAAGATCCCCAACGGCGCCGTGCTGCTCTGCGCGGGGGCGTTCCTTCTGCTCGGTCCGCTCGTGCTGCCATGGGCAGACTATGGCTGGCGCATCGGCATCGGGCTGGCCGTGCTGGTCGCGGGCTTCCTGCTCAACATGGTCGGGGTCCTCGGAGCGGGCGACGCGAAATTCGCCGCCGCCATGGCACCCTATATCGCGCCGTCCGACGGGGCGCTCATGGCCTACCTTTTTGCCGCGGTGATGCTCGGCGCCTTCGCTGCGCACCGGGCCATGCGCGCGGTTCCCGCGGTGCGCCGCCTCGCCCCCGACTGGGAAAGCTGGGCCGACCGGCGCTTCCCGATGGGCCTCGCCCTCGGCCCCGCCCTCGCCCTCTACCTCGCCCTCGCGCCTTTCCTCGGCGTCTGACCGCGCGTCCGTCGCGCTCGCCGCCTTGGTCGCCCGGGTCGAGCCCCGGGTGCACGGCACGGGCCGAGAGGGTGCGGCCGGCGTCGCCGCGGGGACGCCGCAGGGAGCCGCCGCGCATGTCCGACCGCGCCCCCACCACGGCGGGCGAGCGCAGGCCCGCCCGCGCTCAGGCCAGGGCGGGCGCGACCGTGACGGCCGACAGCGCGCGCAGGTAGTCCGACCGCCACGCGGCGACATCACGCTCGAAGACCTCGGCCCGCAGCGCCGCGTGCCTAGCCGTCCGCTCCTCGAGCGGCATGGCGAGGCCCGCCTCGATGGCGCGCGCGATGTCGTCGATGTCGAAGGGGTTGACCAGCAGCGCCTCGCTCAGCCTCTCGGCCGCGCCGGCGGTGCGCGACAGAACCAGCACGCCGGGGTCGGCCGGGTCCTGCGCGGCGACGAATTCCTTGGCGACGAGGTTCATCCCGTCGGCAAGCGGCGTGACCAGCCCGATGCGCGCGGCGCGGAACAGCCGCGCCAGGGTCTCGCGCGGGTAGCTTCGGTTGATGTACTGGATCGGTGTCCAGCCCAGATCGGCGTGGCATCCGTTGACCTCGCTGGCGATGGCGTCGAGCTCGGCGCGGATGCGCTGGTAGGCGGGCACGTCGCCGCGCGAGGGCGGCGCGATCTGGATCAGGTGCGGGCGCCGCGCGCCCAGTTCCGTGTGCTCAAGCACCTGCCCGAAGGCCCGCAGCCGGTTCGGCAGGCCCTTGGAATAGTCGAGCCGGTCGACCCCGATCACGAGATCCTCGTCGGGGGCGAGCTTGACCATCTCGCGCCCGCCGCCGACCGCGGCGGCGGCGGCCATGCCCTCGGCGTCGATCCCGATGGGAAAGGCGGCGACGGCGAAGAGACGGGCGCCGTGTTTCACCTTGCCGTCGAGGAACATCTCGGCATCCGGCAAGCTGCGGAACAGTTCCAGGCAGCGCGCCACGTCCGCCTGCGTCTGGAGGCCCAGCAGGTCGTAGGCCGACAGCCAGCGCGGAAAGGCGTCGCGCTCGGGCAGCGCCGCGAGATCGGAAGCGACCGGAAACGGTATGTGCAGGAAGAGACCGATCCGCGCCCGGCAGCCGAGCCGCCGCAACTCGGCCGCGAGCGGAAAGAAGTGATAGTCCTGCACCCAGATCAGGTCGTCGGGGCCGGCGAGGCTGGCCACCTGCCGCGCCACGCGGGCGTTCACGGCGAGGTAACCCTCGGCATATTCGGTCTCGAGCGCGATCAGATCGACCCTGCGGTGGCAGAGCGGCCATAGCACCGAATTGGCGTAGCCCAGGTAGAAGGTCTGCCGCTCTTCCTCGGTGAGGCGGAACGCGCGCTTGTCGTAGCCTTGCGCGGGCAGACGCTCGAGCGCGTCGGTCGGCTCGGACGCGGGGTCGGGATGGGCGCCGATCCATGTGCCGCCCTGATCCGAAAGCGCCTCGTGCATGGCCACGACGAGACCGCCCGAGGGCACCTCGTCGGTCGGGATGCGATTGGAGACGACGATGAGGCGACCGGTCACGGGAGGACTCCTCCGGGCAGGGTGGCGCGTGGGGCCGGGGGAGAGCGACGTGTGGAAGCCCGCCCGGGCTGGCACCGCCGCGCCGGGCGCGGTGCGTCGCCGCGTCGGTCGAGCCCGCCCCGCCAGATCCAGCGTTTTCAGAAAAGGAACCTCGCATCTGAGCCCTTGTTCCGCGGCAAGGCGGTTGCCTCCGCGTCGCCAGCCCGGCGCAGGTGCCCTGCCGCGCGCGATCGGGCGCGAGCGGGTGGAATTACGGCCAAGCCGTCGACGGCTGGCGCAGGGTCGATGGCTGGCGACCCGCCGAGGGACCGCGGCCAAGCGTTCGGGCGGCCCCGCCCGGACGCGCTTGCCGCCGGTGGGCATCGCGCGGGCGAGGGTCTCGCGGCTGGCAAGGCTCGCCCGGGCACCGCGCCTGCACCTGTGGGGCCGACGCGATCGGAGGCGGCATCCGGTCGCTCCATCCCGGCGCGGGAAAGCTATGGCCGGTTGACGAGTGTCAATTCGCCTCCCGCCGGAGCGACGCAGGATCGACCCCGGGGAGGAGCCAATGCCGATCAACGCCACCGAAGCGGCCGCATCGCCGAACCAGCCGAAGCCGTGGGCCGAAGGGCCGACCGTCGTCACGGGCTACGACGACGGCACGATCAACATCGCGCACGAGGCGCTCGACCGGCACCTCGCCGACGGCCATGGCGGGCAGGTCGCGCTGCGCTGGCTCGGCCGGGAGGGCGACGTGTCGGACCTCACCTATGCCGAGCTGAGCGCGCAGGCGGGGCGCTTTGCCAACGTGCTTGCCGCGCACGGCCTCGGCCGGGGCGACAGCCTGTTCGCGCTGCTGGGCCGGCAGCCCGAGCTTTATGCGGGGGCCCTCGGCGCGCTGAAGGCGGGCCTCGTCTTTACCCCGCTCTTCTCGGCCTTCGGCCCCGAGCCGGTGCGCACCCGCATGGAAATCGGCGAGGCCACCGCGCTCATGACCACGGCCTCGCTCTATCGGCGCAAGATCGCCGCGTGGCGCGACGCGATTCCCAGCCTCAGGCTGGTGCTGATCGTGGGCGACGAGGCGCCCGAGGGCTGCACGGCCCTCGGCCCGGCGATGGCCGCCGCCCCGGCCACCTTCGAGACAGTCCGCATGGACCCCGAAGAGCCGGCGCTGATCCACTTCACCTCGGGCACGACGGGGCGCCCCAAGGGCGCGGTGCATGTGCATGGCGCGGTCGCCTACCACGCCTATTCGGGGCGAGCGGCGCTGGGGCTCGCGCCGGGCAGGATCTACTGGTGCACCGCCGATCCCGGCTGGGTGACGGGCACGACCTACGGCATCGTCTCGCCTCTGGTGAACCGGGTGACGATGATCGTCGACGAGGCGGAGTTCGAGCTCGATCGCTGGTACGGGATCGTCGAGCGCGAGAAGGTGCAGATCTGGTATTCGGCGCCCACCGCGATCCGCATGATGATGCGCGCGGGCGCGGAGGCGGCGGCGCCCTACGACTTCTCGTCGCTGGAGTTCCTGGCCAGCGTGGGCGAGCCGCTCAACCCCGAGGCCGTGACGTGGTCGGCGGGGGTCTTCGGCCAGCCCTTCCACGACAACTGGTGGCAGACCGAGACCGGCGGCATCATGATCGCCAACCGCCCCGGCATGGAGGTGCGCCCCGGCTCGATGGGCAAGCCACTGCCGGGCATCGAGGCGGCGATCGTCGAGCGAGACGGCGACGACGTGCGCGAGCTCGGGCCGAAGCAGGTGGGCGAGCTCGCGCTGCGGCCCGGCTGGCCGTCGATGATGCGCGGCTACCTTCACGAGGAGGCGCGCTATGCCAGGGCCTTCGCCGGGGGGTGGTACCTCTCGGGCGACCTCGCGATGCGCGACGACGACGGGTATTTCTGGTTCGTCGGCCGGGCCGATGACCTCATCAAGTCGTCGGGCCACCTGATCGGCCCGTTCGAGGTGGAAAGCGCGCTGATCGAGCACGCGGCCGTGGCCGAGGCCGGCGTGATCGGCGTGCCCGACGAGACCGCGGGCGAGGTCGTGAAGGCCTATGTCACGCTCAACCCTGGCTTCGAGCCCTCCGAGGCGCTCGAGCGCGAGGTGCGGGGCCATGCCCGCAAGACGCTCGGCCCCGCCGTCGCCCCGCGCGAGATCGTCTTTCGCAAGACGCTGCCCAAGACCCGGTCGGGCAAGATCATGCGCCGGCTGCTCAAGGCGCGCGAACTGGGCCTGCCCGAGGGCGACATCTCGACCCTGGAGACCGACGAGACATGAGCGTAGCCGACAAGCCCCGCCTCGACCGCGCGCATTGCCGGCGCCTTCTCGGCGAGATGATCCGCATCCGCCGCTTCGAGGACAGGTGCGCCGAGCTCTACACGCAGCAGAAGATCCGCGGCTTTCTGCATCTCTACGACGGGGAGGAGGCGATCGCCGCGGGCATCATCCCGCTGCTGGAAGACCGCGACCGCATCGTGGCCACCTACCGCGAGCACGGCCACGCGCTGGCCCGCGGCGTGCCCATGGATCGGGTGATGGCCGAGATGTTCGGCAAGGCCGAAGGGTGCTCGGGCGGGCGCGGCGGCTCGATGCACCTGTTCGATGCCGGCACCAACTTCTACGGCGGGAACGCCATCGTCGGCGGCGGCCTGCCCCTGGCGGGCGGGCTGGCCCTGGCAGACAGGATGCGGGGCGAAGACCGGGTGACCGCCTGCTTCTTCGGCGAGGGCGCGGTGGCCGAGGGCGAGTTCCACGAGACGATGAACCTCGCCGAGCTGTGGGACCTGCCGGTGCTCTTCGTCTGCGAGAACAACGGCTACGCGATGGGCACCGCCCTCGCCCGGTCCGAAGCGGAGACCGACATCCACGCCAAGGCCGCCGCCTACGGCATCGCCTCGGAGGTTGTCGACGGGATGGACGTGGTCGCCGTCGAGGCGGCGGCCGGCCGGGCGATCGCGCGGATCCGCGAGACGAACCGCCCGGTCTTTCTCGAATGCCGCACCTACAGGTTCCGCGCCCATTCGATGTTCGACGCCCAGCTCTACCGCGACAAGGCGGAGGTGGAGGAATGGCGCGGCAAGGGCCCCATCCTGCGCTTCCGCGACTGGGCGCTGTCGGCGCACCTCATCCACGACAGCGACGTGGCCGAGCTGGAGGCCGAGGCCGACGCCGAGATCGACGCGGCCGTGGCCTTTGCCGAGGCCGCCCCGTGGGAGCCGCTCGAGGATCTTGCACGCCACGTGCTGGGCGAGGCGCCGCCCCCTCCGCAGCCCGCCGCTCCCTCTGGCGAGACGGTCGAGACGACCTACCGCGAGGCCGTCCGCGCGGCCCTGCGCGATGCGCTGGCGCGCGACGAGCGGGTGTTCCTGATGGGCGAGGACGTGGGCGCCTACGGCGGCTGCTATGCCGTGTCGATGGGCCTGCTCGACGAGTTCGGTCCCGAGCGCATCCGCGACACGCCGCTCTCGGAATCGGGCTTCACCGGCGCCGGAATCGGCGCGGCCGCGGCCGGGATGCGCCCGATCGTCGAGCTGATGACGGTCAACTTCTCGCTGCTCGCGCTCGACCAGATCCTCAACACGGCCGCCACGATGCGCCACATGTCGGGCGGCCAGTTCGGCGTGCCGCTGGTGATCCGAATGGCCACGGGCGCGGGCAAGCAGCTCGCCGCGCAGCACTCGCATTCGCTTGAGGGGTGGTATGCGCACATCCCGGGGCTCAAGGTGCTTGCGCCCGCGACGCTGGAGGATGCGCGCGGCATGCTGTGGACCGCGCTCGCCGATCCCGACCCGGTGCTCATCTTCGAGAACGTGATGCTCTACAACCGCGCGGGCGAGATCGACGCCGCCGCCGGGCCGGTCGACATCTCGACGGCCGCCATCCGCCGAGAGGGCACGGACCTCAGCCTGATCACCTACGGCGGCTCGCTGTTCAAGACGCTGGAGGCGGCCGAGGCGCTGGCGGGCGAGGGCATCTCGGCCGAGGTGATCGACCTGCGGTCGCTCCGCCCGCTCGACGACGCCACGATCATGGCCTCGGTCGGCAAGACGCGGCGGGCGGTGATCGTCGACGAGGGCTGGCGCTCGGGCGCGCTCGCCGCCGAGGTGTCAGCGCGGATCATGGAGCAGGCGTTCTGGTCGCTCGACGCGCCGGTGGGCCGCGTCTGCTCGGAAGAGGTGCCGATCCCCTACCCCAAGCACCTCGAGGACGCAGCGATCCCGCAGCCGGCGGCCATCGTCTCGGCCGCGAAAGCCCTGCTGGGTCGCTGAGATGGGTATCTTCGTCATGCCCTCGCTCGGCTCGGACATGGAGTCGGGCAAGCTTGTCGAGTGGCTGGTGACGCCTGGCGAGGCTGTCCAGCGTGGCGACGTCGTGGCCGTGGTCGAGACGCAGAAGGGCGCCATAGAGATCGAGACGTTCGAGGCGGGCCGCGTCGAGTCTCTCACGGCCGAGCCGGGACAGACCCTCGCCGTGGGCGCGCCGATGGCGGTGATCCTGGCCGAGGGCGAGAGCGCGCCGGCCCCAGCACCTGCCTCGACCCCAGCACCTGCGCCGGCCCCCGCCTCTACGCCGGCCCAGACGGGCGCGGCAGAGGCCGAGACGACGGCGCCAGCGCAGCCCCCCCCGGCCGAGCCTCGACGACCCGAGCGCCCGCCGGCACCCGCCGCCCGCGACGAGGCCCCGGCAGAGACCGGCACCACGGCCGGCCGAGCCTCGCCGGCGGCGCGGAGCCTGGCGCGCGAGCGCGGCATCGACCTCGCCGGCCTGCGGGGCTCGGGGCCCGGCGGCGCGATCCTGCTCTCGGACGTCGAGGCGGCCGGAGCGCCTCGCGGCGAACGCGCGGCGGCCCAGCCGGCGCCCGGGCGGATCGACATGGCCGAGATGCGCAAGGCCATCGCCGCGGCGATGAGCCGGTCCAAGCGAACGATCCCGCATTTCTACCTGTCGCAGACGATCGACATCGAGGCGCTGTCCTCGTCGCTCGAGACGGACAACGCCCTGCGGGCTCCCGCCGACAGGATCCTGCTCGGCGCCGCCTTCGTGCGGGCCGCGGTGGTCGCCGCCCAGGCCGTGCCCGGGCTCAACGGCCACTACGACGACGCGGAAGGCTTCGAGCAGGCGGAGAGCGTCAACGCGGGCGTGGCGATCGCCCTGCGCGGCGGCGGCCTCGTTGCCCCGGCCCTGATCGACGCCGGCACGCTCGACCTCGCCGCCACGATGCAGGGGATGCGCGATCTCGTGGGGCGCGCACGGGCCGGGCGCCTTCGCAATTCCGAGATGACGCAGGGCACCATCACCGTCTCGTCGCTCGGAGAAAGCGGGGCAGAGGCGATGGCAGGCGTCATCTTTCCGCCGCAGGTCGCGCTTGTCGGCTTCGGCGCGCCGCAGCGGCGGCCCTGGGTGGTCGGCAACGCCGTCGTGCCCCGCCGCACCGTGACCGTGACCCTGTCGGTGGATCACCGCGTCAGCGACGGGCGCGGCGCCAACCGCTTCCTCGCCGCACTCGCCGATGCATTGCAAAGCCCGGAGACCCCATGACCCCGCCAGAGCTGAGAGCCGCCTTCGTGGCCGAGATCGCCCAGGTCGCCCCCGACATCGACCCCGCCACGGTGGCGGACACCGACCACATCCAGGATGACCTCGGGCTCGACTCGATGGACGTGCTCAACCTCGTCGCCCGGCTGCACGAGCGGCTCGGCGTCGCCATCCCCGAGGCCGAGTATCGCGAGATCGCCACGCCGGCCCGGGCCGTCGCCTACCTGTCGCGCTGCCTCGACACCACATGAAGACACGGCGGGGAATACTGGCCCCCCCGGCCGACACGCAGACCGGGCGATCATCCGAGGCGGACAGGGCAAGCCCGCGGGCCGGCTGAGAGGCCCTGGTCAGGCCACGCGGGATGTGCGATCGGCCGCACAACCAAACGATGAGCCGGGATCCCCCGAAGAAGTCCACGGCGGTGCCGGGCGGCACGGTGCGCGGAACGGCGCGCTGAGGCGCGACCGTCGCGCCACTTGCGCGGCGCACGCAAGCCGAAGGCGCCTGGCACGCGCGCCGGCCCGCTGCGGCCGCGAACGCCAGCGCGCGGACCGGGGCGCTGCGCGCCTCGCAAAACCCCGGTCGCACGGTCCGTCGGAAAGGGAACGGTTACCATCGCCGAAGCCGCGCGCTCCGGATGACGACCCCACGGCGCCGATCCGCGAAAGACACCCATGGGCCGGGGCCGAGCGACGCCAAGCTGCGCCAAGGTGACGCAGAGGGATCACAGTGTTTCACAGATCTTGGGCTGCAGTCACCACGGGCCACGAAATCGTCCGCATTCCGCCGTAATCCATCGTTAAGCCCGCTCCGCGATGGTCCGCAGAAGACCGACGGCGGGCCCCGCGCTGGGCGCCGAGGCAAGTCGAGGAGAGAAGATGGCGGAGCATATGCTGCTCGCACACCCCGCGAAGGTGGGGCTCGGCGCGTGGTCCAGTTTCGGGACAGACAGGCTCTACCACGATCTCGGCGCCCTCGGAGCCAACTGGTATTACGTCTGGGGGCCGAATGCGCCCTCCGATGTCACTGCTTCCGCTCCCGCGCTCGACGGATGGACGTTGGGCACCGACATCGAGCTGCTCGAAACCGCGGGCGCGCATGGCGTGCTCCTCGGCGACAGCGCGGATGCATGGCTGTTCCAGGATGCTGCGGTGCAGGCGGGCGCGGCCTATACCCTGTCGGTCGAGATCGATGCCGGGGCGGAGGCCCGCGCCGGGGCGATGATGCACTTTCTCGACGGTTCCGGACAGACGATTGACACACACTGGCTGCCGCTTGTGGGCGAGGCGGGCACCGCCTCGCTGCGCGGCGCCGTCGCGCCGGACGGCGCCGTGACGGCACGCGTCCTGCTGTGGGGGGAAAGCGGGGCGGTCGAGATCGGCGATGTCAGCCTGTCGGACGGATCGACGGAGGTTCTGACCAATGGCGGCCTCGATCCGGCGGTCACGTGGGGGGCCGAGGCGGACTTCGTGCACATGGTCTGGAGCGGGGCCGACGTTACCCCCGAGACGATCGAGCGCCTGACGGGCGTCGATACCATTCTCGGATTCAACGAGCCCGACCACGTCGATCAGTCCGACATGACCGTCGATGAGGCTCTGGCGCTCTGGCCCGAGCTGATGACGACGGGCGCGCGACTCGGCTCGCCGTCTCCGACGCAATACGAGGTTCTCGGCGAAGACTCTTGGCTCGGCCGTTTCATGGAGGGCGCGGATGCCGCGGGATACCGCGTCGATTTCATCGCGGTGCATTACTATTCCGACAACGGAGACGTCGCTGCCTTCGAGACCTTCCTCGAGGAGGTCCACGCCCAGTATGGGTTGCCCATATGGGTGACCGAGTGGGCATTGGCCGACTGGTTCGATCTCGACAAGTTCACCCATGCCGACAATGCGCGCTTCTTCCGCGAGGGCGCGGAAATGATGGACGGGCTGGATTTCGTCGAGCGCCATGCCTGGTTCGGCCTGTACGACAATCTCGATCAATGGAGCATTGGCGCCAACCTCGTGCACGACGACGGGGCCCTCAGCGAAGTGGGCCTGGCCTTCGCCGACGTCGCTGCGCCCGCAGTTCTCGTCGGCTCCGACGAGGCCGACAGCCTTGCGGAGCCGGAGGAGGAGGACGAGCCGAGCGGCGGCGGCAGCACCGACGGCAGCCCCGGCGACGAGCCGGACGACACGGGTGATGACGGCGGACCTGCCGGTGCCCACGGCAGTGGAACCGACGGCAGCCCGACGGCGGCCGACAGTGGCGCGCCGTCATTCCAGCAGGCGGCGACCGTCGCCCAGTACGGCACCGTCGAGCTCGACCACAAGCCTCTGACCGTGCAGCTCGACCATGCCTTCGAGGCGCCCGTGGTCATCGCCACCGTCAACAGCGTCAACGGCGGTCAACCGGTCTCCGTCCGGGTCGAGGATGTCGGATCAGACCGTTTCTCGATCTACCTCGACGAGCCGAACCATCTCGACGGATACCATGTCCCCGAGACGGTGAGCTGGATCGTCGTCGAGAGCGGGAGCTGGATCGCCGAGGGCGGCCTCGCGCTGCAGGCCGGCATCACGACGACAAACATCCTGTCCTCGGAGGGGACGACGCCCATCGAATTCGACCATGCGTTCCGCGAGCGTCCGGCGATCTTCACGACGGATCAGACGTCGAACGGCGGCGACATGATCTGGACCCGCGCGGAAGGCCCTGGCACGCAGGGCTTTTCGCTGGTGATGGAAGAGGAAGAAAGGCTCAACCCCGGCAAGCATGTCGCCGAGGAGATCGGCTGGCTCGCGGTCGAGCGTGCCGACGGCTCGGTTGAAACAATGTCGGGCGCCCTGGTTTTCGAGACGTCCGACATCGGGTTCGCGCTCGATTCGTCGGGCGACACGATCTGGTTCGAGAAGGATTTCATCGCCTCGCCGGTCCTGCTCGCCGGCATCTCGGGGCGGCAGGACCACGATCCGACCGGGCTGCGCATCGACGGTCTCTCGGCCGACGGCGGCTGGGGGTTCCTGCAGGAGGATACCTCGCAGGACAGCGAGACCGCGCATGCCCCGGAGCCGGTCGACTGGCTGGCGCTGGAAGGAAGCGGCCTCCTGCACGGCGTTGCCGCCGACAGCCTGATGTGGGGCGCGTGAGCGACGACGCGTTGCCCGACGGGGGGCGCCGGCATTGCGACGTTATGCCGTTTCTCCTATCGTGGCGTGCAGCCTCTCGGACGATCGGGGGCCAGCAAGGGGTAAGCCATATGAAGCGTCTTCTTTCCGTCGGCGCGGTCGCCGTTCTCGCGCCCACCCTCGCCTCCGGCCAGGAGAGCCAGTTGACCGATCTCGATGCCGGCGCGCTTTACGCGATGTCGTCGGTGGCAGGCGCGCGGCCCAATTGCTCCACCCTGATGGCCACCGAGGCGGAGGCGCAGGGCCAGAATCCCGACGATCGGTGGCTGGCCCGAGACGACAGCACGGGGCAGTGGTGGCTCACGCGGTCGGATGTCGAGCCCGGCGCATCGGAGGCGGTCGCCGTCAACAGCGTCGAGAACGCCATGTCGCTGTTCATCGTCTGCGGCATCCCCGCCCGCTCAGACCGCGATCTCAGCCTCCTCACCGATGCGATCCGCGATGCGTCGAGCCGCTGGACGCAGGGTGGCCCGACATCGCCCAACGATTGAGAGCGAACCACGGCCGCCCGGCATCGGTGACGTCCGGCGCCGGGGGGCGGGATGCCTCACGCTGCACCTGCGGGTGCTGCACACCTGCCCCGGCCTCAGAGGGCCGCGGCCTGGGGGCCCCGCCCCTAGCGCTTACTCCTCCTGGCAGGTGTAGGCGCGGTTGATCAGCCTTTCCTGCCGATTCAGCCAGAACTGCTGTTCCTTGGTCCGACCCGTCCGCCCCATGGCGCGAAGCCGCGCGTCAACCTCGGCGAGTTCCTGAGGAACCTCGCCACACGGCACGTATTCGGGGGGCATCATCAGCGGGACTCGCTGGCCGTTTTCGCCGGCCTGCGCCGCTGCCGTTCCAACTTGGGCGAAAGATGCAGCTGCAATCGCGGTGCTGCAGAGAATGACTCGCACGATCCCGGACATGTCGTCCCTCTCCTTCCAACTCAGGCTTCGCCGATCTGGCCCGGCTCGCTCCCGGACGGTCAGATGCCGGCACACTCCACACCAATCATGATATACAATCTCACGCTCGAAGCGAACTGTGGAGGGTTGCGGCCGCTGCGGCAAATTATGCCCACCGTCAAGCGCCCCGGCCGGCCAGCCTTGACAAGATGCTATTGTATAGCAACGTTCTGCGCGGGGGGACCGGCGCAAGCGGGGGCCGCGCGCACGATGCGGCACATCTTGGCTGGAGTGATGAGCCGTCGGTTAGCCGGCGCGAGCCGTCATACCGGCGAAGGACGCTCACGGCGGTCGCACAGCGTGGGATGCAACATGCAAGATAGAGATTTGGCGAACGAAAGTTCGCAGGTGTCCTCTTCGACGGAGGGGCGCAAGATTGCGGTGGTTACCGGAGGTGCCGGTTTTCTCGGCTCGCATCTCTGCGACAGGCTTTCGGAGGGCGGGGCGGTCGTCATCTGTATCGACAACCTCGACACCGGGCGAATGGCGAATATTCTCCATCTGCTTGATCGGCCGGGTTTCACCTTCATCGAGCATGACGTGTGCGATCCGCTGCCGATCACGGGCCGGATCGACGAGATCTACAATTTCGCCTGCCCGGCCTCACCGCCGAAATACCGGGCCGATCCCATCCACACGTTACGGACATCCGTGCTGGGCGCGATGAACGCCCTCGATCTGGCTGAGCGAACCGGCGCCGTCGTTCTGCAGGCCTCGACATCCGAGGTGTACGGCGACCCGGATATCTCGCCGCAGCCCGAGACCTATCGCGGCGCGGTCAACACGGTCGGTCCGCGCTCCTGCTACGACGAAGGCAAGCGCGCCGCCGAAACGCTGGTCCACGATTACGCCGACCGACGTGGCGTGAGCACGCGCACCGTGCGCATCTTCAATACCTACGGCCCGCGCATGGCCTGGGACGACGGGCGCGTCGTCACCAATTTCATCTGCCAGGCCCTGCGCGGCGAGGATCTGACCGTCTATGGCAGCGGTCGCCAGACCCGGTCGTTCTGCTATGTCGACGATCTGCTCGACGGCATCCAGGCGGTGATGGCGCTGCCCGATCACGTCGTGCCGCCGGTGAACGTGGGAAACCCCGGCGAGTTCACCATTCTGGAACTCGCCGACAAGGTGCTCGAGCGGATCGACAGCCCGAGCCGCTTGCGGTTCTGCGATCTGCCGGTCGACGACCCGCGTCAGCGCCGGCCAGATATCGGCCTTGTCGGTCGTCTGACCGGATGGCAGCCGAAAGTGCCGCTCGACGAAGGGCTGGACCGCACCATAGCCTACTTCGCCGATGCGCTTGACCGCGTGGAGCTGGCGAGATGAGCGATCGTCGCGGCGCGGTGATCGTCACCGGCGGGGCGGGATTCATCGGCAGCCATGCCTGCAAGGCCCTCGACGCGGCGGGCTGGACGCCGGTGACCCTCGACAACCTGTCGACCGGCCACCGCGATGCGGTCAGGTGGGGGCCGTTCGAGAAGGTCGACATGCGCGACACCGAGCACGTCGCCGACGCGATCTCCCGGTTCGAGGCCAGCGCCGTGCTGCACTTTGCGGCATCGGCCTATGTGGGCGAATCCGTCGAGCGCCCGGATGCCTATTACGACAACAACGTGGGCGGAATGCTGAGCCTGCTCAAGGCCTGCGTCGCGGCCGGCGTGACGCGCTTCGTGTTCTCGAGCAGCTGCGCGACCTACGGCGTGCCCGCGACCGTTCCGATCGACGAGGCCACGCCGCAGAGCCCGATCAACCCCTACGGCCGCACCAAGGTGATGGGCGAGCAGATGCTTGCGGATGTCGCCCGCCAGCATGGCATTTCCTACGCGCTGCTGCGCTACTTCAACGCGGCCGGCGCAGACCCCGACGGAGAGCTGGCCGAGCGGCACGACCCCGAGACGCATCTGCTTCCCCTCGCCGTGCGGGCCGCCCTTGGCGGGCCGGCGTTGCGCGTGTTCGGCAGCGACTACGAGACGCCGGACGGCACCTGCATCCGCGACTACATCCACGTGACCGACCTCGCGCACGGCCATGTCGCCGCGCTCGACGCGCTGGCTGACCGGCCGACGCTGGCGCTCAACCTCGGATCGGGCACGGGATACTCGGTGCTGCAGATCATCGAGGCGGTCGAGCGGCATACCGGGCGGGCTGTCCGGCGCGAGCTCGCCCCCCGCCGACCGGGCGACCCCGCCATGCTCGTGGCCGATCCCGCGCGGGCGCGCGCGGTTCTCGGCTTCGAGTGCCGGCACTCCGACATCACCACGATCGTTCGCACGGCCGCACGCGCCTTGGAGAGCCAGGAGGCGAATGCCTCCATCGCCTGATACGGTGCCCGGCCGGACCGCCTATCTCGACCACGCGATGACCCGGCGACAGCGCCGGAAATACGCGGTCGCGGTGGGCCTCGCCCTGTGCGCCGGGGCCTACTTCTGGGTCTGGTGGCTGCAACCCGAGCACGTGCTCGGCATCGGGCGCTATGCGGTCGTCACGCTCGTGCTTGTGTGGCTGCACTTTCTGGTCTGGTACTTCTTCTATTTCTTCATGCGCGCGCAGCGGGCCGCGACCCGGCCAGAGGACATGCCGCAGGGGCGGGTGGCGATGGTCGTCACCAAGGCGCCGTCGGAGCCTTTCAGCGTTGTGAAGCGCACGCTCGAGGGCATGCTCGCCCAGGACGTGCCCCATGACACCTGGCTTGCCGACGAAGACCCGTCGCCCGAGGTGCTGGACTGGTGCGCCGCGCACGGCGTTCGCGTCTCCACCCGCAGGGGCCGCCCGGACTATCACCGCAAGACATGGCCCCGGCGGACCCGCTGCAAGGAGGGCAACCTCGCCTATTTCTACGACCATTACGGCTACGACACCTACGACTTCGTCTCGCAGCTCGATGCCGACCACGTGCCCCGGCCGGGCTACCTGCGCGAGATGCTCCGGCCGTTCGCCGACCCTGCCGTGGGATATGTGAGCGCCCCCAGCATCTGCGCGGCGAACGCGGACCGGAGCTGGGCCGCACGCACCCGGATGCACACCGAGGCGTTGTTCCACGGGATCTTCCAGAGCGGATATACCAGCGGCGGCGCATCGATCTGCATCGGCTCGCATTATGCGGTCCGCACCAAGGCTCTCAGGGAGGCGGGCGGCCTCGGCCCGGAACTTGCCGAGGATCATTCCACCACGATGATGATGGCGGCCGCCGGATGGCGCGGGGTGCATGCCATGGATGCGATCGCCGTGGGCGACGGGCCCGCGACGATTGCCGACATGGCGACGCAGGAGTTCCAGTGGTCGCGCAGTCTGGTGACCCTGCTGTTGAAATACACGCGCGCATACATCTGGAAGCTGCCGCCCCGCCTGCGCTTCCAGTTCCTGTTCTGTCAGCTCTTCTATCCCATCCTCGCTTCTGCCCATGTGGCGATGTTCCTGATGCCCATCATTGCGCTCGCCACCGACACGCCCTTCGCCAACGTGACATGGCCCGACTTCGTGCTCCACGCGGCGCCGCAGACCCTGATCCTGACCTGGGTGGCGCTCGTCGCCGGGCGCGACGGCTTTTTCCGTCCCCACGATGCGCGCATCCTGTCGTGGGAAAAGGCGCTGTTTCTGTTCATCCAGTGGCCGTGGGTTCTGGCCGGAGTGCTCACGGCGGTGCGCGACGCTCTCACCGGCACGTTCGTCGATTTCCGGATCACGCCGAAGGCCACGACCGAGCGCGCGCCGCTGCCGTGGCGCGTGATCCTGCCCTACGCGCTTCTCGCCACCGCTTCCCTCGTGGCGGTCGTCTACTTCGATGGCGTGCGGAATGCCGCAGGCTTCTACCTGCTCGCGCTGATGAACGCGCTGGTATATACTATCATATTGGGATTGATCGTGATCATGCATGCCCGCGAAAACCGCTATCACTGGCCCGAATTCGTCACCCATATGTCGGGCAAGGCGATGGTCGCCGTTGCGGTCGCCGCCTTCCTCGTCTTCGGCGGCAAGGAAGCGGCGCTCCACGGGCTGCATGGCATCACGTCCGGCGCCAATGTGCTGCGCGTGACCGATGTCAGGTATCGCGTGGCGGGCGCCGGCAATGCCGAGGGTCAGTTCGACGTGTACCTGAGACCCGTGTCGGAATGGGGCAGGGTTCGCCCCCAGAATGGAGAGTTACCATGACAAGTCTACTGCGCGTCTCCAGTCTCGCTGCAGCGTCGGTTGCACTCGTGCTGGCAAATGGCGTCGCGGCCGCGCCGCCGGGCGACGTTCCGTTCGGTGTCTACGACCCCTACGGCGATTTCAGCGACGACCCCGAGGTGGAGATCGAACACCTCTTCCTTCCGTGGGAAGACCTTCTGCTGTCGAGCCTCGTCGATGCCGACCAGTACGCTCTGGACCGTGACCGCGCGCTCCTGGTCACGATCGAGCCGTGGACGTGGTCGCGGGACGAACGCAACACGGCGGAGTATCTGAAACAGGGGATCGCCGAGGGGCTCTACGATCAGAACATGCGGGTGATCTGCGCAGTGCTCGGAAGCATGCGCAGCCCGATCACGGTGCGCTGGGGCCACGAGATGGACGACTACAGCGGCCAGTTCATCTGGGCCGGATGGAGCGCCGACGAATACGTCGCGGCCTACCGCCGGATGATCGACATCTGCCGCGCCGAGGCGCCCGACGTTCAGTACATGTGGTCTCCACTCGGCTACGACGAGATGAACGACTACTACCCCGGCAGCGACTATGTCGACGTGATCGGCCTGTCCGTGTTCGGTTTGCAGCCATGGGAAAAGGAGATTCTCGGAAGTGAGCAGACCTTCGTCGACATCCTGACACCCCGCTACGAGCGGGCCGTGCAGTTCGACAAGCCCGTCGTCGTCGCCGAGCTCGGCTATGTCGGCGACGAAGACTACGTCGAGATGTGGGAAAACGACGTGCGGGTCGAGTATCCGCAGTTTCCGCGACTCTCGGGCGTGGTCTACTTCAACCAGCGCGAAGTCTATCCGTGGCCCGACGGCTTCGGCCTTCCCAACTGGCGGATCGGCTCCAACGTGATCGATTCGACCGAGTAGGCCACGCCTCGGCACAAATCCGCCACCTTCCGGGCCTCTCCTCTCCACATCCTCGCCCCGACCGTGCGATACAACATCACAGTCGGGCCGGCGCCCCGCATGCCGTATCGCGTCTCGAGCGACGTCGAAGCGACAGCCGGCCACGCCCGCAATAAGCGCACGAGAGGAGAGAGCAGTGGACTTCAACCCGGCACGGATGAGCGGGCGTGGCCCGTCGATCGCGACCTTCGCCGCGGGCCTTGCGGCAGCGATGGCCTTTTCGGTGTCTGCGGCCCTCGCGGATGGGACACATGCCAAGTCGCCGAAACTCTACGACTGGCACGCCGCCGCCAAGCAGAAGGAGGCGACCCGGCCGAGTCGCGCCGCCGTCGCCGCTCTGCGGGTGGGCGGTGGCGCCTCTTACGCCTGCTCGCCCAGCGGCTTCGGCAAGCGGGCGGTCTGTCACCGCAAATAACCCGACGACCGCCGCCGCAGGACAAGGCGCGCGGTGCCATGGGGACGCCCCCGCTGCTCGGGGGCGTCGGCTCGACCGGCCTGCGACCAGGGTGTGGAAAGCCGCCGGGCGCCGGGATCGCGTAATTGCCGGTCGGCATCGCCCCGACGACCGGATCGCGCCTCGGCGCCAACCGATGGCCGTTGCCGTGTCGAGTCCGCCTGCCATGGCAAGCGGTGCGCGCGCCTGCTTCGCTCAGTCGTCGAGACGCCAGAACACGCCCTTTGGCTGGCTGTAGGCACGCAGGCCCAGCCTGCCCTTTTCGCGGCCGATCCCGCTCTGCTTCATCCCGCCGAAGGGCGTCGAGATCGAGCCGTCCTTGTAGCCGTTGATCCAGACCGTCCCGGCCCGTAGCGCGCGCGCGATACGCCAGCACTTGCGTGCATCCGACGACCAGATGCCGGCCGCCAGCCCGAACTCGGTGTCGTTGGCCTGCGCGACGAGGTCGGCCTCGTCGGCAAATGGCAGGACGACACAGACCGGCCCGAAGATCTCGTGCTGCGCGGTCTGCGAGCGGTTGCCCAGCCCGGTCAGCACGGTGGGCAGGTAGAAGGCGCCCCTGGCAAGGCGCGGGTCGTCGGGCACGCCCCCGCCGCAGCGCACCTCGGCGCCCTCGGCGCGGGCGCGGTCGACGGCCGCCGCCACCGCGTCGCGGTGGCCGAAGCTCGCCATCGGGCCGATACGCACATCGTCTTCGGGCATGCCGGGGCGCCACTCGGCCGCCGCCGCAACCAGCGCCTCGACGAAGCGATCGTGGATCGACGCCTCGACGAAGATCCGCGAGCCCGCGATGCAACTCTGCCCGCCCGAGGTAAAGATGCCCGCGGCCGCGCCCCGCACCGCCGCGTCGAAATCGGCGTCGGCGCAGATCATGTTGGGCGACTTGCCGCCGAGTTCCAGCAGAACCGGGCAGAGCCGGCGCGCGGCGGCCTCGGCGATGTGCCGCCCCGCCACCGTGCCGCCGGTGAACGAGACCAGGTCGATGCCCGGATGCGCGACCAGCGCTCGGCCCGTTTCGCCCGCACCGGTCACGACGTTGAAGATGCCGGGGGGCACGCCCGCCTCGAGCGCGAGGCGGCCGAAGATGCGGCCGACCTGCGGCGTCACTTCCGAGGGCTTGAGCACCACGGCGTTGCCGGCGGCGAGCGCCGGGGCGAGCTTCTGTGCCTCCAGCGTCAGCGGCGAGTTCCAGGGGGTGATGGCGGCGACGACGCCCATCGGTTCGTGGAGCGTCATCGTCACCGCGTCGCCGCGCTGCGGGGTGAGTTCGCTCTCCGCGCTCTCGATCAGCGCGGCATAGTAGCGAAACACCGAGGCAGCGGCGGCAGCCTGTGACCGGCATTCGCGGATCGTCTTGCCGTTGTCGGCCATCTGGGCACGGGCGAGCTCTTCGCGTGCCGCGTCGATCCGCTCGGCCACGGTGTGCAGCAGCCGGGCCCGCTCGTGCGGGCGCATCCGCGCCCATGCCGGATCCCCCTGTGCCGCCCTTGCGGCGGCGACCGCGGTATCGACGTCGGCGGCATCCGCCGTCGCAAGGCGCGCGGCGCAAGAGCCATCGGCGGGGTTCACGCTGTCGAAGGGCGTGCCGCCCCCCGGCCGCCATTCGCCCCCGATCAGGAGCGGCAGCGGCGCGGTCATGCCGGCACCGCCCGGCCCCATGCCGGGCGGATCGTTCGCGGGATAACGCGGGGGATCGCCCGCAAGCGGCGGACGGGCGCGTGCTCGGTGTTCATCGCGCGACGCTACGGTGTGGCGCTGTCGGGCTCAAGGGCGTCATCCCGCGGCGCCAGGGGGCGCCCAGCCGGTGATCCAGGTCAGGACGAAGGCCGCCAGAAGCACCGTCTGCACGAAGATCAGCACCAGCGCCGTGGGCGGCATCGACAGGAGCCCGCCCAGATCCGTGCGCAGGCCCACGCCCACGATCGCGGTCAGCAGAAGCCAGCGCGAGCCCTGCCACAGCATCGCCTGCACGGGCTCCGGGATCACCCCGAACGAGGCCGCCGCGGCCGTGGCCGCAAAGAGCACGACGAACCACGGAAGGATGGGCGGGCGCCTCCCGCCCTCGCGCGGCGCGGCACCGAAGAGCGGCAGCGCCAGCGACAGCAGCATGACGAACGGCGCCAGCATGGCCACGCGGATCAGTTTGACGGTCGTGGCCGTCTCGCCCACCGGGTCGGACACGCTGAAACCCGCCCCCACCACCTGCGCCACGTCATGGATCGTGGCCCCCAGGAACAGCGCCATCGCGCTGTCCGGCAGGCCGAGCGCCGCGCCGAGGACGGGGTAGACGACCATGGCCACCGTGCTGAGCAGGGTGACGGAGAAGACCGTGAACGACAGATCGCGGTCGGAGTGCTCGCGGCGGGGCAGTACCGCGGCGATGGCCACGGCCGCAGACGCCCCGCAGATCGACACGGCGCCCCCCGTGAGCACGGCCAGGCGCCACCCCCGCCCCAGAAGGCGCGAGAACACCAGCGAAAAGGCGAGCAGGCCGAGGATGGAGGCGACGACGAGCCAGATCGCCTCGGCTCCGAGCGACAGGAACACCTCGAGGCTGATCCGGGCGCCCAGCAGGCCGACGCCCAGCCGCAGCAGATCGCGTGCGGCGAAGCCGAGGCCCGCCGTGACCCGATCGGCCCCGCGCACCGCCGATTGCAGCGCCAGGCCGAGAAGGAGCGCGATCAGCATAGCCGGCGCGCCGTAATGGCTCGACAGGAACTGCGCGGCCAGCGCGGCGAGCAGGCAGATGAGCACGCCGGGCCAGAGCTCTGCCGCCCCGCGCGCCGCCCGCTGCACGGCCTGCGCGGTCTGGCTCATGCCCCGGGGACCAGCAGGATCTTGCCGCGGTGCTGCGCCGCCTCCATCGTCGCGTGGGCCTCGGCGGCCTTCTCCAGCGGGAAGGTGGCGAAGGTGACGGGCCGCAGCGTGCCGGCGGCGAAATGCGGCCACACCCGCGCCTCGAGATCGCGCGCCACGGCGGCCTTGAAGGCGTCGGGGCGCGAGCGCAGGGTGGATCCGGTCAACGTCAGCCGCTTGAGCATCATCGGCATCAGATCGACGCTCACCTTGCTCCCCGCGTTGAAGGCGATCGACACGATGCGGCCATCCGCCCGGCTCGCCTTGATATGGCGGGCGACGTAATCGCCGCCGAGGATGTCGAGCGTCACGTCGGCGCCGCCGGCGGCGCGGACGATCTCGACGAAATCCTCGGTGCGGAAGTCGATCGCCCGGTGCGCGCCCAGCTCGGCGCACCACGCGCAGGCCTCGGGCCCGTCGGCGGTGGCGAACACCTGCAGGCCCGTCGCGGCGCCGAGCTGCACCGCCGTCGAGCCGATGCCGCCGGCGCCGCCCTGCACGAGAAAATTGCCGCCCTCCGGCACGTCGTGGCCGAAGAAGACGTTGCTCCAGACGGTGAAGTAGGTCTCGGGCAGGCCCGCCGCGTCGATCGTGCTCACCCCCTCGGGCACGGGCAGGCAATGGTCGGCCAGAACGGCGACATGCTCGGCGTATCCGCCGCCGCTGGTCAGCGCGCAGACGCGGTCGCCGACCTGCCACCGCTCCACGCCCGCGCCCAGGGCGACGACCTCGCCCGAGACCTCGAGACCGAGCAGGTCCGAGGCGCCCTTCGGCGGCGGATAATGGCCGCGCCGCTGCACCAGATCGGGGCCGTTGACGCCGGCGGCCGCCACGCGGATCACCACCTCGCCGTCTCCCGGCTGCGGAACCGGCCGCTGGCCCGGCACGAGCACCTCCGGCCCTCCGGCTTCCGACATCTCGATCACGGTCATCGTTTGGGGCGCCATGGCTGCCTTCCCTCCTCGGCTATTAGTTGCTATTGCAACTACGCAAGAGCCCGCCTAGTGTAAACCATCTCAGCGAAAGGGAGTGCCATGGCCGTAATTGACATCGCCACCGAAATCACGGGCAACGTCTGGAAGATCGTCGCATCGGTCGGCGATCGGGTGGAAGAGGACGAGCCGATCATGATCCTCGAGTCGATGAAGATGGAGATCCCGGTCTCCGCGCCGGAAGCCGGCATCGTCAAGGAAATCCTCACCGAGCCCGAGGCGGTCGTGACCGAGGGCACGGTGGTCGCGCGGCTCGAAACGGACTGAGGCCGCAAGGTGTCCAAGATTCTGATCGCCAATCGCGGCGAGATCGCCCGCCGGATCATCGCGGCCTGCCGCAGCCTCGATCTGCGCTCGGTCGCCGTCTTTTCCGAGGCCGATGCCGATCTGCCCTTCGTGGCCGAGGCCGACGAGGCGGTGGCCATCGGCCCGGCCGCAGCCCGCGAAAGCTATCTCAAGCCCGAGCGCATCGTTGCAGCGATCGCCGAGACCGGCGCGACCGCCGTGCACCCGGGCTACGGCTTCCTCGCCGAGAACGCCGATTTCGCCGACATGGTCGCGGGCAGCGGGGCCACCTGGATCGGCCCGCGCCCCGAGACGATCCGGGCCATGGGCGACAAGGGCCGCGCGCGCGCCATCGCCGAGGCGGCCGGCGTGCCGGTGGTTCCGGGCAGCGACCGCTTCGCCGAGGGAGAGACCGAGGGGCTCGAGACGGCCGGCGACGCCGTCGGCTACCCCCTGCTCGTCAAGGCCTCGGCCGGCGGCGGCGGGATCGGGATGCAGCGCGTGGATCGCCCGGAGGATCTGGCCAAGACGGCGAGCGCCACCCAATCCATGGCCGCCAAGGCGTTCGGCGACGGCACCGTGTTCCTCGAGCGGCTCATCCCCACCGCGCGCCATGTCGAGATGCAGGTGTTCGGCTATGGCGACGGCTCGGGCGTGCACCTGTTCGAGCGCGACTGCTCGCTGCAGCGACGCTACCAGAAGGTCATCGAAGAGGCGCCCGGGCCGGGCCTCGCCGCCGATACCCGGACACGGATGGCCGAGGCGGCACTCGCTCTGGTGCGCGAGACACGGTATGCGGGGGCGGGAACGGTCGAGTTCATCGTCGATGCGGCGACCGAGGAGTTCTTCTTTCTCGAGATGAACACGCGCATCCAGGTCGAGCACCCGGTGACCGAAATGATCACCGGCCACGATCTGGTGGCGATGCAGATCGCCCATGCCCTGGACGGCCATGGCGGCGCGCGGCTGGCCCAGGACACCATCGCCCAATGCGGCGTCTCCATCGAGTGCCGGCTCTATGCCGAGAGCCCGGCCAAGAAGTTTTTCCCCTCCCCCGGCCCCCTCGAAAGGCTGCGCCTGCCCGCGTCGGACGACACGCTGCGCATCGACGCGGCCTATGCAGAGGGCAACACCATCACCCCTTATTACGATCCGCTGATCGCCAAGATCGTCGCTGCCGGCCCGGACCGGGCCGCGGCGATCGCCCGGGCCGTCGAGGCGCTGGAGGCGACGGAGGTCGCGGGGCCCAACACCAACCGCGACTTCCTGATCGCCTGCCTGAGACACCCGGAATTCGCTGCCGGCCGGGTCCATACCGGCTTCATCGACACGCATCTCGCAGACCTCGCGCCCAAGACGTAAGGAGAGACCCATGAGCCTGATCCCCGCCCCCCTCGCCGCCCTCGACCCGCGCGGCCGATCCTTCGGCACAGCCATGGCCCTGGCACTGCTGGGCACGCTGGCCATCGCCATCGCGGCGCGCGTGCAGGTCCCGATGTGGCCGGTTCCGATGACCATGCAATCCTTCGCGGTGATGGGCATCGGCCTGCTCTACGGCGCGCGGCTCGGCGCGGCGACCGTGGGCCTCTATCTGGCGCAGGGTGCGCTCGGCCTGCCGGTCTTCGCCGGCGGCGCCGGTCTGGCCTATCTCGCCGGCCCCACGGCGGGCTACCTCGTGGGCTTCGTGCTGGCCGCCGGCGCGCTCGGGGCGCTGGCCGAGCGCGGGGCGCTGCGCAGCCGCGTCGGTCTGGGGCTCGGCCTCGCCGGCGCGACGGCGCTCATCTTCGTGCCCGGCGCGCTGTGGCTCGCCGCTCTCGTCGGGCCCGAGGCGAGCGTCGCCTCCGGTATCCTGCCCTTCCTTCCCGGCGCGCTCGTCAAGGCGGCGCTGCTCGCCCTGCTCTACCGCGCGGCGACGGCGCGCGCCGCGCGCGATTGACACGGGCCGGGCGCCGCGAGGCGGCGCCCGCCTTTACCGGCGGCCATCGCCCGCCTAGCGTACGCCGAAAGCCTAAACCGGTGTCGCCCGTGGCCAGCCCGACCGACCTTGCCCCTCCCGATCTCGTCGCCCAGATGAAGCGCCTGGGCCTGACGGAATACGAGTCGCGCATCCTGCTCGCGCTCATCCAGTCGCCGCCCGCCACCGCCTACGAAATGGCCAAGAGATCCGGCGTGCCGCGTCCCAACGCCTATTCGGCGCTGGAGGGGCTGGAGGCGCGCGGTGCGGTCATGCCGGTCTCGGAAAAGCCCGTGCGCTATGCTGCGCGCCCCCCGCGCGAGTTCTTCGGGCAGATCCTCGCGCAGACGCAGACCGTCTGCGACAGCCTTGCCGGCCGGCTCGAGACGCTCGCCGCGCCGCAGGGCGATCACTACGTCTGGACGCTCGAAGGCGCGGCCGAGGTGCAGGCCAAGGTGGCCGACATGATCGCCGCGGCCGAGAGCGAGATCTGGCTGAAGGGCGACACCCCCCTGCTCGACCGGCACGCCGACGCCCTGCGAGAGGCCGCCACGAGGCGCGGCGTGGCGCTGATGATCATCCTGTTCGGGACGAACCCCGACGACTACCGCTTCACCGAGCACTGCGCCGTGTTCGTGCACGAGGCCAGCGGCGTGCGGATGGGCTCGGCCGACAACCTCTTCACCATCGCCATCGACCAGACGCAGATGCTGACGGCCAACGACGACGGTGGCATCCGCGCCGCCCACACGCAGAACCGTGCGGTGGTGAAGATGGCGCTGTCGCTGATCCGCCACGATTACTACATGGCCGAGATCTTCGACCGCTTCAAAGGCGAGCTCGACGCCACCTTCGGGCCGCACCTGTCGCGCCTGCGCACGCGCAGCTTCACCGAAGAGCAGATCGGCTCCTTCCGCGAGAAGACGGGGCTGTCGGACTAGCCCCGCGCGTCGAGGCGCCGCTCGAGGTGGGCGACCGCCGCCAGGGCATCGGCCATCGGCGCGATCTCGGAGAAGACCGGCACGCCGGCCGCGATGGCCCGCTCGGCATAGTCGCGCCGCTTGGCCTCCAGTTCGGCGGATTCGTCGCTGCGCAGCGCGAGCGTCACATGCGCCTGGCCCGGATATTTCTCCTGGATGCTCTCCACGACCGTCATCAGGTTGCCGATCGGGTCGACATCGCCGCGCCCGACGAATGCCGCGAGGTTGAGGTGCAGGGCGACGGCATCGGGCCTGGCATGGGCATAGATCAGATCGAGGATTTCCCCCGCGACCCAGCCCTCCTTTTCCTGCAGCGTGCGCACCGGGGTATCCACGGGATTGGCGACGCTGGTGCCCGGCGGCAGGCCGAGCGCCTCGAGCGGCTCGCGCGCGGCCGGGCCGAAGGGGCTGACGCGCAGCCCCGCATCGGCAAAGGCATCGGTGCCGAGCACGCTCGAGCCGCCGCCATTGCCGAACAGCACGACCTCTTCGGTCGGCCGGCCGGCGCGCGGGGTCAGACATTGCAGGGCCAGAAGCGTGTCGAGGAAGGCGTTGACATGCGGCACGCTCACCACGGGCGTCTGCGCCTCCAGCGCCGCCCAGGCACGGTCGTCGCCCGCCAGCGCCCCGGTGTGGGAGGCCGCGGCGAGCCGCCCGAGCGACGAGCGCCCGCCCTTGAGGATGACGACCGGCTTGGTGGCCCGCGCCGAGCGGAGCAGGTCGAAGAAGGCGCGGCCGTCCTTGATGTCCTCGATGTAGAGGCCGATCGCCTTGGTCACGGGATCGGCGAGGTAGAACTCCAGCAGGTCCACCGGGCCGAGATCGCAGCTGTTGCCGACGGTCACGAGGCCCGAGAAGCGCAGGCCCCGGCTCTGGCCGCGCTTGATGATGTCGGTCGAGAGGCCGCCCGATTGTGCCACGACGCCGATATTGCCGACCTCCTTCGGCGCCCCGACCGGGAAGGTGAGCCCCCCGCGCGGGCTGTAGCTGCCCAGGCAATTCGGGCCGAGCACGCGGATGCCGGCGCCGCGCGCCTTCTCGACGAGCTCTTCCTGCAGCGCCTTGCCCTCCTCGACCTCGCCGAAGCCCGACGAGATGACCTGCGCGATCCGGCAATTCCCCTTCGCTGCGGCCAGCGCATCGGGGATGCGCCCCGCCCCGATGGCGACATAGGCGTAATCCACCGGCTTCGGGGTGCTGGCGAGGTCGGTATAGGCGGTCAGCCCCTCGATCTCGTCCGCCTTGGGGTGGATCGGGTAGATCTCGCCGGCATAGCCGAAATCCTTCATCCGGCGGATGAAGGTGTTGGCGATGGCCGTCTCCTTCGTGGAGGCGCCCAGCACCGCGACCGTTTTCGGCTCGAAGAGCGGCGCGAGATCGGCCGGCTCGTGGGGCGGCCTCTCGGCGGCCGCGTCGGCCTGCAGGATCACCCGCGCATCGACCGCCATCGCGCCCCGCTCGCCCACGATCAGGGGGTTGATGTCGAGCTCGGCGATGGCGGCACCCTCGCGCATCATCAGCCCGTCCTCGCCGCCGATGCGGAGCATCGCGTCGACCAGCGCGTCCTGGTCGACCGCCGCCTCGCCGCGCACGCCTTCAAGGAGCGCGTGGCCCTTCAGCTCGGCCAGCATCGCGCGGGCGTCGGCCTCGGTGATCGGGCACAGGCGAAAGCTCACGTCCTGCAGCACTTCGACGAAGATCCCGCCGATGCCGACCATCAGGATCGGCCCGAACTGCGGGTCGGTCAGCGCGCCGATCACCATCTCACGGCCCTTCGGCGCCATCTCTTCCACGAGCCAGCCGTCGACCCGAGCCGAGCGGATCGCGGGCCTGGCCGCCATCTCGGCGATGGCGGCCGCCACCGCGTCGGCGTCCTGCAGGCCGAGCGCGACGCCGCCGGCGTCGGACTTGTGCAGGAGGTCGGGCGACACGACCTTGACCGCGAACGGCCCGGAGGCGCCCGCCAGTTCGTCGGCGACGCGCGCGGGGTCGGTGACGACCTTCGTGCTCGGCACCGGCAGGCCGTAGGCGGCGAGCAGCGCCTTGCCCTCGGCCTCGGGCAGCGCCTTGGCGCCGCGGGCGAAGGCCTCGGCCAGGATCGGGCTGGTCATCGGCGTATCCTCCTTGGGCATCAGTAGCTGGTGGGCCAGGTGCTCATCAGGTGCTCGCCCAGCCCGCCCGAGCGGCGGCGGCGATGGATGTCGAGCATGCGGATGACGTGCTCGCGCGTTTCCTGCGGCTTGATCACGTCGTGCGCCGAGTAGATCTCGGCCATGCCCCAGACCTCCAGATCCTTCTGGATGTCGGCCAGCGCGTCCTCGAAGCCCTCGTCGCCCTGAGCCTTGTTGTGGACGATCGAGGTGGCAAAGACCGGATCCATGAAGCTGATCTCGGCCGTCGGCCAGGCCACCATGCTGTCGTTGTGCGCCCCGCCGCCCATCGCCACGTAGGCCCGCCCGTAGGCCTTGCGGCACAGAACGGTGACGGAGGGCACCGTCGTGAGGCAGGCGGTGTTCATGAAGTTCATGATCCAGCCCGGCGCACCGCGCCGCTCGGCCTCGGTGCCCACCACGAAGCCCGGCGTGTCCATCAGCCGGACGATGGGAATGTTGAAGCTGTCGCACAGCACGGTGAAATCGACCGCCTTGCGGCAGGCGTCGGCCGACAGCGCACCGCCCCCCACCATGGGGTTGTTGGCGAGGATGCCCACCACCTTGCCGCCCATGCGGGCGAGCCCCGTGATCAGCGGCTTGCCGAAGCGGGCCTTGAGCTCGAAGAAGCTGCCGGGGTCGACCATGACCTCGACGATCTTCTTCATGTTGTAGACCTGGTTGCGCCGCTCCGGCAGGATGTCGAGGATCTTCTCCTGCCCCTCGCCCGCGCCCTCGGGCACCGGGGCCTCGGGCGGCAACTCCCTGTTGTGGCTGGGCATGTAGGACAGGAAGCGCCGCATCGCCGCCAGCGCCTCCTCGTCGGTATCGACGAAATGGTCGATCAGCCCGGTCTTTTCGGCGTGCAGCCGCCAGCCGCCGAGCTCTTCGAGGTCGACCTTCTCGCCGATCGCCATGGAGACGAGCCGCGGGCTCGACACCGACATGATCGAGCCCTTCTTCATCACTGCGAAATCGGCCATGCAGCACATCCAGGCCGACGAGCCGAACGACGTGTTGAGCGCTGCCGAGAGGTAGGGCACCTCGCGCTTGCGGCGAAACTGCGAGGTGTCGTTGCCGAGCATCTGGCCCATGCCGCGCGAGCCCATCGCGTCGGGCAGCCGCGCCCCCGTCGACTCGCCCACGTGGAGGAAGGGGATGCCACGCTCGACGCAGGTCTTGCGGACATAGCCCATCTTCTTGGAGTTGGTCGCGCCGGTCGAGGCGCCCTTGGTGGTGAAGTCGTTCACCACCACTCCCACGTCGCGGCCGTCGATCCGGCCGAACCCCGCGATCTTGCCGTCGCGCGGCGTCTTGGCGGCCTCGGCGGGCGAATACGACGACACCCCCAGCAGCCCCGTCTCGTAGAAGCTGCCCTCGTCCACCAAGGCGGCCACGCGCTCCTCGGCGTTGAGGTCGCCCTTCTCGGCACGCCTCGCCAGCTTCTCCGGGCCGCCCATCCGGCGCGCCGCCGCGCGGCGGGCGTCCAGCTCGTTCATCAGCTCGTCATGCGCCATGCTGGCTCCTTTCCGATCAGCGGAACTCGACATGTTGGGTGGTCGCGGCCTCGATCCGACCCGGATCGAGCGCGGGGCACGGCCCGGACTCCAGGTGCAGGACCGCCCGCTCCGTCCTGAGCGGCTCGGCGAAGAGGCGCCGGGTCATCTTGAGATAGCCGTTGAACTCGCCGGCATTGTCGATGCTGCGGGCGGCGATGGCGGCCTCGCACCATGCGTGCAGATCCGAGCCGAGCCCGTCGCCCAGCACCGCCTGCATCCCGGCGTCCTGGATCGCGCGGATGCCGTCGGCGAGCGGCTGCAGCCCGCCGAAGCGCTTCAGCTTCACCTTGCAGAAGCCGACGCCGGGTATGGATGCCGCGCGCTCGATGTCCTGCATCGTGCAGATCGGCTCGTCGAGCATCACGGGTATGTCGGAGGCCCCCGCGACGGCCGCGTTGTCGTCCCACAGATCGGCCTCGCAGGGCTGCTCGAACAGCACGATGCCGTCCGGGTCTGCGCGGCGGGCGAACGCGATGGCGTCATCACGATCGTAGGCGCGGTTGGCATCGACGCGCAGCGCCGCCCGCCCCGCGACAGCGCGCTGGATATGGCCGAGACGCACCAGATCGCCCTCCAGATCCTTGCCGACCTTGATCTTGAGCGTGGCGAAGCCCGCCGCAATCGCCTGCTCCACCTCGCGCTCGATGTCGGCGGGCTCCAGCGCGCCGATCGGGGTGAGCAAGGGTAACTCCGCCGGCGCCGCGACCGTCGCGAGCGGGTCGTCGGCGAGGATCTCGAGGGCGACGACCGCGGCGGTCGTGGCGACCTTGCTCGCGGTGAAGTCCGCCAGAAGCGTGGCCTTGGCGGCCTCGGGCTCCATCCCCACGAGGCGCGGCAGGCGCTCGGTCAGGTGTGCCCAGCCGCCCTCGCGCGTCTCTGCGCTCGACCCCGGCGAGATGTGCGCGTCGGCCCGCGCGATGCGCCCGTCGGCATCCTCGACCTCGACGAGGAACGGCTCGAATTCGGTGAACGTCCGGTAGGACAGGCGGTAGGGCGTGTGGAGTGGCAACCGCAGCCGCCGCAGGGCAATTCTTGCAACCTGCGTCATCGCACCCGCCCGTGCCGGCCGTCACCTGCTGTGGCGCATCCGCTCTTTCGCAACATGCCGATCGGCCTCCCTCTTCCGTCACCCGACATTAGTAGTAGCAGGCACAACTACTGTCAATTCGAGGTGCGGGAAAGCGGGCAGGGCAGGCTGCCTGCCGCAGCCGGAACCGGCTCGGATCAGCGTGCTGCGGGATCGCCGGCGCGGTGGCGCGCGCCCGAGGCCGTGGTAGAGTTCTCGACAGCGACGATCATGCGGTGCTTGGCACGGTCGACGTGCCGCCAGTGGCTCAGATAGGCCCGGTCGGCATCGCCGGCCGCGAGCGCGGCGAGCATTTCGCGGTGCTCGGAATTGGACACCGCCAGGCCGCCGCCCTGCACCAGGCTCTTTTGCCGGAACAGGTGCATCTTGTTGACGAACCTGGAATACTCGGACGCCAACAGGCGATTGCCGCTCGCGTCGATGATGGTGGCGTGAAACTGCAGGTTGAGCGGATAGTAGGCGTCGAGATCGTTCTGGTCCGCAGCCGTCTCCATCTCCTCCACGAGATCGCGCAGGCGCCGGAGCAGATCGTCGGTCATGCGATGCGACGTCAGCCGCCCCGCGAGGCCGAACAGCGTGCCGCGCAATTCGTAGATCTCGCAAGCCTCGGCGAGGCTGATCTGGCGCACGAACACGCCGCGATTACGGATCACCTCGACGAAGCCCTTCGCCTCAAGACTTCGCATCGCTTCGCGCACCGGCCCGCGAGACGTGCCGAAACGCTGCGCCAGCTGGATCTCGTTCAGCCGCCCGCCCGGCACCAGCTCGCCCGACATGATCAGGTGTTCGAGCTTGCGCTCGAGCGCGCTCGTCAAAGAGACCGATCGGAGGACCGACAGGTCGTCGCTCTGGTCAGGTCGGTCGAATGACACCTTTTGCGCTCACATTGCCGCCGTCCGTTGGCTCTTGCACCCGGGCCTTCGGGGCCCGGGCCGCCCGCCGCGCGCCACGATAGCCGCAAAACCGCCCGGTGCCGAGTTATTCCGCGGCCGCACTCGATACGGGCACCGTTGCCCGGGCAACTGATGCCGGATCGGCACGTTCGATGCCCCACGCCGCCGAGAGCGCGGCCTTGGCGACGTCCTCGCCGACGACGAGACCGGCCTGGGTGAGGAATTTCTCCTCCAGCTGGTCGTTCGACAGGGGCCGGTCACGGCTGCCGATGGCACGCTCGACATACTTCTCCAGCGTCGTTCCGTCGTTGAAGGTGAGCGTGATCCTGACCGAGGCCTCGTGCATGTCCGGGTCGGTGATGGCTTCGACGCGGCCGCGCAGGTCGAGGATCTCGGGCAGGTTGACCACCTCGTCGGTGAAGGCCGTGGGTGCGCCATCGCCGCGCAGCAGGGCACAGGCGGCGGAGTGGAACACCGAAAACTTGCCTTCCAGCCCGGTGCGCGGTGTGCGCTTGCCGGTCAGTTCCAGCACCAGCGGATGGGTCCGCAGCTCGACGCTGGCGATGTCGCGCACCTTGTCGCCGATCTCCGCGCGGATCTGCTGGCAACCGTCGATCGTGGGGTGGATGACGATACCGCAGGCGAAGGGCTTGTAGCTGTTGAGCGCCGCTTCCCACCGCTCGCCGAGGCCGCCGAGGATCTCGGTCTCGTCGAAGGCGTCCGAGAGGATGGCGGCCCAGCCGCGGCGCCCCTCAATGCCCTGCTCGGCGCTGTCGAAGCCCGCCTCGGCCAGAATCGCCGACCGCAGACCGTTCATCGCCGCGACGCCGGGATGGTAGGACTTGGTCATCGTGCCGAACGCCTCGCGCAGGCCCGAGGATTGCGTGCCGGCGAGGCTGAGCGCCCAGGTCTGCTTCTGCGCATCGAGGCCCATGGCGTGCCCGCAGGCGGCCGCCGCGCCGAAGACGCCGGCCGTGCCCGTGATGTGCCATCCCCGGTCGTAGTGGGCCGGGTAGACCGAATTGCCGATCCGGCACTCGACCTCGACGCCGGCGATCAGCGCGGTCAGAAAATCCTGGCCCGACATCGGCCGCAGCTCGGCCAGCGCCAGCAGCGCCGACGCCACCGGACCGGCCGGGTGGATGATCGTCTTGAGGTGAGTGTCGTCGTAATCGAGCACGTGGCTCGAGATGCCGTTGAGCAGCGCCGCGTTCATCGGATCCAGCGTGTCGGTGCGACCGAGCACCGTCGACGAGCGCGGGCCCGAGAACGGCGACAGCGCCCGCAGCGCGGCATCCATCGACGGATGGTCGGCACCGCCCAGCGCGCATCCCAGCCAGTTGACGAAGGTGCGCACGCCCTCGCTGCGCACCTCGTCGGGAATGTCCGATCCCGAGAGGCCCGAAATCCACTGCGCCAACTCGCGTGTCACCATGCGATCGGTCATGCCTTTTCCCCCATCATGAGGCCCCGCACGGGCAGGCGCCTATTTCCGCAATTCCGCCATCAGCTGCTCGAGCGAGCCCAGATTTTCGAACTCGGCCACCATCGACACCACGCGCTCGGCGCGGGCGCGATCCCAGCCGGCGAACTCGGCACATTCGTGGAACTTGCCGGCGACCTCGTCGTAGCTCATCGGGTTGGCAGGGCTGCCCTTGCCGAAATCGGCCACGCCCGACACCGTGCGGCCATCCGCCAGCTCGATGTCGATATACGTGGTCATCTTGTGGTAACCGGCCGCTTCGGCACGCTCGTCGACCACGAAATCGACCTTTTCGATGATCGCCTGCACGTCGGGGCGGTTGACCACCTCGTCGGTGAATTCGGGCAGGCCGCCCCGCCCCTCGATCAGCAGGATCGCCATGCAGAACTCGAACGAGAACTTGGCCTGCAACTCGTTGGTCGGGCGATGGTGAATCAGCGCGTTCGGCATGTTCGAGTTGGTGCCGACGCGCACGCGCACGACCTGATCGGCCGTGATCCCGTTCTCGCGGATGAGCCGCAGCATCTCGGTCATGCCCGGATGGGTCAGCGAGCCGGAGGGGTGCGGCTTGATCGACACGCCCGGGTCCTCGAACGTCCAGGGCTTGCCCAGCTTGCCCCTGATGGCCCCGGCATCGTAGCCGCCGCCGGCCGCGCGGAAGAAACCGCGCATCGCCTCGAGGATGTTGGAGCTGGCCGACCATCCGCGCGACGCGAAATCGGCCGCGACGACCCCGCTCTCCGACGAGCGGCCGGCGTGGAAGGGCTTGGTCATCGTGCCGAAGTTCTCACGCAGGCCGGCCGACTGGCTGCCGGCGATCGACAGCGCGCGCAGCATCGCGTCCCTGTCGAGGCCCATCAGGCGACCGGCGGCCGCGGCGGCGGCGAAGGTGCCGCAGGTGGCGGTCGCGTGGAAGCCGGTCTGGTAGTGGCGCGGGTTGATCGCCTCGGCGATCTTGCACTCGACCTCGACGCCCAGGTGGTAGGCCAGCATGACGTCGACGGCGCTGGCGCCCTTCGCCTCGCCGAGTGCGAGGGCGGCGGGCAGCGCGGGGGCGGTCGGGTGGGTCAGCAGGCCGTAGACCCGGTCGGGGGCCACGGCCAGCTGCGTGTCGTCGTAATCGTCGGCGTGGATCCCGACCCCGTTGGCGAAGGCGGCGAACCGGGGCGCCACGCGCATCGCCGACCCGATCACGGTCGCCGGCCCGGCGCCGAGGCCGAGCGAATCGAGGTGCGCGCGCACGATGCCGCCAGAGGCCGCGACAGAGCCCGAAAGCGCTAGCCCCAGACCGTCGAGGATCGACTTGCGGCCCGTCTCGACGACGACCTCGGGAAGGTCAGCCACGGACGTGCCGAGCACGAAGTCGGCCACCTCGGCGGTCAGACCGTCCCCGACCTCCTGCCAGGCTTTCGCATCGCTCGCGTTATCGACGATCATGTTCACGGTCTCGGGCCCTCCATTTCGCACCTCGGGGCAGCCCACCCGAAGAATTGTAGATTGTCAACAGTCGGCGCCATGCCAGTTGCGCCGCTCCCGGTGGTCACAGCGCGTATTCCGCTCGCTCCTGTGCGTCGAGTTGGTGCTCCAACCCGACTTCCCAATCGAGGTAGGTCCGCGAGGCGTCGAGATCGCCGTCGTGCCGGCCGTGCGCGAACCACGTCACATCGGGCGAGGCCAGCTCCGGCGGTTGGTCGGGGGTCGCCTGGACCGCGGCGCCGGCCGCCACGAGCGCAGCATGGCCGCCCTGCACGCAGGCCACGTCGCCCCCGGCGCCGCTGCGCTTCAGATCGCCCGCGATCAACTCGGCCCGGCCAGAGCCGTCGCCGATCAGGATGACCGCCTCCGCCCCCTCTCGAAGCACCTCCGTATCGGTGCGCAGGGCCCATGCGGCGCCGGCGACATGCCCGGCGCGATAGGCGTCCGACGATCGCACGTCGATCCACCGCACACCGCCCCGCGCGGACCGCTCAAGCGCAGCCCTCGCGTCGATTTGCTCGCACAAGACAGGGCGCGGTGCAGGGATCGCACGCGGCGGGATCGCCCGCGCCGCCTCGTCGATGCGCAACACGCGGGCATCACACCCAAGGGCGCGGAGCCAGCGCGCGGCGATGGCGGCGCGCAGGCCGAGGTCGTCGGCCAGGACGACACGCGCCCGGCGCACCCCGATCCACTGGTCGCTCGCCTGCACGAGCTGAACGGAAAGCGCCGGCGTGAAGGCCGGAAGCGGGTCGTCGCGCGCCTCCTCGCTCGATCGCACATCGAGCAGAAAGGTCGTCCTGGCCGGATCCGCGAGCAAGTCGCGCACGCCGGACGCATCTATCTCGGGGATACCCTTGTCGGCCATGAACCGCCGCGCACGCTGCGCGGTCTCCTCGCGCTGACCCTCGTCGAGCTCGGGATAGGCGCCCGGCGTGTTGCCCCGCAACAGCTCGCGCCCCGAGAGCGCCCAGCCCTGCGTCCCGTTCTCGAGCGCGTAGACATCGACCTCCGGCGCGACTTCCGCGAGCGACACCGCGCCGATCAGCCCCCGCGTGCGCCCTGCGCAGGTGAGTAGGACAGGCTGACCCGGCCGCGCCGCCGCCGGCAGCCGGTGCGCGACCTCGCCATTGGGCAGGCACGCCGTGCCCGGCACCGTCATTTTCGAGAATTCCGAGCGCGGCCGGCAATCGTAGAACGCGAAGTCGCGCCCCTCCGCCTGCCACTGCGCCAGTTCGTCGGGCCCGATCCGCTTCGGTTCGCGCGTCTCGCCCACCAACTCGCCGAGGAGCTTGCAAGGCACGTTGACGCCCTTGAACAGCGTGTAGCCCGCGGCCTCCCAGCCCGGGGCGCCGCCCTCGATCACCGAGACGTCGACATAGCCCATCTCGGCGAGTCGCTCCGCCGCCAGCGCGGCCACACCGTCGCCGCCGTCGAGAAGCAGTATCGGCACGTCCTGGCGCGGCACGAGCGCCCCGACCCGCAATTCGAACACGCTGAACGGGCACGGGACGGCGAACAGCGGGTGGCCCATCGAGAACGGCCCTGCCTCGCGCAGATCGAGAAAGGCGACCTCGCCGCCGCCATGGATCGCTGCTTTCGCGGCGCTGGCCGGAATCGTCCGTGTCATCGCTCCTCCTTGCGGGGTTTCACTGCATTCGAGCAGAGATTGTCAACAGTTGACGAAGCGCGGCAGACGCGCGACCGTCCGCGCGAACGAAATGTGGGAGACTGCCATGACCGTGCCGACAGCTGTTGATCCGACCCGAATCGAAGGCGCCGTCGCCGTGGTGACGGGCGCCTCGCGTCGCATCGGGCGCCAGACCGCTCTCGGCCTCGCCAGCCATGGCGCCGACGTGGTCGTCACAGCCCGATCCGCGAAAGACGAGATCGAGGCGGTCGCCGACGAGATCCGCGCCCTCGGGCGCAAGGCCACCGTGGTCATGGCCGACGTGACCTCGCAGGACGACGTCGCGCGCCTCGCCGAGACGGTGCGCGCCGAGCATGGTCGCGCCGACATCCTGGTGAACAACGCCGCCGTGCGGAAGCAGGCGCCCCTGCTCGAGATGTCGTTCGAGGAGTGGAAGCAGATCAACTCGGTCGTGCTCGACGGAGCGTTCCTGACCTGTCAGGCGCTGCTGCCGCTGATGATCGAGACGGGCGGCGGCACGGTGGTCAACATCGGCGGCATGACGGGGCATACAGGTGCCCCCAACCGCGCACATGTCTGCACCGCCAAGGCTGGGATCGTGGGCTTCACCAAGGCGCTGACGGTCGAGTTCGCCGACCGGGGCATCACCGCCAACTGCCTCGTGCCCGGCCATATCGGCGGCGCGCGCTCTGCCTCGGCCGGCGCCGCGCCCGCCCATGGCGACGGGCCGCTTGGCCGCGCCGGCACGGTGGAAGAGGCCGCCGCGATGGTGGTGGCGCTGTGCCTGCCCCAGGCGGGCTACATGACCGGTCAGACGGTGCACGTCTCGGGCGGCCTCTACATGCCCTGAGGCTCGAGCGCCTCGGCCCGCCTGCGCGCCGCGAGGCGGGCCGACAGCCTGATCGCCGCCTCCGTCGCGCCGGTGTCGGCCGTGCCCTGCCCCACGATATCATAGGCTGTGCCATGCGCGGGCGTGGTGAACACGGTGTCGAGACCCGCGGTGATCGTCACGCCCTTCATGAAGCCGCGCACCTTCGTCGCGATCTGCCCCTGGTCGTGATACATCGCCAGAACGCTGTCGACCTCGCCGCGGAACGCCTTGAGATAGACGGTATCCGAGGGGAATGGCCCGCGGCAGTCGATCCCTTCGGCGCGGGCGCGCTCGACGGCCGGGGCGATGATGTCGATCTCCTCGCGGCCGAACAGGCCGCCCTCGCCGCCATGCGGGTTGAGCGCCGCCACGGCGATGCGAGGCGCGTCGATCCCCGCCCCCTTCATCGTGCGATCGGCCAGGTGGAGCGCATCGACGATCCGCGCCTCGGTGATCTGGTCGAGCGCCTCGCGCAGGGCGACGTGGCTGGTCACGCGGGTCATCCACAGACCGTCGAGCACGTTCATCTCCGAGAATTGCCCGGCATGTCCGAGCAGGTGGGCGAACATCTTGTGCTCGTCGGGAAAGCGCCAGCCGCCATCGTAGAGCGCCCGCTTGTTGAGCGGGGCGAAGGTGATCGCCTCCACGTCGCCGGCAAGGGCGAACTCGATGGCGCGGGCCAGCGTCTCGCCGGTCAGCCGCCCCGCTTCGGCGTCGGCCTCGCCGAGCGGCAGGGCGTCGGGGTCCGTGTTGCCGAGGTCGACCAGTTGCACCGGCCCGTCGAACCGGGCGGCGGCGGGCGAGGCGACCTCGGCGATCTCCAGCGTCACCCCGGCGAAGCGCGCGCCCCGCTCCAGCACCCGCCGGTCGCCCACCACGACGAAGCGCGCCACGTCCGCCAGCTTGCCCTCGGCGAGGATGCGCGCGGTCAGTTCCGGGCCGATGCCGGTCGGGTCGCCGGGGATCAGCGCGAGGATAGGGCGGTCGTCGGTCATGTCGTGCCTCCGTTGGGTGGCGGGCGGGCGGCCCTCCGGTCGATCACCTCAGTCGATCGCCTCGGCGATGGCCTTGCCGCAATCGGTGGTGGAGAGCGAGCCGCCCAGGTCGCGCGTACGGCCCGATTCCTCCGACAGCACCCGCTCGATGGCGCGCACCATCGCGGCGCCGGCCTCCTTGTGGCCGAGATGCTCCAGCATCATGGCGCCCGCCCAGACCTGCCCCACCGGGTTGGCGATGCCCTGCCCCGCGATGTCGGGGGCCGAGCCGTGGACCGGTTCGAACAGCGAGGGGTGGTCGCCCTCGGGGTTGATGTTGCCCGACGGGGCGATGCCGATGGTGCCGGTGCAGGCCGGCCCGAGATCGGACAGGATGTCGCCGAAGAGGTTGGAGCCCACGACCACGTCGAACCAGTCGGGGTGCAGCACGAACTGCGCGGTCAGGATGTCGATGTGATACTTGTCCCACGTCACGTCGGGGTAGCGTTCGGCAACCGCCTCCACGCGCTCGTCCCAGTAGGGCATGGTGATCGAGATGCCGTTCGACTTCGTCGCCGAGGTGAGGTGCCTGCGCGGCCGCGACTGCGCGAGATCGAAGGCATAGGCGAGGATGCGGTCGATCCCGTGGCGGGTCATCACCGTCTCCTGCACCACGGTCTCGCGGTCGGTGCCGGCGAAGATGCGCCCGCCGATCGAGGAATACTCGCCCTCGGTATTCTCGCGCACCACGTAGAAGTCGATGTCGCCCGGCTTGCGGCCCGCCAGCGGGCACGGCACGCCGGGCATCAGGCGCACCGGGCGCAGGTTCACGTACTGGTCGAACTCGCGGCGCCACTGGATGAGCGACCCCCAGAGCGAGACATGGTCCGGCACCACCTCGGGCCAGCCGACCGCGCCGAAGAAGAGCGCATCATGCCCGCCGATCTGCGCCTTCCAGTCGTCGGGCATCATCTGCCCGTGCTTCCGGTAGTAGTCGGCCGAGGCGAAATCGAACTGGTCGAACTGGAAGGCGATGTCGTATTTCGAAGCGGCCGCCTCGAGCGCGCGCAGCGCCTCGGGCACCACCTCCTTGCCGATGCCGTCGCCCTCGATCACCGCGATCTTCAGCGTGTTGCTGGCCATGTCTTTCCTTTCTCGGAGCGTGTGCAGCGCCGGGCGGCCCCGTTCCGGGCCGCCCGGCGCCATCACGGGAGCGGTCAGTCGCCCGGGGGCTGGTGCCCTGCGGCGGCCTCGCGCCGGGCGACGGCCTTGAGCATCGACGAGATGAACGGGCTCGCCAGGCTCAGGATCGAGAGCACGAAGAACAGGTTCGCGATCCAGCTCTGGAAGAACATCGTCCAGTCGCTGTCGAAGATGATCATCGCCTGGCTCCAGTTCTTTTCGAGCAGCCCGCCAAGCACGAGCCCCATGACGAAGGGCGCCGGGCCGAAGCCGTGCCGCATCGCGATGAAGCCGATCAGGCCCGCCGCCAGCATCGTCCAGACGTCCAGCATCTGCTGCTGGTAGGCATAGGCGCCCACCATCGCCAGGCAGAACACCGACGGCCACAGGAAGGTGCGCGGCACCAGCGTGATGAGCGAGAACACCTTGGCGCCCGCCAGGCCGATGGCGAGGAAGGCGAAGTTGGCGATGAACATGGCGCCGAAGATCGCGTAGAGGATCTCGGGCGTCTCCTGCGTCAGGAACGGCCCGGGACGGAACCCGTGCATGATCAGCGCGGCGAGGATCACCGCGGTCGTGCCCGAGCCGGGGATGCCCAGCGCCAGCGTCGGCACCATCGCACCGCCCGCGCCGGCGTTGTTGGCCGCCTCGGGCCCCGCGATCCCCTCGATCGAGCCCTTGCCGAACTCCTCGGGGTGCTTCGACCAGCGCTTGGCCTCGTTGTAGCCCATGATGGCGGCCACGGTTGTGCCTTCTGCCGGCAGGATGCCGATGAAGGTGCCGAGGCCCGTGGAGCGCAGGATCGTCGCCCAGATGCGGCGCATGTCGGCCATCGAGGGCAGCTTGACGGCCACCTTCTTGACCCGCTCCATCGTCTTGTCGTCGGCGCTCGCCATGCGCAGCAGTTCGGCGATGGCGAAGACGCCGATCAGAACGGGGATGAAGTCGATCCCGTCGTAGAGGAAGGTCGTCCCGAAGGTATAGCGCTCGACGCCGGTCACGAGGTGGATGCCCACGGTCGAGACGAGCACGCCCAGAAAGCCCGCGATCAGGTTGCGCGGCGCCGACTTGCCCGAGATCGCCGCGAGCATCGACAGGCCGAACAGCGTGAGCGCGAAGTATTCCTGCGGCCGGAAGCTGAGCGCGATATCGGCCAGAAGGGGCGCGGCGAAGATGAAGATCACCAGGCTCATCAACCCGCCCGAGATCGACGAGATCGCGGCGATGCCCAGCGCGCGGCCCGCCTCGCCCTTCTGCGCCAGCGGATAGCCGTCGAGCGCCGTTGCCACCGCGGGCGGCGCCCCCGGTGCGTTGATGAGGATGGCGGTAATGGAGCCGCCGAAGGTGCCCGCGCAATAGAGCGCCGCCATCATCGAGATGGCGAGGATCGGGTCCATCCCGACGGTGAACGGCAGCAGCAGTGCCACCGCCATGGTCGAGGACAGCCCCGGCAGCGCGCCGATGATCACCCCGATCAGCACCGAGATCAGGATGAGCGCGAGTCCCGTGGGGGTCAGGATCAGCGAGATCCCGGTTACGATCGCGTCGAATTCCAAAACCGTCTCCCATCGCAGGCGGCTGGCCGTGCCGCCGCCTCAGGGCGTCGCCGCCCGAAAAACCTCAGTAGAAGATCCCGCCCGTCAGCCCCCTGGGGAACGTCACCTCGAGCACCTCGGCAAAGAGGAACAGGATGCTGATGGGGAAGAGCAGCACGTAGGGAATGATGATCTTCCAGCGCCGCTCGCCCCAGAGCAGGGGCAGAAGCAGCGTGATCAGCGCCAGCGCCGGCAGCGCGCCCAGCGTCGGCAGGGCCGCGACGAACAGGAGCAGCGCGACCATCGTCGCCCAGGTGATGCCCGGCAGCGCCTCCGAGCGCTCGGCGTCGAGGTCGATGCCGCGCGCGAGCTTGCGGTGTTGCTCGAAGGGCAGGATCAGCGCGAAGACCATCGTGCAGATCAGCACGAGCCGCGGAAAGGTCGCGGGCTGCACGTTCTGCGCCAGCGACGAGGGCACCTCGTCGAAGTAGAACGTGCGCCAGTAGAGCAGGGCGCAGAGCACGAGCACCACGCCCGACACCACCACGTCTACGGGGTGGACACGGAGGGCGGAGGCGCCGTTGGCGCCCCCGCCATGACCGGCCCGATCGCTCGGATCGCTCGGCATGTCGGCCTCTTACTGGTCGGTCATGTCGAGGTTGCGCAGCGCCTGCAGCGAAACCTCGTACTCGGCCTTGAGCTGCTGGTCCCACTCCTCGGCGCCGCCGATATTCGTCTCGGGGTTCAGCCCCGAGCCGCGCAGGTAGTCCTGGAAGCGCTCGCTCTGCATCGCCTCTAGGATCAGCTCCTCCATCTTCTCGACGATGGCGGGGTCGGTATCGGCCAGCACGTAGTAGCCGCGCGTCGTGGTCACCGAGACGTCGTGGCCGAATTCGGCCGCGGTCGGCACGTCGGGCAGGTCGCCCACCCGCTCGTCGTAGAGCAGCGCGATGGGCTTGAGCTCGCCCTCCTCGATCAGGTTAAGCGCCTCGGAGACGTTGGCGAGCGTCGCGTCGATCGCGCCCGAACGCAGCGAGGTAATCATGTCGCCGCCCGAGCCGAAGGGCACGACGCGCGGCTCCACGCCGGCCTGCTCGCCCCAGCGCGAGATGCCGATATGCTCGGTGCCGCCGACCTGCGCCACGCCCCACGTCATGCCTTCCTGCGCGGCGGCGAGGAAATCCTCGTAGCCCTCGTACTCGGCATCGGTGTTCACCACGATGACCGAGGGGTCGTCCATCGCGCGGGCGACGCCCTGGATGTCGTCGATCGAGAGCGGCGAGTTGCCCCGGGCGATCGTGTAGAGGTGGGTCTGCGTCAGCGCGATGATGGTGTGGCCGTCGGCCCCGCGGCTCACCGCGTATTCATGCGCGGCGCGGCTGCCGCCGCCCTGCTTGTAGACGACGCGCATGTCCTCGTCGATCATCTGGTCGGCCGCGTCGAGCCACATGCGGATGGTCGTGTCGGTGCCGCCACCCGGCGAAGCGTGCGAGACGAGCTCGATCGTGTCGCAGGGCCAATCCTCGGCCGAGCAGTCCTGCGCCACCGCCGAAGTCGGCGCGGAGAGCAGCAATGCACCCGCCGCGGCGCCCAGCGCCGAAAGCGTCTTGGGGTTGAAGGTCGCCATGAGTGTTTCTCCTCCACTGTTGTCCGGCGGTGTCGGCTTCAACCGCACTGTGCGCCGCCGGATGGTCTCGCGTCGCCTCCGGGCCAAGCCCGCGAACCGCACGATTTTCGCGGCGCCGAAACGCCGCTCGAAAGGACGCTAAGGACGGCCCCGCAAACTGTCAACAGTCTGCAAGCCCGACTCGGGATTTCCCCCCCGATACCCCGCGCCTTGCTCGGGGCGGGGCACATACCCACCCGGCAAGCAAATGAATTCGTTGGTTTTTGACAGAGCCCCGCCAAGCGTCCGATCTGTCGGCAGATCCGGCGGCCGACCGCGCGCACACGTTCCCCGGGGGCCGGTGCCGACTTACGCATCCGTCGCTCCCTTCGCGGCAAGTTCCGCGCGCATCGCCGGAAGAATCCCGCCCGCGGCGATCAGGGCGACCTCCCCGGCAGACCGCGCGGCGAGGCGGGCCTCGAACCGGGCGAGATCCTCGCCGTCGCGCGAGACCCGCACCGGGATCGCGACCTCCGGCGCAAGGCCCGTTTCCGGCAGGTCGAGATCGATCACGGCCCCGCCATCAAGGGGGATGTCGCCCCAGCCAATGCCGCCCGCGAACTCGAGCGGCAGAACCCCTACTCCGATCAGGTTGGCGCGGTGAATGCGCTCGAAGCTCTCGGCCAGGACCGCAACGACCCCCAGCAGGCGGAGGCCCTTGGCGGCCCAGTCGCGCGAGGATCCCGCGCCGTAGCCCTCTCCGGCGATCACGATTGTCGACACCCCCTCGTCGACGTAGCGCCGACCGGCCTCCCAGACGGACACCTCGTCGCCCGAGGGGCGGTGGACGGTGCGGTTGCCGCGGCCCGATGCCAGCGCGTTGGACAGCAGCGGATTGTCGAACATGCCCCGGCCGCAGACCTCGGGGTTGCCGCGCCGCAGGCCGAAATTGCCGAGCTTCGCCGGGCTCTCGCCCTGCTCGATCAGCCAGCGGCCGGCCGGGCTCCCGGCCTGGATCGCCCCGTTCGGGGCGATGTGGTCGGTCGTCACGGCGTCGCCGAGCGCCAGCAGCGGGCGGATGCCGCGGATCGGTCCGTCGAGCGCCGCGACCGGCCCCATCTGCGGAAACGGCGAGGGGCGGATGAAGCCGCTCGTGTCGTCCCACGCGAAGCGCGCGCCATCCGGCGCCGCGATCTCCTCCCATTCGGGCGTGCTCTCCATGCCCACCGCGTAGGACCGCGCGAAGCTCTCGCCGGTGACGTGCGCGGCGACCAGCGCGTCGATCTCCGCCTGCGCCGGCCACAGATCGGCGAGGTAGACGGGCCGCCCCTCGGCATCCTCGGCGAGCGGGTCGTTGGCAAGGTCGATGGCGACCGTCCCCGCGATGGCCGCCGCCACGACGAGCGGCGGCGAGGCGAGATAGGCACCGCCGATCTGCGGGTGTATGCGCCCCTCGAAGTTGCGGTTGCCCGACAGCACCCCGAAGGTGCACAGCCCCTCGTCCCTGATCCGCTCGGCAATCGCCTCGTCGAGCGGCCCGGAATTGCCGTTGCAGGTGGTGCAGCCGTAGCCGATCGTCTGGAAGCCGAGCGCGTCGAGATCCTCCGTCAGGCCCGCGGCATCGAGGTACTCGGTCACCGCGAGCGAGCCGGGCGCGAGCGATGTCTTCACCCAGGGCCGCGGGGTCAGCCCGCGCGCGCGCGCCGCCCGCGCCACCAGCCCGGCCGCCATCATCAGCGGCGGGTTCGCGGTGTTGGTGCAACTGGTGATCGCGGCGATCACGACCGAGCCATGCCCGAGCGCGTGGGGCGTGATCTGCGCGGTCTCGCCCGCCAGGTCGGCCACCCGGGCGGTCACGCTGGCCGGCACCTCGGCGAGCGTGCGCCGCTCGTTGGGCCGCGTCGGCCCCGCCATCGCCGGCGCCACGCGCGACAGGTCGAACCGGTGGACCTCGTCGTAGGCCGGCGGCGCCGCGCCCTCGCCCTGCCACAGGCCCTGCGCGCGGGCATAGGCCTCCACCCGGCGGCGGTGCGCCGCGCTGCGCCCGGTCATGGCCAGGTAGTCGAGCGTGCCCGTGTCGATGGGGAAATGGCAGCAGGTCGCCCCGTATTCGGGCGCCATGTTGGCGATGGTCGCCCGGTCGGCCAGCGTCAGTGCCGCCACGCCGGGGCCGTGGAACTCGACGAACGCGCCGACCACGCCGATCTCGCGCAGGAACTCGGCCATCCAGAGCACGAGATCGGTCGCCGTCGCGCCGGCCGGCCGCGTGCCCTGTAGCTCGATTCCCACCACCCGCGGACGGGTGAACTCCAGCGGCCGGCCGAGCATCGCCATTTCGGCCTCGATGCCGCCCACGCCCCAGCCCAGCACGCCCAGCGCGTTGACCATGGTGGTGTGGCTGTCGGTGCCGATCATCGTGTCGGGGCGCGCGAGCGCCCCGTCGCCGCGCACGACCGTGCTCAGCCACTCGAGGTTGATCTGGTGCATGATCCCGCGTCCGGGCGGGATGACCCGGAAATTGCCGAACGCCGACTGCGCCCACTTGATGAAGGCAAAGCGCTCGCGGTTGCGCTCCACCTCCATGCGCCGGTTGATCGGCAGCGCGTCGGCCCGGCCGGCCGCCATCGCCACCAGCGAATGGTCGGTGACGAAGTCGCACGGGATCACAGGATCGATCAGGCGGGGGTCGAGGCCTGCCTCGGCAGCCGCATCGCGCAGGGCGGCCAGATCGGTCATCAGCGGCACGCCGAGAAAATCCTGCAGCAGCGCCCGCCCCGGCTGGAAGCTGAGCGTGGCGTCGCCCGCTCCGAGCAGGGCCGCCAGTTCGCGCTCCGCCTCCGGCGCCGGACGGCGCACGAGAATATCTTCCGCCAGCACCTTGAAGGCCCGCGGCAGCGTCGCAAGCTCGCCGAGCCCCGCCGCCTGCGCCGCCTCGAGGCCGAGCATGCGCAGGCCGTCGCCGGCGCCCGGGACGTCGCGCTCGAGATCCGGGTTGGCACTCGTTGCGACGGCGTCAAGCGTTTCAGTCATCGCGACCCCCGTCCCCCGATACCACCGGCTGCGCCACCGTCCGTTCGAAGATAAGCCCCGCGGTCAGGTTTCCCGCCAGCCCGCGCACGACCTGGTAGAAGGTCACGAGGGCCGCGTCGGCGCCCACCGCCTTCGCCGTCAGCACCATCTCGGCGATCCCACCGGTCGAGGCCCCGAGCGCCAGCACCACCGGATCCAGACCGAAGCCGAGCGCCACCACGACGCCCAGCCCCACCATGAGCCCGGCATGGCCGATCATCAGCGGCACGCCCACCGCAAGCGCGCGGGGCAAGCGCCCCATCGTCGCCCGCGTGAACCGCGCGCCAATCCCCAGCCCCAGCATCACCTGGGCCACCGCCAGGACGCTGTCGGGCTCCTGCGCGTCGATCAGGCCGGCCCCGGACATCACCGCAAGGACCGCCATCGGCCCGAGGACGTAGGCGCTCGGCACACCGATCCGGCGCGCGCCGAGCGCGGCCAGCCCCCCGATGGCCAGCGCCACACCGAAAGAGGGCGTCCAGCCGGCCGCGCGCCATGTCTCCGGCTCCGGCGCGGCGACACCATCGCCGGGGCCGACCGCGACGAAGACGAGCAGCGGCAGCAGGAGCACCAGCAGACCGACGCGAAAGGCGTGAAAGGTGGCCACCGCCCCCACATCCGCGCCGCGCTTGCCCGCCTGCTCGGCCATCTCGGCGATGCCGGCCGGCACCAGCGAGAAATAGGCCGTCGCGCGGTCGACCGCGCCGAAGCGCCACAGCACCGGGCACAGCGCCCGGCCGACGGCGATCGACAGCACCGCCGCCACGGGCGCGAGCAGGGCATGCGGCCCCAGCTCCGAGACGATGTCGGCGCTCACCGTGAGGCCCACCGCGACGCCCACCATCACCTGGCCCAGCTTGTAGAGCGGCGGCGGCACCGAGACGGGCCGCACGGCAATACCGATCGTCGCGGTCGCGATCAGCGCGCCCAGGAGCCACGCGAGGGGAATGCCGAGCAGCGACGCGCCGTAGCCCGCGAGAGCGGCCATCGCCGCCACGACCGGCAGCCGGGCCAGGTGAGCGACAGCCCCCCGGTTGGCGACATCTGGTTGCTCGAATCGCGGCATACTCCCCACGCGCAGGGTCGTCCTCCCGACGCACCTCGGTGCGCCAGAGACAGCACCGGTTGCGCTGTCCCCCCCGAAACAGTTAACAAGCGTAGCCGCAATTGCAACTACTATCCCGACGGCGGAGCCCTGGCGCGTCCCGCCGCGGGGCGGCCTGCCGCGCGGGATGGCTTGCCGCCGCGACGGCCGGAGCAGAAGGTCGCCCGGGATCGCGCTCAGGGAGGATGCAGATGGACACCGCAGGATTGGCCGCCGACAAGGACTTGTTTCCGGGGTTCGAGACACGTCGCGTCCCCGGCGCGGGCGCCGAGATCAACCTCGTCAAGGGCGGCTCCGGCCCGCCGTTGCTCCTGCTGCATGGCAACCCGCTGACCCATGTCAGCTGGCACAGGATCGCGCCGGACCTGGCAAGATCGCATACCGTGATCGCGCCGGATCTGCGCGGCTACGGCGACAGCGAAAAACCCGAGGGCGGCGGCGACCACGCCGCGTATTCGTTCCGCGCGATGGGCGAAGACGCCTTCGCGGTGATGGATCATTTCGGCTTCGACAGCTTCGCCGTCGCCGGGCACGACCGCGGCGCGCGAGTCGGGTTCCGCATGGCGCTCGACCGGCCCGAGCGGATCACCCGCTTCGCCTCGCTCGACATCGTGCCGACGCACGCCGTGCTGTCGAACGTCAGCCTCGGCTGGGGCCTCGAATCCTACCACTGGTTCTTCATGGCCCAGAAGGCGCCGTTTCCCGAGCGGCTGCTCACGGCCGATCTGGACTATTACATCGACTACAAGCTCAACAAGAAGGGCGTCGGCCTGTCGATCTTCGACCCGCGCGCCATGGCCGAATACAAGCGCTGCACGACGCCCGAACAGATCCACGCGGTCTGCGAGGATTACCGCGCGACCGTCACGGTCGATTTCGAGATGGACAAGGCCGACTTCGGCATCCGCCGGATTTCGGCCCCGGTGCTGGTGCTCTGGGGCTCCAACAGCCATTGCGGCCGCCATTTCGACCCGCTGAGGCTGTGGGCGGACTGGGCCGACGATCTGCGCGGCTTCGCGGTGCCGACCGGCCATTACCCGGCAGAGGAACGCCCCGATCTGGTCTTTGCCGCTCTCGATGCCTTCTTCGCCGGCCGCGAGCCCGAAGCAGAGATCGCCTGACGCGGCCGCCCGGCGGCGGGTGGACGCAACGCGCCGATACCGTCGGCGCCGTCCTCAGCGCTCTCCCCGGCGGTAGGGCTGCATCAGAGCCTGCGGCACCCTCGCCCGCTGCGCCATGACGACCAGCGCGAGGATCGACAGCAGATAGGGCAGCATCAGGAAGAGCTGATAGGGCACGCCGTCCACCGCCGTCTGAAGGCGGAGCTGGAACGCATCGAAGAAGGCGAAGAGCACGGCGCCCAGCAGCGCCCGCCCCGGCCGCCAGAGCGCAAAGACCACGAGCGCGATGCATATCCAGCCCCGCCCCTGCACCATCGTCGGGAAGAACGAATTGAAGGCGGCCAGCGTCAGGAACGCGCCCGCCACGCCCATCAGCGCCGAGCCCGCCATGATGGTGCCGATCCGCACGAGGATCGGGTCGATGCCCTGCGCCTCGACCGCGTGCGGGTTCTCGCCAGTCATCCGGATCGCCAGCCCCAGCGGCGTGCGGTAGAGCACGAAAGCCAGAATCGCCACGAGCACGAGCGCGAGATAGGTCGGCGCCGTCTGGGTGAAGAGCACCGGGCCGAAAAACGGGATGTCGGACAGCATCGGCACCGGCAGCGGGCGGAAGGGCTCGACCGTCGGCGGCGAGCTCGCCGTAGGCACCGCCAGGCGGAAGATGTAGTAGGCGACGCTCGAGGCGAAGAGCGTGATGCCGAGGCCGGTGACGTGTTGCGACAGCCCCAGCGGCACGGTCATCAGCGCGTGCAGCAGGCCGAAGGCCGCGCCGCAGGCGGCCGCCGCCGCGATGCCGGCCCAGAGATCGCCGCCCGAATACACCGTCAGCCAGCCGATCATCGCGCCGAAGGCCATGATCCCCTCGATCCCGAGGTTCAGCACGCCCACCCGCTCGCACAGGAGCACCCCGAGCGTGCCGAGGATCAGCGGCGTGGCGATGCGCAGCACCGCCTCCCACAGGCCGACCGAGGCGAGGATGTCGAGCAGCACGCTCACCGCCGCACCCGGAATTGCACGAGGAACAGCGCGACCAGCATGGTCAGCAGCGACAGCGCCACCGTGACGTCGGCGATGTAGGAGGGCACGCCGAGCGCCCGGCTCATCGAATCCGCGCCCACGAAGATCACCGCCGAGAAGAGCGCCGCCCCGATCACGCCGATGGGGTGGAGCGCGGCGAGCATGGCGATGACGATGCCGGAATAGCCGTAGTTGGGCGACAGGTCGGTGGTGACATAGCCCTTCACCCCCATCACCTCGATCGCGCCGGCGAGGCCCGCCAGCCCCCCCGACAGGCACCCCACCAGCACCAGCGTGCGCCCCAGCGGCACCCCGGCGAAGGCGGCCGCGCGTGCGTTCAGCCCCGCGGCGCGGGCGCGCATGCCGAAGACGGTGCGCTCCTGCAGCCACCACACCGCGACCGCCATCGCCAGCGCGATCAGAAGGCCCGCATGAAGGCGCGACCGCTCGACGAGTTGCGGCAGGAGCGCGACGTCGGGCACCGGCACCGATTGCGGCCAGCCGAAGGCCAGCGGGTCGCGCAGCGCACCCTCGATCATCATCGACACGAAGAGGATCGCCACGAAATTGAGCAGCAGCGTCGTCACCACCTCGTCGGTGCCGAACCGCAGCTTGAGCGTCACGGGGACCAGCAGCAGCGCCATGCCGGCAAGCGCGCCCGCGACGAGGCAGGCCAGCACCGCCACGGGGGCCGGCGCCGCCGCGAGCCCCGGCACGAGGCCGAAGGCCGAGACGGCCAGCGCTCCCATGTAGAACTGTCCCTCGCCGCCGATATTCCACAGCCGCGCACGAAAGGCGACGGCGGCGGCGAGGCCGGTCAGGATGAGCGGCGTCGCGCGGGTCAGCGTCTCGGTGATCCCCAGACGCGAGCCGAGGGCACCCTGCAGGATCAGGCCGAACGCCTCGGCAACGTTGGCCCCGGCCGTGGCGATCAGCGCGCCGGCCAGTGCAAGCGCCGCGCCGATGGCGCCGAGCGGCGCCAGCAGGGTCAGCGCCGCCGAGGGCCGCTCACGGCGCTCAAAGCGCATGCGCTTCCCCCTCGGCCCCGGCCGCGATGCCTTCTGCCGCGCGCCAGTCGCCGGCCATCATCAGGCCCAGCAGGCGAGCGTCGGCACGCTCTGCGGGAATGGCGGGCGACAGCCGCCCGCCCACGATGGCGCGGATGCGGTCGGCCAGCGCGATCACCTCGTCGAGATCCTCCGAGATCAGCAGCACGCCGGCGCCTCGCGCCCGCGCCTCGATCAGCCGGCGATGCACCCCGGCGATGGCCCCCTCGTCGAGCCCGCGGCTGGGCTGGGCGGCCACGAGGATGTCGGGCGCAGCCTCGAGCACGCGGCCGAGGATCAGCTTCTGCATGTTGCCGCCCGACAGAAGGCGCACCCGCCCGTCGACCTGTGCGCCGCGCACGTCGTAGTCGCCCAGGATGCGGGCGGCAGCCGCGCGCGCCGCCCCGCGGCGGACGACCCCGCGCCGCGAGAACTCGGGCGACCAGATGCGCTCGAGCACCACGTTCTCCCACGTCGTCATGTCGCCGAGCACGCCCTCGGCGTGGCGATCCTCGGGAATGCGTCCGATGCCGGCGGCGATGGCGGCCCGCACGCCCGAAGCAAGCGGCGCACCCCTGACGGTCAGCGTGCCCGCGGCGGGGGCCAGCACGCCCGACACCACTTCCGCCAGCGTCGTCTGCCCGTTGCCCGAGACGCCGATGATCCCCAGCGTCTCGCCCGCGCGCAGGGCGAAGTCGACCCCCTTCAGCGAGGCGCCGCCCTTCCCCGCCACCGCGACGTCGCGCGCCTGCAGCAGCACGGGGCCGGGCGTCGCCGGCGGGCGCACGGGCCGGTCGACGGCGCGGCCCACCATCAGCTCGGCCAGTTCCTCGCGGCTTGTCTCTCGCGTGGCACGCTCGGCCACCACGCGGCCGCCGCGCAGCACCACCACCCGGTCGGAGGCCGACATCACCTCGTGCAGCTTGTGACTGATGAAGATCAGCGACAGCCCCTTGGCGGCCATGTCGCGCAGCGTGGCAAACAGGCGCTCGGCCTCCTGCGTGGTCAGCACCGCCGTCGGCTCGTCGAGGATGAGGATGCTCGCGTCGTTGTAGAGCGCCTTGAGGATCTCGACGCGCTGCCGCTCGCCCACCGACAGGTCGGACACCCGCGCGTCGGGATCGACCCTGAGGCCGAACCGCTCCGCCAGCGCCGCCAGCCGCGCCCGAGCCCCCGACCGGTCGGAGCGCAGCCGCCACAGCGGCTCGGTGCCCGTCATGACGTTGTCGAGCACGGTCAGGTTGGCGGCCAGCGCGAAATGCTGGTGCACCATGCCCACGCCAGCACGGATCGCGGCGCGCGGGTGGCCCGGCGGCAACACCTCGCCCTCGACCCGGACAGTGCCCGCGTCGGCCGTGTAATGGCCGAAAAGGATCGACATGAGGGTGGTCTTGCCCGCGCCGTTCTCGCCCAGAAGCGCAACGATCTCGCCCCGCTCCAGGTGGAGCGAGACGGCGTCGTTGGCCAGCGTGGCGCCGAAGCGCTTGGTGATCCCCGAAAGCTCCAGAACCCGCGTCATGCCCGCCCCGTCAGCCGGGGGCGGGCCTGCCGGTGTCGCATCAGGCGGGCTCTTCGAAGTTGCGGGGCACCTCGAACGCACCCGCCTTGATGGCGGCGCGCACCTCCTCCATCTCGGCCACCGCCTCGGCGGGCGGCACCGTCTCGACGTAGGAGATGTCGTTGCCGCCGTCCTTCATCAGGCTGAGCGGCGTATAGTTCTTGCCCGTGGGCTCGCCCGCCAGCGCATCGGCCAGCGCCGCCTCCATCAGCGGGCGGAAGTTCCACAGCGCGTTGGCGAAGACCGTCTCGGGGTAGCGGGGAGTATAGTCGATCAGCGAGCCGATGGCGGGGATGCCGCGCTCCTGCGCCGCATCGGCCGTGCCGATCCGCTCGCCGAACAGGATGTCTGCTCCGGCGTCGATCTGCGCCAGCCCGGCCTCGCGCGCCTTGGGCGGGTCGAAGAAGGTGCCGATGAAGCTGACCAGGTGCTGCGCCTCTGGGTTGGTGCGCGCCACGCCGTCGGCAAAGCCGTTGATCAGCATGTTGACCTCGGGGATCGGGATGGCACCGACCGAGCCCACGATGCCCGACTGCGTCATCCGCCCCGCCAGCATGCCGGCGAGATACGCCGCCTCCCAGTTCCAGGTGCCGAAGACGCCGAAATTGTCGCCTGCCGCCTCGCCGGACGAGCCCATCAGGAACGCGGTGTCCGGATAGTCGGCCGCGACCTGCCGCGCCTCGCGCTCCACGGCGTAGGATTCGCCCACGATGAGCACGTTGCCCGCCTCGGCGAACTCGCGCATGGCGCGCGGATAGTCGGTGCCCGACACGCCCTCGGAGAAGGTGTATTCGATCGCCCCGTCGGCATCGGCCGCCACCATCGCCGCGTGCAGGACGGAGTTCCAGGCGTTCTCGACCGGCGAGGCGTGGATGCCCGCGACCTTAACGGCCGCGCCTTGCGCGCGCAGCAACGCGGGTGCGGCGAGGGCCGAGGCGGTCAGCGCGGCGCCGGCGCCGAGCAGACGGCGACGGTTCATTCGGGTGCGGATCATGGGCAGGTCCCCCTCGTTGGACTTCGGGCGCGGGACCGCCCCGCGCGACGGCGCCACACTTCGCCACGGGCCGGCGGAGTCAAGGGGCGGCTGCCCAATTGCTGTGCCGGATAGGGGATGTGCCTCGAAATTAGGCGCCGCCCTGGCGGGCGTGGCGGGGCGCATAGGCGGCCGGGTCGACCGTGCCGGGGCGGCCCTCGAGCGACAGGCGCGGGATCTCGGGCGCCGTCTCGGCCACCACCCTGCCGCGCCGGATCACCGCGAGGCGCGCGGGGCGCAGGCGGATCGCCTCGGCGGGGTCGGTCGCCTGCAGGATCACGAGGTCGGCATGGCAGCCGGGCGCGAGGCCGTAGCCCTCGAGCCCGAGGATGCGCGCGGGCACCGTCGTCACCGCGTCGAACAACGTGCGCTTGTCGTCCTGCGAGCCCATCTGCGTGGCGTGCACCGCCATGTGCGCCACATCGAGCAGGTCGCCCGTACCCATCGAATACCACGGGTCCATCACGCAATCCTGCCCCAGCGCCACGTCGATGCCGGCCTCGATCAGCTCGGGTATGCGGGTCAGCCCGCGCCGTTTGGGGTAGGTGTCGTGGCGGCCCTGGATCATGATGTTGATCAAGGGGTTGGGGATCGCCGCGAGCCGCGCCTCGGCCATCAGCGGAATGAGCTTGGACACGAAGTAGTTGTCCATCGAGTGCATCGAGGTCAGGTGCGAGCCGGCAACCCGGCCCTCGAGGCCGAAGCGCAGCGTCTGCTCGGCCAGCGTCTCGACATGGCGCGAGAGGGGGTCGTCGGTCTCGTCGCAATGCATGTCGACGCGCAGGCCCCGCTCGGCCGCGATCCGGCACAGCGCCTCGACCGAGGCGCGCCCGGCCTCCAGCGTGCGCTCGAAATGCGGGATGCCGCCCACCACGTCGACGCCCATGTCGAGCGCCCGCTCCAGCGCCTTCGCCGCGTCGGGGTGGCGGAAGTACCCGTCCTGCGGAAAGGCCACGAGCTGCAGGTCGAGATACGGCGCCACGCGCTCGCGCACCTCGAGCAACGCCTCGACCGTGACGAGGGCGGGGTCGGAGACGTCGACATGGCTGCGCACCGCCATCAGCCCCTTCGACACCGCGAGGTCGCAGTAGCGCAACGCTCGGTCGACCACCGCCTCGCGCGTCAGCGTCGGGCGCAGCTCGCCCCAGAGCGCGATGCCCTCCAGCAGCGTGCCCGACACGTTCATCCGCGGCAGGCCGAGCGACAGGGTGGCATCCATGTGGAAATGCGCATCGACGAAGGGTGGCGAGGCGAGATGGCCGCCCGCGTCGAGCACGCGCCCCGCTTCGGCGTCGATCCCGGGCGCGACGTCGACGATGCGCCCGCCCCGGATGGCGATGTCCTGCCCCTGCCTGCCATCGGGCAGGCTCGCGCCCCGGATCAGTAAGTCGATCATCCTGCCGCCTCTCGGTCTTTTCCGTTCAGGGGTGACCCTATTGCCCCCCATGTGCGCTGTCACGCGGCGACAGAGGTGGCACGGAGGTGACCGAGTGAACGCACAGGTCCTCGGCCGCGACCGAGCAATCCGGCCGGTCTGCGGAGCGGCGCGCAAGCGCGGGCAGTGAGCCGACGATCGCGGCCCGGAGGCTCGCCGGTGCAGCGTGCGGAGCGGCGCGGGGCTTGCCGGCCTGTGCCGGCCACCGGCGTCGCAGGGCGCGCGCCTCGCCCCGCAGTGCCCCCAGAAACGGACCCGACCGCATGGGGCCGCTTCCTCCGGCACCGGCCCCTTCAGGGCCAGATGCCCCGAGGGGGCCTCAGTCGGCCGCCTGCAGCGTCGCGTCGAGATCGCGCAACACCTTGTTCATGTCGGACGCCCCGGCCACCACGTCGACGATGCCGTCGTTGAGGACGTCGCCCGCCCCCGGCCCCAGCTCCTGGTCGAGGTAGAGCTGGTGGTAGGTGCTCACCAGCACACGTTCGGCCGCCTCCTGCAGAAAGCCCGCCTCGACCGCGAGGTCGGCGCCCGAGGCGGCGGGGATGTCGGAGGCGATCCGGACCATCCGCTCCTGCACGTCGATGGCGGTGAGCCGGCGGAGGAAGTCGAGGGCGACGTCGGGCGCCTCGGGCGACACGGCGAAGCCGTCCGCTCCACCGTAGGTGACGCTCTGCTGCGGCCGGTCGCCGATCGTGGGGAAGGGAAGCTGCACGAGTTCGGCGTCCATCGCGTCGGGTCCGCCCGTCCAGTTCCACATCATCCGCTGCAGCCGCCAGCTGCCGGTGAGGATCATCGCCGCCTCGCCTTCGGCGACCATCTGGGTCGCGCGGCCGTCGTCCATCGCGCCGTGGCCCGGCTGGAAGGGTTCGAGCGCGACGAGGCGGGCAAAGGCGTCGCCGGCCGCGCGGAACGCGGGGCCGTCAAAGCCCTCGCCCTCGCCCGCCAGCGCCCCGACGATGGCCGACCGCCCGCCGAGGCGCTGGGCGAGCTGGCCGAAATAGAGGTTGTAGAGCCAGATGTCGCCGCCGCCCACGGTGATCGGCTGGATCCCCTGCCGCTGCAGCGTCTCGACCGCACGAAGGAAGCCCTGCCATGTGCGCAGGCCCTCGACCGTCATGCCTGCGCGCTCCAGCACCGGGCGGTTCGCGTAGAGCGAGATCAGCGACAGGTGCATCGGCACCCCGTAGACACGGCCCTCGTGGGTGTAGGTCTGCAGCGCGCCCGGCTTGAACTCGAAGGCCCACCCCTCGGCCATCTCGTCAGTCAGGTCGCGGGCGAAGCCTGCCTCGCGCAGGGCGTCGAGATGCCCGCCCGACCAGGTATAGATCAGGTCGGGCGGGGTCTCGGCGCCGAGAATCGACATGAGCTCGACACGGTAACGCACGCCTGGGCGGTGGGTGATCTCGATCAGCGTGCCGGGGTTGTCGGCCTCGAAGGCGTCGGCGATCTCGCGCCAGTAGGCATGCACTTCGTCGTTACGGTTGATCGCCTCGACGCGCACCACCTCGGGCTCGGCACCGGGGCCGCCCACCGCGATGGCGGCCACGCCGTGCACGTCGGGATGGTAGCGCTCTGCCGCCGCGCGGCCCAGCACATCGGGGGCGGCGCGGGCGACGAGCTGGCGAAGGGTTTCCACGGTGAGAAAGCCGCTCGCAGGCAGGCCGCTCTCGGCCTGCAGACGCTCGATGCCGCCACGGGTGCCGGGGCCGAAATCGCCGTCGATCGGGCCGCGATAATACCCGGCCTCCGCCAGCAGCACCTGCACGGCCAAGTCCTCGGACGGCTCGAGCGCAAGTTCGCTTTCGAGCTGCGAGGGCGATGGCGGGGCGTGCTGCACGGAGATCCGAGGCGGCCGCTCCACGGCACTCTCCGGGGCCAGCCCGGGCGGGCGCTGCGGCTCGCGCGCAGCCCCGCCTTCGCCGGTCAGCGGGGCACCGGGGTCGGACGGGATCGGCGGCGCGCCGGGGCGCTCGGGCGGCAGCTGCACGATCGCGCCAGGCGGCTCTGCCGCCGGCGACGGGGCTGCCTCCGGCACGACCGCAGGCCGCGGCGGCACGGGGGGCAGGTCGTCGAGCCATGCCAGCGTCTCGGGCGCGGGCGGCGCGGCGGCGAGCTCGGCAAGGCGCTCCTCGGCGAGCCGCGCGAAGCCGACGCCGGGGAACTCGTCCAGATAGGCGCGGAATACCGCGGGGTCGTCGCTCTCGCGGATCGACAGCCAGATCAGGCCGGCGCGCACCTGGGTTTCGTCGGCGTCGAGCGGGCCGTCAGCCGTGAGCGAGGCATCGACGACGTAGCGATCGTAGAAGGTCTGGGCCGCGTCGCGCTCGACCTCGTCGGCGAAGCCCAGCACGTTGGTCAGCAGCGCGACCTCCATCCGCTCGGCGGACGACCGCGGCGGCGGCGGCGGTGCGGGGTTGAGATAGACATCCTGGACGAGCGCCTCCTCGACCCAGGGCACCTGCTGCTCGTTGGTCAGATCGAGCACCGTGCGGCGCACCCGGCGGAACATCGTGCCGAGTTCGATCCCGGGGCGGTCGATCCATTGCAGGAGCGCCGTGGTGTAGGGGCTGTTGCCGGTGGCCCCGTCAGAGGCCACCGCGCCCGGCGCCGCGGAAAAGGCGATCACGGTGCCTGCAGCGCTGGGGCGGTTGACGTTGCCCGAGCCGGGCGTGCCGCTGGCGAGGCCCTGCCCCGCCCCGATCGCCGCGGCAAAGGGATTGTCGCGGCAGGCGTCGAGGATGAGAATGGCCGTCTCCGGCGCCGCCTCGGCGAAGGCGTCGAACATCTCGTCCATTGTCAGCGCCCCGCCGTGCAGGTCGGCCCGGGTGGCCAGCGCGATGTCGGTCGGCAGCAGGTAATTCGTGCCGTCGAGCTGCAGGCCGTGACCGGCATAGAAGACGAGTGCGACTTCCGCGCCGTCCGCCCGCTCGGTGAACTCGTCGATCGCGGCCCTCATCGTTGCGAGATCGCCGTCGATCACCACGTCGACATCAAAGCCGATCCCCGCGAGCGTGGCGCCGAGCGCCGTCGCATCGTTGCGCGGATTGGGCAGCGGCGTGACGTCGCTGTAGGCGCCGTTGCCGATCACCAGGGCGACCCGCGCGGCAGCCGCCGGGCCGGCAAGCACCCCGATCAGCAGCACGGTGCCGACGGCAAGCGCCCCCCATCCCCGGCATCGCTGCAGCGGTCGTTCGCGATCTGCGCCTTGCGAGGTCACCGAGGGCTTTCTCCAGGCGACGCCGGATGAACCGGCGCCAGAAAAGACGACAACAAATGGTTGCACTTAACGTAGCGTTCATGTTCAGACTAACGTAACGCAAATCTATTTCCAGAGAGAATAGCCGCATGGCCGACAAGAAGTCCCTGTCCCGCCTGACCCGGTCGCTGGCCATCGGCACCTCGGCCGGCGCAATCGCGCTTCAGGTGGGATGCGCGCCGGTTCCGACGGCCGGCACTCCAACCGTCACGGTATCGGGCGGGACTGTCCTGACGGTGGCGAGCCAGGCCGAGGGGCAGGCCTGCCGGCAGGCGATCCGCACACGGTCGCTGTCGTCGGTCGTCTCCCTGATGACCAATTTCCCCGCGAGCAACTGCATTCCCTTCGTCGTCAACACGCTGCCGGCCTCGACGGTCGCGGCCATCCCGGCCTCGGCCATCGCCGGGCTCGACCCGGCGATCCGCGCGCAGCTGCCGCAGAACGTGGCGCGCGGCGGCGGGCGGGCCGTGGAAAGCTCGTCGACGCAGGCGCTCGCGCAGAGCATCCTCAACCCCGAGGACAGACCGGGCACCTCGGGCTACTGACGGCGCGCGGCCCCGCGATGCAGCCGATACCGGGGCGGGCCACGGCGCCACGTCTCGTTCTTGCCAGCCCGATCGGCGGGCCGATCGCCGACATGGCGCTCGCGCCCCATCTCGCCCGGCAGGGCATCGCCACGACCGGGACGGCCGCCCATGCCTCGGCTGCGCTCGGCACGGGGCCGGCTCCGGCCGGGCTTCCGCGGATCCGCGTCGAGCCGTCGTGGTGCGCCGAGCAGCTTCGCGTCACCGAGCAGACCGGCGCGACATGCGGCCGACTAGAGCGGCTGTTCGCCCGCTTCGGCCCCGGCCTCGACGCGGTGACGATCCATGCCGCACTGTCCGCTCTGCCCGACGCGGTGGACGCCGCCGCGCTCCTGCGCAGGCTCGCGCCTCGGGCGCCCGGTGCCCCGCGCGACACGGTGCGGCGCTGGCTGGCCGTCGACGCCCTCTTCAACGCGGTGCCGCCCGACCCCGCCCTTCTCGCCGAGCTCGTGGCCGATGCGGCGACGGCTGTCACCCATCGCCCCTCGCGCGTCAGCATCGTCGTCAACAACCATGATTACGCCGCGTATCTCGGCGCCGCCATCGCCTCGGCGCTCGACCAGACGCGGCCCGCCCACGAGGTGATCGTGGTCGACGACGGCTCGACCGACGCCTCCCGCGACGTGATCGCCCGGTTTTCCGGCATCCGCTCCGTGCTGAAGCAGAACGGCGGCCAGGGCTCGGCGCTGAACGCGGGCTTCGCCGCGGCGACGGGCGATCTGATCGTGTTCCTCGACGCCGACGACCGGCTCGCGCCCGAGGCGGTCGAGACGCTCGCCACGCAGCCGCTCGACGGTGTGGCCCGGCTCTCCTTCGGGCTCGAGACCATCGATGCGGGCGGGCACCCGACCGGCCTCTTCCCGATGTCGCGGATCGCGGCGGCCGGCGACCTGCGGGGGCCGCTCCTGGCCGAGGGATTCGTGCGGATGATGCCGACGAGCGGCAACGCCTTTCCGCGGGCGACGCTGGAGCGACTGATGCCGATTCCCGAGCGCGCATGGCGGATCAGCGCCGACGTCTACCTCGTCTTCGGTGCCGCCTTTCTCGGCGAGGCGCGGCACCTCGACCGCACGCTCGGCCAGTATCGCCTGCACGGGCGCAACGCGTATTTCGCCACGATGGGGACGGAAGCGCCCTACCACGACCGGAAGGAGCAGCAGCGCCGGCAGGCCTTCGCCGACGTCGCGCGCCGTCTCTCCGGCCGGGGCGGCGAGACGCATGCGCGCGACGCCGCCGTGCTCGCGGCACGGGCCGAGCCGGCCTCGCACGCGCGCCGGCTCGCCGCCTTCGCCGCGGGCCTTCGCGCGCCGGCGCGGCGGTTGCGTCGCCCGCCCCTGTCGGGCCCTCTGTCGGGCCCTCTTTCGGGCACCCGGCGCGACCGCCCGCCCCTCGGCCGGCTGCGGCGCCACCTTGCGGAGAGCGATCCGGCGCGCTTCGGCGGGCCGGCGACATGGCCGATCCTCCGACCCGGCGAGATCGTCGACCTGCGCGAGGCGCGCGGGACGACGCCGCTCGGCCGCGGCTGGCGCCTCGCCCCCGGCGAGGGCGTCGCGCTCGACGGCGCCTTCGCCACGCTCGCCCTGCGGTTGCCTGGCCCGTGCGCGGACTGGACGCTGCGGCTCGCCACCGAGGGCGGCGGGCCGCTCACGGTCTGGATCAACGGGATGCGCCACGACCCGCTGCCGGGGGGCGGCGGGCCGCTGACCCTGCGCATCGCGGGCGACATCCTCGAGCACGACCCCGCGACGCGGACATGGCGGGCCGGCATCACGCTGGTGCCCGAGGGCGCGCGCCCGCTCGTCACCGAGCTCGCCGCGCAGCGCGCCCTGCCCGCCTTCGCCGGGGCGCCGGTTCTGCCCGTGGGGCGCCCGGTGCGCCCCGACGAGCCTGCCGGCCGGCGCTGCCTCGGCGCAGGCTGGCACTGGCCCGACCGCGCAGGCGCGCGCATGGCCGCGCCGCGAGCCGGCCTGCATCTGTCGGCGCCGGGGCACGGGGATCACCTGCTGCATATCGTGGCCGACCCGCTGCCGCTGATGGCCGGGCTGCGCGCCGCCGCGCCCGAGCAGGAACTCGACGCGCACGGCACCGGCCTTGTCGTGACGCTGCCGGCATCCGCGGTTCCGCCCTCCGGGCTGGTCGAGATCACGCTCGTCGCGGCCGACGGCGCCCCGCGCCCGCGCCTGTCGTCGCTGCGCCTGCTGCCCCTCGACCCGGCCGACCCGCTGCCGCCGGGCCGTCTCGTCGCGCCGGACGATCTCGGCGCGATCGAGGCGGCGCCGGACCGCCTGACGGTGCCCCTGCCCGGCCCGATGCCTGGCCCGCTGGCTGGCCCGATGGCTGGCCCGGTGGTCGGCCAGCTGGCTGGCCCGGTGGCCGCACCCCTCGTGCTGCGGATCGACCGCGAGGCGGGCGACCGCGCAGAGCCGGACGGCGGCGACGCGGCGGCCCCGATCGCCGATGTCGGGATCGCGGCCGGAGACCGTCGGGTGACCCTTCGTCTTGCGGGCGGGGCCTGCGCCACCTTCGTCGCCCCCGCGGCCGCCCGGCAGCTCGAGCTCGACCTCCCCGAGGGGATGCGCCTGACGGGCATCGCGCGCCATGTCACGCACGCCGCGGGGCCGCGCCCCGAGCATGCCGAACGGCTCGACCCGGCCGCGCTCGCCGCCTGCGCACAGGCGCCCGACCTGTGGCACGATGCCGGGGGCGACGGGCTCTGGCTCGGCGCCAGCGCGGCGCGGCTGCACCTGCCCCGCCCCGGCCGCGGGCCGCTGCGCCTCGTCGCCCGGGTCCTCGCCCTTCCGGGCAGCGGTCAGCGGCTCGACCTGCGCGCGGGCGACGCCCGTGTGCAGAGCGCCGGCGCGGAGGGGCCGGAGACGCTCACCCTCGACATCGACGCCGGCCCGGGCGCCGACGTGATCCTCGATGTCGCCACCACGCTGCTGGTCGATCCGCGACTCCTCGGGCTCGAGGGCGGGGGTCTGCTCGGCGGGGCGCTTCTCGGCATCGCGCTCGCCCCCGCCGACTCCCGTCACGCGAGCCTGCCATGACCGATCCCGCCGCGCCCCGCCGCATCGCCGTCGTCGTCACGGCCTACAATTACGGCCACTTCCTCTCGGCCTGTCTCGACAGCGTGCTCGAGCAGACGCGCCCGGCCGACGAGATCGTGGTGATCGACGACGGCTCGACCGACGACACCGCCGCCGTGCTCGACCGATACGCCGGCCGCGTCCGCGCCGTCGCCTGCGCGAACGGCGGGCAGGCGGCCGCCTTCAACCGCGGCTTCGCCGAGACGAGCGCCGAGATGATCCTGTTTCTCGACGCCGACGACCTGCTGCATCCGCACGCGCTCGAGACTGTGCTGCTGCACTGGTCGGGGGACATGGCGAGCCTCGTCTTCGACCTCGAGATGATCGACGCGGGCGGCGCCAGCCTCGGCGTCAACCCGAGCCTCGGCCCCGGACACGGCCCGCTGCCCGACAACCGCCCCGGAGTTCTGCTGCGCGGCAGCTATCCCTTCCCGCCGACCTCGGGCAACGTCTTCGGGCGCGCCTTTCTCGCGGCGGCGCTGCCGATGCCCGAGGCCCGCTGGCGGATCAGCGCCGATTGCTGGCTGGTGCGGGCCGCGGCGCTGTTCGGACGGACGGGCGTGGTGCGCCGCGTGCTTGGCAGCTACCGCATCCACTTCGCCAACAACTACGCCCGGCTCGGCGCCGGTGGCTGGGACAAGGGGCTGCGCCTTGCCAACCGGGTCGACGTGATCGGCGCGCTTCGGGGCCTGGCGGATGCCCCCGACACCCTGCTCGGGCCGGAGGCCGGGCGGCTGCGCGCGGCGCTCGCCACACGGGCCGACCTGATCGAGCGGCACGGCGACGCGCACGGCGAGCAGCCGTTCGCGCGCTTCGACGACCTGCTGCGCCCGCGTTGGCCGCCGATCGTCGCGCCCGACCGCCCGCACCCGCTGGCCGCCAGCCCGGAGATCGCCGCCTCGTGCCGCGTGACCGGACAGGCGACGGCCCTCGACCTGCGCCTGCCCCCGGCGACCGGCCCGCTTTCGGTCGAGCTGGAGCTGGAGCCCGCCTGCGACGCGGGCATCGAGGTCTTCGCCGACGGGCACCAGGCCGCCGAGCTACGCCCGCACGAGCGGCACGCCTCGGTCTCGCTGCCGCGCGCACCCTTCGCCCCCGACCGGCGCGTTCACATCGTCGCGCGGGCACGGGGCGACGGGCCGCCGCCGGCTCTCCGAACGGTGGAGGTGGGCACCGGTCGCACGCAGCGGCACGCCCCGCTCCTGCGCCCGGAGCCCGAGCCGGCCTTCGCGGCGCTGGGCGCCGGGCTGGAGGCAGGGGCGTGGCGCCCCGCGCCGGGAGGGGGCGCGGCCCTCGCGGGCGAGCGCGGCTGCCTTCACCTGTCGGCCCCGCGGCCCGGCCCCGCACGCCTCGTCCTCGACCTTGCCACGCCCGTCCCGGCGGGCCGGCTGACGATCGAGGCCGACGGTGCCCCCGCCTTTCACGGCCGCACCGGCAGCGCCGCCCGGATCGCCGCCACCCTGCTGCTGCGCGAGGCGGTCGAGACGCGGGTGACGCTCCGCTTCGAGCCCGACGACGGAGAGGACGCCGCATCGCTCGTTCTCGCCGCGGTCGCCCTCCGCCCGCTCGGCCCCGATCCCGGCCGGCTCCCGGTCTCTCCCGGCGAGACCGTCGCCTTCCTCGCGCATCCGCTCGCGGCCCATGCCTTCGGCGCGGGCTGGTTCACCGGGGGCACCACAGGCCCCCAGACCGCCGCCGCAGAGGCGACGCTGTCGCTCGGCGTCGACCCCGAGGCGGAGGATCTGACGGTCACGCTGCGCGTGGCGCCGCTCTTTCCGCCGCCCGAGGGGCACGCGCTCGTCCTCGGCGTCAGCCACGGCGAGACGATGCTGGCCCAGGCCGACCTGCTCGGGCCCGGCGATTTCGCGGTTCCGGTCGGGGCGGCGCCCGCCAACGGGCGTCTCGACCTCGTGCTGCACTCGGTGCTGATCGCGGGCGAAGCGGTGGAGTTCGCCCCCGTCGAACTGACCGAGATCGAGATCGGCGGGCGGCTCGCCCCCCCCGCCCGGCCGGCGGCGCAACCCGCGACGCGCGCCCCGGACTTCCGGCGCGCGCTCGACCGTGCCGGCGCGCTTCTGGCCGATCCCGACGCGCCCCACCTGACGGGCGAGCTTGCCGCCTGCCGCGCCGCGCTCGTCTCCCTGGTCGCCCGCTCCGACGTGGCGCTGCCGCTGCTCCTGCTCGGCAGCGAGGACGAGGCCCGCCGGCTGGTCGACCTCGCGCAGGCGACGCGCGGCATGCCCGCGACGGACGAGGAATGCGCCGCGCTCGACGGCCTGTCCGGCGCCGAGACCGACCGTGGCCGCCTCGCCCATGCGCTCGCGGGGCTGCTGCTGATCCCCGCGTGGCGGCACCCGTTCGGCGGCGATCTCGCGCGACTGCCGGTGCCGTTTCTCGCCAGCCCCGAGGCGATCGGCGGCTGGCTCGGCGCGGCGCCCGACCTCGAGACGGAAGCCGACCATGGCGCATGGCGCGTCTACCTCGGCCGGCTGCTCGCGAGCGCCCTCGCCGCGCTCGAGGAGGGGCCGACGCTCGGGCGGCGCCATGCGCTCGCCGCCGCGACGATCCGCCAGCTCCGCGCCACGCGAATGATCTTCGGCGCGGACGACATCACGGCGCTCGCGCGTCTGCAGTCCCGCGCCATCGAGCGGGTGCTGGCCGATGCCGGCGCCGACCTGACCGCGCCGCCGACGATCCGCGAAGGGCTCGACCGCCTGCGCCTCGGCGTGCTCGTGCGCGACGTGACGCCGACGCCCGAGGGCTGGGCCCTGCGCGGCATGTATGACGGGCTCGACAGCGCCCGGTTCGAGCCGGTGCTGATCCGCATGTCCGACGAGGGAGACCCGGCGCCCGATGTCTTCGCGCGCACGCTGTGCCTCGCCGGGCTTTCGACGGTCGAGGCCGTCGCGGCGATCCGGGCGCTCGGGCTCGATATCTTCGTGGCCGGGGCCTATGCCCGCGATTTCGAGCCGGTGACCGCGATCTACGCCCACCGCCTCGCGCCGCTTCAGGTCTGGCACACGGCGGTCTGCCCGACGACGAGCGGCCTCTCCTCGTTCGACGCGGCCCTCACCTGCCCGGCGACCGAGCCCGACGACGCGCAGGCACAATACCACGAGCCGCTGCACGAGATCCCGGGCGCGGCGCCCTGCGCCTACGCCTTCCCGCCGCCCGGGCGCGTCGACGGGGCCCGGCTCCGCGCCGACCTCGCGCTCGGCGAGGGGCAGACGATGCTGATCTCGGCGGCCATGGCGCACAAGATCACCGACCGTGCGCTCGCCGCCTGGGCGCAGGTGCTGGAGCAGGCGCCCGATGCGGTGCTCGTCCTCGCGCCTTTCGCCGCCAACTGGTCGATGCCGGCCGACCCCGCGCGCTTCGCCGCGCGCCTCGCCGCCGCGGGGCTGCCGCGGGAACGGGTGACGATCTGCCCGGCGATGCCGCCCGCGCGGCTGCGCGCCCTCGTCGCCGCGGCCGACCTCATGCTCGACAGCTTCCCCTACTCGGGGGCGACGACCGTCTGCGAGGCGCTGTCCGTCGGCACGCCGGTCGTGGCACGGGCCGGCGGCGCGCTGCGGCAACTGACGGGCGCGGGCTGGCTGCGCGCCCACGGCCTGGCCGACCTCGTGGCCGAGGACGACGCGGCCTACATCGCCATCGCCGCCCGGCTCGCCCGCGACGCCTCCGCGCGCGACGACGCCGCCCGGCGCACCGCCGAGGCGGCGGCGGGCGATCCCCCGCCGCACGACGACCGGGCGGCATACGGGGCGGCCTACACGCAGGCGCTCTGGGCGCTCGCCGAAGCCTCGGGCCGCTTCCCGGGCCTTGCGCCCGCCCAGGCCGAGGCCGGGCCGTTCCGCCCCTCGTCGACCCCGCCGGCCCCCGCGCTCACCCTCCGCCCTACCCGCGCGCGCATGCTGGCGATCCTCGCAAGCCCGCGCACCGGCTCGACCCTGCTATGTGCCGTGCTCAACCGGACGCCGGGGGTGCTCTGCCATTTCGAGCTGTTCCACGAGGAGATGATCCAGTTCGCCCGCGAGACGGTCGACGCGCCCCACGCGCTGGCCGAGCGCGACACCGACCCCGCCGGCTTTCTCGACCGGGTGCGCGAAGAGGCGAGCGCCGCCGGCCTGCAGCTCGTCGCGTTCAAGCATTTCGCCCATCTCGACCAGACGGTGACCCGCCGCATCGCCGAGGATCCCGACACCGCGCTGATCCATCTGAGCCGCGAGAACCTTCTGGCGCAGTATTCCTCGGAGCAGATCGCGCGCGCCTCGGGCGAATGGGCGCGCCATACCGACCGCACCGGCGAGCAGCTCCGGGTGCCGTTCGACGCCGGCGAGTTCGAGCACTTCCTCGAGTACCAGCGGCGGATCGAGATGGAGCGGATGCACATCTTCGGCGAGATGGGGCGGAGGCCGCTCTTCGTGGAGTATACCCGCCTGTCCGCCCCCCGAACGCGGGCCCGGATCGGCGAGCATGTCGGCATCTCGATCCCCGACACTGCCCAGCCCGACATCCGAAAGCAGAACAGCACCGACATCCTGTCGCGCTTCAGCAATCCGCAGGCGGTCGAGGAGTTCCTCGCGCGGCGCTACCTGTCTCGGTGGGCGAGGGAAGCCTGATCGGTCTCTTCCTCGGCGACCGAGACGCCGACATTGCCCGCGATATCCCTGCGCAGCTGCAGCAGCGAGGCCACGTAGTAGTGCTGCAAGAGGCCGGTGCTCTCGATCAGCACGCGCTTCTGGTCGGCGTCGATCCGGTGATCCTCGCGGCGCACGAGCAGCCCGCCGTAACGCAGGTCCTCGATCAGCTTCTCGGTGGTCTTGGGCGACATGTTCTCGATCAGGAAGTGCCCGTAATCGTAGATCGCGAAGATCGGCCGGCCGAAGGCCCCGACGGTCTCGACGATCTTGGCCTTGCGCTCGGGCCGGATGATCGCCTTGCGCGCCTCGACCAGCGATCGCGGATAGCCCGGGTCGGCTATGTCCGACTCGACCTTTGCGTTGTGCAGGTCGATGAAACGGCTGACCTTTTCGGCGTCGGTGCAGTTGAGCGCGTCGAGGAAGAACAGGAAGCGGGTCAGCTGCAGCACGTAGTCCATGCCGTTGGGGCTCGACACGGTAGGAAATTCCGACAGCGGCGCGACCTTGCGCAACTCGGTACGGACCGCCTCGAAGAAGGCGTGCTCGGACTCGAGCACCGCCTGGACGGTCTCGAGCGCCAGCGTCATGTGATCGGTCCTGCTGCCGGCGGCCATGCCTGTCGCGCTCTCGCCCCGTGACGCCCGGTTACCCCTTGGGTTCATGAATGGCGAAGCGGCGCTGCGCCGTCCACTCCGAAAAGACTCTACAGGATCGGGCCGTGCAGCCAGAGCACGAGGGTGGCCGCCGCCACGGCGGGGGCTGCGGGCAGGCCCCGGGGGGCGCCCCGCCGCGCCACGGCCATGGCGGCGAAGGGCAGGAGCAAGGCCGCGACCAGCACGATGAGGTCGAGCGCCACCATCGGGCCAAGCCAGGCCAGCGCGGCGGCGACGAGCAGTACGTCGCCGCCGCCGATGCCGGCACGCAGCCGCGCAGGCACGGCCGAGGCGAAGAGCGCCGCCCCCACGACGAGAGCGACGGCAAGGGTCATCGCGCCGACCGACAGGTCGCGCATCCACGCATGCCCGAGCCCGAACGCGATCAGCGGCAGCACGAGCGCGTCCGGCACGGTGCGCGAGGCGAGATCGACGACCGCGAGCGCCACGAAGAGGGCAACCAGGATCGCGGTCCACGCGAGAAACGCCGCGTCGGCGCCGGCGGGGGCGAAGAACAGCGCGGGCAGGATGGCGCTCGCCGCCGCGACACCCCGAACGCGGGCGGCCTGGCCCGGCTCCCACAGGTCGGCGAGGCAGAGGCCCGCGAGCGCCGCCGCCGTCACGGCGAGGACGAGCAGATGCGGCTCCATCGCCGGGCCGCCCCGCGCCGCTCAGCTGCCGCGGAAGACGACGCGGCGGGCGATGCGGTGATGCTCCTCCGACCCCGCGACAACGCCCTCGGGCGGCGGCGGAACCTTGCTCTCACCGAAGCCGCGCACGGCGATCTCGCCGTCATAGCCGCCCTCGGTCACGAACCGACGGACGGCCTCGGCCCGCGCCACCGAAAGCTCGAGATTGTAGGTCTCGCCGCCCCTCGGGTCGGTGTGGCCGTCGAGCTCGATCCGCGGCGGGTTGTGGGTCAGCAAATGGTCGCGGAGCTGCTGGGCGTAGCGGCGCCCCTGGGCGTCGAACTCCGTGCTGTCGTAGTGGAAGGTGATCGGCAGCGGCGTCTCCTCGACCTTGAAGCCGCGGTAACTGGTGCGAAAGAGCTCGGATGCCGCATCGGCCGAGGCCAGCGTCTCGCCGCTGAGCGCGAGCGAGTCGGTGTAGAGAGTGCGCAGCGCGGTGATGTCGGCGGGTTTCGCCTCGTGATCCTGATTGCCCTCGGCGATCTCGGTCAGCGCGCGGCGGAGCAAGGCGGCCGCCCCGGGATAGTTCTTTTCGGCCCATTCGAGCCGTCCCAGCTCCGACAGGGTGCGCCAGTGGGTCTCGAGCGACAGGGCGGCCTGCAGCGCCGCGCGCCGGGCCTCGGGCGCGCGCTCGGCGTCCAGCCCCTCGCGCAGGTGCTGGCGGGCGAGATAGACGCCCGCCCAGTCGCGGATCGCCGCGTCGCAGCTCTCGTCGGCGCCCAGCACGTCGTATAGGCGTGTCACCTCCGCGCGGTCGTCGGCCTCGACGGCGGCGACCACGGCATCGTAGGCCGCGCAGGCCAGCGCCTGTCCCGGGCAGAGGCCGACAAGGAACAGCGCGACCGGCAGCTTCGATCTGATCCTGGGCCACATGGCGTTGGTCTCCATCTTGGCGTCGTCCGATCCGGCCGGGTCTCAGCGCAGGATCGAGTAGGGCAGGTAGGCGGCCGACCAGTCGACGGCGGCGTTGCCGCCGGGACCGACCTGCATCTCGAGCAGCGACTGCACGAGCTCGTAGAGATACTGCGTCGCGTTGGGGATCGGGGCGAATTCGAGGTTGCGGGGCAGGATCGTCTCGAAGACCGGCGCCTCGCCCTCGACCAGCAGCGCCAGCAGCATGCCGTCGCCGGCCGGCTCGGTCACCCTGATCCGTATCGGCCGGCCCGACGGGGCGTAGGGGCCCGGGATGCGCACGGCCTCTCCGGCCGAGACCGCAGCCGCCTCGGCCAGCGACAGCCTCGACGGGAAGATCTGGAACAGATCGCCCTCGGGGTTCACGTCGAGCAGGAGCAGCGTGCCGGCGCGCTCGCTCGTCACGGTAAAGCTCACCGTGTCGCCGAGCCGCAACGGGCCGTCTGTCGAGATGTCGATCGTCAGCCCCGCCGCGTTGGAGGCGGCGAACAGGTCGGTCACGAAGGCCTGCACCGTGTCGCGCCCGGGCGCCGCGGCCAGCGCCTGGGGCGCAGCGGCCTGCTGGTCGCCCCCGGGCGGGACGGTCGCGGCGGGAGCGGACGTCGGCCCCGCCTCCTGCGGCGCGGCCGTTGCGGAGAGCGCGACCACCTGGCCCAGAACGTCGCCCGAGAAGTCGGGCGTCAGCCCCAGCCCGGTGGCCCGACAGCTCGCGTTGCCGGCGCACCAGGCCTCCGATACCTCGCGCATGTGCACCAGGAGCTCGGCGTTGGTGACGACGCCGTTGCCGTTCATGTCGGCCGCACCGTCCGAGACGCCCTCGATCCAGGTGTCGGTGAACACCCCGCCCTCGGGCGTCTCCCAGGCGACCTGCGAGGGCGCGGCGGCGACCCAGATGTTGCGGCTGGCCGCGCCGGTGCCGAAGGGCCCTTCGCCAAAGGTCGCCGCGCCGACGGGGCCGGGAGCCGCGTCGGAGACATTGCGCGAGGCCGCCCGCGGAAGCTGCCCGAACGCGGCGGCACGGGCGGCGACCGCGTCGCCCTGTCCGATCGCGCGCGCCGGCGGGGCGGTCATCGAGGCGTCGATCACGAGCGACACCTCGCGGTCGCCGATCCGATCGAAGATCTCGACCAGCGCCCCCTCGGGGATAAGCGCGAAGGGGTCTCCGTCACCGTGGGCGAGCAGGAACTCCTCGTAGCCGTCGCTCTCGATTCCGCCAGCGGCGGCGATCCGGCCGCCAAGCCCGGCGAAGTAGAAGAACGCCCGATCCCCCGGGCCGGTGCCGCCCACGAGATCGTCGAGAAGCGCGTCGACGATGGCGCCCGACGTGGCGGCCTCGTCGGTCAGCAGCGTCACCGCGCCGGGCGCGAAGCCCAGATCGGTCACGAGATGGTCGCGCATCCGCTCGGCATCGGCCGACGCGCTCGACAGCGCGCGCGGCAGGAAGACGCCCGGGTAACTGTCGATGCCCACGACCACGGCCCGGTCCTCTGCGCCGGCGGCGCCGGCCGCCAGCAGGCCCAGCGACCCAAGAAGAAGCGCGCGCACCCTGCCGGTCATTGCCAGTCCTCCACGTCTTGCGCACAGCGGAAGCCGAAATCGACGCCGGCCATCTCGGGCGCGGCCTCGAAGCGGGCGGCGACGCGCAGGTTGCCCGGGTCGGTGGTGTTCCACGACCCGCCCTTGAGGACGCCCCCGGCATCGCTCACCACCCATTCGCGCGCGTTGCCCGACAGGCCGACGTGCCGCGACGGGCCGGCCGCGCCCGCCGCGCCGACCGGCTGCGGGATACGCATGGCCGGCGACGGCGCACCGCGCCAGACCACGGTGCCGTGCGCGAAGTCGGACCCCCAGGGAAAGACGCGGTCGTCGGCGCCCTGCGCGGCGTGTTCCCACTCCGCCTCGGTGGGCAGGCGACCCCCGGCCCAACGGCAATATGCGTCTGCGTCTCTCATGGAGACATTGATAACCGGCATGTCGGGGGCTGTGGTATATGTCGTATCCGATCCGCGAGGGTTGGCCCACGTGTAGCCCGATTCGAGGAATCGCACGTTCGCGTTCGACGTGACCACCATCACGCGCCGCGTGCGCTCGGCATCGGTGACGTGCCCGGTGGCCTCGACGAAGGTGGCGAACTCGCCCGCGCTCACCTCGCGCGCGTCGAGCACGAAGGGCGTGAGCGTCGCCTCGCGGACGCGCTCGCCCTGCGGGCGGGCATCGGGGCAGGCTGCCGGGCCGGCGGGCGAGGCCGCGCGGCAGAGGGCGACGGCGGCGGCCATCCGCTCTGGCGTGCTGCCGATCGTGACGGTCCTCATGGTGGTGAGGGCCGCACTCGCGCGGCGACGGGCGTTGGCGAACCAGATGGCCGCGTCGTCGAAGCGCCAGACCGCATCGGTGTATTCCCCCGCTTCCGCATGGTGCTCTCCTTCGGCGAAGAAGCGACCGGCGACGGCAAAGTCCTCGAGCGAGTCGGCGCCCGCGGCGCGCGCCTCGGTCCGCGCACTCTCGGCAGCGGACCGCGCGGCGGCAGCGGCCTGCCCGGCGGCGGCGATGGCCGCCTCGTAGAGCGCGGCGGCGTCGGACCAGCCCGAAGCGGCCTCCTCGAAGCGGCGCTCCAGCGTCAGGCCCTCCGCCACGGCGGTGGCCTCGGCCGCGTCACCGAGGGGCGCGCCCCCGGCCGTGCCGGCGCGCGCGGCCTGCGCGGCGAGTTCGTCCGCACGGGCGCGGGCGCCGATGGCGGCCTCTCGCGCCGCGTCGATCAGCGGCAGGATCGCGGCGGCCTCCCGCGTTGCCTGCGTCGCGGTCTCCGAGAGCACGTCGAACGTGCCGGAGCCGACTGCCGCGCGCGCCTCGTCGAGCGTGGCCTCGGCCGCACCGAGCGCGGCGGCGGCCGCCACCGACGCCGCCGGCCCGGCCCCGCGCGCTTCGCCCAGCCGCCTCTCGGCGCCGAGCAGCGCCGCGACGTCCTCGCCCAGCGTCGTGCGCACGCGCTGGGCGTCGCGCAACTCGGCGGCGAGCGCGACGGCCGCGCCGCGGGCCTCCTGCACCTGCATCCAGAGGTAGTAGGCGGCCCCGCCCGCGCCGAGGAAACCGGCGAAGAGCACGATAGCCACGGCGTTCGACACGCCGCCGCCCGCACGCTCGGCCCGCGGCGGCCGGGCCGGCGGCGGCGGCGGGTCGGAGGGCCGGGGCGCCTGCGTGCCCGCCTCGATCGCGGCGCCTCCGCCGGGGTTGTCGACCATCGAGCGGAAGGCGCGCAGGGCGGCGGCGGCGGTCGAATAGGGCGCCGACCCCTCGAGCCGCCCCGTCATCCGCGCGAGCAGGCGCGCCACCTGGTCGGCGGCCGGGTGGCCCTCGGGGAACAGTTCGGCGCCGGTCGGGGCCGGGGCGGCCTCGCCGAGAATGCACGACACGATCTGGTCGTCGTCGGCGGGCTCGGCATGACCCGTCAGCACCTTCTCGGGCCCGTAGCCGCCCATCAGGATGCGATAGCCGACCATGCCGGCGGCGTGCACGTCGTCGATCATCCCCGGCGTCGAGCTGTTCACGACATGGGCGCTGCGGTAGAGCGTGGGCTGGTCGGTCACCGTCGTCCCCCGCCCGCCCGACCACGCGAAATCGCAGAGCTTCAGGCTCGACGCCTCCTCCTCGCGGCGGATCACGCCGGGGTGGAGGTTGCCGTGGATCACGCCGGCCTCGTGCAGCGCGGCGAGCCCGCGCAGCACCTCCTCGAAGACCCGCAGCCGGTAGTCGAGCGCGCGCGCGTCGAACGCGTCGTCGAAGACCGGCACAGGGCACGAGAGCATCGCCAGCGACGGCGTCTGGCGAAAGTCGCCGCGGGTGAGCAGCCGCTCGGTCGATTGCAGGACGGGGCTGGCGAGCTTGTCGACCTTCTGGAAATCGGCGAGGATCGCCGCGCGCGCGGCATCTTCCCCGGCGATGGCGAAGGTGGGCGCGTAGATGTCGACCGGCGCGCTGTTCTGCTTGCGGATGGCCGAGACGATCACGCAGTCGCCCACCGTCTTGCGGTACTTGACGCCGTTGAAATACTGCTGGAGCGCCTGCGCCAGCCGGGCGTCGAGAACGTTGCCGTGATCGTCGCTCATGTCGGGTGTCCCTTTCTCGTGTTACTCGGCACGGCGCTGGAAGACGGAGAAGTCGGCGCGCGCGGCCGTGTTTATCGGACAGGTCTCGTTGTCGGTGGGCAGCATCGGCGGCACCCGGCGCAGCGTCTCGGCCGCCTCCGAGAAGTGGCCCGCCCCGGCCAGGAGGTGGGCGTCGACGATCAGGCTGCGGACCTGCCGGCCGAGCGCAAGGCGCAGGTCGGGCAGATCGCCCTCAAGCCCCGCTGCCGCGGCGGCGCTGTAGGCGCGAAAGGCGGCATCGGGCGCGCCGGCGGGCACGCGCTGGGTGGTCTCTGCGCCCGCGGCCTCGAGACAGACGTCGAGGGCGCGGCCATAGGCGGCCAGGTCGGTGAGCCACGGCGCGGTGCGCAGGCCCGTCGCCTCTCTCGAGCCGCCGCTCGTCAGCGCGTTGACGTAGACGCCGAAGCCGATCGCGACGGCGGCCATGATCGGCAGCGCGATCACGAGCGGGATCTCCTTCCTTTCCTCCTCGCCCGTCTCGCGCAGCTGGGCCGGCAGCGCCTCGCGCGTCAGCTTCAGCACCGTGTCGGCGCCGAGCCGGAAGGTGAGCCCCGGCCGGGCCGGGCCGGTCCGCGGATTGCCCGACGAGATCTCGACCTCGCCCGCGCCGGAGGTGAAGTATTCCCAGCCGCGGCCATTCTCCGCGCGGGCGAAGACGACATGCCCCGGCACGATCCGCGCGCCGCCGAGGCGCAGGGTGTCGTCCGGCCCCGAGCCCACCGAGACCCGGTCGCCGGTGAGGAACATCGCCTCCTCCAGATCGACGCCCTCGACCACCTCGGCCCTGATCCCCTTCTGCTTCAGCATGTCCGACGCGCCCTAGAAGAAGCCCTGGCTGCGGATCGAGATGATCGTCGGCGCGAGCGCCGCGATCACGATTCCGAACAGCATGAGAAAGACGGGAAACACGATGTTGGTCCGCAGCCGCTCCGCGGTGCGGTTGGCCAGCTCCTCGCGCAGGTGGCGCAGCTCTTCGGCCTGCTCGGTGTAGAACTGCTCGGCCTCGCCCGACGACTTCTCGCCCTGCGCGAGGTTCTTGAGGATCGTCTTGACCGAGGTCGGCTCCACCCGGTCGGCCAGTCGCAACAGCGCCTCCTCGAAGCTGGTGGCGTCGGCATCCTTGGCCGTGATGGCGATCTCATGCGACAGGGCCGTGCCGGGCGAGGCCTCGACATACTTGCCGAGCGCGCGGTAGGGCGTGCCGCCCGCCTGCACCACGAGCACCGCGAGATCGAGGAAGAACGGGAACTCGCGCTCTATGTCGAACGAGGTCTCGCGCGCCTTCGAGTTGACGTCCTGCAGCAGCAGGATGGCCACGATCGGCCCGATCACCACGGCCCAGGTGACGAAGGTGGCAAGCGAGATGCCCTCGCCGCCCATGGCGCCGGCCGCGGTGAAGAACGCGCCCGCGCCGAGCCCGACGAGGCTCGCCAGCACGATGGTCGCGGCCATGTATTCCTGCCCGCCGATGCCGCCATAGGGCCGGCCGGCATAGGTCAGCCTGACGTCGAGCCACCCGGTGTCGAACGGCACGCCGAGACCGCGGAAGGTGCGCCCGAGCGCGCGGATGACGCGGCTGTTCTGCTCGGCGAGCATCGACTCGCCGGCCAGCTCCGCACTGAAGCGGCGGGTGTTCCGTTCGACGGCGTCGCCGATGATCAGGCCGATCGACAGGACGCCGAGAAAGACGAGCGCCGCGATGACGAGGGGGGCGTGTTCGGGCGTCATACCTTCACCCTGGTGAGCTTGAACCCGAGGAAATGCGCGGCCACGAACATCAGCACCGCGACGCCGATGAGAAGCTGGCCGAAGCTGTCCTGCAGAAGCGGCTCCTGGTGGTCGACCACGAAGGACGAGGCGAGGGCGATGAGGGGGCCGATGAGCGACATCAGGTAGAGGTTGCGGCGCCCGTTCTCCGAGGCGGTGCGGATCTTGCGGTTGAGCCGCTCGATCTCGATCAGGGTGCGGCTGAGGCTCTTGAGCGCCTCGACGAACCGTCCGCCCGACGAGGTGCCGACCCGCATGACGGCGGCCGTGATCGCGAAGCTGCGGCTGTCGAGGCGCTGCGCCATCTCGGCGAAGGCAGCGTCGATCCCCATCACCTCGACCCGGCGGTGCAGGCGCGAGATCTCGATATCGGCGGGCGCTGGCGCCGTGCGGGCGACCTTCTTGAGCGCGGTCTCGAGCGTGGCGCCCGCCCCCATCTCGTTGGCGACCTGCTGCAGCGCGAGCGGCAGGGCGAGGTCGAGCTCGCGCTGACGCCGGATCGAGGCCATCCGGTAGAGCGCGACCGGGGCGAGCAGGCCGCCCGCCACCAGCAGCAGGATGAAGACGACCGGCACACCGAACACGATCATCGCGCCGACGGCGACGATATTGCCGAACAGCACGAGCAGGACGGCATCTGCCGGCTCCATCTCGGGGCCGAAGACGGTGGCGAGCACCGCGCCGGCCCGGTCGCGCCGCATCTCGGGCAGGCCCTGCCAGACCCGGTCGAGCAGCCGGATCGCGAGCGCGATGCCGGCGAAGATGCCGCCCGCCACCAGCGCGGCCGCGAGCAGGGTCAGGGGCAACGAGGGCTCAAGCGACGGCACGGCGCATCTCCGGTTCCTCGAAGAAATCCTCGATGTCGAGCAGCTCGCGGTCGGTGAGCTCGTGGAAGAACGAGGGGATGTATCCCGAGATCACGAATTGCGGGAGTGGGCCGCTGTCGTCGAGCTCGAAGATCGGGTTGACCGCGATCTCGCCGGTATCGGGGTCGAAATCGCCCATCTCGGCGATCTCGACGATCGTGCGCTGGCGCGCGTCGGGGCGGGCGTCGGGGTCGAGCGAGCGGGTCTTTCGCACCTGCACCACGAGATCGATCGCGGCGCTGATCTGCTGGCGGATAGCGTGGATCGGGATTTCCTCGCCCGATTGCAGCACCATCGTCTCCAGCCGCAGGATCAGGTCGGACGGCGAGTTGGCGTGGGCGGTGGTCATCGAGCCGGAATGGCCGGTGTTCATCGCCTGCAGCATGTCGAGCGTCTCGCCGCCACGGCACTCGCCCACCACGATCCGGTCGGGCCGCATCCGCAGCGCGTTGCGCACGAGGTCGCGGATCGAGATCTCGCCGCGGCCGTCGACATTGGCCCGCCGCGCCTCGAGCGTCACGAGGTTGCGGTTGAGCAGGCGCAGCTCGGCGGTGTCCTCGATGGTCACGATGCGCTCGGTCTCGGGCACGAACATCGACAGCGCGTTCAGCAGCGTCGTCTTGCCCGAGCCGGTGCCGCCGGAGATGACGATGTTCTTGCGCGCGAGCACGCAGGCGCGCAGGAGCCTCTCCATGGGGTAGCTGAGCGTCCGGCCCTCGCGCAGCATCGGCACGGTCAGGTGCCTGTTGCCGAACTTGCGGATTGTCAGCGACACGCCGTTGAGGGCGGTGGGCGAGGCCACGATGTTGGAGCGGCTGCCGTCGGGCAGGCGCGCGTCGGCCATCGGCGTGCCCTCGGTCAGCTGCTTGCCGTCGCGCCCGGCGATGCGCGCCGCGACCGTGAAGAGCTCGCGCTCCGAGGCGAACGAAAGCCCCGTCTCGAACATCGCGTTGCCCTTCTCCACGAAGATGCGGTCGTGGCCGCAGACCATGATCTCGGAGATGGTCGGGATGTCGACGAGGAACTGCACGGGCCCGAGGCGGAAGAAGAGGCTCAGCACCTTCTCGCGCACCGCGTCGCGGATCAGCGCCTGTTTCAGCGTCTCGGTGATCATCGGCGAGATCGCCTTGTAGGCCGCCGCGAAGCCCTCGTGCAGGCGCGCGAGATCCTGCGCGCTGGTATGCGCCTCCATGTCGAGCCCGAGTTCCGATGCGAGTTCCTCGCGCAGTTCGACGGCGCGCGCCTTCTGGTCGTCGGAGAGCTGGGTGTAGGCCAGCACGAGATCGCCGCGCGTCCCGCTCATCAGGCAGGCCGAGATCAGCTGTCGCCGCAGCGCCTCGGCGCAGTAGCGGTTGATCGTGGCTGTGGTGCGGGCGCTGGCCGAGACGTTCAGCTCCTCGGCGAGCAGGCGGTCGAGCTCTTCCGACAGAAGCTGCTCGCGGCGGCGCTCGTTGTCGTCGAAGATGTCGCGGCGGCGATCCTCGTATTCGAGCAGCGCCTCGTTGAGCATCATCTCGAGGTCGGAGAGCTCGGCCATCACCGCGGTCCGGGTGATCCCCTGCGAGACGGTGAGCACCTGCAGCAGGTTGTTGCCGATCCAGATCTCGTTGCCATGCTCGACGGCCTCGGTCTCGCCGGTGTCGAGCGTGCGCCGCCCCAGCTTCACCCCCGGCGCCATCGGGGTGAGCTGCCAGGAGCCGCGCTCGCTGGGGCGCATCAGGCGCAGGTGGCGCGGCAGGGTGCCGGCCGCCTCGAGGTGAATGTAGCCGGTATCGGCCGCGCGCGTCCGGTCGCCGCCCAGCTCGTAGAAATTCCTGTCCAGCGTGACGACGGCCCGGCGGTTGCCGTAGGCGTCGCAGATCCGCAGATGGGCGTGGCCGGCGCTCATCGCAGCGCCTCCCCGGTCTCGCCGCCCACGCAGTCGGCCGACGCCGCCTCGCACGGGTTGCGCAGCACCAGCACGAGATCGCCGATCGCCAGAGCGGACTCGACGACGAAGGCGGTGACGAGGGCGCCCGGCGCCTGCAGCGTGACAGAGTTGTAGCCCGGCGCCTCGGCGCGTTCGTATTCGCCCCGCGTGGCGAAGGTGCCCACGGCCATCACCTCGACGTTCTCGAGCAGGTGCCGGGCCTCGAGCGCCCCGGTGGGCAATTCGAACGTGCCCATCACGTCGACACGACTGCCCGGCTCGATGAAGTTCTCCACCGCGCGGTTCGCTTCCACTGGGATCGAGAAGGCGCGGTGCCCCGCGCGGATCCGGCGGGCGAACGCGCCCTCGGGACTCTCGAAGAACAGCGTGCGGTCGAGGAACGTGCCGCCGGGAACGTCGCGGGTGAAGGCCTGGCCAAGCAGGTTCAGTCGATTTGCCGGCGTGTCGTCGAGCGCCCAGCGGAACTCGCCGGCCAGGGCGGCCGGAACGGTCTGCGTCACGACGTTGGTGTCGAGGAACGCCTCGTCGATCTCGGTGCCCGCGGCGATCATCGCCCCCTCCTCGGTAACGAGCCGCAGCTTCGGGACCGTTTCGGTCATGCGGGTGACGTCCTGATAGTAGTAGAATGCGGCACCGAAGGCGAACAGCGCCGCACATGCATGGATTATCGAGCGCATCATTCTTCCTCCAGGGAACGGATGACGACGAGCGACCGCCCGGGGCGGTCGGCGTCGGACTTGACGAACACGAGCGACGCGCCGCCGCCCCTTTCGCCCATGACGAGCGTGTCGCCGGCGTGCGAGCGGGTGGTCACCAGATGGCCCCCCGCCGTCAGGCTCGCCGAATAGGCCTCGACGGTGCTCGCCCGGTCGCCGGGGCGCGACAGGACGAGATCGCCCGTGCCGCCCGCCGTGGCGCCGTCGAGCAGGATCTCGGCCCCCGCCGCGATCGGCGCGCCCGTGACGCGCTCGTGGAAGGCGCGCGCCACCTGACGGCTCGCCTCCGTCCGGGGTGCGACGAGCAGGACGCGCAGCTGCGTGCCCTCCTCGGACGGGCCAATATGCAGGCTGACCGTGCGCACGCGGTGCAGCGGCAGGCCGGGGCCGCCCGCGCCCTCGAGGCTGTGCGACAGGAAGCGCGCGAGCGCCGTCGGCAGCCGCGCGCCCGAAATGCCGAGCATGTAGCTGCCGTCGCCCATCGCCACCGGGTCGGCGCCCGTCGGCATGGCGGCGGCCAGCCGCATGGCGATGCGGTCGGGCCGCTCGTCGAGTTCCACGACGATCTGGCGCACGACCGCATCGCCGGCCCGGTCGACCTGCGCCGCCAGGGGGGCGGCCGGGGCGGCGAGCGCGAGGGCAAGGAGACCTGCAAGGATAGGGCGCATCGCGGGGCTCACCGGGAGGGGAAGAGATTGGGGAAGAGTTGCTGCGGGCCGTCACCCAGCTCCTCCCAGATCACTGCGTCGTGGCCCGACGCCCACGGCTCCTCGCTCTGGTCGAAGACCTGCAGCGAGGGCGAGAGATACGCGGCATCGTTGGCGATGGTGCCCTGCTGGCCCAGGAAGGGCGGGCTGTCGAAGCGGGTCGAGCCGTCGCCGCGCGCGCGGTAGTCGTTGAACGGCGCCTCGTCCTCGAAGGCGGCGACGAGTTCGGTCCAGCCGTCGGTGCCCGCGCGCAGCGCCTCCGCGAGGGGGCGCTCCTGCCGCAGCCCTTCCTCGCCGTCGCGCGCCTGGCAGAAGACCCGAAAGCTCTTGGAGACCCCGTCGCGCAGGATGAAAGAACTATCGTGGCGGCAATGGGTCGGCAGGGTGCTGTCGGCCGCAGCGGCGGCCACGGCGCTGCCGCGGGTATGCACCGCCACTTCGTGCCGGGTCATCGCGCCCTCGAAGACGAAGCGCACCAGCAGGATGATGACCGCGACGAAGGGCAGCGTGAACAGCCCCTCGATGGCGAGCGAGCCCCCGCGGCGGCGCAGGCGGAAGAGCGTCTCAATGCGCATTGATCCGCTCCCAGCTGTCCGGGTCGTCGATGGCACGCAGAGTGTCGACGAGATCGGCGAAGTCGGCCGGTGCGCGGCGGCTCATCCGGTCGGCCACCTCGCCCGGGCTGTCGAGACGCATCGATTCCATCAGCCGGTAGCGCCAGTTGGCCGAGTAGATGTCGGCGCCGTCGGGGTTGAACAGGCCGGTCTGACCGTAGGAATTGTGCGGCGTTCCGTGATCGGTGAAGACGTTGGAACCCAGTCGCGTGCTCTGCTCACGCTGGGCCAGCGCCAGGATCTGGAACTCTTCGGGCATCTCGGCGGGAGCGACCGGCGGGAAGACCTCCGTCGCGCCGATGCCCGGCAGCTTCCACGCCGTGGGAAGCGTGGTCTCGAAGACCGGCAGGAAGCCGGTGACCAGGGGCGGCGGGTCGAGCCCCAGGCCGATGCCCGCGCACAGGGACGCCAGCTTGGCATCGTACCGGCGGGTGAAGCTGTTGTCGTCCTGCGGCTGCTGCTCGCCCTGCAGGTTGGCGCCATCGGGGTGCTCGGTCCAGCCGGCGGCGCTGCCGAGGTCGAGGCCACCGAGGGCGCCCTCGACGCCCGATCCCGCAAGGGGAAGATCGTCGAACCAGTCGGGGCTGCCGAAATCGATCCCGTCCAGTGTCTCGTCGAGATCCACGTCGTCGCCGACAAGCTCGCCCACCAGGTCGACAACGCTGCCGAGCGAGTCCAGATCGGTGGGCGCGCCGAGCGTCGCGAAGCTGTGGTAGTAGTGCGGCAGGCGCGAGGCGAAGAAGCCGTTGTCGTAGGCATCCTTGAACTCGTGCAGCATGTCGCCGACGCCTGTCTCTTCGTTGATGAAGTCGCGCACGCTCGTGGCGCCGTCGTGGTCGAGCGGCCCCTGGCCGAGATCGAAGCCGCGGGCGTGAAAGCCGGTGGAGCGGGTCGTGGTGCCGTTGTTCATCACGAAGCAGCGGGCGAGACCGGTCGTCATGTCGCCCTCTTCGACAGGCAGGGCCATGCCGTCGCGGGTGCGGCCGCTCTCGCAGTTGCGCGCCAGGTCGGTGTCGCAGGGATCGTCGAAGTGGAACGCGTCGATCTCCAGGACATCGGCATAATCCTCGCCGATCTCGTGCATGGCGCGGGGGAAGCGCTCGATCAGGGCGCGGTTCATCCCCTCGATCGCGGTCAGGCCGCGCCGTGCCACCTCGATCCCGTGGGCGGGGTCGTAGTCGAACCCGATATCGAGCAGGGTGACCTGGGCCTCCATGGCCGGGATCGACGCCAGACCGTGCCATGCCCCGCAGAGGATCGGCCACGGGTCGAACTTGAACCGCGGCTTGCACTGCTGCGCAGCGTGGCTGCCGATATGGCCGAGCGCGGCGGCGATGGCGGCCTGCTGTTCGATCAGGGTGCCGTTGAGCGCCTCCGAGCCGAGCGCCACCGTCAGCAGCTGCGTCTCGGTCACCGAGTTCATCGCCAGGATGTTCATCGACCGGGCCGCCCAGGCGCCGTGCATCCGGCTCAGGGCGTCCGCGGCGTCCTGCGTGGCGCGGCGGTCGTCGATCATCTGGCTGGAATTCATGCTCGCCGTCAGCATCCCCGCAACCGGCACCATGCCGGCCACGGCGACGAGGGCGACCGCGCCGCGGCGGCGGCGGGCCAAGGCGGCCTTGAGACGCGCGAGGGTCATTGCAGCACCACCGTGGCCGAGCCTTCGCGCCAGTACGAACCGTCGGAATGCCGGCCGTCGTCGAGAAAGCGCCGGAAGGGCGTGGTCAGGGGGTAGCGGTAGGTCACCGTCGCCTCGACCGGCGGGGTCGTGACGCCGAAGGTGCTGAAGATGCCGCTCTGCCAGGCGACCTCGACCTCGACATTTCCGGGTTCGAAGGCGTAGCAGACGCGGTTCATGAAGGCATCGGTCAACCCGTCGCCCAGCGCGCTTGCGGTGGCGATCTGCTCGGCCGCGGGCAGCCGCGGGCAGGCGCCGCGCCCCTGCGCGAAGGCCGAGGAGGGCGCGGCCGAGATCAGCGCCCAGCGCGCGGCATCCTCCCACTTGCCCGGCTCGTCCGTGCATTTCGAGCGGGCCGCCGCGTTGATGGCGGCGATCGGCGATTGCAGCGCGGCGGCGACATCGAAGGGCGGGCACTTGTGCACCAGGGCCGAACGCGCGGCGGCATAGGCGGCCTGCTCGAGATAGACTCGATTCTGCGCCATCAGCATCGTCTGGGCGACACCCGAGAAGATGATGAGAAGGGCAGGCAGCGCCAGCATCGCCTCCATCGACAGCGCGCCCTCGCGGCGGCGCCGCGCGAGGCGGCCGATGTGATGGATCAGGCGGGTCATGGGGCGGTCATCTCCACGAGGTCCTCGACCCGGTCGGAGTAGGTGCCGTAGCGCGGTTCGTGATCCTCCATCATGCCGGTGCCGGTGAGCGTAAGCGCCGTCACGGCGGCGATGGCGAAGCCGATGATGAGGAGTTTTTCGAGGGTCATGGCGTGCCGCCCCTTGGCGATGGGTAAGGTGTCCGGCCGGGCCCGGACGGCCCGGCGCAGTGTCAGAATGAGCCCTTGAGCTGGTCGAGACCGCGTTGGTAGCCGGTCTCGCCCTTCTCGGTGCGCTCCATCACGCCCGAGCCAGCCACCCAGAGGCCGGCGCCCGCGAGCGTCGCGAGGACGAGAAGAAGCACGAGCTCGAGCGAGACCATGCTGTTCTTCTTTTCGGCGTCTCGGCCGACGAGGGTCAGCTTCGGCATGGCCTGTCTCCGTCTGCTTCGCGCGGCTCAGAAATCCGAGTTGGAGAGGTCGCTTATGGCGTCCTCGTAGTCGTCGTTCGCGTCGCTGCGGTCGTTCATCATGTTCGTGCCGACCGTGGTGATGGCGAACAGTGCCGCGAGGGCGAAGCCGAAGATGAGAAGCTTTTCGAGGGTCATGAGAGGGCCTTCCCGTTCGGGGGGAGATTACTTCAGGAGTTCCTTGACCTGATCGATCACGAACTCGGCGATTTCGGTCCCCGTGAGAGCCAGCACCGTCGCGACGGCAATGCCGAGGCCGAAAAGAAGCAGGTATTCGAGCGACATCTTGCTGTCTCCGTCCGGGGCGGCGGTCGTCGTCGACCGTGCGACAGGTGTAGCAGCCCAGGCGGCGTCAGACGGTCTGTCGTATCGAATCCGACGACCCGGCCGGGGCCGCCCGGTCGCGCCCATCGACGCGCGCCAGTGTCGCGTCGTCGGCCTCGCCGTCGAGCAGGAAGACGGGCCGCATGCGGTAGGCGCCGTCGTCGTTGCCGTCCTTGACGACCTCCGAGATCGCCGAGATCCGCCGGCGGCTGGCCCGGCGCCGGACCTGCACGATCAGGTCGACCGCCTCGACGAGTTGCCGGCGCACCGCGACCAGCGGCACCTCGACGTCGGCCATCAGGCACAGCGTCTCGAGGCGCGACATCGCGCGGGCCGGGTCGTCGGCGTGGACGGTCGAGAGCGAGCCGGCATGGCCCGAGTTCATCGCCTGGATCATGTCGAGCGCCTCGCCGCCGCGGCACTCGCCGACGATCACCCGGTCGGGGCGCATCCGCAGCGTGGCGCGAAAGAGGTCGCGGATGGTGATGCCGCCGCGCCCCTTGGCGTCGGGCATCTGCGCCTCGAGCGCGACGACGTGCGGCAGGCCGAGGTCGAGCTCGGCCACGTCCTCGATCGTGATGATCCGTTCGGTCGGGTCCATCATCCGGGCCAGCACGCCCAGCAGCGTGGTCTTGCCGGTGCCGGTGCCGCCGGAGACGATCATGTTGCGGTGCCCCAGAACCTGGGCGCGAAGATACGCCACCGCGTCGGGCGTGAGCGCGCCAGTCTCGATCAGGTCGGCCTCGGAGAGCGGCGTCTTGCGGAACTGGCGGATCGCGATGGTGAGTCCGGCCCGGCTCGCCGGATCCTGCACGATGTGCACGCGGCTCTTGTTGGGCAGGCGCGCCTCGAGCGACAGGTCGTGGTCGGTCAGCCGCTTGCCGGAATACTGCAGGATGACCCGCGCAAGGCCCCTCAGGGCGGCCGTGCTGGCCATGCGGTGCTCGCTGCGGCGCATGCCCCCCGCCCCGTCGACGAAGATGTCGTCGGGGCCGTTGATCATGATTTCCGACACCTGGGGGTTGTCGTAATACTCGACAAGCGGGCCGAGAAGATGCCGGATCAGGCTGTCGTAAACCAGTGTGGGGTTGTCGGCGGTCATCCGAAGGGCAGGACGAACAGGATCGTCTCGATCTCGGACGCAGCGAGGAGAACACGCATCAGCATGAAGGCGATGCCGCCAAAAGCGGCCATTGCGACGCCGACGACCATGAGAAATTCGAGGCTGGACATGCATCGCCCTCCCGGAAACCCTATTCTCGGCGCAAGCGACGCACCGTAAACTTGGGTACCATGAAATGTCCGCTCCGGGCATGTCTGTAGTATTCGATGCGACATGGCGGTGCCGGGTGCGGTCGCCAGTATAGACAGTCGGGCGCGCAGCCCGGCGCGCAGGCGCATGGCCATCAAGGAGGACACCCGATGACGGTGACGCGTATCCCACTCACGGCCGTCGCGGCAGTCGCGCTTTTCGCGCTCTCCGGCGCGGCCGTGGCCGACGAGCACTGCCCCGATCTCGGGTTCGACACGCAATGGCTGAACGACTTCTACTGCGCGCGCTTCGAGGCGCTTGCAGACGGCCGGACGGTTCCGCCCGACCGAAGCGTCGGGCTGCCCGACGACGAGGCTGCCGAGCTGATCGAGGGGGTTGCGCTGGTGCGCGATGCCTTCCACGCCGATCCCCGGAGCACGCTGGACCTGATCGATCGCATCCGCGCAGCCGGCGGCAAGACCCAGCAATAGAGCGCCCCGCGACACGGGTGGCACCGGGCCGGTTGCGCGAGAGGATACTGCGCGCCGTCAGCGGCAGGGCACGCGGCGACCGTCGGGCCGCGGGGCGACCTGTGCCCTCGGACCGCGGCACGGCCCCGGCGCAGCGCGGCGCCGTGGCGTCAGCGCGACGGCGAAACCGGCAGGCGCAACCGGTCGCCGGACCAGCCCGTGGTATTGGTCGAGCTTTCCACCCAGACGTGCCGCCCCTCGGGCAGGTCGAGGCCCGACAGCCTGCGGGTAAAGGGCTGCTCGTCGACATGCGGGTGCAGCAGCTCGCGCGTACCGAGCACCTCGCCGCCGTCGCTCACCACGCGCCAGCCATCGGCGTAGTCGTCCCATCCCGAGTCGCCGTGGCGCAGCGTGACGGACACCGTCCAGCCCTGCGGGCCGCGCTCGGCCGAGGCCGCGACGATCTCGGCCGGGTCGGCGAGGAGGGGCGCGGCATGGGCCGCAGCGAGGGCAAGCGCGAACGCGAAGACGGTCGTGTGGCGCATGGGGCCTCCTTCTGTCTGCCCCTGCCTCGCCCGTCACGGCCGGGCGATCAAGCCGCAGCGCCGGAAAAGCGCCCCGTCGCTATGCTTTACGCAAGAGCACTTGCCTTATGGGCGGAATTGGTCCAGTAATCTTACCAATCGGAGGATTTTCCCATGCAGATGCCCGAGCCTGACGCCAGCATCCTCGCCGCGAAGCCGCGCGTCGTGGCGCGGCTCCGCGCGGCCCTGCCCGGTGACGCGGTGATCGACGCCCCGGAGGAGTTGCGCGCTTACGAATGCGACGCGCTCACCGCCTATACGTGCCCGCCGCTCGCGGTGACGCTGCCCGCGAGCACCGACGAGGTCTCCGCGATCCTGCGCATATGCCACGACGAGGGCGTGCCGGTAGTGCCGCGCGGCTCGGGCACGTCGCTCGCCGGGGGCGCGCTGCCGACAGCCGATTCGGTGATCCTGGGCGTGGCGCGGCTGACCGAGGTGCTGGAGACCGATTACGCCGACCGCATCATCCGCGTGCAGACCGGGCGCACCAACCTTTCCGTCACGGGCGCGGTGGAGGACGAGGGATTCTTCTACGCGCCCGACCCGTCGTCGCAGCTCGCCTGCGCCATCGCCGGCAACATCGCGATGAACTCGGGCGGCGCGCATTGCCTGAAATACGGCGTGACGACCAACAACCTGCTCGGGGTGACGATGGTGCTGATGGACGGCACCGTGGTCGAGATCGGCGGCGCCCATCTCGACGCGCCCGGCTACGACTGGCTGGGCCTGATCTGCGGCTCGGAGGGCATGCTGGGCGTGGTGACGGATGCGACGCTGCGCATCCTGCCCAAACCGGAGGGCGCGCGGCCGGTGCTCATGGGTTTCGACTCGTCCGAGGTGGCAGGGGCGGCCGTCTCGGACATCATCAAGGCGGGGGTGCTGCCGGTCGCCATCGAATTCATGGACCGGCCCTGCATCCGCGCGACCGAGGATTTCGCAGGCGCCGGCTACCCCGATTGCGAGGCGCTGCTGATCGTCGAGGTCGAGGGGTCGGAGGCCGAGATCGACCACCAGCTCGGGCTCATCAAGCAGATCGCGCGACGTCACGACCCCGTCGATCTGCGCGAGGCGGCCGACGAGGACGAGGCGGCGCGCATCTGGAAGGGCCGCAAGAGCGCCTTCGGCGCGATGGGCCAGATCGGCGACTACATGTGCCTCGACGGGACGATCCCGGTCTCGTCGCTGCCCTTCGTGCTCAGGCGGATCGGCGAGATGTCGGCCGAGTTCGGGCTGGACGTGGCCAACGTCTTTCACGCCGGCGACGGCAACATGCACCCGCTGATCCTGTTCGACGCCAACACGCCCGGACAACTCGAGACCTGCGAGGCCCTCGGCGCCGAGATCCTCAAGCTCTGCGTCGAGGCGGGCGGTTGCCTGACCGGCGAGCACGGCGTGGGCGTGGAAAAGCGCGACCTGATGGGCCACCAGTTCGCGCCCGAGGACATGGAGGCGCAGATGCGCGTGAAGGACGTGTTCGACCCCGCGTGGCTGCTGAACCCCTCGAAGGTGTTCCCGCTGACCGTCTCTGCGCCGCGGCGCGAGCGGCGGGCGGCGGCGGCGTAGGGGGGCCAGCCCCCCGTCGGCCGTGCCGGCCGACTCCCCCCGGGATACTTGGAGCAAGAAGAAGCAGGAGGGGTGCGCGTGCTGGCACCGGCGAGCGAGGCAGAGATGGCGGAGGCGGTGGCGGCGGCCACCGGCCCGTTGCGCGTGACGGGGGGCGGGACGCGCGGCCTGGGCGCGGGCGGGGCCGCGGCGGTGTCGACCGGCGGGCTGAGGGGCGTGGAGCTTTACGAGCCCGGGGCGCTGACCATCGTGGTGCGAGCGGGCACGCCGGTCGCGGAGGTCGAGGAGGCGCTCGCGGCGGAAGGGCAGCGCCTGCCCTTCGAGCCGATGGACCACCGGGCGCTGACCGGGGCCGAGGGGGTGCCGACGATCGGGGGCGTCGTGGCGGCCAACGCCTCGGGGCCGCGGCGGGTGCAGGCGGGGGCGTGCCGCGACTCGCTCATCGGGGTGCGCTTCGTCGACGGGACGGGCACGGTGGTGAAGAACGGCGGCCGGGTGATGAAGAACGTCACCGGCTTCGACCTGGTGAAGCTGATGGCGGGAAGCTGGGGCACGCTGGGCGTGCTGACCGAGGTGGCGTTCAAGGTGCTGCCCGCGCCCGCGGCCTCGGCGACCCTCGAGATCGGGGGGCTGGAGCCGGGGCGGGCGGTTGTGGCGCTGTCGGCGGCGCTCGGCTCGCCCTACGAGGTGTCGGCGGCGGCGCACCTGACGGAAGCGGGGCGGACGCTGGTGCGGATCGAGGGCTTCGAGGAGCAGGTGGCCTATCGCGCGGAGCGGCTGGCCGACCTGCTCGGGCGGTTCGGTGCCGTGTCGGTCGACCGCGAGGGCGTCGCCGCGACCTGGGCGGACGTGCGCGACGCGGCCCCGCTGGCGGGCCGGCCGGGCGACGTCTGGCGCGTTTCGGTACGCCCCACGGACGGGCCGCGCGCCTGGGCCGCGCTGGGCGAGCCGCCGGCAGTCATCGACTGGGGCGGCGGGTTGATCTGGGCGCTCCTGCCCGAGGGGACGGATGCGCGCGCCGCGCTGGCCGGCCTGCCCGGACATGCGACGCTCGTGCGGGCGTCGGCCGCGGTGCGGGCGCGGCTCGGCACGTTTCACCCGGAGGCCCCGACACTGGCGCGGCTGGCCGCGGAATTGCGGGCGAAGTTCGACCCGCGGGGCATACTGAACCCCGGACTCATGGAGAGGTAAAACCAGGATGGTGCCTCAGGCTGCCCTCATCGCCCTCGCCTCGGCCGCGCTGTTCGGCGCGCTGGCGCTGATGTCGGACCGCAAGCGGGGCGCGTTCCTCGCGCAGATCGCCCTGTTCGTGGCGGGCGCGCTCCTGTTCGTGGCGATCGTGGTGCCGGGGCCGGTCTTCGGCATCGCGCCGGCGGGCCTCGCCGCCTTCGCGGTGGGCCTGATCTCGGCAGCCGGGGCGGGGATGCTCTACCACCTGTATCTCGGCCGGTTCGAGCGGGTCTGGGCGGCGCGGGGCGTGTTCACGGCCGTCTATCTCGGTCTCTCGGCGCTGTTCGGCCTCGTCTTTCTCTCACTTCTCTGAAAAGGGCCTGCATGCAGACGAATTTCACCCCCGAGCAGCTGTCCGACCCGCAGATCGCGCGCTCGAACGAGGTGCTGCGGGCCTGCGTGCATTGCGGCTTCTGCACGGCGACCTGCCCGACCTACCAGGTGCTGGGCGACGAGCTCGATTCCCCGCGCGGGCGCATCTACCTGATGAAGGACATGCTGGAGAGCGGCCGGCCCGCAGACGAGAAGACCGTCACGCATATCGACCGGTGCCTGTCGTGCCTCGCCTGCATGACGACCTGCCCCTCGGGCGTGCACTACATGCACCTCGTCGACCATGCGCGGGAGCACATCGAGAAGACCTACCGCCGGCCCTTCATGGACAGGGCGCTGCGCTGGGCGCTCGCGCGCATCCTGCCCTATCCGGGGCGCTTCCGGGTCGCGCTGTTTTTCGCCAGGCTCGGGCGACCCTTCCGGCGGCTCGTGCCCGACGCGCGGCTGCGCGCAATGCTCGACATGGCGCCGGCCCGGATCCCGCCCGTCAGCAGCAACGACGATCCGCAGGTGTTCCCGGCCGAGGGAGAGCGGCGCATGCGGGTGGCGCTGATGACGGGCTGCGCGCAGCGCGCTCTGGATACCGACATCAACGACGCGACGATCCGGGTGCTGAGGCGGCTCGGCGCCGAGGTGGTCGTGGCCGAGGGGCAGGGCTGCTGCGGGGCGCTCACGCACCACATGGGGCGGGCGGCCGACAGCCATGCCCACGCCGCGAGGAACATCCGTGCCTGGACACGCGAGATGCGGGGCGAGGGGCTCGACGCCATCGTCATCAACACCTCGGGCTGTGGCACGACGGTGAAGGATTACGGCCACATGTTCCGCACCACGGACCTGGCGGACGAGGCGGCGGCTGTCGGCGCCATCGCCAGGGACGTCAGCGAAGTGCTCGGGGCACTCGCCCCTGACGCCGCCGCCCCCGAGGCGCTGCGCGTGGCCTACCATGCGGCCTGCTCGCTGCAGCACGGCCAGCAGATCAAGGGGACGCCGAAAGCGTTGCTGCAAGGCGCCGGCTTCGAGGTCGTGGAGCCGAAGGACTCGCATCTGTGTTGCGGGTCGGCGGGAACCTACAACCTGATGCAGCCCGAAATCTCGCAGAAGCTGAAGGCGCGGAAGGTGAGCACGCTCGAGGCGAAGGCGCCCGACGTGATCGCGACCGGCAATATCGGCTGCATGATGCAGATCGGCGGCGGGACGGAGGTGCCCGTGGTGCATACCGTCGAGCTGATCGACTGGGCGACGGGCGGGCCGAAACCGCGGCGGCTGCGCGAGCGGGCAGCCTGATCCTGCGGCCCGGGGGCCGCGGCGGAAAACAAACTGGTGCCGGATCGCGGATGAAGGCGCGCGAAGAGGCCCGTTATGCGCCACACTCTCGCCGCAGCCCGGACCTAGCCGTGAGGCGCACCCGAGACGACCGACCGCGCCCGATTGCCCATGCACCGCCTGATCGCCTTCCTCGCCTTTTCCGTCGCCGTGGCGCTCGCCACCACGATCCGCGCCGCGGCCGAAGAAGGCGCGTCGCTCGAGCGGCTCGTCACCTCGGACGAGACGCGCGGCTGGGAGGGGGTCGGCCGGCTGCAGCTCGGCACGGCCAGCTTCTGCACCGGGGCGCTCATCACCGAGCGGCTGGTGCTGACGGCCGCGCATTGCCTTTTCGACGGCGACAGCGGCGCGCGCATCCCCGATGCCGAGATCGAGTTCCTCGCCGGCTGGCGCGACGGGCGGGCCGAGGCCTATCGCGGCGTGCGCCGGTCGTTCCCTCACCCCGACTATGCCCACGGCAGCGACGTGTCGTTCGACCGGGTCGCGGTCGACCTTGCGGTGCTCGAGCTCGACCGGCCGGTGCGGTCGGGCCGCATCGTGCCCTTCGCCACGGCCGAGGGCCTTGTGCGCGGGCAGGAGGTGAGCGTCGTCTCCTACGCCCGAGACCGCGCCAATGCCCCCTCTCTGCAGGAGACGTGCCACGTCCTGCGGCAGGCCCAGGGCGTGGCGGTGCTGTCGTGCTCGGTCGATCTCGGCGCGTCGGGCGCGCCCGTCTTCCGCCTCGGCGCGTCGGGGCCCGAGATCGTGTCCGTCGTCTCGGCCAAGGGCCGGTCGGACGAAGATGACGTAGCGCTCGCCCCCACCTTCGGACTCGCGTTCAGGGAGGTCATGGCCCAGCTCGACACGGCGCCGCCGGCGGTGCTCAACGGCGGTCTCGCCCGCGTGCGGACGCCGGGCGACGCGCCGGCGCCCGCCTCGGGCGCTGGTGGCGCGGGCGCCAAGTTCCTGCGGCCCTGAGATGCGGCGCCCTGCGCTCGCCCTCGCGCTCGCCGCCCTGACGGGCCTCGCACCGGTGGCGGCGATCGCCGACAGCCCGCTCAAGCGGCTGACGCTGCGCCACGACCTCCTCGGCTTCGAGGCGGTCGGGCGGATCGATGCCGGGGACGGCTTCTGCTCCGGCGTGCTGATCGCCCCCGACCTCGTGCTGACCGCGGCGCATTGCCTCGTGGGCTCCGACGGCACAAGGCGGGACCCCCGAGCAGTGACCTTCCGAGCCGGGCTGCGAGACGGCGAGGCGGTGGCCGAGCGCACGGGCGCGCGGGCGGTGCTGCACCCGGCCTACCGCCACGACGATCCGGACGGGCTGCGCCAGCTCACGTCCGACCTCGCGCTGATCCGGCTCGATGCGCCCATTCCATCGGATCTCGCGCCGCCTTTCGCCACTGCCGCGCCGCCGGACGCGGGCGGGCAGGTGAGCGTGGTGTCCTACGCCGCAGGCCGCTCCGAGGCGCCCGCATGGCAGCGGGCCTGCGGTGTCACGGCGGCGGGGCGCGGCGCTCTGATGATGACCTGCGACACCCATTTCGGCTCGTCGGGGGCGCCCGTGTTCGACATGGCCTCCGGAAGGCCCCGGATCGTGTCGCTGATCTCGCGCGGGGCGCGGGAGAACGGGCAGACCATCGTCTACGGGATGGATGTGGGCCCCGCGCTCGACGCCGCGATGGCTGCCCTGCGCGCCGGCCGCGGCGTCTGGCCGGAGAGCGCCGTCACGGCCCGGCGCATCGGCGTCGGCCCGCAAGGCGGCGAGAGCGGCGGCGCGCGCTTCGTCCGCCCCTGACGCGGCCCGGGAGCTGTCCGAAGGGCGATCATCACGGCCCCGGGGGGCCACTCCGGCCTCGAAACACCCTTGAACCGGGCACTCGGGCACATCACCGCGAACGCCCCTTGCCGGGCGCGCCGCGAGCGAGGCTCCCTGCAGGCGAGGCCGACAGCCAGGGCGTGGCCCCGTCCGGTCGGCCGCACCAATGACCGGAGCGGCGCGTCCGCCTGACCCGCGCGCGCTCGGCCCCCGATCCTCAGCGCGACAGGATCGCCGCCACCTCCTCGGCCAGCGCGGCGATCTCGGCGGCGGCGGGGCCGCTTCGCGCCTTTTCCGTCACGCCCATCCCCTGCCCCATCGACTCGGCGTAGATCACCCGGTTGTTCAGCGTCGCATCCGCCACCGGCGCGGGCAGGTCTGCCATTTGCGTCAGCGTCTCGGCATGGACCCGCGTGCCAGGCCGGGCCCGGTTGAGCACCGTCAGCCCGGGCCGCCCCGTCCGATCGACGAGATCGAGCACCGATTCGGTCGCCCACAGGTCGAGCGCCGAGGCGGCCACCGGCACCAGCACGAGATCGGCCTCGCGCAGGGCGGGGCGCAGGTCGCTGTCGGCCTTGGGCGGGGTGTCGACGAAGACGAGGTCGTGGGCCCGCTTCAGCTTGCCCACCTCGTAGCCCACCCCCCAGGCCGAGGCAGTGGAAAACTCCATCTCCGGCGTGCCTTCCGTCCGCTCCACCCGCGTCATGAACCAGCGGCCGAGCGAGCCCTGCGGGTCGGTATCGAGCACCGCGACCGACCGGCCCGCCCGCAGGAAATGCACGGCGAGATGGCAGGCGAGCGTCGTCTTGCCCGAGCCGCCCTTCTGCTGGGCGACCGTGATCACCTGTCCCGCCATGATACCCCCGTCACCAGACATAGGGATGGTGGAGCATTCCGTGCGACACCACAATACCTCGCATCGCGCCGCCGGTCCGCGCGCGACGGTTAACGCTGGAAACCCGGCCTGCCCCCGGCTACGTTCCGCCAGAGATGATCCGCTACCGCCTCGCCTCCGCCGCCCTCGTCGTGGCGCTTTTCGCCGCGCCCTCCTCCTCGGCGCTGGAGGAGGTCGTCGTGCGCGCGCCCGGCGCGCCGGCCGACCTGCAACGGGTTCTCGAGCGCGCCTCGACCACCCGCCGCTCGCTGAGCGAGGCCGGGGACGACGCGCCGATTCCTCCCGGGGTCGCCCTGTCGGAGGCGCGGGGCGAGTATCGTCAGATGGTCGGGGCGCTCTATTCCGAGGGCTATTATGCCGGCACCGTCTCGGTGCTGGTCGACGGGCGCGAGGCGGCAGAGCTGTCGCTGACCGATCCGCCCGCCCGCATCGAGCGGATCGTGATCGAGGTGCGCCCCGGCCCGCTCTTCCGCTTCGGCCAGGCCGAGGTGGGCCCGCTCGCCCCCGACACGCGCCTGCCCGAGGGCTTCGCGCGCGGGCAGCCCGCCTTCTCCGGCGTGATCCGCGACGCGGGCCAGACCGCCGTGACCGCGTGGCGCGAAGCCGGCCACGCCAAGGTGGCGCTGGCGACGACCGAGATCATCGCCCGCCACCGCGAGAACCGCCTCGACGCCGATCTCGGCATCGCGCCGGGCCCGCGCCTCACCTTCGGCCCGCTGGTCATCTCCGGCAACAAGCGGGTGCGGGCCGAGCGCATACGCGCCATCGCCGGGCTGCCGGTGGGCGAGGTCTATTCTCCCCAGGCGCTCGACCGGGCCGCCGAGCGGCTGCGCCGCACCGGCGCGTTCCGCGCCGTGACGCTGGCCGACGCCGAGCGGGTCGGGCCTGGCGATACGCTGCCCATCGAGCTGACCGTGGTCGAGGAAAAGCGCCGCCGGCTCGGCGCGGGAATCGAGTATTCCACCACCGAGGGGCTCGCCCTCACCGCCTACTGGATGCACCGCAACCTGCTCGGCGGGGCGGAAAACCTGCGCTTCGACATCGCGGTGACCAATATCGGGGTCAGCGAGCGCGACAACGGCACCGATTACAGCCTGACCGGCAGCTTCCGCCGCCCGGCGACGCCGATCACCGACATGGACCTGATCTTCGGCGCCGAGATCAGCCGCGAGGACGAGCCGGGCTACCTGGCCGACACCGTGCAGTTCGGCGGCGGCTTCGCCTATCGCTTCTCCGACGAGCTCGAGGCAGAGGCGTCGATCGCCTACCGTGCCAGCCGGGTCGAGGATGCCTTCGGCGAGCGCGAATTCCAGATGCTCGTCTTTCCCTCGTCACTGACATGGGACACGCGCGACGACCCTCTCGACGCCACCGAGGGGATTTTTCTGAAGGCCGGGGCCGAGCCGTTTCTCGGTCTCGTCGACATCGAGAGCGGCGCCCAGCTGACGGCCGACGCGCGCACCTATTTCGGCTTCGGGCAGGATGACCGGTTCGTGGCGGCGGGGCGAGTGCAGTTCGGCAGCCTGTTCGGCCCCGAGATCGAGGATGCGCCGCCCGACTACCTGTTCTTCGCCGGCGGCGGCGGCTCGGTCCGGGGCCAGCCCTACAATTCGCTCGGCACCGGCGAGATCGGCGACACGATCGTCGGCGGCCGCTCCTACCTCGCTCTGTCGGCCGAGCTGCGCGCGCAGGTGCGCGGGCCGTTCGGCGTCGTGGGCTTCGTCGACGCCGGGTACATCGGGGCGGAGGAGTTCTACGACGGATCGGGCACGTGGATGACGGGCGCAGGCCTCGGGGTGCGGTACGACACCGGCTTCGGCCCGATCCGGGTCGACGTCGCCGCCCCCGTCGACGGCGGGCCGGACGACGCCGACCCCGTGCAGATCTACATCGGCATCGGGCAGGCGTTCTGATGGCCGGCCGTCTCGTCGCCCTTCTCGCGCTGATCTGGATCGCCGCCGCCGGGCCCGCGGCGGCGCAGGACGAGTCGCCGGGCTTTCTCGGGCGGCAGATCGAGAACGCGCTGTCGGGGCCGGGGCGCGACGTGCGCGTGACCGGCTTCGAGGGGGCGCTGTCCGGCCGGGCCACGCTGGAGCGGCTGACCTTCGCCGACAGCGAGGGCGTGTGGCTGACCATCGAGGACGCGGTGCTCGACTGGACCCGCTCGGCGCTGCTGCGCGGACGTCTCTCGGTGGCGGAACTGTCGGCCGACGCCATCACCCTCGCCCGCCCGCCGATCCCCGGCCCGCCGGGCGAGGGGGAGCCGCGCGAGGCGCCCAGCGCTGCCGCCTCGGGCTTTTCGCTGCCCGAGCTGCCCGTCGCCGTGAACATCCAGAACCTGGCCGTCGAGCGACTGACCCTCGGCGCCCCGGTGCTGGGCGAGCAGGCGGTGTTCACCGCCGAGGGGGCGCTGCGGCTCGAGGATGGCGAGGGCAGCGCCAACCTCGCGCTTGTGCGGCAGGGCGGCACCGACGACCGCATCGCGCTCGCGGCCAGCTTTTCCAACGAGAGCCGGGTGCTGGCGCTCGATCTCGAGGTGCGCGAGGGCGAGGGCGGGCTGATCGGCACGCTCGCGGGCCTGCCGGGCGCGCCGGCGCTCGCGCTCGACGTCGAGGGCACCGGCCCGCTCGACGACTATACCGCCGAGATCGACCTCGCCACGAACGGCGAGACGCGGGTGGCGGGCACCGTCACCCTGCGCGGCACCGACGCGGGCGGCCTGCGCTTTTCGGCGGACGTGGGCGGCGACGTCACGCCGCTCGTGGCGCCCTCCTACACCGAGTTCTTCGGCCCCGACGTGCAGCTTTCGCTCGACGGGATGCGGGGCGAGGACGGCGCGCTCGACATCGACACCCTGTCGCTTCGGGCGCGAAGCCTTGCGCTCGACGGTGCGCTCGCGCTCTCGGCGGGCGGCGTGCCCGAGAGCTTTTCGCTGACGGGGCGGCTGGCCGACCCGGAGAACGGCCCGGTGCGCCTGCCCGTCGCCGCGCCGCTGACCATCGGCGCGGCCGACCTCGCCGCCCGCTACGACGCGGCCGAAGGCGAGCGGTGGACGCTCGACCTCGAGGCGCGCGACGTGACCGCAGAGGCGGCCGATATCGGCGCGCTGACGCTCGCGGGCGGCGGCACCATCTCGGGCGGGCCGGGCGACCTGCGCGTGACCGCCGCGCTCGACTACGCCGCATCCGGCCTCGACCTGGCCGACGAGGCGCTCGCCGAGGCGCTGGGCGCGCGGATCGGCGGCGAGGCGCGGATTGCCTGGGCCGCCGACGCGCCGCTGTCGGTCGAGCGCTTCACCCTCGGCGGGTCGGATTACGGCCTGACCGTGCAGGGCGACGCCACCACCGCCGAGCGCACGCTGTCGCTCGACGGCGCGGCCGCGCTCACTGCCGACGACCTGTCGCGCTTCGCCGCCCTCGCCGGGCGCCCGCTGGAGGGGGCGGCCGAGCTGCGCGTCGAGGGTCAGGGCGACGTGCTCGGCGGCACCTTCGACCTCGCGCTCGACGTCGCGGGCGAGGGGCTGGCCATCGGGCAGGAGGTGGCCGACCGCTTCCTCGAGGGGCCGGTGACGATCTCGGCCGCCGCGCGGCGCGATCTGGAGGGCACGTCGCTGGAGCGTTTCAGCCTCGACAGCACCGGGCTCTCGGCCAGTGCCGCTGGCCGCGTGGGCGGCGCCGACGGCACGCTGACCTTCGACGCGACGCTGGCCGATCTGGGCCTGATCCGCGACGACCTGGAAGGGCCGCTCGACGTGACCGGCGAGGCGACCGAGAGCGCGCCGGGCCTCTGGACCGGCGCGGTGGACATCGCCGGCGCCTACGGTCTTGAAGGGCGCATCGCGGGCGAGGTGGGCGTCGGCGACGCTGCGGGCGAGAGCGCCGTGACGCTCGACGTCGCGCTGCCGGACATCGCGCCACTCGTTCCCGCGCTCCAGGGCGGCGTCGCCGTGACCGGCTCTGCCGAAGAGGCGCGCGGCGGCCTCTGGCAGGTCGATCTCGAGATCGACGCGCCGGCCGGCGCTCGGGTGGCGGTCGAGGGCCTGATCGGCGGCGAGGAGACCGACGTCGACCTGCGGGTCGAGGTGCCCGATGTCGCCGCCTTCGCCCCCGGCGTGCCGGGTGCGGCGGTGCTCCAGGGCAACGCCGCGGCCTATGCGCCGGGCGGCTTCGCCGTGACCTTCGACGCCCAGCTGCCCTACGGCGCGACGGCCGATATCGCCGGCCGCGTCGGCGCCTCGCGCTCGGCAGTGACCTATGCGCTGCGGGTGCCCGACCTGTCGGCGATCTCGCCCGCCCTCTCTGGTCCGGCCACGGCCGAGGGCCGCGTGGTGCAGCAACCCTCGGGCCAGATCGCCGTGACGGCCGATGCATCGGGGCCCTACGACGCAACGGCCGACATTCGCGCCCTCGTCGGCACTGCGGCCGACGGCGCGCGCACCCGCGCCGAGGCGACGATCCGCCTGCCCGACACCGGCGCGCTGGCGCCGCAACTCTCCGGCCCCCTCGTGGCCGAGGTCGCGGCGGCGCAGCGGGAGGACGGCGGCTGGGCCGTCGATCTCGACGCGGATGGCCCCTACGGCGCGAGCCTCGCCGCCGAGGCCCGGCTTGCCGAGACGACCGAGGTGCGGGCCCGTCTCTCCGTGCCCGACGTTCAGCCGATCGTTCCCGCGCTGTCGGGCGGGCTGACGGCGACCGTGGCCGCCACCCGGCAGGGCGACGGCCCGTGGCAGCTCGACCTTGCGGGCGACGGCCCCTACGGCGCGACATTCGCCGCCGAGGCGCAGGCGGGCGCGGGGCCGCTCTCGGCCGACCTGCAGGCGCGCCTGCCCAATGTCGCCCCCCTCGTGCCGCGCTTCTCGGGCGCCGTCGCGCTCGACGCCAGCATCCAGCAGCCAGAGGCGGGCGCGCCCCTGCAGGTGACCGCCGACGCCGCCCTGCCCTACGGCGCGAGCGCCGAGGTGACGGGCCAAGTGGGCCAGGGCGCGGGCCGGCTGCGCTTCGCCCTCGGCGTTCCGAACATCGCGCCCCTCGCCCGCGGCCTCTCGGGCAGCCTGCGCGTCACCGGCACGGCGACGGAGCGGCCGGAGGGCTGGGCCCTCGACGTGCAGACGGCCGGGCCCGGCGCGGCGGCGGCCTCGGTCATCGGCGTGCTCGCACCGGGCGGGGCGACCTCGCTCCGGGCGCAGGGCACCGCGCCGCTCGGCCTTGTCAACGGCATCCTCGCGCCGCAGCGCCTCGACGGCGACCTGCGGTTCGATCTCGCCTTCGACGGCACGCCGTCGCTGCAGAACCTCTCGGGCACGCTCTCGACCAGCGGCGCGCGCCTCTCGATCCCGGCGGCCAACCTCGCGTTCCAGAACATCGACCTGACGGCCGACATCGCAAGCGGCCGCCTGCGGCTGAACGGTCAGGCGACCTCGCCCGAGGGCGGCTCGCTCTCCGTGTCGGGGCCGATCGACCTCGGCGCGCGCTTTCCCGCCGACCTGACGCTGACACTGAACGGGCTGACCCTGACCGACCCCTCGCTCTACAGCACCACGCTGAACGGCCAGGTCAGCGTGTCCGGCCCGCTGACCGGCGGCGGCGGCGCCATCGCGGGCCGGATCGACGTGGGCGAGACCGAACTGCGCATCCCCTCGGGCGGCGTCGGCTTCGGCGCCAACATCCCGCGGGTGACCCATGTGGGCGAGGCGGCGGCGGTGCGGCAGACGCGCGTCCGGGCCGGCCTCGTCAACGAGCGGCGCGACGAGCGGATCGCCGAGGGACGGCCCGGCAACGTCTTTTCGCTGGACCTCGCGATCAACGCGCCCAACCGGATCTTCGTGCGCGGCCGAGGGCTCGACGCCGAACTCGGCGGCGCGTTCACCGTGGGCGGCACCACGCGCAACCCCGCGCCGGTGGGCGGCATCGAGGTGATCCGCGGGCGGCTCGACATCCTCGGGCGGCGGCTGGAGCTGGCCGAGGACGGGCGGATGACCCTGGGGGGCGACCTCGTGCCCTTCCTCGATCTCGCGGCGACCTCGGACGACGCGGAGGACTTCACCATCATCATCCGCATCGAGGGGCCGGTGAACGAGCCGACCTTCGCCTTCGAATCGCAGCCGCCCCTGCCGGGAGACGAGGTGCTGGCACGCTTCTTCTTCGGCAAGGGCCTCGCCAACCTTTCCGCGCTGGAGGCCGCCCAGCTCGCGGCGTCCGTAGCGCGGCTGACCGGGCGGGGCGGCAACGGGCTGCTGGGCGGGCTGCGCGAGAGCCTCGGAGTGAGCGACCTCGACCTGGTGACCGACGACGAGGGCGACGCGGCGCTGCAGATCGGCACCTACCTGTCGGAGAACATCTATACCGACGTGACCACGTCGACCGGCGGCGAGACCGAGTTGAACATCAACATCGACATCACCGACGACGTGACGGTGCAGGGCAGCGCCGACAACGAGGGCGAGACCTCGATCGGCATCTTCTACCAGCGCGATTACTGAGCGTCGGCGCCCCCGGCGCGGGGCGGAGGGGGGCCGTCTGCCCCCCGCGCGCCGTCGGCGCGCCCCCCCGAGAGTATTGCGGCCAAGATGATGGACCGGGCGATGGCGGGTCGCGCGGCTCAGACCAGCCGGCCGGCGGCCCAGATCGCCCCGATCAGCACCGGCTGGTGGACGAGGTAGACGGCCAGGCTGTGGCGCCCCGGCCACGCCAGGGCACGCAGGACGGGCCCGTGGGGCTCGGCCCGGGCGAGGCGATCGAAGAGGCCCGCGCGCTCGGCCACTCGCGCCGCGGCGATGCCGGCAAGGCACGGGGCGAGCCAGGGAAAGAGCGGCACGAAATCCATCGAGAGCGGCGTCCAGGTGGACAGGCCCAGCCAGAGGAGCGGCCGGGCGTCGAACGCACCGGTCGAGAAGAGCGACGGCGCGGCGAGGGCGAAAGCGGCGGCCGCCAGCGTGACGGCCGCCGGCAGGCGGAGGAAGGCGAGGCCCACCACGCTCGCCGCCGCGATGGAATGCAGGATGCCGAAGAACACGTAGCGGTCGGGCATGGCCGCCCACGTGGCCAGGCTGATACCCGCCGCAGCCACCGCCAGCACCGCCAGCCGCCGCAGGAACGGGCGCCAGCGGATGCCGTGGCCATGCGCGAGCCACAGGCTGACACCCGCGACGAAGAGAAAGCTGCCGGCGACGAGGCGCGCCAGCACCACCCAGCCGCCCGACAGGGACGTGCCGGGCGGCACGTGGCCGAAGAGCTCGAGATCGACGACGAAGTGGAACACGACCATGCCCGCCAGCGCCGCCGTGCGGGCGAGGTCGACCGTGGCGAGGCGCGCGCTACTCGGCCGCGACGCCGTCGGTGAACTGGAGGCGGGCGAGCCGGGCATAGAGGCCGCCCTGGGTGACGAGCTGGTCATGACTCCCCTCCGCCACGATGCGCCCCTCCTCGAAGACGAGGATGCGGTCTGCCTGCTTCACCGTGGCGAGCCGGTGGGCGACGATGATCGTCGTGCGGTCGGCCGCCATCTCGGCCACGGCGTGCTGCACGGCCTGCTCGCTCTCGGCGTCGAGGGCCGAGGTCGCCTCGTCGAGCAGCAGCACCGGCGCATCGCGCAGGATGGCGCGGGCGATGGCGATGCGCTGCTTTTGCCCGCCCGAGAGCATCACCCCACGCTCGCCGACGAAGGTATCGTAGCCCTGCGGCAGCCTCGCCACGAAGTCGTGGGCGGCGGCGGCGCGGGCGGCGGCCTCGACCTGGGCGTCGGTGGCGTCGGGCCGACCGAAGCGGATGTTCTCGCGCGCAGTATCGCCGAAGATCACCGGGTCCTGCGGAACGAGGGCGAGCGTCCTGCGGAAGTCGGACCGCGCCATCGCGTCGATCGGCATGCCGTCGAGCGTGATGCGCCCCGCCTGGGGATCGTAGAAGCGCAGGAGCAGCTGAAGGATGGTCGACTTGCCCGCGCCGGAGGGACCGACGAGCGCGACCGTCTCGCCGGGTCTGACGGTGAACGAGACATCGTGCAGCGCAGCCGTTTCGGGACGGGCGGGATAGCGGAACGTCACACCGTCGAAGGCGAGTGCGCCCTGCACCGGCGTCGGCACGGGCTGCGGCACCGGCGGGTCCTGCACGCTGTCCACCGCGCCCAGCAGCTCCACCAGGCGCTCGGTCGCGCCCGCGGCGCGCTGCAGCTCGCCCCAGATTTCCGACAGCGCGGCGACCGAGCCCGCCATGATCCCGGCATAGATGACGAACTGCACCAGCTCGCCGGGGCTCATGCCGCCCGCGCGCACGTCGCGCGCGCCCATCCACAGCACGCCGAGGATGCCCGAGAACACCACGAAGATGATGATCGCCGTCATCGCCGCCCGCACCGTGATCCGCTTCTTGGCGCTCTCGAAGCTCTTCTCGGTGACGTCGGCAAAGCGCCCCATCGAGGCTGCCTCATGGGTATAGGCCTGCACCGTCTGCACCGACAGCAGCGCCTCGGAGGCGTTGCCCGACGATTGCGCGATCCAGTCCTGGTTCTCGCGCGAGAGGCGCCGCAGCCGGCGGCCGAGAGCGAGGATCGGCACGATCACCACGGGGATCAGCGCCAGCACCATGCCCGTCAGCTTGGCCGAGGTGACCAGCATCATCGCCAGCCCGCCCACGAACAGCAGCACGTTGCGCAGGAACCACGAGACCGACGACGAGACGACCGACAGGATCAGGGTCGTGTCGGTGGTGATGCGCGACAGCACTTCGCCGGTCATCAGCCGCTCGTAGTATTCCGGCGACATGCCGATCATCCGGTCGAACACGGACTTGCGGATGTCGGCCACCACGCGCTCGCCCAGCCGCGTCACCATCCAGTAGCGCGCCGCCGTGCCGAGGGCGAAGACCCCGGCAAGAAGGATCGCCCCGAAGAAGTAGCGGTCGAGCAGTTCCACCTCTCCGGTGGCGAACCCGTCGACCACCCGGCGCGCGGCGATGGGCAGCGTCAGCGAGACGGCGGCGGTCAGCACCAGCGCGAAGGCGGCGAAGGCCACCCAGCCGCGATAGGGCACGAAGAACGGGAACAGCGCCCGCAGCGCGCCGATGCGCTTCGACCCCGCCCGCTCGGACGGCGAATGCGTGGGCGCCGGCTGCGGCCCTGCCTGCGCCTCGGCGTCGGCCATGGCTGTCGTCTCCTCCTGTTCCGCTTGGGCTTAGCGCCCGGGGCGAGGGCGGGCAACCCGGCCGCCCGCGCCATCTGCCGCAGGCCCGGCGCCGCGCCGCAGGGGGGTTTGGAAGACCAGGGCCGCGGCCGGTCAGGCGTGCGGCGGCTTGAGCTCCTTGAAGACGTAGATCGGCAGGAGGATCTGCGCGAGCAGGCTGCCGAGCCAGACGAGAAGCGTCGCCGCCAGCCAGTTGGCGATGCCGCCGATCTCCATCCCCGGCATGATCAGCGCGGTGACGAGCAGGCCCAGCGCCACCACGGCGAGCGCGATCCCGCCGGCAAGCTGCGGCACATAGCGCTGCGACAGCTTCTCCACCAGGGGCGTGAGCAGCGCCGTGGCGACGGAGAATACGAGCACGGCGAGCAGGAACGCCATGAAATCGATCCGGAAGCCTTCGAGCAGCAGGAGTGCAAGAAGCAGCCCCACCGAACTCGCGACCAGATAGGCCAGAATGGAAATGGCACGCTTTCGCATCTGTCGTCTCCCTTGCCGCCGGGGTGCCTCCGCCCCGGCTCTCTCCTACCAGACATGCAGGACGATGGCACCAGTGCAGAGGGCGGCGCCCGGGCGGCGCGGGTGGGCGGGTGGGGCGACGGCCGGGCGCCGGCCCGGGTGCCGAAGGCGCACCCGGCGCCCGGCTCAGCGTCCGATGGCGCGGTCGAGAAAGGCGGTGCCGCGCGCCAGCGCATCCGCCGTCACATCGGGGAAGTAGCCGAGCGTCGAGAGCGGCGCCTTCTCCTGCTGGTCGAAGCCGTGGGTGACGCCCGCGTAGACATGCGTGTCGATCGGCAGGCCCCGCCGCGCCTCCCGGGCCGCCACCTCGAGGCACGGCTTCTCCGAGGCGATGCTGTCGCCCTCGGCCAGAAGGAACAGCACCGGCAGCGCCGTCTCCCAGCCACGTCGGCTCGCCCGCGACAGACCGCCGCAATAGGGGTAGAGCAGCAGCGCGGCCTGCACCCCGTCGAGCGGCGCGGGGCCCTCGGGCCAGCCGGTCAGCGTGAGCGGCACCTGCCCGTGATCGGCCATCGACAGGTATTCGAGGATCGCCCATCCCCCATGCGACGCCCCGATCAGCGCCAGCCGCGTCTCGTCGACCTGCGGCATCGCGCGGGCGTCGGCGAGCGCCACGGCGATGTCGCCGGCCCGCTCGGCCCCGGTGAGCAACTGCCCCGCACAGACCAGCCGCCACAGCTCGAACTCGGTGAAGCCGCGCGGCCCGTGACTGTCCACCGAGAGCGAGGCCCAGCCCGCCTCCGCCAGCGCCTGCGCCCATGTCTCGAGATTGTCGCGCGGCCCGTCGCAGCCCGACAGCAGCAGCGCGGTCGGAAACGGCCCCTCCCCCTCGTCGGGCACTGTCAGCCGGTAGGCGGGGCGCAAGAGCGACGACAGCGTCTCGGGCGGCATCCGCGGCACGGTCAGCCCGGTATACCGGCCCACGGTATTCGCCGCGACGAGCAGGACGAGCCCCGCCACGACACCGCCCGCCACCAGCCATCCGATCATGCGCAATCCCATCCGCCTGCCTTTCGCCGCGCGCGCACCCTGCCACGGGCCGCCGCCCCGCGTCTTGACCTTTCCGGCGCGGATTGGCCACCTCGCGCAAGGGAAACGGCGCGGAAGGGAAGACGGCATGGCGCGGACGCGGCTGGGTCCCCTCTGGCTGATCGTGGGCGGCGTCGCCGCGGCGCTGCGCAACCGGCGGGTGCGGTGGCTGCTTCAGCTCGCCGGCTCGGCCATCCTGATCGCCACGATCTTCTACCGCTGGGTCGAGGGGTGGGGCTGGCTCGACGCGCTGTTCTTCTCGGTCGTCACGATCTCGACCGTGGGCTACGGCGACCTCGTGCCCGAGACCGCGGCAGGCAAGATCTTCACGATGGTGTACATCTTCTGCGGCATCGGCCTGTTCGTGGCGGCGGCGGGCGCGATGGCCGACGAGCTGATCCGCCGCACCCGCGAGCGTGCGGAAGAGGGAGGGGGCGATGAGCCCGACGCTTGACGATCTCGAAGACGAGAGACGTGGCCTGGCCGAGCCGCGCTGGTGGCGGCTCTCGGGATTCGCGCTGGCGGTGGGGGCGCTGTTCTTCGTGGCCTCGCTCACCCTCTCGCTGATCCCGCGGCCCGCCGCGCGGCAGGGGGCGCTGTCGGGCGCCTCGGCGGCGCTCGGCTACGCGGCGGGGGCGGTGCTGCTCTGGCTGTGGCCGATCATGCGCCTGCCCGAGGCCGACGACGACGACGCGCGCCGCTTCCGCACGGCGTTTGTCGTCATCGCTCTGGCGCTGTGCGGCCGGGGCCTCTGGCAGGCGGCCGACTGGCAGAACGCGACGCGCCGGTCCATGGAGCTGCCGCCGGTCGACACCATCCACCCCCTCGTCGTCGCGCCGACCGCGGCTTTGGTCTTCGCGCTTCTGTGGCTCGTGGGCAGCACCTTCACGATGGTGGTGCGCCGTGCGGGGCGGGCGCTGTCGCCGCCCGGCTGGTCGGATGCGCGGGCGGCCGAACTCAAGGCGCTCTGGTCCACGCGCCCGCTCCCGTGGTGAGCGCGGCGCGCGCCGCCCGACTCGCCGCCGGCCTGCTCGGCGCAGAAGTCGCCGAGGCTCGCCCCCTCCACGGCGGCGACCTGTCCGAGGTGGTGCGCCTGCGCATGGCCGACGGGCGGCGTGCCGTGGCCAAGACCGGCGCGACCGCCCGCGCCGAGGCCGAGATGCTCGAGGCCATCGCCGCCGCAGGCGCCCCGGCCCCGGCCGTGCTCGCCGTCGCCCACGACCTTCTGGTCCTGGAGGATCTCGGCGACGAGACCGGCCTTTCCGGCGCCTGGGAGGCCCTGGGCAGGGTGCTCGCGACGCTGCACGCCGACACCGGCGACGCCTATGGATGGCCGCGCGACCATGCCTTCGGCCCGGTCGCCATCCCCAATGCGGCGACCGACACCTGGCCCGCCTTCTGGGCCGAGCGTCGGCTGCTGCCCTCGGTGCCGCACTTGCCCGCGCCCCTGGCGCGGCGCGTCGAGATGCTTGCCGCCCGCCTGCCCGACCTGCTGCCCGAGCGGCCGCCCGCCGCGCTGCTGCACGGCGATCTCTGGACGGGGAACGTCATGGCGCGGGGCGCGCGCCTGCTCGGCCTGATCGACCCCGCCTGCTATCGCGGCCACGCCGAGGTCGACCTTGCCATGCTGCACCTGTTCGGCCGGCCCGGCCCCGCCTTCCACGTCGCCTACGGGCAGCCCGAGCCGGGGGAAGACACGCGGCGGCCGATCTACACGCTCTGGCCTGCGCTGGTGCACCTGCGCCTGTTCGGTCCGGGCTATCGCGGCCTCGTGGAGCGCTGCCTCGACGCTGCCCGGGGGTGACCCCGGCGCTCTCTTCCCCTTTTCACGGGGGGCGGCTATGCCCACGCCATGACACCACGCGCCCGCGACGCCGCCGGCTTCGCCGTGGCCTGCGCCGGGGCCGTGGCAGGCGGCGGGGCAGCCCATGCGATCGGCTTTCCCGCGCCGTTTCTCACCGGCTCGGCCACCGTCGTCACCCTGCTGGCGCTCGCGGGGGCGCCGCTGCACGTGCCAGGCCTCGTGCGTCAGGCCGCCTTCCTCGTGCTGGGGATCGGCATCGGCACGGGCGTGACGCCCGAGGTCGTCTCGTCTCTCGCAGAGTGGCCGCTCTCGCTCGCGGTGCTGACGGCCTCGCTCGCGGCCTCGCTGCTGGCAGGCAGCGTGCTCATGGAGAGGATGGGCTTCGACCGGCTGTCGGCCGTGCTCGCCGCCACGCCGGGGCATCTGAGCTACGTCATCGGCTACGCGACCGAGCGCGGCCTCGACGTGCCGCGCATCGCCGTGGTGCAGGCGATGCGCGTGTTGCTGCTGACGCTTCTCGTGCCGCCGTTGCTGGTGCTGTGGGGCGAACCCGGCGACGCGGCGGTGGCCGCGCTGCCCCCCATGTCGCCGCTCTCGCTCGCCGCGCTGGCCGGGCTGGGCGCGGCGGCGGGCCTCGTGCTGCTGCGGCTGCGGGTGCCGGCGGCGCTGCTGTTGGCGGGCATGTGCGTCTCGGCGGTCGGTCACGCCGCGGACCTGACACCGGGCGTGCTGCCGCCATGGCTGGCGCTGTCCGCCTTCGCCCTGCTCGGCACGCTCGTCGGCATCCGGTTTCGCGGGGTGCCCCTGCGGATCGTGCAGCGGGCGCTGGCGGCCGGGCTCGCCGTCACCGCGTTGACCTGCGCGATCACCGTGGCCGCGATGGCGCTCGCCGTGGCCCTCACGGGCCTCGCGCCGACGCTGCTGCTGGTGGCCTACGCGCCGGGCGGTGTCGAGGCGATGGCCGCGATGGCCGTGCAGCTCGGCCTCGCGCCGGCCTTCGTGGCGGCTCACCACGTCGCGCGGCTCCTGGTGTTGACCGTGATCGTGCCCGCGTTTCTCGCCCGGCGGGCGCGCTCCTGACGGTGGCGGCGCCGCGCGCGCTGCCGACGCCCGCAGCGGCCGACGGCCAGCCCGCCGGCGGATGCGCCAATCGGCCATGAGCGCCAGAGCCGCCTTCTCGGCCGAGGACGGACGAAACGGGGACAGCATGGCGTGGGTGCATCGAGGCCGATCAATGGCGTGGAGCGCCCTCCCCGATCAGAGCGCGCAGGGCGGCGGCCCGGGGCGGCGCGGCCGGTGCCTGCCTTTCCGGCGCTTTCCCGCCTGCCATCACTGGGCGAGCAGGCGCAGCCCCTGGGTGACGTCGGCACGCACGGCGAGCTTGAGCGACGGCTCGTCGCCCGCCTCGAGCCCGGCGATGATCAGGCGGTGGCCGCGAGGCGCCTCCGTTCGCCCGAGCCGGCCGTAGAGCGCCCGCATCGTGGGCCCGAGTTGCAGCCAGACGGTCTCGGCCAGCGCGAGCATCGCCGGGGCCTGGGCTCGCAGGTAGAGGGTGCGGTGGAACTCGAGATTGGTGCGGATATAGGCCGGCGCGTCGCGCCGCGCGATTGCCTCGGCGATGGACTGATTGATCGTGCGCAGCCGGTCGATCAGGGCGGGATGCGCACGCGGCATCGCCCGCGCGGCGAGCTCGGGCTCGAGCAGGGCGCGCACCGCGGCGAGCTCTTCGAGCCGGTCTGCGCCAAGCGTGGGCGTCGCCACCCGGCCCGATGGCGAGAGCGTCAGCGCCCCCTCGGCCGCCAGCCGCCGCACCGCCTCGCGCGCGGGCGTCATCGACACGCCGAACTCGCGCCCGAGGCCGCGCAGCGTGAGCGCCTCGCCCGGACCGATCTCGCCATGCATGATGCGGGTGCGCAGCGCACGATACACCCGCTCGTGCGCGGAAGGGGCCGCGGCGGGCTGGGCCGCCGGCGCCGTCACGTCAGAGGGGCGGGAGGTGTAGAGCATGGGGGCGATCCTGCGCGCGGGGGCGCTTCCGGTCAATCCGCCGCGGTCACTGCGCGACCGCCGAGAAGCGGGGGCGGTGCAGCTCCTGCCCGTGCTCGCGCAACCAGCGGCGGTGCGCCTCGAAGCCGGGGCAAAGCCCCCGGACCACCGCCCAGTAGCGTGGCGAATGGTCCATCACGGCGAGATGGGCGACCTCGTGCGCGGCGACGTAGTCGAGCACGTCGGGCGGCGCCATCGCCAGCCGCCACGAATACATCAGCGCCCCTGCCTCGGTGCAGGAGCCCCAGCGCGAGCGGGTGTCGCGCAAGGTGATCCGGCTGTAGGGCCGGCCGAGCCGCGCGGCATGGGCGTCGGAGGCCGCGGTCAGCCGCGCCCGCGCCAGCGCCTTGACGAGCCCGGCCACCGTTCCGGGCACCGAGGCCACCCGCGCCGACACCTCGATCACGCCGGCCTCGGGGCGAAGCGCGCTGCGCGGCCCCGCGATCACCGAGCACGGCCGCCCCTCGACGGGCAGCACGCTGCCCCAGCCGACGAGCTCGGGGGCCCCGATCTCGGCAAGGTGGCCGCGGATCCAACTCGCCCGTTCATCGGCAAAGGCGATGGCGGCGGGCAGCGGCACCCCGCGCGGCAGGGTCAGTGTCACGCGCCCGTCGAGGCGCGAGACGCGCAGGCTGAGCCGCCGCGCCCTCGAAGAGCGGCGCAGGTGCACGCGCACGGGCGGCGCGCCCTCCAGGTCGTGGTGCTCCATGCGCCTGTCTCGCGTTACCCTTGCGCCGTCCCCGTTCCGCCGTACTCGTTCCGCAGTCCCCGTGCCGTCGCGCTTGCCGCCCCGGCCGGACAGACGCGGCGCGCCCCCGGACACGTCACCCCGGACACGTCAGCCCGACACGTCACCCCGGAGACGTCACCGGGCAAAGGCTCGAGAGGGGTTGATCGCCCCGCGCCCCTGTGGCATGCGCCGCGCTCGATCTTCCAGAAACCATGAGGACCCTGCGCATGCCCAAGGAAGAATGGGGAGTCAAGCGCGTCTGCCCGACCACCGGCAAGCGATTCTACGACCTCAACAAGAGACCCGTCGTCAGCCCCTATACCGGCGAGGAGGTGCCGCTCGAGGACGGGCCGAAGGCACGCGTGGCCATCCCGGAGGAGAAGAAGACGAAGACGAAGACCGAGGAGGCCGAGGTCATCGACGAGGGCGACGTGCTCGAGGAAGACGACACCGATGTGGACCTCGGCGACGACGTCCTCGAGGACGACGACGAGGACAGCGTCTCGCTCGACGATATCGCCGACGTGGGCTCCGACGACGACGAGAGCTGAAAGGGAGAGTCGGGGGCGCCCCGCACCCGGCCCGCCTCGGCCGGGTGCCTGACGGCGGGGCCGGGGAGGGCGCGCGCCGCCGCCGGCCGGGCCGCCGGGAGGCGCTTGCCGCGCGCCGCGGCGCAGCCTATTTCGACGGCGAACCGTGCGAGGCCCCCATGACCGACAAGCCAGAGCAGCCCCTTTCTCCGCAGGACGCGCTCGTCGCGCTGATGATCGCCACCTCCGCCTCGGACGATACGGTGCGCACGGCCGAGCTGGTCACCATCGAGCGGATCGTGAATCACCTGCCGGTCTTCGCCGAGTACGACGTCGACCGGACGCGCCTCGTCGCCAACCTCGTCTTCGAGCTCTTCGAGGAAGAGGACGGGCTGGCCGCCCTCTTCGGCATCGTGCGCAACGCCCTGCCCGAAAGGCTGCATGAGACGGCCTACGCGATGGCCTGCGACGTGGCGGCCGCCGACGGCGTGCTGGGCCAGCCGGAGCTGCGGATGCTCGAGGAGATCCGCTACGAGCTCGACATTCCCCGCCTGCACGCCGCCGCGATCGAGCAGGGCGCCCGCGCCCGCCACCTCACGCTCTGAGCCCTTCACGGGGCGCCCCTGCCCCGCGTCGCACGCAGCGGCAGCGCGGGCGCAGGGCGTATTTGCAACAGAAAGAAGCCGGGGGCAGGCGCCTGGGACGGCCGTCCCGGAGGCGGCTTGACCGGGGTTACGGGGCGGGCTGCGAGCCGGGGCGGCGGGGCCGCTCAGCACCCGGTGCAGGCGAGCGAGGCGGGGCGGGGCCGGGGGCGCAGGCGCAGGCCCTCGGGCGGCACCTCGCCGTAGAGCGTCGTCCAGCGGTCGATCAGCCGGTGCTGGAGAACGCGTGCGCGCCGGGCCCAGCCGGCTGCGCCATCGGGGCGATCGCGCTGCGCGCGCGGGATCGCCGCGCGGCGCGGCAGATCGGCGGCGAACACCGCGAAGGCGAGGTCGCGCCCGCCGAGCGGCCGGACATAGCCCGACAGCCCCGAGACGAAGTTGAGCGTGCCGGTCTTGGCGCGCACCCGCGCCGGGTGATCGGGGATCACGCGGTAATCCTCGCCGCGCACGGGGATCTCCTCAAGCAGGTCGGCCAGCCCCGCCTCGGGCCCGAGCGCGACGAGCGCGCGCACCATGTCGGAGGGCGCGAGGCGCGAGCGGTCGCCGAGGCCGGAATGGTCGACGAAGTCGGGCCGGCGCCCGCCGATCCCGTCGGCGAACCAGTCCGCCATCCGCCCGGCCGAGGCGGCGAGGGTGTCCACCCCCGGCCCCAGGGCTGCCGAGGCGGCGAGGCCCACCGACTCTGCGGTGATGTTGGTCGAGTAGTCGAGCATGTCGGACAGGAGCGGGCGGAGACCCGCGCTCTCGACCTGGGCGAGGGCCCGCGCGCGCGCGGGCGGCGCGGCGGCGCGCGACAGCCCGCCCGTGGCGATGCCCTGCGCCCGCAGGAAGGTGGCGAAGACCTCGCCCGCATACAGCGCGGGCTCGCGCACCGGCAGCCAACGCGAGCCGCCGCCGCCGAGCGCTCCGGCGGCAACCGTCCACTCGTCGACATCGCCGATGTCGGCGTAGGTGTAGACGGGTGCGGCGCGCGAGACGACCTGCATGCGCGACACGGTCACCGCGGGGCGGTAGCGGTCGGAGCGGGCATCCATCGACACGTCCCAGCCGCCGCCCGAGCGCCGCCACTCGAAATGCACGCGATTGAAATTGAGGTTGAGCCCCGAGACCGCCGGGTTGTAGCCCACATGGTCGGGCTGGCCGGCGTCGATGCGATCGATGCGGGGCAAGGCGCCGTCCCATACCTTCAGCTCGCCCGCCACCTCGACGATGCCCGCCGCCTTGACCCGTTCGGCAAGATCGGCCAGCGCGTTGGTCTGCAGCGTCGGGTCGCCCGAGCCCGCGAGGACGAGATCGCCCTCGAGCCGGCCGCCCTCGACCGGGCCGGTGGCCAGCGCGCGGGTGGCGAAGCGGTGGCCGTGGCCCAGCGCATCGAGCGCGTAGAGCGCCGTCACCGCCTTCATCACCGAGGCGGGGGGCAGCGGCAGGAGGGGGGCGCGGGCCTCGAGCACCTCGCCCGTGCGGGCATCGGCGACGACGTAGGCGACCTTGGCGCCGGCGCCCAGACGCGCCTGCTGCACGAGCCGCCGCGCCTCGGCCGCGCGCAGCGTCTCGGCCGCGCGCCCGGCGGCATCGGCGGCGCGCGGCGCAGGCCGCGGGGAGACATCGGGCGCGCGGGCCAGAGCCGGCGCCGCGGAGAGCCCGGCCAGCCCGCCGAGCAACGCCCGTCGCCCCAGCACGGCGCGGCTCCCCTGCTCCCGGTTTTCCCCCTGATCCGACATGCGCGCAGCCAAGCAGATGCCCCGCGCCCGGGCAAGCCCGGCCCGTGCTCGGCCGGCCCCGATCACGAAGATGTCGCCGGGGCGCTCGCCTCCGGTGGATCGGTCGCGCCCGGGGCGCCCCGCGGCGCCTGCGACGATTGCCCGGCCAGTGCACCGGCGAGCGGGCGGGCACCCGCGCCAGCTCGGCCATCGGGGGGTGGGTGACCTGTCGAGGCGACCGGCGGGCGCCGATCCGGCGCGGTCAGTCCGAAGGGGGGCGGGGCACGGAAAAGAGCGTCCAGTTCGCCGTGCGCCCGACCTGCCGGGCGCCGCGGTCGGCGACCAGCGCCACGCCCGGCGAATGGCCCGCGCGGCAGGCAACGAGGTCGGCCCCCGTCTCGAACAAGGGGAGCGTGAACTCGGTCTCGGCCACCGGCACGCAGCCGGCCCGGCGGCGCGGCGCCTCTGCGAGAAAGGCAAGGCCCGGATCCGGCAGCGCCTCGACCCGGCCGCGCGGCTCGCCGCTGCCGCAGCCGGCCAGCAGGGCCCCGGCGGCCAGCAGGGCGGCGAGCGGACCCGCGGAGACCGGCAGGACGGTAGCCCGCGCGGGTGACGCGGGCGCGGATCGGTCGGGGCGAAGACGGCGCGTTCTCACGATCCATTCCTCGTGCTTTGGCAACTCACGGCGCGGGGGGCACCATCGCGCAGAGCGACCCGGCGCGCCACCCGATTCCCGCCCGCGGGGCGCGCGGTGTGGCCGTGACGCGCCCTCACCATTCGCCCCGAGCCCGGATCGCGGTGGAGGACTCGCCTCGCATCGGCACGTTGACGAAACACCAGGCGGGGGGCGCCGTCTCGGCCAGCAGCGGCGCGCACCGGGCGGGCAGCCGGCGGTCGGCGTAGCGCGCGGCGGCCACGGAGGCGCGGGCGGGCAGGCGGTGCCCGGGCCGGGCCAGCACGCCCACGGGGACGTGGCGCATGATCCATACCCACCTGTCCCAGCGGTGGAACTGGGCGAGATTGTCGGCGCCCATCAGCCAGATGAAGCGCTGCCGGGGCCGCGCGCGCAGAAGGTGCTCGAGCGTTTGAGCGGTGTAGCGGGTGCCGATGCGCGCCTCGACGTCGGTGACATGCACCCTCGGATGGCGGATCGCCCGCCGGGCGGCCGCCATCCGCTGCGCGAGCGGCGCGGGGCCGTCGGCCTTGAGCGGGTTGCCGGGGCTCACGAGCCACCACACCGCATCGAGCCGAAAGCGCTTGAGGGCCTCCAGGGTGATGTGGACATGGCCCGTATGGGGCGGATCGAACGAGCCGCCCAGCAGGCCGATGCGCTGGCCCGGCCCGGCGAGGGGCAGGCCGAGGGCCGCGCCGCGCGCGGCTCCGGCAGAGGGTCGGGCTGATGGCATGGCTCGCCCTCCGCGGCGGCATTGCGCGTTCGAAGGGTCGTCTTGCGGCGCGGGCGCCCCGGTGTCAACGCGCCCTCCCGAGCGACGGCGGCGCCGAGGGCGCGCAGGGCGCGGGCCGCCCCTCCGTGTCGCGCCGCTCCTTATCCCCCCTGCCCTGTATCCCCGTGCTCCGGGCCCTCCTCCTCCGGGTCTGCCTGCTCCGCTCACCTCCTTGCCCGCCTCACCTCGCCGCCAGCTGCCCCGGCGCCCGGCCGGCCTGCCCTCGCCCCGACGCGCCCCGCAACACGCTGGACGGGCGACACCCTGCCGCCTAGCATCCGCCGCCGATGATCCGCCCGCCCCTGCATCTGTGCCGCTCCGCCGCGTTCGCCCTTGCGCTCGTCCTTGCGTGGGTACACGCCGCCCCGACACGGGCGGAGGGACCTGTCGCGCGGCTCTCCGACGCCGACCGGCTGGCGCCCGATGCCGCCGGCCTCGCGCGCAACGCCGTCGTTGCCGTAGGCGGGTGTGCGGGCGCCCTGATCGCCCCCGACAAGGTGCTCACGGCCGCCCATTGCTTCGGCCCGTCCAGGCGGCTGCCGCGGCCCACCGGCGCCCCGCTGCAGGAATGCGGGCCGCTGGCCGATCACGAGCGCGTGCAGGGCCCCACATGGGAAGACGGCTACCGCTGGTATGACGCGCAGGGCACGCCGCGCATCCGTGTCGGCGTGTCGAGCGTGGCGCCCGATTTCGAGACGCGGGTCGCCGGCTACTCGCTGCCCCGCTGCGCCGACATGGCGCTCCTGCGTCTGGCGGATCCGGTGCCGCCGGATATCGCCCGCCCTCTGCCGGTGCTGACCGGAATGCCCCCCGGCGGCCGCCTGCCCGAGCGCACCGGCCTGCGCCACGCCAGCTACGCAAGGCAGGAAGGCGACCCGCCCCCCGCCAGGCACCGCGCCACCGGGCCCGTCGCCTACTGGGGCGAAAACGCCTGCGTGATCCTCGGCCTGCCGCCCGTGCGGGCCGACGGGTATCGCCTTGCGACCGGAGATTCGGGCGCGCCGCTGCTCATGCGCGACCGCGACGGCGCCGAGGTCGTGGCGGGCGTGCTGTTCGTCATCGGCCAGCCCGACCGCGCGGCCTGCGGCGAGATCCGCCCGGCCCCGCGCGAGCAATACGGGTCATGGACCCCGACCTGGCGCCCGCCCGTCCCCGGCACGCCCTCGCTCGACATCGGCGCCTGGCTGCGCCGCATGGCGCCCGAGGCCGAGCACCGGTGATCCCGGCCACAGGAGGGAGCCGCAGACGCGCCGCCCCAGCCTGCCGCCCGCGCGATCGCCATCCGACCGGGGGGGCGCGACGGGATCGGCCCTCTCGACGCCGGCACGCGGGACCGGCGCCGACCTGCGCGACGATCCGGCTGTCGCGCCCGCCCGGCCCGAAGCTGGCCGTCGGCCGCACACGCCCGGCCATGTCGCCCGGCGTGTCGCGCCTTGCGTCGGGCACTCGTGCACCCCGAGCGGCCGCACCCCGTCGGCGATCCGCCCCCGTTGCCCTCGCCCCGGCGCCCGTCTATCTGCGGAGTGTTCAACCCAGCGGAGGAAGGCATGGCCCAGAAGTTCGTCTACCATATGGATGGCGTGTCCAAGACCTATCCGGGCGGCAAGACCACCTTCGAGAACATCCGGCTCAACTTCCTGCCCGGCGTGAAGATCGGCGTCGTGGGCGTCAACGGCGCCGGCAAGTCGACCCTGCTGCGGATCATGGCCGGCTGGGACACCGACTTCAGTGGCGAGGCCTGGGCGGCCGAGGGCGCCAAGGTGGGCTACCTCCCGCAGGAGCCCGAGCTCGACCCCGCCCTCAACGTCCGTGGCAACGTGATGGAAGGGGTGGCCGACAAGCGCGCCAAGCTGGAGCGCTTCAACGAGCTGGCCATGAACTACTCCGACGAGACGGCCGACGAGATGGCCCAGCTCCAGGACGAGATCGACAGCCAGAACCTGTGGGATCTCGACAGCCAGATCGACGTCGCGATGGAGGCGCTGCGCTGCCCCCCCGACGAGGCGATGCCCGACAACCTCTCGGGCGGCGAGCGCCGCCGCGTCGCGCTCTGCAAGCTCCTGCTTGAAGCGCCCGACATGCTGCTCCTCGACGAGCCCACCAACCACCTCGACGCCGAGACGGTCGCCTGGCTGCAGCAGCACCTGATCGACTACAAGGGCACCTGCCTGATCGTCACCCACGACCGCTACTTCCTCGACGACATCACCGGCTGGATCCTCGAGCTCGACCGCGGCCGCGGCATCCCCTACGAGGGCAACTACTCCTCCTGGCTCGAGCAGAAGGCCAAGCGGCTCGCCCAGGAGGCGCGAGAGGACAAGGCCCGGCAGAAGACGCTCGAGCGCGAGCTCGAATGGATCCGCGCCGGCGCCAAGGCCCGGCAGGCAAAGTCCAAGGCCCGCATCGCCTCGTACGAGAAGATGGCCGCCCAGTCAGAGCGCGAGCGCGTCGGCAAGGCGCAGATCGTCATCCCCAACGGCCCCCGCCTCGGCGCCAAGGTGATCGAGGTGGAAAACCTCTCCAAGGCCTACGGCGACCGCCTGCTGATCGAGAACCTGTCGTTCTCGCTCCCCCCCGGCGGCATCGTCGGCGTGATCGGCCCCAACGGCGCCGGCAAGTCGACCCTCTTCCGCATGCTCACCGGGCAGGAGCAGCCCGATTCGGGCACCATCGAGACGGGCGACACCGTGCAGCTCTCCTATGTCGACCAGTCGCGCGACGCGCTCGACGCCGACCACACGGTGTGGGAAGAGATCTCGGGCGGCGCCGAGCTGATCGACCTCGGCGACGCGCAGATGAACTCCCGCGCCTATTGCGGGGCGTTCAACTTCAAGGGCGGCGACCAGCAGAAGAAGGTGGGGCTGCTCTCGGGCGGCGAGCGCAACCGCGTCCACATGGCCAAGCTGCTGAAATCGGGCGGCAACGTGCTGCTGCTCGACGAGCCCACCAACGACCTCGACGTCGAGACGCTGCGGGCGCTGGAAGACGCGCTGGAGGATTTCGCCGGCTGCGCCGTGATCATCAGCCACGACCGCTTCTTCCTCGACCGCCTCTGCACCCACATCCTCGCCTTCGAGGGCGAGGCCCACGTGGAGTGGTTCGAGGGCAACTTCGAGGCTTACGAAGAAGACAAGATCCGCCGGCTGGGCCCCGACGCGGTGGAGCCGACGCGGGTGAAGTACAAGAAGTTTGCGAGGTAGGACGTTGGCTTTTGAAGTGGCTTTTCAGAACTTCCGTGGCTTTCACCACCAGAAGTTTTCGAGCGTACGCCCAATTACCATCCTTGTTGGCGAGAATAGCGCAGGAAAAACTTCTTTTCTGGCCGGCGTCAAATATCTTTTGGATTTTGTGTCCACTAACAAAGAGCCAGACTTTAACGCCGACCCCTTCCAACTAGGCACATTTGACCAAATATCGCATTTCCGTGGCGGCCGAGGCGGAAGGGCAAGATCGTTCTCCCTTGTCCTGCGGCAAACACTAGTCCTCCGAAAGTCAAGGAGATCGGAGACATCCGGTCGCTTCGAAGTCACTCTTACATTGAGTTTTTCTAGCGCGGACTCCAATGCAGCCCTAAGCTCAGTAAAGATCGAGTCCAACGGAAAAGCCATTGAAGCCACCAGCACGCCAGAAGGGCTTCGAATTTCTTTCGTCTCGAAGAGGAATGAGAGATTTCTTTTGGACGAACCCTCTTCGCTACCTCCAGTGACACGTTTTGAGCTTGCCCGGTATTGGCCGTTTCTCATTAGAGACATTCGGTACAGAATTGGAAGGAGAGAAACGGCGCAGGCTGACTTCGTTCGTGACGACATTGAGCGATCAATTTCTGAGCTCTCCGATCTAGCAGATGCAATAACGATGCGCTCTACCCCGGTTGGGGACGCTACTTCTGCAATTCGAACCAAGCCGCACCGCACATATACTCCAGGGACGGAGAGCGAAGATGGCGAAGGCTCACATGTTCCTTACGAAATCGCCAGGCTTTACCGATCGCGAAACAGAAATGAGGAAGACTGGAATGAGCTCAAGACCGCGATTGAGAAATTCGGTCAGCAATCAGAAATGTTCAGGGAGTTTCATGTAAAATCGTTTGGGCAAACGGCTAGCGATCCGTTTCAGCTTCAGTTTTCCAACGACGGCCCGCGAATGAACTTGATGGACCTTGGCTATGGGACCAGTCAAGTTCTGCCAATCCTGTACGGCGTAGAGCGCCTAAAACGGCGAAACTATTACCTAGTACAGCAACCCGAAGTTCACCTTCATCCGAAAGCCCAAGCCGCGCTGGGGCAGTATTTTGTCGAGGCCCATGCGAAAAGAGGTATTAACTTCATTATTGAGACACATAGCGATTATATCCTTGATCGGATCAGAATGGCTGTCGCGAGAAACGAGATCGACTCCGAAGACATTTCGCTTCTATTCTTCCGCCGAAATCGTCTAGATAACGCCATTGAAGAAATAGGAATCGACGAGAATGGCGATCCGGTGTCGCCCCCAGAGGAGTATCGCTCGTTCTTTAGGGATGAACAATTGAGATCGCTTGGCCTCTGATGCCAATCATCATCGACAACAACAGGCGTTCAGACTTCACTGATACGCCATGCAATGCGGCGGTCACGGTTCTCCGCAGAATTGCGCAAAAGCGGGTGCGCATTTCAGTGTGTAGAGCACTACTGCAAGAGTTCTCTTGTGACCAAAAGTTCGTCGCGCTTCTCGCAGAGTGGGCCCGCCAAGGGCTCTTGGACAGAGTAGACGAACGACTTTACGAAGTGGAGTACGATAAAGTGGTAAAACTTGGGCATCGGTCAGACGATGAGCATATTCTTGCACTGGCAAGGGCATGCGGAACCCGGCTCCTCTATACCGAAGATGGAGACTTAATCGCGGATTTCAAGGATCGGTCGATAATATGCCCCCGCGGGAAAGTCTTCCAATCCTCAACTCGCCGCGACATCGTTTTGTCGCTGATTGATCGGTTAGGTAGTTGACGCGATAACTGACGCTGACCGCTTGCCAACCGCCCCCTAACCTGCCATACCTCTCCTCGCTACGTTACGCCTTTCGATCTCCTGCCTCTCTTCCCGAGCGTCAGTTCTGTCGACAGCCCTGACGCGCCGGGCCGCCGCATCCTGCGGGCGGCAGAGTATAGGAGAAATCACGATGGCCACTGGCACCGTGAAATGGTTCAACACCACCAAAGGCTTCGGCTTCATCCAGCCCGACCAGGGCGGCAAGGACGTGTTCGTCCACATCAGCGCCGTCGAGCGCTCGGGCCTGACCGGCCTCGCCGACGACCAAAAGGTCACCTATGACCTCGAGACGGGCCGCGACGGCCGCCAGTCGGCCGGCAACCTCGCTCTCGCCTGATCCTCGCGCCGCCGCGCCCCCGGCGCGGCCGCAGCGCACGCAATGATCGCCGCGCCCGGCCCCCGGGCGCGGCGTTATCGTCTCCGGCCGGGCCGCGCGCTCAGTCGTCGAGCACGAAGGTCACGGCCATGTTGACCCTGTAGCCCTTGACCGCGCCATTCTCGACCTGGACGTTCATGTCCTTGATCCAGCAGCCCTCGACGTTGCGGAGCGTCTTGTTGGCCCGCTCGATGCCCGCCTTCACCGCCTCGTCGAAGCTCTCGGGCGAGGTCGCCGAGATTTCCGTCACGCGCGCTACCGACATGGGTCTTCCTCCTTCTCGCTCTGCTGTCGCAGCGGCAACGGCCGGCGGCCCCCCTTGTTCCGTGCCCGGCGGCGTCGCGGGGCAGCGTGCGTCGTTTCCTTCGCGGCCGATCTGGGCTAGACTGGCCCGAGAAGAATCCGGTCACGCAAGAACACGGACAGGCAGGATGAGCAGACATTACGTGGTGCTGGCGCTCGCGCTGGCCCTCATGGGCTGCGGCGGCGGCAGCAAGACCCCGCCCAGCGACCTCGACAACGCGTGCAACATCGTCGCCGAGCGGCCCCAGTACCTGCGCGCGATGAAGCGCACCGAGCGCAACTGGGGCGTGCCTGTGCCGGTGCAGATGGCGATCATCCACCAGGAGAGCAAGTTCGACGGCGACGCCGAGACGCCCTTCCGGTGGGAGCTCGGCGTGATCCCCGTCGGCCGGGTCTCGACCGCCTACGGCTATTCGCAGGCCCTCGATGGGACGTGGGACGAGTATCGCGAGCTGACCGGCAACCGCCGCGCCCGGCGCGACCGCATCCGCGACGCGACAGACTTCATGGGCTGGTACATGACCGAGACCGAGCGGCGCCTCGGCATCCCCCTGTCCGACACGCGGCGGCAATACCTCGCCTATCACGACGGCTGGACGGGCTATGCAAGGGGCACCTACAACGCGAAAGGCTGGCTGTTGAACGTGTCGAACCGGGTCGCCGCCCGCGCCCAGACCTACGAATCGCAACTGCGGGCCTGCCGCAGGCTTTAGGCGGACCAACGCCGTCGCCCGGCCCCTGCCGCGCCGGCAGGGGCGCCGCCGGTCAGCGAGGCGGTCGGGTCGCCCGGGCGGACGGGCGCCAGCGGCGAGCGTTACCTTTCCGCTCTGCGCGGCGATGGCGGTGGTCTGCTTCGGCGCGTCCTTGCACGTCGGCCGGGCGAGCGGGCCACTCGCCGCCAGCCGCGCGCCCTAGCGCAAGCCGCGGGCCTGCGCCTCCTGCACGATGTTGAACATCCGCGAGCCGAGGCTCACCCCGGTCTCGAGGCGCCCGAGCACCACGGTCGTCTCCTGCCCCGCCTCGTCGGTGATGACCCACTGGCGCAGCTCCACCGGATCGTCGGTGAAGACGAGGCGGATCGTGCCGATCTCCGGGCGCTCTGGATCCTGCGCGGTGACCGAGGTCGTGGTGCCGTCGCTCGCATGCGCCACGACCATCCCCGAGCGGCCGAGGTCGACCTGGCGCGCCAGGATCAGGTTGAGCGGCGTCTGACGCAGGGGGAACTGCTCTGGCCCGGTGTTCGACTTGCCGTCGAAGATGGCGACCTGCCCGCCGCCGGCCATCACCAGGCTCTCGTCGGGCGGCGCATATTCGAACCGGACGCGGCCGGGCCGGCGGATGAAGATCGTGCCGGTCGAGATCGTGCCGTCGGCGTTGATCTGGGTGAATTCGCCCCGCGCCGTCTCGATGGCGTTGAGATAGGCCGAGAGCTCGGCGAGGGGAATCTTCGCCGCCGCCGCCCGTGGCAGGGCGGCGAAAGCGGCCGTGGCGGCGAGGAGCCTTCTGCGCGTCAACATGATGCGAAGATAGGGGATGGGTCGGGCGCGCGCATCCCCGTCGTTCATCACGGGCAGGTCAGCGAGCGGAAAGGCGCGCGAGCGCCGAGCCGCCTCGACATTCGGACGGTGCGGGCCGCGGGCGCCTCGCCACCGCCCGGATCAGGGCTCAGGGACGAGGATCTCGCGCTTGCCGACGGAGTTGGACGGGCCGACGACGCCGTTTTCCTCCATCTGCTCCACGAGGCGCGCAGCCTTGTTGTAGCCTATGGCGAGCTTGCGCTGGATGTAGGAGGTCGAGCACTTCCGGTCCTTGGCGACGATGGCCACCGCCTGGTCGTAGAGCGCGTCGTCGCCTCCGGTGTTGCCGCCGGTCGAAAGCCCCAGCACCGCGTCGATGTCGCTCTCGCGGTCCTCGTCGGGGCCCTCGAGCACGCTGCCCACATAGACGGGCGGCCCCCACGCCTTGAGGTGGCTCACGATCTCCTCCACCTCCTCGTCCGACACGAAGGGGCCGTGCACGCGGCTGATCCGCCCGCCGCCGGCCATGTGGAGCATGTCGCCCATGCCCAGAAGTTGCTCGGCCCCCATCTCGCCCAGGATGGTGCGGCTGTCGATCTTCGACGTCACCTGGAAGGAGATGCGCGTGGGGAAGTTGGCCTTGATCGTCCCGGTGATGACGTCGACCGAGGGGCGCTGCGTGGCCATGATGAGATGGATGCCCGAGGCGCGCGCCATCTGCGCCAGGCGCTGGATGCAGGCCTCGATCTCCTTGCCGGCGACCATCATCAGGTCGGCCATCTCGTCGACGATGACCACGATGTAGGGCAGCTTCTCCGGCGCGAACTCTTCCGTTTCGAACACGGGCTCGCCGGTCTCGTCGTCGAAGCCGGTCTGCACGGTGCGGGAGAACATCTCGCCGCGGTCGAGCGCGTCCTGCACCCGGCCGTTGTAGCCCTCGATGTTGCGAACCCCCATCTTCGACATCTTGCGGTAACGCTCCTCCATCTCGGCCACGACCCATTTCAGGGCCACGACAGCCTTCTTGGGGTCCGTCACGACGGGAGAGAGCAGGTGCGGGATGCCGTCGTAGACGGACAGTTCCAGCATCTTGGGGTCGATCATGATGAGGCGGCACTCGTCGGGCGTCAGGCGATAGAGCAGCGAGAGGATCATCGTGTTGATCGCCACCGACTTGCCCGAGCCGGTGGTGCCCGCGATCAGCAGGTGGGGCATCTTGGCGAGGTTGGCCACGACCGGCGTGCCGTCGATGTTCTTGCCCAGCGCGAGCGGCAGCTTGGCCGAGCTGTCGCCGTAGTCGCGCGTCGACAGGAGCTCGCGCAGCAGCACCTTCTCGCGATGGGCGTTGGGCAGCTCGATCCCGATCACCGAGCGGCCCGGCACGGTCGAGACGCGGGCCGAGAGCGCCGACATCGAGCGCGCGATGTCGTCGGCCAGCCCGATCACGCGGCTGGCCTTGAGGCCCGGCGCGGGCTCGAGCTCGTACATCGTCACGACCGGGCCGGGTCGGACCGACACGATCTCGCCCTTGACGCCGTAATCGTCGAGCACCGTCTCGAGCATGCGGGCGTTTTCCTCGAGCGCCTCGTCGGGCAGGACGTGGCGGACCACCTTGTCGGGGCTCGTCAGCAGCGAGAGCGGCGGCACTTCGTAGGCGGCCTCGCCCGGGTCAAAGGCCAGCGCGGGCTGCGCCTCCTGCTGGGCCCGGCGTGACGGGGCGGGGCTGCGCCGCGGCGGGTGCTGGACGACGGCCCTCGGCTCCGGGGCGGGCGCGACGCGGGGCGCGGCAGCGACCGGCGGCTCGATCGGCTCTGTTCCGGCGGGCGCGTCTTCCCCGATGTCGGCCGGCTCGGGCACGGGAGCGGGGCGGGTGAGCGGCGGCTCGTCGACATCGAGCTGCGCCATCGGGGCCGAGGGCACGGCGCCCGGCACCTTGACCAGAAGCGGCTCCGGGCGGCGCGCACGCTGAACGGGCGGCTCGACCCGGCCGACCGGCTCGGGCTTGACGTTGCGGCCCGTGCGGGCGCGGGCGCGGATCGCGTCGGAGATGCGCGCGCGGATGCGGTCGTCGGTTGGCGCGTCTTCGTCGTCCATCGCCGGCGGCTCGGGGCGGGGCGGCAGCTCGGGCTCGGGCGGGCGGCGCACCAGGGTCGAGACCGAGGCGATGAGCCCGCCGCGGCCGCCCTTCTCGCGGCGCGTGACCGGCGGCTCGGCAGCGGGGGCGCGCAGCGGCGGCGCGGAGAAATCCTCTTCCGTGTCGGCCAATGCGCGCTCGGCCGGCTCGGGCTCGGCCGCGGCGCGCTCGGCCCGGCGGGCGGCGAGGCCCCGGGCGGCGTCGCGCGTCCTCGACATGCCGAGGCCGAGCATGTGGCGCACCCCGGCATAGGCCAGAACGAGGCCGTAGAGCGTGAAGCGGCCGGCCCGCCCGAGCTCGGCCCTGGTAAAGCCGGTGACGAAGAGCGACAGCGCGAGCGTCCCCAGCCCGATCGGCACCGCGAGCAGGCGCAGCCCCTCGGCCGCCTGCACCGGCAGGATGTTGAGCAGCGCGCCCAGCACCGTGTCGCCAAACAGCCCGCCGAGGCCGAAGGAATGCACCCACCCTGCGGCGGGCACCAGCGTCGAGGCGTAGACCGAGGCTGCCGCCACCGCGATCGGGGCGAAGATCGCCCGCGAGAGCGCCCGGTCGGCGCCGACATTGGCCAGCAGGCGCGCGCCCCAGACACCGAGCGTCGCCGCGATCAGCCACGCCCCGAACCCCACGATCAGAAACAGCGGCGCCGCCACGGAGGCGCCGAAACGGCCCAGCCAGTTCTCGGCGGGCGCGTCGGTCGCCGAAAAGAACGAAGCGTCATCGGGCACGTAGCTGACGAGCGCCCCCGCGCAGGCCAGCCCCCCGCCCAGGAGGATCAGGCCGAGGAGTTCGCGCCCCCGCTTCTCGATGGCCGCCTGCATGGCGCTGTCGAGGAGCGGATCGCGCTGGTTCGTCGGATAAGCCATCACCCTGTCCCTTCGGTCTCGAACACCTCGCGCAGGGCGGTGAGGCCCCGCGCCACCTCGTCCGCGCCGGCCACCATCGCCACGCGAACGTATCTCTCCCCCGGGTTGCCCCGCGCCGTGTCGCGGCTGAGATAGGTGCCCGGCAGCACCCGCACCCCGGCCCTCTCCCACGCCGCGAGCGTGGCCGCCTCGCCGTCGGCGAAGCCCTGCGGCACCGGCAGCCAGAGGAAAAAGCCGCCCGCCGGCGCGTGGTAGCCCGGCCAGTCGCCCCAGATCCCGTCGGCCAGCCGGAACTTCTCGTGGTAGAGCGCCAGCGAGGCCGCGACATGCGCCTCGTCGCGCCACGCCGCCTCGGCCGCGTGCTGGATGGGCAGCGGCAGCGGCGCGCCGGCATAGCTGCGCAACTGCCGGATGCGGGCGATATTGGCGGCACCCGAGGCGAGGAAGCCTGCGCGCAGGCCCGGCAGGTTCGACCGCTTCGACAGCGAATGGAAGATCACCACGCGCTCGCGCGGCAGGCCCATTCCCTCGGCCACCTGCCATGCCCCGGGCGGCGGGGCGTCACGCCAGATTTCGGAATAGCACTCGTCGGCGAAGACGAGGAAGTCATGCTTTTCGGCGAGCCCGAGCAGGCGCCGCCAATAGGCCTCGTCGGCCACGGCGCCCTGCGGGTTCGACGGCGAGCAGAGCCAGGCGATGGCGGTGCGGTCGAGCACATCTTCCGGCAAGCTCTCGAAATCCGGCAGAAAGCCCGTCTCGGCGGTGGCGTTGACATAGACGGGCTCGGCGCCCACCGCGAGCGCGGCCACCGCGTAGACCTGGTAGAACGGGTTCGGGATGAGCATGGCGGGCGTGCCGCCCTTCCGCTCCGGGCAAAGCGCCAGCGCGGCGTTGAACAGCCCCTCGCGGGTGCCATTGACGACCTGCACTTCTGTCTCGGGATCGGCCGGCACGCCGTAGCGGCGGCCCAGCCATTCGCCGATCGCGCCGCGCAGCCCCGGCGTGCCCTCGTTCGGCGGATACTTCGCAAAGCCCGCCGCCTCGCGCGCCAGCACGTCGGGCACGAAGGCGGGCATCGGGTGGCGCGGCTCGCCGATGGTCATGTCGACGGGAGCGGCGCCCGAGGCACGACCGGGCGCACGGTCGCCCAGAAGGCGCCGCAGACGCGGAAACGCGTATTCCGGCAGGTCCGAGAACCGCTCAGGGGCCATCATGGGCGCAGGGCACCGCTCATCTTTGAAAACTGCCTCACAGCCGGGGCTTGTGCCGCCCCGTGCCGCGTCACCCTAGCCGCGCGGGCGGCGCCGGTCCAGCTTTGCGATGCGCGCGCGCCACCCTCTTGTGGCAATTAGGTCAGGAGGGGGGCGAGCGCCGCGCCGAGGCGCAGCAACCTCTTCTCCGACCGGGGCGGGCCCATCAGCGACAGCCCGCACGAGGGGTGGCCCGTGGGCAGGGTGAGCACGGCAAGGCCCATCAGGTTGCCGATGCGGGTATTGCGGAGGGTCAGAAGGTTCTCGGAGGTGAAGAGCGCATGGTCGCCCGCGACGTCGGCCTGCTTGGGCGGCAGCAGTGCGGCCGTGGGCACCACCACCGCGTCATGGCCCGCCGTGGCAGCGGCATAGGCGGCGCGCAGGCGGTCGAGCCTGTGCCACGCGGCGACGTAGTCGGCCGCGCCGTGGGCCTTGCCCGCGCGAAACCGCTCGCGCACGGGGGGGAACATCGCGTCGGGGTCGGTCTCGATCAGATGCCCCCAGGTGCCGTAGGTCTCGGGCGTGTAGAGGATGCCGGCGAGGTCCATCGCCTCGGCCACCTCGGGAACCGCCCCGTCCTCCACCGTCACGCCCCCGGCGCGCAGGCGGGAGAGGGCGTCGTCATGGGCGCGGGCCGGGGCCTCGCGGATATCCTCTTGCGCGCTTGTGGTCAGGTTCATCAGCCTGACCCCCGTGGCAGAGACCCCGCGCAGATCGGCCGGCCTGTCCCCCTCCAGCGCCGCGAGCAGCAGCGCGGCATCCTCGACCGTCCGGGTGAGCGGCCCCACGGTATCGAACCGCGCGGCGAGCGGCACCACGCCATCGAGCGGCAGGCGGCCCGAGGTGGTCTTGAGCCCCACGAGGTCGTTCCAGGCGGCCGGCACCCGCACCGATCCGCCGGTGTCGGAACCGATGCCGGCCGCGGCCAGCCCGAAGGCGACCGAGGCCGCCGCCCCGGAGGACGAGCCGCCCGACACCGCCTCGTGGTCGTTCACGCAGGGCGGGCTCTCGGTGACGGGGTTCAGTCCGAGGCCGGAGAAGGCGAGCTCTGTCATGTGGGTCTTGCCGAGGCAGATCAGGCCCTGCGCCGTGGCCGTCTGCAGCACCTGTGCGTCACGGTCGGGCGTGCGCCCCTTCAGCAGCGCCGTGCCGGCCTCGGTGGCGATCCCCGCCGTATCGAACAGGTCCTTCCAGCTGATCGGCACGCCGTCGAGCGGCGACTTTCGCAGGCCGCGCCGCGCCCGCTCGCGCGCCGCCTCGGCCTCGGCCCGGGCGCGGGCGGGGGTCGCACGAGCGTAGATGCGGCGGCGGAAGGGGTGCCCGTCGATGGCGTCGAGGAAGGCGTCGGTCAGCTCGACCGGGTCGATCCGCCCCGCCTCGATCCCGCGGCCGAGTTCCGCCGCGCTCATGCCCTGCCAGTCGCCCATGCGGCCTCTCCCTTGCTGCAGCCGCGACGCTAGCCGTCGCCACGATCGGGGACAATGCCGCACCGAGCGGCTTGGACATCGCGCGGCGCGGGCGTATGTCTCACGCATGGCATACGACCGCGACATCGTCATCGTGGGGGGCGGGCTGAACGGCTGCGCCCTCGCCCTCGCCTGCGCCCGTGCGGGCCTGTCTTCGGTCGTGATCGACCGGCTGCCGGCCGAGGTGCGGGGGGGCGACCGCTTCGACGGTCGCTCCTACGCGCTGGCGGCCGCCTCGCAGCGCCTGCTGGCGGCACTCGGGCTCTGGGCCCCGCTGCAGGGCGAGGCGCAGCCGATCCTCGAGATCAAGGCGAGCGACGGGCGGCCGGGCGAGGGCGCGGCGCCGTTCTTCCTGCATTTCGACGCGGCCGAGCTGGACGAAGGCCCGATGGGCTGGATGGTGGAGGATCGTCACCTGCGCCGTGCGCTCCTCGCCGCGATGGCGGAGGAGCCCCTGGTCGAGCATCGGCCCGGCGAGACGGTGGTGGCGCAATCGGTCGAGGGGATGGCCGCGGGCGTCGTGCTCGGGAGCGGCGTGCGGCTGACCGCGCCGCTGGTCGTGGGCGCCGACGGCAAGGCGAGCGGCACGGCCGAGCGCGCCGGGATACGGCGCACGGGCTGGGATTACGGGCAGACGGCGCTCGTCTGCGCGGTGGCGCACGAGCGGCCGCATCACGGTTGCGCGCATCAATTCTTCATGCCGGGCGGGCCGCTCGCGATCCTGCCGCTCACCGGCAACCGCTCCTCCATAGTGTGGAGCGAGCGGCGGGGGCTTGCGGAGCATATCGCGGGGCTGGACGATGCGGGCTTCCTCGAGGCGCTGCGCCCCCGTTTCGGCGACTTCCTGGGCGCGATCTCGCTGGCGGGCGACCGCTACTCCTACCCGCTCGGCCTCAGCCTCGCCGACCGGATCGTGGGCGAGCGGCTGGCGCTGGTGGGCGATGCCGCACAGAGCGTCCACCCCATCGCCGGGCAGGGCCTGAACCAGGGGCTGCGCGATATCGGCACGCTGGCCGAGGTGCTGGCCGAAGCGCGGCGGCGCGGCGAGGATATCGGCGCCGGCCAGGTGCTCGAGCGGCACCGGCGCTGGCGCAGCTTCGACCGGGCGGCGCTGGCGCTGGCGACCGATGGCTTCAACCGCCTGTTCTCCAACGACAACGCGCTGCTGCGCCTGGGCCGCGACCTCGGCATGGGCGTGCTGGGCCACCTGCCCGGGCTGCGCCGCCGTTTCGTGCGCGAGGCGGCCGGGCTCGCCGGCGACATGCCCCGCCTGCTGAAGGGTCAGCCGCTCTAGCGGCCCCTGCCCCGCGTTGGCTCAGGCGGGTTCGATCAGCCTGAGCGCATCCTCGCGCCTCGGGGCGGCCATCATCCCGTCGCCGTCGCGCGGCACGACCGTCACCCTATGGGTGACCTGCGTCTCCCAGAGAGCCGGGTCGCAGAGCACCGTATCGGGCAGCCGCTCGCGCCGGAAGACCGCGCGGCGAAAGCTCTGCACCTTTACCGTCGAGTCGACGCCCTCGACGGGCGCAGTGCCCGTCAGGAACTGCTCCCTGAGCGCCGCCTCGCGCTGGGCAAGACGGCGGATCTCGCCGCGGAGCCATGCCAGCTCGTCGGCCGGGTGCATGTTGTCCATCGCGCGCTCCTTACGCTGACCGGCCGGCTTCACCGGCATGACAACGGCAGGGTGCGCGATTCGCGGTTAACAGGAGGTTTCCGACGGGCGGGCACAGCGTCGCGCCCCGCGCTGCGCTCAATCGAGCTGGCGGGCCTCGTCGACCAGCATGACGGGGATGCCGCCGCGGATCGGGTAGGCGAGATGAGCGGCGCGAGAAATCAGCTCCTGCCGCTCGGCGTCGTAGCGCAGCGGCGCGTGGGTCTGCGGGCAGACCAGCGCCTCGAGCATCTTGCGGTCGTAGGGACTGCGGTGCAGGTCGTCGCCCCCGGCCTCGCCTTGCTCCTCCGGCGGCGCGTCGCTCATTGCACCACCTCGCCGCTCTGGTTGCCGCCGCCCCGCAGGGCGAACTCGATCAGGGTCACCAGCGTCTCGCGCCGGGTGGGCAGCGACGGCGCCTCGAGCAGGGCCTGCTTGTCCTCGACGTCGAAGGGGCAGAGCATCGAGAGCGAGTTGATCAGCAGCTCGTCCTCGGCCTCCTTCAGGCTGTCCCAGTCGGTCGAGAGCGAGCGCGCCGAAAAGAAGCGTGCCAGAAGATCGAGGAAGCGCTCGCGCTTGAAACCAGGGTCGTCCTCGGCGCCGCCGAGGTCGCGCTCGAAGCCCGACCACTCGACCTCGGCGCGCATGTAGGGTGTGAAGCCGTCGACCTCGTGAAGAAGCCGGAACCGCGATATGCCGGTCAGGGTAATCATGTAACGCCCGTCCTCCGTCTCGGAGAAGCCTGTGAGACGGCCGGCGCACCCGATCGTGTGAAGCCGGCGCTCGGCGCCATCGGGCACCTCGCGCGGCTGGACCATGCCGATCAGGCGTTCCTTGGTCTTCATGCAATCGTCGAGCATGGCAAGGTAGCGCGGCTCGAAGATGTGCAGCGGCAGGCGGGCACGCGGCAACAGCAGCGCACCGGGGAGGGGAAAGACCGGGATGGTCTGCGGCAGGTCGGCGGCGGAAATCATGGACATGAGGTAGCTGCCCCGCCGTGCGGGGCAAACGCTCAGGCGAAGATCATCGACGACAGGCGCCGGCGGCCCCGGAGCACGATCGGATCCTGTGCGGGCAGCGCCTCGAAGATCTTGAAGAGCTGGCCCTTGGCCGCCTCTCCGTTCCACTCCCGGTCGCGGCGGAAGAGCTCGAGCAGCTCGTCGACCGCGGCCTCGGTCTCGCCGGCCGCGTGCAGCGCCGTGGCGAGGTCGAAGCGCGCCTGGTGGTCGTCGGGGTCGGCCTCGAGGCGCGCGCGCAACTCGTCGGCAGGGCCCGCCTTCTCGGCCTGCCGGGCGAGCTCGACCTGGGCGCGCACGGCCTCGAGCTCGGGCGCATCGAAGATTGCCTCGGGCGCGGTGGTCAGCAGCCCCTCGGCCTTGTCGATCTCGCCCATGGCGAGGTGGGCACGGGCGAGCCCGGCGAGCGCGGGGGCGTTGTTGGCATCTTCCCCGAGCACGGCGGCGAAGGTCTGCGCGGCGTCGACCACGGCGCCCTGCGCGAGCATCTCCTCGGCGGCGGCGACGGCCTCCTCCAGCCCGCCGCCCTGCTGCGCCCCCTCGCCGCCGGCGAGCTGCGTCAGCCGGTCGACGAAGGCCTTGATCTCCGACTGGGGCACCGCCCCCTGGAAACCGTCGACCGGTTGGCCCTGCCAGAAGGCATAGACGGTGGGGATCGACTGGATGCGCAGCTGCGCGGCGATCTGCTGGTTCCGGTCGACATCGACCTTCACCATCCTCACCGCGCCACCCGCGGCCTTGACCGCGTCTTCCAGCATCGGGCCGAGCGTGCGGCAGGGGCCACACCACGTCGCCCAGAAATCGACGATGACAGGCACCTGCATGGAGGCGTCCACGACATCGGCCATGAAGGTGGCTTCGGTGGTCTCCTTTATCAGGTCGCCGCCGCCGGCGGGGGCGGCCTTGCTCTGTCCCAGTTCGATCATGGTGCGGTCCCCGGCTGTCGGTGTCGCGTGCGTGAGCGTTCCTGCGTTAGATGGCGCATGGGGGGGGCGTTCGCAAGGCACCGCCGACCCGCGCGTCCTGTCCCTGCTCCCCGCCCGCGCGACCCGGGAAGACCGGAGCTGCGCGAGTGAGGATGGGCCGGCCCGGCGTCGCTCAGTAACTCAGCACGATCGTGTCCGGGGCCGTGAGCGCGGTGAAGGTCAGCTCCGGCCCCGAAATCTCGGCGCCCTCGATCAGTTCATCCTTCATCACCCCGCCCGCGACCATGCACATGCCGCAGACCAGCACGGAGTGTCCGTCGTCGATCAGGTCGCCGAGCATGTCCCGCGGCGAGCGCGCGGTGACGCTGAACCCGCCCTGCGCCGAGTTCGTCTCGGCCAGGTGCACGCCGCGCACGCTCAGGATCACCGTGACGTCGTGGCCGCGCTCCGAGGCGACGACCGCCTGCGTCAGCGCGGATCCGACAGTCCAGGCATCGTCGCTGGTGATGTGGAACACGAAGTGATGCGGCGTGTCCTCGGCCGTAGCCGGCGGTGCAGACACTGTCACCGCCGTTGCCAGCGCGAGCCCGAGTGCCGCGCTCCTGATCACCTTCATGAAGATCCCCATGCGCTCCTCCCGACCTGGGTTCCCGTTCGCCGCGCCTCTCCGGAGCGGGCACTGCCACGATGTTCGGTGCCCGCGGCGTTGGCAAGCGCCGTGCGAGCCCGGGCCTGCCGAAGGCGCGGAATTGACAACCCCCCCGCGCTGCCTACGGTGCCTCGGCGTCGGCCCATAACAAGAAACCATGAGGGGGGAGGATTTCGACCATGACCGACAGGCTCAGGATCATCGTCGCCGGGGTCGCGCTGGCGGTCTGCGCGGGCGCGACGGCCGCCACCGGCACGCAGGCGGCAGACCTCGCCGCTGGCGAGAAACGCTACAACGTCAACTGCGTGAACTGCCATGGCAAGGCAGGACAGGGCATGGCGAGTTTTCCGGCGCTGAAGGGCCGGGAGGCCGCCTATATTGCAGAGAAGCTTCAGACGTATCGCGCGCGCGAGATGGTCGGACCGAACTCCGCCATCATGATGTCGCTCTCCAGCGATCTGACGGACGAGGATATCGCCAACCTCGCCGCATACATCGCCGACCGGTTCCAGTAAGCCGGACCGGCCGGGGGGAGCCTGGCCGGCCTGCACCGGTGCTGACGCGACAGATTCTCCTTGCGCATGCCCCCGGCGCCGCTACCGTCCTTGATGCAGATCAAGCTGCGTCGAAAACGCGCACTGCAAATTGGGAGGACTATCCGAATGACGATGAAGACCAGCGGACGCACCGCGTCCTGCGTATTTGCCATGGGCGCGGCCGCGGTGATGCTCGGCACCACCGCCATGGCGAACACCAACGCCACCACGATGACCGCCGAGGTCATCCTGACCGGGCTGCAGAGCCCTTGGGACATGGCGCTGCTCGACGATGGCACGATGTTCTTCACCGAGAAGTGCCACGGCCTGTCGGTGCGGATGCCCACGGGCGAGGTGACCCCGCTTCTGGGCATGACCGGGACCGAGGGCTACCCCGAGACCGCGGACGACCTGTTCTGCGAGGGGCAGGCCGGCATGCAGGGCGTGGCCATCGACCCGAACTTCTCGGAAAACCGCCAGATCTACGTCTACTCGACCTCGAGCATGACCGCGCCCGGCACCAACCGCGTGCTGCGGATGACCGTCAACGAGGACTTCACCGGCGTCTCCGACCGCACCGATATCGTCGAGGACATCTCCTACAAGCCCGAGGCGAGCGACCAGCCCTTCGGCGGCCCCGGCGCGCATAACGGCGGGCGCATCCGCTTCGGCCCCGAGGGCTTCTTGTGGGTGACGACGGGCGACATCCACGGCGGGACGGTGCCGCAGAGCCCGACGGAGCTTGGCGGCAAGGTGCTGCGCATCGACACCGACGGCAACGCCCATCCCGACAATGCCGCGCCCGAGGGCTTCGACGACCGCATCTACACCTACGGGCACCGCAACGTGCAGGGCATCGCCTTCCACCCCGAGACGGGCGCGGCGATCACCGCCGAGCACGGGCCGTGGCATTCCGACGAGATCACGGTGCTGGAGAACGGCGGGAACGCCGGCTGGGATCCGGCGCCGAACACCGCCGGGCGCGGCGACTGCCCCTCAAATTACTGTGGCTACGAGCCCAACCAGTTCGAGGGCATGAACCGCTACGAGCGCGCGGCCTACATGCCGATGACGGACCTCGAGTCCTACCCCGACGCAATGGTGCCGATCTGGGATAACAACGGCTGGTCGCAGGGCACCTCCTCGGCAGCCTTTCTCGAAGGCTCCCAGTGGGGCGCCTGGGAAGGCGCACTCGTCGTGGGGATCATGGGCATCGGCTTCGGCGGCACGCCGATCGGCCAGCGCATCGACGTGATCGAGCTGAACGAGGACGCCAGCGCGGTCGTCGACGTCACCGAGATGACGCTGCCGATCCCGTCGGGCCGCTTCCGCTCGGTGGTCAGCGGCCCCGACGGCGCGCTCTACGTCGCCCAGGATGCCGGCACCATTCACAAGCTGATGCCGTAACGCGCCCTTGTCGGGACAGGTGGCGGCGGCGCTCGGAAGGGCGCCGCCGCCTGCCGTTTCAAAGATCGAAGCTCGCGAAGACGGGCGCGTGGTCCGACGGCTTCTCCCAGCCGCGGGCGTCGCGCAGGATGCGCGAGCCGTGTGCGGCGCCGGCGATGTCGGGCGAGGCCCACACATGATCGAGCCGCCGACCCTTGTCGGCCGCCGCCCAGTCGGGCGAGCGATAGGACCACCACGAATAGAGCTGTCCGTCGGGGATGTCGGCCCGGGTGACGTCGACCCAGCCGCCCGCCTCCTGCGCGCGGCCGAGATGGTCGACCTCGACCGGCGTGTGCGAGACGACCTTCAGGAGCTGCTTGTGCGACCAGACATCGTCTTCCCGCGGGGCGATGTTCAGGTCGCCCACGAGGATCGCCCGCGCCGGGCGGTCGCCGCGCGCCCAGTCAGCCATGTCGGAGACATAGTCGAGCTTCTGGCCGAACTTCGCGTTCTTCTCGCGGTCGGGCACGTCGCCGCCCGCCGGCACGTAGAAGTTGTGGATCACCACGCCCGACTCGAGCTCGGCGGCGACGTGGCGGGCATGGCCGAGGCCGGCGAAATCCAGGCTGCCCGCCTCGCGCAGCGGCAGCTTCGACAGGATCGCGACGCCATTATAGCCCTTTTCGCCGCGCGCGACCCGCCAGCCATAGCCGAGGTCGGCAAAGTCGGGCATCTTCTCGACCGGGCTCTTGCATTCCTGCAGGCAGAGGATGTCGGGCGCCTCCGCTTCCAGCAGGCGACGCACCAGCCCCTCGCGCAGGCGGACCGAGTTGATGTTCCAGGTGGCGAGGGTGAAAGGCATGTGCGGGCTCCGGGTGGCAGGGGGCGTGCCGAAGCGTTCAACCATTCGCCACCGGGCGGCGCAAGCTGCGCCGTGACCGGCCGCCCGCTCGCCACCCGTCAACCGTGACGCAGGCGGGAGGCGGCGGGGCGACCGGGATGCGCCGGGCCTGCCGCCACGCCAGGCCGGCGCGGCGCCTGCCCGGGCGGCACCGAGACGTGATCCCGCAACGGGCGCCGCATCGCGCGGGCGGGCGGCGTATGCCGGTGCGCCTCAGCCGCGCCGCGACCGCCGGCGCAGCGCGCCCAGGGCGGCAACACCGGTGACGAGCAGCACCGCCGGAGCCGGGCCCGGCACGACCGGCGGCGTCCCGGCGAGCTCGACATGCACCGCGAAGACATCGGCCGCCGCGAGGCTCGTCCCGGCACTGCTGTACGTGATCGCGGTATCCTCGGCCGAATACAGGAACGCGCGATCGCCCAGTCCGGCCCCGCTGCGGTCGTTCATCCAGGCGCAGGCATCGCTCGTGCCACCGTCGCGCACGACCATCCATCCCGCGTCGTTCGAGCAACCACCGTATTGCCGGTGGACGAACCAGTGACGATTCTCCACGTCATGGCCAGGAATCGAAAAGTATCTGAATGACTCGGCCGAGGCCAGGTCGGTCCAGCTCGACGCCGCGACGTTGCCGGGCGCGAAGAAATCGGTCTTGGAGGTGCCGCTGGCGTCGAACTCGATGAACGCGACCTCGGACCCGGCGGAATACATCGACACCCGCACCGACAGCACGTCGCCCCACGACGCGTCGACGAACGGATCCTTGTAGTCGACCCCGTTATTGGCCAGCGACGTCGCGCCGGCGACACCCACGTTGAAGCCGCCCGTGCCGGTCCAGTCGAGGTAGGGGTCGATCCGCCCCGCCGAGCCCGTTGCGGGGGCGAGATCGCTCACCTTCATGGCGAGAAGGTCGTAGGTGGCCGCCTGCACGGGCGGGGCCAGCAAGGCCGCCAGCCCGGCGGCCGCGGCGATCGTGCGCACTCCTTACATTGCCTGTCGTCCCTCGCTGTCGTCTTCGGGCAGACGTTAACCAGCACATCCGGCAGAGAGACTTGATGCAGATCAGTCAGCCCCGGGAACAGGGCGCTGCGTGCCGGATTGCCCTCCTGCCGACTGCGCAAAGGAGGATGGATGACACGCGCGCTCACGCTCACCCTGCCCGGCGCTCTTCTCGCCGCCGCCCTGCCCGCCGCGGCTCTCGCGCAGGCCGGCGCCGGAGCAGGCACCGTCACGGGAACGCTCGACCTCGACGACGCCCGCTGGATCGTGGCCGGCGCCGATGGCGACCCGTCCAGCACGTGGCGCGAGGAAGACGGGAGATGGGACATCCGCCTCGTCGCCACGCCCGAGGCCGGCGGGGTGTCCGGCCCAGGCACCCTGACCATCGAGTTCACCGCCGAGGCCGGCGCAACCGAAGCCGACGTGACCGAGGCGCGCGTCACGATGGAGGCCGGCAGCCGCGACTACATCGCCGAGGACGAGAACGTCGACCTGTCGCTCACGGCGGTCGAGGCCGAGGGATCCGACATGGTGATCGCCGGCAGCTTTCAGGCAACGATGACGCCGGGGGGCGCCACCGGCCTCGTGATCGAGACGCAGGCCGGCCGGGTGGTCGACGGCAATTTCCAGGCGACGGTGCCGGCCGCGTCGGGCGGCAGCGGCGGCGACGAGGCAGACTGACGGGGGCCGGGTGACGCCACGCTGCCAACGGCAAAAGGGCCTTTGCACGCGGAGGGTGGGCTTGCCGGCACGCCGCGTCGCCATTGCACGCCGGAATTCCGATTGCCGCCGTCTCATGTCGATCCGCGGCATGGGCGCGATTGCCGCGCCATCGGTCGTCGCCCCCATCGAGGGCCCGGCCGAATTCGGAACTTCATGCTCTGTCGGGACACCGTCGGGGCCTGAGCGGCCCTTTCGATCCAATTGGCGCCACGCAATTATTACGTTATAGCGTATTGTCAAGCTGAAGGGTGCTCGCCGGGCAGCACGAGCACTTTCGACATGGCCGGAAGGGAGAGGGGCATAGCGAAAGCTGCGGATGATACGCCGATGCTGGCGGTGGGCGACACGCCTGATGCACCCCGCCCCCTTGCCCGCCGGGCCACCCGGCACGATCGGCCGTCCCGCACGAAACGGGGTCGTCTCCTTCCATCGGTCGTCTCGGCCCTGTTCTGCGCCCTTGCACCCCTCGCTGCGAGGGGCGCGACGCTCGACATGATGAGCATCGACCGAAGCTTCGGAGTGACCCTCTCGACCGCTTCCGGGAGCAGAGCGCCCGTGTTTCAGGTAATAGACGACGCAAGCGGTCGTCATCCGCTGATCACCATCCGGGCCGAAGGGGAGGATGGACGTACCGCTCTGGGCGGTGCGGAGCCTTGGCCGATTGCCGGGCCGGGTGGAAGGACGCTCTTCCCTGTCTTTCTTTACCGGACGTCCGACGACAACCCCACATGGGCCGGTCCAAATTCGTGGGGGAACGTGTTGATCAACGTGAATGAACAGCAGTTCACCTTCGGGCGCGTTCTCGCCGGCCATGGAAACGACGAGATGCACATCCTTTTCAGAATGTTACAAGATAGCAACTGATCAGCCAAAAGCCGCCAACCGCCGCTTGCGCACGAGTCGCGGGCGGCGCGGAACGTCCGGAGCGGTCCGGCGGCTCAGGAAGACGGGCGCAGCCGACCCAGGGATCGGCCCGTTCGGAGCCGGCGAGGCGGTCGATGCGCGACGGCCGATCCCCCCAGAGACCGGCGGATGGCGAAGCGCCCCTCGGCTATACACCGGCCGGGGCGGCTGCTAGTCGGAGCCGGGTCTGCGCCGTGGCCGGCGCATTCGCCCCATCCCCGCCCGGAAGGAGCGCATGGACCGCCCACACGCCCCGCTGCCAGTGCCGCTGCCCGTGCCGCACCGCCGAAGGCCCCGTCGCCGATGAGCGCCGAGATCCTCGTGTTCCTCGCCGCGGGCCTGCTCGGCGGCGCGGTCAATGCCGCCGCGGGGGGCGCGAAGCTCTTCGTCTTTCCTCTGCTGCTGGCATCGGGTCTGCCGCCGATCGCGGCGAACGTCACTCAGGGTGTCGCGCTGTGGCCCGCGCAGCTGCCGGCTGTCTGGGTCTACCGGCGCGAGTTGCGCCGTGACCTGAGGGCGCTCGGGCGGCAGATGCTCCCCGCGATGGCGGGCGCGCTCGCCGGGGCGCTTGTCATGGTCAATTCCTCCGACGAGGCGTTCCTGCGGGTGGTTCCGGTGCTGCTCGGGCTAAGTGTGGTCGCCATCGCGCTCGGCCCCCGCGCGGCCGACCTGATGCGCCGCGCCTTCCCGGGCGGGCGGTTGGGTGTCGCCACGGGCGTCCTGCTGGGGGCGATCGGCTTCTATGGCGGGTTCTTCGGCGCCGGCATGGGCTTCATGCTGCTCGCGGTGCTGGCGGCGTCGGCCGGCAGCGGCATCGGACAGGTGAACGGGGCGAAGAATCTCTTCGCGGTCGCCATCCAGTCCGTCGCCGTGGTGCCGATGATGCTTTCGGGGCTGGTCGACTGGGTCGCGGCCGGCTTCGTGCTGGCGGGCGGCATCGCCGGCGGCTGGGTCGGCGCGACGCTGGTGCGCCGGCTGCCCGAGCGCGTGGTCCGCTGGGGCGTGGCGGCGCTGGGGCTCGTGCTGACCGTCTCGTTCCTTCTGTCCTGAAGCGTCCTCCGCGCCGGAAGAAGGGACGTGTCAGCCCTCTGCCGGCCCCTTCAGCTCGATCGTGTTGCCGTCGGGATCGTCGAAATAGAGCGACGGCCCCACCCCCTCGGCCCCGAAGCGCGGCCGCACCTCGCCGGGCACGATCCCGTGAGCGGCGAGATGGGCCGCCAGCCGTTCAGGTTCCCACGGGTCGATCCGCAGCGCGACGTGATCGACGTTGCGCCCCTCGATGCCCGCGGGCCGGGCAACGAGGTCGATCATGCCGTCGCCCGCCCGCAGGTGGACGATGCCGGCCGCTTCGTTGACGCGCACGACGGTGCAGCCCAGCACCTCCTCGTAGAAGCGCGTCGATCGCGCCTGGTCGGCAACATAGAGCACGACGTGGTCGATCCGGCGGATGGCAAAACTCATGGCGGCCCTCCCTCTCGCAAGCCTAGCGCAGGGGCCGGCGCCATGGCGAGGCCCTTGCGCACGACCGCCAGTCGCCCCAACGTGGCGCCGCACGACGGGGAGAGATGCCGATGCCCATTGTCAGGGTCACGCTCATCGAGGGCTACGACGACGCCACGATCCGCACGCTTTCGGGCCGGTTGACCGACGCGGTGCGGGCGACCATCGCCGCCCCACCCGCCGGCATCACCGTGGTGACGGAAAACGTGCGCCCGGCCTGCTACATGCGCGGCGGCGAGAGCAGGACACCCGGCCCCCCCGCACCCTCGGCGGTGGACGTGGTGAAGGACTTCCTCGCGCGGCTCGAGGCGCGCGACCTTGCCGGCGCCACGGCGCTGACCGCCGACGGCTTCGAGATGGTGTTCCCCTCGGGCAAGCGGATGCGCGACCTGGAGACGCTGGTGGAGTGGAGCCGCACGCGCTACGCGCATGTCCGCAAGCAGTTCGACGGGTTCGACGAGGCGTTCTCGGGCGACCGCGCCGTCGTGTGGTGCCGCGGCACGCTCGAGGGCGCGTGGACCGACGGCACCCCCTTCGAGGGCATCCGGTTCTGCGACCGGTTCGAGCTTTCGGGCGGGCGGATCGTGTTCCAGGAGGTGTGGAACGACCTTGCGGAGTGGCGCCCGCGCTGAGCCCTGCGCGCGCCGCCATTCGGTTGCACCCGGGGGCCGCCCTGCCCCGCTTCGACCCGCTCAGCCGTCGCGGTAGCGCGCCTCGCGTGCATCCCAGGTGGCCTTGTCGACCATCGCCTGCCGCTCGTCGAAGCCGGCGAGACGGTCGATCACGCGCGACACGTCGCCATCCGCCTTCAGCGTGCCGAGCACCTCGGCCATGGCCCGCATGGCCGCCTGCAGCGCCGCGTTGGCGTAGAGCGCCACGCCGAATCCCATATCGGCGAGGTCTGCCTGTGGCAGAAGCGGCGTGCGCCCGCCCACCACCATGTTGGCCACCTGCGGCACCGGCAGCGCCGCCGCCCGCGCCAGCTCCTGCCGGCTCGCCGGCGCCTCGACGAAGGTCATGTCGGCGCCCGCCTCGACGAAGGCGGCCGCCCGCTCCAGCGCCGCCTCGAAGCCCTCGACGGCGGCCGCGTCGGTGCGGGCGATGACCATCAGCCCGGAATCCTCGCGGGCGTCGAGCGCGGCGCGCAGCTTGGCCAGCGCGTCCGGCAGCGGGATCACCGCCTTGCCGTCGAAATGCCCGCAGCGCTTGGGAAAGACCTGGTCTTCCAGTTGCACGGCGGCGGCGCCGGCCCGCTCCATCGCGCGCATCGTGCGGTGCAGGTTGAGCGCGTTGCCGAAGCCGGTGTCGATGTCGACCACCAGCGGCAGCGCGCAGACATCCGAGATCGCGGCGACCGTTCCGGCCAGCTCGGTCAGGGTGACGAGGCCGAGATCGGGCGCACCGAGCAGGGTGTTGGCCACCCCCGCCCCCGTGACGTAGCAGGCCGAAAAGCCCGCCTGCTCGATGGCGCGCGCCGTCAGCGCGTTGGCCGCGCCAGGCAGCAGCACCGCCTGCCGCGCCTCGACCATCGCGCGCAGCGCCTGCCGCTTGCCCGCTGCGGTGCCGTCGGTCGGCCCGGGCCAGACCCCCTCGCTCATGCGCTCTCCGCCTCCACCGGTCCGGGGCCGCGCCCCTCCTCGAGAGCCTGTCTCGCAGCCCGGACATGGGCGCGCATCGCCTCCTCCGCGCGATCGGGGTGACGGGCGGAGAGCGCCTCGAGGATCGCGCGGTGTTCCGCGAGCGCCTCGGCCGGCCGGCCGGGCCGCATCGACAACCGGTGCCGGTAGAGGCGCAGGAGCGGGTAGAGTTCCGACCCGAGCTGCACCGCCAGCCGCCGGTTGCCGCTGGCCCGCAGGATCAGCTGGTGAAAGTCGCGGTCGCCCGTCCCCTGGAAGTAGCCCCGCCCCGACACGATCGGCTCGGCCTGTGCATGCGCCTCGAGCAGAGCGGCCAGGCGGGCGAGGTCCGGCTCGGCCATCCGCTCGGCAGCGAGGCGGCAGGCCATCCCCTCCAGCGCCTCGCGCACCACCATCAGGTCGATCAGGTCGGGCGTGTCGAGCGCCACGACCCGCGCGCCCTGGTTCGACACCCGCTCGACGAGGCCGCGCCCCTCGAGCTGGCCGATCGCCTCGCGCAGCGGCCCCCGCGAGATGCCGAAGCGGCGGGCAAGGCCGCTCTCGCTGAGGCGCTCGCCGGGGGGCAGGTCACCTTCCATGATCGCGCGCTCCAGCCGTTCGTAGGCGAGGGTCGCGAGGTTCTGCGCCACGAGCGGCGCGGCGAAATCGTCGCTCATCGGCGGGTCTCCCGTGCGATTTCCGGTGCGCCCCCCTGTGCGGTCCGGGCGCCGCCCTGTGCGGTCCGGGCGCCTTGCGCCCGGCGCGCGGACAGGGTCAAGGTGCGCGCGCATCCGGCAGGGAGGGACGAGGCATGGGGCAGGCGGATCTGGTTTTGCGCGGCGGCACGGTGCATCTGCCCGACGGCGCGCTGGTCGAGGCCGACGTGCTGGTGGCGGGCGGACGCATCGCCGGCATCGTGGCGCCAGGCGCCGGCGAGGCGGCCGAAAGCGTCGACGTGGGCGGGCTGACGGTGCTGCCCGGCGCGGTCGACGCCCACCTGCATCTCGGCCACGGCATGAGCATCGCGCGCCCGAAGGTGCCCGACGATGCGAAGACGGAGACGGGCGCGGCGGCCACGGGCGGCGTCAGCTGCTTCATCCCCTTCGTGATGAGCGCCGATCCCTATTTGCCCGTCTTCGACGAGCTTGTCGGCATCACCGAGGCCGGCGCGCGCATCGACTTCTCGTGGCATTTCGTGATCGCCACCGACGCGCAGATGGCAGAGCTGCCCACGCTCGTCGCGCACGGCGCCCCGACGGCGAAGCTGTTCATGAACATCCGCGGCGACGAAGGCGCGCGGCTCGGCCTTCCCGGCATCGACGACGGCTTCATGTTCCGCCTGCTCGAGACGCTGGCTGCCACGGGCGGGATGCTCTGCCCCCACCCCGAGAACATCGAGGTGGCGTGGGTGCTGCGCGACCGGGTGCGCGCGGCCGACCCCGAGGGGGAGGGGGGGCTGGCGACGTGGAACGCCACGCGCCCGCCGCATGTCGAGGCCGACGCGCTCGCCCGCGCCTGCCGCGCCGCCCGCGTCACCGGTGCGCCGCTCCATGCCGTGCATACGTCGTCCGCCGAGGCGCTGCGCGCCGCGCTCGCCGAGCGAGCGCAGGGCTCCGACGTCTCCATCGAGACGTGCCTGCACTACCTCACCCATGACGAGACCTCCGATGTGGGCGCCGTCGGCAAGGTCAACCCGCCGCTGCGCGCGCCGGAAGACCGCGAGGCGCTGTGGGCGGCTCTCGCCGCGGGGCAGATCGACACGGTGGGCACCGATCACATTCACCGCCCGATCGCCTCGAAAGACGGCGGGATCTGGAAGGCGCAGCCCGGCTTTCCCGGCCTCGACGCCTTCCTGCCCGTCTATCTCACCGAGGGGCACCACCGCCGCGGGCTGCCGCTGTCGCGCCTGATCCCGCTCGTCACCGCCAATCCCGCGCGCCGCATGGGCCTGTCGCAAAAGGGCGCGCTGCGGGTCGGAATGGATGCCGACATCGCCGTGGTCGACCTTCACGCCGACTGGACGGTCACCAGGGAAAACCTCGCCACCGACGCGGGCTTCTCGATCTGGGAGGGGCAGCGCATGGGCGTGCGCGTGGTGCACACGCTCAGCCGCGGCCGGTTCGCCCTGCGCGACGGCGCGCTGACCGACGACAGCGTCGGCCAGGGCCGCTTCGTGGCGCGGCACCTGGAGGGGGCGCCGCTCAGTCACGCCGCGCCCTGACGGCCCAGAGCCGCCCCTTCAGCAGGTCATCGCCGGTCACCGGCGCCGCGTCGCCTACCGCCTCGCGGCCAATCCCCAGCTCCGCCTCGATGGCGAAGCGCTCGGCCACCCAGCTGCGCACGGTCGCGGCCGGCAGCGGCGTGAAGGGCCCCTGGTTGGGCACCTGCGCGCGGCTCTCCACCTCGCGCCAGTGGGCGCCGTAGGCCGAGTCGGCGTTGCGCAAGCTTGCCACCAGCCAGCCGCCGGGCTTGAGCACGCGCGCCGCCTCGCCAAGCAGCCGGCGCGGATCGGGGGCATGCTCCAGCACCTGCGGCAGCACGACGAGATCGGACACGCCGTCCTCCATCGGCAAGCGCCCGTCGGCCATCACCGCAAAGCGCGCGGTATCCCCCAGCCCCTCCTGCCGCAGCCGCTCGCGGATGAAGGTGACGTTGTGCTCCGACAGCTCTGCCACCGTCAGCCGGACGCCGGGCAGCCGGCGGACCAGCTCGGCCGTGGTTGTGCCGCCCCAGGGCATCACCTCGATCGCCTTGGCCCCCGGCGCGAGATCGGGCAGCAGTCCATGCTCGCGCGCCAGCGCGTCGCCCTGCCGGCGCGAGACGTAGACGCCCGCCAGCGGCGACTTGGCCCAGACGGAATAGCCGCGGAAATCGGCCACCTGCGCCCATGTCCAGCGCGCGGGGTTCCACTCCGCGTACGGGTTGTCGTCGTTGCGGATGGCGAAGAACGGGTAAGCGTCGGCCGGTTTCGCCGGATAGACCGCATGGGCCGGCCGGTCGAACCGTTCCCACGACATCACCTCGGCGGGCGGGCGGCGGGGCGCCTTCATCGGCGGAGCGTCGGGCAGCGGCTTGCCGATGGCCAGCGCGCCCTGCACCTCGAACGTCTGCGGCAGGCCCAGCATATCGCGAAGCGCGGCGTGATCGCCGATTCCGGCGTTCCAGATGCAACGCCAGCCGCGCAGATGCGCCGAGAGCATCATGTGGTAGCAGGCCCCTGCGACCGACTGCACGATCGAGAAGTTGCCGTGCGTCCACCCTTTCTGGAAGCACAGATAGACCAGTGCCGCGCAGTCCGAGAAATGCGGGTTGCCCCCCGCGACCTCGCGCGCCCTGTCCTTGCGCGCCTGATCCGTCACGAGCACGAAATGCCAGTTCTGATGGTTGCACGAGGAGGGCGCCTGCAACCCGTCCGTCACGATCGCCTCGAGCTCGTCCGGCGTGATAGGACTGCCGTCGAACGCCCGGCACGAGGCGCGCGCGGCCAGCCGGGCGAGCATGGCCGCCGCCCCGGGAGCGGCCCCGGGCGGCTCGGACACCGGCGTCGCGGACACCGGGGTGTGGGGCGCGGGCGTGTCGGGCGCGGGCGTGTCGGGCACGGGCGTGTCGGGCACGGGCGTGTCGGGCACGGGCGGTGCATCCTGTCGGGCGGCGCGGGCCATCGCACTCCTTCCGCCGCGGGATGCGGCAATTGACATTAGTTTCGCCTGCTGAATAACTGTCAACAGTTGACCGGTCCGGCAAGGGAAGAACGCCTCACCCGCGCGCTTGCGCCGCGTTGACGAGGCGCTACCGTGATCGGCGACGGCCCGGGGCGACGTGCCGCCGGGCGGGCCCGACGCGGCCGTCACGACCAAAGAGACCGGCGCACCGCGAAAATGGTGCGCGATAACAGGGAGTCGATCATGTTCCACCGCTTCAGCAGCCTGGCGGCAAGCGCCGCGGCGCTCGCCCTCGTGGCGACGGCCGCCTCCGCGCAGACGACGCTCCGCTGGGGGCACTACCTCGCCGATTCGGAGTATCTTCAGGTCGAGAAGGATTTCGCAGCCGCCGTCGCCGAGCGCACCGACGGCCGCGTGAACATCGAGATCACCTATTCGGGCGGCCTCGGCGCGGGCAACGAGATCCTGACGCTCGCGGGCCGCGGCGCCATCGACATGGCCTCGGTCGTGCCGGGCTACTACGCCGACCAACTGCTGTTCTGGCGCGCCTACCAGATCCCCTTCGTGTTCGACACCCCGCGCCAGGCGATGGAGATCTCGGCCCAGGCCTACGAGGATCTGCCCTACTTCCAGGAGGAGCTCGACAAGTTCAACGTCGAGTTCCTGTTCCACCAGCCGCTCGGCGCATACTACCTCACCGGCCCCGACGAGAACTGCGACAGCGTCGCCGCGCTCGAGGGCAAGAAGCTGCGCTCGTTCGGCGCCGACATCCCCAAGGCGCACGAGGCGATCGGCGCGGTGCCGGTCTCGGTCGGGGTGGGCGACGTCTACGAGGCCCTGCAGCGCGGCTCGCTCGACTACTCGTTCCTCAACCGCGGCAACATCCTGGCCAACCGCCTCTACGAGCCCGGCCCCTATTCCTGCGGCCCGGTCATGGCCATCGCCGGCCACCTGATCGTCATCAACAAGGACGTTCTGGCCGACCTCTCGGACGAGGACCGCGCCGTCGTGCTCGAAGAGGCCGCCAAGGCCAACGAGGCCTATATCGGCGCCATCGACGCCATCGAGGAAGAGGCCGGCGAACAGATCGTCGCCGCCGGCGGCACCATCAAGCCCTTCCCCGACGCGGAACTGGCCAAGTGGAAGGAAACGGCCCCCGACCTGCTCCAGAACTGGGTCGAGGACATGGAAGGCCGCGGCCTGGCCGAGGAAGCGAACGAAACCGCCGACTACTGGCGCTCGAAGATCGCCGGCGAGAGCTGATCCTCGCCACGCGGCGGGCCTCCGGGCCCGCCGCCCGCATTCAGGGGCAAGATGCACCTCATCCAGAAGATCGTGGAACGACTGGCCCTCGCCGTGCTGATGATCGGCGGGCTTGGGATGTTGTTCTCCATGTTCCTCGGCGTGGCCGACGTGGTGGGCACCAACCTGCTGCTGGTGCCCGTGCCGGGGCCGCGCGAACTGACCGAGAGCACGATGGTGCTGATCGTGTTCGGCGCACTGGCCTATGCCCAGATCCGCCGGGCGCACATCCGGGTCGAGATCGTCTACCTTCGCATGTCGCCCCGCGTGCGCGCGGCGATGGACGTGCTGACCGATCTCTGCGCCATCGTCTTCTTCGGGCTGATCCTCTGGCAGGGATGGGGCGAGGCGCTCTACTCCTACCAGATCGGCGAGGCGACGGTGGGTCTGATCCGCTTCCCGCTCTGGCCCGCACGCTTCGTGCTCTGCGCGGGCTGCGCCCTGATGATCCTGCAACTCGTGCTGCACCTGATCGTCGATCTGGGCCGCATCCGCACCGGCGCACCGCTGGAGACGGACGTGGTCGACCTGTCCGGCTCCCAGTAACCTTCCGGAGACCCCGATGCTCGATCCTGCCACCACCGGCCTGATCGTCGCCGCCATGCTCGTCTTCATGCTGGTCTGCGGCGTGAACATCGGGGTGGGGCTGGGCCTGTCGGGCTTCACCGGCATCCTGCTTTCGATCAACGACCGGGCCGCGCTGGCGCAGGTCGCCACGGTCCCGTTCTCGACGACGAACTCTTTCACCCTCGCGGTGATCCCGCTGTTCATCCTGATGGGGGCGCTCGCCACGCAAGCGGGGCTGACAACAGACCTCTACAGGGCCGCCTACAACTGGATGGGCAAGGTGCGCGGGGGGCTCGCCATGGCGACCACGCTCGCCTCGGCGGCGTTCGGCGCGGCCTGCGGCTCGACCATCGTCAACGCCGCGGTCTTCACCAAGATGGCGATGCCCGAGATGACGAAGTTCGGCTACGACAAGCGGCTCTCGGCGGGCTGCATCGCGGCCTCGGGCACGCTGGCCTCGCTGATCCCGCCCTCTATCCTGATGATCGTCTATGCCGTCATCACCGAGCAGTCGGTGGCACGGCTTCTGGTGGCGGGGCTCTTGCCGGGGCTGCTGTCGGCGGGCGTCTACCTGCTGGGCATCTACCTGATCGCCGTGCGCTATCCCCACCTCGCCCCCGTGCCCGATGTCACCATCACCCGGCGCGAGAAGTGGGAATCGCTCAAGGGCGTGTGGGGCATCACGTTCCTCTTCGTGCTGGTGATCGGCGGCATCTACCTCGGCTTCTTCGTGCCGACCTATGCCGGCGCCATCGGGGCCTTCGGCGCCTTCCTGATCGTGCTGGCCAAGCGGCGGCTCAACCGCGCCACCCTGATCGAGACGTTCAAGGACGCCGGCATCACCACCTCGACGATCTTCATCATCGTCATCGGCGGGATCATCTTCGCCCGCTTCCTCACCTATACGGGCCTCGTCGGCGACATCTCGGAGTGGATGCTGGCGCTCGGCTGGCCGCCCATCGCCTACCTGGCCGGCTTCGCCGTGCTCTACCTGATCCTCGGCATGCTGATCGATCCGATCGCGATCATGGTGATGACGTTGCCGATCATGTTCCCGATCATGACGAGCGTCGGCTACGACCCGATCTGGCTGGGCGTCATCGCCATCAAGCTGGCCGAGATCAGCCTCATCACGCCGCCCGTGGGCCTCAACGTCTATGTCGTGCGTTCGGCCTCGCCGGTGCCCATGTCGCTCGAGCAGGTCTTCGCCGGCGTCACGCCGTTCCTGCTGATGGACGTGGTGACGCTGGGGCTGCTGATCGCCTTCCCCTCGATCGTGCTGTTCCTGCCCTCGCTGATGGGCTGAGATCAGCCGAGGGCCGCCGTCAGCTCCGACAGGTCGGGCGCCTCGGCCAGCCCGAGCAGCGCGGCCTCGAGCCGGTCGACAGAGGGGGGCGGAAGACGGCGCGCGGCGTTCGCGCGGAACTTGGCACGGATCGCCTCGTCCGGGACAGGCCGGCCCGGACCGCCGAGCACCGACGCTACCTCGGCCACATGCCGGCCCGAGACCGTCTCGACCTCGATCCGCGCGGCAAAGCGGTCGGGGAAGCCGTGGCCGGCCATCGCGACCCACTCCATCCGCCGCGCCAGCGCGGTCACCTCGGCGCGCGGGGCCGCTTCGAAGCTCTCGACCGTCACCGCCCCGTCGGTCAGCAGCACGGCAAGACACCAGGGCAACCCCCACTTGCCGTCATATCCCGTGGCGGGCGCCTGCCGCCGCGCCCACGGCTCGCAGATCAGCGGCACCATCGGCGGAGGAACGTGGACGGTGAGGGAAAGGATGTCGGGTGCAGCGAGGCCCTCTCTCACAAGCCCGCCGAGCGCCTCGAGAAAGGGGTGAATGTAATGGCAGCAGGGCCAGAGCTTGAACGCCGCGTCGGGCAGATGCCACCTGTCACCCAAGTCCGACAGCTCGGTGCCGAGCCCGTCCTCGATACCGGCAAAGGCGGCCATCACGCCGAAGCGGCCCTCGAGTATGTCGGCCGGCCCGGTCATCCCCACCTCGGCCAGCCGCGCCGCCGTCAGCCCCGTCCGCGCCGCCCAGCCTGGGTTCAGCGCCTTTACGGTGGCGCCGTCCGACAGGAAGGCGAGGGTGCCCGATGCCTCGCTGCCCGCGATGCCGAGCGCCGACACGATGCGCACCGGGTCGAGCCCGCGCAGGAAGGCCGATGCCGCCGCCGCGCCCACCGCGCCGCCCACCGTCGTCGCCTGGAACCCGCGGGCCTGGAACGCCCCGGGCGCCGCTCGCCCGATCCGCACCGCCACCTCCCACGCGAGCACGCTGGCAAGCAGCGCCTCCCGGCCCGTCGCGCCCGCCTCGGCCCCTGCGGCAAGCGCCGCAGGCGCGGCCACGGCGCTGCCGTGCACGACCGAGCCGGTATGCGTGTCGTCGTATTCGAGAGCGTGGATCAGCGCACCGTTGAGCATCGCCGCCGAGCCCGGCGATGCCGTGCCCCCCGAGAGCAGAGGCACCGCCCCCGGCTCTGCCGCCCCCGCCCAGCCCGCGCAATGCGGCGCGGCCGAGGCGGCGAGGCCCACGCCCACGGCGTCGAGCAAATGAAGCGTCGCGGCGTGCAGCACCGGCTCGGGCACGCCCGCCCCGCGCAGCCCGACGGCGAAGGCCGCAATCCGCTCGGCCGCCGTTCCCTCGGGTGCCGCCTTCGGGGCGTCGGCCTGTGCCGCCTGGTCCTCCGCCATGCGAGCCTCCGCTATGCCGGTTGTACCGCTGCCGACGCAGCGGCGAGGCCCGCCCGCCGGCCGAGCACCAGCGCCGTCACCAGCCCGTTGCCCGAGGCGTAGCCCGACGCGCCCTCGCGCCCGCTGATCCCTGCCGCCGCGCCTCCACCGGCGTAGAGGCCCGGCACCACGCCGCCGCCGCGCCGCCGCACCCGCGCGTCGCGGTCGACCAGCAGCCCCCCCTGCGTGTGGAACAAGCCCGGCTGCACCTTCACGGCTCCATAGGGCGGCACGAGGGGCGCCAGCCCGAAGTCGCGCCGCCCGAAACGGTCGGGCGATGCGCCCGCCGCAGCGCGGTTGTAGTCGGTGACGGACGGCGCAAGGCAAGCCGCGCACAGTCCCGTTGCCTCGGCCAGCCCTTCGAGCGTGTCGGCCCAGGTCACCGCGCCCATCGCGGCCATCTCGGCGTATTCCTCCTCGGCCTCGGCGATGGCGTGGATGCGCGCGTCGTAGATCGCCCAGGCGACCTCTCCCTGCGCCATGACCGCGGGGGCGAAGCCCGAATAGCCGCGCGACTCGTCGCCGAAGCGCTGGCCATCGCGGGCGACCAGGATGCCGCCCTTCTCGATCGTCGTCCAGGACAGGAGCTGCCCCTGCGGAACGGCCACCGCGGCATAGCCCTGGTAAGCGCCCATGTTGGCCAGCTGCGCGCCGAGCTCCTCGCCCCAGAGCACCGCCTCGCCGGTGGAGCCCGGGGCCCCATAGTAGGTGGCCGGCGCGATCTCGGGACAGAAGCGCGCAACCAGCCCCCGGTCGGCGGCGAAGCCGTTGGTGGCGAGCAGGACGGCCCGCGCGCGGATCTCCTCGCCCGCCACCACCGCGCCCGTCACAGCGCCGCCCTCCGCGATCAGGCGCTCGGCCGCCTGCCCCAGTGCCAGCGGGATCTCGCGCTCGGCCACGAAGCGCAGCAGGTCGTCGACCAGATCCTGCCCGCGGCGGGATTTCGGCGCGTGCAGCCGCTCCACCGAGTGGCCGATATGCTTGTAGGCCGAGATGAACTCCATCCGCGCGCCGAGGTCGTCGATCAGCCACTCGCAAAGGGCCGCGCTCTCCTCGGCGATCAGGCGCGTGAGATCCTCCGCCTCGTGGGGGCCGGCCGTGCGCATCAGGTCGGCCACCATGCGCTCGGGGCTGTCCGCGACCCCGCCGGCCTTCTGGTACTTCGACCCGGCGCCGGGGATCGAGCCGGTGGAGAGGGACGAGTTGCCCCCCGGCCGGTCGCGCTTTTCCACGATCGCGACGGTGGCGCCCGCGTCGTGCGCCGCGATCGCCGCGGCGAGGCCGCAGGCCCCCGCGCCGATCACCAGCAGGTCGAGCTCGGCCTCGGCGCTCACGCCGTCATCGCCGCCGCGGCGCGGTCCCAGCTTTCGGCCAGCACCGCATCGTCGAGCGCCAGCAGCGCGTCGAGCGCGGCGGGCATCGCCGGGTAGGGTGCGGCCACGATCGCCTGCGCCTTGGCGCGGATCTCGTCCGGCGTGAACGGCAGGTCGGGGCCGCCGCGCGCCGACAGCACCTCTTCCGAGACGGTCGAGCCGTCGTCGAGCTCCCACGTCACGCGGGTCGGGCGGTCGTTGGGCCACTCTGGCACCGGCTCCCACGCGGCGATCTGCACCTTGTGGCGCAGCTCGGCCACGCGCGGATGCGAGAGCGACGCCGCCGAGAACGCCTCCGCCCCGCCCGAGCCATGCACCGCCGCCGTCGCCGCGATGTGCTGGATCGAGAACTTGGCGCCGATGGTCGTGGGCGGGTCGGGGTTGTCCATCACCCGCGCCTTGTAGTGGGTGTCGAGCCGGATCGACCGGATGCGTTCCTGCGGGGTCTGCTCCAGTAGCTTGAGCGTCGCCTCGATGGTCGCGTGGCCATACTGGCAGCAGGCAAAGACCTTGTGATAGCCGTCCGAGATCGCCCATTCCTCGCCGAGCCCGCCGTCGAGCTGCGACGCATCGGGCGTGGCGCCGAAGGCGTCGGCGTAGACGTCGTGCAGCGCGGTCGGCAGGCCGGCAATGCCGATGCCGGCCCAGTCGACCGCCCGCAGCCCGGTCTGCGCCGCCACGCCCGGCCAGACGTTGCGCACCAGCGAGCCCTCGATCGGGTGGGTGTAAGGGCCGGGCAGCACCATGGTCGCGGCCGACGAGATCGCGGCCACCGCGTGATCCGCCGGCACGCGGCGCAGGAAGGCCACCGCCGCCGCCGCGCCCACCGCCGCGAGCGAGCCATGCGGGTGCAGCACGAGGTTGGGAAAGATGAAGCAGCGCGCCACCCGAGCCGCCACCTCGTACCCCAGCACCAGCGCGCGCAGCATGTCGCGCGTGGCGTGCCCCTCGGCCTCGCCCTCGGCGAGCAGCGCCGGCAGGCAGTAGAGGCCGGCATGGCAGATCACTCGCCGGTAGCCTTCGTCGAGTTCGGCCCAGTCGCCCGCGCAGCCATTGGCCAGGGCCGCCGAGTAGCGGTCGAGCCGCATCCCCCGCCCGTTGAACACCGTCGCCTCCGCCGGGCCGGCGGCTCGGGCCAGGCCGTCGTGCAGCGCGACCACCTCGGGCTCGTCCCGCGCGGCGACCATCGCCGCGAGATCGTCGGCCATGACCAGGGCGGCCCGCGTGCGCACCGCCTCGGGCAGGTCGTCCCACCCGGTCGCCGCCAGGTGCGCCACCAGCCGGCTTAGCGCCGCGCCCACCGCTGCCGCCGCGTCCGGCGCCGCGCTCGTCGTCTCGCGCATGTTCATGCCGTGGTCTCCACTCGTCCGATGACATCCATGACCGCGTCGGTCGGCATCACGTCGGCATATTTGCCGTTCATGTCCCACAGGTTGACCGCGTGCGAGGTAGGCGCGCGGTCGTACACCGCATCCTCGGGCACGACGACGTGAAAGTTGTATGCGAAGGCGTCGGTCACCGAGGCGCGCACGCAGCCCGACGTGGTGCAGCCCGTCACAACGAGCGTGTCGGCGCGCAGGTCGATCAGGTGGCTGACCAGCGGCGTGCCGAAAAAGGCCGAGGGGTGCTTCTTGGGGAGCAGCACGTCGCCCGGTTGCGGCGCGACCTCTGCCACGAAGTCGTAGCCCTTGGCGTCGATCCCCATGATCGAGGGAATCTTCTCGGCCAGCCGCCCCGCATCGGTCGCCACGTTCTTGGGGGCGACATGGGGGTAGAGCACCGGGAACCCCTTCTCGCGGAACAGCGCGAGCAGCTCTGCGATCCGCGCCACGGCCGCCCAGCCGACGTCGCCGCAGGATGTGGGGTATTCCTCGATCGCCTCCCAGTAGGGGCGCGGCTCGGTGCCGACCGTCCGGTATTGCACGTCGATGATCAGCAGGGCGGGCCGCGTCCCGATGGCGCCCGCGCCGCCGAAGCCCGCCCGTTCGTAGCGCCGCTCCTCCTCGTCGGTGACGATGCCGCCCCAGACAGCCATGATGCGCCTCCGCGGAAAACTGTCGACAGTTGACGGCTGCGCCCGGTCGTTGTCAAGGTCGCGCCCAGCGTTGACCGACGGGAGGGAGCGCATGGAGATCGCCCGGCACGATCGCTACGACTACGTGCCCCTGTCCGACCGGGCAGACTACACGTGGCCGGGCGGCAGGCGGCTGGCCGTCTGCCTTTGCAACAACGTCGAATGGTTCAGCTTCATGACCGGGCTCGGCAGCGACCATACCGTGCCCGGCGCCGCCCAGACCACGCGCAACTACGCCTGGCGCGACTATGGCAACCGCGTGGGCATGTGGTATCTCTTCGACCTGCTCGACGATCTGGGCCTGCCCTGCTCGCACAACCTCAATGCCGAGGCGATCCGCAACGCGCCGCAGATCGTGGAACGGATCAGGGCGCGCGGCGACGAGCCCATCGGCCACGGCCGCACCAATTCCGAGCGGCAGGACGTGATGGGCGAGGACGAGGAACGCGCGCTCATCGCAGAGACGACAGAGGCGATCGCGAGCGCCTTCGGCACGCCGCCCCGGGGCTGGCTCGGCCCCTACATCGTGCAGTCGCCCGTCACGCTCGACCTGCTGAAGGAGGCGGGCTACGCCTACCACCTCGACTGGCCGGCCGACGACCAGCCGTTCCGGATGCGCACGCGCTCCGGGCCTATCCTGTCGGTGCCCTATTCCATCGAGGTCAACGACTCGCCCGCCCTCGTCTTTCGCCACGAGACGGCGCGCGATTTCGAGGCGATGATGATCGACCAGTTCGACGAGATGCTGGCCCAATCGGCGCGCCGCCCGCTGGTCTATACCGCCGTGCTGCACCCCTTCGTCATCGGCCAGCCTTTCCGCCTGCGGGCGCTGCGGCGGGCGCTGACGCATATCCTCGCGCACCGCGACGATATCTGGCTGGCGACGCCGGGGCAGGTGGCCGAGCATGTGGCGGGCCTTCCCGAGGGGGTGGTGCCGTGACCCGCGCAGAGCAGATCGCGCTGGTCGAGCGTTATTTCGCCGCCGTCGACGGCGAGGACGAAGCGGCCCTGCTCGCCACGCTGACGGAGGACTGCGCGTTCACCGTCGAGACCCACGGTGTGCGGCTGCAGCGCCACGCGCAGATCGCCGCCATGTTCCGCCGTCTGTGGGCCGAGCATGCGGCGGTTCGCCACCATCGCTTCACCCACGTCCCCGAACCTGGGGGCGGGCGCATCGCCTCGCGCTTTTCGGTCGAGAACACCGAGCGCGACGGCGCGCTCACCCGGAAATCCAACTGCAATTTCTTCGAGATCGCGGGCGAGCGCTTCTCGGCGGTGGCCGTCTACATGGCGGGGCCGAACACGCTGAAAGGCGAGACATGACCGACGCCGAGGCGATCGCCCTCGCCGAGGCGTGGTTCGCCGCGCTCGACGCGTTCGACGCGCAGGCGCTGGCCGATGTGCTGACCGACGACTGCGTGCTGACGATCGAGACGCACGGCACCCGCACCGAGGGCCGCGCCGCCATCGCGGAGCTGTTCGCCGCGCGATGGGCTGGCGACGGGCCTCGGGCGCAGCACCATGCCTTCATCCACACGCCCGCGCCAGCGCACGGCCGGATCGCGAGCCAGTTCAGGGTGACCTACACGCAGGGCGGCGAGGTCGTGGACGAGAAATCGAACGCCAACGTCTTCACCCTGCGCGATGCCCGGATCGCCGCGGTGCAGGTCTACATGGCCGGCGCGAACAGCATCGGCACCTGAGGCGCGGCGGTGCCGCCGGGCGGAAGGCGCTTGCAAGCGCCTTCCCGCGCCGCGCGGCGCGGGACAACGCCGTTGCAACGGCGTTGCGCCCTACCCTGCCGTGCCGTCGGGGTGGATCACCCCAGTCTGGGCGGCGATCCTCGTGTAGTGCTCGATCCGACGATGGCGCTTGAAGTCAAAGATGGTCGACTTTCCGAATACGGTCGCGTCCATGTCGCAGGGGTGGACGACCAGCTCGTCTCCCTCCGTCTCGCCGCGCGCCACGATCACTCCGTTCGGATCGACGATCACGGTGCCCGCGTTCAGCGGGTGGCCGTCCTCCACCCCCGCCTTGGCGACCGAGACGACCCAGGTCGCGTTCTGGTAGGCGCCCGCCTGCACCGACAGGTCGGAGTGGAAGCGGCGCATTTCCGGCCCCTCGCCCGCGTTCTGCGAGTTCACCGAGGGCGTGTTGAAGCCGAGCATCACCAGCTCTACCCCCTGAAGGCCCATCTCGCGGTAGGCCTCGGGCCAGCGCCGGTCGTTGCAGATCAGCATCCCCATCCACGCGCCCAGGTTGCGGAAGACGGGAAAACCCAGATCGCCCGGCTCGAAATAGCACTTCTCGAGGTGCTGGAACGCGCGCTCGGGGTCGAACTCGGCATGGCCCGGCAGGTGGACCTTGCGGTACTTGCCGACGATCCTGCCCGCGCGGTCGGTCAGGATCTGGGTGTTGAAATGGCACCCCTCCGGCGTCAACTCGGCATAGCCGAGCGACAGCGCGATCCCGTGCTCCCGCGCCCGGTCGAAGAGCGGCTGCGTCGCCGCGTTGGGCATCTCGCGCTCGAACCACGCGTCGACCTCGGCCTGATCCTCCATCACCCAGCGCGGGAAGAAGGTGGTCAGGCACAACTCGGGATAGACGACCAGATCGCACCCCGCCGCCTTCGCCCGGTCGAGCAAGGCGACGAGGCGCGCGACCACCGCCGCGCGCGGCTCGGCCCGCTGGATGGGGCCCAACTGGGCGGCACCGATGACAATCTCGCGCATCAGACCGCCTCCGTCTCGGGCGTCGCGGCGCGTGCCATGCGCGTGAAAAGCGCGTCGGCCTCGCCCCCCGACAGGCCCGTCAGATCGTCCCAAACGGCAATCGCCGCGCCTTCGGGCCAGAGGCGACGGGTAAGCGAGAGATACTTGTCGCGAATCTCGCCGGGCGGGTAGGGGTCGGCCCAGTCGCCCCGGTTGGTCTCGGTCGCCGCGGTCAGCGTCTCTCCGCCCGCGAGGTGCAGCGTGACCAGCGCCGGGCGCTTGTCCGGCAGCGCAGCGGTCATGCCCTTGTCCTCGCGCACGCCGACGCGTGAAGCCAGCGCCCGGATCTCGGGATCGTCGACCCGCTCCTGGGTAAAGCTCTCCACCCCGGTCGAGCCCGTCACCAGCGCCGTCGCCACCGCGAAGGGCACGGAGAACTTCGCCCCCAGCACGTTGGCCGGCGCCGGATCGTCGAGTTCGACCGCCAGCGAATAGGTCGCCACCTCGACCCGCTCGATCTCGTCCGGCGACAGGCCCGGCCGCTCTGCCCTGATCTGCGCCAGCGCGTCGAGGGCGGCGTGGTTGTAGCGGCAGCAGGAGTGCATCTTGAAGTAGTTGCGCGCCACCTCCCACCGCACGCCGAGCGAGACGGTCAGCGCGCCCGCGTCGAAGCTCGACCCGGCGACGTGGCCGTAGACATGCGCGACGCCCTCCGCGTCTGCGGTGAAGCCCGCCGCCACCATGTCGCCCACGATCACGCCGGCCTGCGCGGCAAGACCAGTGAAGGCGTTGCGCACCGTCCCCCCCTCGAGCATCGTGCGGCGCGAGGTGGTCAGCCCGAGGCTCGCCGCCATGTTCATCGCCGTCCGCATCTGCGCCGCGTTGGCCCCCATGAGCCGCTGCACGGCGACCGCCGCGCCGATCGCGCCCCATGTGCCGTGGGGGTGCATCGCGGGGTTGGGCCGCGTGGCGATGCCAACCCGGGCGGCGGCCTCGTAGCCGAGCGCGACCGCGGCCAGCAGATCGCGCCCTGACACCGCGCCCCGCGCGGCGGCGAGCGAGAGCGCGGCGGGAACGACGTGCATGCCGGGATGCCCGCGGGCGAACTGGTTGCCCTCGTCCATCTCCAGCACGGTGCCCGCGGTCCCGTTGATCAGCGCGGCGGCGGCGGGCGTGGTCGTCACCTCCGTGCCCAGCAGCAGCGCCGGGCCGGGCGGCGCGAGGAAGGGCCGGGCGCGCAGGGCGGCGATGTCGGGCTCGGCCGCGCCGCCAACGATGGCGCCGACCGAATCCGCCAGGATCAGCGCCGTCCGCGTCAGCACGTCGGCAGGAATCGCCTCGGACGGGGTCTCGGCGCAGAAGGCCGCGAGCGTGCCCAGATGGTCCATCCTTGTATCTCCCCGCCTCTCCTGCTTCGTTCGGGGACGTTAGGGGCAGCCGGTGGGGAGGCACAAGATGAAGCGGGTTCTGGTGATCGTGCCCTTCCCGATGGACGAGCGGAACCTTGCCCAGCGCCGCGCGCAGCTCGACGCGGTGGAACTCGGCCCCGACATCGCGTTCGAGTTTCGCCCGGTTCGGGCGGCGCCGAAGAACTACGTCTCGGCCTCCGACATGGTGCTGGCCGAGGTCGGCGCGCTCGAGGCCGGGCTCGAGGCCGAGGCAGAGGGCTACGACGCCGTCTGCATCGACACGATGAGCGACAGCGGGCTGGCGGCGCTGCGGGCGGAACTGTCGATTCCCGTGATCGGGCCGGGCCGCGCCTCGGTTCTCATGGCGATGATGCTGGGCAAGCGGTTCTCCTACGTCGCCATGTGGCCGCACTGGAAGCACCTTTACGAGAAGGTGCTGGGCGAGTTGGGCGTGGCCCATGCCTGCGCCTCGATCCGCTGGATCGACGCGACGCCCGACAACCAGTCGCTTCTGGCTGGCAAGGAGAGCGAGATCTTCCCGCAGCTCGAGGCCGTTGCCCGCCGCTGCATCGAGGAAGACGGCGCCGACGTGATCCTGCTCGGGTCGACCACGATGCACGAGGCGCACGGCTACCTCGCCGAGCGGTTGCCCGTGCCGGTGGTGAACCCCGGCCCGCTGACCTACAAGCTGGCCGAGGCAGTGCTGGGGCTGGGGCTGACCCACAGCCGCGCCGCATGGCCGGCCAGCCCGGCGCCCCGGCGCGACGTGCTGCACGCGATGCTCGACGCGGTGGCGGCGAAATCCGCTTGACTGAATGACCTGTTGATATATCAACCCGCGTCATGGGTGACGTGGTGCAGAAGCCGGCGCGACCGGCCAGGGGCGATGGGGCGGCCGCCGGCGCGACGGGCGCCGGCGGCCCTGCGCTCGACCCTTCCAGCCCGCTGCCCCTCTACCAGCAGATCGTCGCCGTGCTGACGAGCCGCATCGCGGCCGGCGAGTGGGAGGTGGGCGCGCGGATGCCGGGCGAGCACGACCTCTCGGAGGAATTCGGCGTCTCGCGCATCACCGCCAAGCGCGCCCTCGACGAGCTGGCCGGGGCGGGGCTTGTCACCCGCGAGCGGGGTCGCGGCACGCGCCTGCTCGCGCCGACATCGGCGCCGCCGATGCAGAGCTCGATCGAGGGCTGGCTCGACCAGATGGCGCACATGCAGCGCACGACCGAGGTGCGCCTGCTCGACTTCGGGCCGGCCGCGGCGCCGCCTTCGGTCACCGGGGCGCTCGGGGTGGCGCCGGGGGCGCGGCTGCTGCGCACGGTGCGGGTGCGCTCGCTCGACGGTGCGCCTCTCTCGCATCTCACGGCATGGCTGCCGGAACCCGTCGCAGAGGGCATCACCGCGGCCGATCTCGAGGCCGTGCCGCTGCTCAAGCTGATCGAACGAGCAGGCGTGAGGGTGAACGCGGCCCGGCAGACCGTCTCGGCCACGCTCGCCGCGCCAGACGTCGCGCAGGCCCTGACACTCTACGCCGGTGCGCCGCTGCTCGAGGTGCGCCGGGTGGTGAGCGACGCCGAAGGGCGGGCGGTCCAGTATCTGCGCGCGCTCTACCACCCCGACCGCTACCAGATGGCCATGACGATGACCCGGATCGAGGGCGACGGCGGCATGCAGTGGTCGCCGGCCCCAGCCCTTCCGGGCCATGCAGGAGGCGAGGAATGACCGCGACGCTGGCGCAAAAGATCATCGCCCGCGCCTGCGGGCGCGAGAGCGTGACCGCAGGGGATGTGGTGACCGCTCGGGTCGACCTCGCGATGATCCACGACTCGGGCGGGCCGCGGCGCGTCGAGCCGATCCTCAAGGAGCTTGGCGTCGGGCTGTTCGACCCGGCGAAGGTCGTGCTGATCTCCGACCATTTCGTGCCGGGCGACACCGACGAGGGCGCGCGCATTCTCGACCTGACGCGCGCCTGGGCGCGGGAGAAGGGCGTGCGCTTCCACGACGGGGTGGGCATCTGCCACGTCGTGCTGCCCGAGAGCGGCGCGCTCAGGCCCGGCATGTTCGTCGTGGGCGGCGACAGTCATTCACCCACCGGCGGGGCCTTCGGCGCCTACATGTTCGGCATCGGCGCGACCGAGATGGCCGGCGTGCTGGCCACCGGCGAGATCTGGGTGCGCGTGCCCGGCACGATCCTGATCGAGTGGCAGGGGCGGCTTGGCCCCGGCGTGATGGCCAAGGACATGATGCTCGCACTCTGCGGGCGTCTGGGCATGGACGGCGGCAAGTACCAGGCGGTGGAATATACCGGCGAGGCCGTCGCCGCGCTGTCGATGCAGGAGCGGATGACAATGGCCAACATGGCCGCCGAACTGGGCGGTCAGACAGGCATGATCGCCCCCGACGCCGAGACCGCGCGCTTCCTTCGCGGCACCGGCGCCGACGTGACCGGCTGGGAGCAGGACTGGGCGTGGCTGCGCACCGATCCGGGGGCCGAACTGCAGGAGCACCACGTCTTCGACGCGGCCGCCCTGCCACCGCAGGTCGCCGCGCCGCATTCGCCCGCCAACGCCATGCCGGCGACGGAGGCCGGGAAGACAGCCGTGAACGTCGCCTATATCGGCGCCTGCACCGGCGCGAAATACGACGATCTCGCCGCCGCCGCCTCGATCCTGAAGGGCCGCACGGCCGCGCCGGGGGTCGAGATCCTGGTCGCGCCGTCTTCGAGGCGCGACCAGGACAGGGCGGCGGACGACGGCACGCTGGGCGTGCTGGAAGCGGCGGGGGCGAAGCTCCTGCCCAACGCCTGCGGCATTTGCGCGGGCTACGGCGCGCACCGGCTGGGCGCCGAGGTAACGTGCATCTCGTCGACCGCGCGCAACTTCAAGGGCCGCATGGGCGACCCGGAGTCGAAGGTCTGGCTGGGCTCGCCGCTGACCGTCGCCGCCTCGGCCGTGACGGGCCGCATCACCGACCCCCGCGAGGTGACGGAATGACCGAGACCCAACCGGGCCGCGTCTGGCTCTTCGGCGACGACATCGACACCGATCAGCTCGCCCCCGGCCGCTACATGCGCGGCGGCATCGAGCAGCTGGCCGCCCACTGCCTCGAGGCCGCCCGGCCCGATTTCGCCGCGGGCGTGCGGCCGGGCGACATCCTCGTGGCGGGGAAGAACTTCGGCATGGGCTCCTCGCGCGAGCAGGCGGCCGAAGCCCTGCGCCATCTCGGCCTCGCCGGCGTCGTCGCCCGCTCCTTCGCCGGGATCTTCTACCGCAACGCCATCAATCTCGGCCTGCCGGTGCTGACCGCGCCCGACCTCGCGGGCGTGGCAGACGGCGACCGCGCGACGCTCGCCCCCGAGACAGGCATGCTGCGGCTGACGGAGAAGGGCATCGACATCCCGACCGAGCCGATCCCGGAGAACCTGCGCGGCATCATCGCCGACGGTGGCCTCGTGCCCCACCTCAAGAAACGCTTCGCGGCGGCGCCATGAGCCTGCGCGAGATGCTGCAAGGCCCGGGCATCACTCTCGCCCCGGGCGTCCATGACGCGCTGACCGCGCTGATCGCCGAGCAGGCGGGGGCGCGGGCCGCCTACCTGTCGGGCGCGGCCATCGCCTATACCCGCTTCGGCCGGCCCGATATCGGCCTCGTCTCGATGGCCGAGGTGGCCGACACCATCGCCGCGATCCGCGACCGGGTGGACCTGCCGCTGATCGTCGACGCCGACAACGGCTACGGCAACGCGCTGAACGTGCAGCGCACGATGCGCGCCTTCGAGCGGGCGGGCGCCGCGGCGATCCAGCTGGAAGACCAGACGCTGCCCAAGCGGTGCGGCCACCTCGACGGCAAGACGCTCGTCTCGCCGCAGGAGATGGCCGGCAAGATCCGCGCCGCGGTGGACGCGCGGGCCGAGACGCTGGTGATCGGGCGGACAGACGCCATCGCGGTGGAGGGGTTCGACCGGGCGCTAGAGCGGGCCGAGCTGATCGTCGAGGCCGGCGCCGACGTGCTGTTCGTCGAGGCGCCGCAATCGGTCGACCAGCTCCGCACCATCGTGGAGCGGTTCGGGGATCGGGTGCCGCTGATGGCCAACATGGTGGAGGGGGGCAAGACCCCCCTGCAGGACACGAAGGGCCTTGAGGAAATGGGCTTTTCGCTCGTGATCTTCCCGGGCGGCATCGTCCGCGCGCTGGCCCGCACCGCGCAGGACTATTACGGCAACCTCGTCGCCACCGGCTCCAACGACGGCTTCCGCGACCGGATGCACGATTTCGCCGGGCTGAACGCGGTGCTGGGCACCGACGCCATGCTGGCGCTCGGCAAGACATACGATGGAGGGGGTGCATGATCGACCCGGTTACGCTCGCGATCCTCAAGGGCCGCTTCGAGCAGATCGCCGACGAGATGGACGCCACGCTGTTCCGCTCGGCCTTCAACCCGATCATCGCCGAGGCGCACGACGCCTCGCACGGCCTGTATGACGCGCAGACAGGCGAGACCCTGGTCCAGGGCAAGTCGGGCCTGCCGATCTTCGTGGGCGTCATGGCCTTCGCGGTGAAGGCGGTGATCGAGAAGGCGGCGGAGCGCGACGGCGTGGCCGAGGGCGACGTCTGGATCTTCAACGACCCCTACGACGGCGGCACGCACCTGTCGGATTTCCGACTGGTGAAGCCGGTGTTCCGCGACGGGCGGCTCTTCTGCTGGCTCGCCTCGGTCGGCCACTGGCACGACGTGGGCGGCAACGTGCCGGGCAACTACAACCCCGCCGCGACCGAGAGCTTCCAGGAGGGGATGCTGATCCCGCCGGTGAAACTCTACGACAGGGGCACGTTCCGGCAGGACGTGGTGGACATCCTCTCGGCCAATTCGCGCCTGCCGCTGTCGCTCTACGGCGACCTCAACGGGCAGATCAACGCGCTGGAGCTGGGCGAGCGGCGCCTGCACGAGCTGCTCGACGAATACGGGCGCGACCGGGCCGAGGAGGCGCTGGCCGCGCTGAAGGACCGCGCCGCGACGATGATGCGCGCCCAGATCGCACAGCTCCCGGACGGCACGGTGTCGGCCGAGGACTGGCTCGACAACGACGGGATCACCGACGAGCCTCTCAGGATCGCGCTCGACCTGCGGATCGAGGGCGACCGGATGGTGATGGATTTCTCCCGCTCCTCGCCCGCCTGCGCGGGGCCGGTGAACATCTCGCGCTCGACCTGCGTGGCGGCCTGCTACGTCGCGCTCAAGCACATCTTCGGCGAGGTGCCGGCCAATGCCGGGGTGCTGGAGCCGGTAGACTTCGTGATCGACGAGGGCTCGCTCCTTTCGGTGACCGCGCCCAAGCCCGTGGGCGGCTATACCGAGACGATCCTGCGCCTGATCGACGTGGTGTTCCAGGCGGTGGCGCAGATCGCGCCCGGGCCGGCGATGGCCTGCGCCTACGGCACGATCAACGCGCTGTCGCTGGCCGGCCACCGGGCCGACGGTCGGCGCTGGGTGATGTTCTCGTTCTTCGGCGGCGGGCACGGGGCGCACGGCGCCGGCGACGGGCTGAACCACGGCAACGCGCCGATCTCCACCGCCACGATCCCCCCGCTGGAGATCCTCGAGGCGGCCTACCCGGTGCGCTTCACCCAGTGGGCCTTGCGGGAGGATTCGGGGGGGCCGGGGCGCTGGCGCGGCGGCCTGGGCGCGGTCTACGAGATAGAACTGCTGGAGGAGAGGGCCGACGTGTTCCTCTTCGGCGAGCGGGGCAAGGTGCCGCCGCGCGGCGTGGTCGGCGGCGACGAGGGGGCGCCCAACCGCTTCTTCTACCAGCAGGCGGACGGCGAGCATTCGCCGCCGATGGTGTCGAAGATGATCGGCATCCACATCGCGCGCGGCCAGCGCGTGCGGCTCGAGACGCCCGGCGGCGGCGGCTACGGCGACGCCTTCGCGCGGCCGGCCGACGAGGTGCTGGCCGACGTGGCACGGGGCTACGTGAGCGAGGCCGCGGCGCGCGACCTCTACGGCGTGGCGATCTCGGGCGGCGCGGTGGACGACGCGGCAACCAAGACTATCCGCAAGGAGGCGGCGGAATGAGCGCCTACGTCATCGGCGTCGATGTCGGCGGCACCTTTACCGACGTTTTCGTGTGGGACGAGGCCGAGGGCCGCGTGACCACCACCAAGGTGCCCTCCACCCGCGGCGACCAGTCGAAAGGCTTCATCGAGGGGATCGGCCAGCTCGTGGCCACCTTTGGCGACATTCGCACGGTCGTTCACGGCACCACGGTCGGCACCAACGCCCTGCTCGAGCGCAAGGGCGCGCGCACGGGGATCGTGACCACGACAGGCTTCCGCGACGTGCTGGAGATGCGCCGCCGCGACCGGCCCACCACCTGGGGCCTGCGGGGCGCCTACACGCCCGTCGTCGACCGCCCCGACCGCCGCGAGGTGGCCGAGCGCGTGCTGGCCGACGGCACGGTGATGGAAAAGGTCAGCCCCGACGCCGTGAAGGCCGAGGCGCAGGCGCTGCGCGAGGCCGGGTGCGAGGCGCTCTGCGTCTTCTTCGTCAACGGCTACGCCAACGCCGAGAACGAGCGCATCGCGGTCGAGGCCGTCCGCTCCGTCTGGCCCAACGCCTATGTCACGGCGGCGACCGAGATCCTGCCCGAGATCCGCGAGTTCGAGCGGCTCTCGACCGCCACGCTCAACGCCTACCTCCAGCCCGTCGTGTCGTCCTACCTCGACCGGCTGGAGAGCGGCCTCGACGCGCAGGGGTTTGCTGGGCAGGTGCTGATCGTGCAGTCGAACGGCGGCGTGATGAGCGTGGGCAGCGCCAAGCGCACGCCGGTGCGCACCGCGCTGTCCGGCCCCGCCGCGGGGGTGATCGCCGCGCAGGCCATCGCCACGGCCGCGGGCGTCGAGAACATCGTGACCTGCGACATGGGCGGCACCTCCTTCGACGTCTCGCTCGTGGCGGGCGGCACCCCGGCGCTCGCGCCGCAGACCGCCATCGACTTCGGCCTCGTCGTGCGCTCGCCGATGATCGAGATCACCACCATCGGCGCGGGCGGCGGCTCGATCGCCACGGTCGACGCCTCCGGTCTGCTGCGCGTCGGCCCCGAAAGCGCGGGGTCCGACCCCGGCCCCGTCTGCTACGGGCTCGGCAACGACCGGCCCACCGTGACCGACGCGAACCTCGTGCTCGGCCGCATCAACCCCGACCGTCCCATCGGCGGCAAGCTCGACCGGCTCGACATCGACGCCGCCCGCGCCGCCATCGCCCGCGACGTGGCCGAGCCGCTGGGCATTTCGGTCGAGGCGGCGGCCGAGGCGATCCTGGCTCTGGCCAACGCCAAGATGGCCGGCGCGATCCGCCTCGTCTCCATCGAGAAGGGCCACGACCCGGCGAAGTTCTCGGCCATGCCCTTCGGCGGGGGCGGCTCGCTCCATACCGGGGCGCTCATCAAGGATGTCGGCCTGCGCTCGGCCCTCGTGCCGCGCTTTCCGGGCGTGACCTCGGCCTTGGGCTGCGTGGTGGCCGACATGCGCCACGACCGGGTGCAGACGGTGAACCGCCTGCTGCCGGAGATCGACGCGGGCGCGCTGGGCGCCGAGATGGCGCAGGCGGCGGACGAGACCGAGGCGCTGGTGCTGGCCTCCGGCACCACCTTCGACCGCATCGACCGCGCCTACGAGTTCGACATGCTCTATCTCGGGCAGACGCACACGGTGGCGGTGCCGGTCGAGATGGGCGAGGGGCTGACGCGCGAGGCCATGCAGGCCGCCTTCGATGCCGCTTACCGCACCGCCTTCGGCCGCCTGCTCGAGGGCATCCCGATGCGGGTGATGAACTACCGCGTGACGGTGATAGGGCGCCGCCCCGCCTTCGACATGGCCCTGTTCGCGCCAGAGGGCGGCGTCGGCGCGGCCGAGGCCCGCACCGGCACGCGGCGGGTCTGGGCCGAGGGGGCATGGCACGAGGCGGGCATCTATGACCGCCTGTCGCTCGCCACGGGCGAGGCGATCGCCGGCCCCGCGATCCTCGAACAGCCCGACACGACCATCTTCGTCGATCCCGGGCTGACCGCCCGGGTCGACCGCTTCGGCAACCTGGTCATCGAGAGGACCGCATGAGCACGCTCGAGAGCATCGACCCAGCCACCACGGCCCTGCTGATCGTCGATCTGCAGAACGACTTCCTGCACGCGCAAGGCGCCTATGCCCGCGGCGGCCAGACGTCGGAGGCCATCGCGGCGCTCCCCGCCCGCGTGCTGCCGGTCGCGGAGGCGCTGCGCGAGAAGGGCGGCTGGGTCGTCTCCACCCAGTTCACTCTGGTGCCGGGCAAGGGGGGCGTGCCTTTCATCTCGCCGCATCTGAAGGCGCTGCGCCCCTTTCTCGGCACGGGGGATTTCGCGCCGGGCGAGTGGGGCCACCGGCTGGTGGACGAGTTGCAGCCGGCCGACATCGTGGTGGAAAAGGTCGCCTATTCCGCCTTCTACCAGACGCGGATGGAGTTCGTTCTTCGCAAGGCCGGCATCGATACGCTGCTGGTCTGCGGCATCGTCACAAACGGCGGCGTCGCCTCCACCGTCCGCTCGGCGCATGTGCGCGATTTCCGCGTGGCGGTGCTGTCGGACGGCTGCGCGGCCTTCAAGCCGGAGGTGCACGAGCGCTCCATCGCCGACCTCTCCACCATCGGCCCGGTGATAACCTGCGCCGAGGCGCGGGCGCTGGTCGAGGCCGCCTGATGCCCCGCGTGGTGGAGGGGGCCCCCGACACGGCGTTTGCAGCCGACGTGGTGGTGATCGGCGCCGGTGCGTGCGGGCTCACGGCGGCGCTGCGCGCAGCGTCGCAGGGCGCCGAGGTGGTGGTGCTGGAGCGCGACGCCTCGCCGTCGGGCTCCACCTCCATGTCGTCGGGCTTCGTGCCGGCGGGCGGCACGCGCTTTCAGGCGGACAAGGGGATAGAGGACAGCCCCGAGCGGCTGGAGGCCGACATCCTCGCCAAGTCGTACGACACCTCCGATGCCCGCCTCGCCCGCCTCGCCGCGACCCATATCGGCCCGGCGCTCGAATGGCTCGACGACACCGCGGGCACCGAGTGGCACGTGCTCGACGACTTTCTCTATCCCGGCCATTCCCGCCACCGCATGCACGCGGTGCCGGAGAAGACCGGCGCGGCGCTCGAGGCCCGCCTGCTGGCCGCCGTGGCAGAGGCAGGGATCCCCGTGGTGACGGAGGCCCGCGCCGAGACGCTTTACACCGAGGGCGACCGGATCGCCGCTATTGGCGCCCTCCGCCCCGATGGCTCGGAAGAAGTCGTCGGCGCGGGGGCGGTGATCCTCGCCTGCAACGGTTACGGCGGAAACACCGAGATGGTCGCCCGCCACGCCCCCGAGATCGCCGCCGGCACCTATTACGGCCATGCCGGCAACACGGGCCATGCCGTCAGCTGGGGCGAGGCGCTCGGCGCGCAGCTCCAGCATCTGTCAGGCTACCAGGGCCACGGCTCGCTCGCGCACCCGCACGGCATCCTGATCTCCTGGGCGCTGATGATGCAGGGCGGGGTGCAGGTGAACGCCGAAGGGCGCCGCTTCGCCGCCGAGACGGGCGGGTATTCCGAGGCCGCCGTCAAGGTGCTGGCGCAGCCCGGCGGCGTCGCGTGGGACGTCTACGACGAGGCGCGCCACCGGTTCGGGCTGGAGGGCTTCCCCGACTACAGCGAGGCGGTGGAGGCGGGCGCGGTGCGCAGCGGAGCGGATGCGGCGGAACTGGCCGCCGCCTGCGGGCTGCCCGGGGACGCGCTGGCCGAGACGCTGGAGGAGGTCGCCCGCCTCGCCAGAGAGGGCGGCACCGACGCCTTCGGCCGCGACTGGTCGGGTATCGCGCCACCCCGGCCGCCCTTTCACGCGGTCAAGGTCACGGGCGCCCTTTTCCACACCCAGGGCGGCCTCGTGATCGGCGACGATGCCCGCGTTCTTCGCAAGGACGGTGCCGCCTTCCCCAACCTCTTCGCCGGCGGCGGCGCGGCCTGTGGCGTCTCGGGTCCGCAGGTCGAGGGCTATCTCAGCGGCAACGGCCTGCTCACCGCCATCTCCTTCGGCTGGCTCGCCGGCACCCACGCAGCGGCCGTCCGCCCCTGACGGAGCGGGCCGGGCGGAAGGCGCTTGCAAGCGCCTTGTCACGCGCCGCGCGGCGCGTGCAACGCCCTTCCAAGGGCGTTGTCCGGTCTCACCCGATGACCTCGAAGCGCTCCACGTCGACCATGCCGCGGTCGGTGATCTTGAGCGCCGGGATCACCGGCAGGGCGAGGAAGGCCAGTTGCAGGAAGGGCTCCTCCAGCGTCACCCCGAGCGACCGCGCCGCGCCGCGCAACTCGCGCAGGCGCGCCTCGACCTCCTCGAAGGGCGCGAGGCTCATCAGCCCCGCCACCGGCAGCGCCAGCTCGGCCAGCACCGCGCCGCCGTGTGCCACGACGAAGCCGCCTTCGATCTCGCCCAGCCGGTTCGCCGCCAGAGCCATGTCGGCATAGTCGACGCCGACGCAGGCGATGTTGTGGTGATCGTGGCAGACGGTCGAGGCGATGGCCCCCGACTTCAGCCCGAACCCCTTGACGAAGCCACAGGCGATGTTGCCGGTCTTCCCGTGCCGCTCCACCACGGCAATCCGCACGAGATCGCGCGCCGGGTCGGGGCACTTGTCGCCGTCGACGGGCTCGACCTGCTCCAGGAGGTGATCGGTCAGGATCTGCCCCTCGCGGATGCCGATCACATGCGTCTCGGCCCGGTTCGACCGGTCGGCGAAGCTCTCGGCCGAGACGCGCGGCGCCTTGACCGAGGCGCGGCCGACCGCCGCCACCTCCTCCCGCATGGCGAAGGCGGCGGCGTCGGCCACGCGCCCCCCGGCCAGCACCAGCACGGCCCGGCAGTCTTCGAGCGACGGCAGCGCCACGATATCGGCGCGCTTTCCGGGCGCGATCTGCCCCCGGTCCTTCAGCCCGAACGCCTCGGCCGCCGACAGGGTCGCCGCGCGGTAGGCCGCGAGCGGCGGGGTGCCGAGCGCGATCAGCGTGCGGATCATGTAGTCGAGATGCCCGTGCTCGGCGATGTCGAGCGGGTTCCGGTCGTCGGTGCACAGGCACATGTAGGCGCTCGTCCGCTCCGTGAGCAGCGGCTGGAGCGCGTGCAGGTCCTTCGAGACCGAGCCCTCGCGGATCAGCACGCGCATCCCCTTGACCAGCTTCTCGCGCGCCTCCTCCGCGCTCGTCGCCTCGTGCTCGGTGCGGATGCCGGCAGCGATGTAGGCGTTGAGGTCGCGGCCTGCGAGAAGCGGGCAGTGCCCGTCGACATGCGCCCCCTCGAACAGCGCCAGCTTGGCCATCGCGCCCGCGTCGCGGTGGATCACGCCGGGATAATTCATGAATTCCGCCAGCCCGATCCCCGCGGGGTGGCCCCTGAGCCCGGCGAGATCGTCGGCCGTCAGCTCGGCGCCGGCCGTCTCCATGTGGGTCGACGGCACGCAGGACGAGAGCTGCACGCGGATGTCCATCAGCGTGTGCCCGCTTGCCTCCTGGAAGTAGCGTACGCCCTCGGCCCCGATCACGTTGGCGATCTCGTGGGGGTCGCAGATCGCGGTGGTCACGCCGCGCGGCGTCACGCAGCGGTCGAACTCGAGCGGCGTGACAAGGGAGGATTCGATGTGCAGGTGCGTGTCGATGAAGCCGGGCACGAGGATCAGCCCCGAGACGTCGATCACCTCGCGCCCCTCGTAAGGCGCGCAGGTGCCCACGATCGTGTCGCCGCAGATCGCCACGTCACCCTCCAGCATGTCTCCCGTCACGACATCGAACACCCGCCCGCCCCGGAGCACGAGGTCGGCCGCCTCGTCGCCTCGCCCCTGCGCGATCCTGCGTTCCAGTTGCGCCATGCGCCCGCCTCCGCTCCCGGCCTGATCGCTTGCAGCATCCCCGAGCGTGGGCGCCCCGTCCAGCGGCCTGCGCCTCACGAGGGTCGCCGGCGCGGTCGGTGCGCCCGGCGGCCCCTCGCGCTCGCCGCCAGAGGCCGTTAAGGAGAAGGGGCGGAGGGCAGCAGGGAGGGACAGCACGCATGGATGTCGGCTTTCGGACCCTGCACCTGCACAAGCGGTTCCCGCTCGCGATCAGCCGCGGCACGATCACCGGGTCCGACAACCTGTTCGTCTCGGTCTCGGAGGGCGGCCTGACGGGCTGGGGCGAGATGGCGCCCGGCGACACGGAGGGCGCGGGCAGCCCCGACGAGGGCGAGCGCCAGCTTCGCGCCTTCGTGGCCGATGGTGGGCTCGACGCCGGGTCGATCCACGCGACATGGGCGACGATGCGCGCGGCCGGAGTGGCGCCCTGCGCGATGGCGGCGCTCGACATGGCGCTCTGGGATCTGCGCGCGAAGCAGGCGGGCCTGCCGCTCTACCGTCTGCTGGGCCTTGGCCGGCGGGCCGTGCCCACATCGCTGACGGTCGGCATCAACCCGCCCGAAGTGGTGCGCGAGCGCGTGCCCCTCCTGCTCGCCCAGGGCGCCCGCGCGCTCAAGATCAAGCTCGGCGTGCCCGAAGGGCTCGACGCCGACAAGGCCATGTTCGCCGCCGTCCTCGAGGCCGCCGCGGGTTCCGGCGTCGTCCTGAGGGTCGACGCCAATGGCGGCTGGTCGCTGGAACAGGCGCGGCACATGATGGCGTGGCTCGCCGAGCGCGGCGTCGAGTATGTCGAGCAACCTCTGGTGCGGGGGGCGGAGGATCAGCTTCCCGCCCTGTTCGCGAACCGTCCCCTGCCGATCTTCGTCGACGAATCCTGCCGCATGTCGGGCGACATTCCGGCCTTCGCGCAGGCCGTCGACGGGGTGAACCTCAAGCTGATGAAATGCGGCGGCCTCACCGAGGCGCTGCGCATCGTCGCCACGGCCCGCGCCCATGGGCTGGAGACGATGATCGGCTGCATGGGCGAAAGCTCGATCTCCATCGCCGCCGGCGCCGCCCTGTCGGAACTGTTCGATTACATCGACCTCGACTCCCACCTCAACCTCGCCCCGGATCCCGCGACCGGCGTGCCCCTCGAGGGCGGCCGCGTGCTGCCGGGCGAGAGACCCGGCCACGGAGGGCGCCTGCACGATGCTTGACCCCGACCTGCGCATCGCCCTCTTCACCGAGGCCACCCTCGGCCAGCTGAACGCCAAGATGTCGGAGGGCATCGTTCGCTACGGGAAAAACCCGGTCGCCGCGGTGATCGACAGCCACGCCGCGGGCCGCACGGCCGGCGATTTCTTCGGGGTGGGCCACGACATCCCCGTGGTCGCCGCGCTGTCGGAGGCGATCGACCGGGGGGCGCAGGTGCTCGTGCTCGGCACCGCGCCCTCGGGCGGACGGCTGCCGCCCGACTGGGTCGCGATGCTGGACGAGGCGGTGGCGCGGGGCCTGTCGGTCGTCAACGGGCTGCACGACGCGCTCGCGCCGCGGTTCGAGGGCCGCCTGCGCCACGGCCAGTGGGTATGGGACATCCGCACGCCGCCGGGCGAGCCGCCGCCCATCGCCTCGGGCCGGGCGGCAGGGCTCGGCAATATCCGCTGTCTCATGGTCGGCACCGACATGGCCATCGGCAAGATGACCGCGGGGCTCGAGCTCTGGCGCTGCCTGCGCGAGCGGGGCGACGATGCGGCGTTTCTCGCCACCGGCCAGATCGGCATCGCGATCAGCGGCGGTGGCATCCCGCTCGACGCCTTCCGCGTGGATCACGCCAGCGGCGCGGTCGAGCGCATGGTGCTCGAGGCGGGCGAGCGCGCCATCCAGATCATCGAGGGGCAGGGCTCGCTCCTGCACCCGGGCTCGACGGCGACGCTGCCCTTGCTGCGCGGCTCCTGCGCGAACCGGATGATCCTGTGCCACCGCGCCCACATGGAGCATCTCGACACGCTGGAGCATGTGCGCGTGCCGCCGCTACCGGAGGTGGTCGCCCTCTACGAGGCGCTGGCCGGTGCGGCCGGGGCGCTGACGCAGGCGCGCGTCGTCGGCATCGCGCTCAACACCCGTGGCCTGTCTGACGAGGAGGCCTGGCAGGCGACCGAACGGGTGACCGCGCAGACCGGACTGCCCGCGACCGACCCGGTGCGCTTCGGCGCCGCCCCGCTGGCCGATGCCCTGGCCGGGTGATCCCGCGCGATTCAGGCCCTCGGCACGCGCGGACCCGGCCCGGCCGGCCGAAGCCCGATACCGCAGACCGGCGCCCGCACGATCGGTGCAGGGACGCGCCACCGGCGTCGCACGCCGCATCCGCGCCGCACGCGGGCCGCGACCGTCACCGCACGATGAACTCGGCGTGCAGGGCGCCCGCGGCCTTGATGCTCTTGAGGATGTCGATCATGTCGCGAGGCCCCACGCCCAGCGCATTCAGGCCCTCGACCACGTCCGACAGCGAGGTGGTCGTCGGCACCTCGGCGAGACCGATCCCCGGTTCCTCCTCGATCTGGGCCTGCGTGCGCGGCACAATCACGGTCTGGCCGGGCGCGAAGGGGTTGGGCTGCACGGCGAGCGGCGTCTCCTCGATGCGGAGGGTGAGGTTGCCCTGGGCGACCGCCACGCGGCTGATCCGCACGTCCTCGCCCATCACGATCGTGCCCGAACGCTGGTCGACGACGACGCGCGCGCGCCGTTGCGGCTCGACGGCAAGGTTCTCGATCAGGCCGATCGCGTGGGCGGGGGAGCGCGCGCCGGTCGACAACACGTCGACCTGAACGGTGCCGGCGTCGAGCATCCGGGCCACCGGCGCGCCGAAGGCCCCGTTGATGACCGTCTCGATCCGGCCGGCAGTGGTGAAATCGGGCTCGCGCAGGGCCAGCCGCATGGTCGCGAGTTGCGAGAAATCGAAGTCGATCTCGCGCTCGACTCGCGCGCCGGCAGGGATCACGCCGGAAGTTGGCACGCCTTGTACCACTGCGGCTGCCTCGCCCTCGGCCGCCGCGCCACCGGCGATCACCGTACCCTGGCTCACCGCGTAGATCTGGCCGTCGGCCGCGGTGAGCGGCGTCATCACGAGCGTTCCGCCGAGCAGGCTCGACGCATCGCCTATGGCAGAGACGGTCACGTCGATCTGCGAGCCGGCGCGGGCGAAGGGCGGCAGGGTCGCCGTGACGAAGACCGCAGCCACGTTGGCGGGCCGGAACTGCTCGCCTGTCACGTTCACCCCGAGGCGCTCGAGGATGTTCGACATGATCTCTTCGGTGTAGGGCGAGTTGCGGATACCGTCGCCCGTGCCGTTGAGACCGACGACGAGACCGTACCCCACGAGGTCGTTGCCGCGCACGCCGTCGAATTCCACGAGGTCCTTCAGGCGGATGGGCGAGGCCGTCGCGGCCGCCGACCACACGGCGAGAGCGAGGCACATCCGCGCGGCCACCGCCGCCGCTGTCGCAATCTGCCGCCAGAGAGGGCGCGACGTGCGACCCTCTGCAGGTATCGTTCCATATCGCATCGGCGATGCCCCCTTTCTGGAAGCGTGCCGGTCCCGCGTGGCGGGCCGGCGACAGGTGTCGGGCCTCAGAGCGCGGAGACCAGGCTCAGCCGGGCGCTGCGCGCGGTGATGGCATAGAGCAGCTCGAGCTGGCCCTGGACCGCCTCGAGTTCGGTCGCCTTGTCGTAGATGTCGACGTCGGTCAGGCCGCTGCGGGCGATCTCGAGAGCCGAGGTCTCGGCGGCGTTGCGGGTCGCCACCTCGTCGAGTCGCGCCTCGCCGGCGCCGATACGGCCGCGCAGCTCCGACAGGCCCGTCTGCGCGTCGTGCAGCGCAAGGCCTGCGTTGACGAGGCGCTCCTGCTGTGCCGATGGCGAGCCGGCCATCGGACCGGTGCCCGAAAACGCCGCAACTGCGAGCGCGGCGAGCGTGTTGCGGATCGTTGCATCCTCGGCCGTGACCGACAGGCCAAGCCGCGCGCCCGGGCCGATCGGCTGGTCGGGCACGGGCGTCGTATCGCCAAGATAGCCCGCCGTGTCGAACCCACCGCCGGGAGCGAACCAGTCGCGGACGGCGCTCTCGGCCGAGGCAGGATCCGGCGCGGCCGATACAAGCGCCTCGAGCGTCGCGAGCATGCCTTCCGCCGGGGCGAGTGCCGGGCCGTCGGTGGCGATGCCGGCAAAGACCGTCCGCCCGGCGACCGTGGTGTTCAGCCGCGAGACCGTCGCCTCGAAACGGCCGCGCGCGTCGTCGGCCAGAACGTCGAGGCCCAGCGCCTGGCCGATGGGCGCGTTCATGAGGTCCCCGGCGAAGGCCTTGGTGTCGTCCTGCACGCTGCCGAGCGCACGTTGCGCGGCCTCCATCCGCATGCGCAATTCGGCGCCCGCGGTCTCGAAGGCGGCGAGATCGGCGAGGTCGCGCTCGAACGCGGCGAGGCGGGTGAAGTCGCCGCGCAGCGCGCCGGGCAGGTCGGCCGTCTTTCCGCTGCCGGTCTCGGCGAGCAGGCGATCCATCTGGGCGCGCACCTCGGCGTTCTGGCGGCGCTGGACGAGCTGGCGGGCGTAATCACCCACGGTCATGAAGTCGGGCGTCACGTCAGATCCTCCTCAATTCGTCCATCAGCAGGTCGATCGTCTGGATCACCCGGGCGTTGGCAGCATAGTTCTGCTCGATCACCAGCAGCTTCTGCATCTCGTCGTCGGTATCGACGCCGCCGGCCGCCTCGGCCTCGCGATAGCCGGCGAGGCGGGCCCCCTCGAACGCGGCCTCGCCCTCGCGGGCCTGCCGCGTCGTGGCGACGCCGCTGAGGAAAAGCGCGACCTGCTCGGCGAAGCCGCGTTCCTGCCCCTGCTGGGGGCCGGACGCGACCGGCCTGGCCTCGCCCAGGCGCTCGCCGAGCGCGACGATCAGCGATGGGTCGCCCACCGGCCCGGGTGCCGCCGCCGGCCCGAGGCCGTCGCGCAGTCGCCAGACCTCGTCCGCCCCGTCGGCGGCGATGCGGGGGTTGATCGACAACCGCTGCGCCAGCCCTTCCTCGGGATAGGGGCGCGGCAACGGCGGCGGCGGAGCGGCGGGGTCGAAGGCAAGGCCCCCATCGGTAAAGAGGCCGGGCACGCCCGCACCGAGGCTGGGGTCGACCGCGGGATCCTGGAACCGTTCGACGAGATCGCGGGCGATCGCGTCGATGGCGCGCTGCGCCTCCGGGCCGGCAATGTCGCGCAGCTCGAACTGGGCCATCAGCGCGCCCGCGCCGAGGAGGGAGCGGTCGCCGGTCGGGTCGACCGACACACCCCCGATGGTGAGGCTGGAGAGCGCCCCGGCCTCCACCGTCATCTCGGGCTGGACCGTGCCGGCCGCGGTGAAGCCGAGCTCCCAGACGCGGCCGTCGAGCAGGGTGGCGCCGTTGCCCGTGAAGAGCGCGACCGCCCCGTTGGCGCGCTGCACTTCACGGATCGGCAGGATCTCGGCGATGGAATCGATCGCCTGCTGGCGCGCCTCCTGCAGGGCGGAGCTGTCGCGCGATTTCGCGCCGAGGCGCAGGATCTGGTCGTTGAGCGTGTCGACCTGCTGCAGCGCCGTGTTCACCCGCTCGACCATCCCCGCGATCGAGGTGTCCGCACGGCTCCGCATCTGCTGTATCGCGGCACCGGTCGAGGCGACCCCCTCTGCCAGCCCGCGTGCCGCGGCGACCGCCTGGCGCAGGCGCAACTCCGAGTCCGGCTGGCTCGACGCTTCGATCAGTCGAGACGAGAACCGCGCGACCAGCTCGGACAGGGAACCCGGGTCGGAGGGCTCGCCGATGGCCTGCTCGACCGACTTGAGCGCCCGGGCGAGCGTGTCGGCGCGGCCGGCACCGGCCTCGGCCAGACGCCGGTCGGCCAGCACGACCGGATCGACGACCCGCGAGATGCCCGAGACGCGCACGCCGCCATTGCCGCCCACGATATCGGTCGTGAGCATCAGTTCGCGCCGGGCGTAGCCGGGCGTGAGAGCGTTGGCGACGTTGCCCGAGACGAGTTCGGCCGCGCGCCCCTGGGCACGCAGGCCGCTCGCGGCGTTGAACAGGGCGAAGGACAGGCTCATGAATCACCCCCGGGGCTGGCGGATCACCGCTTGATGTTGGTGGTCTCCTGCAGCATCTCGTCGACGGTCTGGATGACCTTGGCGTTCGACGAGTAGGCGCGCTGCGTCTCGATCAGGGCGGTGAGTTCGCCCGCGACGTCGGTGGCCGATTCCTCGAGAGCGTAGCTCACGATGTCGCCGGTGGCGCCATCGCCTGCCCGCCAGAGGAAGAAACTGCCCGAATCGGTGGACGGCAGGTAGGTCTGCCCGTCCTGCGGCACCAGGCCGTTGGGATTGGGCATGTCGACGAGCGGAATCTGGAAGACCGTGCGCGTCAGCCCGTTGTCGAAGTTGGCCTTGACGAAGCCGTTGCGATCGACCTCGACGTTCTGCAGGCCGCCCACCGGGGAGCCGTCCTTGCCGACGAAATTCGGCGAGAAACTCTCGGAATACTGGGTCAGCTTGCCGGGCTCTTCGGGCGCGCCGATGTTGAGGGTGATCGGCCCGCCGATGATGCCCTGGGCGACATCGTTCGTCGCGCCTACGTTGATCGACAGGTCGCCGTTCGCCGTGTCCCATGTCCAGTCGACGGTGGGGCCGCCCGCGAGGGTCGCCGGCAAGTCGGCAGCGGCCAGGGCGGTGCCGTCCTCGTAGGCGTTCACCGCGGTCACGTTGTCGATCGTGCCGCCGGTCGCACGGTCGTTGTTGAATTCGACCCGGAAGAGCCCGACGATGGCGTTGCCGTTGGGGTCGGCGTTCGACGTCGAGGCACTGTCGCGGATCGTCAGGTTCCAGACGTTGGTCGCAGGGTCGCCGGCCGCTGCGGGCTGTGACGGCAGGAACTCCATGCTCAGCGTCTGAGAACGGCCGAGGTTGTCGAAGTATTCCACCGGAAGCACGAATGGCTCGAGGGGGCCGGTCAGCGGGTTTTCCGGAAACTCGGTTTCCGTGGCCGGCAGATTCAGCCCGAGAGAGACCTCGGTCGTCGGCTCCCCCGTGGCCTGGTTGACGTTGATCTGCACCGGGCGCAGCCCGTCGCCGGTATCGCGCGCGAAATCGGGGATCGAGCCGTCGGCGGCGGCGGGCCAGCCCATCAGGACGAAACCCGTGTCCGTCACGAGGTAACCCTCGTCGTCGGTCCGGAAGGAGCCTGTGGTCGCAAGGTTGAGCGGGTAATTCGCGAGCGGCGTGCCGAGGCTCGAGATCGGCGTGACCGGCAGGAAGCCGCGGCCGCGCACGGCGAGATCGGTAGAGTTCGACGTGGTGCGCAGCCCCGCCTCCTGGTCGATCGCGCGGCTCGTGACCACGCTGACCCCGCCCGCCGTGTAGCTGCCCGATCCCGGCGAGGTGACGAGCGCGCGAAACGTCGTCTCGGCGCGCTTGTAGCCGATCGTGCTGGAATTGGCGATGTTGTCGGAGATCGTGGAAAGCCGGCTGGCGTTGCTCGCCAGGCCAGAGACGCCGGCGTTGAGCGAGGAGGAAATGGTCATCGGGACGCCTTTCTTGCGTTGGCCTCGGACACCTCCCTTATGGCGACCGGGCGCTTAAGGCCGCACTAACAGCTAAACTTCGTCGGAGTTTGCGCCCCGGTTTCGCCGTGTCCGCGCCACTCACTCGACGTCGCTGCGCAACAGCGTCATCTCGAGCCTGTCGTTGCGAACGGCCATGGGCGGGGCGATCGCCGGGCGCCGGTCGGCATGGCCGGTCACCCGGTGGATGCGATCATCGGCGATGCGGGCCTCGAGCGCGTCGCGTGCCCCTTCCGCGCGCTCTATCGAGAGTTCCCACACCGGATTGTCGCGCAGAACGACGGGGCGCGCGCGGCTGTAGCCATCGACCGCGACGCGGTTGCTGGCCATCGCGAAGAGCCGGCCCACGACGTCGAGCAGCCTGTCGAGCAGCTCGGTCGGCGCCTCGGTCTCGGGGTCGAAGATCGGCGCGCCGGGCAGCGAGAACACCTCCACGACCAGACCGGCATCGGTGATGCGCGTCACGATGTGGCGCAGTTCGTTCTCGGTCAGCAGCGCCTCGGCGCCGCGGCCGAGCAGCGTCTTCTCAAGCTCCTCGAACGCGGCCTCCTCGGTCGCACGGATGTCGGCGGCGTTGCGCTCGAACTCCTGGGGGCTGGTCGCACCGACTCCCATCCGCGCGAGCGTCTCCTCCGTGAAGACGCTATCGCCGCCAAGCGCGCCGTCGCCCCCGCCGGTCACGCGCGCGATCGGCACCGTCGGATTGAAGTGATCCGCCAGCCCCTTGCGCTGTTTCTCGGTGGTCGCGTTGAGCAACCACATCAGAAGGAAGAACGCCATCATCGCGGTCACGAAGTCGGCATAGGCGACCTTCCAGGCACCGCCGTGGTGCCCCTCGCCTGCGACGACCTTCTTGCGCTTGATGACGATCGGCGCATTCGCGTTCGCGCCCATATCACCACCTCTTCACACACCCACCGCAAGGGCTAGGCGCGAGGGGTGAAGATTGGATTAGCGCGCGTCAGTCGTCGCCGTAGGCATAGTAGTAGCGATAATAGCCGTCGGAGAAGAAGCGGCACTTGTTGAGCACGACGCCCAGCACGTTGGTCTGCTCCGCAAGTTCCTTTTCGCAGACATCGACCTGGGAGATCGTCGTGGCGCCCGCCTCGGCGACCATGAGGGCGCAGTCGACATTGCGCAGGAACGCCGAGGCATCGTCGTTGACCAGCAGCGGCGGCATGTCGAACAGGATCAGGTCGGGGCGATAGGTGGCCTCGATCTCGTCGAGCACCTCCGACGTGCGGGCGCGCAGGAACAGGTCGGAGGGGTCGCGCAGGGCGGCGAAGTTCATCGCGACGGCGAGGTTGTCGCCCAGCCGGCGGGCCTGTCGCCCGAAGCTCTCACGCCCCTCCAGCACCGGCGCCACGCCCGTCTTGCCGGAAATGCCCAGCGAGCGGGCAACCGCCGGGCGACGCATGTCGAGATCGATGAGGATGATGCGCAGGTCCACCTGACGGGCCAGCGCCACCGCCAGGTTGATCGACGTGGTGGTCTTGCCCGATCCCGGCAGCGGAGAGGTTATGGCGACGCGCTTCCACCCGTTGGCGCCCGTCAACTGCAGCACCTTGGTGCGCAGCACGTCGAAGGCGGTGGCCTCGGCCTGCCGACCGAACGAGATCAGGCGCCTCTTCACCAGGCGGCGGGTGTCGATCTCCGACTTCTGGATATCCGCCCACGCCGCCTCCACGGCCCCGGACGAACCCGTGGACGGGCCAGTGGACGGGGCCGCCCCGGAGCCTGCGGCCTGCGGGCCACGCACCGCACCGGCAACGGCACCGGCCTGTCCGGCGCCGCGCCGCGCGGGATTCGCCGCCGGCTCGGGGCGCGCTCCGGATGCGGGCGCCGGGGCTGCCGTTGCGGCGCGGGTCTCTCGCGCCTTGTCGAGCGCGGCCTTCAGACGTTCCATCCCGGCTCAGATCCTCTCCACGGCCGCGCACCTCGTCAGGGCAGGATTTCCGACAGGATCCTGTCATAGACGAGGTCGAGCGGCATCACCTCGTAATGCACGAACCACAACCCCGCGGGAATGCCCGCAAGAACCACCAGCACAAACAGGAGGCCGACGAGCCGCTTGCGGAGCCGCTCCCACGGCGTTGCGATGTAGGGAACGGTCGCGATCGGCGTGATGCCGAGCCGGTTCGTCAGGTCGACAGGGCGACGGATCGACCGGTTGAGAAGCTCGAGCAGCACCACGAGGGCGCTGCCGAGCCCGATCCCCATCGCGGCCCCCATCCCCGCGATCAGAGGCCGGTTCGGGTCGGAGGGCTCGCTGGGCGCGGTCGCTTGCTCGATCACCGTGATGCGCTGCCCCTTCCGGAGCGTCTCGATCCGCTCGCCGGTCGAGGCCTGGGCCAGACGCGCCTGCGCCCCCTGGTATTGCTGCAGAACGTGATCGTAGTCGCGGCGCAGCGCCTCGAGGGTGATGGCGTTGGAGGGCGTGCGGTCGATCGTGCGCTCGAGTCGCGCGAGCTCGGTCTGCAACCGCGCGAGTTCCCCGTCGATGCGCTCGACCTCGGTGTCGATCCCGTCGATCTCGAGCTGTATCGGGTCGATCCGGGTTTCGCCGTCGGCAGATGCAAGATCGACCGCCACTTGCGCGTCGATCTGCTCCTCCAGCGTCTCGATCCGCGTCCGCAGCAGGCGGACCCGCGGGCTCTCTTCCGCATAGATGGCGCGGATCGAGGTCAGCTCGTTACGCAGGCTGGCCAGTTGACGCTCCTGCGGCGTGGCCTGCCCGCCATCGAGAGGGGCGCGCGACACGCCGGATTGCTGCAACTCGAACAGGCGGGCGCGCTGTTGCTCGAGCGTGGAACGGTCGCGCTGCAGCTGGGCGACGCGCTCCTGCAGGTTGGCCTGCTGGCTCAGCCGGTAAGACAGGGTCGAGGGCAGCGCCTCGCGGTTCTCGTTCTGGAAGCGCAGCATCTCCTCGTTGCGCAGGGCGAGTTCCGTCTCCAGCCGTTCGACCTCCTGCTGGAAGAAGCTGAGGGTCTCGCTGGCGCGAGACTGGCGTTGGGTGGCGTTCACGGCGAGGATTCGCGTGATGAAGTCGTTGGTGACGTCGGCGGCGATCTCGCCCGTGCGCGCCTCGAACCTGATGTCCATCAGGGTCGCCGAGTTGCGCCGCCCGCTCACGGCGAACCGGCTGTCGGCCCGCATGCGCGAGACGATCTCATCGGCGTTCATCTCGGAGATCCCCTCATAAACCTCATGCTCGCGGGCAACCTCGAGCAGGATCGTGCGCGTCAGGACCCGCTGCTGGAGAATGGCCAGCTGCTCCTGCTCGTTGACCTGGACGGTCGATCTGGCGAGGCTGTCGGGGATCTGCGCATCCTCCACCAGAAGCCGTCCCTGCGCGGTGTAGATCGTCGGCAGGATGACGGCGATGGCGAAGCCGACAGACGTCACCGTGAGCGACACCAGCAGGAAGAGAGGCAGCCGCCTCAAGGCGATGGAGAGGTAGTATCTGATTTCGGCGTTCATTCGGCGGCCTTTCCGCTTTCGATGAACCCGGTCACGAAGATCCCGTCGTCGACGACCTGCCGGACCGTCTCCATCGTTACCGGATCCTCCTCGTTTATCGCACCGTAGACGAGGCAGAATTCACACAACTTGTTGATCAGGCGCGGCACACCGGCCGTGAGGCGCGATATCTCCTGAAGCGCCGAATCGGAGAACAAGTCCGCGCGCCCGCCCGCGTGTGCCAGCCGGAAACGCACATAGGCGGCCGTGGCGGCGTGGTCCAGCGGCAGCAGGTGGTAGGCGGCCACGATCCGCTGCGCGAACTGCTGCAGTTCGGGGCGCATGATGCGGTTGCGCAACTCCGACTGCCCCACGAGAATCAATTGCAGCAGCTCGTCCTTGCCCGAGTTGATGTTGGTCAGCATCCGGAGCTCTTCGAGCGCCTCGACAGTGAGGTTCTGCGCCTCGTCGATGATCACCGTGACGAAGCGCCCGGCCGCGTATTCCTCGACCAGAAAGTCCTGCAGCCCCTGGAAGAGCGACACGTAATCGGCCCCGGGCTCGGGCCGCAGACCGAGGGCGTTGGTGATCCAGCGCAGCATCTCGGCACGGCCGCCCTGCGCGTTCGAGACAAGCGCGACCGTGGTGGATTCATCGAGCTGCTCCAGGAGCTTGCGCAGCACCGTCGTCTTTCCGACCCCGATCTCGCCGGTGAGCACGGTGATCGGGGCGCGCGAGACGATACCGTATTCGAGGACCGTGAACGCCGCCGTGTGCCCGTCGGCCCAGTACAGCGCGTCGGGATCCGGCAATAGAGTGAAGGGGCGCTCCGAGAACCCGTAGAACCCCTGGTAAATGTCACCGCCTAACACGTGAGCCCCTCGCAATATCGGGTCGCCCGCCCTGCGCCCGCCACCCGCATTGGGCCGACGGCGGTGCGTCGTCGACGACGGGCGTAATGACCGGCTCAGCCGTTGTATATAGCAGGCTTCTACATGGAGCGAGGTTCTGGACGCAACACGGCAAGAGCCGCCTTCGTGAACATCAGTGCCGCCAAATGCTGCACGTGCAGGTTTGCGACCGGGGCATTCCAGAAAAACCTTTACCCATGGGCCACGCTGCGCAACAAGGCGGTGGGAGACCACGTTCGTTGAGGGGTATGCCGTGACCGACACCGTAGATGTCGCCGCTCGCCAAGGTGTCGGGGCCATGCATGGCCGGTCGTCCACCGCCGCATCGCAGACCGCGGCCCCCGCGCCGCGGCTCTATCGCGATTTCGGGAAGCGCGCGCTCGACCTGGTCGCCGTCATCGCCCTCGCGCCGCTCGTGGCGCCGCTGCTGGGCCTGCTGTTTCTCGTCGTCGCCCTTGACGGGGGCACACCCCTCTTTCGGCAGAAGCGCGTGGGGCGCGACGGTCGCCCCTTCACCATCATGAAGCTGCGCACGATGGTGCCCGATGCAGAGCGGGCGCTTCACGACCTCATCCAGCGAGACCCCGACGCGGCCGCCGAGTGGAAAGAGCGCCAGAAGCTGCGCCGGGATCCGCGGGTAACCCGCTTCGGGGCCTTCCTCCGCCGGACCTCGCTCGACGAACTGCCGCAGCTTTGGAACGTGCTGCGCGGAGACATGTCGCTCGTCGGCCCCCGCCCGATGATGCCGAACCAGCGGTCGCTTTACCCCGGCCGTGCCTACTACTCGCTTCGGCCCGGAATCACCGGGCTTTGGCAGGTCTCGGAGCGCAACGACAACAGCTTCGCCAGCAGGGCCTGCTATGACGATCTCTACGCCGCCGAGTTGTCGCTCAGGCTGGACGTCGCGACGCTCGCCCGCACGCTCGTGGTGGTTGTGCGCGGCACGGGGTGCTGACCCCCACCCTGCCCGGTCAACCCCCATGTCGCCGGGACGCGGCCCGTATGCGCTGGCTTGCCAGATCGCTCGCCGGCCTGCGAAAAGCGCGCCCGCGGCCCGCCGATCGGCGGGGTCGGAGCCCACGCACGAAACCGTGATCCACGGCGCCGGCGTCCCGCCCGACGGCATGGTCGCGCGATATGGAAATTCGCCAGGACACCTGCGATAGTCGCGCCGAAGTTGGAGGGTTCCATGAGTTCTCGATCCGTATCCAGGCGCGTCCGCACGCTCGTCGGCTGCGGCGCGCTCGCCCTGTTCCTTGCCGCGTGCGACACCGCCGAAGAGCGAGCCGAGGCGCATTTCCAGAATGCCCTCGCCCTGATCGACGACGGTGACATCGCGCGCGCCAAGGTCGAGCTTCGCAGTGTCTTCGAGCTCGATCCGCGCCACCGCGACGCCCGGGCGACGATCGCTCGCCTGCTGCTCGACGAGGGCGCCACCGACGCGGCGGCGCAGCAATACCTTCGGCTCGTCGAGCAGTTCCCCAACGATGTCGAGGCGCGGCTCATCCTGTCGGAGCTGAGCCTGCTCGCCAACGATTTCGAAACCGCTCGCGTGCATGGCGAGACGGTGGTCGAACTCGCCCCCGAGAGCGTGCGCGCCCGGGTCATCTCGGCCGCGCTCGACTACCAGGAGGCGGTCGTGAACGAGTCGCCCGCCGCCCGGCGCGAGGCGGCGCGTCGCGCCGAGGCGCTGCGCGACGAGCTGCCCGACAGCGTGATCAACCGGGCCGTGATCATCGACAACCTGATGCTCGAGAACGAGTTCGCCGCGGCGCTCGAGGAAATCGACGAAGTCCAGGAGCTGGCGCCGCGCGACCGGCGCTTCTTCCAGATGCGCCTCGGCATATACGGGCAGTTGCAGGACGACGACGGGATCGAGGAGACGCTGCGCGACATGATCCGCGTCTTTCCCGAGGACCGGGAGCTGCCGCGCTCGCTGATGCAGTTCTATGCCAGCCGGGGCAACCTCGACGGCGCCGAGCGCTTCCTGCGCGACCGCATCGTGCCCGGGCAGGAGAACGACGAGGCGCGCCTGTCGCTGCTGCAGTTCCTCACCGAGACGCGCGGGCCCGAGGCGGCGATGGAAGAGGCGGAGACCTTCGTGCAGGAGGGCACGAACGACGACCTGTTCCGGTCGCTGCGCGCCTCCCTGCTCTACGACGAGGGGCGGCGGGACGAGGCGCTGCGCGAGTTCGAGGACATCGTCGCCAACGCCGAGCCGGGCCCCCAGACCAACGACATCAAGGCGTCCTACGCCCGGCTTCTCGGGCGCGACGGCAACGAGGTGGGCGCCCGCGCGATCATCGAGGACGTTCTCGAGGCCGATCCGTCGCATGTCGCGTCGCTCGTGATGCGGGCGGAGTGGATGATCGAGGCCGACCTCGTCGACGAGGCGATCGTCGCGCTGCGCCGCGCGCAGGACCAGGAACCCGAAAACGCCGAGATCTTCTCGCGTCTCGCCGAAGCGCATCTGCGCAACGGCGACCGCGACCTGGCGGGCGAGATGCTGGCACTGGCTACCGAGGCGTCGAACCGCTCGCCGGAGACCTCGCTCGTCTACGCGCGCTTCCTCGTCTCGGAGGACCGGTACAAGCCGGCCGAAGCCGTGCTGATCGACGCGCTGCGGATCACGCCGCAGAACGCCCAGCTCCTGGCCGAGCTGGGCAACGTCTACGTCGCCCTGCGCGACTGGGACCGGGCCGAGAGCGTCGAGCAGGCGCTGCGCGGCCTGCCGGGCGAGGCGGCGCGGCTGACCGCCGACCAGCTGCGCCTGACCGTGCTGCGCGCGCAGCGCCGCGACGAGGAGGCGATCGGTTTCCTGCGTGAGCTCGCCGACAACCAGGACGGCTATCGCGCCGCGGAAATCGCCATCGTCACCACCCAGCTCGAACGCGGCAATATCGACGACGCGCGCGCCTACCTCGAACGCCTGCTCGACGAGAGCCCCGACGACCCCGCCCTGCGCTTCCTGCTCGCCACGATCGAGACGGCCGACGGCAATCTCGCGGCGGCCGAGGCCGGCTTCCGCGGCCTGATCGAGGACGGCGCGGGCGGCGAGCGCGTCTGGCTCGAGCTGATCCGCACCCTGAACGAGGCGGGCAAGGCCGACGAAGCGCGCGAGGCCCTCGAGGCGGGCCTGACGGCCATCCCCGAGGCGGCCGACCTGATGTGGATGCGCGCCACCTTCCTCGAGCGCCAGCACGACTATGATGCGGCGATCGACATCTACGAGGAGCTTTACGCCCGCAACACCGCGACCAGCGTGATCGCCAACAACCTCGCAAGCCTGCTCTCGACCCAGCGCGAGGACGCCGAGAGCCTCGATCGCGCGGCGCGCATCGCCCGGCGCCTGAGGGGCACGGAATTCCCACCCTACCAGGACACCTACGGCTGGATCCAGTTCCGCCTCGGGAACTACGAGGCGGCGCTCGAATACCTTCGCCCTGCGGCCCGCGGCCTGCCAGACGATCCCCTGGTGCAATACCATCTCGGCCGCACCTATGCGGCGCTCGAGCGCCCCGACGACGCGATTCGCCAGCTGGAACGAGCGATCGAGCTCGCCGGGGCCGACCCGAGACCGGCCTTCGACGAGGCGCGGGCGCTGCTGCAGGAGTTGCAAAACCGCGATACCGGGGAGGGTTCTTCCGCGGAGACGCTCGACGCCCTTCCGCAGGCGACTCCCGGCGTTGTAGTCGAGTAGGCACTCGCCGCGCGCGCGGCGGCGTCCGTGCCCGCCTCGTGCGGCCCTCGCAACGGAAGCCGGAGGCACTTCATGGTTCGCGCTTTGCTCGTCTTCATGGTGACGGCCTGCACCCTCGTCTGGGCGAGCCTCGCCGCCGCGCAGGGCGGCAACTACCAGATCCAGCCGGGCGATCAGCTTGCCATCGAGGTTCTCGAGGATCCCAACCTCAACCGGCAGGTGCTGATCCTGCCCGACGGTCGCTTCAGCTTCCCGCTCGCCGGCACCGTCGCCGCCGGGGGGCGCACGGTCGGTCAGGTCGAGCGGGCGCTCTCGTCGGCGCTTTCCCCCAATTTCACCAATCCGCCAACCGTGTTCGTGTCCGTCGCCCGCGTCTCCGAGAGCGACGCGGAGGCCGAGGCCGACGAGACGCTCACCGTCTACCTTCTGGGCGAGGTCAACGCGCCGGGGCCGAAGGCCGTGCTGCCGGGCACCAGCGTGCTGCAACTCCTGTCGCAGTCGGGCGGGTTCACCCCCTTCGCGGCGACGAAGCGTCTGCAGTTGCGCCGCAGCGATCCGCAGACCGGCGCGCAGCGTCTCTTCGTGATCGACTACCGGGCCATCTCGCGTGGCGCCAGGATCGTCAACGAGCCGCTGCTGCGCGAGGGCGATGTCCTCCTCGTGCCCGAGCGCCGCCTGTTCGAGTGACCCGCCCATGACCATGGCGGCGCGGCGCCCGGAACGACGCCCCCGCTCGCGCGGCGTGCTGACCCTCGCCGTGGTGCTGGCCGCGCTGCCGGCGGCCGCCCAGCAGGGCGCCGAAACCGTGCCCGGCCCTGTCCTGCGGCTCAACGTGACAAGCGGCGTCACCGCCTCGGACAACATCGACCGCGAACGCGAGCCGGCCGGCACCTCGGTGCTCTCGCAGACCAATCTGCGCGCGACCTACGATTCTCGCACGCGCACCGAGCGGCTGACGATCTCGGGCGGGGTGCAGCTCGAATTCGGCGCTTACGCCGACGAGGAAATCGCCGATCCGGGGCTGAGGTCGCCGTTCCTGCGCGTCGCCTACCAGCGCCAGACCCGATCCGCGCAGCTTTCGCTCGATGCCGCCTACTCGGTCACCGATGTCGGCCGAGAGCGCGTCGAGTTCGGGGATCTCGACGGCGACGGCGAGCCCGAGGACCTCATCCTCGACCGCGGCACCCGCGCCGACACGCGCCTCGGCGCGGCGCTCGTCCTCGGCCGCGACGGGCCGGCCACATACTCTGTCGAGCTCGACTATTCCGACAAGCGCTATTCCGACACGACCGACCCCGACCTGAACGATTCCGTCACCCTCTCTTTCGACCAGGGCCTGAGCCTCGCGCTCACGCGCACCACACGCCTGCTGCTCGATCTCGACTACCGCGAGCGCGACGAGGACGACGCCGAGGACACGTTCGAGTCGAACATCGCGGCGACGGTCGGGCTGAGCCATGCCTGGAACACGGGGCTGAGAGCCTCGGCGCGCTTCGGCTACTCCATCGAGGAGATTACCCGCACGCGCGACGGCGCGCGCACCACCGAGCGGCAGGATGCGCCGGTCTTTTCCCTGTCGCTCAACCAGCAGCGGCCGAACGGCGCGATCTCGGCCAGCCTGTCGCGCCAGCTCGGCGAGCAGGGCACGCGCACGACCCTGCGCTTCGGACGCGCGCTGGAGCTGCCGCGCAGCAGCATCGACGCGACCCTCGGGATCAGCGGGGGAGAATCGGACGACGAGCTCCGCCTCGTCGGCACCCTCGACTATTCCCGGCCGACCCGGAGCGGCGCACTGACGCTGCGCCTGTCGCAGCAGGTCTCCTCGGACGAGGATACCGACATCCTCTCGACCACGGCCAACCTCGGCTACCGGCACGAGCTTTCACGGCTGTCGCAGGTGTCGCTCTCTCTCGGGCTCGCCGCGACCGACGCGGTCGACCCCGACGAGACCGACCGCCAGCGCACCAGCCTGCAGGTCGCGTATTCTCGGCGCCTGACGGAGGACTGGAACGTCAACCTCGGCCTGCGCCACTCCACCTCGCGCGAAAGCGGACTCGACCCGATCATCGAGAACGCGGTCTTTGCCACCGTGTCGCGCCGGTTCGACCTGCTGCCCTGAGCGGCGCTGCGCCGCGTCCCCTTGCCGCCGGCGCCGCCTGCCCCCAATGATCTCCCATGACGTGGCGCGCATCCCTCATGATCGACCGCGGCGGCCCGGCCGGGCACGGGCCTGACAGGGCCGGCCTGGCGATCCTCGCCGGCCTGACCGTGATATGCGTCGGCGTCGAGCTGGCGCTCGTGGCAGGCGACGAGGGGCTGCTCGGCAGGCCCCGCCTGCGCGGCTGGGCCTACGAGCATGGCGCCTTCTGGCCGGGGCTCCTGCGCGACTGGCAGGCGAATTACCCCGGGCAGACCGAGGCGATGTTCCTGACCTACGCCTTCCTGCACGGCGGGCTGGGGCACCTCGCGCTCAACATGGTCACGCTCTGGTCGCTCGGCCTCGCCACGCTGGAGCGCGTGGGCCCTTGGCGCTTCTCGGCCATCTATCTCGGCGCGGCGGTCGGGGGCGCCGGCGTGTTCGGCCTTCTGGCGCAGTCGGGGCAGCCGATGGTCGGCGCCTCGGGCGCCCTGTTCGGCCTCGCGGGCGCCCTGCTCGCGTGGATGTGGGAAGACCAGCCCACGCTCCGCGACGCCCTTCGCTTCGCCGGGCGCGCGGTTCTGCTGCTGCTGGCGGTCAACGTGGCGCTGCACGTGCTGCTCGCGGGACAACTTGCCTGGCAGACCCACCTCGGCGGCTTCCTCGCGGGCTGGGTGCTGGGCATCGCGCTCGATCAGGGGCCGGCGCGATGATCCTGCGCCGGCTCCTGTCACGGCGCGCGGCGCCCCCGCCCCGGCCGCCCCGCCCCGCGCGACCGACCTACGCGGTGGGCGACCTGCACGGCCGGCTCGACCTGCTCGAGGCGATGCTCGAGGCGGTGGCCGACGATGCCGGCGGGGCGCCCCACGACCTCGTCTTTCTCGGCGACTACATCGACCGCGGCCCCGACAGCGCCGCCCTGCTCGACCGATTGAAGGCGGTCGACGAGGCCGCGGCGCATGTCACGTGCCTCGCGGGAAACCACGACCGGATGCTGCTTGCCTTCCTCGACGACCCCGAGGCCGCGGCGCACTGGCTCGCGGTCGGCGGGCAGGAGACGGTCTACAGCTATGGCCTCCTCCCCGGCCGGGCCGCGTCAGATGCAGGGGAGGCCGCGCACCTCGCCGCGCGCCTCGCCGGGGCGCTGGGCGACGACCTCCGGGCGTGGCTCGCCGGGCGGCCGCTCTGGTGGCGCTCGGGCGACCTTGTGGCGGTGCATGCGCTGACCGATCCGGAAAAGCCGATGGAGGCGCAGGACCCCGAAACGCTGACCTGGGCGCGGCCCGGGCGCAGCCCGGTCGCCCGGACCGACGGGGCCTGGGTGGTGCACGGACACACCATCGTGCCCGAGCCGCGGGTGCGCGCCGGGCATGTCGCCGTCGACACGGGCGCGTGGCGGTCGGGGCGGCTGACGGCGGCGGTGTTCACGCCCGATGGCGCCCCGCCGCGATTCCTGCAGACCGGAGCGGATGAGTGAGCACCGGGCGAACGCGGCCGGCGGGGCCGAAAGGGGCCGCCGCTGCAACGGACAGCGCCCTACCGCCCACGCCGGCAGCCCTGCAGGGTGACAGCGCAGCCGGGTCGTGGCATTGGCAGCCGGAAGCGGCACGGCGAAGGAAGGCCACATGATCCACCCCGTCATTCTCTGCGGCGGCTCAGGCACGCGGCTCTGGCCTGCCTCGCGCAAGGCGTTCCCGAAGCAGTTCGCGCCGCTTCTCGGGCAGGAGAGCCTCTACCAGTCGACGCTCCGCCGCCTCGCCGGGCCCGACTTCACCCGCCCTGTCGCCATCACCAACGTCGATTTCCGCTTTCTCGCCGCGCAGCAGGCGGCCGGGATCGGCCAGACCGACGCCCGCGTCGTGGTCGAGCCGGTGGGCCGCGACACGGCGCCCGCCATCCTCGCCGCCGCGCTGATGATCGCCCGCGAGGCCGAGGAAGGCGAGGACGCGCTGATGCTCGTCGCCCCCTCCGACCACGTCATCGGCGCGCCCGAGCGTTTCGCCGCGGCGGTCGCGGCCGGGGCCGAGGCCGCGCGCGAGGGTGTCCTCGTTACCTTCGGCATCGCGCCCGACCGGCCCGAGACGGGCTACGGCTATCTCGAACTTTCGGCCGCGCCCGCGGGCTGCACGCCCATTCCGCTCAAGAGCTTCCGCGAAAAGCCCGATGCCGAGACGGCAGGCCGTTTCCTCGCCGCTGGCACCTATCTCTGGAACGCGGGCATCTTCCTGTTCCGGGTGCGGGACCTTCTCGCAGCCTTCGACGCGCACGCGCCCGACCTCGTGGCGCCGGTGCGCGCGGCCGTCGAGAGCGGCGAGGACGACCTGTCGATCTTCCGTCTCGCCGAGGAGCCGTTCCGGCAGGCGCGCGCCATCTCCATCGACTTCGCCATCATGGAGAAGGCCGAGCGCGTCGCAGCCGTTCCGCTCGACTGCCCCTGGTCCGATCTCGGGGCGTGGGACGCGCTCTGGCAGGCCGCGGAGCCGGAGGCCGACGGCGACGGCAACGTGACCCTCGGCCCGGCGACCGCACTCGGCTGCACCGGGTCCTACCTGCGCTCGGAAGAGCCGGGCATGCACCTTGTCGGCCTTGGCCTGCAGGATGTGGTTGCCGTGGCGATGCGCGACGCGGTGCTGGTGGCCGACCGTCACCGCGCGCAGGAGGTCAAGCAGGTCGTCTCGGCCCTGCGCGACGCGCAGGTGCGGCAGGCCGACGACTATCCCCGCTTTCACCGACCGTGGGGGTGGTACGAGACGCTGTGCATCGACGCCCGCTTTCAGGTGAAGCGGATCATGGTGCGTCCGGGCGGCGTGCTGTCGCTGCAATCGCACATGCACCGCTCCGAGCACTGGGTGGTGGTCGCGGGCACCGCCGAGGTCACGATCGGCGACGAGACCCGCCTGCTGAGCGAGAACCAGTCGGTCTACATCCCGCTCGGCATGGTGCACCGCATGGCCAACCCCGGGCGCCTGCCGATGTATCTCATCGAGGTGCAGACCGGCTCCTACCTCGGCGAGGACGACATCGTGCGCTACGAAGACGTCTACGGCCGCGGCTGAGCCCGCGCCCCGCCCACGCCGAATTCCGCCGGAGGATTGCATTAACGCTTGAGCGAGCGATTCGTGGCGGTCATTCTTGCCCCTGCGGCAAGGCTGCCGGTCAAGGGAGATCAGAGACAATGAGCCAGCGCGACGAATTGATCGAGAAGTACGCGGGCGACCTGCGCACGAAATGCGGGGTCGAGCCCGACATGGACCTGCTGACCAAGGTGGTCATCGGTCTCGGCCCCTCGATCTACAACGCCGATTCCGAGACGGTGGCGGCCACGCAGCCGGGCGAGATCGAGACGGTGCGCAAGAACTTCCTGATCGGCAAGCTCGGCCTGCCCGACGGCCCCGAGCTCGACGCCGCCATCGACACGGTGATTGAACTCTACGGCAAATCGGAGCGCAACAAGTATCGCGCGGTGGTCTATTATCTGTTGACGACGCATTTCGGCAAGCAAGGCGTATACGCCTGACAGCCCGCACGACGGGGCGCGCCGAACATACTGGAATCGCGTCAAATTCGACGCAGCGCAGCTTTGCAATCTCCGGGAGAGTGCAGTACCTCTGACAGGACCCGATCAGTATGGTGGGCCTTTCAGAGTGCGTTCGGTGCGAGGACGCGTGGGAGAAGGGTCGACCGCGAGGTCGGCCCTTCACCTTTTTCTGCCGTCTCTCTGCCCGTGCGCCGCTGGCCCGGTGCCCTTCGGGAACCGTGCTGCTGTCTCGCCGCGAGGCTAATCCCACATTTGCCCCTTGCCGAAACCGGTTTCGGTGCGAACAGTCGCAGTCAGGGAGGAAGACGGATGCTCACCGACGCGCCGCCGAACGGCGTGCGGAGCGGGCAGCCCGCCGCCGGCGCACGGCGCGCGACGATCACCGACGTCGCCGAGGCGCTGGGGGTATCCAAGGGCACCGTGTCGCGCGCGCTGAACGGCTACCCCGACATCTCGGACCGCACGCGGCAGCGTGTCCGCCAGGCGGCCGAGCGGATGGGCTACCTCCCCTCGGCGCAGGCCAAGGCGATCCGCACCGGGCGTGTGGGCGCCATAGGTCTGGTCCTGCAGGTGGGCGAGCCCGACGAGCAGCGCCCCTTCCTCGCCGATTTCCTTGCGGGGCTGACCACCGCGGCGAGCGCCGAGAACTGCTCGCTCACCATCGCCACGGCGCAGGACGACGGCGAAACCCGCGCGGTGCTCACCCGGCTGATCGCCGAGCGGAAGGCCGACGGATTCATCCTGCCGCGCACCCGGCTCTCCGACCCGCGAATCGACCTGCTGCGCGCCGCCGGCGTGCCCTTCGTGCTGTTCGGGCGCACCGGCGACCCGACCGGCTGCGCCTGGTTCGACCTGCTCGGCGAGGCCGCGATGGACGAGGCGGTGCGCCGCCTGCATGCCCACGGCCACCAGCGGATCGGCTATCTCGGCGGCGGCGCGGGGCTGGCCTACAACGCGCTGCGCCTCGAGGGTTACCGCCGCGCGCTGGCCACGCTCGGGCTGCCATGCGACCCCGCGCTCGAGACCCACGGCGCCACCACGATGGAAACGGGGGCCGCCGGCACCGCGCGCCTGCTCGCAGGGGCCGAGCCGCCCACCGCGCTCGTCTGCGCCACCGACATGGGCGCGCTCGGCGCCCACCGGGCCGCACGCGAGGCCGGCCTGATGGTGGGCCGCGACCTGTCGCTGATCGGCTATGACGGGGTGCCCGAGGGCGCGTGGGTCGCGCCACCGCTCACCACCTTCGAGGTCGACAACCGCGCCGCAGGGGCACGCCTCGCCGCGCTGCTGATCCGTCGCATCCGGGGCGAGCCGCCCGAGGCCCTGCGCGAGACCGCCCGCGCCCGGCTCTGCCCCCGCGGCTCGGACGGGCCGCCGGCCCTGAGCTCCGCGGCGCTCGCCCGGCGAGTCGCCGCCACCACATCAAGACATCACGACACCAAGGGAGGACGACCATGAACGCATCCAGACCGACCCTCGCGCGCCTGATGGGCGGCGCGGCCATGGCGCTGGCGCTGAGCGCCGGCTCCGCCGCCGCCGACATCCGCTTCTGGACGACCGAGGAACAGCCCGAGCGGCTGGCCAAGCAGGAAGAGATGGCCGCCGTCTTCGAGGAGCAGACCGGCATCGCCGTCGAGGTGATCCCGGTGACCGAGAGCGATCTCGGCACGCGCGCCACCGCCGCCTTCGCTGCGGGCGACCTGCCCGACGTGATCTACCACACGCTGCAATACGCCCTGCCCTGGGCCGAGGCGGGTATCCTCGATACCGAGGCCGCGACCGACGTGATCGAGGATCTGGGCGCCGGCACCTTCGCATCCGGCGCGCTCGAGATGGCCGCGGTCGAGGGCGGCTACGCCTCGGTGCCCGTCGACGGCTGGACGCAGATGATCGTCTATCGCAAGGACCTGTTCGACGAGGCGGGCCTCGAGCCGCCGAACAGCTACGCCAACGTGCTCGCCGCCGTCGAGGCCCTGCACAACCCGCCCGAGATGTACGGCTTCGTGGCCGCTACCAAGGTCGACGAGAATTTCATGTCCCAGGTGCTCGAGCACGTCTTCCTCGCCAACGGCGTCTCGCCGGTCGACGAGAACGGCTTCGCACCCCTCGACGAGGCCGCGACGACCGAGGTGCTCGAGTTCTACAAGGCGATCGCAGAGGCTTCGCCGCCGGGCGAGCTCTACTGGGACCAGTCGCGCACGCTCTACTTCGCAGGCGACGCGGCGATGATCATCTGGTCGCCCTTCATCCTCGACGAGCTCGCCGGCCTGCGCGACAGCGCGCCCCCCACGATCAACGACGACCCGACCTCGCCCGAGCTGGCCTCGCGCACGGGCATCGTCACCAACTTCGCGGGCCCGTCGAACGAGGGTGGCGCGGCCTGGGCCGACATCCGCTATTTCGGGATCACGGCCGATGCCGACACGGATGCCGCGATGGACTTCGTGAAGTTCTCGATGGACGAGGGCTATACCCAGACGCTTTCGATCGCGCCCGAGGGCAAGTTCCCCGTGCGGAAGGGCACGCCCGACGACCCCGACAGGTTCGAGCAGGCCTGGGCGACGCTGCCCGTGGGCGTCGACCGCAAGGCGCCGCTGGGCGATCTCTACGAGGCGTCGATGATCGAGGAAATCGTCGGCGGCCTCGACGTGGCGCAGCGCTGGGGCGTGGCCGAGGGGCAGCTGGCGCTGGCCTCGAAGATGATCAACAGCCAGGCGATCAACCGCATCGTGCGGCAGTACATCGACGGCCAGATCGACGCCCGGGCCGCCGTGGCGGCGATGAACGAGGAGCTGGGCGCCATCGAGTGACGCCGCGTGGGGCGCGGCGGCGCAGCCCGCCGCGCCCCGTCCGGCCGGAGGGCGGGCCATGACCGACACGATCCCCGACGGCGACGCGCCACCGAGCGGGGCCGACCGCTACGCGGCCGCCGTCGCCGCACCCGTGCCGCCCGCGGGCACCGGCCCGCTCGCGCGGCGCGAGGCGCGACTGGCCTGGGGGATGCTGTTTCCCACGCTGTTCATCGTGGCGATGGTGGTGGTGCTGCCGCTGCTCGCCGTGTTCTGGATCTCGTTCAAGCCGGTGGGCCTGGCCGACCTGCGCCCGCCCGAGGTGGTGATGCGCGAGGATCTGCGCGGCCGGCCCGAGGCGCCGGGCGACGCGGCCGAGATCCGCTATCGCCTGCGCAACTCGAGCCAGGATGCCGAGATCCGCGGCGTCATGCTAACCGACACGCTGCCCCCCGGGCTGGAGGTCGCCGGCCCCGTGCCCGAGCCCTGCACCCTGGAGGGCGTGCGCCTCACCTGCGACTTCGGCACCGTCGAGGGCGGCTGGCGCGCGACGGTCGAGATCCCAGTGACCGTGGGCGCGGCCTATCTCGACGGCGGCGACGTCGCGGCGAGCGCACCGCGCCTGACGGGCACCGCCGACAACGTGCTGACCAATCTCGACTTCACGCTCGACAACTTCGCCCGCGTCTTCGACGGCGGCGAATTCTGGCGGACGCTCGGCATCACGCTGTTCTACACCTTCTTCGGCACGATCGGCGCCATCGTGCTCGGCCTCTTCGCCGCGCTGCTGCTCGACCGCGACGTGCGGGGGCAGGGCCTGCTGCGGGGGCTCTTCCTGTTTCCCTACGTGGCGCCGATCATCGCGGTGGCCTTCACCTGGGTGATCCTGTTCGACCCCTTCTCGGGCTCGGTCAACGCGCTGCTGATCCAGATGGGCGTGACGGCCGAGGCGATCAACTTCTTCGGTCAGCGCCCCTTCGCGCTGATCATGGTCACCGTCTTCGCGATGTGGAGCTACTTTCCGCTCTGCTTCCTGTTCATCCTAGCCCGGATGCAGTCGTTGCCCGACGACATCTACGAGGCCGCCGACATGGACGGCGCCTCGCCCTTCCAGAAATTCTGGTATCTGTCGCTGCCGCAGCTGATGGGCATCCTGACGGTTCTGTTCCTGCTGCGCTTCATCTGGACCTTCAACAAGTTCGACGACATCTTCCTGCTGACGGGCGGCAACGCGGGCACCCGCACGCTGACCGTCAACGTCTACGAGCAGGCCTTCGCGGTGTCGAACATCGGCGCCGGGGCGGCCGTGGCGGTGGTGATCTTCCTGTGCCTGCTGCTCTTCTCGGTTCTGTTCTTCCGCTACATCAGCCGGGAGGAAGGGCTGTGAGCGCCCGCCCGGCGGCTCCGACGGCGGGGGCGCCGCCCCCGTCGCCGCGTACCGCGGCGACTCCCCCGGGATATTTGGAGCAAGAAGAAGACGGGGGCGCGGCATGGGCCTGATCCGTCGGGGATACGTGGCCGCGCCGGGCATCGGGGTGGTCTGGACATGGGTCATCGCGCTGACCGTCGCGGTGACGCTCGCCTTCGCCACGGGAGGCGCCTTCCGCCCCTCGGGCCTGTGGTCGCTGGCCTGGGGCGCGGCGCTGGGCGCGGCCGCCCTTCACGGGCGCGGGCCGGCCGCCGTGGCCGCCGCGCTGATGGCGGGCGCCGGCATCGCCGGGCTCGGGCCGCTGCAGACGGGCGCGGCCGCGCCGTGGGCGGCTTTCGCGGGCCATGCCGCCACCGCCGGCGTCGCCCTCGCCGGCACGCTGCGCATGACGCGGGGCCTCGCCCCCGGCGCGCTGACACGGCACGAGGTCGAGGCCGCGCTCATCCGCCTGCTGACCGGCGTCGGCACGATCTTCTTCGTCGCGATCGTGCTGATCCCCTTCTACGTCATGGTGATGACCAGCCTGAAGAACCAGGCGGAGCTGCTGGCCAACCCCCTCGACTTCTCGATCGACATCTCGCGGGGCTGGGCGCTGTTCCGCGCCTATGGGGAGCTGTTCCGCGACTTCAACTTCGGCACCTACCTCTGGACGTCGACCTACGTCTCGCTCCTGACGGTGATCCTGACGCTGCTGTTCTCGATCCCCGGCGCCTACGCGGTGGCGCGGCTGCGGTTCAGGGGGCGCGCGGCGTTCTCGCGCTCGATCCTGCTGATCTACATGGTGCCGATGATCGTGCTGGCGCTGCCGATCTACATCGCCTTCTCGATGACGGGGCTGCGCAACACGATCCTCGGGCTGGTGATGATCTACCCGGTCACGACCATCCCGGTCGCGCTCTACATGCTGCAGGGCTATTTCCGGGGCCTGCCGGCCGAGGTCGAGGAGGCCGGCCTGATGGACGGGCTGAGCCGCCTGCAGGTGATCTGGAAGATCACGCTGCCCCTGTCGCTGCCCGCGCTCGCCTCCGTCTCGCTCTACGTGTTCATGATCGCGTGGAACGAGTTCCTGCTCGCCTTCATGCTGCTCGACGATCCCTCGATCTTCACTCTCACGCGGGGCGTCGCCGCGCTCGACAGCTCCGAGGTGCCCCGGCAGAACCTGATGGCGGGCGCGGTCGTCGCCACCGTGCCCATCATGGTCGTCTTCCTCGCGCTCGAGCGGTTCATGACGAAGGGCCTGACGGCGGGGAGCGTGAAGGGATGAGGCCCCCCGACAGACGGAACCGACCATGACCGAATGCGACCTGAACGACGTGCAGGCGCTCGACGCGCGCGCCCGCGAGATCCTGCTCCTGAACGACCGGGGCGGCTACACCGTGCCGACCGACGGCCTCTATCCCTACCAGTGGAACTGGGATTCGATGGTCGCGGCCTGGGGCTTCGCCGCGTTCGATCTCGACCGCGCCTGGCAGGAGGTGGAGCGGCTGTTCTCGGGCCAGTGGCCGAACGGGATGGTGCCGCACATCCTGTTCCACAGGCCCGACCCCGGCTATTTTCCCGGGCCGGACGTGTGGGGGACGGCGGGGCGCGGCCCCCTGCCCTCGTCCGGCATCACCCAGCCGCCGGTCGCCGCGAGCTTCGTGCGGCGCTTGTGGGAGAAGGACCGCGGGCGCCCCGAGGCAGAGGCGCTCTTCGAGCCGCTGCTCGCGTGGCACCGCTGGTTCATGGAGTGGCGCTGCGAGGGCGGCGCGATCTTCGTCACCCATCCCTGGGAGGCGGGCCGCGACAACGCCCCCGACTGGGACGGGGCGATGGCCGCCATCGAGCCCGCGGGCGTGCAGCCCTACACCCGCCGCGACACCGCCCATGTCGATGCCTCGATGCGGCCCACCAGGGCCGATTACGACCGCTACATCTGGCTGGTCGAGCGGGGACGGCGGCTGGGCTGGGACGAGGCCGCCATGGCGGAGGGCGCGCCCTTTCGCGTGGCCGATCCCGGCATGACCTTCATCCTGATGGGCGCCTGCCGCGACCTCGCGGCCCTCGGCCGGGGCCTGGGGCGCGACGTGGCCGAGATCGGGGAGTGGATCGGCACGCTGGAGCGCGGCGCCGAAAGCCTGTGGAACCCCGCCATCGGTGCCTATGACGGGCGCGACCTCGGCACCGGCGCCTTCGCCGGCGCGCTGACCAACGCCTCGTATCTCTGCTGGCTGGGCGGCGTCGACGACGAGCGGATGCTGGCCAAGTTCGACGGGATGCTCGGCCGCGTGCCCTACCCTGTGGCCAGCCTCGACCCCGCGGATCCAAGGTTCGACGCGCGCCGCTACTGGCGGGGGCCGACCTGGGCGATCATGAACGCGCTGATCGGGCTGGGGCTGGCCGAAATGGGCCATGCCGCGCAGGCGCAGGCGCTTCGCCGCCGCACCGCGCAACTGATCGCCGAGCACGCCTTCGCGGAGTATTTCGACCCTCTGACGGGCGCGCCCGCCGGCGGCGGCACCTTTACCTGGACGGCGGCGGTCTGGCTCGCATGGGCCTCGCCCCGCGCGAGGGGGGCGTGAGCATGGGGGCGATCCGGCTCGAGGGCGTCGAGAAGTGGTTCGGCGACGTGCAGGTGATCAAGGGCGTCGACCTCGAGATCGGCGACGGCGAATTCGTCATCTTCGTCGGCCCCTCGGGCTGCGGGAAATCGACCCTGCTGCGCATGATCGGCGGGCTCGAGGAGATCAGCCGCGGCCGGCTGACCATCGACGGCCGCGACGTGACAGCCGACCCGCCGTCGAAGCGCGGGTTGACGATGGTGTTCCAGTCCTACGCGCTCTACCCGCACATGAGCGTGCGCGAGAACATGGGCTTCGCGCTCAAGACCGCCGGGCGGCCCAGGGCCGAGATCGACGAGAAGGTCCTCGAGGCCGCGCGCATCCTCAAGCTGGGCGACTATCTCGACCGGCGGCCAAAGGCGCTGTCGGGCGGGCAGCGGCAGCGGGTGGCGATCGGCCGCTCGATCGTGCGCGACCCGACCGCCTTCCTCTTCGACGAGCCGCTGTCGAACCTCGACGCGGCCCTGCGCGTCGAGATGCGCTACGAGATCGCCAAGCTGCACCAGTCGCTGACCCGGACGATGATCTACGTCACCCACGACCAGGTCGAGGCGATGACGCTGGCCGACCGCATCGTGGTCCTCGACTTCGGCCGGATTGCGCAGGTCGGCAGCCCGCGCGAGCTGTACGACCGGCCGGCCAATCTCTTCGTCGCGCAGTTCATCGGATCGCCCCGGATGAACGTGATGCCCTGCCGCACAGAGGGAGGCCGCTACCTGCTCGAGGGCGGGCGCGGCGGCGCCTTCGACCGCCCCGGCGCGGCGGCGCATGTGGGCGTGCGGCCCGAGCATGTGCGCCTCGTGGCCGAGGGTGAGGGCGCCTGCGACGGCGAGGTCGATCTTGTAGAATTCCTCGGCGCCGACACGTTCGTCATCGTGGAGGCAGGGCCACTCGGCCGGATCACCGCGCGCCTCGGGGGCGGCACCGACCTGCGGCCGGGGGTGCGCGTCGGCCTCGCGTTCGACGGGCCGGTGCATTTCTTCGACGCGGACGGCCTGCGTGTCTGACGTCCGGGCCTTGCCGGGCAAGCCGGCGCGCCTTGGCAAATCGCATCGTCTGCCACGGCAGCGAGCGGGAGCAGAATGGCGACGCGACACGAAACAGATGTCGGGATCGCGGCCGTGATGATCGACATCGACGACAGCGCGGCCGATGCCGCGCCAGGCTCGCAGGGCGATGCGCCTGTCGCTGTTGCAGACGCAGCGCCGGATGCCCCTGGGGCCGCCTGCGCTCTCGGCGCCGCGCGGGCCCTGCGCGACATCGAAGGCCGTGCATGGCAATCGCACCGGGGCGGTCCGCTGCAGGTCGCTGCCGCGAGGAAGCCTGGCCGCGCTTCTGCCTTGCCCTCGAGGTGCCGGCGCACTTCACTGCCGACGCGCGCAGCACGCTCTGCTAGGATCACCCGGCGGGCACGGTTGCCGAAAGGGAGGCCGAGATCGACCGGTTGATGGCGGGCACCGGCCCGAAGACGATACTCCTGGCCGACACCGGCCGCGTGTCCGGGGGCGGCGACCCCGCGGTGGCGGGCGCGCGGCAGATGGCGCGCGCCGGGCGCATCCACGCCGTGCCGCGCCTTGGCGTGGCCGCCCTGCGGCCCGCGCTCCGGTTGGCCGCCGCCTTTGCCCGCGCGCGCGCCGGTCGGGCAGCGCGGCGGGTGCTCCGATGAAGCTGCTCGACCCGTCTCACCCGTTCTTCCGGCCCAAGTGGCGGCGCGTCGCGCTTGTCGTGGTCAGTTTCGGCTGGGCGGGGGTGGAAGCGAGCCTCGGCAATTCCGGCTGGGCCATCATTTTTGCCGCGATCGGCGGCTACCTCGCCTGGATGCTGCTCATTACCTACAGGGACGACGAGACCTGAGCCGGCCCGCGCGCAAGCGCGCGGACACGGACTGCCATGTGGCCGCCGCACGTGCGAATCGGCCGGGGCCGCGCGACGCGGGCCGGGGCCGCCGACGAGACGATCGCTGCCGTCAGTCCTTTCCCTTGAGGGCGTCACGCAGGGCGGCGCCGAACGCACCTTGCGCCTCCTCTGCCGCGCGTGGCGTGCCTCCGCCCTTGCCTGGCCCACCCCGGCCCGGCCCTGCCTTGCCGCGGCCCTTGTCGCGCGCCCCATCGCGTGTCTCGCCGCGGCCGCCATCGCGCTTTCGCGCGCCGGCCTCGGCCTGGCTCCGCATGGACAGGCCGATGCGCTTGCGGGCGATGTCGATCTCGAGCACGCGCACCTTCACCACGTCGCCCGCCTTCACCACCTCGTGCGGGTCCTTCACGAACCGGTCGGCGAGCTGGCTGACATGCACCAGCCCGTCCTGGTGCACGCCGATATCGACGAAGGCGCCGAAGGCCGCGACGTTGGTCACCGTGCCTTCGAGCAGCATCCCCGGCTTCAGGTCGCCGATCTCTTCCACGCCGTCGGCAAAGGCAGCGGTCTTGAAGCTGGGGCGCGGGTCGCGGCCCGGCTTTTCCAGCTCGGCGAGGATGTCGCGCACGGTGGGCAGACCGAACTTGTCGTCGACGAAGTCCCCCGCGCGCAGCCCCCGCAGCGCCGCGCCGTCGCCCATGATCTCGCGCAGGTCGCGCCCGCAGGCGGCCACGATCCGCCGGGCGAGGCCGTAGGCCTCGGGGTGGACGGCGGAGGCGTCGAGCGGCTCGTCTCCGCCGGTGATCCGCAGGAAGCCCGCCGCCTGCTCGAAGGCCTTGGGCCCGAGGCCCGCGACCTTGAGCAGGGCCTTGCGCGTGGGGAAGGCGCCGTGCGCGTCGCGGTGGGCGACAACCGCCTCGGCCAGCCGCGGCGACAGGCCGGCGACGTGCGAGAGCAGCGCGGCCGACGCGGTGTTGAGATCGACGCCGACGGCGTTCACCGCATCCTCGACCACGGCCTCGAGCGCCTGCGCCAGACGCCGCTGGTCGACGTCGTGCTGATACTGTCCGACGCCGATCGACTGCGGCTCGATCTTGACCAGCTCCGCCAGCGGATCCTGCAGGCGGCGGGCGATCGAGACGGCGCCGCGCAGCGACACGTCGAGATCGGGAAACTCGCGCGCCGCGAGTTCGGAGGCGGAATAGACCGACGCGCCCGCCTCGGAGACGATCACCTTGACGGGCCGCGACATGCCCTCGGGCAACAGCCGCAGCGTGTCGGCGACGAAACGCTCGGTCTCGCGGCTGGCGGTGCCGTTGCCGATGGCGATCAGTTCCACCCCGTGCCGGCGCACCATGTCGAGCACCGCGGCCTCGGCGCCGCGCACGTCCTGCCGCGGCTTGAAGGGGTAGAGCGTGGCGGTTTCGATCACCTTGCCGGTGGCGTCGACCACCGCCGCCTTGACCCCGGTGCGGATGCCGGGGTCGAGGCCGAGCGTGGGGCGCGGGCCGGCCGGCGCGGCGAGCAGCAGATCCTTGAGGTTCCGGGCGAAGACGGCGATGGCCTCTTCGTGGGCGCGGCGGCGCATCTCGCCCATGAGATCCATGTACATGGCAAGCGACAGCTTCACCCGCCAGGTCCAGGCGGCGGCCTCGCGCAGCCAGCGGTCGCCGGGCGCGTCGCCCCCGGTACCGATCTCGGCCGCGATCATGCCCACCGCGCGCGCCGTTCCAGCCTCGTCGGGCGGCACGATGCCCACCGTCACCACCTCTTCCTTCGAGGCGCGCAGGATGGCGAGCGCCCGGTGCGAAGGAATCGTCGCCCATGCCTCGCGGTGGTCGAAATAGTCGGAGAACTTGGCGCCGGCCTCCTCCTTGCCGGGCACGACGGTCGCCGTGACAACCGCCTCGGCCTGCATGAAGGCGCGCAGCCGCCCCAGCAGCCCCGCATTCTCGGCCAGTTCCTCGGCGAGGATGTCGCGCGCGCCGGTCAGCGCCTCCTTCGCCGTGGGCACGGCCTCCGACACATACCCCTCGGCCAGTGCCGCGGGCTCGGCCGCCCGATCGGCTTGGATGGCGCGCAGCAGCGGCTCGAGCCCGTTCTCGCGGGCGATCATCGCCTTGGTGCGGCGCTTGGGCTTGTAAGGCAGGTAGATGTCTTCGAGCGCCGCCTTCGTCTCGGCCCCGGCGATGGCACGGGAGAGCTCGTCGGTCAGCTTTCCCTGCTCGCGGATCGAGGAAAGGATCGTCTCGCGCCGCGCCTCCATCTCCCGCAGGTAGGCCAGACGGTCGGCCAGCACGCGAAGCTGCGTGTCGTCGAGACCGCCGGTCGCCTCCTTGCGATAGCGCGCGACGAAGGGCACCGTCGCACCCTCGTCGAGCAGCGCGACGGCAGCCGCGACCTGCGCGGGCGCCGCCGCGATCTCTGCGGCAATGGTGCGGGCGATGTTGGTCTCTGCGGTGCTCGTCATGCGGCCTCCGGAACGCGGGTCGAGCGACCGCAATAATCCGAGCCTGCCGCGCCGCCAAGCCGTGCCCGGACGTCACGTCAGCCCCATGCGGATGGCGCAGCACGCGACGTGACGCCAGAGGCGCAAAACGGCCAGCGCAGACTGTCGATCGACCCGTGCAGCGGGCGCGTCACCCCGGCCGCCCCGACGCCGGCCCGGAGGGCACCGGACAGCGCGACCGGGGCGCCCACGTTTGCCATTTCAGCCAATTGTAATACGTTTGCGACATGCAGCAGACGCTCGACGACCTTCTGGCGGGCGACGATCCTGCCGAACTCGGTCGCGCCGAGGCAGCTCTCGCGGGCTGCGACGGGCGCGACAGCGACCTCGACGCGGCGCTCACTGCGCTGATCTGGCGCCGGCGGGCGCAAGGGCCCCGGGGCATCGTGGAGACGTTGATACGCCCCGATTGCGTGGAACGGCTCGACCGCATCGCCACCGATCTCGAGCGGGTGGGCGCCCGCGACGCCGCCACGGCCTTCCGCCGGCTGCGCCGGGCCTGTCCGCTCGCCGACGCGCAACTCGGCCCGGGCGTGATCGACTGGCTCGACACCGAGTTCGACTTTGCCCGCACCGCTCGCCGCATCGAGACCGATCTCGACGACATCGCGCCCGATGTCTGGGCGTTCCTGCGGCGGCGGCGGTCGGCCTGCGCCGGCGTTCCCCTGCCCCCCGAGCGCCGGGGCCTTCTGGCGCGGCTGTTCGGATGAGCCGCGCCCGGGCATGCGCCGGGCACGTCGCGGCGATGCTCGGACTCGCGGCGCTCGCCGCCGGGCCTGCCGGGGCGAGCTATAGCGACGCGGAGCTGTGCAGCCCCGGCTTCGCGCTGGAGCGTCTGGCACGCAGCGACATGAAGACGCTCATCGACACGGCCGATGCGACGGCAACCGGCGGTGACATCCTTGCCCGGGTCTACGAGCGATGGGGCGTGCTGGGGCACTATCTCAAGGCGCGCGACGCCGTGGCCGACAGCACGGAGGGCGTCGGTGCCGCCGACATCGACGCTGCCGTGCGCGACGCGCTGCGCCGGGCCTGCGACGACGCCTCGGGCTAGCCCCTCCGCCGGCGGAGGCGCTTTCCCTCCTGCCCGCGGGCGGCGTAGAACGGCGCAATGAGCAAGGCACAGGCGGCGGGGCGGATCGAGACCGGGGCGGGGGAGCAGAGCCTCAGCCTTTCGGGCGAGGTCGGCCTTGCCGACCTTCCCGAGATCGAGAGCCGGCTGTCGGGATGGCACGCCAGGGCGCCTGCCGAGATCGACCTCTCGGGCGCCGGGCGCATCGACACCAGCGTGGCCTGGGCGCTGCTCTCCACCGCCGACCGGATGGAGGACGGCGGCGGGCAGCTTGCCATCGTCGGCGCCAACGACTCGGTCGCGCGCATCCTCGAGACCGTCCGGCAGGCGATGCCCGTACCGGCGACCGAGGCGCCGGGCCGGCGTGGTTTCGCGGCCTGGCTGGAGCGGGTGGGGCGCGAGGTGGTCGATACGGCGCAGGCGGCGGCCGCCTTCACCGGCGTGCTCGGCCTCTTCGTCGCGCGGCTGGCGCGGTGCGTGATCCGCCCGCGCGAACTGCGGCTCACCGCCCTTGTCCACCATTGCCAGGACGCGGGCGTGCGGGCGGTGCCCATCGTGGCGCTCATGGCCTTCCTGATCGGCATCGTCCTCGCCTTCCAGGGGGCGGCGCAGCTCAGGCCCTTCGGGGCCGAGGTCTTCGTGGTCGAACTGATCTCGATCTCGATCCTGCGCGAACTGGGCATCCTGCTGACCGCGATCATCGTGGCGGGGCGGACGGCCTCGTCCTATACTGCCGCCATCGGCTCGATGAAGATGCGCCAGGAGATCGACGCGATGCGCACGCTGGGCATCGACCCCGGGCAGGCGCTGATCGTGCCGCGCATCCTGGCTCTCGTGCTCATGCTGCCGATCCTCGGCCTTGTCGCCAACCTGGCGGGCCTCTTCGGCGGCGGCCTGATGGCGTGGCTCGAGCTCGGCATCTCGCCGGCGATGTTCGTCACCCGGCTGGCCGAGGGCACGGACGTGTCGAACCTGACCGTCGGCATGATCAAGGCACCCGTCTTCGCCGTGCTGATCGGGGTGATCGGCTGCGAGGCGGGGCTGCGGGTGGGCGACACGGCCGAATCGCTGGGGCGGATGACCTCGGCCGCGGTGGTGGCGGCGATCTTTGCCGTCATCGTCGCCGACGCGCTGTTCTCGATCTTCTTCGAACAGGTCGGGATGTGAGCGGGGCGGAGACGGTGATCGAGGTGCGCGACCTGCGCATGCAGTTCGGCCGGCACGTGGTGCATGACGGGCTCGACCTCGACGTGCGGCGCGGCGAGATCCTGGGCGTGGTCGGCGGCTCGGGCACCGGCAAGTCGGTTCTGCTGCGCGCCATCGCGGGGCTGGAGCGCCCCGCCGCCGGCCGAATCACGCTCCTGGGCACCGATGTGCTGGCCGGCGACGAGGCCGCGCGCGAGGCGCTGTCGCACCGGATCGGGGTGATGTTCCAGGACGGGGCGCTGTTCTCCTCGCTCACGGTGGTCGAGAACGTCGAGGTGCCGCTGCGCTCGGTCGCGGGCCTCTCGGCCGAGACGCGGCACGGCCTCGCGCGGTTCCGCATCGCGCTGTCGGGCCTGCCCTGGAATGCAGGCGACAAGTACCCTGCCGAGCTGTCGGGCGGCATGCGCAAGCGGGCGGGGCTGGCGCGCGCTCTGGCCCACGACCCCGAGATCGTGTTCCTCGACGAGCCGACCGCGGGCCTCGACCCGATCGGGGCTGCGGCTTTCGACGCGTTGATCCGCGACCTGTCGCATTCGCTGGGGCTGACGGTGTTCCTCGTCACGCACGACCTCGACACGCTCTATGCCGCCTGCGACCGGGTGGCGGTGCTGGCCGAAAAGCGTGTGCTCGCGGCCGGCACCCTCGACGACATGCTGGAGGTCGACCATCCGTGGGTTCAGGAGTATTTTCGCGGCCCGCGCGCCCGCGCCGCGCGCAAGGAGGATGCGCCGCGGACGGGGATGAGGTAGGCGAGGCCGATGGAAACCCGCGCCAACTACCTGCTGATCGGGGCGTTCACGCTCGCCGGCTTCCTCGGAATGCTCGGCTTTTTCCTCTGGTTCGCGCGCGTCGAGCTCGACCGGCAGTTCGACTATTACGACGTGCTGTTCACCTCGGTTTCGGGCCTGTCCAACGCCTCGGAGGTGCGCTTCGCTGGGCTGCCCGTGGGGCAGGTCGTCGAGGTGGCGCTCGATGAGGAACAGACGGGGCTGGTGCGCGTGCGGATCGAGATACAGGCCGGAACGCCGGTCCGCACGTCGAGCGTGGCAACAGTGGAGAGCCTCGGGGTGACCGGCGTCTCGCACGTGGCGATCTCGGCGGGCAATCCGCGCGATCCGCTGCTCGCGGAGGTTTCCGAAGACCCGATCCCCGACATCCCCTCGTCCCGCTCGCCGCTGCAGACGCTCACCGAGGACGCCCCGCTGATCTTCGAGGAGGTGCTCGACATCACGCGCAGCATTTCCGACCTGCTGGGCCCCGAAACGCAGGACCAGGTGAGCGCCATCCTCGAGAACGTGGCCTCCTCGTCGGCCAATTTCGACCGCGCGCTCGAAGACTTCTCGTCCGTCACGCAGACGGTCGCCGAGGCCACGGACGATATCGCGCGCTTCACCGAGGGGCTCGACGCCCTGTCGGCGCGCACGACCGCCACGCTGGAATCGGCCGACGCGACCATGGCGCAGGTGCGCGAGCTCGCCGCGCGCACCGAGCAGACGCTGGCCGCCGGCGAGTCGGCTCTGGCCAGCGCCGAGGCAACGTTCGACGCGGCGGAGGGCTTCGTCACGCAGGATCTGCCGCGCCTGTCCACCTCTGCCGAGGAGACGATGGCCGCGCTGCGGGCCGAGGCCGAGGCGGTGGCGGCCGAGGCGCGCACCGCGCTCGACGAGGTGCGGAGCGCGGGCACGCTCGCCTCCGAGCGCCTGCGCGAGGCCGAGGCCACCATCGCCGCCGCCGACGACGCCCTCGCCGCCTCGACGGAGGCCGCCGCCTCTGTCGAGGCGGCGGCGGTGAGCGTCGAGACGCTGGTGAGCGGGGCGGGCACCGAGGCGGTGGCCGAGGCCCGCGACCTGATCGCCGACGCCGACGCGGTCGCCGAAGCGGCCCTCGCCGTGGCCGAGACCGAGCTGCCCGCCATCCTCGACGACGTGCGGCAGGCCACCGCCACCGCCGCCGAGGCCGTCGAGAGCGTCAGCGCCGACCTGTCGTCTGCCGCGAGCCGGGCCGAGGCGATCTCGTCCGACGTGTCGGAGACGCTCGCCACCGTGGCCGACACGTTCGAGCGGGCCAACGGCACGCTCGCCCGGCTCGACTCCGCGCTCGAGACCGGCGAGGCGGCGCTGACCACGGCCGAGGGCGCCTTTGCATCTGCCGACCGGGTGCTGAACGAGGAGGTGGGCGCGCTCGCGGGCGATCTGCGCGCCACGCTCGCCAGCCTCGACGACGCCATCGCCAGCGTGACCGAGGATGCGCCCGTCATCGCCGAGGAGCTGCGCGCGGCGGCAGAAAGCGCGAGCTCGGCCTTCGGCCGGCTGGAGCGGGCGGCGGGCGAGGTCGCGCCGCCGCTCGGCGCCTTCGCCTCCGAGGGCCTGCCGCAATACACCCGCCTCGCCCGGGAGGCGCGCGAACTGGTCGACCGCCTCGACGACCTCGTGCGCCAGATCGAGCGCGACCCCGCCCGCTTCCTCGGCCGCGGCGAGCCGGCCTTCAGACGATGAGACGCGCCATGATCCGCCTGTTGCCTCTTCTGGCCCCCCTTGCCCTGTCGGGCTGCGCCGCCCTCGCCGCGCTCGACCGCGCGTCCGCCCCGCAGGACGTGCACGAATTGCGCGCTCCGGCCGAGGTGCCCACGGGGCGCGCCACCGGCCTCGAACTCACGGTCGAGCCGTTCGCGACGGGGGGCGCCATCGACACCGAAAGCATTCTCGTGCGCCCCGGGCCGACGCAGGTCGCCTACCTGCCCGAGGCGCGGTGGAGCGCGCCAGCCCCCGAGATGCTGCGCACCGCGACGGTCGAGACCGCGCTGCGCACCGGCGCGTTCGCGCATGTCGGACGCGCGCCGCTGGCGGCGACGGGCGACCTCGCGCTCGTGGCGACGCTGCTCGATTTCGGGGCGGTGGTGGCGCCGGGGGGCGAGGCCGCAACGGTGGAGGTGACGCTGGTCGCCCGGCTCGTGCGCGAGCGCGACGCCGCCGTGATCGCGAGCCGCACCTTCCGCCAAGCGGTGCCGGTGCCCGACACCTCGGCTGAGGCGATCCTCGATGGCTACTCCACCGCCTCCGACGCGGTGCTGGGCGAACTCGCCGGCTGGCTGCTGGATCGGGCGCGCTGACCGGGGGCGCTGACCACGGGCACTGACCGGGGGCGGCTGGCCGCCTCGTCGCCTCGTGCAGAGCGCCGGCGGCCGCGCTCTTTCGGTCGGGGCCGTTCCCCGCCCGGTGGGCGCGACGGCCAGCCGACGCCCGGCGCGAGCGCCTGTCACGCGCCGCCGATCCTCGCCCCGTTGCCCGCCCTGCGCAGGCATCGGGCGGTGGCGCGGGCTAGGCGCGAGGCATGATGCGGTTGACGTGCCCCATCTTGCGGCCCGGCCGCGCTTCGGCCTTGCCGTAGAGGTGAAGCGCCGTGCCCGGCTCGGCGGCGAGCGCCGGCACGCGGAACACGTCGTCGCCGATCAGGTTCTCCATCGTCACGTCGGCATGCCGCCGTCCATCGCCGAGCGGCCAGCCCGCTATGGCCCGGATGTGCTGCTCGAACTGGTCGACCGCGCAGCCGTTCTGCGTCCAGTGACCCGAGTTGTGAACTCGCGGCGCGATCTCGTTGACCACGAGGCCGGCGGGCGTGACGAACAGCTCGACGCCCATCACGCCGACGTAGTCGAGCGCAGTGGCGATCCGTCCCGCCAGCAGCACCGCATCGGTGCGCCGCGCGGTCGTGAGGCGGGCGGGCACGGTCGTGCGGCGCAGGATTCCGCCCTCGTGCACGTTCTCGCCCGGGTCGTAGGCCGCGACCTCGCCTGAAAGGCCCCGCGCCACGATGACCGACACCTCGGCGGAGAACGGCACGACCCCTTCGAGGATCGCCGGCGCCCCCTCGATCGCGGCGAGCGCCGCGGTCGCGTCGTCGGCGCGGTCGATGCGCGCCTGCCCCTTGCCGTCATAGCCCAGCCGGCGCGTCTTGAGGATGGCGGGTGTCCCGATCCGCTCCAGGGCGGCGTCGAGCGAGGCGGCGTCATCGACAGGGGCATACGGCGCGACGGTGAGGCCGAGACCGGCGAGAAAGGTCTTTTCGTCCAGCCGGTCCTGCGCGGTGGCGAGGGCGCGGCGGCCGGGGCGCAGGGGCACCCGCGCCTCGAGCGCGTCGAGCGCGGCTGCGGGCACGTTCTCGAACTCGTAGGTCGCGACGTCGATCGCGCCGGCGAAGGCGGCGAGCGCCGAATCGTCCTCGTAGGGTGCGCGGGTGACCACATGGGCCACGTCGGCGGCGGGCGCGGCACCCGGCTCGTAGACGTGGCAGCGGTAGCCAAGGCGCGCGGCCGCGACCGAGAGCATCCGTCCAAGCTGCCCGCCGCCGAGGATGCCGATCATGCTGCCCGGGGCAAGCGGCTCACTCATCGACGGGCTCCTCGGGGATCGAGTCGGTCAGCGCCGCGCGCCACGCCTCGATCCGCCCGGCGAGCGCCGGGTCGGACAGCGCCACGATCTGTGCCGCCATCAGCCCGGCATTCACCGCGCCGGCGGCGCCGATCGCCATGGTCGCGACGGGGTAGCCGCGGGGCATCTGCACGATGGACAGCAGGGAATCGAGCCCGCCCAGCGCCCTGGTCTGGACCGGCACGCCGATCACCGGCACCCGTGTCTTCGAGGCGACCATGCCCGGCAGGTGGGCCGCGCCGCCCGCCCCGGCGACGATGGCCATCAGCCCGCGCCCGGCCGCTTGGTCTCCGTAGCGCCAGAGCCGGTCAGGGGTGCGGTGGGCCGAGACGATCCGCGCCTCGTGCGGCACGTCGAGCTCGGCGAGGATGTCGGCCGCGCCGCGCAGGGTGGGCCAGTCGGACTGGCTGCCCATGATGATTCCGACCTTCGGCGCCATGGCCCCTCCCCCGGTGGAGCGCGCACCTTACCCGCGCAGCCCACAGGCACAAGGGCGGGGCCGGGGCCGGCACGGCCTAGGATGCGGACTCATAATGCCTGGCCCAGAGCCTGGAGCAGGCAATCAGGACCGCGGCGAGGTAGTTGGTGGCCGACTTCTCGTAGCGGGTCGCGATCTTTCGGAAATGCTTGAGCTTGTTGAAG